>JBAXNG010000005.1:0-213119 GCA_037133875.1 Verrucomicrobiota bacterium | reverse complement strand
CCCCCCGAAGCCACCAAAGGCCACCTCGAAGGGGGGACGACTGTACCCAAACACCGACATCTGTCAACGGAATCGAATCACAGAGGTCTCACAGCACTCAAAACACGCCACCACAATCCATTTTTAAAGAAGCACATACAATCCTGACATTGTATTGCATTTAATTTTCACGCGTCGCTCCCGTTGGTAGCAGCATTAGAGGAGTTCCCGTTTGGGACTCAGCGCAATTGGGATGGCCCTTGCCGCTTAATGCACTAATGGCTAGATTCTTGGCCTTACATCATGAGTCAGACCCAAAACGCAATATCACCAAGACGCAGCGAAGACTTCGCAGAATGGTACCAGCAAGTTGTTAAAGCAGCGGATCTCGCTGAGTCTTCAGACGTACGGGGATGCATGGTCATTAAACCCTGGGGATACGGTCTTTGGGAAAACATGCAACGATCACTCGATCTCATGTTCAAAGCGACTGGGCACAAAAACGCTTACTTCCCCCTATTCATCCCCCTATCCTATCTCGCTAAAGAAGCGGAACACGTCGAAGGCTTTGCTAAAGAGTGCGCAGTCGTCACGCATCATCGCCTCGAAGCCGCTCCCGGCGGAGGGCTCCGGCCCGCTCCCTCGGCCGAATTGACCGAGCCCCTTGTCGTTCGTCCTACTAGCGAAACCATTATTGGAGCAACCTACGCAAAGTGGGTCGAAAGCTATAGGGACCTACCAATCCTCATTAACCAGTGGGCGAACGTCGTTCGTTGGGAAATGCGCCCCCGTCTATTTCTTCGGACAGCCGAGTTTCTCTGGCAAGAAGGGCACACCGCACATGAAACAGAACAAGAAGCTAGGGAAGAAACGGAACGTATGCTCGAAGTTTACGCGTCTTTTGCACGCGAACATTTAGCTCTCCCCGTTTACACCGGCGAAAAGAGCGCTGGGGAGAGATTCCCCGGCGCGGTACAAACGCTTTGCATTGAGGCTATGGTGCAGGATCGCAAAGCCATTCAAGCAGGCACATCACATTTCCTTGGTCAAAACTTCGCGAAAGCCAGCGGTATCAAGTTTGTCTCCCGAACGAATTCTCAGGAGTTCGCGTGGACTACCAGCTGGGGAGTCAGCACGCGACTCATTGGAACCGTTATTATGGCTCACGGAGACGATGACGGCGTCATTCTTCCCCCGAGAATCGCGTCCTCCCAGATTGTCATTCTTCCTATTACGCCCAAGGAAGACTCGCGGGCTGCTGTTCTGCAAGCAGCTCAAACACTTGCGTCCGAGTTGCGAAAACTGGCGTTCCACGGGGAACCTCTCCGTGTCGAAGTCGACACGCGCGACATCGGAGGCGGCACCAAAACATGGGAATGGATTAAAAAAGGCGTTCCTATCCGAATTGAAATTGGGCCCCGCGATCTCGAAAAGGGCACCGTTGCTGTTACTCGGCGAGACCGCGCCCCAAAAGAAAAGTCGTTCGTTCCAAATCCAGAACTCATTTCAGGAGCGGTATCGATGCTTCAGGATATTCAAGACGGGCTTCTGGCTCGCGCCACAGCTTACAGGGATGAACACACCGTCCGTATTGATTCAAAGGAGGATTTCTATGCGTTTTTTACAGCTAAAAACCCTGAAAAGCCCGGAATTCACGGCGGTTTTGCCCTTGCACACTGGAACGGTTCACCGGAAGTCGAACAAAAGATCAAAGAAGACCTTAAAGTGACAATCCGTTGCATTCCAACCGCCGGTCAACTTGCCGGTGCCGATGAACCAGGGAAATGCGTCATCACAGGAGAACCAAGCCCTCGCCGGGTTCTATTTGCGAAATCCTACTAGCCAACAACTTAACGAGTTGATGAAATTTGAATCCCTACTGCTTATCGAGGATTACTCCCCACACGCAGCGGGGATTCAAATGGCGATAGATCAAGCCCTACTTGAACAAACATCCGGCCCCATTCTTCGCATTTATCGGTGGGCAACACCCTGCGTCACCATCGGCTACTTCGAACGCCTCCAAACGGCTCAGGAAGACTTTCCTGGCCTTGAAATCACCCGACGATGGACGGGCGGCGGTTCCGTTGCCCACGGCTCAGACTGGCCTTACTCGCTCATCATCCCGAGGTCGCATGTTTTCTCAAAAATCAGACCTGCAGAGAGTTACCAAATCATCCACACAGCCTTGGCGGCTGTCCTTGCGACTCCACTAAAAAACGTCGAATTAGCGACGCGCGACTCATCAAAAGTGTCAGCGGCATGTTTTGAGAACCCAGTCCAATTCGATATTCTTCGATCTGGAGAAAAAATCGCCGGCGCTGGCCAACGACGCAGTAGAGTTGGGTTACTCCATCAAGGGAGCCTGCAACTCCACCCAGAATCACATCCTCAAGCTAAGGATTTTGCCAATACCCTCGCTGACTTTATCGAGCCAATCGGCCTTTCGGCCGAAATCTTGCACGCAGCGAAGGAAATCGCTGACGCACGCTACAACAATCCGCATTGGCTCCGTTCCCGTTAAGGAAACGGAACTCAATGCAAATCAATCCTCTATTCGTCCTGAGGTAAGGGACAGCCCTTAGTTTCGGGAGCAAATGGCAGTGTGAAAAGGGCCACCAGGAAGATCGCGCACATCGTCATCGCCGCGTACCTCGATGGGAGAGAGGGGTCTACGCTCTTATATGCGCCGTACACATCTGTGGTGAGTTTTGCCGAAAAGAAGCTACCAGCGGCAGCCGCAAAGCGCCCAAAATTGTAACAGAAGGAGGTTCCCGTGCTTCTCAATTTGCTTGGGAAAAGCTCCGGCAGATAAATCGCAAATCCTGCGAAGACACTGAGTTGAGCCATTCCCATCAACGGCATCATCCAGTAAGCGTCAGATGGCGAATTCATTTTCCAGTACACGAGGAAAGTGATCACTAAAGCGCCGGAAAACCCAATTCCAAAGGCCAGCTTACGCCCCAATGCAGCAATTCTTGTGAACAAAGTCATACCGACTGCTGCGCCCAACATATTGAGCAGGTAGGCATTAGTAACAGCCTGCCCCACCTTCACTTTCACCAGTTCAGGAGCTACCGTCGCTTTGTAATACGTCTCAAACACTGCTTTTTGAAGGTCCACAGCATACTCCCCAATCGCCCAGAGCCCCACAACCCCAGTCCCTGAAATGAGGGCTCCAACGATCAAGTTTTTGCGCCAGCGGGTACTGGACAACAATGTCTTATACGGCGCAAAGATGCTGCCTTTCGGCAATAACCCCTGCTCCTTCAACTGCAACCACGCTGCGGGCTCCTTCAGCTTGGAGCGTGTAAAAATAATCATTAGCGCAGGAACAGCTCCAATCAGGAACATCCAACGCCACCCCTCGCCGGCTGCAATTACCTTATCTGCCTCCAGCGCATCCACTCCCATTTTGGCAAATCCGGCGCACACATTGCCGACAGTCGACAGAACCTGAAGAAGCCCAAGAGACTGCGCTCGAGCTCCATCCGGCACGGTCTCAGCGATTAAGGCAACGGCGAGACCGAATACGCCACCAACCCCCAATCCAGTCAAAAAGCGAAATACCGTGAAATCGAACTGCGTCTTGCTGAAATAGCTCAGCCCCGTAAACGCCGAATAAATCAATATCGTCAGCGTCAGCATTTTAGCTCGCCCATATTTATCTCCGAGCGCTCCAAAAATCATTCCGCCGATCCCCCACCCAATCAGGAAACACGCCGTAACCACTTTCCCGAATGCCTGCAGTCTCGGATCACTGGCATCCAAACTCATCAAACTGATAAGCGCTGGAACGCGTGCCAACGAAAACAGCCGTTGATCCAGACAGTCAAAAAACCAAGCCGCCGAAGCGACGATGATAACAAACCAATGGTAGGAATTAAGTTGGCGCCACCATGCGCCCGAAGTTTGCGTCTGCATAAGCCGCACAGGTTGAAGTCTGATCCCTGCGCAGCAAAGTCCAAATCCCGAGATTTACTCAGGAAAACCCCAATTTTTGAAAATAGATCCCCTAAGAAAGCATCCTTTATCGACCAAGATCCATGAAAGGCACCCCTTACGGATTACGCCCCAGCAGCTGAAGAACTGCTTTCTGCGCATGTAAGCGATTCTCAGCCTGATCAAACAGAGTATCCGCGTGGGCTTCCAGGGTTTCCTCTGTGATTTCCTTCCCTCGATAGGCGGGCAAACAATGCATCACAATCGCATCTGGCGCGGCCAATTCCACCAACTCCCGGTTTATCTGATATGGCGCCAGCTCCTTGAGTCGAAAGGCCGCCTCCTCCTCCTTACCCATACTCACCCAAACGTCAGTGTACAAAACGTCCGCCCCTCTTGCTGCCTCATTCAGGTCATCCGTAACAATTACCCGCGCCTTAGGGTCAATCCGTTCTAGTAATTCTGGGTCCGGCTGAAAGGCGGCTGGTGCGGCAATACGAAGTTCAAAATCAAGCTTGGCAGCCGCCCAAATCCAAGAGCGCGGAACATTACAGGCTCCATCTCCTACAAAACACACAGATCGGCCCTCCACTCCCCCTAGCTTTTCCCTGATCGTCTGTAAGTCAGCCAGAATCTGACAAGGATGTTCATCGTCCGTAAGCGCATTAATCGTAGGAATCTTCGAATAGTGGGCGAACTCTTCAACGTCACTCTGTAGAAAAGTTCGGATCACCGCGCCATCAAGCATCCGCCCCATCACACGAGCGGTATCCTTAATCGGTTCCCCACGTCCCAATTGGATATCCGAGGCCGATAGGAACATCACATCGCCGCCCAATTCACGAATCCCTACCTCGAAGGAAACCCGCGTTCTCGTCGACGACTTACTGAAAATAAGCGCCCAACACTGTCCCGCCAGCGGGAGAAAGTCATGACGGCCACGAGTCGCTTTCATCACTTCAGCCAACTCCAAAATCTCGTATATCCCCTGGCGATCCAAGGATTCAATAGACAACAAGCTTTTCATAACCTGAATATTACGTATTTCAGCAGGGCTCCATTAAGCCCGTGGAAGAGAGGCCAACACCTCCGATAAAATGGCGATCGCTGCGTCGATTTCCTCTCGGCTTACATTCAGCGGTGGCAACCACCTTAGCGTGTGGGTCCCCGAAGGAATCGTCAGAAGTCCGGCGTCATGGAGACGTTCCACAAGATAACCACCGGGCGCCTTACCTGAAGGAAGCCCCCAAATCGCAGCAGCGTGAGCCACTAATTCGATCCCCAATAACAATCCCACACCTCGGACTTCCTTAATCAGCGGTGACTTGAGTGCCTCAATCAACTGAACAGCGTAACGCCCAAGTTCACGAGCATTTGCCAACAATCCCTCATCCTCAATAATCGACAGTACCTCCAGAGCCCCAGTGCACACCAACGGCGTGCCGCCAAAGGTGGTTCCATGCGAACCTGGCCCTAGCAAGTCGCAGAGAGGCTTGACCTCGCCTGTCTTTAGCTGAACAGGACGCGCACTCACCCAAATCGCCCCTAAGGGGAAACCACCCGCAATCCCCTTTGCCCACGAAACAGCATCCGGAGTGACGTCCGGTGCAATCGTAGTCCATCCATTCCAATCGCCGGTCCGCCCTAATCCACACTGAACCTCGTCGAGCAACAGAAGCATCGACTTCCGGTCACACAGCGCACGAGCCTTTCTCAAAAACTCAGGCGTGGCAGGGTGAATCCCGCTTTCACCCTGAATCGATTCCATCAAAATACCGACAGTATCCGGATTTTCCACAGCATCCTCCAAGGCCTCGCTGTCGTTATAATCCGTGTGAACAAAACCCGACACCATAGGTTCGAAGCCCTTTTTCACTTTGTCCTGCCCCGTTGCTGCTATGCCCCCCAACGTCCTTCCGTGGAACGATCCACGCATCGTCACAATGGTGTGGCGTGCCGTGTCCGAAAACTCACCAGTCGCAGGCTGCCCCGCAAAACCAACGGTTTCATTTCCGAACTTGCGAGCGAGCTTATAGAGAGCCTCGTTTGCCTCAGCGCCTGAATTGCAGAAAAAGACCTTGCCGCTTCCTCCAACAATCCCGACCAGCTTCTCAGCCAGAAGACCCTGAGGTCTTGTTAGATACAGGTTTGAAGTATGAACCAAACGCCCCAATTGTTCCTGCATCTTGGCAACCACCCGAGGATGGCAATGCCCGAGGGAAGTCACAGCGATACCCGCCCCAAAATCTAAATACCGCTTTCCATCCTCACTCCAAACCCAACTTCCCTGGCCACGAGCCAGCTGGATGTCGAAACGGCCGTAAGTCGGAATTACAAAACGCTCAAAGAGCTCAGGAGTAGGGATTGTGTCGCCCATGGGAAAAGGTGGGAGAGTACGCCAGCCGTGAAGCTTGAAAAGCAAAACGACAGAGTGCGAAGCTGGTTTACCGTTCTGTAACAAATCAGCAGCGATCCCAAGAGAGGACCATTGCGTTTGTATCGACAAAAGACGAGTTAGGAGAAACCCGAATATGTTGCGAAAAAACAAAGAAGAAGTAGTCGAAATCCTGGAAGCCATCGCACGCCTTCTCGAACTGAAGGGCGAGAACGTCTTTAAAATTCGCGCTTACACCAACGCTGCAAGAGCCTTGGAAACTTTTTCCGGAAACTTTCAAGCCCTCGTAATCGAAAATCGGCTCGGCGAAGTCGGCGGAATCGGCGCTGCATTAACGGACAAAATCACCGAGTACGCGACCTCCGGAGAATTGCCCTACTACGAATCTCTCCGCGCCGAATTTCCAGCGACGCTGTTTGATTTGTTTGAATTACAGGGGCTCGGCCCCAAAAAAATAAAAGTTCTTTGGGAAGAACTTCAGGTCACCACCGTCGAAGAACTCGAAAACGCCTGTAAAGACGGACGCGTTGCGAATTTGAAAGGCTTCGGGAAAAAGACCGCGGACAACTTCCTCTCCTCTATCGAGGCTCGGAAACAATACGCGGGACTGTTTCGCTTCGGCGATATCGCCGCCATCGCTGAGTTTCTTTTGGAAGAACTCAAAGAATTACCCGAAGTCAGCCAAGCCGCCATTGCTGGATCTTACCGACGCCGCAAGGAAATCGTACACGATCTGGATTTCATCGTGGCCACCCGTTCACCAGAAGCAATCACCTCATTTTTCACCAACCACTCACAGGTCGAAACGGTTCTCGCAAGCGGCGCAACGAAGTCGAGTGTCCGGCTCAAAATCGGGATTCAGGCCGATCTTCGCGTCGTAACCCAGGAGCAGTACCCATACGCCCTCACCTATTTTACAGGATCCAAAGAACATAACATCGCACTCAGAAGTCGCGCACTTTCTATGGGATGGACACTGAACGAATACCGCTTCGCCCCCGATGAACGCGCAAAAAAGACGCCGGTGGAATTAGGTCCCATCCACACCGAACACGACCTCTACCGCGCCCTGAAACTCGACTTCATCGAACCCGAACTCCGAGAAGATCGCGGTGAAGTTGTAGCTGCGGAAGCCCATCGCCTCCCAAAACTCATTCAATTAGAAAACCTTCGAGGCACTTTCCACAACCACACAACCTCCAGCGACGGTAGATCCTCGCTCGAAGAAATGGTCGAAGCGGCTTGCGATCACGGCCTCCAATACATCGGCATCTCCGACCACTCGGTATCCTCTGTCCAGGCGCACGGCCTCGACTCCGAACGGTTGCTCCAACAAGTCGCACGAATCCAAGAGCTAAACTCCGAATACGCTCCCGATTTCCGCATCTTTTCGGGGGTGGAATGCGATATTCTCAAGGACGGATCGCTGGACTATTCCGACGATATTCTCAGTCAACTCGACTTCGTAGTCGCCTCGGTACACGCCTCTTTCACGTTATCCCAAGCCGAAATGACGAACCGGATTATCAAGGCGATCTCGAATCCCTACGTCACGATGCTCGGCCACATGACCGGCCGTCTCCTGCTCGCGCGGGAAGCTTATCAGGTGGATATTCCAGCCATTATCGAAGCAGCAGCGGCCACCGGCACTGTCATCGAACTAAACGCCAATCCGTATCGGTTGGACATGGATTGGCGTTGGTGGCCTTTGGCCAAAGAAAAAGGAGTGCGTTGTTCCATCAATCCCGACGCCCATCACACGGATCAGCTTCAGTTTATTTGGAACGGCATAGGCATCGCCCGCAAGGGATGGCTAACCAAAGAAGACGTCATCAACACCCTGCCCCTCGGTAAAATCGAAGCGTTCTTGAAGGAGAAACGTACTAAACAGGTCCGGAAATAGTCCCGCACTGAGGCGCCCGTCGCACTGCCGGAATCCTTGACGCACCACGAAACAAACGCAACAACCACCTGTTTATGTGCGCCTTGCGAAGCACCAACACTCCCATCACCAGACCCAAAATCGCACTTGCCAGCACATCGGAGACATGATGGCTGCCATTCCAAACCCGAGCCCAAGCCATCACGGACGTCCCCACTAGGGCTACCGCCGAGCTCATCACAAAAGAACGCCTACGGCGAATCCGGCAACCGCGAAGTGCCAACGGAGCAAGGAACCCCGCAACCACCGCAGTATGCGAGGAAGGGAACGACTGGTACGCATGCGATGTGCACCAAAAGGCAGTACCTGCAGTGGGCCCATACCAACCCGGAACGACCTTTGCAAAAGGCCGAGTCCTTCCGCAAACGGCTCGCAACACATTCGATGCCGCTCCGCTCAGTACGGCGGAAAGCATCATCAATATAATCAGTCGCTTCAAATTTCTGCGCTGCTTTTTCCAAGCATACCCACAAATCGCGCCCCCAATCGCCATCACTCCTAAAAAGTCCCCCCAAAAGCTGATACAGACTGCAAGTCTCTTCGACCACCCCATCGCATTTGCACGAACCACGTCGGTAACAGCATCATCGACTCGGAACGCCAAAACCATAAGAGACACGGTGAGCACAACCACAACCAACCACACGGCTGTTTGTTCGGTGACAACAGGGGTGAGTTCTGGCCGCCTTCTGAGATTGAGATCACGCTGATTCAACATCCCCAGTTAATAAATCGCACTATCGTTAAGGACTCAAAGCAGAAGCATCCCAACATCGCTGATTTTTCCTGATTGTTTCACCATCGTATCAGATACGCCAAACTTCAACGCCAGCGTCCCTTCGACTCTCATGCCAACCAAGCTCCGGCTCCTGCTCCTTTTTTTTGGAATCACCCTTTTGTTTTCTCTCGGCAACAGCGCGTTGCCACTCATCGACCGAGATGAACCCCGATTTGCGGAAGCCTCGCGGGAAATGATGGACTCAGGCAACTGGATCGTCCCCTCCTTCAACAATGCCCCAAGGTACGACAAACCTCCCCTGATCTACTGGCTTCAAATCGCATCCTACAAAACTCTCGGAGTAAACGAATTCGCAGCAAGGCTTCCATCAGCCCTGTGTACGTCACTGACCGCCATTCTGCTCATTCTCTGGGGCACCAGGATCGCTGATCCGGTCACTGGGATCCGAGCCGGTACGATCTTTTTCCTTTCTCTCCAATTATTCATCCACGGCCGGGCATCCGTCGCAGACCTACCCATGGTTCTTTGCGTAACCGCAGCGGCTTGGGCTGGATGGGAATGGGTTCACAGCCCCCGAAGACATTCACTGGCTCTTTTGTTCTGGAGCATTCTAGCGCTCGGCTTTTTAGCAAAAGGCCCAATCGCCTGGATCCCCATCGGCATGACCGCCTGGCTTGCCTGGCAGCGTTCCAAAGAAAACGCCCTAACCCCACCTCCTGTCGCCTGGATCACTGGCGCTCTTGCCATGCTCATTCTGGTGGGGCTATGGGGCATCCCGGCACTCGTTGCCACCAAAGGCGCATTTGCCGCAAAAGGCTTGGGCGAACACGTCATCGGACGCTCGCTGATCGCAATGGAAGGGCACGGCGCCAAAAGCATCCTCGGGTACATACTGAGCCTCCCGTTCTATTTCGCCACGGTCTTTGCCAGTTTCTTCCCGTGGTCGATTTGGATTCCGGCAGCCTTTGCCTTCTATAAACGCTCCCGCACTACCCAAACAGCATACCTGATTTATGGGGTTCTCCTGACATTCGGGATTTTCACCATCAGTCGCACAAAGCTGCCACATTACACCCTGCCAGCATTTCCCCTACTCGCTCTTCTGCTCGCCATCTGGTGGCGAGACCACAAATCACCCGAACTCTTTCGAAAAACCGTCCAGATCACGGCGGCCGTTTTTGTGTTTCTGCCACTGTTCATCTTTCCTCGTGTCGCCGCCCTCTCCGCCACCGAAGCGATGGTGTGGCGGCTCGCTTCTGATCTCACCACCGAAACGGCCGTCGCTTTAACAGAGTATCAAGAACCCAGCCTGATTTGGGGTGTCCGAAAACTGACCAATCAATTTCCGGAAATCATCTCTGAAACGAACGTCGAACCGTGGCTGAGTCGCCCCGGCCCTCGTGTTTGTATCGTCACCGCAGCCGCAGCTGAAAAGCTCACGGGCCCATGGGTGCGAAAAGATGCCAAAGGCTGGAACCTCGCCAAAGGGCGTAAAATCCACCTGATAGCGCTCAGCGCTGCTTCGGCCCCTGCTGCAAATCAAAGTCCCGCGCCATCAGCGGGGCAGTCCTCTCCGAGTTCCAATGCCGGAAAGGAAACATCCCCTATTTCGCCCTGATTAGCACGAAGGTGCGGCGCCCCTGGCGCTCAATTTGCAAAATGGCACCCGCCCCGTTCCCTTTCGATAGAGAGCTACGGATAGCGCTTAAACAGTCATTTGCCGTACGCACTGGACGCCCCTCAACGTCCGTAATCAAATCACCGGCTAATAATTCCGATCTGGATGCCACACTCGACGCCTCCACGGACTCCACGCGAACCCCTTTCAGCTTCACATCGCGCAAGACCAAACCAAAACGCTCATTTCCCAGATCTTTCGGGAGCGGCGGAGGCACCACCACCGCCGGCCTGGACAGTTGCTCCGGAATCTCAACCGTCGCGACACTCAAGGTCTTCTGCAGATTATTACGCCAAACGGTAAGCGAAACCGGTTGCCCGACTTTTTTGGAAAACAGTTCCCTTTGGAGATCCATCCCCGAACGAATCGGGATCCCATCCATAGCCTGAACCACATCTGCTGGACGCAGATCCGTCTTAAAGCTGGGCCCATCCGGCTCGATGGAAAGGACCACCGCTCCATAACCCGCCGCCGCCAACCGATCCTTCAGACTTGGGGTATCCCCTAAGGACTCTACACGAATCCCTAACCAAGGATGCGAAACTCGGCCAGCGGCCAAAATCTGATTTAGGGTTCGCTGCAAAACGTTCGATGGAACAGCAAACGCCAACCCACGCTCCACCCGGGTAATCAGGGTATTCATTCCAATGACTTCGCCCTCAATATTCAAAAGAGGCCCGCCACTGTGCCCCGGGCTAATAAAAGCGTCCGTCTGAATATAATCCTCCACTAACGGCACCGCACTTGTGGGCCCCAGCAAACGGGAACGCCCCTTCCCGCTAATCATGCCACTCGTGAAGGACCACTCCTGGCTAAAGGGCGCACCGATCGCACACACCAACTGACCAACTCGCGTCTTGTCGCTATCGAAAAACTCCAAAACCGGCAACCCAGTCGCCTCAATTTGCACCACCGCCACGTCCGTCCGCTCATCCGATCCCAGCAACCTCCCAGGAAAACGCCGCCCATCTTTGAGCCGCACGACAATCGTTTGAGCCGAGGCAACCACGTGAAAATTCGTCATAATGGTCCCGCTCGAACGAACCACAAACCCTGACCCCTCACTCCGCAATGGCGCGTCGGTCGCACTTCGAGGTTCAGTTCCGATTGTCCCGCCCCCACGTTTGGAAGACGCGTCAGGCGCTGGCTCCGGCTCTGTCTCCGGCAATTCCGTACGCAACTCCACCTCGATAACCACAACAGCTGGAGATGTTTTATCAAACACGTCTTCCAGTCCAATCTCGAACTGGCGCAACAATGCAACCGATCCACTTGCTGCAACTGCAGCAGGAGCTGCCCCCAAAAGAACGCAGCACTGCGCCCAAACGATCAAAGCCCGATTCGAGATGCGAAACATGAGAAGAAAGACATGAGGTTGTTCAGCGGCGAAAAAACGCGAGCTCAAACCCTATAGCAAACTCAACATCCCCAAAACCCAATCCTTCTTACGAATCAATCAAACCCAGGATCGCCGCTCTCGCCACAGTTGGAGTCGTAATCCGTTAGGGCAAAAACACTACACCGCATAGAGGCGAACTACTTCGATTCGCAGAAAAACAGGCACAATCGAAGACCCGGGGTTACTACAGGGCGTCCCCTAGCGCTCCGACTTCGCTTCGTTTCCTGAAATCGTGTTTTCTTGGATCACGCTTTCAGCCCAAGCCCAAGCCCTCCGGCGCGCTTCGGAATCTACAAACATCCACAAGTCAGTGTGCGGATGGATCACCTTCCCTTTGGGAATATCAGGAAAGATCTTCTGTACTGGCACATCCAAAAATGTGAATCGGCCCAGAAAGTCTGAGCCTTTCAAAAAATCCTGAGTCAGCTGTGTTCCCTCATTCTGAGTCACGAGCACAGGACGCCCTTTTAAGCGGCGCAATCGTTTCAAGGCCGATTCACGATAGAGTCCTAACGGATCGCCCCAGCTCGTACCCTTCCATTCCCGCACGCCGTCGTAATGGTCGTGAGAGACAAACCCGCACCAAAGCTTCGCGATCTCATCATCGTACAAACCGATGTAATTCACGGCTATCGCCCCCCTGGAAAAACCGCACAAAAGCACTTTTGAAGCGTCCCCGCCAAAATCCGCACAGATTCTAGGCACATTGCGCTTGGCGTATTCCACAGTCGCCTGTTCATCGCCCCACCAAGTGCGTTGATTATTTTGATGATCAGCTGCCACATACGGCAACACGACCCAGATCCATTTCCCGGCACTTAAACCATACCCCAAAGCAGCTCCTTCCACCTCGCCGCTGGAACCCGATTGCGCCCACTGATTCCCAGTGTATTCCACAATCACCGGCCACCGTTTCCCTGCATTTTCCGAAGCCTCAGACCAGTCCGGGGGCAGATAAAGCTGATGCTGCACCGATGTACCTTCGTATTCCGGTGAAGTAACAAGAGCCCGTTGCCCTGGGGCGGGAGCTTGGGGATTCATCGCGGGCAGATTCAGTTCTCCCTCAGCCGCAAAACTCCCCATGGCTGAAACCAAGACCAGAAATGAAAAGAGCGCTTTTGACATAGGCGTCGTCACCAATTTGGAGGGGGGCGAAAAAACATGCTGTCCGTCGCTGATCAATCCATTTTGCGTCTGGAGGCAGGGGACGATCTGTATGCCCGTTGCCAGCCAAAACAGGCCCAAAGGCCTCACTTTGAATCAGGCTTCAGGACCGCCTTGATATAATCGATCACAGTCGCATGCACTACGTTTGGAGCACCTGGATAGACAAGCTCGCAAGGGACTTTTAACTCATCGCAGCGTTCCTTGAGCTTCACGCCAAAATTTGCCGTGTGCGTCGGGTCCTTCTCGTTCTGACCGAGGTTGGGCGGTGTAGTGTAAAAAAGCGCCACTGACGGATCATCCGAAGTAACGAGTTCGTACGGTGAGTATTCTTTGATCCAGGGCAGGATGCGCTCGCGCTCTGCGTAAAAAACATCAAAGGAGGACTGCTTCTTTGCGGCGTCCGCGGCGATACCGAAGGCGTGAGCCCCGTAAGTGCTGTTAGGTGTCCACTCACGCATCTGTTTTGGGTCGAGACTTGTCTGTGCGGCTGAAACCGCTGCGCACGTGGGCCGGGTGGACTCCCAGGCAATAGGGTCGTCACTGTGGGGATCAGCCAAGTCGTCGTGAAAGGCGAGCCATAGACTCGTACACGCTCCAGCGGACCCGCCTACGGCCGCAATCTTGGTCTTATCCAAATTCCATTCCTTCGCCTTACTCCGACAAAATTGAAGCGCACGAGCACTATCGTACATCGGGCCCTTCACCGGAGGCACCAATCCATCGGCCGTCGAGTCCTTGATCTTGCGGTATTCTACCGACGCGACGGATATTCCAGCGTCGAGAGCCTCTTTTAACAAACTACGGACCACCGAACGATCGCCTCCACCCCATCCTCCGCCGTGAACGTAGAAAAGAAGCGGCGTGGGACGGTCCGACTTTGCTCGCCAAAAATAGATCCCCTGCAGGGGATGTGGGCCGTAGGCAACAGTCTCGTCGGGCAGAATTGAAAGTGGATACTTAAGCTTTTCGCCGTTGTAGACGAAAGGCGCAGGGGCCTCGGTGGCCCCGGTGTCGGGAGCGGGCCGCGCTGCAGGCTCAGCGGCAAACATGGAGGAGACGCCCAAAGCGAGCGCGGCAATAGGAGAAACAAGTTTCATGGGGGTGATGTGTCGAAATCTACGGGGAAAACGGTCGTAAAACAGTTCATTTGAACATCCAATCGAACTCCAACACTGAATCTAGAAGCAGGGTTTAAGTTCAGAAATTCGGGCTAAATACCGAAAATCGACAATCCGTCACAAATTCAAGGCATCTGGGGCAGAAAAGGCGGAAACCATAGGCCCCGGTAAAAAAGGCAGCCGACAATCGCGGGGCGTGCGTTGACTTCGCAGCGTCCTTCTCTAGCGTCAAATGTCTCTTCACATGGCAGGTATTGTTGTTCAACCACGTTCCCGACTCTTTCATGGCCACGATTGGGTCTATTCCACTGAAATCCTGAAATCTTTTGGCGAACCGAAAGACGGCGATGTCATTTCGCTTAAAGACGGCCGCGACCGCATGCTCGGGTCAGCCATTTTCAATAGCCGCTCGCAGATCGTCGCCCGACGATTCTCGCGCCAGCGTCAGGACCTCGATCTGGATTTTTTCAAACGCCGTATCTCGATGGCTCGCGATTATCGGATCCGACATGGATTACCCGCCGAATTGGGCCGCCAAATCTGGAGCGAAAGCGACGGTCTTCCCGGTGTCGTGGTGGACCGTTACGGAAACGATTTGGTTCTGCAAACGCTCACGCTTGCGATGGATCAGCGTAAAGATCTGCTGGTAGAGGCGCTAAAGAGTGTTTTCAACCCGCGCTCGATTGTGGAACGCAACGACACCCCAATCCGTCGAGCAGAAGGAATGGAACTCCTGACAGGAATGCTTTACGGGGAAAACCCTGGTCCCCAGCACATTCACTTCGACGGATTATCTTTTGAAGTGGATTTATTGCAGGGACAAAAGACGGGCTTTTATTTGGATCAACTCGCGAATTATCGGGCCGTTGCAGCGCTGGCTGCCAATCGGACGGTGCTCGATTGTTTCACCAACCAAGGAGCGTTTGCATTGGCCTGCGCTAAAGCGGGGGCCAAAGAAGTGACCGCCGTGGATATTAGTGCCGAAGCCATCGCACTGGTAGACCGCAACGCCAAATCCAATAAACTCAATGTCACAGCGTTAGAGGCAAACGTATTCGATTTATTAAAGGAAAAAGAAACTGCGGGGGCCACCTACGATATGGTTATCCTGGACCCTCCGTCTTTCACCAAATCCAAAGGCCGGGTAAACGACGCGCTGCGGGGCTACAAAGAGATTCATCTTCGTGCGCTCAAACTACTCAAGCCCGACGGCATTCTTGCCACATTCTGCTGCTCACATCATGTGAGTCGCGAAGTGTTTATGGACACCATAAACGAAGCGACCGTTGACGCCAAACGGACCCTCCGGCAAATCGGAAGCTTCTCCCAAGGACTGGATCACCCGGTAATTTCGACGATTCCCGAAACGGAATACTTGAAGGGGTACATGTTTGAATTAGTACCGGGGCGATAATTTTTTCGCTTGAGCCGCGCGGTAGAACCAAAGAGACTGCGCGGCTCTGAAAAACGGTCCGGGTCGCCGGCCGAATAGTAGGTGAAAGCGCGGTTAGCTCAGTGGTAGAGCACTACATTGACATTGTAGGGGTCGTGGGTTCGAAACCCGCACCGCGCACCACCTTAACCTTTTTGAGGGGACGCCGGATCCAACTCAAAGTTCAGGCGCACATATGAATTTAAGGCGCGACTTTAAGCAGCCTTTTAGCTGAGCGCTGCATACAAGCTTGTCAAACGCCACAATTTGCTATTTACCATTATGTTATAAATGGCAAAGCCCAACTATTCATTCGAAAAACGACAAAAGGAAATCGCAAAGAAAAAGAAGAAAGAGGAAAAGGAAGCAGCCAAGCGGCTAGCTAAAGCGAACCCCTCCGAGTCCGCTTCTGAGAACGCATCCGAGGCCACCTCGGAAACCACCTAAAGAAAATCGGAGCACGGCTCCAAGTGGAGGCCGGTGTGCCTTAAGCGCTACAAGCCAAGCACTCCGGTCCCCAACCTTCCTTCAGCGATCGACATCCCTCGCCTCCATCGAGGCATCTCAATAGCCAATTTCTATCTATTGAGTTGCGAATTTGGGATTCCCTGCTTTTGTAAACCCAGCAAGTTCAGAGCCCCTTTTGGGCTGTAGGTAGATAGCTAGTAGCGTTTGTAGAGTGGCCTCGGCCATGACCCTTCCTGTGGCGACTCAATTCCGACGACCGGAAGCCACCCCGAAAGAGACTCCACCTGCAAACCAATATCTCATCTTATGGGCAGCAAACTCTACGTCGGAAATCTTTCCTTCAAAACCACGGAATCTGAACTCAAAAGCCAGTTCTCCGCAGCAGGCACCGTCAACGAAGCCTCTCTCATGATCGATCGCGAAACCGGAAACTCCCGTGGTTTCGCTTTCGTAACCATGTCTTCGGACGCTGAAGCTCAAGCCGCAATCAATCAATTCAACGGCAAAAACATCGACGGTCGCAGCCTCACTGTAAACGAAGCTCGTCCTCGTGAAGAAGGCGGCGGCGGTGGTGGTGGTGGTCGCCGTTTCGGTGGTGGCGGTGGCGGTGGTGGTCGCGATGGCGGCAACCGTCGTTACTAGACCCCCGTTAGTCTGTTTTCAAAAAACGCCCCGGTTTTCGAGCCGGGGCGTTTTTCTTTTTCGGGGCAGCAACTTTCACGAAGAGTCTGAATCCAGCAGCTTACCGTCGAGGCCATACTCTCCGATGTCCTGCTCAAGAGAATCCTTCTAGTGTTTCTTTGCCTTGGGTGCCGTCTGCTGTTGAATCAACTCGGCACTCTCAAACACACGCCCCTGATCGTTCGTCTCCTCAATCCATTGATCCAACGCCTTCCGCAATTTTACTAGTGCTACCTGAGCTTCCGGCTCCTTCGAATTCACCAAATTGTGAATCTGATGCGGATCCGTACTCAGATCGTATAGCTCCTCCTCCGGCATGTTCGGCTGACATAGAACTTCCTGAGCCGGGGTAAGTTTCCCCTCGGCGTGTAGTTCCTTCAGCAGGTTCCACACAGGATACGATCTTTCCTTATAAGCATTCGCCTGCAGAAAAGGACGCTCAGGAGTGAAGTTGTGTATGTACCTGTAGCGCTCGTCTCGAACGCTCCGAAGACGAAACACCGTTTCATCACAACGGTCTCTCGCCCCAAACGCAAACGCTCGCGGCGCCTCGGCGTCTTCTCCAAGAAAATTGTGCCCCTGCATCTTGGCCGGCTTTGAAAGCCCAGCGACACGCAGCATCGTCGGCGCAAGATCGATCGCTTCGATCAATTGGTCGTCGACCTTTCCGGCCGTAATTTGTTTCGGAGCCGGGAAGTTTTTCGGCCACCGAATGATTAACGGGATATGCAGCCCCTCCTCGTACACAAATTGTTTACCCCGCACATGCGACTCACCGTGGTCGGCCATAAACAACACAATCGTGTCATCCGCCAGGCCTGACGTCTCTAGTTCCTTCAGAATCAACCCCACCTTTTTATCCAGAGAAAGAACGTCATCCAAATATGAAGCCCAATCTTTGCGGGTTACAGGATGGTCCGGATAATATGGCGGTATCGTCACTTTTTGCGGATCGACCTGGTGTTCGCCGATATATGCCCGATGCGTCTCGTGAAAATTGATCTGCGCCAGAAACGGCCCTTTCGACTTCAACTCCTCCCATCTTGCAGGCTGAAATCCAAGGTCCGCAGATTCGAAATTCCAATCCGTCTTTCCGGTTCCCTTAAACCCGAGAGACTCCGGGAGTGCCGTGAGATTCGTACTGAAGTATCCGGCCTGTTGTAACCAGTGGGGAATCAGTTTCACCCCATCCGGAAGGGTAAACCCGTCCCCACGATGGGAACGATGGTTCTGGGCACCGATCGTCGTCTGGTACATGCCCGTCATAAATGCGGACCGACTCGCCGAACACACAGGAGCCGTCGTGTAAGCACGTGTGTAACGCACCCCCTCAGACGCCAGACGATCAATGTTTGGGGTCGTGATGTCCCTGTTGCCATAACAGCTCAATGCCGGCCCCATATCCTCGGCAATCAGCCAAAGAATATTGGGCTTATCCGCAGCAAAAACAGACACGGTGGCCGTGAGCAAAAACGAAAAAGTCAGGGTTCGGATGAGGGGGGCCATAAAGAAACAACAGTTAGAATAACTTAGGATCAAGGTCGGACACGAAACAGGTAATCACTACCGAAGCGCCTCACCAGGCACCACAACATGATCTCGTGCCTAAAGGGGCGCATGGTCTCCATCAGGACAAGGCCATCGCCTCGTTGAATGGAGCCATTCGCTGTTACTTCAACACCGGCTTATTCGTTACGTTGCGCGCGATATGCTCCCGGAGTCTTTCCCGTGTACTTCCGGAATACGTGGCAAAAATATTGATGCGACGAAAACCCGACCTCGAGTGCAATATTCGTTAACGATAAGTCCTTTGATATCAGGAGCGCCTCCGCCTTTTTGACACGTAATCGTTGTAGCCAATCGTTGGGGCTCATTCCGGTCTCACGTTTAAACACCGCAAAAAGATGTGCCCGGCTGCACCCGGCTCTTTCGGCCAATTCCGCCATCGTAAGACGCTCCGAAAATCGCTCTTCCATGTGAGAACTCGCAATTGCAACCGCATCAATTTGATCCCTCGTGGTATCCCCTCGGACATGGCGGGCTGCCTCCAAAATCACCAAGCCAATCAACAGCCGAATAGACGCCAATCCATCTGGAGACGGCACGGTCTTTCGATGCTCCAGAATCAGCCCGTGCAACCACGTCGACATTCTTTGTAATGGCGGACTCATCGCCTGCGCCTGCGGTTTGATTCCTTGAATCTGCGAGGCAATCCATTGCCTTTCCGCATCCGAAAACAAACTCTCACCCGCCAAGCTCCCAATCTCAAACGTCACAGCACAGATCACCGACGGTGTGCGAACGTCTCGCTTCGCTCTATGTAACAATCCCGGGCGCGTAATAATAAACTGCCCCCCGCCAAGCTCCAACTCGGTACCGTCCTTAAACTCATACGCGGCAGCACCACGCAATAGCATCATCACCTCGTATTGTTCATGCGAATGCCAGCGCACCGGCACCGCTCGAAAGCCATCACTGGCGGCGGCAAACCCAACCATCGGGAGACCGATTTGTTCTCCCGTAAAATACATCTCATCGAACAAAAAGGCTTTATCATGCCGAATCGCGTTCTGCTTTGAGTTGCGCATCGTTTTCAGAAATAGTCCACACAACCATAACGGAAGACGATGACGTAAAAACATGAAATACTCCCAGCGTTAGGAGTCGTCCTCATGAAAACTCAAACGCACCCCACGTCCCATCAGGCCTCATCGCTGATGGCAACCTACGCCTTGCTGTCGCTTATGGCGCTGCTGTGGGGCCTCGTCTTCATCGCCATCAAATGGGGAGGGCAAGCCATGCCTCTCCCCGTCTACAACGCCGACCGTTTTATTCTGGCCACAATCCTGATGGCTGCCGCGTGCAAAATTTCTGGCCGCTGGCAAACAGTCCATCTTCGCGAAGCCATCGAACTCACAGCACTCGGCTTGGTCGGACACGGGCTCACCCAAATGCTGTTCGCTTCCGGCGTGATGCGCACCTCCGCAAGTAGCGCCTCGCTTATTTGGGGAGGTGCTCCCCTATTAGTTGCGTCTTTATCAGCGCTATTCGGGGTCGAAAAGCTGACTCCTCGCCAGTGGCTCGGAGCGTTCATTGCATTCGCTGGGGTCGGAGCCGTGGTGATGGGCGGAGGTAAAGGATTTGTAGGCCAAAGCGTCACCGGTGACGGCTTGGTTGTTTGTGCGATGATTTCCATGGCGATTTATGCCGTTTGGAGCCGTTCCGTTATCGCAAAACTCGACGTCTGGTTTGTCACCACATGGATGATGGCCACGGGTTCTCTGGTGATGCTGGTTTGGTCCATGCCCCACCAGACAATCAAACTTTACCGCGACATGAATCTGACCGGTTGGGGGATGATCGGATACGGGGGCCTGTTTTCCCTCCTTTTGCCGAATCTCATTTTTTTAAAAGGAATCCAGGAGGTCGGCCGCTCTCGCGCCTCTTTATTTGTGAACGCAGTGCCGCTAGTTGGTTGCGTCACGGGTTGGCTTTTTATGGGGGAAACCATGGGCCCACTTCAGATAACCGGCGGACTTGTCATCGGCGCTGGAATTGCTCTATCGCAATGGCGAGCGACCGAGGTTTGTAGCCCAAGCCAGCAATCCGACGCGTCCTGCGAAACCTTTTCCTAAGTCTCCTAAGCCGCCAAACATCCCCCCTGTGAAACGCTTACTCTTTCACTCCATCCTTGTTGGCGCACTTTGCCTACAAGCGCAGGCAAGCGACGCGGCTTATGAGCGTCTTTGGAATCGGGCCATCCTCTTCAAAGGTTCGGAAAATGAGCTCTTCCAGGAAGTCCGGTTGATTGGACGCGAACAGCTCGACTTTTATGCCTTCAAAAGTAACTCCAGCGAAACCCTTGGACTACGTAACCGACGTCTTCGTCTCGGCTTCAATACACGCTTTTTAAACGATTTCACCTTTACCTCAGAATTTGATTTCAACCCGGGGAACCCCGATCCGCTTTTTAATAAAATCACTGATTTTAGTCTCAAATGGGCCCCAAGAAGATCCTTCAAAGTCACACTTGGACGCCAGGGATCCCAATTCACGCTCGATGGCGGAACCTCTTCCAACAACCTCCAAACGATAGATCGTAGCGTCATCTCAAATAACATCGGCCTGCTCGACGATTCCGTACCCGGAATAAGCGTGGAAGGTGATGTCGGACGCCTCTTTTATCGGGCAGGCGTTTACAGCTCTGGGTCTGCTACGCGTACCTTTGGCAAGTTTGACGCCGGAACAATGGGGGTCTGGTCGACAGGTTGGCACGTCGATAAACAACTCGGTTTAGAGAAAGCCTTTCTACGATTCGACCACATGATTTTGGGGGACGATCCGCAAAATGGCCAAGGCACTCCTGGAGCGTTTACTCGCAATCAACGACACGCATCTGCAGTGAATCTACAGGCAAAAAATGGCCCTTGGGGTCTTCTTTCAGAACTCGCGGCATCCCAAGGAAGAGGAACCCAATCGGATCTCAGGGCGTTTCAATTTCAACCGAGCTACGAGCTTTCGAACTCCTGGCAGATTGTAACCCGATACACCTGGGTCGAAAGCTCGGAAAAACGTGGCGTGGCTTTGGTGAGATTCGAAAACCTGGTCACCGCAAAAACATGTGATCGCTACCGCGAAATCTATCTGGGGCTCAATCGGTATTTCTATGGTCACCGCCTCAAGTGGCTCATCGGCCTTGAACGCGCTGAAATGCAGGACCGCCTTCTGTCGCGCCCCACTCGGGTCTCTTGGGGGATCACAAACGGCTTCCGGGTCAGCTGGTAGCTTTCGTGTTCTCGGAGTGACACGCTGAAACAGCAGCGAATTCACGCCGTCGACCTAACGGCATATCGACATCGGAACTTGCGTTGCTCCTTCATGAATGTGGAGCCCGGGCACTCAGTCTTACACTGTCGGATTCCAGCACAGGCACAAGGCGATCGCGGGAAATGGAGTAATCCCGATGCCACTATTTTGAAGGCTTTAAGAGCTCTTCCCGCCTACAAGTCCGGAGCGGGACAGGCCAGTCTAGCTGACGCGTGTACCCTGCCGATTTTTTTCGGCGATAAGTCAAACGTTCCCGAAACTAGTAAACTCAGGCGCTTTCTACAAACCACCTCCAGTAAGCGATCCTGGAATACGCCTGCAGACGGCGCTCAAGAAGTCCATTTGGCACGCCTCTCACAAACCAGCCTCGCACACACCATGAGATCCATCGCAAATAGGCGTCCAAAACACGCCAGTACCTATCTCGAGCATCGACCCCATGCCAGTGATACGCAATGTACGCCTCGCTGCGCCCCATGGCTTTTGCAATCCGTTCGAAGCTCGTGCGATTGAGTCGTCCTTCATCAAAGTCATGTTCGACCACCACGTCCAGCGCCGCGCCCAAACGAAACCCAGCAGATTCAAGCTGGTACGAAAAAAGGGTCTCCTCTCCCATGCCTAACGCACCGGGGCCAAGCTGCGAATCAAAACGGTCTACCTTAGCCAGCACTCTCCGATGAAACGCCATATTCGCACCAATCATGCGCCCTGGCTTCTTCGCATTTAAGCCTTCCGATGACGCGAGCCAGGATCGGTGACACGTTCCCATCCACGAACGTTCTCGCCCCTTACCAAGTCGAACTCCTCCTGCAACAGCATCAAACTCACCTTGCAGAATGGGCCGGGTCATGCCGTCGATCCAATCCGGTGGGACAGTCACATCATCGTCAGTCCAAAGAATGATCTCGCCCTTTACAAGCCGTAACGCCCTCGTTCGCGCGTTCGCCACCCCTTGCCGCTTCTCCTGCTCGAGTCGCACATTTTTCAACGCTGCCCGCGCATCTTCGACGACCGCCATCGTTTGATCTGTGGAGCCATTGTCGATGACAAGCACATCCAACTCCATGCCTGCTGGAACGCTGGCTGCAGCCAGGGAAGCCAACGTCTTCCTGAGAGAATCCGCCCTGTTTCTTGTACAAACCACGATGCTCACAACCATAAACACTCTCCTCTGGCATCTTATCATCCCTCTTCTAGTCGAGCATTGACCACTCCATCTCGGCAGTCAGTCCGCAACACGACTCAGCCAAATCGGCGCCATTCTTGATAAATTCTAAATCACACCTTTCCCCGGCGTTCCTTTGAGATACCTCGCCAGATGCACAGGCGTTGATAACAAAGCACGTAATGCATCCTGAGGTGTTCCCCGTCGAATTCCATCAAGTGCGGCATTCCACTTTTCTCGTAACTTAAACTTCTGCCACGCAAGCCAGCCTTCACGTAGGAGCTGTTTGTGTTCTATCCGGTTTTCATCAGAGAAGAACGTCTTATAATACAACTTTCGCACAGCCAGGTGATTGCCAGCCACATCACGCGATGCATTCGTACTGTGCCTGCGATACTTTACGACCACCTTATTTACGAAGGTAATATCGCCATAACGACTGAGCCGAATCGCCATATCCCAGTCCTCGCAAAGCCGCATCGTGGTATCAAACACCCCCACCGCTTCATAAACCTTCCGACGAGCCATCAATACTCCAGGCGGATACAATGGTCCCGTCCAACACAAGGTTGAAAAACATGTCGGTGCATCCAGAGGCCACTCGCAAATTGCTCCGTTTCTGTACCCCAAGCGTCTCCGGCCAAATGACTCAAACCCGCCGGAATCCACGAGTTCCCCGTGTTCGTTCATCACCTCGGCCAATCCGTGGGCGCCCACCAACGACCCGGATCGGTTGGCTCCTTCCAACAAAACATCAAGTGCATCCGACTCCCAACAATCGTCGGCATCCATAAACGTTACAAACCTTGCGTTTCGAGACGCTTCATAAAACCCGTGATTTCTCGCCACAGACACTCCTCTTCTCTCCTGCCTAATTAATCGGAAACGACGATCTCCTCGAATCGACGTCGAAACCTTTTCTACCGTGGAATCCGTGGAGCCATCATCCACAACCACACACTCCCAGTCCTCAAATTGCTGTGCCTGGATACTTGCCAGACACTCCCCCACAAATGCTCCGGCATTGTACGCCGGCACAACGATACTAACAAAAGGGTTGCAACGCATAACGTCGACTTGGTGCAACCGAGGCAAAAAGCATATCCTGCAAATTCCTCAGGTTGTTGATATAATCACCCCCATCCAAATCCACGCACTCTCGTGGTACCGCGTCCCCTTTATAAACCGGCGTATTCACCCTCACGCCATCGGCCAGGCCGATCGGGAGAAAGTCCACCGAACGCTCCACCGTATCAATTTGTCCGTAGACAGCATTTCCGCCAATTCCATCCAGTAGATCACCCGGCATCAAATCCCGCTTCGCTATTGCCACAACCTCTGCGACAGGTGCCCCGCGAGGTGCAATTGTTGGCTCTCGATCCAGCACGGCTTCGACAACTGAAAGCGGTGCCTCGAGACTGCACAAGTGATACGGTCTAAGAAACAAATAGTCCGGTCCAGAGCCCATTTTGAGGTAGTCCAAATAGTGCCCGACTCGGCCCCAGTCGGTACACCTCCCGATCACGAACACCCCACCTCCGAAATCCCCGCCCAAGGTATAATCAACCACCCCAACTCTTTTTAAAACCTTTGAGAAATCCTTCAGCGCTTCTTTCTGACTGGTTTTCACTCCGTTCATCCCACGTATCTCCGGAACCAGGCCACTTGCATTGGCAACCACAGCGTTTTCGAGATTCATCTTTGTCCCATCCGTAAATGCGCAAACCATTTTGGGGCTGGTTTTCATACGCCGCGACCACTCCAAGGACGACTCAGGCGTGGCATACACATCCATGTACCCCTTGCAATTCACAGCTGCAACCACCTCAAATCCGAGTCCATCTACCCACTCCAAAAGCCTCATTAATACCCCGGGCTGATCGCCATCCGCATAAGAATACACCACCCCCTGCTGCCTCGCTCGCTCACACAGGTAACACCCCAATGTGGCGTCCAGCTCCGCATTCATCACCACCACGTGTTTGCAATGGTGAATCGCCGCCAAGACCAACCTCGCAGCCGGCTCCAGTGTCCCTGTAGCCTCTACCACCACTTCAATACCGTCCACAGCAGCCGCAACGTATGGACACCGACTTACTGCTGGCTTTCCCATAGCCACCGCCGCTTCAAGAGAACGCACGTCCTCCGAAACAACCACCTCCTCGCGGGCAAATCCCAATTGCACCCAAGCCTCGATAGCACGTTCTAGAGTGCGGTTCACCAGAATTGCAGGTGCCACACCAGGCATTGATTTCAGTTGTGCCGCAATGCCCCGTCCCATTGCCCCAATGCCGACTACCGCAACGCGTATGACACGCCCAAATTGTTGCCTGCGCCTCAGCTCACGAAACACATTCATCACTCGTTTTCCTCCGTTTAAATTCTCCCATCTCGTTCTCTCCACTGCACCGTTTCGCTAAATCTCCAGCCGCCTTTTGAATGACCGATTCGAGCTTTTCGCCGTACCTCCGCACCGAGAAGTGCTCCTTCGCGAGGGCCTTCGCCGCTCGACGCATCGGCTCAAATTGACCGGGCTTATTCAACACCTCTTCGATTGCCCTCCGCATCGAAGCCACATCCCCGACTCGCACGGATATCGCATTTATCCTATCCTCCACATAATCCGTCATGTTTGTAACCCCGGACACGATGACGATCTTTCCCAGCGCCTGACCTTCGACAAAAACCGTGTGCCCCGAACCATGCTTACTCTCGATGAGTGGAACAATGAGCACTGCAGCTTTTTGATAAAGCACGCGCAGCTCAGCCATCTGCATCGCCTCATACACCTCGATCCCTGCACCAAAGCATCTATGCCGCCGCACCTTCTCTGCATTGAGTGAATCCGTCACTACAATCAACCGTTCCCCCAAGGGAAGCGCACTCACAAGCGTCTCGAAGTCCTTTCCATCATTCGTCCCTACAGCCAAACAAAATCGCTCCTCCTTAATCGAAACAGCCTTTTGGAAAAACGCAGCGTCCACGGGCATTGGAGTGAACGAAAGGACCGATCTCTTTAATTCATACATCTTCTCCAAATTCGCTAACTGAGGGGATGCCAAAGAAACAATCTGCTCAACTCGCCGAAGAACCCACCTCCACACATAACCGCGGAACCCGCTTGTTTGCTTGGGATGCAGCAATGCCATGTTGACGATCACAAACGGGACATTGAGCAAACCGCAGCATTTTAGGATCAGCGGAACCAACGCACTGACCTCGTGAATTGCCAGGACCACATCGGTCCGGTGCCGCTCCCGAAAAAGCCATATCGCCTGCCATATTCGCCACCCAAAGTGCCCAGACCATAAGAGCGCCTGGGGACAAGGAGGGCACAAAGCTACCGAATGCCCACGTTTTTCCAGTTCGACGTAACCCCAGACCCGATGCGATGGAACAAGGCCATTTTGATATTTAATCAGCTCATGCCGGCAATCCGTTGGATGAATTATTCGTATTCTCATCTTTCGCCCCCCGTTTTTAACATCATAGCCTCAAGCCATTTCGCTGCTCACCTGCTCCACTCACCTTATCCCTGGCACACGCCAGCCTTTATTGATTGTGGCAGTGGCGCTCTATCAATCCCCACTGGAACTCCAAACGATCTGTCTCATTGCCTCCCCATATTTACATCGTTTACCGGACTTCGATTGCGCTTGTCCGTTCCACTGGACGCCAACTCTCTCACTAAGCAGGCACTAGCCCCCCTGCTCCTCCCACTGGAGCTAACATCCCATCGTAAATGTCTTTATACTGCCCACTAAGCGCCCTCCATCGCATTTGATTTGCCTTTATCACATGAATGCGCACGTACTCCGGAGCCTCAGAGGAAAGCCAACAAAGTGCCTCCGCAAGCAACGGGATATCTCCTGGCGGAACCTGTTTACAGCCGGTTCCTTCGCGAGTGAATTCAATCAGCCCATCCACCCGGCTAACCACCAATGGTTTTCCCATCGCCATTCCTTCTAGGGCAACAATGCCCATAGGTTCTCGAATCGAAGGCACCACCAAACCTCGACACCCTCGAATCAGTTCACCCACAATTCGACGACAAGCCCGCCCCACAAAGTGAACCCGATCTCGAAGCCCGAGTTGATCCCGCAGACTCGACAGATCCTGAAGCTCAGGTCCGTCCCCTGCTAACAACAAGTCTACCCCCTGGATTTTTGCTGCAGCGTAGGCATGCAGGAGTACAGAAAACCCCTTCTGTGGCACCAACCGTCCAAACGCGAGCAAATAGGGATTCGGATGCGGCCACTTCGGACCATCAAGGAACGCCTCATCACCAACACCATTATAGACAACCTCAGCACGCTCTCCAAAATCCTCTCCGTAATACGCCTGTAAATCTTCCAAAACAGATCGGGAACAAGCGGTGATCCGCTGGGCCTGCCTGAGACAAGACCTCAGCATTCGATTAAACAGGACGGATCTTTGATAAACGCCACTCGCATCCATCGTACGCTCACCTTGGCTCGTGAGCAGAAGCGGAACCCCTAAAATGCGAGAGGCCTCTTTTGCATACCATCCATTGGTACTGATACACTGAACGTGAATCAGTTCAGCCCCCCAACCTCGTAACCGCGCACACAG
This sequence comes from Verrucomicrobiota bacterium, assembly GCA_037133875.1. Taxonomy (GTDB): domain Bacteria; phylum Verrucomicrobiota; class Verrucomicrobiia; order Chthoniobacterales; family Chthoniobacteraceae; genus Chth-196. The sequence goes on along the minus strand of JBAXNG010000005.1, from coordinate 185,594 downwards.
GTCGGTGAGTGTCCGGTGCGCATAGACGGGGAAGCTGGCTTTTGCACGGAACCCGCCCCAAGGAACTCGAAATGGGAACCGCCAGACTTCAATACCATCAACTAGTTCTTCACTGTGCAGGTGACGCGGCCATTGGTTCGTACAAACCAGCATCTCGCAGTCTCGCTCCTGGAGATGAACCACAAGTTGCCGAACCAACTCTTCGACTCCCCCAAGACTCGGATGAAATGCACTCGCAAAAATTGCAATCCGCCTCATTGCACGCTCCTTTCCTGAAGATTTACATCAGCCACATCTCGGGAATCGGAGCCACGATAAAGTCGCTCGTACTGGCCGCAAACCGACTCCCAGCTAAACTCGCAAGCACGCTTAATACCACGATCCTCAAGGGTATGTCGCAAGGCTCCATTCTCAATCACATGCAGTAACGCCTTCCCAAGGCCATCGTCTTCGGAAAGCAATCCGTAGCGTCCACAAGCGGTGACCTCCTTTGCACCGAGGTTGGGAGAAGCAACCACCGCAGTTCCAGATGCCATAGCCTCGATATACGGAATCCCAAACCCCTCGTAGGAACTCGGCAAACAGAACACCCAAGCCCGACGATACAACTCCGCCAACAACGGTAGACACACCCGGCCAAACCACATTACCCCGGGGCCATCAACTTTATCATCACACACCATCCACAATTTAGCATCGGGCGCCTTTGGTAGAACTTCGCGTTGAAACTCCCGAATCAAAAAGTCTCCACGTTTGCGCCCCCATAAGGTGCCGACAAAAAGAATGGCCGGCACCTCCGACTTCTTCGCGCCAGGCGTAAACACATCCAAATCGAGTCCATTTGGAATCACACGTTTCACCCGTGGAAGAAACCGGCACGTATTCGCAGAAACCGCCACTGGTTCATCACACAGCGCGGTAGAGGCCGTCTCGCAGCCAGCCAAAGCCAGCATCCGAGCCTTCAGCTTCGGTCGCTTTTCATGCAAGAACTCCGCTAAACAAGATCCGTGATAGGTGTGAATGTGCCGCGGGCGACGTTTTCCCCATAAAAACCAGTCATCACCATGTGCGTGCAGAATATCGAACTCCCGAAAATTTACGTACCTCAAATCCCATGCAAATCGGAACGTACGCCATGCCCCTTTGGGAGCAATCACCTCCACGTCGTATTTCGAATCCGGGCTCGGACCGCTCTGGGAAAACACCGTAACCGAATGTCCCCTGGCAACCATTTGGTTTGCAAAATAGTGAACCTGATAACCCACCCCAATCTTGCTCCCACTCGGTAAATACAAAGAAGTAATCGCAATTCTCATCCTTTTCCGCCCCTTTCCATCCCATTCCAATTATCCCCCACTCCAGGAAGAGCGGCCACCCAACCACTCTCACCGATCGTTGTCACTATCATGGACAGGACACCGATGGTTCAGGTCCCTCCGTATGGCATCCCATTCATAGGAAGCACATACGGAGAGACCCCCTCCACACCCCAGAAGCCGAAGCTTCCAACACCAGCACCCCAAATTGTTGCCACGAAACTCCATAGGGATAAGCCCCCGCATTTACCCCTTTACCACGCCCGCCTCTTATTGGCCCCCATCACCCCATCAGACCCTCGCGGCTACAGGAACCGTTTCGCCGATTCGGGACCGTGGCTCCCGCGGACCATACCGACCATTCCAATGATCCTGGAGTCCCTCCCACAGGGCTAAAAATACATCCATTCGCTCTTCAGGGCGCTCACGAAGAGCCTCTCGTGCGTGATTGAACACCACAAAAAACAGCGCGCTCCAGTACCCCAGACCTGCATGTTTACGCGCAAAGAGCAGACTGTTCCTAACCGCATAATAACAACGAATCCGGTCCAGACGCTGGGTTGCCCGGCTGCATTTATGAAATATGCGCGCACTTGGAACAACCCGCACCGACCACCCGGCTTTTTTCATCCGGGTACACCAATCCACATCTTCCCAGGTTAGAAAAAAACGCTCATCAAACGAGCCAACCTGATCCACTGCGGCTACCCGAACCAACATCGCACATCCACTTACCCAAGGTGACGAATACGGAGCGGCATGAATACTCGGTTGCTTCTTGGCATCGTGCACAGCCTGTCCCTTGCCCAAACACAACACCGCACCAGAAAACCAGATCTTTTCTGGCACATCATAGTAGTGGGTTACCGGCGCAAATATCGCCCCCATGAGCTCTCGCTCCGCCACTTGGACCATTTCACTCAAGGCTCCCGGCTCCAGGGTTGTGTCGTTGTTTAGCAAAAACGCGTAGTCTGCCTTAATCTCCGATGCCCTGATTAACCCCGCATTGTTCCCACCGGTAAACCCCAGGTTCGTACCGGTCTCCACAATATCCACTGCCGGCCACACCTCTCTCACACGCTCCGCCGACCCATCACTCGATCCATTATCCACCAAAATCAGATGCTTATTTAGGTACCGATCACTAGCCAGGGAACGTAAACACTCCAATGTGTCCTCGATCCCGTTCCAGACCACAATAATGACTGCAACCTTTGGTTTCATAACGATCACGGCTACTTACTAAATCGGCTCTCAACCTCGCTCTGAGCGTCTATTCCTGCGACTTTCAGAACATCCGCCACGCGATAATCCGCCCCCAATTCCGCTGATGGCAGCCGACACTCGCACTTCCTCAATGCGGGCCAAAGCGTGCCAGACAACGGATGCAAATTTCGCATACCACGCCATAACAACGGCGCTGGAAGCCAACGCATTCCGTAATACATCCAAATCCGTAGACTCGAGTGAGACCATGAGCCCAACTTTCTGCGTACTTGCGCCGCATCACGCGCCCAGGAGTTGTGTACAATAACCTGCTCCGGTCCGAGGAAAGCCTCGCGCACCTCGCCCTCCAGTAGGCCTCGCTTCAATTGGAGGCTACGCTTATCTTCAACCACCGTGGCTCGCAAAAATCTGCCATCGGTCTTCCTAGCGAGCCTTAACCGGCTATGAGCCCGTACGGCTACCGGCGCAATATACTCGTAATGGTCCTCTTTATCAGCAGAACACACTTCGAGCATTTCTCCACCTGGCAGTTGTCTGAATAATATGCGCATCGGCCACTCAAGGGCCGAAACCCCAAGACGGTCCGCTCGTGCGATGCCCTCCAAAAAACTCGCGGGCTCCGGCACCCACTCATCCGTATCCAGTTGAATCACCCAATCGGCGCTCTCACTGGCTAAAGCAAGAGCCACATTCCTTTGGAGCGTATCATTATCCATAGGATCGGCTCGGGGCTCTGAGAAATGTCCAGGGAGCCACCGGATTTTTTGATCCCGATCAAGGGACCTTAATCGAGCCAAACACTCTTCCAACGGTATGGACGCCCCAGTCCACCCATGACCGTTTCGGTCGTAACAAACAATCAGTTCATTAATAAATGGATAATAGGCCAGCACACTTGCTTCCAGCCATGTCGGGTCCGCCGCAAGAACATACGCATTAATACGTCGCATAAAACCTCTTTCCGAACCAGCCATTACCAGCACTACTTTACCTCATACCTAAAATCAGCAAACACAACACCGTTAGCCGTGGCATCAGGACTCGCACTGAATAAATACGGCAATCGTGGTGTCACTTCAAAACCACACGCACCCTCACAACGATCCATAATACCGGATGCACAAATATATACATCCAATGTATATACCCCAGGCTTTAGCCATGGCGCTCCTATCTGTAGCCCCACACGCATATCTTCTCCGAGCACAAACCACTTCCCAACCAATCTGGAATCACATTGTGATATAACGTTACCTCTGGCATCCACAATATGTGCTGAAATAAAAAACGGGTATTCAATTACGTCCATCCTGCGGAGTATCACATCAAAACATTTAACCTCTGAGGCATCGTAAAATCCTTTAGACGGCTCTACAGATAAAACCCTAATCTCTCCGCTACCAGATCTACTTTCCGGCAGCGCTGTACTTGTCGAACCTTTCGCAAACGAATTAAGATACGAATTTATCCCACCTACAACATCACCATCATAACTAATCTTACCTGCTTGCAATACCACAACTCTATCACACAACGCGGAGATCGCCTCCAAATGATGACTCACAAACATCACAGTACGCCCGCTACCCGCAACCTCTTTGATTTTACCCAAACAATGCCGTTGAAACTCCACATCCCCAACTGCGAGCACCTCGTCCACCAATAAAATTTCAGACCTCAAATGCGCCGCAACCGCAAATGCTAATCGCACATACATACCACTTGAATATCGCTTTACAGGGGTATCCAAAAATCGCTCCACTCCCGCAAACGCAACAATAGCGTCGAACTGCGCTCTAATTTCAGATCGACGCATCCCCAATATAGATCCATTGAGATAAATATTTTCGCGCCCTGTGAGTTCCGGATGAAATCCAGTACCCACTTCCAACAAACTCCCAACCCGCCCATACAACTCGGCCCCCCCTTCAGACGGTGGTGTTATCCTCGTCAACACCTTCAGCAACGTACTCTTACCAGCTCCATTACGACCTATCACCCCAACCAGTTCACCTTTTTGTACTGTTAAGGACACACTATCCAACGCCACGAATGGCTTATAACGACTTCTGTGCCAAAATCGCTCTTTTTTACCCGCAACTCGATACACCTTAGACAACTTATCAACCACTATCGCGTTGTTATTATCAGAGTACATCTGCCAGATTCCTTTCCATTCTACGAAAACACACTACGCCGAGCACCAGAACTAACAGTGTAAAAGCAATTGCGTACACAAACCACCCCAACGGAACAAACGCACGGCCCAAGAATGCATTTCTCGCTCCCTCAACCACCCAGGCCATCGGGTTGAAATCAAACAAATTCTTATAATCCGCAGGAACAGCCGTCATCCCGTACGCAACCGGTGTTGCATACATTAAAAATGGCAGCAGCATAGGCAAGACATGCTGCACATCCCTAAATCGTGTCATTAAGGACGCCGCAATCAAACCTGAACCAACCGCCATACCCAAGCTCAATCCAAGCCACAATGGCAGCTGCAAAACCGTCCATGTTGGCATCCAGCCGCTCGAGAGAGCAATAACCACAAACGCACATAACCCGACTAAAAAATCAACAAGCGTTGACAACAACGTCGACAATGGAAGTAACAACCTCGGAAAATACACCTTCGAGACTAACGCACCATTACTAATCAGAACAGTACTTGCTTTGGAAAGAGTGGATTGAAATGCGTTCCACACCAGCAATCCTGATAGAGAAAAAATAAAATACGAATACCCCTCTCCTGACAAACCTGCCACCCGACCGAATACAATTGAAAAAATACCCGCCCCTGCCAGTGGCTGGAACAAAACCCACAGAACACCTAATGCAGTTTGCCTATAACGCAATTTCAGATCACGCATAGCCAACGTCGATAATAAATCTCTATAATCCCACAACTCTTTAACGTCACTCCACATCCAAGGCCGAACCGCCCGTATCCTCATTATCGGCGACTCAGAATCGCTTACGGCATCCTCCACTATTAGTGCTTGTTCGATTTGGGTAACACTCATAATTCCTATAGACACCGCATTACTACACCTCTTCTGTCCCTCCTCTAGAATCGGAGCCAGATCCGTCCTTGGTCGTTTTACTGCCTATCAGCCGACCTGAGTGAATCGCGCCTAGTAGGCTGCCTCCGATGGATGGATCACCTCGCGAACCGTTCGTATCATTATTTTCAGGTCCAAGAGCAGCGACCACGTCTCTACGTAGCGGATGTCAAAATCGACTCTTCTTTCCAAGTCTTGCGGACAACAGACCTCTCCCCTACACCCACTGACCTGAGCGAGACCAGTGATCCCGGGTTTCACAAAACTCCGGATTTGATAGCGCCTCTGCACACTGAACTCGCTCGTGTGCTCGGTAAGATGAGGCCGAGGCCCAACCACGCTCATGTCTCCAAGGAGAACGTTTATAAACTGCGGTAATTCATCCAGACTGTGCTTCCGTAAACGGCGCCCAAACGGGTACACGCGTCTATCTCCTTTAACCGCTTGTTTGGAGACGTTGGTGACGTCGGTGTGCATGGTACGCAGCTTCCAAATTCGGAAGGGACGATTATCCCGTCCATGACGCCACTGACGGCAGAATAAGGGGCCGGGAGACTGGAGCATTTGAGCCAGCTTCGTCACCACCAGGAGGGGTATCAGTGCAAATACCAGAGCAGGAACAGATACTAGGATATCAAATGCCCGTTTGGTGCACCTGTTGATAGGACTCTGGAGCGGCTCGCGATAAAATGCCGCGACACACCAGTCTCCGTTGGTTTGCCAATCCACATCCCGCGCGAAACCAAACTGAAGTTCATGCGCTACCGTCAGCCGAATCCCGAGCCGCTCGCAGGTTGATGCCAACAAATTCGGACACACGCCAATTGGAGGAGATCCGGCCAGGATTACCTGCTGCACCCCCTCCCTTTTCACCACATCTTCCAGCTCCTGCACATGCCCCCAGCGAGGAATACCGTCGATATCATCACACTCTTCGTCCCCAGCCAGCCAGCCAACGGGAATGATTCCCAAGTTACCATGAGACTGCAAAACACTTTGGAGACGGGAAGTCTGGGATGCCGCCCCAACCAAAACAGTCCGCTGAATATTTTGACCGGAAAAAAACGCCTTCAATATCACACCGGGAAGCATCCAGTGCAAAAGCAGCAACAACAAAAAACACGAGACCCACAACGCTGACAACCACCCAGACGCCCCGAGCAAAGCTCCCCAGCTTCCCCAAATCACGCCGGGAACAATCGAAGCGGTAACGCTTCTGGCAGTCGCGGAACGAACCGATGTTTGCATGGGTCGTTTTGCTGCCGAACACCACGCAACCTCCCAGAGAATACCCAACGCCCAAGGTAACCACATGTGCCAAGGTCGCGGCACACTGCCATCAAGGACCAAGGCCACGCGGGTAAACTCAGCCACACACAAAAACACTCCAATGGCCATTAGCTCTATGCCAGCCAGAACCAACAATCCCCCATTCAGTCGATAAGAATACATAACGCCCCCATTTTCCTCGTACCCCACACCCGAACTTCCCCGGCGCACCTTCAAGTTTTACGTCTTCCCCGCTCACAACCCCAAGCCCCTCCATAAGCTCACCCGAGAGACCATCCAGACGCGCCGGCATATGAACCCTCTCTATATTAGAGTCGGCTGAAGGCCTCCATCCGGACGTAACGTCCTCTAAAGTTTCGAGCCAGATTCGGCACACTCCCGGTTTCGATAGTGAAGTACCACAAATCCGGGCTTCTCTTCGACCGTTCCCAGACACTCAAAGATTCCTTCAAAATCCGGGAAAAATGCGTCTCCAGCAGGTTCCATATCTACAAGGCTTAGATACAGATCCGTACACATTGGCAACGTCTGCGCGTAGATTTCAGCCCCGCCAATAATCCACACATTCGAATCATCGCCGAGGAGCCCCTTTAACTCCTCCAAATCCCGAACCACCGGCACCCCTTCCACTGAGGCATGCCGCGACAAGACGATATTACGCCGATTGGGCAACGGTTTTCCCAAGCTCTCAAACGTTTTCCGCCCCATGACGACCGTTCCGCCCATCGTCATTTTCTTGAACCACCGAAAATCCTCCGGCAGATGCCACGGGATATCCCCATTCATCCCAATCACCCGATTCCGAGCCATCGCTGCAATAGCCTTCATGAACAACGAATTAAACTGCGATCGGCGCCTTAATACCGGGATAGGGATCGTATCCCTCCAATACGAAATCCTCATACCGGAAGCCGGTTATTTCCGTAACCTCCGGATTCATTCGCATTTTGGGAAGCGGGCGAGGTTCACGAGAAAGCTGTAACCGAGCTTGCTCCAAGTGATTGGTGTAAAGGTGAAGATCCCCGAAGGTGTGCACAAAATCACCCGGCTGAAGCCCGCAAACTTGGGCCACCATCAATGTTAAAAGCGCATAAGACGCCAAGTTAAATGGCACTCCTAAAAACAAATCCGCGCTGCGTTGATAAAGCTGACAACTCAACCGGCCATCCGCGACGTAAAACTGAAACAAGGTGTGACAAGGAGGAAGCGCCATCAAATGCAGCTCCCCTGGGTTCCAGGCCGAAACAATCAATCGACGGCTATCCGGATTGGAACGAATTTGAGCAATAACATCAGCAATTTGGTTGATCGAACGACCATCGCTAGTGCGCCAATCCGTCCACTGAGCGCCATAAACCCGGCCTAAATCACCATTCTCGGCCGCCCATTCGTCCCAAATCGTCACTCCAACCTCTTGTAAGGAGCGCACATTGGTGTCCCCTCTCAAAAACCATAACAACTCATGAATGATACTCTTAAGATGGAGCTTCTTCGTCGTAAGCAACGGGAATCCGTCCCCGAGATTGTAACGCGCCTGGGCTCCAAAAACAGATATCGTTCCAGTACCAGTTCGATCGGACTTCGTGTGTCCATTCTCGAGAACGAGTCTAAGGAGGTCGAGGTAGGGGCGCATGGGAGGGATTTTTGACGGGAAATCACAGACTGAACAGACCGGAATGTGAGGTCCTAAAACCTTGGGTTAGCTAAACCGCGAAGAGGGTGCGAAAAGAGAAATCAAAAAGGCAGCCCTTTTCTCTGATTCCGAAGTTTTCTGAAACGGGCCGTTCGCGGTAGACTGCCTGACTCTATGCAAACGTTTAAAGTCGCAGTGCTCCCCGGAGACGGGATTGGACCAGAAGTAATGGCAGAAGCTCGCCGTGTACTCGAAGTGGTACAAGGGAAGTTTGGATTTAAGTTAGATTTGGTTGAAGCACGCGTCGGGGGGATTGCGATCGATGTAGACGGAAAAGCGCTCCCTGAGGCTACCATCGCCGCTTGCGAACAAGCTGACGCGATCTTATTCGGCTCGGTCGGCGGTCCAAAATGGGAATCCCTTCCCCCAAATGACCAACCCGAACGCGCGGCATTGCTGCCTCTTCGCAAACGCTTCCAACTTTTCGCAAACCTGCGGCCTGCAGTTTGTTACCCCAACCTCACCCACGCTTCTCCCGTAAAGGAAGCTTTGATTACCGGTGGATTCGACGTGCTTTGTGTACGTGAGCTCACGGGTGGCCTCTACTTTGGGCAACCGAAAGGCACTCACGTCGAGAATGGGGAATCCGTCGCGATCGATACGATGGTTTATAAGGAAAGCGAAATTGCCCGGATCGCCCACGTGGCATTCCAAGCCGCAAGCAAACGCCGCAAAAAACTGACCTCGATCGATAAAGCAAACGTGCTCGAAAATGGAGTATTGTGGCGCAAAGTGGTGACTCAAATTGCCCAGCAATACCCCGATGTGACCCTCAATCATCTCTACGTGGACAATGCAGCGATGCAGTTGATCAAGAATCCCCAGGGATTCGATGTGGTTTTAGCTGAAAACCTATTCGGCGACATCCTTTCAGACGAAATGGCGATGATCACGGGCTCCTTAGGGATGTTGCCGAGCGCATCACTCGGAACGAAAGAACTTCCAACCGGTCGCTTTGGTTTGTTCGAACCCAGCGGCGGAACCGCGCCCGACATCGCCGGCAAAGGGATCGCGAATCCAATCGCGCAAATTTTGTCCGCCGCGATGCTCCTTCGTTATTCGCTGGCACAACACGCCGCGGCCGACGCAATCGACGCAGCCGTTCGGCAAGCGATTGATAATGGCTTCCGCACTGGAGACATTTGGAGCGAAGGCACCACTCGTACGACGACGAGCGGAATGGGCGACGCCATCATCGCCGCACTAAAAAACTAACATTCTGCAGTGACAGCCCTCGATTCATCGAGGGCTGAACCGCTGAAAAACAAAACAGCCAGTGACAGGGATTTCCCCGCCACTGGCTGTTTTTCAACTTAGCTTAAAACGGATTAGACCGCTTTTTCGCCTGTTTCTTCGGTACGGATACGTACCGCTTCGTTCACTGGGGAGATGAACACTTTTCCATCTCCAATTTTTCCAGTCTTGGCAGCCTTCACAACGGCGGCCACTGCGGATTCCACCACCGCGTCAGAAACAACAACCTCGATTTTAATCTTAGGCAAGAAATCGACCGTGTACTCACTGCCGCGATAGATTTCGGTATGCCCTTTCTGGCGTCCAAAGCCCTTCACTTCCGTGACCGTCATCCCTTCAACGCCGATCTCAGCGAGGGCGTCTTTAACTTCCTCTAATTTGAAAGGTTTGATGATTGCTTCAATTTTTTTCATATCGGGTATTCTTTAGAAGTACCCCGGTTTCGCATCTCAATCGAGAAACTTGACCGGGGCTTTGGGGTTTTCTTAAGCCGTAATTAGATGATGTAACCTTCTTCGCCGTGTTCGCTGATATCGAGACCTGCATCTTCGACTTCGGATGTTGGGCGAAGTCCCATCACGGCCTTGAGCACGAGCGCAATAACCACGGTTGCTACAATAGAAATCACCAGTGTAAGAGCGATCGCCTGAAGCTGTGTACCGACCAATCCGCCATCCGTAACCAGGGTGACAAGACCGTTGCCTGGCTCCTTAGCGCTCTTCGCTGCAGTAACTGCAGTATCAAGGTTTGCGTTAACTGCTTTATCAGCCAGGAACCCTGTCAGAATAGCACCGAGAGTCCCACCCACTGCGTGTACTCCGAAAGTATCCAACGCATCGTCATAACCAAACTTCGCTTTGAGATGCATCACGAAGATGTAAGGCACAACCGCAGCCAAAATACCGATCAGGATTGCGCCCGATGTTCCAACGAATCCGCAAGCAGGTGTAATCACAACTAGACCTGCAACGGCTCCCGAACAGAAACCGAGGATGGATGCATGACCGCGCAGAACACGTTCCATGAGCGCCCAAACGAAGGACGCTGTAGCAGCAGCCAGTGTCGTGGTGGTGAATGCATTTGCAGCAATCCCGTCCGCAGCAAGAGCGGATCCAGCGTTAAATCCATACCATCCAACCCACAGCATTCCAGTACCGACCATACAGAGGACCATCGAGTGAGGTGCCATCTTTTCTTTTCCAAATCCAAGACGTTTGCCGAGGATCATACAAAGGATCAACGCACTCCAACCGGAAGTCATGTGAACGACTGTTCCACCGGCGAAATCGATTGCAGGAATCACTGCATCCTTGTTCCAAACTCCATTCATCAACCCTGTAACACCCCAAACCATGTGCGCCATTGGGAAGTACACGAGGAACATCCATGCACCGATGAATGTCATAATTGCCGAGAACTTCATACGCTCAGCAATCGCTCCAACGATCAGACCGGGAGTAATAATCGCGAACATCAACTGATACATCGAGAAGACGTTATGCGAAACCCAGTAGGAGTAATCCGTATTCGGAGCTGAATCGACACCCTTCATGAAGAAGTATTCGGATCCGCCTAGGTAAGGACTATTGAAGCTCTTACCGAAAACCAAGCTGTATCCGAACGCCCACCACAGAACGGTCACCAAACCCGCGCATCCAAGGCACTGAGCCAATACGCTCAAGACGTTCTTTTTACGAACAAGACCACCGTAGAACAAAGCCAAACCTGGCAGCGTCATGAACAACACAAGCGCAGAGGATGTCATCATCCATGCGTTGTGACCGGCACCAGCAACGTTGATGGTGTTGGCTTTGAAACCGTCCGGATAGACTTCCTCTTCGCCGGATTCAGTCTTCTTTTTAATCTTCAGATCCTTAAACGCCGCATTCGGATCCGTGTTCTGGAAGTATGCCTCAATGGCATTCACCCGCTGTTCCAGCGTGGCCTCTGGCACTTTTGGCGCCTCAGGTGCCGCCGGAGCTGCAGCGGCCGGAGCAGCTGCGGCTGCTGGCGCTGGTGCGGCTGCCGGAGCTGCGTCCTGGGCAATCAGCGATGTTGTCGAACCCCCCAAAGCCAAGGCGCTAGCCAAGGCGGCGGCGGCGAGAATACGTGGAACTTTTATCATAAGGTGTGTGTGTTTATTTTTGGAAGGCCGGCTGTTCCGGAACTCCGGGCGGCCGAACCAAATCACTTGAAGTTGGAAACCCGACTTTTCAGCGACGGACACCATTTAAGCACTGCACATGCCAATCCACGTAAACTACTACTTTTCAATCGTTACCAGTTTTCAAACTTATACAAACACCCGATTAAATGCGCAAAACAATACAGCGTGTATAAAAAACACCAGTGTGACAAAAAACAACACCTAGCGCAGCTATCCCCCATAAAATCGCCCACAAAAAAAGGCAGCCATGCCCCAAAGGACGCAGCTGCCTTTCTATTTAAAACTAAGCACGCCTAAGCCGAACGACGCCCAATCAAGGGCTCCAAGTGCTTGGGCTGTTCAGTCGAACCCACCTCTCCGACCCGTTGGGTATCACGACGGAAACTCAACGTGCCCGAGCGCTCCTCCACTCCGTCAGCAGAACGCGCCACCACAGGGATCTCAAAGTCTCCGTCTGGCAGCGTAAAGTGGAACCTAAATGATCCATCCGGTTGCAGCTGAATCGCTTGACCATTTACCGTAACGGACGCATCGGGTGCAGTCCCTCCGTAAAAAATCACTTCGGCATTCAGGTGCATGAAGAAGTTGCGCCCTCTTGCTGGAATCGGAGCACTCCAACTCGCTCCCATTGGACTCGTCAGGCTCGAAAGATTGATGCTGGAAGGCCCGAAACCAGACTCCAAACGACCAGAAAGACCGCTCGCAGCCTCGCTGTGAAGTTTCTGTTGCAAGGCTTTACGCAACAACCGATCAATTTCATCTGAGCCCAACGCCATCACATCGATCAGCGAATCCCCCAAGAGCATCGCCAAAAGACGCTTCTGGTCTTCACTCCAAACCGGAACAGCCCCAGCTCGTAGCTGAATATGACCATCCCCAGTGATACGAGCAATGGATTCAAGCAGACTCTCGCCATCCTCCATGTGTTGCTGAACCAGCTCCTGGAGTCTGGCAAACGTCAGACGCTGCGGCACAGTCGCAAAGCTTTCATGGTGGACGGCTTCAGGGGCCAGCGTGTCCGCAGGCGTGTGCGCCTCTCCTGAGCGTACGATCCCCTGCCAATACCCCATGCGGTCAAAATACCCCAGCTCACAATTATAAGAGGTATCCGCCTGAGTTACAGGAATATACCAATTGCGGGCTCCCGGGTTAATTTCAACAAGCGTCTCTACTTGCCCCCCGTTGCGCATCACACGCAAGAAATAGGAACGACGCCCCTCACGCATTTGCTCCGCCGGAATCCGATCCCAGTCGAAATCCCAGTAAGAGAAAAGCCAACGTGGATCACGCGCAGTCAAAAACAGCGTATCGTGATGATAGGTAGCTGGTAACGGCCCGAAATTCTCCTCCTGTGTCACACCCTGACAAGCAGAGTGCTCCGACACGGGAACAGAAGACAATGGCTCAGGCTCCGACACTGACAAAACCGGCGCTGGCAAAGGCGCTGGCTTGTGGCCCAGTGTTGGTTCCTGAGAGACTTTTAACTTCCCGCTCGTCCGGGGGGACTTGCCTTTAGCGGTTGAGTCCGACGTTGCAGTGGAAGATTCGCCCATAATTTCAGAATCCAGATTCGTGTCTGTGGTATGCGTTGGATCTATCCGGAGCAACCCTTTTACTTTTTTAACGAACTTTACTCCTGACTCTCCTCCACCTCCATTTGTCCTAGGCAACCCCTTTTATCTCTCTTTATCTCTCATGCTCACTAAGCGCGTTATCCCCTGCCTCGACGTTCACGACGGAAAAGTCACCCGTGGCATTCAATTCGGCCGCGCCGAAGACGGAGGCCTTCGCAATGTCGGCGATCCCGTCGAACTCGCTCTCCGCTACAACAACCAGGGCGCTGACGAAATGGTCTTCTTTGACATCACCGCTTCCGCTCATGGACGCACCTCCATGATCGATGTCATCGAGCGCACCGCCTCCCAATGCTTCATGCCCCTCACCGTCGGCGGTGGCATCCGAACCGTCGAAGACATGCGAACCATGCTTCAGGCCGGTGCCGACAAAATCAGTATTAATTCCAGCGCACTCTCCGACCCAGCCCTCATCTCTGCAGGCGCAGAACGCTTCGGCTCCCAATGCATCGTCCTCTCCATCGACGCAAAACGCGTCGCCCCGGATCGATGGGAAGTCCACTCCCACGGAGGCCGCAAAGCCACCGGTCTCGATGCCGTCGAATGGGCTGTACGCGCCTGGAAACTGGGTGCCGGTGAAATCGTTCTAAACTCCATCGACGCCGACGGCACCAAAGCCGGCTACGACTGCGTCATCACAAAACGAGTCAGTGAAGAAGTGGGCGTCCCCGTTGTTGCGAGTGGCGGTGCAGGAAAACTCGAACACATGGCGGAAGTTCTTATCGCCGGCAAAGCCGATGCCGTGCTCGCCGCCAGCGTCTTTCACTTCGGTCAATACACAGTCGGGGATGTCAAAACCTACCTCGCCACACAAGCCATCCCCGTTCGTCCACTCGAACACGTAGCGTAACCGTTGCCCCGGCCGAATGTCGCCCCTCGCCCCCCCCGAACACTCCACTCGTTAGCGTCATGGCACCCAACGGTTATCTGTCTCTCGTTTTACACGCTCACCTCCCTTATGTTCGGCATCCGGAACATGAGTCTTTCCTCGAAGAGGACTGGTTGTTTGAAGCGATCACAGAAACTTACCTTCCGCTTCTGGAAATCCTGGACGGCCTTGCCCGCGACTCTGTCCCCGCAAGCTTCGCATTAACGCTGACGCCCCCGCTCTGCCACATGCTGCGGGATTCTCTCCTGCAAGCGCGTTATACAAACCACCTCGACCGCCTCATCGATCTCACACACCGGGAAGTCGAACGCACCAAAGGCAACCCTCAGCTCGAACCCCTCGCAACCTTTTATCGAGACCGCCTCGAGGCCACCCGCCACGCTTGGCATTATCGTTGGAAACAGGATCTCGTCGCCGCGTTCGGTTCCTTCGCCCAGGCGGGATTTCTGGAAATTATCACATGCGCAGCCACGCACGGTTTCCTCCCCCTCATGGAGGTAACCCCGGAAGCCATGCGCGCCCAAGTCCTGATCGGCCGGGATCATTACCGCGAGTGCTTCGGAAAAGATCCGTCTGGAATCTGGCTACCTGAATGCGCCTATGTTCCAGGCTTAGACCGCATCCTCAGGGAAGCCAATCTCCGCTGGTTCGTCATCGACGCCCACGGTCTGATGTTCGGCAGCCCCAGACCACGCTACGCAATCTACGCGCCTTGTTTTACCCCCGAAGGTCCGGCCGCTTTTGGACGCGACCGTGATTCAAGCCGCCAAGTATGGAGCGCCGAGGAGGGTTATCCTGGCGACCCAGCTTACCGTGACTTTTATCGCGACATCGGTTTCGACCTGCCTCTCGATTCACTGCGGCCCTTCTTCGGAAACAACAATCGACGGTTTACCGGCCTCAAATATCACCGCATCACAGGCCCAACGACCGAAAAGGATCTCTACCGCCGCGACTGGGCACTTGGAGCGGCTGACCACCACGCTAACGATTTCCTCGCTGCCCGACGCCGCCAAATCGCAGATCTGCGGGCCCACATGAACGTGCCGCCGATTGTTCTCAGTCCATTTGATGCGGAGCTGTTCGGACACTGGTGGTTTGAAGGCCCGGAGTGGCTCAACTGGCTCATTCGAAAAGCCGCTTACGACCAACAGGACTTCAAACTAACAACGCCCTCCCAGTATCTTTTAGAAAACGACACACACCAATTGGTCGCCCCCACTGCGTCCAGTTGGGGCCACAAAGGCTATTGGGAAGTGTGGCTCGAAGAATCAAACGCGTGGATTTATCCCCACCTCCACACAGCCGCTCGCCGAATGACTGAGCTCGCACGGCGTCACCTTCACACTTCGTCGCCTCAACTCGAACGAGCCCTCGCCCAAACCGCTCGTGAGCTACTCCTCGCGCAATCCAGCGATTGGGCGTTCCTCATGAAAACAGGAACAGCCCGCGAATACGCCACAAAGCGGACTCACGACCACATTCACCGATTCACCCGGCTCTACGAACTGATCTCTGCAAACACAATGGATGAGGGCTTCCTCCAAAACTGCGAGTCGCGGGACAACATCTTCCCAACCCTCAACTGGCGCTATTATGCTTAACCGCTCGAGTCTGCTCCGCAGCCCGCTTTCGTTTGTCGGTTCGACCGTTCTCCTGGCGATCGCTCTTTTTCCCCCGCTCCTGTTCGCACAGGAAAACTCGCCCCCGGCCAAATCCAACACGACACGGATCACATTTCTGCCGCCCCCTATTGAAGGCACACTGAGTGTCGGGATTTACGATCGCTCTGGGAAACTCGTACGAACACTCCACAGCGAAGCCACGCAGTCCGACTTTTCCACCGGGCTCAACGGCCTGATTACGACTTGGGACGGCAAAGACGACAGCGGCGCGCCCGTGCCCAGCGGAAAATACAAGGTTCGAGGACTCGCAGTGGGCGACCTCGAACTCACCGGAGAAGCATTCCATTGTAACGACTGGGTCTCGGCTGAAGATGGGCCGCGTCCCGTACTGTTTCACCGCATCGCCATCGAAGGCGGCAATGTCAGTCTGATCGGATCGGATGCCGCCGGGAAAAGCTGGAAATTCAAACATTCCCTCACCGATGGAGCTCTGCGAATCGAGGATGCCCCTGCACTTCCAAATTCGTCCAACATCGGCCCGGAACCCCTTTCCTGTCCAGGCCGGGACGGCACCCAGTGGGCTATCGAAAAGGTTCAAGGAGAACCCATCGTTGTACAACTGGAATCCAATGGCGAAGTCGCCCGACGCCTTACCATCGGAGCTGGCGAGCCGGTTCCAGTCGCCATAGCCGCATCCTTGGAACGCGATGAGGTTTTTCTTCTCGAAAAAGACGGCGACCGGTGGAGGCTTCGAGGACTCCGCCGAAAGGCAGACTCAGGCGCACAGCAAACCGGACCGACATGGGAAACCTTTCTGGAAAAAAACCGTTGGCCCGCCGCCCAATTCTCGGATGTTGCTAACCGTTTGGGGCGCGCAAAACCGTTCGTTGGCGCCGCAAAGGTCTCGGTAAAAACCCAACCCAATACGCTTCTCGGCGACACAACCACCACCATCGGCCTCACC
Source organism: Verrucomicrobiota bacterium (assembly GCA_037133875.1). Lineage (GTDB taxonomy): Bacteria > Verrucomicrobiota > Verrucomicrobiia > Chthoniobacterales > Chthoniobacteraceae > Chth-196. The sequence continues at coordinate 168,470 of JBAXNG010000005.1, read as the reverse complement.
GTCTCAACCGACGCCGAAGGCAGCTCATTAAAGACCTCCGATGGGCTCCCCCTCCGTCGCCTCTCCGACACACCACGCCTTCGCTGGGCCGTTCTGGGGCATGACCTCAACCAGCCACAGCTCGTCCTATTCCAAAGCGATGGCAGTGTGGTTGAAGAATACCGACTACGCCAACCAGGGAGACTGATGACTTTCGACGCTGGCGAATACTCCTGGCCTCCAAAATAAAGGGACTTCGGGCCACCTCTGTCGGTCCAGGCCAACTCCGCTCCTGTTGCCTCAATTCACCACAGGCCCCGCAGGCAACCGAAGACTGAGAATAAACGCAATCACGTCCCAACGCTGATCCTCCGTTAGAACTGGACCGAAACTCACCATCGGTGTGCCATTCAGCCCAGTCGCGAGGATTCGATAAATATCGCCCGGTGCATCTCCACAACGCAGGTGCGGTTGACGCAAATCCGACGGCACCGCGACCTCTCCCCAAATATCTTTTAGTGCAGCTGCAGCCTCACCTTTTCCATCCGCTGCTGCGCCATGGCACGTCATGCAATTTGCAGCGAAAACCTGCTGCCCGCTTTGCACATGATCCCGCTGTAGCCTTGGGTCATTAAACCAAGCCGGCTGCTGCGGAAAACTCAGGGAGGCAGCATAGTTATCCGCATTGCGCCAACGCCTCGAAAAGGCCTTCACATAAACTATGACCGCCTCTAGCTCTTGCCCAGACAAGTGTGAAAACATGCCCATCGCCGTCCCGCTGAGTCCGCCAGAAATCGTGCGCCGCAGGTCATCATCCGTCGGAAGTGTCCCCCAAGGAGTCGTACGAAACTTGAACATCCCTTCACGAAACGAACGCGGCTTGGGCAACAATGTCTCACCCAATTCGCCTTTTCCATCCCCTCTGGCACCGTGGCAAACAGCACAGTTTCGTTCAAAAACATGGCGCCCCTCCATATAGGAATTGAAGTCCAGTTTGCCCAAGCCCGTTTCTTCGCCACGAACGGGCAGAACCAGTATCCAGCTCGCTATAACCAAACACCATAAAACCCAAATTCGCATTCACGCACACTGAACTGCAGTCCCTTTTGAATCTACCCCTTGTTTGCGAATTACTCCCCTCAAACTGCGCACCTGCGAAGCCTTCAATCCTCAACGCACATCATACGAATCCAGGTTGATAATCCACGAGACTGCCATTTAGATTCGCGCCAATGCCTCGTACCTGCCGTTCCCTTTCGTTTTTACTTCTGGCGTCATTAGTTGCCTGCGAAAGACCTACCGACATTTCTCTTTTTCCTGACGAATCCGACTCCCCCCAGCGTGTACGAACTCCCGGCAACGCGGCAACTTCGGCTATGGAAAACACTGGAGGCAACCCTTTAAACCAAGGTTCACCCAGCCCCTCCGCCAACGACTATCAGGCCTACTCCATCGACGAATTAAAGGCGCTCCCGACTCTCCCAAAGACCGCAATTGTCCGCGGTGAAGTTACGACTCTAGACATTTCCATCAGCGACCCGATGCAGCTTTCGGTAATCCTCGACGGCACGCTGCGCTGTGAAGTGAGTTTAAAACAAGCTTACGCGAACGCTGCATCCATGCGATTAACCCGCCAAGGGAATGACCTTCTTCTCAGCAGATATCAGAGATCCCAGTCCGACGGCAAAAATGTCGAAACCAAAGTCTTCTTCCGTATCGGCCAGAGAATCGCAGTAAAAGGCGCATTCAACATGAGCTCAAACGGCAGAGTTGTCCTCAAAGGGATTCTCGTCCGATAAGCCGCGATGCCCTTAGCCCAAAGGCAAAGGACCTTCCGCGCATAAGTCCGCCTGCCCAAAGCTCGCCAGTTCGTGGTGCCCCAGTCCCTGCGCAACTGACAACCACAGCCTGTTATGCGCAACTTTATCCAGCTTGAGCGAACGCCCCATTTTGAAATCTGCGCCGCCCCCGATCATCACGAGGGGGATATTATCAAGCGTATGGGAATTGCCTTTCCCTAATTCGTTCGTCCAAATCAGGAGGGTATTATCCAGCATCGAACCCGTTCCAAACGGTTCCGGAGTTTCTGACAAACGCTGCGCCATATACGCAAACTCCCCTGCAAACCACTGGTTGATCTTCAAAAGTTTCGCGTACGAATCTTTGTTATCGTCCGGATCATGGGAAAGGCCATGGTGTCCTTCCTCCACTCCCAACCAGCGCATCTGGGCCCCGCCGACACTCCGCATGTATTGCAGTGTTGCAACCCGCGCCATGTCATTAGCAAGCGCGTTCACCAACAGGTTAATCTGCATCCTGCTAATCTTCGGTGTATTATCGTTCACCAACTCAATCCCTGGATCCAACGGGGGCATCGGGTGCTGGATTGATTTATCCGGCGGCGCCTTGAGCTCGGATTCAAAACTCCTCACCAACGACGCATGCTGTTCAAGCAACTGTTTGTCGTGGGTGCTCAGTTTCGCCGAGACCTTGCGGAGATCCTCTTTCACATCGTCCAAAATACTCAGCAGACTTTCTTTGTCTTTCATCTGCCCATACAGCTTTGAAAACATCCCATACGGATCGTCCAGCGGCGCCACCGGCTGATTGGGCCCAAGATAACTCATCCGTGTCCAAGGATCCGCGCGATTGGGGACAGCCACACCAAACTCGAGAGAGCCAAATCGCGTCCGCGTTTCCGAACGAGTTTGAAAGAATTTCTTAATCTCCTGATCAATCGAAATACTACTCGCCCAACCCGCAGGTGCCCCACCTCCGCCCATAACATTGCCCGGCAACAAACCATTCGCGGTTAACAAACAACTCATGCCGCGCATGTGCTGATCCCCGTCGCCTTTAATTTTGTTGAAGACGCCCTGCAAAATCATGGTCTGCGCCTTAAACGGTCCGAGCGCATCGAGGATCGGCTTGAACTGAAAATTTTCGCCCTCTTCGTCCGGCCAGAACTCCTTTGGCAACGTACCATTGGGCGAAAACATAATCACGAGCCGCTTCCGTCTCGGGCTCACATCCGCACCAGTCAAACTAGGCAAGCCCGTCAAAAACGGGAGCGCTGCGGCTGATACTCCCAAGTTGCGTAGAAACTCACGGCGATTGAGATGGTTCATAAACTGGGGAAATATTTGAAATGAAAGTCAGATTCGCTGCCTAGTTCGCGCCTGCCACCTTGGGAGATTCAGGCGTCATACCGTCCATAACTTTAGTGAGGACCACACGCCCCAATAACTTGCGAATATTAAATTCGTTTGCTGCAAAATCCGATTTCAAGCGCTCCAGCGTCTCGCTGCCAAAAGCGCCCGGCGGCTGTTTCACCACATAATGAAACAACTGCCTCACAAATGCCTCGTGAGCGTGTGCACTTTTCACAGCGTGATTCGCCACATCCACCGCTCCCGAAAACTTAACGACGCCGCCTTCCTCCCCGTCAAAATCGACCACTGAATCCACAGGCTTGTGATTGTCTTCCGTCCGCCAACGTCCGAGCGAATCAAAATGCTCCAACGTGAACCCAAGTGGATTGATGACTGAATGACAACCTGCACAGGACGCGTTTTTCGTAACTGATGTGACCTTCTCGCGCATGGTTAACGAGGGGTCAAACTTCGCATCCTCAAACGCAGCCGCAATCGACGGGTTCTTCAAATTCACTCCGACAATACTCCGACTGAGAAACACTCCACGATGAATGGGAGAACTCGTGCGGCTATACGCAAAAGCCGATAACAGATACGGATGCGTCAACACCCCCGAGCGGTGCTCTTCAGCCATGGATACCTTTTGAAAGCTCGCGCCTTCGACTGGCTTTCCATAAACACGACTGAGGCGGTCGTTCAACCACAGGTAGTCGGCCTGCAATAGTTGCCGGTAATCCGACTTCTCACCCCAAACTACCTCGTCCAAAAATAACGCTAACGATTGCCGTAAATCCGCACGGACTTCCTCCGTAAACTCCGGATACAAACTCGCATCCTTGGAAGCATGTTCAGCTTTTTCAAGATCCAGCCAAACTTGAAAGAATCCGTTCAGCTTCGCTTTACAGCGCTGATCGGCAACCATCCGTTTCACTTCCTTTTCGAGCTGCTCCCTGGTCTTCAAGCGTCCTTCGCTTGCAGCCTTCGTGAGAGCCGCATCCGGAATCGAATCCCACAACGTCAGGGCCAGCCGGGACGCCACCGTGAAATCGTCCACCTTCTCTCCACTGGATAATTCCGGGTAAATAAACTGGGGCGACTTTAGCGTATGCAACACGACTCGCTTCACAGCTAATCCCGGAGTCGGCGCCTTTTCAAACGCACGATCCACAATACCCGCCTTCTGATCTTCACTCAAAGGCCTGCGAAATGCGGTCTCCGCAAACCGGCGGGAAAAATTCTTCAGCTTTTCAAGCCGATCTGGAGCCCCGGGCTTCGTACCCGCCAATCCGTCCAGATCAGCGTCGACGTGATCCGACACTTCAATCGCGATCGCCGTTGTGGCCTGCTCCCACTCCTTGGAAACAGACGTGCCCCTTTCATAACCGTCGCTGCGATCATCCGCCGGAATCGCGGTGGTCACCACCATGTTCGGGCGCACCTCTTGTGGCATCAACCGCGACTGTGGAATCAGCTCCAAGTTACCATGCGGCGTTTTCCACCAAAGCTCCAGCGACGCGCTCTTGTCCTTGTATTTCAAGAATTCAACTGCAAGGCGATAGGAACGTCCTCCGATCAAAAAAAGACTCTTCTTTTCATCCCTCACCTCCGCCCCTGTACTCACCCAAGCGTCTATTATTGGGTCTTTGGAGTTGTTTACATAAACTCGCACCCCGTTCTCAGTCTTGGCCACAAATTCATATAAACCCGTCTCCGGTGCCATCACTGACCCAGCCCAATTCGCACGGAACTCTTCAGCCACCATTTTTTTTGGATTGGGACTTTCCGCTCCAAAATGCACCGCAACCTGCGAATCAATCCGATCGAACTTAAACTCCTTCCGGGGTGGTTTGTCTTTCTTCGTCTTCTGCGCCTCATTCACCTTCTCTTTGTACTCAGCCTCCTCTTCAGGCGTCAGCACAGCCACTCCCGTGAACCATACTCGAAGTCCTCGCTCCTGAGCGGGCGGACGATCAAAGCCGGGCCGAAAACGCCCGATCAAATCCGCCACTGAGTTCTGATACTGCGCAACTGTGAGGTGCGAAAGACTCTCCTGCACCGGACGAATCCGGGCCTGTGCAGCCGGCGAATAAAACGCATCGTAAATGTAGGACGCGACAGCCTCTGCATCTGCTCCGGTACACGTCCCCTCCTTGCCCTCCGGCATTGTTTTTGAAATCAAACGCGCCAGCCCTGAAACACTGCGGTTACCAGAAAGTGTGTCGTCGTATTTTCCAGCAACGCCCTCCCCTTGTTTCCCATGACAGTCGACGCACATCCTCCGATATATCGCTGCTCCCGGATGTTCGGGCGCTTTTACTGCTTCTTCAGCAACGGAAAGGCCACTCCCTAAACACATCAGAGCAGCAGAAATTTTGCCTACCGCAAAACGGAAGGGATTCAGATCAGCAGGGAGCATCGATGCTTTCATGGGGGGCCTTTGATACAACCCTCACGGATGCATTTTTCTTAGGAATTTCCTATGTAAGCATCCGTGAAATTGGTCCACAAAAAATGTTAGCACACACTTTTCGCGGCGAACCACGCATACGCCCTAGTTTAAAGTGTTAGCGCAGCAGGTCCAGGCGTTACATTCGGAACCTGCTAAAGAAGGCTTCGAGGCACTTAGGGACGGCTCTTCTGCAGGAGGGCAAAGATGCTCGAAGAAGTGTACCGCTTGCCGTTGTCCCTGCTCTGGGGCATTGCAAAGAAAACAAGGACCTGTTGCTGCCCGCCTGCTGGGGCTTTTTCACGGACTATCAAAGCAGGCGCTTGGTCGACACTGGAGACATGGCGTTTCACGTCGGGTTGCTCGAACCAGCCTGATTCAAGACTAGCGGCTGGGAGTAGCTCATAGCGTTGCAGAATCTGCCCGTTCAATTTTTGCCGAAGTTCTGAAAGGAGCGGATCTAAATTCGCTGTGGATTTGGTATCGGAGCCGACTCCTGTGCGGAAAGCAGCATCCCGAAAGACTTCAAGTGCGCGTCCTTTCGCGCTGGCGACCAGCGATTCCAGTGCACGACGCATCTGCTCCGGCGTCTCGAGGTTCGCATGGTCCGAGACCACCTTGATCCAGTCCGCCTCAGTCAGGAGGCTGAGCTCGGGTATTTCCAGCGCTGGGAAGGCCTTGAATCCACGATCTAACCGGGCGGCTTTTTCTGCCAGTTGTATGAGACTCTCCGTGAACGACGTACTGCTAGCTACGCTATTGGCGCCAGATGCAGCGGATGCGCCGTCGGACGATACGCTCGATCCTACGCTTCGCGTTCGCGAGAGCTGGGCGTTGACCTCCTGCAATCGAGATTGCGCTGTCTCGAGTTGTTGTTTGCTTTCGGCTAGTTGCGCTTTTACTTCCTCGGTTTCACGCTGCGCTGTCCGCAGGGTGTCGAAACTCTGATTGAGCCGGATCTGCATCGTATCGCTCTCGATCCACTGGTAGGCGACGAACCCGAGGAGCGCTGCGTAACCTGCGTTGTGGATGGTTTTCTTGGAAAATAACATTGGGCGGCGGGTTATTTAGTTTGGAATTTGTGGAACCAGTTTAAGTCTTTCATAACTCCCGCTGGGGCTAAATTAGCCATTCGGCTAGTACAGCCATTCGTCTCCCACCTCGATTGCCACATAGCCTACCTGATAATAGTTTGGGAAAAATCGAATGAATCCTCTCAGCGTACGGGAAGCTTTTTTCAAGCATGTCGGAGCTGCCGGCCAACTTGCCGACCTCTTTGAGTTCCTGCCTGATGTCTCTTTTTTCATCAAAGACAGGGAGGGGCGTTTTGTCGCGTTGAACCGACTTGCCTGCGAGTTTTGTGGCGTGCGTACGGAACGGGAAGCACTTGGGAAAACAGACTGGGAGTTATTTCCTGCGGCTCTGATTCCGGAATACCTCGCTGACGATCGAATGGTCATGGAAAGCGGCCAGCCCATTGTGAACCGACTGGAACCCGTTCCCCAGATCGAAGGTTCGCCGCACCTGATCGTCACAAATAAAATTCCGCTCCGGGATGATCAGGGGCGGATTGTCGGAGTGGCTGGGATTTCCAGACGGGTGGTCCAGATGAATTATGCGCCGGAGGCCATCCACAAACTCGCGTCTGCAGTGGAATACATGCACCGAAATTACGGGCGACCGATCAGCAACGAAGAAGTCGCAAAGCTGGCGGGGCTTTCCGTGAGTCAATTGGAGCGCACCTTTAGCAAGACGCTTGGCTCTAGTCCGCGCCAATATCTATTGCGGATCCGGATCGTACACGCCTGCCGTCTGCTCAGTGAAACAAACCTGACGGTTTCAACCTTAGCGCAGGAGTGCGGTTTTTACGATCACGCACACTTCAATCGCGCGTTCAGAGGGCAGATGGGAATTAGTCCCTCGCGCTATCGTCGAGAACATCAAAGTCCTGGCTCGCCCCCTGCTCCAGATCTTAGCGACAAAATCGTGTGACCCGAGAGGACTTCAGCTTAACAAATCTTGAAGCACTTTGGCATGACTCACCCCCGTAAGGCGTACATCTAACCCCTGAAACTTCGTGGTTAAGCGCAAATGGTCGATGCCCATAAGATGCAGGATCGTTGCTTGGAGATCATGTACATGAACGACATTCTCCACCGCGCGGTACCCAAGTTCATCCGTTGCCCCATAGGTCATCCCGCCCTTAATGCCGCCGCCGGCAAGAAAAAGACTGAACCCTAAAATGTGATGGTCGCGCCCCGTACCCTGTCCCATTGGCGTGCGGCCAAATTCCCCCCCCCAGACAATCAGAGTATCCTCGAGGAGGCCGCGTTGCTTTAGGTCATGGATCAGCGCCGCGGAGGCTTTGTCTGTCTCCGCTGCGGCGGTTTTCATTCCGTCTTCAATGCCGCCGTGATGGTCCCAGCCGCGGTGGTAGAGTTGTACCATACGCACTCCGCGTTCGGTCAGTCTTCGCGCAAGCAGACAGTTGCTTGCAAAGCTTCCATCGCCGGGTTCCTTGATTCCATAGGCATCCAGAACCGCTTGGGGTTCGCGACTGAGGTCGGCGAGTTCGGGCACGGAAGTCTGCATTTTAAAAGCCATCTCGTACTGAGCGATCCGGACCCTGGCCTCAGAGTCCTCCATTCTCTCGGCGGTGAGTCCGTTGATACGCTGAACCTCCTCCACAATCTGGCGCTGCATGGATTGACAGATACCGTCCGGGCTACCGAGATAATGTACGGGCTGACCTTTGCCCTGAAACTGGATGCCCTGAAACTGTCCGGGCAAAACTCCGCTACTCCATTGCCGCGACGAGATCGGTTGGACTCCGCTTTTGCCGGTCGATGTGAGGACAACAAAACCTGGGAACTCCTCGGTTTCGGATCCCAAACCGTAAAGGAGCCAGCTTCCCAAGCTTGGTCGTCCCTTGATGATACTACCCGTATTCATAAATGCGTGGGCAGTGTCGTGGTTGATCTGCTCCGTATGCATCGAGCGGATGATCGAGATGTCGTCAGCCAGCGAAGCGATGCCGGGGAAGAGGTTGCTAATTTCCTGCCCGCTTTGTCCGTGTTTCTGGAATTCGCAAAATGGTCCGCGAGCCTTAAGCGCCGAGCCCTGAAGTTGGGCGAGCTGTTGGCCTTTGGTGAATGACTCGGGGAAGGGCTGACCGTCGAGCCGTTTGAGCTCCGGTTTCCAGTCGAATGTTTCTAAATGTGAGGGCCCTCCAGCCATACAAAGAAAGATGATTCGTTTGGCTCGGATGGGTGAATGGGGAGACTTAATGACTCCGCTCCATTTGGTGCTGGAAGTATCAGCTGCGGAGACCGAACCAGCAGGTAGCAGTGAGGCCAGGGCCATGCCGCCAAGACCAAATGCGGACTGATGCAGAAAAGCACGGCGGGAAACGGAATCCCAATTGGCGTGTGAATGGAGGTCCATAGATCAGTAGCGGGTAATGGTTTCGTGAAGGTTCAGCAGAACACGACAAAGACTTGTCCAAGCGGCGAGTTCCGGCTCGGGGATGGTGTTTTCCTTGGGCGCGATCCCTGTCTTGAGCAAGCGCATCGCGGCGTCTGGATCCTTGGTGAACTGCTGACGAAAACTTCCAAGGAGCGGGAGTAAACCGCTATGCTCCTCTGGAGTCCCAACGCGTCCTAAGGTGCGTTCGAACGCAAAATCGATGTGCCTGCTGTCGTCCAACGCAGGTATATCGCGGAGGATACGCTGCGCTAGAACGCGGGCCGCTTCCACAAAAGTGGGGTCGTTCAACAAAGTAAGCGCCTGCTGCGGAGTGTTTGCCTGGGTGCGGGCACACGCACTTTCGTCCCGGTTTGGTGCGTCAAAGTTTGCCAACATCGGATGCAGAAACGTTCTCTGCCAGTGTATGTAAATACCGCGTCGCCATTGGCGGTCGTCGTTCTCCGCCGCGTAAACGCGCTTAGGGAATTCCATATCCCGATATAGTTCCGAGGGAAAATACACGAGCGCACTTGGTCCTCCAATATCCCGGTTCAGTAACCCTGCGATCGAAAGAGCGTTATCGCGGATAAATTCCGCCTCTAGTCGCCGCGGGTTTTGGGCTGCAAGTAAACGGTTGGCAGGATCTGTTTCGCGCAGTTCCGTGCGCTGCCGGGAACTTCGTTGGTAAGCCTCGGAGCTCGTAATCAATCGCACCATGTGCTGGAAGTCCCAGCCGCTGTCCCGGAACTCGATTGCCAACCAGTCGAGCAATTCCGGATGGCTCGGAGGTTCACCCTGCGCTCCTAAATCATCCAACACAGCGCTGAGCCCAGTGCCAAAAAACTGTTTCCAAAGCCGATTCATGATCGCTCGCGGTGTAATTGGATTTTCGTTCGAGGTAAGCCATCGCGCGAGGTCGAGTCGGGTCTGTGGCCGGTCAGTCGTTCCGGGTAGCGTGGGAATGAAGCTTAACGTTGCGGGTTGCACCACCGCGCCTGATTCGTCCTGCCAGTTCCCTCTCGGAAGGATATGTACCGGATATGGCTCCACGGACTTACTCACAAGCGAATGCGCTCGTCCGTTTCGGCATTCCAGCATGTGTTTCTCGGCTACCGAAAACTCATTAAGCGCGACGTTATCTGCCCCTGTGGAGGTAAGCCATAATGCCGGGTCTTCGAGCAGTGAGGCAGGGAACTGTTCGTCTCCATAATGCAGATGCGACAGCGGAGATACTGATACCCGAAGGCTCGCAGGCACAAATTTCGCATCGCCGAACACCACCCGAATTTCATCCCCATCGGCTAAGGTAACGGGTTCTTTCAATAGCCAAATCGCAGTCTGTGGAATTTGTGGATTCTTGGCTGATGGACGCCAGCCGTTACTCACATCCACCTCATTTTCCCCTTGGAAATACGTGACATCCTTCAAGTCAGCATCCGCACGGCGAATGGATAAGGATTCGGGATTGGATTGGCCTTGGCGGAACAACTGGACCTTCGGCAGCACGCGTAAGGAGGCCGTTTCTCCGGAGCGCACAAGGTTTCCCTCGTATTCGGCATGCGGCAGTAGTTCCGTACGCAACGCTGCCACAGAGCCCGCTCCCGGACTGATTTTCAAACAAACTTCGGTGCCGGCTTTCTTTTCGAAGAACACGCTGTAATCGGGTTCGATTCGGACTGAGTCTGCGACGACATGGTTTTTGTGCGCGGTTTCGACGGTCGGTTTTGGACTGACCCAACCAGAGGGGTGTTCCTCCAAGAATGCGCGGATACCGGTTTGCCATGCGAGTCTGGCCTCCGCGGAATGTCGTTGCCATGCTCCCTGGACAATACGCTGCATTTCGGCGGCAAAGTGCTTCCGTCTTTCTTCCCGATAGCGATTTGGCACCTCAACCTCCGGCGGGAAAGGATGGTGATCCGTCCACCCTTTGAGTTCGGGGTTCGGCGTGAAAACGTTGTGATAGAGTGCGTACTGTTTAATATCAGCGAAGTACGCGCCAAGAGAGTAGAAGTCCTTTTGGGTGATAGGATCGAACTTGTGGTCGTGACACTCGGCGCATCCGATGGTGGCTCCGAGCCAGGCACTGCCTACCGCCCGCACCCGATCCGCCATGTATTTAGCGAGGTATTCCTTCGCTTGAATCCCGCCTTCGCGGGTCATCATGCTGAGTCGGTTGAACCCTGAGGCGACGAGTTGTTCGTCGGTGGGATTTGGAAGGAGATCCCCGGCGATTTGTTCGAGCGTAAACTGATCGAATCGTTTGTTGGTGTTGAACGAATCAATCACATAGTCGCGGAACGGAAAGACGCGCTGGGTCTGATCGCCGTGATAGCCCACGGTGTCCGCAAATCGCACAGCGTCGAGCCACCACACAGCCCAGCGTTCTCCATAATGAGGCGATTGTAAGAGCTGGTTTTGGGCGTCTGCAAAGGCGCGGCGTGGATCGAGCGCGTGAGCGGTCTTAAATGCGGATACTTGCTCGGGCGTAGGTGGAAGTCCTGTGAGATCCAAAGATAAACGCCGGATCAACGTTGCAGGCTCCGCCGGTGGTGAGGCTACGATCCCTTTTTCGGCAAGACTTTTGCCAAGGTAATGGTCAATTGCCGTTTCGGGCGCGCCGGTTTCAGGTTGTTTGGTGAGAGGGGTATATGCCCAGTGTGCCTCGTAAGAAGCGCCCTCAGCGATCCAGCGCTTCAGCAGGTTTCTCTGTTTAGCCGTGAAAGTTTTGTGGGATTTTGGAGGAGGCATCACCTCCTCTGCATCTTCACTGAAAATGCGGGCGACTAATTCGCTTTCTTCGGGCTTTCCCGGGACAATCGCTATGCTGCCACTCTTGGAAGGCTGAATTGCAGATTCCCGGAGATCGAGCCGAAGCCCGGAGTCGCGTTTGTTTTTATCAAACCCGTGGCAGGCAAAACAATTGTCCGAAAGGATCGACCGGATATCCCGGTTAAAGCTTAATTCGCCTGCGGCGTACGCGAACGCTGGGACAACCAAAACACACACCGTAAAGAGCTGACGAAAGACTACGGAGGTTGACGACTTCATGAGAGTCATCCTGACAGAGGCGCTTGAGCATCGCTTGGAAACGGGCGACTTAGCGGTGTAAAAAAGCCGCATCGACCAGACACCTTGCCCAACAATACGTCGCGTGGCTCCCCCCTCATACTCACGCCCACCTGATCCGCCTCCGTTCTTTAGCTGAGATCAGTCTGTGGACTCGTTTTCCTTTACGAAAAGTTCATCAGCAAGGCTGACCACAGACCTAATCACTTCGTCTGCGCGACTGGGATGTGAACCTCGGACTGCTTGAGGAAGAACGGCACAAACGGGCTGTTCCAGTAGACCGCATACGGCTGCCCCGCGGGCTTCACGTCCGTCCGCTTTGCCAGCCAGGCGCGTAGTTCGACTAGAGCTTCTTCATAGTTCACGCGGCTATACGAGCCGCGGATACCGATCGCAGCCACACGACGTTCAGGCACCGAAGAAAGCTTCACTAGAGGCGTCTCTGCAAGGTCCGCGCGCTTGGCGGAGACCTGATCCATGTAGAAGACCATTGTACCAGGTTTGATGCCCGCCTCGACGGGCGCGGTCATGGGAATCCTGTTCGAGTCAATGTAACGGAACAGCTTCATAAACAGCCCGTTGTCAGAATCAAAATAATCCTTCGCAGACTCCGTGCGCATCCAACGGGCTGGGGGCAAGGTCTTGAGCTCAAGGTCGCCGGGCGCGGTGCGAGGATAGGCTTCGGACACGGCCAGAAGACTGCCTGACGATGTCACAAGGGCAAGGGCAACCCGAAGGAAGTTGTGCATATTGGCATCAAAAAGCCAATCAACCGCCATTCCAACCTCGCATTTCTGTGCCCGCCCTTGCCAAGGGTCCCCGGACTTACTTCGCTCGAGGCATAGGCTAGACGATTGAGCCGGGAGCCTCTGACGCCCAGCTCATTTCGCCGTCTCAAAACTACGGTTTTGGAGGCTCACGCAAAGCCGCCGTATCCGCCGATAACTCGCTCGAACTCGGAGCCGGCAACGTCACTTTGCCCGTAGCTGCCCATTCACTGCCGCGAGCCAGCGTCACCTGAAAACCCAGGCCACTCATCGAGACTGCGCTATGCCCCAGCGTCGTGTGAAAAACACGACCCTTACCATAGTTCAACACCATCAACATCGGCTCATGCTCGCTCGTGCCCTTTGTCTCAGGCTCCGAAAATGCCGTAGCCAATACCGTCATGTTTTTCGCTGGCCCACGCAGCTTCGCGTATAATTCATCTCCAGCGTGTTTCCACTTCACTGGCATCCCCTTCAAAATCGGATGTTCCGCATCACGTGTCTCCACCACAAACTCGTGAAACGCGCCATGTGTCCCACCCGCTCCAGGCACCTCGTCCCGCACGATCTTTCCATCGCGATAACGCACCATCGGACCGGACTTTTCATTTCGACCACCCCAACCGCCAACCCCAATCATTTCATTATATTCAGGCCACTCCGGAAACGCGTTATCCGCCGCATGAACCGCCACGAACCCGCCCCCGTTACTGACGTATTCCACAAACGCTTTCCGAACCTCTTCGGGCCACAGATCGCCGTTGTAGTTCGAAACAATAACGTCGTATCCGGCAAACTTCGGGTGCCAGGCCTTCCACAGTTCCTCCTTTTTGTCGTCGTAGGCCTTTTTGTCTTCCCGATACTTGGCATTCGCGGCTTCAAACGCCGCCACCTGCTCTGGTTTAGGCTCCTTTGGCGCCTTGGGAGCTTTAGGCGCAGCTTCAGGTGTCGTCGAAATATCCACCGCAAAACGGCCACTCTGCTCCAGCGCCCATTTCATCACGGGGGTGGTCGTCTGCCAGGCGTGGTTGTTTTGCCCATCCACAATCAACGCCTTAAGCTTGTCCACAGCCTGCAATGATCCGGAACTCAGCCCGGCAAACACGACGCCTGATAATAATATTTGGGAGATTTTCACAATGTTGGGAGGAAGTTAGAATGAAACAATCTTGAGCAACCGACCGTTTACGATCCTCCCCTCACTCGGAGTCAGAAGCACCACAAATGGTCCAATTCACTCAATCTGATCCAACTTTTGAACCAAAATTAGAGAAAATCAACCCATGAACACCCCTCACGATGGTTGGTACCTTTACGTTCTCCGTTGCTCGGATGCTTCCCTTTATTGCGGCATTACCAACAACCTCCTTCGCCGAATCGACCAACATAACGCAGGTACCGGTGCCCGCTACACTCGAGGGCGGCGTCCGGTAATCCTCGCGAGATCGTGGGCCATCGAAAGTCGATCTGCTGCACTCAAGTCAGAGGCGGCTTTCAAAAAACTTTCACGCAAAACAAAGGAATTGTCGCTGTCCTCTCCGGATGCCACCGCCCAAAAGTGGCTCACTGTCGCTCCGTAGCCCTCCGTAGCCCTCCGTAGCCCTCCGTAGCCCTCCGTAAAACACTCACGGATACGCACTCGAGGTTGCGTCGGCTTTTACTCGCATCCAATCTTTGCGAGTGTCTTCTGAAAACTCAACGCCGCCCCTCCCCTCTACTTCGCTTTGTGACTGGATCCCCAAAGACGGCGCGCTCGACAACGACACTTTGCTCGGAAGCTTTTTGGATGGCTTGGAGAAACGAAAACTCCAACTCTACCCGGCTCAAGAAACTGCGATTTTAGAACTGTTCGACGAAAAAAACGTCATCCTCAATACGCCCACGGGATCCGGAAAGTCCCTCGTCGCCACCGCGCTCCATTTTAAGTCTTTAGCGCAAGGGAAACGCTCCGTTTACACTTGCCCCATCAAGGCCTTGGTAAACGAAAAGTGGCTCGCTCTCTGTCGCGAGTTCGGCCCCCAAAACGTCGGACTCAGCACCGGCGACGCCACCGTAAACAGGGACGCCCCCATTCTGTGCTGCACGGCTGAGATCCTGGCAAACATGGCTCTCCGCGAGGGCGCAGAAGCGCGTGTGGACGACGTCATCATGGATGAATTCCATTATTACGCGGACCAGGAACGGGGTGTCGCCTGGCAAGTTCCCCTACTCACGCTTCCCCAGACACGTTTTCTTTTGATGTCGGCCACACTCGGCGAAACTGCCTTCTTCGAAAACGCCCTCACGCAATTAAACAAACGCCCGACGGTCACCGTACAATCGGTTACACGACCAGTTCCGCTTGAGTTTACCTACTCGGAGTCGCCCCTCGCAGCCACATTGGAAGGCCTCGTTGCGACCGGAAAAAGCCCTGTCTACGTGGTGCATTTCACGCAACAGGAAGCCGCGCAGAGCGCCCAGGATTTCACCAGTATCAATGTCTGCACCAAAGACGAAAAAGCAGCCTTAGCCGAGGCCATCGCGGGATTCAGATTTACCAGTCCTTATGGCCCCGATGTCCGCAAATGGCTGCGCCATGGGATCGGCATACACCACGCCGGGCTACTCCCGAAATATCGGATTTTAGTCGAGCAACTGGCTCAAAAAGGCCTTCTCAAGGTAATCTGCGGCACAGACACTCTTGGCGTCGGGATTAACGTGCCAATCCGTTGTGTCCTATTCACACAGCTCTGCAAATTCAGCGGGAAAAAGACCGGCATTCTGACCGCTCGCGATTTCCACCAAATCAGCGGCCGCGCCGGACGCAAAGGATACGATGACTGCGGGTGGGTGATCGCTCAAGCGCCGGCGCATGTCATCGAGAACCTTCAACTCGAACAAAAGCAGGCCAGCGGTGGGAAGAAATTCGTGAAACGAAAACCACCGGAGAGGAATTTCGTCGCATGGGATAAACAGACTTACACCCGTCTTATTGCAGCACCTCCAGAGCGCCTCACCAGCCACTTTCAGGTCACACACGGGATGTTACTCAACGTTCTAAGCCGACGTGGAGATGGCGCAAAAGCAATGCGCGAATTAATCCGTAACAGTCACGAACCCGCCAAAGCAAAAAAAGCGCACACGAAGCGCGCCTGGCAGTTATTCCGTGCCCTGGTGGATCGAAGTATCATCGAGATCATTCCAAGAACTGAAGAAGGCGCCTATCTCCGAGTGAACGTTGCTTTACAGGAAGACTTCTCGATGAACCAGGCACTGTCCCTGTACGTGCACGACGCAATCCAGCTCATTGATCCACAAGCTCCCGACTACGCCTTTGTCGTGCTCACTCTCGTGGAATCGATCCTCGAGAATCCGGAAGTCATTCTACGAAGACAACTCGACAAGGTAAAAGGCCAGGCCCTTGCCGAAATGAAAATGGAGGGCCTCGATTACAACGCACGAATGGAGGAACTCGAAAAACTCGAATACCCCAAACCCAACCGCGATTTCATCTACTCCACTTTTAACCAGTTCTCGGAAAAGCATCCGTGGGTTGGCGAAGAAAACATCCGCCCAAAATCCATCGTTCGCGAGATGTTCGAGGACTACCGAACCTTCTCAGACTACATCAAAGTCTACGAACTTCAGCGTGTGGAAGGGCTGCTGCTGCGCCACATTTCGAGTGTACACAAAGTCTTAGCTCAGACCGTTCCGGACTCCGTAAAGAATGACACACTTCGCGAAATGGAAACGTACCTCTCGACGATGATTCGTCAGGTGGACTCGAGTCTTCTCGATCAATGGGAACTCATGAAGGACCCGTCTTACAACCGATCCAGCGACTCGACCGAAACACGCCCCCCAGGCGCGGAAGAAGCAGCAGCCGACATCACACGAGACACAAAGGCGTTCACGGCGCTTATTCGAAATCGAATCTTTATTTTCCTGCGCCACGTCATCAACGAGGACTACGAAGGCGCGATCACGAGCCTGAATTCAGCCCTGCAAAGCGATGGCGCTCCATGGACCATCGAAAAATTGAAGCTCACGCTCGATTCATACTACGCAGAACACGAACGGATCCGACTCGATCCCACCGCGCGCAATATCCAACACACCTACACGATTAATGGGGATCAACCCGGCTCATTACGGATTCAACAAATCCTCGTAGACCCTGAAGAACTCAATGATTGGGTTGCCGAATTTGTCGTCGACACAGTGGCATCGAAAGCCAGCGGAGAAGTCAGCCTGAGCCTCCTGCGAATCGGCAGCCTGGTGTAAAACGCAGACAAAAAAGAGCCTCGATTCTCCAGCACCATTTCGAGGTGAGGAAAACCGAGGCTTCTCTAACATCGGTATTTGCGGGAAGACCCGCAACTTACCTCTCCTTAACTTGCAGCCACAGTTCCTACACTGTGGTAAGTCGCATCTGCAGGAAGGATCACGCGATCACAGAAATCGCCGAAGCCTTCCCCTTCATTCCGCTCCACGGCGAAACGCTTAATAATCGGCGTGAGCATCTTCACTGCATCATCCACCGTCACGCTTGGCGAGAAGAGACGATTCAGTCGGGTTCCCTCATAACTTGCACCGATATACAGCGCGTATTTATTTGGGGCACGACCGACAAACCCGATCTCAGCAAGGTATGGACGAGCACATCCGTTTGGACAGCCAGTCACACGCAGACTGATTGCGTCTTCACTCAATCCAGCTTCGTCGAGAACTGCCTCAAACTTCGCCAAGATGTCAGGAAGCGCCCGTTCACTTTCAGCAAGAGACAAACCGCAAGTGGGAAGTGCCACACACGACATCGCATTCAAACGAAGACGGGAACGGGTATTTTCGGAAGCCAGACCGTGTTTCGCTAAAATGGCCTCGATCACCGGCTTCTGCGCTTCGGTAACTCCAGAGATCGTCACGTTCTGAGTCGGTGTCAGACGGAAATCGCCGGTGTGAACTTCAGCAATCTCGCGCAACGCCGTTTTCATCGGCCAGCCGGGGACGTCTTTGATTCGTCCGCTCAAAATGTGCAGACCAAAGAACCAGGTGCCGTCAGCACATTTGTGCCAGCCGTGGGGATCTTCGATTGTCGTAAATTTAAACGGACGAGCCTCGCCGAAAGTCACTCCCGAGCGGCGCTCTACCTCAGCCTTAAACCAGGCCACACCACGGTCCTGAATCGTGTATTTGAGACGGGAATGCTTCCGGTTCGTGCGATCTCCATGATCGCGCTGCGTGGTCAACACCGCTTCACCAATGGCGTTAACTTTGTCCTTCGGAATGAAGCCGAGCACATCTGCGAGACGAGGGAATGTCTCAGCATTCCCGTGACTCATCCCAAGTCCACCACCCACAGTCACATTATACCCCACCAATTTCTCGCCTTCGACGACCGCAATGAATCCCAAATCCTGGGAGAAAATATCCACGTCGTTCGAGGGAGGGATTGCAAAAGCCGTCTTAAACTTACGCGGCAGATAGGTCGCTCCGTACATTGGCTCCGACTCAGGCTCACCACCGGCGACTAATTCTTCATCCAACCAAATCTCGTGATACGCACGTGTTTTGGGCAGTGCGTAATCACTCCAATCTCTGGCGTGCTGATAAACCTCTTCGAGCACAGCACTCCGCTCAGGATTTGGAGGCGCCATAACGTTGCGGTTCACATCACCGCAAGCCGCAATAGAATCGAGCAACACTTGATGCATTCCCTTCACGAGAGGTTTCAAGTTCGCCTTGAGCACTCCATGAAACTGGAACGTTTGACGCGTAGTGATGCGCAAGGATGGTGCAGACACCTCCCCTGCGAGCTTATCCAGCATAAGCCATTGCTGCGGCGTCGCTTTTCCCCCAGCCAGACGCACACGCAACATGAACGAGAAGGCCTTTTCCTTGCCCTCTTTCTTCAATGAATTCCGCAAGTCGCGATCATCCTGCAAATACAAGCCGTGGAACTTCGTCAGTTGCTGGTTCGATTCAGAAATAGCACCGGTAGTGGTATCCAGTAATTCCTGAGCGATTGTGCCGCGTAGAAAGTTCGATTCGATCTTGATGCCTTCGTTGGCACTCAACGGCTTAACACTTTGGGGATCAGAGCTCATTAGGGATGATTTATTTAACAACTTGTTGCTTTGGAACGTCACCGCTCCGACCGGCCACGCCACTAGGGTGGTGTGGGACACAAACGCGTCTCCCCTGTAAGCTTCACCGATCAACCCCTACTCTAACCTAATTGGCCCGCTTCTTGGCTAGAGTTTCTGCACTCCCCCCGACGCTTTACCTCAAAACAAACCTCAAAACGCTTAAAACCAACATTTAACGATTATCAATCAGCCAAGCAGAAGCGTTTTCCATAACCTTCAAATTCTCCTCCTGCAGAAAAACGGGATAAGTCTCATGTCCCGGACGGAAATAAAAGACCCTTCCATCCCCCACCGTCCACACGGATCCACTCCTAAAACGCTCTCCCTTTTCCCACGTCTCTTCAAACACAACCTCATCCGGCTCTGGAACATGAAATGGCTCATTGTACATTTCCGTTTTCGTAACACTCCATCGCTTGGGCAGCCCCTTCGCAATCGGGTGCTCGGGCAATAACGTCAAAATGTGTCCAGGCTCCGCATCCGCCCGCCAGCTTCCAATCCAACCGCTGGGACGCATCAAGCGACAAACTCCCCCCGCGATCTCCACCGAAGCCTCAAACGGAATCCCTTTCGGCGGGCTTTCCTTAAACTCAAACCTCATCCCTGCCTTTTCGGCATCCGAGAGTCTCTTCACGGCATCGAGTTTCGCACGTTCTTCCATCAGTCGCAAAAAGGGACGGGCATGAATGGAAGAATGAATCGCAATAAACCCCAGTCGCCCAGCCACTACACGCTTCACCACCTCCTCAACACGCCCCATTGCAACTGCACCATTCTGCCTGTGCCCCCACCAAATGATGACATCCGTGTCGTCTAACGTAGCATCATCCAAGCCGTATTCGGGCATCTCCAAGGTCCCGTACTTCACAGTAAAACCGCCTTGTTTGAGCAGATACTGTCCAATGGCCTCACCCAGGGACGATTCATAAACCTGCTTTTGCTCCGGCTGACGCTCGTCCCAAATCAACACTCGAGTGTCGCCCGCGTTGGCGTTAGCCAGAGTCCCAGCAGCCACAAGGGCGCTTGCTGTTAAAGATTTAAGACCGTTCATAGAGATAGTTTTGCCGGCCCAATCATGCTAAGGCTCATTCGATTCTCAAGCCGCCAACACCTATCACACACACTTTTGAGCTTTAGGATTGAGCGCGCACAGTTAGACGGGCTCAATAGAACTCCTTCGAGTCATTCGGAGATCACGTTTAACCTTTTTACACCTGCATCATGCTTTCCGCTGGCATCGTCGGCCTTCCTAACGTTGGGAAATCCACCCTCTTCAACGCAGTCACGCGCACTCGTAAAGCGCAGGCCGCAAACTATCCTTTCTGCACCATCGATCCGAATAACGGTATCGTCACCGTGCCGGATTCGCGTCTGGAGGTTCTCTCGAAACTCTCCGGCTCCAAAAAGCTGGTCCCCGCCGCGATCGAATTCGTCGATATCGCCGGACTCGTCAAAGGCGCAAGCGCTGGTGAAGGTTTGGGCAATCAGTTCCTAAGCCACATCCGTGAAGTAAACGCCATCGTACAAGTCATCCGGTGTTTCGAAGACGACGACATCCACCATGTCAGCGGGTCCGTCGATCCAGTTCGGGACATCGAAGTCATCAACACCGAGCTGGTTCTTGCAGATATTGCGTCTCTTACCAAACGTGCTGAACGCCTCCAGAAAGCGCTTCGCATGGGCGACAAAGTCGCAAAAGCCGAATCCGCCCTCATCGAAAAACTTCTCCCCCACTTAAACGATGGCAAACCTGCCATCACAGCCACTCTGTCAGACGACGAACAACGTCTCGCGAAGGAGTTCTTTTTGCTCACCGGCAAGCCCACGATCTTCGCATGCAACGTATCCGAAAGTGATCTGGCTGCCGTTTCCGACCTCGTCAATGGTGGAACCCTTTCCGCCGAAGCAGAGAAGCTTCCAGCCGCTGTTC
Organism: Verrucomicrobiota bacterium; assembly: GCA_037133875.1. Lineage (GTDB taxonomy): Bacteria > Verrucomicrobiota > Verrucomicrobiia > Chthoniobacterales > Chthoniobacteraceae > Chth-196. The sequence goes on along the minus strand of JBAXNG010000005.1, from coordinate 147,534 downwards.
ATGTCCGCGCGGTTCAGCAATACGCGGCAGCTCACTTCGCAACCCAGGCGGTTGTGATCAGCGCCCAGATTGAAAGTGAGCTCGTCGACCTGCCCGCCGAAGAAGCTACCGAATACCTCCAGGGTCTCGGTGTGCAAAGCAGTGGCGTCGGTTCCCTCATCCGGAGCGTCTATTATTTGCTCGGTCTACGCACCTACCTCACCACGGGTGAACAGGAAACCCGCGCCTGGACTATCAACGCCGGAGACAAGGCACCAGCTGCAGCTGGAGTCATTCACTCCGACTTTGAGCGTGGCTTCATCGCAGCGGAAACCGTTGCTTACAACGATCTCGTCTCGCTCGGTTCCTACGCCAAAGCTCGGGAAGCGGGCAAACTCCGGATCGAAGGAAAAGAGTACGTCGTTCAGGATGGCGACGTGATGGATTTCCGATTCAACGTTTAATTCTCATTCACCAAGGCTGGAGCACTCAATGCCTCGGCTTTCTTAGAAATCTTACCGCTTGCTGGAAAACACTTCAGCAAGCGGTTCCTATTTGCACTCTGAACAAGGCCCGCCATGTTTGAAACCCGCATGAACCTCCGCAGACTCCTGCCCCTGCTTCTCATCCCGCTCCTAAACACACCCGCTGTCGCCAACCCAGCGCTGGTACGAAAGAGCCTCGCGAGAATCAACAACACAGCCGAATATCCCAACTACCGCCAGCCTTGGCTAGCAGGCTTCACTGGAGGTGGATCGGGCACTGGCTGGGTCGTGTCAGCAGAACGCATCCTCACCAACGCACACGTCGTATCCAACGCTCGATTCCTCACACTCGAGAAAGAAAACGATCCCAAAAAGTACATCGCAGAAGTCGAATTCATCGCCCACGACTGCGATCTGGCCATCCTCAAAGTGAAGGACAGCACCTTTTTCAAAGGCACCGTTCCACTAGACCTTGGGGGCATCCCAGAGATCGAATCAGAAGTCTCGGTTTACGGTTATCCTATCGGTGGTGACAAACTCTCCGTCACTCGCGGCGTCGTTTCCCGTATCGATTTTCGCCCGTACGCGCATTCCGCCATCGACTCCCACCTGAGCATCCAAATCGATGCCGCCATCAACCCTGGCAACAGCGGTGGCCCGGTTTTACAAAACGGCAAAGTCGTCGGAGTCGCGTTCCAAGGCTTCAGCGGCGATGTCGCACAAAACGTCGGCTACATGATCCCGATTCCCGTAGTCCGGCGTTTTCTCAAAGACATCGAAGACGGTGTTTACGATCGGTACATGGATCTTTCCATTACCACTTTCAATACACTCAACCCAGCGATGAAAAAGGCGCTCGGACTTCCTATGGACGATCTCGGCGTGATGGTTTCGAGCGTCGCCTCCGCCGGTGTATGCCACGGTTATGTAAAAGCAGGTGACGTGATTCTTTCCATCGATGGACTTCCCGTCGCCAGCGATGGCACCGTCGAACTCGACGCCGACCGTATCCAAATGACTGAAGTCGCTGAACGCAAATTTCGAGGCGACTCGGTAAAGCTCGGAATATTCAGGGATAAAAAGGCGATGGAAGTCACCGTCCCATTAAACAAAGCGTGGCCGTTCACCATGCAATCCAACCAGTTCGACGTCCAACCCACCTACGTCCTGTTTGGCGGGCTCATTTTCCAGCCCCTGTCACGAAACCTTCTGGGTGCCATTCAGTTTCAAAACCCCAGAATCAACTACCTCTTCGAATCATTCGTTCCCAAAGAGGTTTACCAGGAACATCCTGAACTTGTCATTTTAACAGGCATCCTTCCCGACCAACTCAACACCTACCTGACAGAGTTCAAGGAAGGGATCGTCGAAGAGATTAACGGAACACCCATCAAATCTCTCAAAGACGTCGCCGCTGCTTTCCAACAGGTCTCCGAGTTCTATGTCGTAAAATTCATAGGTAACGGCAGACCTCTCGTCCTTGAAAAATCAGCCGTAGACGCCGCCGCCGAACGAATCCGCACACGCTACGGCGTCTTACGCGAACAGGTCCTCGACGAAACCACTCGTTAATTTCCGATTATGCGACTCACCTATTTCGCGGCTGTCCTCTGCTTCACAGCTGCATCCCATCACTTAACTCTTGCGGCTCCAGCCACACCGCCGCCCCAACCAAACGTCGTTCGAGTGAACGTCACATCTCAGGCTTACGACTTCTCCCGTCCTTGGTCTAAACGCGCGCCCGTTTCGAAACGTGCCTTGGGCGCCGTACTGCAGGGTCAACGAGTAATCGTCACTGCGGAATGTGTCGCTAACGCAACGTACATCGAACTAGAAAGCGCCGACGGCGAACGCAAACAGGCAGCCTCCGTGGAATCGGTGGATTACGAAGCGAATCTCGCACTTCTAAAAACCGACGGCTCCGATTTCTTACAAGGCATGCCAGGTCTTGCCATCGCGCCTGCTCGTATCGGTGACACGCTTTCAGTCTGGCAACTCGAAGCGAATGGCAATCTGATGATCTCGAAGGGCCAAATGACCACCGCTGAGGTCACTCGCTACCCTATCGACGAATCCGCCTTCCTAGTCTATAGGGTCAGCGTTCCGCTTCAAATGCGAGATGCGTCCGCGACGTTGCCAGTCATTCACGACGGTAAACTCGCTGGCCTCATGCTGCGCTACGAGGCCTCCTCAAACCTTCTGGACCTCATCCCTGCTCCCGTCGTCGAACACTTTCTGAAAGACACAGCCCGTAAACCATACGAAGGGTTCCCTCGTATGGGCCTCTCCTTTTCGCCAACTCGCGATCCGCAACTACGCCATTACCTCGGCTTGGACGGGACTAAAGGAGGAGTCCTCGTGACTCAAACTTTGCCCAAAGGACCAGCAAACTCGGCTGAAATACAAAAGGGCGACGTGATCGTTGAAATCGATGGCACACCCATCGATGCCGATGGCAACTATCAGGACTCCGATTACGGACGCATCTCATTGGGCCATTTGGTAACGACCAAACACTTCGAAGGTGAAGGCATCCCCATCAAAATTATCCGCGAAGGGAAACCGCTACAGAAAACCATCCACGTCGCCAGACGTCATCCTGAGACTTTTCTAAGTCCACCGTACGTTTTCGATTCTGCCCCGCGTTACTTCGTACTTGGAGGTTTGGTTCTACAGGAACTCTCACGCACCTACCTAAAGGAATTCGGTAACGACTGGACACACAAAGCGCCGCCCGAGCTTTTGAATATCGATCGCACCCAATCCGAACTCCAATCAGAAGACCAAACACGCGTGGTTTTCATGAGCCGCGTGCTGCCATCGGATGTCACGATCGGTTACGAAGAACTCCGCCATCAGGTAGTCCGCGCAATTAACGGAGTATCACTCAAGAGCCTACAGGACGTTCCTACAGCCCTGAAGCAAGTACGGGATGGCGTACACTCCATTGAACTAGCCGGCGACCCGCATCAAATCTTTCTCGATGCAAAATCGGTGGAAGAAATCGCTCCCTTATTGCAGCGTAATTACAGGCTGCCGGCTTTAAGCCGACTGGAGTAGCAGCCCCACATTCAAAGGCACAGCAGCGAGTATACTCGCGCCTTAGCCGAACCGGCCTCGACCGAGAGTTAAAGTGACTCCGGCGAGGCTTGTTTTTTTTCCAACGCTTCCACTCGCGCGATCAGTTTTGGAAGACGGCGCACATAAACCACCTGATCCCGATACTCTGCCGCGGGGACCATGGGCGTTCCCATATAAAGACCCGCGGTCGGTGTGTTCTTTGAAATGCCCGATTGCGCACTCACGACAACACCATCGCCAACCTCCAAGTGGCCAGCAACTCCAACCTGTCCCGCAAGTGTCACGTAATTTCCCAGCCGGACACTGCCCGCAATCCCAACCTGCGCCACAATCAAACAGTGTTTTCCAATTACGACGTTATGCGCGATTTGAACAAGGTTATCGATTTTTGTGCCTTCCTGAATCCAGGTGCGCCCAAAGCGAGCTCGATCAATCGTGGTGTTCGCGCCGATCTCCACATCGTCATCAACCTGAACAATTCCAACCTGACGAATCTTCGAATGTCTCCCGGCTACCAATTCGAACCCAAAGCCGTCACTGCCCAGCACAACGCCGCTGTGTAAAATCACACGATCCCCAACTACGCAACGCTCCCCAACGGTAACCCTGGAATGAAGCAAAGTGCCCGCGCCAATCCGAGCGCCATGACCGACATACGACAAAGCTCCGATGACACTACCTGCGCCAATTTTCACCCCGGGCTCGATGACCACATTCGCTTGTACACACACACCCTCGCCCAACTCCACATCAGCACCGATGACTGCGGATGGATGAATTCCCGGTGGAAACACAATTGGTTCGGGCGTGAAGCGCTCCACCAATTGAGCGAACGCGACTGATGGATTTTCAACCCGGATCACAATCGGAGTCACACTTTCCGAAAAATCGAGCGACACCAAAACCGCCCCCGCCCGACAAGATCTCAGAGCGGGCAAATATTTTGGGTTCCCCAAAAACGTAATGTCATTCGGGCCCGCCTCACTAATGGAAGCGACGCCATGAATACTCAAATCTTCGATTTGCTCGGTCGCCAAGGTTCCTCCAACCAACGACGCCAACTCTTTTACTCCAATCATTTGTGCCACAGATTTAAGGTTTTTGTTTCGGGGCCATTTTGACCAGCTCGGCTATCACTTCCTTCGTAAGATCAATCGCATCGACTGAAAAAATTACGAATTTGATCTCATCGATACCGTGTCCGGAACTGTCGAAAACCAAGTCATAAGCTTTCACTTTTTCCTCCACCACCGGACGAATCTCCATCATCACCTCGTAACGAAGCCTGTTCGAACGCTCCCCGATTTGCTGCTCTCGACTCTGGGTAAAAGCCTCGATGCTGGCTTTCAAAGACTCAACATCCTGAATCTTTGCCTCAAGCCGTTTCGCTTTTATCTCACGCTCTTTTTCCCCAAGGTCTTTAAGGTCGAGCTCCGCTATCAAAGCCTCCACGTTTGATTCAGCTTCGTTCAAATAAGACTCGCGCTCCTCGAGCTCTTTTCTGGCCTGCTCCCGCGACTCGTTCAGCCTGACCTCAATTTCCTTCGTTTTATGATACGAAGCGAACACACGACTCATATCAATAGTCGCGATTTTTGGCTGCGCCCCAGCGCTAAAACCCGAGGTCGAAATCCCGACCAACAGAAGAACAATACCGAAAAATCGAATCGTCTTCATACGATACACTGACTCACACAAACAATAGGCGCGGACCTCCTAAAAAGCCCGCGCCATTCTGACTAAAACTGGTAACCGACGTTAAAGTTAAAGCGACCGCGTGCGCTATCGTTCGGGTACACCTTCGTCGGAACCGCGTAATCAATACGCACAGGCCCGATGGGCAACTCCAAACGCAAGCCCAACCCAACGTCTGCATTATAACCGGACGTCGTGAAATCGTACGCGTTTTCGTTCACGAAACCGATGTCGTAAAACGTGGCAGCACGCACTTTATCCATCACTGGAACCGTGTATTCAAAAGTCGCCCGAGCCAGCGATTTTCCGCCGATCGGCTCGCCGTTAGTATCGCGGACTTTTCCGACTCCTCCGACGTGACGATATTTAAATCCACGCATATCGTTGGATCCCCCCACAAACAACCGGTCATAGATAGGAATTCCGACCGTGCTATTCCCCCATCCATCGACCCCCGAAACTTGTCCGTTCAGTGTGAAGATCGTGTCGCCGAAAACTTTGAAATATTTAGAGCCTTCGATATTCCAGCCATAACTCTGGATGTCTCCTCCGAGCGGCCCGCCTGCAACGAATGTAGAAACATCCACTTTTCCGCCTTTGCGTGTGAGGAACAGACTATCACGGGTATCATAAGTGAGTCCGGTAAATATCTGGCTCTTCACTCTATCCCCCACCTGACTCTTGATAAGCGCAGAGGCGCCCGCGTCCACATCGTGAATCCCGATCTGTTCGACTCGATAACCGAGACGGGCGAATGCGAATTCTGTGACTGGCTTTCTTGCGACTAATTCAAATCCGACGCGTTGTTCGGAGTAGATATCCGAAACGTAAGACGCATCGTGATAGAACACCTCGCCACCGAGCGATAGCTTCTGATCGAGGAAGTACGGCTCGGTCAGCGATAAACTCGCGTCCTTGCGTTTTGCCCCGTACTGAATACGGGAACGGAATTTCTGACCGCCCCCAGTGAAATGAGGCCAGTTAAACAGATCAAAATTGCTCTGTGTCACCTCGACGAATCCGAGCAAACTATCCAGCGAGGAAAAGCCCGCTCCGAAGTTCAACGAGCCAGTCCGCTTCTCCTGCAAAACAACATTCAAGTCGCGCGCATCTGACGCACCTGTATCCGAAGGATACAAATCCACCGTCTCGAAATAGTTCAACCCTTTGAGACGCTGTTTACTCGCCTCCATACGCACGGTGTTAAAGGAATCACCCGGCGCGAGCGCCAACTCACGACGCACCACCTTGTCCTTCGTCCGTGTGTTACCCGAAATATTCACGTGCCCGACGAACGCCTGCGATCCTTCGTCCAAGCTATAGTTGATGTTTGTCGTGCCCTTTCCGCCCGAAGAACTCCGCGCCGAAGCCTGAAAATCCACATAACCTTTGCCACCGTAGAGATCCTGCAGCGCTTTCACATCGGCCTGGACTGCCGCTGGCGAATAAACATCGCCACTTCTGAGCTTGGTCACGCTCTGGATTTTCTCCTCAGGAAACAAATGTGCTCCAGCAAACGAAATCGCCCCTACTTTGTAAGGCGTCCCTTCTTCGATGGTGAACACCACATCCACCTTGCCTCCATCCCGGCTCAATTCCGCGGGACGCACCTGTACATCCGAATAGCCTTTGTTCTGATAATATTCACGGATAGCCGTAACATCATCAGTCAACTGATCCTGCACCACCCGCCCAGTCTTCATGATCGGGCTCAACAAACCATAGCGGCGAGTCTTCACGACCTTCTTCAACTCTTTCGAAGAGAGACTCGTATTTCCCACAAACCGCACTTCCTTAATCGCGCTCTTGCCCCCTTCGCTCACATCAAATCGCACGTGCACGGTTCCCAACCTTTCGTTGGTATCCATCTTGTAGCTCACGGAAACATCCGTGAACCCCTTACCCCGATAATACTCCAAAATCGCCTGTCTGTCGGCTTCCAGTGACGACTCATTTGCGGCATCTCCGGGTTTGGTCGAAATCTTTTCGCGAATCCGACTTTCCTTAAATTTTTGCACCCCAGCCAATTCCACAACCGTCACCTTCGCCTTGGCCTGTAAAACAACAATGACCTTCACTCCATCCTCACCGGCCGGCTCTCCATAAATACGGACATTCATGACGTTGCCCGTCGCGTACAAATTCCGGATATCCTCCTCGACGACCACTTCTGAATAAGGTTGGCCGACGCGCGTACGCATGTTCGCAAGCAGCCGATCCTTACTAACCCCTGCCGAACCAGCGTATTGAACTTCGATAGACTTTACTGTGGGAGCTTTGCCCTGGGCAAAACCAGTCGAAGGCAAAGCTGCTGTGATAGCAGTTGCGCAAACAAATGGGATAATAGCGCTAGATTTCATAACTTTTCAAAATGAGGCGGTGCCGAAAACTTCGGGGATAAAAGGCAGAGTATCTGAGAGACGCCATACCTAAGCGTCAAGATACCATTTCTCTAAATGCTTCTATTTCGGTCTTATTTGCACGTCTGCGACACTTGCTATGCCAAACTAGGCATTAATCCGTACCACGTGTTCCTGCGATGCGGCTCGTAGCCACATTCTCGAATGAGACGTTCTATTTCCTCTGCCTGAAGTCTGAAACTAGTTCCCGCCTTCGAAACCACGTTTTCCTCCATCATTACTGACCCAAAATCATTCGCCCCATATTGCAAAGCGATCTGACCGATTTTCGGCCCCTGAGTCACCCAACTGCTTTGGACATTTTCGATGTTATCCAGAAATATTCGCGATAACGCCTGCATCCGCAGATATTCCGCCGAGCCGACCGGCTCCGCCTTCAAAACCGTGTTCTCCGACTGAAATGTCCAGCAAATGAATGCCGTAAACCCTCGGGTCCGGTCCTGTAAATCTCGCAGCCTCTGAAGATGTTCAAACCGCTCTTCCAACGTCTCCACGTGCCCAAACATCATCGTGGCACTGGAATTTAAGCCCAATCCGTGAGCTTCCTCCATCACGCCAAGCCATTGGTCGCTGTTCGCTTTGAGCGGCGAAATCTTCGTTCTCACACGATCCACCAAAATCTCTCCACCACCGCCGGGAATGGAACCAAGCCCCGCTTGCTTAAACTCGCGGAGGACTTCTTTTACAGGCATCCCGAAAACCTGTGAAAAATGATGAAACTCGGGAGGAGAAAAACCGTGAACGTTCACCTGAGGGAACCGTTCCCGAATAAAGGATAACATTTCCAAGTAATGACCGATCCCGAGCTTAGGATGATGCCCCCCTTGCAGAAGAACCTGCACCCCGCCAATAGACACCAACTCCGCCAGTTTCTCCTCTAATTCCTGAAGACTCAGAACGTAATGATCTTCATCCTTTTCGGTTCGGTAGAACGCACAGAACTTACAGTAAACATTACACACATTGGTGTAGTTCACATTTCGATCGACAATATAAGTGACGACCTTCTCGCCCCGCCCCTCATAAGCCTCTCGTTTGGCGAGATTCCGCCTATGGTTCGCAAGCGCTCCCAACTCGTTTAATGGCAACCGATAAAGCAGGGCCGCATCTTCTTGTGAGATACGCTCCCCCGCCATCACCTTCTCTATCACTGATTCGTCCTGTGCAATTGCTCCGGCCATATCCAATCAATCCTACCGCCTGAGCGTCCCCTCGTCCACTCGCTCCATCTCGTCACTCAAAACACGTTTCCACACTCAATTCTTCCTGTCCGGTTGACCCCCTGCCCCTCCCACCGCATAGTGTCCCGCTCCTTTCCTATGTCGAACTCCCGCACCCGTAACTTCTGCATCATCGCACACATCGACCACGGAAAAACTACCCTTTCCGACAGATTGCTGGAGTTTACCGGCACGATCCAAAAGCGTGAATCTCAAGAGCAACTTCTTGACGCAATGGATCTTGAGCGCGAACGCGGCATCACTATCAAGTCCCATCCTGTAGCGATGACCTACAAGGCAAAAGACGGCCTTGAGTATAAACTCAACCTGATGGACACCCCGGGGCATGTGGACTTCGCCTACGAAGTATCCCGCTCTCTTGCCGCTTGCGAAGGCGCCATCCTAGTCGTAGATGCAGCCCAAGGTGTCGAAGCCCAGACTGTTGCCAATGTAAACCTCGCAACAAAACAGGGACTCACCCTCGTTCCGGTCATCAACAAAATCGACCTTCCAAACTCCGATCTTCCTGCTGTTCGTAAACAACTTGAGGAAATCATCGCAATCCCAGCAGACGAAGCCGTCTTGGCCAGCGCCAAAGCTGGAATCGGGATCGAGGATATTCTGGAAGCGGTTGTCGCTCGAATCCCAGCACCTCAGGGAGATCCTCAAGCTCGGTTACGGGCGCTAGTTTTCGATTCGTCCTTCGACACCTACCGTGGAGTCGTCGTGTATGTACGTGTCGTGGACGGCTGTATTAAAGCGGGTGACGCCATTCGTTTGATGGCGACCAACCAACAATACGAAGTCAAAGAGGTAGGAATTTTCCGCCCAACCAATCCCAAATTCGTCGCACAGCCAGAACTCGCATGCGGCGACGTTGGGTACGTCATCGCGAACATTAAGGCGAGTTCCGAGGTCAAGGTCGGCGACACCATTACTAGCGGGCGTATCCCAGCAGAAGCCCCTCTCCCCGGTTTCCAGGAAGTACAGCCGATGGTCTTCAGCGGGATTTATCCGATCAACACCGCGGACTTCGAACACCTCAAAACCGCGATGGGTAAGCTGCAACTCAACGATGCAGCCTTTGTATTTCAGGCCGAAAGCTCAGTCGCCCTCGGATTTGGCTTCCGCTGTGGTTTTCTTGGACTGCTGCACATGGAAATCATCCAGGAACGTCTACGCCGCGAGTTTGACATGGATATCATCGCGACTTATCCGTCCGTGATTTACCAGATCTTCAAAACCAACGGTGAAATGCTCCTGGTCGATAACCCTGAGTTTATGCCGGACCCGAGTGTGATTGCGGAGATTCGAGAACCGATGGTCCGCTGTTTCCTGATGATCCCGAACGAGAACATCTCGCCGCTCATGCAGTTGATTATGGAGAAGCGTGGAGAGGTCAAACACACCGAGTCGCTCGATACGCGCCGGGTCATGCTCACTATTGAAATTCCCCTCAACGAGATCCTTGTAGACTTCGTCGATAAAATCAAATCCATCACCCGAGGATACGGCTCAATGGATTACGAACACGCGGATCATCGCCCATCCAAACTGGTGAAACTCGACATTCTCGTAAACGGCGAGCCCGTAGATGCCTTCTCGAGCATCGTGCACCGGGATAAAGCCGAAAGCCGCGGTCGTGCTTTAGCAGCCAAACTGAAAGAGGTGATCCCGTCGCAACTTTTCCAAGTGGCGATCCAAGCGGCGATCGGAGGCAAGATTATCGCCCGCGAAAGCGTTTCCGCCCAACGCAAAAACGTGACGGCCAAATGTTACGGCGGTGATATTAGCCGTAAGCGCAAGCTGTTAGAAAAACAGAAGGAAGGAAAGAAACGCATGAAGGCCATCGGACGCGTGAATATTCCGCAGGAAGCCTTCATCGAGGTTCTCAAGACCAACTAATCTCGTTTCAGCAGAATTCTGTCGGTTCTCATTCCCCCCGCTTGCAACCAGGCGGGGGTTTCTGGCTTCTAGAGGTATGAACACCCCCACACCGGAGCCCATCATTCCCGAGACTCTCCCGCAACTAGCCCTCGAAGTCATGCATCGGGCGAAATTCCCAATGCTAGCCACTTCAGATGGCGACCAGCCCCATCTGCGTCCTGTCTCTCCTGTTTACACAGATGGATTCACCGTTTACGTCGCAAACCTGCGGGGTTACGGCAAAACCAACCAAATTGCCACGAACCCCAAGGTCGAGCTCTGTTATCTGGACAACGTTCACGATCAGGTCCGAATCACTGGACTCGCTGAAATCCTAGCCGACCCAGCCCTTTTAGAAATCATCTGGAGAGACAACCCTCTCCTAAGACGCTACTTGGGACAACAAGACAACCCCGCGCTTCTCATCTACCGGATTCGTCCGACACGGATCCGATTCATGCGCGAATGGGCGATGGAATACCACGACGTCCCCCTTCCCAAGCCGCCCAAGGCGACTAAAACGCATTAACAATGCGCCGTCTTCCGCCGTTACTCCGGCGCGCCTGGTACTCTCTCAATCAGGCGTTCCGGCAACAAATAGCTCATCTGGGGATCACCCCGGACCAATACTCCATTCTCCGATGGCTGGCGGAAAGCCCCCCGGAAGGGCTCACACAAAGTGAGTTAACGGAGGTCATGGCTAGCGACCCGAACACCATCGCGGCAACAGTGCGACGAATGGAAATCGCCGGACTAGTGACGCGCCCACCACACGAAACTGACAGGCGCGCTAAACGCGTGAAGTTGGAGGCGTCTGGTCTAAAAATATTTAAAGAAGCCCAAGGACTTGCCCTTGAGCTTCAGGATTCCGTTTTCCAAGAAATGCCGCAAAAGGAAGCGGCGCTCTTTCTGGAACTGCTAGAAAAAGTGGCGGATGCCTGTTCCCGACTTCCGTCAGGGAACAGACAGAGCCAAAACTAGTCAGCGAGTCTATTCCAAGCAGGCCGCTTCTTTTGTGCTTCGCACAAAAATCTTCCCGCCGGATACAGACGGGGTGGTCCAGCATTTTCCTGTTAGAACAGCCTGACGGCTCAACTCCTTATACTCACCAGGTTGTGCCGCAAAACGCACCAATTCGCCTGCGTCAGACAACGCAACGACTTCATTCCCAAGAAGAATAACGTGCCCTGGTCCAAAGCCTTCCTTGGTCCATTTCACCGTTCCGGTTGCCAGTTCGACGCATTTTACAGGGCCTTTGGCGTATTCCTTAAACTGGAACATCCCGTACAAATATCCGTCCTTCACGACTGGAGTACTCCAGTGGTTAGCCAATGGAGTGTTGCCAGTGACACGATAAATCTCGGTCGCTTTCCAAGTTTCCCCCTCTTTGGAAACCTTCACAGCCCCCGCCCCCACTCCATACCCCGCTGAACAATAGACGATATCGCCTCCGACCACAGGCGACGCAGCGGTCGAAATTTTGTAAGGGAACGCGTAGCGCCACAATTCCTTACCAGTCTTCGGCTCGACGGAAAGGAGCCCCGATTGGACAAAGAAAATCACCTGCCGTTGCCCACCGATGGTCGCAGCAACAGGTGTCGCGTGAGTCATCTTTTCATCAAACGCCTTCCAGACCACCGCCCCGTTTTTCGGGTCTACCGCCATGAGAGACTGTCCCGCCCCGCCTCCCGCCACATACAAAAGCCCGCCCTCCAACAAAGGAGATGCCGCATTTTGCCACTGAATATTCCGCCCCTCATGTTCAGCCTTCAAATCGCGGGTCCACACCACTTTTCCGGTAGCCGTATCAAACGCCTTGAGCGCCAGTTGTGAACTCATCACCACCACAAGCTTCCCGACAACGGTCGGCGTAGAACGCGGACCATCTCCGCCAATGTTGTTTTTCGACTCGTCGGATTTGTCTTTGAAGCCGTCGTCTCCACCTTTGTCGTATTTGGCGACAACCAACGGTGCACTCCAGAGCACATTCCCTTTCAGCGCATCATGCGCCACAAGCACTTCCTGACTCGCTCCGTCAACCTCCTGCAACGACTGAGTAAAGGCGCGTCCTTCTGAAACTGCGAAGGAACTAAAACCTCCAAGACTCGGCACTTTCCAAACCGTTTTCAGGCCCGCAGCCTTCCACGCCACGGTTTCAGCCGAAATTCCATCGCCACTTGGACCGCGGTACTGAGGCCAGTCAGCAGCGTGAGTGAGGCTGGGAATAAGAACAACAAGGGGTAACCAAGAGTATTTCATTGGGAGGGATCGTGTTTTTTAGAGCAGAATGGAATCTGTACGCAGGATGGTTGCAAAAGTTACTGCGCAATCCAGCGAATATCGTCGAACAGTATCGGTGTCCCCGAATACGGGCTTCCCCAGAGAGCAGCACGCCCAGCCGGCGGTTCCGCGGTAATACTCCAGCGAACCAGGGCATCAGCCGGCACTTTTTCCCCCGCCTTCCACGCATACCCTTCCGCAACCCAGCCACTTTCGCCTTTTTTCACCACAAGCCGCAAAGACGTCCAACTGCCCGACTCCCACGAAAAAGGCACCCCCACAAGAGGATCATCTCCCTTGTAGATCTCCAACTGCCCCTTGCCTGGGCTAACCTGTAATCGATATCCGCCTGCTCCACGTAAACTCAGACCGAAAGTGGGGAACTTCCGCCCCTGTTTGGTTCCCTGAAAACGAGCCTCCACCGAACTCGAATCCCCGTTACTCGGGCCAAAGAGCGCGCCAAACGTATCCAAGGGTGCTCCCGGCAACTCCAAAACGTGCCCCCCATTTTCCACAGCCACAGCAAACTCGCCAGCCAACGGCAAAAACTCCTTGGGTGCGGGCCCTGCCGGAAGGGTTTCAAAATTCTGCTCAAATAGAACGGTATCCGCAAAAATTGAGGGCGTTAACAACCCGGCAAGTCCGAGCGACAGCAGCAATGGGATCTTTTTCATATTCAGTTACAGGTGAAGTTTCTCGAAAATTTCTAGTACCAAGCCTCACCAAACATCCCCGAGAATTCTGCAAGTTATTGCACACGAAGCTCTGGGGAGAAACTTTAACAAGGCCTAACGGGACTATCCCAAACTCTTCACTTTCTTGGGCTCCGTAACCCCAATCTCACCGCCCCACGTAAATGGCTTCATCGGGCCAATCGGGCCGCACAAACCCGCTATCCATATTCACAGGCAACACGTAGTTACGCATACACCTCACCGGAGACAAGATACGCACAGTACTCACCTCTTCAATGGAATCCTCTCCGTGATTCCGGCGAAGACTCGGGATCAGCTTCTCCTGCACCGTCTGCACAATGTCCAAATCACTTTCCCCATCGATAAAAAGTAACATCGCCAGCTTCCCGTCTATCTCAGCGATGTGACTCTCAAACAACACCTCCGTAAAAACCGACCGCACCGCTGGCTCCCGCTGAATATCCTCAATCAGCTGCTTGTGGCTCACCCCAATCCGAAATTTGATCGTATACAGGTGACGCGTCTTATACTGCCTTGTTCCCGAAGCCGTTAAATCCACATTCGCGTAATAGGAAAGGATGCCATCCTGCTCTAAACGCTGCCGTTTCCGGCTGACCGTACGCACGTTAACCCCAGTCGTTTCTCCGATGGCGTTATCCGATTGCCGAGGATCCCGGATCAAGGCTCGGACGATTTTCCGCTCCTGTTCATCCAGTTCCCGCTGGGCCGTTGGAAGAGGGATTGGTTCACGCATCAGACAGATTTAGGACATCAAAAGGACATCTGGCAACCTAAGTCTGACTCATTTGTGGCTATTTCGCGACAACGCTGGCGTATTTCTGTTGATTTTCGCCCACCATCGGTCCGTTTTCCACCCAAACTCCCCCTCGTTTTGTCTTGAACCATGCAGCCGAATCCGTACTTTGGCGAACCGCCCCCCGGGATAGCATTTGCTTTTGCACCCATGAATCACGTCATCCAAGACTCCATCAAAGGGATCCAATCCCTTTACTCTCCGTCTCAAGAACACGACGCATGTGGCGTTGGGTTCATCGCCCAAGTCGACGGCAAACGATCCAACCAGGTTCTGCAATACGCCCTGGAATCTCTGTGCGCACTTGCTCACCGAGGTGCCGTAGATGCAGACGCCAAAACCGGCGATGGCGCTGGAGTCGTCACCCAAATCCCCTACAAACTTTTTCGTCCCGAGGTCCAAAAACTCGGCCACAACCTCTACCACGATAGTGACCTCGGCGTAGGGATGCTCTTTCTCCCTCACGACAACGCTTACGCTCAGGCTCGCGCCAAAGCGATCACTGAGGAGGTCCTGGAAAAACGCGGCCTATTCCTTTTCGGCTGGCGTGAAGTCCCCATCAACATTCGTGTCCTCGGTGAAAAAGCAGCGTCCACACTGCCCCGTATGGAGCAGGTCCTGATTGCTCGCCCTGAGCACATCGACACCAACGACTACGAAAAAATCCTGTTCCTCTGCCGTAACGAAATCGAAAAACGCGCAGCAGAAGACAAGATCCGTCACTTCTACATCGCTTCGTTCTCAAGCAAGGTCATTAACTACAAAGGCCTGCTGATCTCGCCCTCCCTGCAGAAGTTTTACCGCGACTTGCAGGATCCGAATTACGAAACCGCGATCGCAACTTACCACCAGCGTTACTCCACAAACACCTTCCCGACCTGGCCTCTCTCGCAGCCATTCCGGATGCTTTGCCACAACGGTGAAATCAACACACGCCGTGGGAACGTAAACTGGATGGCAGCTCGCGAAGCGGAGCTCGAAGCAAATGAATGGGGCGACGATATCGATCTGCTCAAGCCCATCATCCAGCCAGGGGGATCCGATTCATCCGAATTGGACAACTCTCTCGAGGCGATGGTCCTCTCGGGCCGCAATCTCCTTCAGTCCATGACCATGCTCGTTCCGCCAGCATGGAAGAGCGACAAACGCATGCCTCAAGCGCTGCGTGATTTCTACGAGTTCCATGGCTGCTTGAACGAACCTTGGGACGGCCCAGCCTGTTTGGTATTCACCGACGGCACGACCGTTGGCGCCTGCCTGGATCGAAACGGACTCCGGCCCTCACGTTACAAACTAACCGAAGACGGACTGTTCTCACTCGGCTCCGAAGTCGGCACCGTCGATCTCGATGACGCCAAAGTCATCGAAAAAGGCCGCATCGGGCCGGGCGAAATGATCGCGATCAACACCGCTGAAGGTCGACTCATGCACGACGCTGAAATCAAAGCGAAGCTTGCAGAACAGCACCCATACGGGGATTGGATCAAAAAGCATCTGATCAAGCTCTCCAGCCGCGCGACCGCTCCGCTCGTTGAGCCATCGACGCCGATCGACATTTTGACGCTCACACAGCGCCAGATCAGTTTCGGATACACCAGCGAAGAACTTGAGATGATCCTCAAGCCCATGGTGCAAAACGCCGCTGAAGCCGTCGGCTCCATGGGCGATGACACCCCTCTGGCGGTGCTCTCCCTCCAGCCGCGCCTTCTTTACACCTACTTCAAACAACTGTTCGCGCAGGTCACCAACCCTCCGATCGATCCGATCCGTGAGAAGCTGGTCATGTCGCTCACAGTGCATTTGGGATGGCGCCGCAATTTGTTGAAAGAGTCTCCCGAGCACGCTCGTTTGGTGCAACTCGACTCGCCAATCCTTCTCGAGTCTGATCTTGCAGCCCTCCGTGGACTAGCTGGTGAAGACCATCCTGCCACAACGCTCGATGCCACGTGGCCTGCGAGCGAAGGACCAGACGGCCTCGAAAAAGCGATCACCCGCCTCACTCACGAAGCGGAAGCGGCAGTCAACGCCGGTGCACGCATTCTGATCCTCTCGGATTGCACCACCGATCACAACCGCATCCCTGTCCCCATGCTGCTCGCAACGGGTGCCGTGCATCATCACCTGATCCGTGCCGGAAACCGTATGAAAGCGAGCATCGTGTGTGAAACGGGCGAGGCCCGCGACACTCACCAGATTGCATGTCTCATCGGATATGGAGCCAGCGCGATCTGCCCCTACTTGGCGCTCGAAACCGCACGCGAACTGCTCGGCCAAATCCACGCTTCTGCACAAGCTGGCATTACGAAAGCCGGCACCGATGCCGCGAAACTGGCCAAAGCAGAGGCTCTCCTCGCCGAAGTCAGCGCAATCACTTACGCCAAGGCTTTGGAGAATGTCCGCAAAGCACTCGAAGACGGACTCCTTAAAATCATGTCCAAGATGGGAATCTCCGTCTTGGCCAGCTACCACGGCGCTCAGATTTTCGAAGCCATTGGTATCCATGATTCCGTCATCAGCCGTTGCTTCGCAGGAACCCCATCACAGGTCGCCGGTATCTCATTTAAAGAGATCGCGCAGGAATCGATCGTCCGTCACACGAAAGCTTTTGCGGGTGTCCCCACTGAAGGGAAAAACGCAGAGCTCGAAGACCTCGGATATTACCGCTTCCGTCGGGCAGGTGAACGTCACGCCGTAACGCCTCCAGTGATTCAATCGTTCCATTCGTTTGTAAAAACGAACAATCCGGACGATTACAAAAAATACGTTCAGGCAGTGAAGGCGCAGCAGCCCATTTCCTTCAAAGACATGCTGGAGCTCGTTCCTAAACGCGCTCCCATTCCAATCGAAGAAGTAGAGCCCATCGAAGATATCCGCACCCGATTCACCTCGGCTGGGATGTCGCTCGGTGCACTCAGTCCCGAGGCTCACGAAGCCCTTGCCATCGCAATGAACCGCATCGGCGGCAAATCAAACTCAGGCGAAGGTGGCGAAGACCCAGAGCGTTTCAAACGCCGTGAAAACGGTGACCTCGCAAACTCTGCCATTAAGCAGGTCGCGAGCGGTCGCTTCGGTGTCACAGCTGCGTATTTGGCCAGTGCAAAGGAAATCGAAATCAAGATGGCCCAGGGCGCAAAACCCGGTGAAGGCGGACAGTTGCCCGGTCACAAAGTCACAGCACTCATCGCAAAATTACGTCACACCGTACCCGGCGTGATGCTGATTTCGCCACCACCACACCACGACATCTATTCCATCGAAGACTTGGCCCAGCTCATTCACGACCTCAAGGAAGTGAACCCTCGCGCCAAGGTCTGCGTTAAGCTCGTCGCTGAAGCGGGTGTCGGAACCGTCGCAGCTGGAGTTGCAAAAGCTCACGCTGATATCGTCCTGATCTCCGGTCACGACGGTGGAACGGGAGCCTCACCGCTCTCCTCCGTGAAACATGCAGGAACCCCTTGGGAACTCGGCGTCGCCGAAGCCCAACAAGTTCTCATGATGAACAATCTCCGCAACCGCATCGTCCTCCGCACGGATGGCGGGATGCGCACCGGGTTAGACATCGTTCAAGCGGCTGCACTTGGTGCTGAGGAATTCAACTTCGGAACCGCAGGCCTCATCGCATTGGGCTGCGTTTACGTTCGCCAATGTCACCTCAACACCTGCCCCGTGGGTGTTGCGACTCAAGACGAACGTCTCCGTGGGAAGTTCAAAGGAACTCCCGATATGCTCGTTAACTTCTTCAATGGTGTCGCCCAGGAAGTACGCGAAATCCTCGCCTCTCTTGGTGTCCGCACATTGGCTGAAATCATCGGGCGCCCGGAATTCCTCAAACAACGCCACGTACAGGATCATCCGAAGGCAAACACCTTGGATCTCTCACGTCTATTGGTCGACGTCGCCGCTGCGGACCCGACCCAGCCGCGTTTCTGTACTCGGAGCCGCAACAACGGTGTACACGAAGCACCGCTTGATGACGCAGTGCTTCAGGACGCTCAGGACGCCATCACCGACAAACGTCCGATCACCCTCAAGTATAAGGTTAAAAACACCAACCGCTCAGTCGGGACTAAGGTCTCGGGTGAAATTGGTTACCAATGGGGCGACGAGGGGCTTCCAGAAGGCACCTTGGAACTCCTACTCGAAGGCAGTGCAGGACAGAGTTTCGGAGCGTTCCTCGCACCCGGCGTTCGCCTCTGCCTCACGGGAGAAGTAAACGATTACGTGGGCAAAGGAATGAGCGGCGGCGAAATCATCGTTCGCCCGCCAGCCAAACATCGTTTCGCTCCGCACGATAACTCGATCATCGGAAACACCTGTCTCTATGGAGCCACCGGTGGACGTCTCTTCGCGAACGGTCGCGGAGGAGAACGCTTCGCCGTGCGCAACTCAGGCGCTGTTGCTGTCGTCGAAGGAATCGGGGATCACGGTTGTGAATACATGACCGGAGGCACCATTGTTGTCCTCGGTGACACTGGAAAGAACTTCGGCGCGGGGATGACTGGCGGTTCCGCCTACATTTACGACGTGAACGAACGTTTCGCAGACCAGTACAATACGGGTCTCGTCGCGATCGAAAGACTCACGGCGGAAAGCGCTGTCATCCTTCAGCAACTTGTGACCAAGCACTTCGAGGTTACCGGAAGCGTTCGCGCTCAAGAGATCCTCAGCAATTGGGATAAGGCATCGAAATCCTTCTGGAAAGTCTACCCTCGTCCTCCAGCCGCGAAACCCTCGGAATCGAAGCCACCAGCCAACAGCCAGGCGGTCATTTCCGAGAACGTCATCGCCACTCAACCCTAATCGGCTAAGTTAAGTTTCTGGCGGCCCTTCCCATCTGGGATCGGCCGCCTTTTGCTTTTTGCGAACCACGGTGCGTTCTTGCATTCCGCCTCCTCCTTGTTGAGCCTTCTCTTCACCTCATGGGCCCTGCTTTTAAAGTCTTCCTATCTCGTCTGACTAGTTCGCTCTCTTTGTGGGGCGTCTGCGCGGCCACTATGTACTGGGCAAATGAACCCGGTTTTTGGGCCCTTCTCGGTATTCTTGTCCTTCGCGGACTTTGGGAATTCTTCCAAATGTTGTCCGCCGCCGGACTCCCGCATTTTAAAGGAACGGGAATGTTTCTCGGCGGCGTTCTCTGCTTCGGATCTCTTTTTTGTGCGCGTACCTGGAACTGCGACACTGCCGTCCAATTCGAATCCGCTGTAGTTGCCCTCAGCGTTCTCTGGATTTTCATCCGCCAAATTGCACGCAAATCGCCTGAACCACTCCCCATCACCACAATCGCCTACACGGTGCTCGGGCTTTTCTACATCCCCTTTCTCGGAACATTCGCGTCGAAACTCCTTTATATTTCTTCACGCGCCGCAGACGGAACAATCACTGGCCACTACTACCTCCTCTTCCTCGCAGTAGTCACCAAATTCTCTGATTGCGGAGCTTACCTCACGGGTTCCCTCATCGGAAAACACCCAATGATTCCTCATATCTCTCCCAAAAAAACATGGGAGGGATTTGCGGGTGCCCTAGCTCTTTCAACGCTCGGCGCCTTCGTTCTGCTCAAAGTGTTCCCCACTCAGCTCTCGCTCATCACTCCGATTCATGGCCTGATTTTGGGCCTTATCTTTAGTGTGATGGCTGTCCTCGGAGACCTCGCCGAATCCGTCGTAAAACGATCCACCGGCATCAAGGATTCCGGCCATTTCTTACCTGGAATCGGCGGCGCGATGGACCTCATCGACTCCCTCTTGTTCACCGGCCCCCTTCTCTATTTTTATCTCCACTTCGTTATAGGCTCCCGATGACCTCTGCCCAAGCCCACCCAACTCGCCCACGCAAACGCCGCGTGGTGATTCTCGGTTGTACCGGTTCCATCGGTCAATCCGCGCTCAAAGTCGCTGAGGATATTCCCGACCGCATGGAAGTTGTCGGACTCACCGCCGCTCGTAGCGTCGACCTATTTACTGCTCAGGTAAAACGCTGGAACCCTCTATTTGCAAGCCTCACGGACCCGCAAGCTGCCGCTAAAGCCCGAGCTATTTTGGGAAACAGTGCCCCCGAAATTCAGGAGGGAGAAGACGCTCTATGCGCCGCTGCAACCCTTCCGGAAGCAGACCTCGTATTAATCGCCATTGTCGGCACAGCGGGTCTCCGCCCAGCGCTCGCCGCAATCGAGGCCGGCAAAGACATCGCCGTTGCATCAAAAGAAATCCTCGTGATGGCAGGCTCCGTTGTCATGGAAGCCGCACGTCGCAAAGGAGTGAAGGTTCTCCCTGTAGACAGCGAACACAATGCGATCTTCCAATGTCTCGAAGGCCGGAATCCACAGGACGTTTCCCGCTTACTACTCACAGCAAGCGGCGGTCCGTTCCGAACTCTACCGAGCGATCAACTCGCTCACGTCACACCTGCCCAAGCTCTCAAGCATCCCACTTGGGACATGGGACGAAAAATCTCAATCGACTCCGCAACCCTTTTCAACAAAGGCTTGGAGATGATCGAAGCCAGATGGCTCTTCGATATTCCAATGCCCCAAGTCGACGTTGTGGTTCATCCTCAAAGCATCATCCACTCGATGGTCGAGTTTGTGGACAGCTCGATTTTGGCGCAACTCTCCGCCACCGACATGTGTTTCCCCATTCAATATGCGGTCACATGGCCGGAGCGCGTTCCCAACCGTTTGCCCCCACTGAATTTCGCTCAACTTTCGCGTCTGGATTTCGAAGCCCCGCGCACGTCTGACTTCCCTGCGCTCAACCTTGCTCGCTGGGCAGGCGAGGCTGGCGGCACACTGCCCGCCGTCTTAAACGCTGCCAACGAAATCGCGGTCGACCGTTTCCTAGATGGAAAATGCGCGTTCCCTGAGATCTGGAAGAGTGTCGAAACAACGATGCAGGCGCACTCTCACGTCGCCCATCCCGATCTCGATACCATCCTAGACGCGGATCGTTGGGCCCGCGAGGTGACGGAACGTTATTTCAAATAACGTCCGCCCCTCTGGATTCGCATTAATCATTCTGCCTCTGGCTTGCGCCCACTGCTTAGGGTACACAAAACGACAGCTGCGAGAATAAGCATCCCCGCGATCAGGGTGCTCTGAGCAAGCACCTCACCTAGGACCACTCGCCCCAACACCAGAGCAATCATTGGATTTACATAAGCGTACGTCGAAACCTTCGCCGGTGTACTGACCTGTAAAAGCCACACATACGCCGTGAATCCCACAAGCGACCCAAAAATCGTAAGATAGAAAAAGGCGACCATCGAAACAGCCGTTACCTTGCCCCAATCAAACCGCTGCAGTTCGCCGAGCCTACTTCCTAGGACCAACAGCAAAAGCCCTCCAGCGATCATTTGCATCGCCACAAAAAGCAGAGCGGAATCCGGCTTTCTTGCGTGTCTGGAATACACAGACCCAGCCGCCCAACAAACAGACGAGAGAAGGATCACGATCGTCGCAACGGGCTTTACAACACCAGTACCACTCGGACTTTTTCCTGCGACCATCACGCCAACTCCAGTCAATCCCAGCGCTAGGCCAACAAACACTAGGTTTTTAGGCCGCGTTCCATTCGGACGCATCCAGTCAATCACGAGAATCCACAGTGGAGTCCCTGCAATCATAAGGGCCGCGAGGTTTGTCGGCACAAATTGCGTAGCCCAAGTCATCCCACCGTTCCCAGCCAGCAACAACAGAGCTCCAACGACAAACGCATTTTTCCAATGCACAATCGTGGGTCGAGAAACCCCACGAGCAATCATCACTGCATACAAAATCAGCCCAGCAATGAGGAACCGTGCACCTGCCATAAGGAATGGCGGTATCGAGTCGATCGCCAAACGAATCCCCAAGTAGGTAGAACCCCAGATCACATAGACTGCCGCAAATGCAGCTAGCACCAACCATCTGGCGGGTCCCACTTTTACCACACCCCTCTCCGAAATATCCGGAGCCAACACGAGAGCAGTTGAGGAACTCATGTTGGTAAAACGGATGAGGTACAGGTGCAACATTCGTAATCGGCAACGGCCGATTTCACGGCGGCCTCGAACGGGAGCCCAGCATCCAAATACGCACGGCTCAGCGTTGCGATGATCTGAAGCTTGTGGGCGAGCGAACGGGCTGCCGGTACGTTATTAAATCCAATCGTTTTGTTTTTCATTTAGCTCGGGTTGGTTTTCCGCGAGCCAAAGGCGGGAACAAAAAGCCCACCGCCTTTGGAAGCGGTGGGTTGTGGTGACAGATTTTGGAATCAAAATCAGAACCGCACTCCACCGCTCTGGGCCTGAGCCCAGACAGCAAAACGCGCATGCATGAGGCAAACGCTCCATGCTTGAGGTTTCACTGCGTTGGTGGAAATGCGAATCATCGTCGCGGTCCTTCTACACGAGTTTTCCGCTCACGTCAAACAGGTTACTTGACGCGCCTCAAAAGGCGGCACCATTCGCGCCCCTCCCGTCCCGGATAACTCCCTCGCGGTGCCCATTCTCGAACCAACTCAAACCTCTCTCCAAAGTGGTGATCCAACTCCTCTTTCGTGACGCCAAACGGCGGCCCGCTCCGATCGTCATCGTCCCGCGGATTCAGGTAGAAAATCGCGACCAAATAACCTCCAAGCTGCAACGCTTCACCAATCGCATTCACATACGAAATTCGCAGGCTCGGATCGATTGCACAAAAGCACGTATGCTCCCAAACCCAGCTAAAATAGCCCTTCAAGCGCTCCGGTAGGGCAAACAAATCGCCCTGTTCAAAACGCAAATTTTCGCCCACCCCAAGCGCGCACGCTGCCTCCACTGCGCTCGGTGCAATATCCAAACCGACTACCTCCGTCGCTCCACCCGCAGCGATCAAACGGGCATCGTGACCGAGCCCGCATCCGGGCACCAGCACACGCCCGTTCAGCAAGCCGTCTGCCAACACAAATGCCAACTCGGGCGCCCCAGCACCTTTGTCCCAAGGCGTCTCACCAATCTGATAAGCAGCTTCCCAGTCCATATTATTTCCGCCTCCAGATCGAAGCCTGCGCAACGCTCCACTGAAACTTACGCGCATGTTCGCGAATCAAAAATGGCAACTCCTTCACCGCCACCCGCTCAAACGCACCACTCAAAGCCGCCGTCAATCCATCCAACGTCC
Organism: Verrucomicrobiota bacterium; assembly: GCA_037133875.1. Taxonomy (GTDB): domain Bacteria; phylum Verrucomicrobiota; class Verrucomicrobiia; order Chthoniobacterales; family Chthoniobacteraceae; genus Chth-196. The sequence goes on along the minus strand of JBAXNG010000005.1, from coordinate 123,803 downwards.
CGCACCGTACCGACGCCCGCTCAACCCCGCCAATCCACTCCTCCACCGGTGTGTATTCACTCATCCACGTATACGGCGATGTCACCACGAGCTGTCCGCCGGGACGAACCAACTCCGGCAAACGCGCTAAACAACGCACCGGTGACGAAAGCCGATCGATCAAGTTTGCCATCAACACCACGTCGAAACTCCCCAGATCAGCGCGCAAATCCATAGCATCCCCCTGCTCAAACCGAACCCGCTCGGCCTGCACGCCTGCCGGCAACCGAGCCTCCAGCGGCGTAGTCAACTGCCCCTCATCCAGACGCGAGTAATCAAGCCTCCCACGAGTACGGATCACTTCAGCAGCTCCTACAAAGCTCTCCGAATAGTCGATGCCGATCACCTCGCCACAAATTTTCGTCAACTCAAAGCTGGAGCGCCCCACCGCACACCCCAGATCCAGCGCCCTGCCACCCTCCGCACGAACAGCATCCACGCACTCCCTCACACAACGGATTGGGTAGCCCAACGCATCTCTCGGCCCCCAAGGATAAGGCAATACCTCCTCGTCACTTCCGTAATGAAAAAGGAGATACTCATTGAGAAGTTTCTCACTCTCGTACGGGTTATCGCTCTGAATTCGGGAATTTAGCGGAGATTTTACCCCTGAGGTTGCCGTCTGCATGCTCCATGAGATAAACACTAACTGGCCTCACCGCAACGGCTCACACGGGTGTGAACATTTGCGCTGATACCCGCCCCTCCTCCCATGTTTTGGAATGTATCGAGTTGTACAATAGATTTGAGTCACCGCGCCCTGATTATGGGCGTGTTGAATCTCACTCCCGACTCGTTTTCAGACGGCGGTGCATGGATTGAGCAAGATCGAGCCATTGCACACGGACTTCAAATGCAGGCTGAAGGCGCCGCCATTTTGGATGTTGGCGGAGAGTCTACCCGCCCAGGAGCAGAGCCCGTTTCCGAAGCGGAGGAATTGCGCAGAGTTATTCCAGTCATCGAGGCTCTCGCGCAAAAAACAACCGCCCTCATTTCTATCGATACCCGCAAAGTATCCGTCGCTCGCGAAGCGCTGAAAGCCGGCGCCTCTATTGTGAATGACATCAGTGGCCTGCAAGACCCTGAAATGCGTGCGTTGATCCGAACCACGCGAGCGGGGGCGATCGCCATGCACATGCAAGGCTCTCCAGCCGACATGCAAGCTGCTCCCTGCTACCAAAACGTAGTTCAGGAAATCTGTTCGTTTTTTTCCAAGACACTAAAGCTCTGCCAAGCTGAAGGAATCCCAGCAGAACAGTTATTGTTTGATCCCGGCATAGGCTTTGGGAAAACCGTCGAGCACAACACCCTAATTTTAAAACATCTTCACGAACTTGGAAACACAGGCAGACCCCTCGCGCTAGGCGTCTCCAGAAAGTCGTTTCTCGCTAAACTCACCGGCGCCATTGGCCTCGAAGACCGCAGTTGGCCCACTGTTGCCCTCTCCAGTTACGCACGCAATTTTGGCGTCGCAGTCCTTCGCGTTCACGAAGTACTCGCAAACATGCAGGCGACTCGCATGACAGAAGCCATCTTAGAAGGGGCCGCATGACATCCTCCGAGCTTCTTTTATTCCTCACAAAACATTGGCGCGATGCAGTTGAAATCGTGCTTCTTTGGCTAATCGTACATTCCGTCTGGATCCACCTTCGAGAAACACGCGGTATCCGAATCGTGAGCGGTGTCGTTCTGGCGGTTGTGGGCATCCTGATTGTCTCGGAAGCCCTGCATCTTCCAGTGCTGGACTGGTTGATACGGAACGTCGCTACCTTCGCGCTATTCGCATTGGTTGTGATTTTCCAACCAGAGCTTCGCCGGGCCGCCGTTCTTCTCGGTAACAACCGGCTCTTTTCGCTCGGCCACCAAAATCGCGAAACCATCGAGATCTTGGGTGAACTGACCTTTGACCTCGCCAACCGCCAACTCGGCGCCCTCATTGCTATCGAACGCGACATCCCGTTGGATGCTTGGGCGGAAAGCGGCGTCTCACTCGACAGTCACTTAAGTAGTGAATTAGTGGTTTCGATTTTTCACCCCAAAACACCGCTTCACGATGGCGGGCTCATTTTGAAAGGTGAACGCCTCGTCTCCGGTGCCTGCATTTTCCCGATCACCCAACGCATCGATCTAGACCGCAATCTGGGACTCCGCCACCGTGCAGCTCTGGGGTTGAGCGAAGAATCCGACTCCATTATCATCGTCGTAAGCGAAGAAACCGGCGTGGTATCCATCTGCCACAACGGCACCCTCGAAAGGGATTTCGACCCCAAGTCATTCAAGTCGAGACTCGCCGAACTCCTTTCCACTTCCGGCAATGAAGATACTCCCGAGTAATCACTGGAAAACCAAACTGCTGACACTGCTCGTCGCAGTTGCGATTTGGTACATCATCCGACACCACCTCGGGTTGGCCCTCAGCAACGCAGCTGGAGTTGCCTCGATTTTGCGATAAGGCTCTCTCGTCCCCAAGAACCGAGCTCCTCTATTGAGCGCCCAACGAGGCCGCCAATTTTGCCAGAACTGCGGGATAGAGCTCGTGTTCTGCCACCTGGATTCTTGCGTGTAACGTTTCCGCCGTGTCGTCACTCAATACGGGCACCTTTTGCTGGGCAATCACCGCCCCTGTGTCCATACCTTCATCCACCCAGTGAATGGTGCAGCCGGTCTCGTCCGCGCCTGCGTCCAATGCCTGCTTCCACGCCGCCAAGCCTGGAAAATTAGGCAATAGCGACGGATGAATATTAACGATCCGACTCGGAAACGCCTCCAACAATGGCGCCTTTATCATCCGCATATAACCGGCAAGAACCACGAGTTCGACTCTCGCCTCCTTGAGCCAGCTCACTAGGAGCGACTCTATTTCCGGCTCCAATTTCGTTTTAAATTTCGACGCCGGCAGCGCTCTCGCGTCAATCCCACGCTCCTTAGCAAAATCCAAAATCCCCGCGTCCGACATATCTGAAACCACTAACGCGACTTCAGCCGCAATCTGGCCCGCCTCTATGGCCGCCGCGATTGCTTTAAAATTCGACCCTTTGCCTGAACCCAAAACTCCAATTCGAAGCTTTTTCATAATCCCACTCTCCTTTTAGAGGCTCGCCCCGCTCATCTTGTGAATCACCGCCGTCGTACTCTTCCCGGGCACCAGCGCTAAAATCTCAACGTCTGCGCCCACTTCCTTTAGTGCTCCCCGTTCCTCCGGATCCAAGGAATCGACAGTGTAATCCCCTCCCTTCACGTACAATGCAGGTCGAACCGCCCGAATGACATCCGTAACCCGTGGGGTGTGAAACAAAGTGACATAATCAACACACCCGAGTGCGGCCAACACTTCCGCCCGATCATTCTCTGCGTTAATCGGCCTATCCGGGCCTTTAAGCGCCTTCACCGAAATATCTCCGTTCACCGCAACAACCAGTGCATCGCCACGTTCGCGAGCAGCTTGCAAATACCGCACATGCCCCACGTGTAAGAGATCAAAACAACCGTTGGTGAACACTAATCGACGGCCCTCATGGCGCAGCCGATGAGCTTCTTCCACCAACAATTCCAGAGACATGACTTTCTTAAGGGACATCCCCGACCATAAACGCCCCAGGCCCCCGTTCGCAATCCGCCTTAACGTCTCAGTTGCTTGATCAAATCCTCCAGCACACGAATCGCCTCCCACTCCACCGCGACAGATTCCGGATCCCGGCTTTCCAGAGGATCCCTCTCGTATGAAACGAGTTTCTTCTGTTTAGTATCTTCTAAAAGCACCCGATAGAATCGAGCCTGTGGTTTATCGGCCTCCATTCTTGCTTCTCGCGCCGAATAACGCTTCTGCGCAGCTTCAATCTCATTGCGTCGCAACGACTCCTGCAAACTGACGACGTTCTCTTGTACTTCTTTTCGAATGCGATCCCGCTCTCGGGTTACCTCTTGAAATTCGAACGATTCCCGCACCCGTTTCTGCGATTCGCTACGGATATTTTTCAGAACTGTCGCGTCAATCTGGGGACGATTAGGGGACATGATCGCAGTAATCGAATCGTGTGGAAGAGGATCAATCAGAGCCGCTTCCCCTTCCCCGGGCACGTCAGCAGTGGAAGGCAGCACCACATCCGGGCGCACCCCAACCAACTGCGTGGCAGCACCGTTGACGCGATAGAATTTCCCAATCGTAAGCGCCAATCCACCAATGGGCTGACGGTTTTTACCACTCAGATACTCCCCCAACTGAACTGTCATCTGGACCGAACCTTTACCGAACGTCTGCTCCCCTCCCACAACAACCCCTCTACCGTAGTCCTGAATCGCGCCACTCACTAACTCACTAGCAGACGCACTACTGTGATCAGTCAACACCACAAGCGGCCCATCGTATTGAGCACGTCTCAGTTTCGTTGGAGTCAGAACCTCAACCCCATCCGCTTGGGACCGAGCCAAAGCAATCGGCACCTTTCCAAGGAAAAGCCCCCCCATTTCGATCGCTTCATCCAATAAACCGCCCAAATTCCCCCTCAAATCCAACACTACACCCGCCACGTGTTCCGATTTGAAACGCCCCAATAGTATAGATACATCCTTCGACACACTAGCTTTACGGCGCCCAACGGCATCACCATCGTCACCGTAAAATCCCGGAACACTGATCCAGCCCAAGCGAATAGGGCCAGCATCCGATTTTCGCTCGATCATCTTCCCGTACACTTCGCCTTCACTTGAGCGCATCTCATCGCGTTTCAGGATGATCTCCATTCTCTGAGAAGGATCCGTCGCCTTCGACGGGGCCACCTGCAGTTTGACGGTTGTCCCTTTTTGCCCACGCAACAACGAAAGCGCTTTCCGCAGCGGTAAGCCTTCAATCTCGAAAAACGGCCCCTTCTCTTCTGCAACCGCCACAATCCGATCGTTTACCTTCAAGCGCCCGTCCCGATGCGCCGGTCCCCCAGGTAATACTCCTGCAACCCGCACCCCCACCGGCCCCCCATCCAACGTCACCCCAATTCCGACTCGTGTAAGCCGCAGTTCGCTTTCCTCATCATCCAACTCTTCCTGCGTCAGATAATCCGAGTGCGCATCGCAAGCTCGAGCCATTGCAAGCAAGGCAACAGCCCAGCGATCTTTCTCGTCACATTCGACAGCCGCTTTCAAAGCCTGCTGCTGATGTTTCTGAGAACGATCCTTTGCAACGGCTAAGGAAGCGCCGTCTAAGATTTCCACCAACATCTCAGCCCCCATCTGCTCTTTCCACAAACGCCTGGCATCCAGATCGTCCTGAGGCCAAGCCGAGTGTTCACGCGAATACTCCACAGACCAAGGTTTACTAAAATCCCACTCCTCAGCCAAAAGCTCCTGAATCATCTGCGAACATTGCACCACCCGCTCCGTAAACCGCGCGCGAATCGCAAAAGCCCCGGTTGGTTTGCCCTCCTTCAATTCACTGGCAAAACTATCTCGATATGCGGCCTTAAAGGCGTCCACGTCGGCTTGAAGAAAATACAATCTGGAAGGGTCTAAATTCTCAAGATATCGATCAAAGACCCTACGCGAAAATGCCTTATCAATAGGCCTCTTCAAATAGTGCTGGGTCTCAAGTAACTCACTTGTCACCCTTGCAACTTCTGGCCAAGGCGAGACTTTAACCTGTGTTTCACGTGCGGCAGGCGCCTTTTTAGCCTGAGCCACTACAGGAGTCAGCAAAAGGCTGCCTGCTAAAAAAACACGCAAAAATACGTCCGACACTTGAAAAATACGCTTCATGGGGTGTGACGGCTTAACCAATCCAGCTTCTCACCCGCGTCAACAGCGTTTCCTAAAACAAATCTCCCGCCCGCCGCCTGCACCTTCGCCACTCTATTAATCGTTATCGCTTCTTGTATTTCGAGCGAGCCGACTCATGTCAGCCTGATCCCGCAGAATCTGCCTGACTGTCTTTTCCATCACTTCAACCCGAGTCCCCACAGGTACCGCATCGAATACTTTAACAACATCTCGGGAACGCATCCGAATACATCCCCAACTAACCGGCCTGCCTAATAGTCGCTCTTCAGGTGTTCCATGAATATAGATACATCTTTTAAAAGAATTGGCATTCCCCGCTTCCAGTCCCCTCAACCACATAATACGTGTCACAATCGGATCACGTCCAGGTGCATTAGGAGGCAACACTTCTCCCGTCATACGCCGCTCTTTAAAAACTGCACCTTCCGGCGCTTGAGAACCGATCTTAGCCGCGATCTGTAATTGTCCAAGCGGCGTTGTATAACTACCCCAGCTATCACCCACTCCAAATTTCGAAGTAGATACCGGATAACGTGCGGTCTCAGCACCATCCTGTATCAGAACCATTTTCTGATCAGGAACACTGACACAAAGGATCGTCTCCGATGCATTAGACACACCAGACACCAACGCAAAACAACAAAACAAAAAGCAGCCAAATCGCATAACAATCACGAATAGCCATTATACAAAACACAAACCATCAATCAATAACTTTTATAATTACACCAAGCGCAACAAACCAACAACCGCGCATACACAACATAACGACAAACACCACCCAAGCCACACTACAGGAAGTAGACAAAGCTCATACTGCCACACAATCAACTAGCAGACATTGTGTCTAACTGCCGCAAAAAACATCATCCATACTTCTTCTAGAATCAAAATGTCGTCGTGTTGTTATGATCATAAAAAAGGTCGAGGCAACAAATTACCTCGACCTTCTAAAGAACAAAACTGGCTTAACAATTACGCAGGTGAATTCACGTTAAGCGCCACTCTTCTAGCTGGTTGTGCATCCAACAAAACAGGTGGCTGGCGGTCCAGAAACTGCATCCAGAATGGCATCTGTTGCCACCAGGCATGTCCACCCATCGGCGCGCGGTTTCCATTTAACGCAAAATAGAACTCGGGCCGAACTTCCAATGAAAACCTGCCTGCAACCCGATCATTTGGGATCACAAACTCGAGCGACTGAGATCCCATCAAGGAAAAGAAAATATCCTCACTCGATCCACTGCGTAGAAACATTTGCGTAGCCTCCGGAAACTCCGCAATCAGTGCGATACACTTGCGATTTCTGCGCAAACTCAACCCCCCATTACCAACCTGTGTCTTAACCTTTTTCCCAGCCACTCCGGTGAATACATCGAGATTGATCATGATCTCTAACGGATCAGGCCAAGGCGCCCCCACGTAATCATACGGAGCTGCACACCAATGATCCAATTCGTCCTTCAGCACAATCGCGTCCGTTTGGAGGATCAACATGAACTCATGTGTCGAAAACTTCTCGTAGAAAGCAGGGTCCAGCAAAAGTTTGTTATACCCCTTAATCGACACAAAATATTCATCGTCAAATAACATCACTTTTACATTCGGATACCGAGCCGTATAGTAAGATAGATCCAGGCTCCTCGGTCCCACAAAGAACGCATCCCGTCCAGTAAGCTTCTCGAGTGAATAATCGAGGGAAAACTCTTCTAAGGGTTCCAGTACCTTGCGGTACACCGGAATAACAACTGCGCAGGAATGGCTCATAGCGAATATTTCTCAACAACCATATTGTGAAGCGCACGCATGGAACAATCTCCATGATGATTTTCTAATGCATACCGATGCCGCGCCACTATCTGATCCGCCCCGCCTCGATCAAAAACCTGAATTGCCCGATCTACAAGCCCACGAGGATCGATAATATCGTGCGGGGTGTAAAACAGCACAAAATCGCGATCGATATCCCGAATTGGCGGCAAAAATCGCATGGATTCCGGAACTAAAGGAATACCTCCGGAACAAAGTGCATCAAAGATCCGAATTGCGACATCATTCAGAACTGGAGAGATCCAGTGGATCTTGTGAGCCGCCCACTCCTCCAATTTCTCCATAGCCGTTCGTTGATGAAACGTGCGGTCACTGAACCCAATCGAGGGATATATTTGCCCCAGCGTGCTCACCACCTGATTTCGAAACGTGAATGGGGCGTACGGGATATGTTTCCCCAGCGGGGCATTAGAACGTGGCGTGGAAATCAAAAAGGGCAAACTGTCCGTCAGCAGCTTCCGTGACCATTGCACCGTGCTACAGTAAACAGGGCCCGAAGTAAGCCAATTGTAACGGGTCAAAAGATACAGATTCTCATGATGGGCAGGCGCATAAATATCGGAATGAGCCGCGAGGAATGTGCTGAGTTCAAGCCAATGATGATTATCCCAATCCCAAGCGACAAAAATGGTGTTGGTACATTGAGCGTAAAAATCCGCATACCCGGGGACATGCTGTCCCGCGTCATTGTTATTAACGATTACAATCGCCCCATCCAGAAACGCTCGTTTGTTAGCTCGAAGGTTCTCATCCGAATCAGCGAAGAATCCCTTTTCGAGAAAACCCACAGTGCAACCAGGGATTTGACAGTCAAAACCATCGATATTCGCGCTCAAAAGCACGCGGCTAAACCCTTTTTCCGCGAAAACCTGACGCAACCGGATCGCTCGGGCATTTTTTGCGGCAGCAAGTTGAAAAAACGCGTCACCTTGAGCGAAAGAAACCGTTTGGGCTGAGATAGCCGATGGGACGTCACGCCCCTCGAGCTGATGAAAGAGTGCAGTGACATCAAAACTCATACCGTAACTTCCCTTTCTATTATCAAACAACTATCAGATCGCGCCCTCAATATCCTAGAAAGCCTCACACCAAACCCGTCTTAAAGAGCGGCAATATCTCAGAGAACTCCACGCCCTGCATCTGGAACCGTTCCCAAACGCTTCTTTCGACCACCGTAGGATCAACCCACCAATCTTCAAAATCACGTCCAAAAGACATCACATTCGCCACAACCAATTGATAGCCTTTTGCGTTCAGAAACTCCCGCGAGAGTCTCATATATTCATCACCACAGGAATAGGCATCATGCTCGTAAGTGATGACACTAAAACGATAGCGATCAAATGGGATCCGATTCAACGCAGAATACGTTACCCGCGCAGGATCGATATCGAGTGACAAATAATCAACCTGTTTTGAGAATTCACGCTCAATCAATATCCGTTCGTAATCCAAAACAGTTGCATCCGCCTCAATACATGGATTTCTACGATAGGAATTAAACTGTGTCACCAGTTCAGGGTTTAATTCAACTGAAAAACCGGCCCATTGATACTTACTCTCGAGCAAAGCCGAATTATTGGAATCGTACGGGTGAGCGCCGCCGATCTCACAATATAATCCCTCCCTTTTCCCAGCAAGCATCTCCAAAACAAACAAATCTTGGCCAGCCTGCGAAAAATAAGGCATCCCACCGGCGTTTCTCGCATAACTAAGCATATTTTCATTAATCATAAATTTAAAACAATACGTCTACTTAGCCCCATCCAATCGATCACTAAACACACCGGCAAACAATGTCTCAGCATGGAAATACTCAAACTGAACACCATAATTCGACATAAAATCAGCAAATTTTACCGCATAGCCAGAATCGACGGCTCCTAAATCTGACTGCAAATAGGATTTTATATCTTCAGCACTCGCCAACTCAACAACACCAGCCTCACCCCTGCCTATCGTATCCGATAACACCGCGCAATGGATTCCATAATAAAGTAACTCCCAAGTGATCGTAGAACCATACGAGATATTCCTGTAGGCACCTTCAGCCAACCTATACGACGAAATCTTTGAACTAGGCGAAACCACTATACATGCAGTGCCGTTTGACAGATGGTCATACAAGTGCCGTTCGGCTTCTGGCGTACCGGGATGCATTTTTATGATCAACTGTACCCCGACCTGCCTGCATACCTGCGCTAAAGTCGCGACAGCATCTTCCTGGCTACCAAGAGCATTACGAACATCTTGCCCAGGCATTAAAAATATCTCGCTATTTGAACTGGTCAAATACACAACATACTTATCGGAAAGCCCCTCCAAGCATACAATCGCATCATGATCTTGATTTTGATTATTAAATCCATAATTGGTAGTTTTCCCTCGCTTTTGGCGAAAATAGAATGTAGCTGCAGCATGCCTTGCAACATCGGCCGAACGCCCCAAAGAGAAATTATGGATCTCCTCTTTTAGAATCTCTTGATACTGTGGCGGGCGAGCCCAAAGACTATATTTATCCTTAGTTGCCCCTCTTTCATGGATTATGGTTCTCACACCGCGTTTTCTACAGGCCAAATATATTGGCCAAGAACCAATAGTTCGACCATTAAAAAAATACACCAATTCCGGCCCATGCCTTTCCAACAGAAACAATGCAATATTATACGAAAGAATAGCCGTTTGCGCCAACAACAAACACGCACCATAATTAGTCGAGATAATTTGAGCACAATCAACTGTATTGAATAATTGCACAGCATTACTCTTCACCAGGGCCCCGAAATCATGCCCCTCGTAATGAAAGCCAAAGGGATCCCGACGAATCTCTTCCGTTAAGTAATCGGGAACTGTATTGAGATTAAAAACATCAATCTCAGCATAGTCCTTAACTTGACTAACGAGATAGGCGATCCAGTCCTCCAATGAATCAGCACCAGCCTCCAGTCGTCGACCATTAATGTTGCTCCGCCACACTAAAATTGGCAATAAGTGAAAAATCGGCGCATAAACAACCGATGAACCTGATAACTTTTCCTTTATCGCAATTTCCAATCCCGTCTCCGCATGCGGAGTTGCAGGGGTTGCTTCGATTATCAAAACTTTCATACAAAATAAATCAACCTCAACATTAAAAATCAGTTAATACAATCGCGCCCCAGCATACAGTCGATATTCACCCAAAAGCATCTAGATTCAATTAGGGCCTTTGCTCTCGCCCTACCAGCATTTGCGATATTCAGCCGTTCTTCCGGGTGATTCAGATAATACTCAATCAAACTTGCCGCTTGTTCAGCATTCTCAAACTTCACGAAATGTTCCCCAGGAGTAAAGTAACGCTCAACACTCGGAACAGCTTGAGCAATTAACATACTACCACTTACCAAGGCCTCTAAATAACGATAAACCAAGTGTGGAATATGCGTCCAATCGGTACCAGATTGTATCATTTGATCTGCCGTTGTAAAGATGATATCGGAAAAACATAAGCGCTCCCAATATTCATCATCGGAAATACGAGCCCCTCCTAGAACTCGCCCTTTCACTTCGAAGAGCACATCCTTGCCCTTTAAAAAACATTGAATTTCGTTCAGTGTAGTCGTTCGGGGTTCATAGAGTGATCCTGCGAAAATCGCCTTCGGAGTACCCGAATCAACGCGTTTAGCACTTAACCGACTGACATGACAAAATGTCTCCTGAGAGAACGGCATGAGACTCGGACCAATCAAACGCCTGTGAGGAAAGATGGGCTGCACCATCTTAGGTGCCATAAAACACACTACACACCCGCGAATGGCGCTAACAACTGCTGCCTGACAGCGCCACGTCCGAACAGATAGATCCGTTAACAGCACGACTGGTACAACATCATAACGAACAAGTAAAACTGCAACTAAAAAGCTCTGCACCATCCCCCTTAATAACCCCTGATCTCCAGTCCGAGGATCATAAACATAATGGCTCACCTCAGCCGCCCGAAGTACATCATTTACCTGCATTAGATATGATAGATCAGGGCGCACCACTAATTTATGAACAGATCCCTCACCTACATATTCACATGCACATTTGTAGAGTTCTTTGAACTCTATCGATTCCCACCCCCGCACACCCGCCTCAATGCACAGCTTGCGTTTCGTCGAACGGGAGCCCCAAAATACCCTGCAAAAACAATTCACCGCTTTAAGAAATGGCCAAGCGGTAAAAAACGTAATATACGCTAATCTTGCCAGTATAAAAGAACGAAAGGAGTCGTTATTCCCCATAACATCACTCATCTTTCCTGCTCAATGTGATCCTTAACTAGTTGCCTTACAAAGTCCGAAAAAGAATAGGTCGGAGCCCAACCCGTTAAACGTCGAAGCTTTCCCGCATCCCCAATTTTAACTAGAGGTGTCCTAGTTAAGATCTGAGGACTTTCATAAATATGCGGCTCAGGATCAAGCCCGAGATACTCAAAAACCAAAGTAATAAATTCATGTACCGTGTGAGCTTCGCCTGTAGCTATTACAAAATCCCCCCCTTCTCTCAGCGACAATATCTTAGTAAACGCTCCCACATAGTCTCTAGCGTACCCCCAATCGACACGGCTGGCGAGACTCCCCACGGTTAACTTCTCCGAACTCCCTCTAGAAATACGAATCGCCGTGCGAATTATTTTCGCCGTAAGAAACTGGTCTGCACGTAGATGTGATTCGTGATTATACAGGATACCTATTGCCGTATGCAGGTTATGCAGCCGTCGGTATTCCCGACACAGACACATCCCTTGAACCTTTGTCATTCCATACACTCCCTGTGGACTAAGTGGAGTATTCTCGTCCTGAACTTCCCCATTTTCACCACTGAAAACCAGAGAAGATGACGCGTAGAAAAAACGCGCTTTCGGCGCGACCTCCACCATCGCATCCATGATGTTCATCGGCCCAACGACATGCACCCGATGCGCAGCCTCAAACTGCTCAAGCAATGATTTCCCATGGACTCCTCCCTCCGAAGAAACATGCTTCGCAGCAAGATAGTAGACCTCATCCGGTTCAAACTGCTTTAGCACACCTCGTACACTGCTCCTATCAATCACATCAATTGAGCCAAAGACAGGAACAGTGCCGTAGCCAATCGAGGATCCTCGCGCGATCCCAAGAACATCGTCACCACGCTTAGTCAGCACATCGGTCAACAAGACCCCATCCTGCCCTAAGCATCCGACAACGATTGATTTCTTAGGATTCACTGAGCTAGAGGATTTCGATCTCAGGCATCGGAAAGATTAGTTTTCCGCCAGACGCCAAATATTCCGCTTCCCTCTGAATAATAGTATCACGGAAGTGCCATGGTAAAACCAGCATGTAATCAGGCTTCATTGCACGCACTTCAGACTCGGATAGGATTGGAATGTTAGTACCTGGCGTATATGATCCAAACTTATCAGGGTTAACCTCCGCTATGCAGGTGATATCATCGGTAGTAAGACCACAAAACTGCAATAAAACGTTACCCTTGGTGGAAGCTCCGTATCCAGCCACTGTCTTACCATCAGCATTTAGGGCGCGGATTAACCTTAATAAATTCTCACGATGCTCAAACACCCGCTCTTCGAACTGTCTAAATGGCCGAGGCGTATGCAAACCCATTCTATCTTCTTGTCCCAGCATCCACTCGATCACAGGCTCATTGGACTTCAATTTCGACTGCCTGCGAGCTGCGGTCACCGCAAAACTTCCCCCATTGATCGAGTTCATCTGAACATCAACTATCTTCATGTCACTCTGCTCTAGAAGACGTTTCACAACACCTAGCGAATAATATTCCAAATGCTCATGACAAACAGTATCATATGCGTTCATCCTAAGCATCGTTGGCATATAACTTTGCTCAAAATGCCAAACCCCGTCCGCATCTAATATTTCGTAAATATCGCGAACAAAATCTAAAGGCGCTTCCAGATCATAGAACATCGAAATGGAAGAAACGATTTTTGCCTGCTTGCCTCCTAAAACACGTCGATAGGCAGCCGCAGAAAAGAAGTCCGGAATCAACTGAATATCAGCAGGATAATACTCCTTAAATTTGTTCCCCGTCGGATCAATTCCCACTCTCGTCAGCCCCTCGCAATCGTAAGCCTTCAATAGTGTTGCATCATTGCTCCCAATATCCACTACGACATCCGATGCACCGACGGGACGCAACCGCTGCAAATGCTTCACCTTGTGTGTTAGGTGAGCCACCATCGATCGATTCAATCCAGATCTGTACCCATAATTATCTCCGTACATCTCACCCAAATCATACGTATGCTCCAGCTGGAGCAATCCACTCTCAGGGCACCATACCAGCCGCAGGGGACCTGACGTAATTGGAGTCGCCACATCCTTAGGAAATACACCAGTAAGCGATTGAACCCCAAGATCCAAGACACCAATCAAGTTTGTACTTCCTGATATCCGACACTTGTTAATTTCTTTATATCCCATAAAATCGAAAAGTCCCCTTTCAACTCCACTCAGGAGATTTCGGAAGCTGCGACTAGATTTCCTGGAACTGCGACTAGTGTTTTCGCTGCAGGCATTTACTCGTGCCGACAGCCGCTTCATGGTCTCCACTTAATCAGAAGGGGGCGAACATGTTCTCCATTCGTCACCAAAAAACAACCGTTCTCTTTCAAAAGTTTGCGTTTTCCGAAGCACCGCTCCCCCAGGTTGCAACACAGAAAACAAACACTCAAAACCCTTCCACATTTGCACTTACAATCAACCCCTTAATTACTAAAGCCGTCATCTACAATTAGATTCTGGCCACATACGTACATCGAAGCGTCCGAAAGCAAAAACTGCACTGCACCAACAAGATCAGTCTCCTCAAGCATCCCCTTTCCTCGACACTTCTGGTTATAGCGAGCCAAAAACTCTTCAGGCTGTCCACTTAAGATGCCTCCCGGACTGACGCAGTTGACTCTGAATCCAGTACCCTTCGCATAGGCTGTCGCATACCTCATCAAATGCTGAATCCCAGCTTTGATCGCAGCGTATTCAACCGGCATAGTCATCGCAGTATCTCCGTAAATTTCAAACCGTGGAGCTACTGTTCCATATATCGAAGAAAATTGAACTAGCGAAAAGTCACATCCCCTCTCCATCGCATACTTCAAACACTGCTGCATATAAATAAAATACCCCCCCAAATGCAGCGATACATTCTCGGAAAAATCAACATAAGTAACATCCATTAACTTACGCCCATAATTAGCATTTCTAGGATACGCGGCATTCACAGAACCGTGGATGTCACCAAATCGCTCAGCTCCCTGATGAAGAACCGCCTGAATGGAATCCACACTCGTTAACTCCCCCCTCAACGTTAACAGGCGCCCAGTGTGATCAAATTCCTGCTTCAGGTTCTGAAGCGACTCCGAACTGAGATCGATCGCGACCACATTCGCACCGCTACTAATCAGTGTTTGAGATAAACGGCCTCCAATTCTTCCCGCCGCTCCCATTACTACGTAGGTCTTCCCATTAAGATTCATGATTTTGAATATTGTACAGTCGCTCTGCCACTAAGAAGTCATATTCATCATCGATATCCACAGCACGCTCCTTTGGAATTATCACAGAACAAACCCTACCAGAAAACAAACTGTTATGGGTCATTATAAATTCGGGACGTCCGACATAAGCACCAGTGGTTATGTCGTACACATCAGGTGCATCTTGGCGTCTATGGATCCCCGATCCCGACATCACAACTCTGCTTTCTCCAGTGGGTTCCCTCACCACCATATTAAAATAGGGATTTCTATTTGAAGGGGTAACAGTTATCACAAAATCCGTAGAACCATCTAAGGCCGAGATACATTTCGCAACATCCTGCTCGTTCCTAAGGGGGCAGGTCGTGGGCAAACTGACAAACACATCAAACCCGCCATCTCTACCACGCACATACTCCACTGCGTGTTGCCAAGCCAGCCATTCCGATGCGTTATCAGTAGCTAGTTCGGCTGGTCGACGAATCACCTCCGCGCTATATTCAAGAGCGACCTTTGCAATATCGTCTGAATCCGTCGAAACAAAAACCTTTTCAATTCCAGGTGTTTTCTTTGCCGTCTGAATGGAATGCGCCAATAACGGTAAGCCACCCAAAGGTCGGATATTTTTCCCCGGCAGTCCCTTGGACCCCCCGCGCGCGAATATAAATGCAAATATTTTCACCTGAAATCACCATTTAACCACTATCCCGCAATTAGACGACACACGCATTTTATCAATCAGCTCCACAGTCTCAATGCCTTCGGACACTGAGATGAACGGTTTGCATTCATTCCGCACGATCTTACATAGCTGATCGATTTCCTCCAGATAGGCAGCGTTTCTGTCATAACTCGTGTCTGCGTATATTACTTCTATCCCTTCCGCTGCGCTATGCCACTGCACAGAATTTTCATAAACATTCCAAATCAATGTCCCGTTCTCCCCAACAATTTTACAAACCCGGGAAGGAACACGTTGCAAAAAATCCATATGGAGATTAACGACGCACCCGTCAACCATCCTAAGGACCGCATCAATACGGTCCTCAACATCGATTTCAAGTGTGCCGGAAGCTCCAGCATCACAATACACGGAAGATACAGGTCCCAAAAACCACTTGAGGTAATCTAATTCGTGGCTCAATTCCAAAAGCACGCCGCCTCCTAGATTAGATTTTGCCGATACATTCTTACGGTAATCTTCATTTCTTCGCCAGTCTGGCAAATACTGCCCGACATCCACCAATGCACAAAGTAGGCGCCCACATTTTCCCTGCTCGAGAACTTCTTTCATCTTTCGAGCCGCAGTAGTGTAACGCAGATTGTAACCAACTTCGATTTTATCTCGAAATTCAAGTAACGTGGCCATAACCGGCTCAATAGCGTCAAATCTATGGGCAAACGGTTTTTCTATCAACACAGGTATGCCAGCCCTTAAAAACTCTAGTGCATTTTCAATATGCCAAGGTGCGGGTGAAGCAATAATTGCCGCATCAGGCATTTTGTTAATCGCCGATATTAGATTAGGTTCAATCACATCCGCAGCAGTCTCGTCCTGAGAAATGCCCCTCCCTGACGAGGACACGCACACGACTTCCGCTTGAGGGAACTTTAACTTTAGATTCCGAATGTGTCGCTTTGCAATACTGCCAGCTCCAACTACGACAAATCGATTCATTTTAGATCTGAGCAAAATCAACTTGAGCCCGTTGGAAGTCTTCCATTCGACCCACGTCCAACCAATACTCGTGTAGGGGAAACATTCGAACGTCTTTCCCTCGATTGATTGCCCGTTCTAACAGGTCAGGCATATCGATCCTTGTCTGTGGAGAGACACTCTTCACAAGGTCTGGAGAAAGGACATAAATGCCCGCATTTATAAAGTTTCTAATTACTGGCTTCTCAACAATGGAGCAAACACGCAACCCGTCTCCTCGAATCACCCCGAATGGCACCTGGTGTTCGTATTCTCGCACACATACGGTCGCCACAGCACTAGCTTCATTATGGAAGGACAACATACTCTGGTGATTGAGCGTAGTCAGCAGATCTCCATTCATCATCAATAGCGGAAGATCTATCTCGTCGTGAGGCAACAAACCCAGTGCACCTGCGCTACCAAGCGGGTTTTCTTCGTGAACATAACGGACACTTATCCCCCATCGAGTTCCATCCCCAAAGTATTCCCGGATCATTTCAGGCAAATAATGTGTCGAAATGAAAAAGTTACGGAACCCTGAATCAATAAAACTCTGAATGATTATCTCCAATATCGGCTTACCTCCGACTTTTAATAAGGGCTTTGGACAATCATGAGTCAAGGGCTGCAGCCTGGTCCCAAAACCGCCAGCCATAATAAAAACTGGATTATCTAATTGGCGGATTTTCACCAAATGATCCAACGACTCCAGACCAATCACTCTATTTTCTAAATCTACAATCGGAACCTGAAGCAATCCATCGGTTTCCATCAAAGAAAGGATCCTCTCCCTGCTCCAATCAAGTCTTGCGGATTTCGGGGAGGAGCACATGATTGACTCAACTTTCACATCTAGAGACAGATGCTTCAGTAGCGCACGGCGAACATCTCCGTCTGTAAGTGTCCCTATCAGCTGCCCCCTTTCATTCACCACTAGTGCGATTCTTAGATGCGAATTTTCAATGGCAGCTACAGCCTCTTCGAGGCGCGCCTCCGGTCCAACAAGGGTCGATCTCCAATTTTTCCCGTTCAATTCCTCTATCTTGCTCATCTTGTTTAGTCTCGAGACTTATAGGGCTTATAAACCGCATTTGAAGGTAAAGAACGCGCCAATGTTGTCCCAGCTGCGATCACTGCAGACTCACCAATCGAAAGCTGTTGAATGACAATCGCGCCACTCCCAATAAAGGCATCGTCCCCAACTCTCACTCCTCCACATAATACAGCCCCCGGAGCCACATGAACATGCGAACCGACACAACAATCGTGATCCACGCTTGCTCCCGTATTAATGATCGTATTCACACCAACTTGCACTTCTGGTTGAATGATAACCCCCGCCATTAGCTGCACACCTTGCGCTAATTCCACACACGGCGCGACCCAAGCCATTGGATGCTTAAGAACGGGGAAATAGAAACCTGCCGCCAAATATCTCTCGAAAACCTCTCTCCTCTTAACGGCGCCTACTGTCTTTCCTATTCCGTTAATCAACCCCACCGTTTGGGGGTCTACCGTTTGTAAAACCTCATCTCCTCCAAGGACGTCGAGACCGCGCCAATGAGTAACCCCATGAGAAGCGAGTTGAGGATCACATACGCCCAATAGATTGTGCCCCGCAGCAATAGCTAAAGCATGTAACACCTTAGCGTGACCACCTGCGCCAATCAATATCAGCGGCCGCAAATCAAAGGAATCCATACTCATTCCCCAATAGGTACCCCTGCTTGATACGAATGATTTGCCGTTGTTCCCACCATCGCCCAGAGTGCCGAAGGCAACATCCCGGCACCGCACCTGGCAGTAGTCAAATCATCTCTAGTCAAACGTACCCCTTTCTCAATAGCCCTAGCCGCGACTACCTGCTGTCTCGCAGCCCGACGCGTGTCCCACTCTTCTGGATACGGAGACTTCCCCCCATGCCCAAACGCATCTTGTAACGCCCGAATCTGACACACCATCTGCTTTAATTCATGCGGTTCAAGTGATGCCTGATGATCCGGGCCAGGCAAATTCCGATCCAACGTAAAATGCTTTTCGATCACGCAAGCCCCACGAGCGACAGCAGCAACTGGTATTAGGGCCCCTTCCGTGTGATCAGAGTACCCAACCGGTAGTCCGAACGCAGACGCCAGTGTATCCATTGCACGTAAATTCACTTGGTTGAACGGCGTTGGGTATCGCGAAGTACAATGCAAAAGCGTAACGTGTCCTTCCAACACCTGACGCCCCACTGGATCACTCCATGCCTGCCACACATCCTGCAAAGAGTGAGGCTCATGGTCAAAACGGAGAGCATGAGAGACTATAGCAAGCGCCTCTTCCACCTCGGATAAATATGCCATTCCAGTCGAAAGAATCAGGGGCTTCTTCGTACGCCCAAATTGCCATAATAAAGGCCCATTTGCCAGTTCACCTGAGGGGATTTTAAATCGATTAACCCCGAGGTCATTAAGAAACTGCAAACTATCGCTATCAAAAGCCGTGGAAAGAAACTCAATACCGCGTTGAATACAATGACTCTTGAGATGCGAATGCCACTCCTTTGGTAGCTCCAGTTTCTTTAGCATATCCAGCTGGCTTTCACTACCATCTGTCAAGCCCTTCTGATAGGAAGCCTTAGGAGCGTGCTTTGAGGCAAGCTTGATCGCATCAAAAGTTTGAAACTTAACCGCATCAGCGCCGGCCTCTGCAGCGGCATCAATTAAAGCAAAAGCCATTCCATTGTCACCGTTATGGTTAACACCGGCCTCTGCAATAATATAGACTGGATTGATCTTCATATCATCTCTTGGCTTCTCAAAGTCTAACCACTTACCGCGCCGCATAACGAGACTCTTGTGCTTTACCCAAGATCACAAAATCGCTTCTTCAAAACTCCATCCAGCGATACGCTTTCAAGAACGCGCGCAATCCTCTTTGAAGCCCCAGGTCGACCGTAGGGACTCTCCAAATTCAGAGCGAGAGTCCTATGTTCACATGACGCAGCCTTTGCCAAGGCTTCACGTATATCCGCAATCTCGGCATTACAATGAATTACAGAAGGTGCACGCAATCGCCCCTTTTGCCGATCCCCAACGTCGACAGTTGGAACACCAATGTACGGAGCCTCCAATAATCCACTTGAAGAATTTCCAACTACGGCATCAACGTATCTCATCAAATTCAAATATTTTACAGCTCCCAGCGAGGGTGTTACGACGACCCTATCAGGATATTGGGACGCAACTTTAGCAAAGAACTCTCGGATCTCTGCGGAACCCGGATCGGCATTCACACCAGTAACGACAATAGTTCCCCCTCGCTCAAGCAATGCTCCAATTAAGGCATCCAACGCTCCGTGAGCCCCCTGCTCGGCAAGGGTAACAGGATGATAAGTAAGCAAATAACAGGGGGATATCAGCCTAATATTTAACAGCCTCTCCAACTCCAATTTGCTCAACATCGGGAGATTGAAGATGTTATCCACCCCCAACGCTCCTGTCACCCAAACTCTATCTGATTGCTCGCCCAATTGAACTACACGCCTCCGATAATCCTCAGCAGCTACAAAATGGAGATGAGACATCTTTGTAATTGAATGACGAATAGCCTCGTCTATTGCGCCCTCCGTCGACTCCCCTCCGTGAATATGAGCGATGGGGATCCGCGCAATCATCGCGGCCGTCGCAATGGCCAATGCTTCGTATCGGTCTCCCAGCACCACTAAAATATCAGGCCGTAATCGCTGCAATACCTCAGCAAAACCTATTAAAGCCAGCCCCATCGATTTGGTTACTCCAATCGCTGAATCCGATGCCAGCAAAATCTCCACCTGCTCATCAATCGCAAACCCATCCTGCTCAATCTGTTGCCATGTATTACCATGTACAGGAGTCAAATGAGCCCCACTGACAATCAATTGTAATTCCAGTGTCGCACTCGATCGAATCTCCGTCATCAACGGCTTCAACAAGCCGTACTCAGCGCGAGTTCCGGTGAAAACGGCTATTTTGCGCTTCATTGCATTAACTCCGGAATGACACTGCTCGGAAGGTTCACCACCCTCTCCTCTAACCATTCAGCGTTATCAAGCGGCCCTTTAAGGCAATCATTGAACATGGGAAGGCGATTCATCAACGCCCAGATAGGACGAGTCATCACATTTTCCTGATTCGTCTTTGCCAATAGGGCGTCCCGGCTGTCTCGATCAGGACAAATTACCGCATTTAGCCAATAATTGGATCTACACCCGTCGGGCTCGGTTACGAATCTATACTCGCTACCGGCAAATAACTGCGAATAGCGCTCAGCAAGCTTCCGTTTCGCAAAAACAAACGACTCCAAGCGTTCCAATTGCGCGCATCCAAGAGCAGCGTTCAAATTAGGCAACCGATAATTGTATCCAATTTCATCATGCACATACTCGTACTGATGAGGAACCTTCGCCGTGGTTGTCAGATGCTTCGCACGTACTCCTAGCTCTCCGTCGCACAGTATCATTCCACCTCCACCGGTGGTGATGATTTTATTCCCGTTAAAGCTAATAGCAGCGAGCGAACCAAAAACTCCAGTATGCCTTCCCTTGTACAAACTACCCAATGATTCAGCTGCGTCCTCAACCAGCTCTATACCCCAGCGCTTACAGACTGCTACCAGTCCATCAAGATCTGCCGGATGTCCGAACGTATGCATCGGCACACATGCTCTCACGATTTTCCCAGCACGTCCGACACGACAAAGGCCATCCTTGTCAATTTCAGCGTTCTTCGAAAGCCACTCTTCGACAGCAGCCGGCGAAAGACCTAACGTACCGCGATTAACATCCACGAATATAGGATCTGCCCCGCAATATCGTATCGCATTACATGTCGCGACGAATGTCAGAGGCTGAGTGATGACCAAATCACCAGTCCGTACCCCAGCGAGAATCAACGCAATATGCAGCGCAGCTGTACCATTAACAGTAGCAACACATCTCTCACTACCGGTATACCGTGCCATTTCGAGTTCAAAACGATCCACAAATGCGCCTACACTAGAAACGAACGTAGACTCTATAGCACCACAAACATACTCCCGCTCCTTTCCCATGAGCTCAGGAGCATGCAAGGGAACAAAGCCTAGGGTGCTATATTGATCGCGAACAAATCGCACAAGCGAATCAATCATATCTAAAATCAGATATTATAAATATCCGCTTTGTAACTTCTGAGATTCTCTGGCTTAGAAAACCAATCGACCGTCGCTTTAAGCCCCCTTCTAATATCGTACTCAGGTTCGAATCCTGTTAACTCTTTAATCTTTGAATTATCACACCACAAACGAAAAACCTCAGACTTACTCGGACGCATCCGCTGCTCATCAACCAAGAACTCAACATTACTCCCCATCAAGTCGCGAATTATCTTTAGAGTATCCCCAACTGAAATCTCATAATTGGAACCAATATTAACAACCGCACCCGCAACACGATCGGATTCAGCTAACGAAAGGAAGCCGCGACACGTATCCAGCACGAAATTAAAATCGCGCGTTGGGGTAACATCTCCCAACTTAATTTGCTTCATACCACTCGCAATTTGACTTATTATCGTCGGAATCACTGCACGGGCAGACTGCCTCGGACCGTAGGTATTAAACGGCCGCGCAACCGTGACAGGAAGATTAAATGCATTAAAGAAACTCAAGGCCATCATATCCGCCCCAATTTTGGAAGCGCTGTATGGAGACTGGGGTTGAAGAGGATGCTTCTCATCAATTGGCACATAACGTGCAGTTCCATAAACCTCACTAGTCGAGGTATGAATCACACGGCTCACACCATTCTCCAGTGCCGCCTGGCAAATGTTTAAGGTTCCTTTTACATTCGTATCAACGTAACTGTCAGGGGCTACGTATGAGTAAGGAATAGCAATCAAAGCAGCAAGGTGAAAGACCGTGTCGATATCCTTCGTGACATGCTTACAAAAGTGAGGATCACGCACATCTCCGTTAAACAACTCAATATCGTTCCGACACACAGAGCGATCCAGCCAGCCCCAAAAATTAAAGGAATTGTAGTGGGCCAAAGCCCTAACCTGATAGCCTCGAGAAACCAACAACTCCACCAAATGTGAGCCAATAAAACCGCCAGCTCCTGTAACCAACACTTTTTTCATATCTAAAAACCCTCGATAAATCAAAACTGACAATGCACAGGCGGGTATATCTTGCTCTATACAAAATAACCGTACCGATTCATTTTAACAGAATACTCATATCCCAATTGGGCAATAAAAAACCCATCTCTATCAACTGGCGTCGAGCCTGCAGCAATCCGTCACCAACGAAATTGAACAAATTGGCCGTCGCAACCGCATCTACGCGCGAATCCATCAACCCATTCGCCAGATGTGTCGCATTGCCAACTCCTCCTGCGAATATCACCGGGATCGACAAATTCTTTGGTAATGAATCTAGCAAGGTGAAATCGTACCCTTGTCCGGTTCCGTCTCTGTTAATCGAATTCAAGTAAATCTCGCCAATAGGACTTCCGATAATCACGCGCCAATAGTCATCGATGGGCATCTCTACCTCGCAGGATCCATTCTCTATCCAGACAGAGGCCCCTCCCTCTGGCGCTGTCCGAATGTCAACAGAAGCAACTAAACACTGCCGCCCAAACTCCCTCGAAAGCTCATTCACCAGACTAGAATCCGTGACGAGCGGAGAATTCAAAACCACTTTATCGGCACCATTTCTAAGAAGACGCGTACAATACGTTAGCGTACGAACGCCGCCACCAGCTGCAATTGGAGCAAAACAAGTTTCAGCCAACTGGGACAATGTATCACAAAACTTATCTGCATCACGTTGCCCCCTACTCACATCCAGCACCACCAACTCGTCTATCGCCGCTGTAATCTTAGAAAAGTTATAATTTTTCTGTAACCACGCGATGTCCCCAACACGCTGCAACCGAAAATTCCGACTCAACATAAATGAGCCTGAACTATACAGCAGTGTAAATATAAGGCGTTTCCTCAACATGTGAATTAGCCCGTAACAAAATTTCGCAACAACACGAGCCCATTTGCCTGGCTTTTTTCAGGATGAAACTGCGTCGCATTTATATTTCCATACTCAATAGCGGCAACGAAAGGCGTCCCATAGGAACAACACGAGATGTTACCCTGAAGCCCGGTCGGCAACATCCTATACGAATGTACAAAATAGAAATCCGCGTCCGTTCCCAACCCTGCCATGAGGTGAGAACCGGAAACAATCTCAACCTGATCAAATCCCACATGCGGAATCTTCCTCACCCCAACTTCCTCACAGGTGAATGCATCCACCTGTGCGTCAACAAGTCCTAAGCCAGGAGTCTCACCATCCTCAAAACCGTAAGTACCAAGCAACTGCATCCCTAGACAGATCCCAAGAATCCTAGTCCCTTTTACCCTGACGGCTTCGAGTATCGCTAAATCCAGACCTGTTTGCCTGAGAGAACTCATCGCTCGGCGAAATGATCCTACCCCTGGTAAAAGAATACACTCTGCCTTGACCACAATTTCGGGGTCAGCCGCAATCCGAGAGGCACAACCGATATAACGGAATGCGTTCGAAACGGAGCCAAGGTTACCCATTCCGTAATCGACAATCGTTACTACCGGCAAAGAACTCATGTTACGATAAAATTCGGCTTCCAACGACCTGCTTCCTTCGTAAACAAGCTCCTATTTGCATATCGATCAAACACTCCATCCAGCTCAGACTCGGTAATCTTATAGTAATCCAAATAAAGCGATATAAACTCCTCAGGATAGTGACCATCGTACAATCTAACCAAGTTAACAGCCTGTGAACGATCCATTGCACCGCGTCGTACTTCTATTGAGGCATCTTGATTTGCCCGACCAAAACCAAACTTCAAATACATCAAATATGTATGCAATGCATATAACGCCTGATCATTCTGGGAAAAATTGGTAAAGGTCCCTGCGCCGGAAGATTCGGCCTCGGTTAATCCGCAATGCTCTTTTGCCACCAAATAATTCCGATATGGATCCCAATTTTCGTAATACGACCAATGCGTCAGTGAAATTGGCGTCCGAATCAGCTCCTCATCCTCAGGATAACGGAAATAGAATAGCTCAGCTCCACCTAACCCTGAGGCTGCAAGCACCTTTTCATACCCCCCCTCCAAATATATCTTCTTTTGATAGGAGATATCGTAAATCGGATTTCGTTGGGTCTCTGCAGAACCACCATACTCAACCTCGCCATCCTCTCCGTAAAATATCAATCCGATCCCGAATGCAACGGCTATTCTTGCCACGGCAGTATGAATAGCAATCAACCAACCATAATATGGAAACCCCATCTCAACTAACCCCGCCCGATTAAGCAAACGCATCGCTTCGTATGATGGGTTTATCGAAATATGATTAAATCCACTTTCAACGAAAGCACGGAGATTCTTCTCACCCAACTCAAGCGGCAGTGCGGGCGTCACCGTCACTGCCAAGGGGTTCATACCGTATTTATGCTTCAAATTGTAAGCAACATACGAACCATCTTTACCTCCGCTTACAGGTACCAAACAATCAAATCTCCCATCGGAGCGACGGTTTTTAGTAAGTAACTCCTCAAGCTCTCGCTGCCGAGGCGCCCAATCGAGCAGCTTTTTTTTCTCGGTCCACACACAGGCATTACACAAACCCCGATCATCAAAAGAAATCCTAGGCCTTGTGGACATCGCCAAACAATTTGAACACCAGCGTATTTGTCCCATATCGAATACTTTTACTTTTTATTACTTACAAAACAAGACTCGCTCCAAGGTCAACCTACCGATTGAGCATTCTATCGTAGGCATCTTCTATCCGTCGGGTAGTCAGATCTGTATCATAGATTGCAGCAGTCGCTATTTTCTCCGCCAGCTCTGCCTTCAACGCTGAAAGCCGCTCTGGATTAAGCGCCATTTCAACAGCAAAATCTTCATATTCCTGCAACGTTGCCATAGAAAGATGCGGCATTCCGATTGTATTCAGGATGCTCGTTGCAACACGGCTTTGAAAACTGTGACCCGTGATAGTTACAACCGGCAAGCCTGCTCTCAGAGCGTCAGATGCTGTGGTGTGTGCATTATAAGGAGTCGTGTCTAGGAAAACACCAGCCAAACGATATCTCGCTAAATGATCTTCTATAGCCGGGACACGCGTCGCAAATATCAAACGGTCCGGATCAACACCACGGGCCATAGCCTCTTTCCTCAGATTCGCTTCAGCGGCCTCGTTCAATTTCATGAGCCATAGCACGCTTTTCTCAACCCGTTTTAGCATATTCATCCACGAATTGAAGACAGCCGGGCTGATCTTATAATCGTGATTGAAGGAACAGAACACAAAACCCTCCTCAGGCAAACTCATCTCAGCTCGTGTGGGTGTCCTGTCCGCAATCTTCACTTTGGAATCTGTAGGCAAATAGCACCCAGGCAGGTTGATCACCTTTTCGGTATAAAATGACCAATCCTTCTCGGGAGTCACGGTTTCGTCGCCTAAGATAAAATCAACATAAGGCGTAGCACTGGTTCCCGGATAACCCAAGTACCCCACTTGAATCGGTGCTGGTCTGAAACCTAGAATGTCAGGCTGGGCGTCCATTGTGGGTCCCGCTAAATCAACCAGAATATCAATCTCAGCATCCCTAATTATTTGCGCGATCTCACGAGAGGATTTCCCCCGAACATCTACAAATTTCTCACTGGCATCAATAAAGCGCTTTCGCAAGACACTATTATCATTTACCCCAAGGGAGAACGAATGGATTTCATAGCGGCTTTTATCGTGCGCCTCGAAAACTCCTGCCATTAAATGCCCCACGGGATGCTCCCTCAAGTCCGGGGAAAGATAACCGATCCGAATCTTAGGATGATTATAACGCGCCCCCTTCCACAACTGTTCCTCCTTCAAGGGATAGGCCTGCGTCATAAACATACGTGAACAGTCCAATTGATCTTTCGGAGAATCGGAGATAGCCAAAAAGGCCAAGGAACGACACACACGTTTGCCGTCACGCACACCCTGAATGATCCTCTGACAATTTACGTCATAATCCGTCCAGTTGCAACTATGCAACCGCGCATGCACCATGGCTCCGAGGGCATACTCATGTTCCGGATCAATGCTGAGTAACCGAGCAAAGAACTGGCTACCTTCGTCGTGACGTTTGAGAATAGTAAGTGAGGTCGCCAAATTTACTAAGGCCAATTTACTTTCAGGGTCAATCTGTAGTATTTGATTAAATTGGAGCAATGCCTGAACATACTCTTTCAATTCACCATAAACGATACCTTTCTCCATCAACGCCTCTTTATAAACGGGATTTAGAGTCAACGCGTGATCCAAATGCTTGAGCGCATCATGAAAGCGCCGCGCAGCCTTTAAAGCACATCCCGTAATATACCAACCGTAAGGCGAGGTGGGATCTGATTTCATTGAACGTTCTGCGTAATGCAGCCCCTCGTCCACACGCCCTTGATTCAGACACATAGCAGCCAAGGAGTAGAGTGACACAAAATGTGTTTCTTGCGTGCGTAAAATCTGAAGAAAAATCTCTTGTGCCCCGGCAATATTGCCGGCCCCTTGCAATTCAAGACCTCGGAGCGTCATCTGCGAGAGGTCCTGTACATGCCCCTTTAATCCCTCCAGTAAACCAGCACGATTACGCTGTGCAAGAATGTGGGTGGGATCAATGGTCAGAACCTTTTCGAACTGCGCTAGCGACTGAAAATAATCCTTCTTTTCGACGTAGATATTTCCCTTTTCGATCAAGGCTTCAACATAAGTAGGATTCAACGTTAGAGCCCTATCGAAGCTTTCTAGCGCTTCATCAAGTAGACGATTAGCCTTAAGCCCTGCGCCATATATGTACGCAGAAAGGTGAGACGAGGGAGCCGCATCAAGACAGCGTTTAGCCAAGGCAAGTCCTTGTGTAACGTTTCCCTGATTGAGCTCAATGGCTGCCATTGAATATAACGCAACCGCATTAGTTGGCTGTAGCTTCAGAGCCTTGGTAAACAAAACAGAAGCCTCTAGAAGATTCCCCCGGGACTGCCTTTCAACCGCCCGTCCGATAAGATCATCAACATTATCAACTATTCCGACCATAATTTTCTATCTTTAAACCAAATATCGATCCACTCTATGCTTCCCTAAAACTCTCTTGGAGACCACGCAGGATGGGGTATAGGAGGTAACTGATCAACCTCCGATTACCAACATGGGCCTCGCCGGAAACGGTCATTCCAGGGAACAGAATTTTGCCTTTCGGCAAATACTCCATTCTGGTGGTTTTAAGCTCGATCACGACCCTGTGAACGCCACCCGCAGCAACGTTGCCTTTTTTGGCAAGGGACTCCAAATCCCCCCCACCTCCTCCAATCGAGTGCGATTCATATGCAATCGATCGAATATATCCCTCCAATCCGCCATAGCGTTGAAAGGGATACGCATCTACCTTTACAATCACAGGATCCCCGACAGCAACATCTCCAATATCACCAGAGCCCAATTCAATTTCACACAGCAGAGGCGCTGCACTCGGGATTAATACGACCACTGCTTCGGTGTCCCTGATAATTGACCCAACAGACCGATTAACAACATCAAGCACAGTACCGTCTTCGGGCGCTGTGATTACTACTAAGCTATTAATTTTGGATGACTTCGTCAAACTTGCATCGATTTGAGACTCTTCTGCACGTTGCCTCGCTAGTTCCTCGCTTAACGTCCTTCTCCATTCCTGGATAAAACTCTCTTTCTGAGAATTAACAGTTTGGATATGGTGAGAAATCTCAACCAACCGTTCTGTTGCATCTCGAAAGCTTCTTTCAGCACTAAGCCGGTTATTCTTCGCCGAGAGATACTCCAGCTTAGAGTTGGTCTTATAATTAAACAGGTTCTCTTGCATTTCTTCGATGGAAGAAGAAATCCCAAGCTGTTCCTTCAATAGCACTGTTTCCTTTTCTGTCCTTAGTTTACTAGCCTCAGCTTCAGCAATACTCGCGTCAAACCCTTTGATTCGGGATGCGTACTCAGTAGTTCTTTGTTGGTAAATCTGATATTCAAGTACACCGGCATCCGAATCAGCGGGATCAGGACTATAGGGGGCTGCCACCGCCTCAGCCATCAAGCGGCTTACCCGAGCGTGAGTCAAGCGTTTCCGTGACTCCAAGGCCCCCAAATCGGCAGCGGAAAAGGTGGGATCTAAAGTAGCAACCACTTGGCCTTTTGTAACAGTGTCTCCCGGTTTCACTAGGAGTGAACGCAAAGCAGCGCGTTCATAAGCCTGCAACACGATCGGAGGAGCATCGTAAGTCAGCTTTCCCCGGCCATTTACCACAATATCCACGTGAAAGACGATGGAAATAAACAATGCAGACAACAGCAATGCCATGCACGCATGGATGGTGCCTCGAAGCCGTTTAGGCAGCGGCTCCTCCAACAAATGAACCAAATCTCCTTGAAAGGGCAACGCCTCTTCCAAGATTGCTTTTTGTTCTTTAAATAACCACACACTCAACTCCTAGAAACCTAATTAAATTAAACGCAACAACATCAAGACACCATACTACGCGTCTGTTGATTCCAAAGATTTGAATATATCTCACACCTTTCCAACAGAACCTTATGCGGCGCAAAATCAACTATTTTACCCTTATTCAACACAATAATCGCGTCGGAATTTACTAATGAAGACAACCTATGTGATACAATGATCATTGTACGCCCCTTTGCAATGTTACCCAAGTTCTCTTGAATAATCGCCTCACTCTCGGGATCCAGAGCGCTAGTCGCTTCATCAAAGATCAAAAACTTAGGCTGGGTTAAAAGGGCCCGAGCAATTGCAATTCGTTGGCGTTGTCCCCCAGAAAGATTTGTCGCACCCTCTTCCAAGGGAGAATCATAGGCCAATGGCAGTTGATCAATAAACTCTTCCGCTCCCGCCATGCGTGCAGCTTCCACAACCTCCTCAGTACTCGCATTTCGGTTTCCTGCCGATATATTCTCCCTAATAGTACCACGAAACAAAAAGCTTTCTTGCAGAACGATACCGACGTTTCGTCGCAAATGCTGCAAATCGATCTGCCTCAAGTCAACACCGTCCAATTTGATTATCCCCTCGGTAGGAGTCTGAATGCTCTGCATCATCCTTGTAAGTGTAGTCTTTCCAGAACCAGAACGTCCTACCACCCCAATAACCTGCCCGGGTTGTACCGTGAAATCAATTTTATCAAGCGCTAATGTCGCAGCACCTGGATAGCGAAAACACACTCGATCAAATTCCAATTTGCCCGAAATGGCGGGTTTGGTTCCCCTAAATTCAGGATCTCTTTCAGGAGGATGATTCATTACCGACCCCAACATCTCAACCGACATGGCAGTCTCTTGATACTCGTTGATCAATTTAACAATCTGCAACAACGGACCACTCACGCGATTCGCCAACATATTGAACGCAATCAATGACCCTAGGCTCAACGTATCGTCAAATACCTGAATCGCGCCTAATGAAATAATCGCCAATTGCATGCCCTTTTCCAAAAAGCCAGAGAGGGTCTGCGCTACTATACCGAAGTGCCCTACTTTCGCTGTACTTCGCACCGAGGCACACACTCTCGTGTCCCACGTATCCTTCTTTTCCTGCTCTAGACACAGAGATTTAACAGTCCGTATTCCGTGGATGGTTTCAATAGAATGCGCCTGCCTATTACCTTCGGCAGAGAACAGCTCGTTGAGTCGGGAGCGAAACATGGGTATCATGAAACCAATGATCGCTGCCGTTGCCATAGTGAATACCAGAACAACGGAAGTAAGCTTCCAACTATAACTAACAAGTAAAACCAAAAGCATCGGCAACGACGCGGCTTGGAGAATTGTTTGAAATAGGCTGCCGGTTAAAAAGCCACGAATCCTCTCGGTCTGTTGTAAATGCCGAAACACAACACCAGCAGGGACTCGTTCATGAAATTCCAACGGCAACACAAGCAACTTGTGAAACATTTTGGACGACAGCGTAGCATCAATCCTATTACAGGTATTGAGTGTCAAATTCTGAATTAAATACTGAAATAAGCTTTCAAAAACTGCAACCAGTACAGAAACAGAAACCACCACATAAAGAGTCTGATACGTACGATGCGGGATGATGCGATCCACGATAATGTTAAATATCAACGGGCTCACCATTCCCAAGCAATGCATCATGAAAGTGGCTAATGCTATGTCCTTAAAATAGCGCTTATAACGGAAAATCTCGGCGAAAAACCATCCAAAGCCAAACTTTCGTTCCGAAGATACCACCCGCTTCCGAACACTGAAAAGAATTACCGTCTCAGCCCAATTCTGTGCGAGTTCCGAAAAAGGGACCGAATGCACACCTGCGCCCTCATTTTCAATATCGACAATGAAAGCATTGAATCCCTCTTTCGCATCACCAGCGATGTGAACCACAATTATCCAATGTCCGGATGCACGCTTAGCTATTAGGGGAAAAGAGGATCCTAATTTAGAAAGTTTCTCAACTGAACACTTATTGATGACCTTGCCTTCCAAGTCCGCGGCATCAAGCAACTTAAGGATGGTCCCTTCAGGATCAGCCTCATTGCCCTTGTGCAAGATCTCCTGAGGATAAGATTTTTTATAATGCGCCGAGGCTAATATGAACGCTCTGAGAGCTGTATGGTAAGGTAACACAAGCTGAATATTTATACCGTGTCGCCCAATATGACACACACGGCAGTCTAAGCAACAAGCGAGCGCAAAGTTTTTGCGCTCGCTCGTTTTCACTGCCCCTCACAAGGGGGTCATTTGGAAGGTGCTGTTAGCGCTAGTTCAAGAGGAGCGCGTTAATCTGGCTGGCAGAGAAGCCGCTCGTCTGGATCGATGTGAAGGCCGCCACTTGCGTATCAGTGAACGCAGCGATCGAAACCGTATTAAATACCGCTAACTGGTCGGACGCGAATGAGACTAACTGGTTAGTCGTAAACGCACTCAACTGCGTCGACGTCAACCCAGCATACGCATTTGTCGATAGAGCAATCACAGCGTTCGTGGTCAACGAGGCAATCGCGCTCGTACTGAGCGATGCTACCTGCGTGCTACTCAACACAGCAACGTCCACAGTCTCAAATCCAACGACCTGACTTGAACCAAGTACCCGCAATTGCGCTGTAGTCAAAGCAGTCACCTGTCCTGTGGTTAACGCCGCAAGCTGAGCGGTAGAGAACGCCTTCACGCCCGTCGAACTCAGGCTCGACACTTGGCTCAGTGCAGCGATTTGTGCGGTACTTAGTGCAGTGACTTGCGTTGAATTCAAGATACCAACCTGCGTGCTTGACAGACCCGAGACGGTGTCGGTGATCAAAACCGCTACCTGCGCTGAGGACAGCGCGCCGACACCCGCGGTTGTGACACCCGCTACCTGGATACTCGTCAAAACAGCTACATCAGCTGTATTCAAACCGCGTACCCCAGAAGTTGAGAGCGCTCCGAGCTGCACACTTGTCAATACGGACAGCTGATCGGTTGTTACCGTAGAGATCTGCGTCGCGTTTAGCGCTCCCAGCTGAGTGGTTGTCAAAGCCGCCACAACATCAGTGACAAGCTTCGATATCTGGCTTGAAGACAGCGCTGCAACATTCGCAGTGTTAAGGCCAATAGTCTGAGTGCTAACCAACACGGCAACTTCGCTGGTGGTCATAGCGTTGATCGCGCCAGAACTTAAACCCGAGATTTGCGTGCTGCTTAATACGCCAACCTGTGCAGTAGTCAGGCTAACTATCTGGGCTGTACCCAATACAGCAGCTTGTGCCGTAGTGAACCCTGCAACCGCATCGGTTGATATCTTCGCGATTTGAGAGACACTTAATCCCTTCACTGCAGCAGTATTCAGCGCCGCGATTTGCGTGCTAAGTAGTGCACCAATCTGAGACGTCGTTACCCCTGCAATTTGACTCGAACTTAGCACACCCAACTGTGTTGAGGTAACGCCGACGAGCGTATCGGTAAGCAATACGCCAAGCTGAGCGCTACTCAAGGAAGCTACTTCCGCAGTTGTTAACCCCACCGTCTGGTTACTCACGAGAGTAGCAGCTTGCGCCGTGGTTAGTCCCTTTATCGCAGCTGTACTTACAGCCGACAACTGGACGCTGCTCATCGCAGCAACATCGGCTGTATCAAAACCAGCAATCTGGGCCGAGCGCAGGACCCCTACTTGTGTGCTGCTTAATCCCGCCACTGTATCAGAAGCTAACGCACCCAGCTGAGTAGCTGAGAGCGCCGACACTTGGGAGGTGGTCAGGCCAACGCTCTGTACCGTTGTCAGAACAGCTACTTGGGCTGTTCCTAGGCCAGATAGACCCGATGTACTAAATCCAGCAACCTGGGAACTGGTCAATAGAACCAGCTGAGCTGTACTGAAACCAGCCACCTGCCCCGAGGTTAACACTCCAGCCTCTGTCGTATTGATACCAGCAACACTGTCAGTTGAAATCACCGAGATTTGAACCGTGCTCAACCCCCTGATTCCAGCGGTGCTGAATGATCCTATCTGAGCACTCCCCAATGCTCCAACCTGAGCCGTTGTGAAGTTCAAGACTTGTGCGGAATTCAGAACGCCCAATTGCGTACTCGTAAGACCCGCAACTGCATCCGAAGCAAACGCCGAAATCTGTCTAGACGTTACCGCCGCCACCTCAGTCGTTGTCAAACCGACAGTTTGCGTGCTTACCAATACAGCCAACTGAGCAGTGCTTAGCCCCTTAATTGCTGCGGAGGACAGCACACCCAGCTGCACGCTACTAAGAGCTGCCACATCAGCGGTGTCGAAGCCAGAAATCTGCGTGGACGAGAGCACTCCGACCTGTGTCGAGGACAATCCAGCCACTGTATCCGAGACAAGTGCACCTAACTGAGAGCCACTAAGCGCAGCAACAGCTGAAGTTGTTAATCCGGCTCCATGTACCGTTGTCAGGACCCCCACCTGTGTGGTTGTTAAGCCCTTTAAGCCAGCACTACTCAACCCCATCACTTGGACGCTAGTCAATCCACTCACCTGACTGGTGGTAAACCCTGACAGCTGAGTTGATGTCAGCGCGCCAGCCTGACTTGAAGTTAACCCAGCAATGGCGTCAGTCGTGATGCTAGCTATCTGCGTTGTACTCAACCCCTTAACACCTACCGTGTTCAGAGCAGCAACTTGAGCGCTTCCAAGTGCAGCGGCCTGCGCCGTTGTAACACCAGCCAACTGGGCTGAAGCGAGTAGCGCAACCTGCGTTGTGCCCAACCCACTCACAGTGTCAGTAGCCAATGCTCCGACTTGACGACTTGTTAATGATGCCACACCAGCGGATGTTAAGCCTGCCGTTTGGTTGGTAACCAAAACCGACATTTGGGTGGTCGTCAGACCTTTGATTCCTGCAGATGAAAGATTCCCGATCTGCACGCTCGTGAGAGCTGCTACGTCCGCCGTGTCAAATCCGACAATTTGAGAAGAACTCAACACTCCGACCTGAGTCGAACTTAACCCCGCAACCGTATCGGAAACCAACGCACCAAGCTGCGTGCTAGAAAGAGCAGCAACCTCACCAGTTGTAAATCCAGCGGCATGACCCGTAGTAAGAATCCCCATCTGTGCGGTCGTGAATCCATTCAGCGCGGACGAGCTCAATCCCGCAATCTGCGCACTAGTCAAGACGCTCACCTGACTTGTGCTCAAGCCCCCCAACTGGCTGGACGACAGTATAACTGCCTGTGTTGTATTCAGACCGACAATTGCATCCGTAGTAATCCGGGAGATCTGAGCCGTTGTGAAGCCCTTGACAGCCGTCGAGCTCAACGCGCCGATTTGCGTACTTCCCAAGGCCGCTAACTGAGCAGTGCTCAACCCCGAGAGCTGTCCAGATGTCAGAAGACCCACCTGAGTAGTTGTTAGTCCAACTAATGTGTCCGTCACAACCGCACCAATTTGGGTGCTTGTAAACGCCGCAACTTCCGCACTCGTAAGACCGACTGTCTGATTGGTGACAAGCAATGCAATCTGGCGAGTTGTGAGTCCCTTTACTGCAGCAGTTGTAAGAGCCCCAACCTGGACGCTCGTAAGCGCACTGATCCCAGCCGTATTGACACCTGAAATCTGTGACGAACTTAAGGCACCCACCTGACTCGAACTTAAGCCAGCAACTGTATCCGACGCAATTACTCCGACCTGGACACTGGAAAGGGAGGATATCTGAGCTGTTGTGAAGCCCGCAGCGTGGTCGGTTGTCAACACACCAACCTGCGTCGTGGACAGCCCCCTAATGGCAGCACTTGAGAGACCTGTAATCTGTGCGCTGGACAATGAGGATATCTGATCCGTCGTGAACCCCGTAATTTGGACTGATCCAACAACCCCTAGCTGAGTTGTCGTCAATCCATCCAAGCTGTCGGTCGTGAACGCCGCAATTTGGGTTGTCGTCAACCCCTTCACGGCGGCTGTTCCCAAGCCCCCGATTTGAGCACTATCGAAAGCAGCCAACTGGTTAGTGGTTAACACCGACAGCTGAGCCGAAGTTACCACGCCGAGTTGAGTCGTCGTCAATCCATCGATAACATCCGTTGAGAAGCCCTTAATCTGCGAGGTCGTTAGCGCAGATACAGCTGCAGTTGAAAGTCCAACGGTTTGTGTACTCTGCAGCACAGCGAGCTGCGCTGAGGAAAATCCTTTAATCCCCCCCGTAGTCAAGGCTCCAAGCTGAACACTGGTCAAAGCAGCAACATCAGCAGTATCAAATCCCGCAACCTGCCCTGAACTCAGTACCCCCACCTGGGTCGAGGTTAGCCCCGCAACTGTATCGGAAACCAGCGCACCTAGCTGAGCGCTCGTAAA
Organism: Verrucomicrobiota bacterium; assembly: GCA_037133875.1. Classification (GTDB taxonomy): domain Bacteria; phylum Verrucomicrobiota; class Verrucomicrobiia; order Chthoniobacterales; family Chthoniobacteraceae; genus Chth-196. The sequence continues at coordinate 88,050 of JBAXNG010000005.1, read as the reverse complement.
CGCTGCAATTTCTGAGGTCGACAAGCCTGACACATGAACGGTTTGCAAGACATTGACTTGTGCGGTCGTCAGGCCCTTAACCGCAGAGGTACTCAAGGCACCAAGCTGCCCACTCGAAAGCGCGCTTATTTGTGCAGTCGTAAATCCAACGATCTGAGCTGAACTGATAATGGCGGCCTGTGTTGTGACCAGTCCAGTTACCGCGTCCGAAGTCAAAGTAGACACTTGAGAGGTACTCAAGCCCTTGATCGCAGCAGTATTTAGCGCGGCGACTTGTACACTACCAAGCGCAGCAAGTTGCCCAGTAGTCAATCCAGCCAACTGACCTGAGCTCAATGTGCCAACCTGCGTAGATGAAAGCCCATTTAAAGTATCTGTCGTAATAGCCGCGATCTGGCGACTTGTCAGCGCCGCAATGCCGGCACTGCTCATCCCCACCGTTTGATTGGTCACAAGCACCGCTATCTGGGACGTTGCTAGACCCTTAATGGCCGATGTCGAAACAACTCCCAGCTGAACACTTGTCAATGCAGCTACATCTGCCGTATCGAATCCAACAATTTGAGAGGAGCTCAAAACTCCAACCTGCACAGAGGAAAGCCCCGCAACCGTATCAGAAACTAGTGCTCCCAACTGAACACTGGATAGAGCAGCCACCTGCACAGTGCTAAGCCCTACAGAATGAGCAGTCGTCAAAACCGCCACCTGCACCGTCGTCAACCCTCTCAATGCTGCAGTTCCCAAACCGGCAACTTGTGCACTCGAGAGGGACGAAACCTGATCCGTTGTAAATCCAAGAATTTGAACAGAACCAATCGACGCCGCCTGAGAGGACGTCAACCCATCCAGAGCATCAGTGGCAATCAACGCGATCTGAGCGCTATTCAATCCCTTGAGCGCAGCCGTATTAAACGAACCCACTTCAGAGCTCACCAAAACAGAAACTTGAGCGGTGGTAAGCGCCCCCACTTGACTCGAACTCAGAGCATTAACCTGAAGGGTTGTTAACCCGTCAATTGCATCAGTAGTAAAAGCCCGCACTTGTGCACTACTCAGAGCAGAAACAAGGGTCGTGGTCATACCCACCGCCTGGGTATCAAGCAATGTCGCCAACTGCACACTGGTTAAGCCACGCACCCCTGCAGTTGACAAAGCTGATAGCTGCACACTTGTCATCGCAGCTATATCAGCAGTATCAAAGCCCACGATTTGAGAGGATGTTAACACACCAACCTGAACTGTGTTCAATCCTGCCACCGTATCGGACACCAATGCACCAAGCTGAGCAGAAGAAAACGCTCCAACTCCAACAGTCGTCAAACCTGCCATCTGCACAGTCGTCAAAATGGAAGCCTGAGCAGTCGTAAGACCCTTAACACCGGCAGTATTCAACCCGCCAACCTGCGAACTCGTCAAAACACTGATCTGATCTGTACCAAACGCTGCCAACTGCGCCGATCCAAGCACCCCTGCCTGAGTAGTTGTGATGCCAGAAATCGCATCCGTCGTCAAAACCGCCACCTGAACAGAACTCAAAGCCCGAACCCCAGCCGTCGTAAGCGCCCCAATTTGAACACTACTCAAGAGATTTACCTGAGAGGTCTTCAACGCACGCAACTGCGATGTGCTAAAAGCCGCAACTTGGGTAGTGGAGAACCCAACCACGCCAACACTAGACACCGAAGTGATTTGAGCCGTCGTCAAAGCCCCAACTTGAGTCGTCGTGAGAGACTGCACCTGGTCACTCGACAACAGAGCCACCTGAGCGGATGTCAAACCACGAACAATCTGCGTATTAAACTGAGAAAGCTGATCCGTGGTGATTGTTGGGATCGGTAGAGAGATGGTGACAGTAGCCATTTGATTAAGAGTTTAAGACGAAATTAAAGCTTAGGGGCACTAGGTATTCGGCACCCAATGCCATTTGGTTTAGAGATTTTCTGGGGATTTTAAATTTTCAACGGAGATTCCGATTGAGCTAAAAAAAGAATAGATCGTGCAATGCGGACGCTGAGCGCCCCTCGATGCGTCAGGGCAGCTTAAAATCCCAATGCTATGAAGCAAGAGCCGTGCCTCACCGTTGTCGATCACGCATCGCAAAATCTTTCCCGCCCTGAAATCAAAAAGCCTGCACCGGGACGCCGGGCAGGCTTTATCGAGAGGCTTTGCGCAACCGTTACTTGGGGAGAGAATCGTATGCCTTCAGTACGTCTTTCGCATGTTCGGCAGTAGACGCACTCAACATCGTCCATACCACTTTGCCATCCTTGATCAAAAATGACATCCGCTTGGCGATCCCGGCAAAAAAAGGCACCCCAAATGCACCTGCAGCCTTTCCGTCAAAATCCGCCAAAAGGGTAAACGGCAACTTATACTTTTCCTCGAATTTTTTTTGCGCTTCTGGCTTATCTCCACTCACCCCCAACACTTGAATTCCCTTTGCCTTCAGGCTCTCCCATTCGTCACGAATTCCGCACGCCTGCTTTGTACATCCCGGCGTGTCTGCCTTTGGATAAAAGTAGACCAATGTAGGCCCCTTTGCATAAACATCCTTGAGAGCGATTATCTGACCGTTCTGGTCAGGAATTGAAACATCCGGCGCAGCCGCGCCTACAGATAAAGGTTCCGCTTTGGCGAAAAACGCCAGACCCAGAAACGAGAAAAGAGTCAGAATCATCTTCATATGTCAGTCTACCTATAATCGGACTTCGTCTTAGCACCGGTTTCAAAAAAGCCAACCTGTCACAAGAATGTTACTTTGTGAACTTCCGCATAAGGAATACTCCTTAGTGTATTCAGCATGAAAACACATCCAGCCACGCACTTTATTTCTCGCGAGCTCAGCTGGCTCGAATTCAACCAGCGGGTTCTGAACGAAGCATTGGATCCTTCCATCCCCCTGCTCGAACGCGTCAAATTCTTCTCAATCGTCAGTTCGAACCTAGACGAGTTTTTCGAAGTGCGAGTTGCTGGCATCAAGCAGCAGATGGAAAGCGACATCACCGAACGATCCATCGATGGCCGCACTCCATCCCAGACCTTCCTCGAGATCCACCAGCGCACCACGCAGATGGTTGCATCGCAGTTTCGCTGCTGGAGAGAAGACCTTGTCCCGAAATTGGCAGAAAACGGAATCCACTTTATCCACCCCAGCAATCTCGACGCGGATTCCAAGAAGTGGATGGACGCCTATTACGACCAACAGGTACGACCAGTACTCACACCCCTCGGTATCGATCCAGCCCATCCTTTCCCTCAGCTTCTAAACAAATCCCTCAATATCATACTGCATCTCGAAATTGAGAAAGACGACGTTTTTTCCAGCCACCTTGCCGTGGTTCAAGTTCCTCAGGTTCTCCCCCGTCTGGTAAGACTCCCAAGTTCTGAAAACTGTAGGAACTATGTTTTTCTCGGCCAGCTGATTGGCAATTACCTTGCCGACCTTTTTCCAGGCACAAAAATCCTAGGCTTCTGGCACTTTCGAGTTACGCGAAACAGCGAACTCTATATCGAAGAAGATGACTCAAGAAACCTCATCAGCGCAGTCGAACAAGAACTTCACAACCGACGAAAAGGCGCTGCAGTTCGTCTCGAAGTTGACCACAACACCCCCCCTGAGATTTATCAATACCTACTCGAGACACTAGACTTAACAGAACGCGATCTTTACCTCATCGATGGCCCGCTCAACCCAGCTCGCCTGATGGCTATCTGCGCTGGAGATCATTCTCCAGAATTACGAGATCGCGCGTTTGTGGCTCCAGTCGGAGCGGCAATCCGAAATACAAGCGACCTATTCGGTTCTATCCGCCAGCGAGATATCCTACTACACCACCCCTACGAGAATTTCAGCAGTGTAGTAGAGTTTCTAGAGCAAGCCGCACTGGATCCAAACGTCCTCGCCATTAAGCAAACCTTATATCGAACCGGCGGAGATCCTCGAATCGTAGGCGCCCTGATGAGCGCAGTTCGGAATGGCAAACAGGTGACTGCAGTAACCGAGCTCAAAGCCCGATTTGATGAGGCAAATAATATTCTTTGGGCACGCCGACTCGAAGAAGCTGGGGTACACGTCGTTTACGGCATGTTGCGCCATAAAGTGCATTGTAAAATGACACTCGTTGTCCGCCGAGACGAAGATCGAATCCGGCGATATTTGCACCTAGGTACCGGAAATTACAATCCATCCACAGCGAAATTATATACCGACCTTTCACTGTTTACCGCTCACAGCGACTTCGGTGAAGATTCGACAAACCTGTTCAATCTCCTGACAGGAATCGGCCAATTTCAAGGTGCAAAAAAGCTGCTGATCGCACCATTCACGCTCCACGAGGAAATGTTGGCTATGATTCAGCGTGAAATTAAGAACGCAAAACAGGGAAAGGTGGCGCAAATCATCGCTAAAATGAACGGTCTTGTGGACCGATCGATAATCGAAGCCCTGTACGACGCCTCCTGCGCCGGAGTAAAGATACAACTGATTGTCCGAGGCATCTGCTGCCTCAGGCCGGGGGTCTCTGGATTAAGTGAAAACATCACTGTTCGCTCAATTGTGGGGCGCTTTTTGGAACACAGCCGAATTTACTATTTCGAAAACGACGGCACTCCGTCCGTCTACGTCGGCAGCGCCGACTGGATGCCTCGTAATTTATACAATAGGGTCGAAGTCGTTTTCCCGATCGAAGACAGTGCGCTCAAAACTCGAATCATTAATGAAATCCTGCATCGCCACACGACCGACAACACCAAATCGTGGCTTCTGCAAAAGGACGGTACCTATCAACGCCCAGAACCGCATCAGGCGAACCAAAAACGCGATTCGCAAGCTGAGTTTCTTGCTCTTTCTCAAGGAAATTCACCCAAACAAGCGGTCAAACTCGCCGTAAAAAACCGAATTCTCCCAACGCGAAAGGCGCCCAGAAAGTCGAGCAAATCCAAGAAGTAACGCCGTTCCGGCCAGCAACCGAGGAACTCGTCGCGCTAAAAATTAGGCTCTGAGCTTCAATGTGATGCGCTTAACTCGCGCATCGTCAGGTGGACTCCAAGTACAGATCTCAGGATCGTCTATAAAAGCATTATGAACGATTCGACGGTCATAACCATTCATAGGCTCCAACTGCAAAGGACGCCCTGTTTGGCGCACCGTAACCGCCAATTCACGCACTCGACAAACGAGTTTATCCTCCTGCATGGCACGATAGTGCTCGATATCAACCTGAACCTTTGGTGCACCTTTGGCCTTTGCCTGCAGCATCCTGTTTAGGAGCGCCTGAATATCATCCAAAACTTGGCCATTTCGGCCGATCAACCGCTCTTTCTCAGCCGTTTGAACATGCAATATTACGCCACCTGACGGGGTCTGCGTTTCCTCGATCTCACAGAAAAAGCCAAGTAGGCTCAACATCGTCTCCAGTGTCTCGCGTGGGTCGGCACTCATATCTAAATAAAGCTCCCATCCCTTACCTCGGCTTTTGGGGTGTAGCAACCGTCGATTGCACACCGGCACGCTGATTCCGATTTGTAATAGTCAGTTGAACTATCGAAAACACATTTTGTACCGCCCAATATAACGCTAAAGCCGAGGCGAAATTATAGCAAAACACCACAAAAATTAGCGGCATAAACATAAACATCCGCTGTTGCACAGGGTCTCCTGTTTTTGGAGTCAATCGCATTTGCCAAAGCATTGTAGCCGCCATAATGATAGGCAAAACATTTAAAGGATAACCTGCAATCACTGCAACCGTATCGGGCTGCGAAAGATCCTTAACCCAAAGAAACGAGCTGTTACGCAATTCAACAGCCTTGCCTAACATATTATAAAATCCAAAGAAAATAGGTATCTGAACCAACATAGGCAGACAACCTGACATCGGATTCACGCCATGCTTCTTATAGAGCCCCAACAGCTCCTGTTGCATCCTCTGCGGGTCATCAGCATACTTTGTTTTGAGAGCTTCCATCTTCGGCTGAAGCTCCTGCATACGCTTCATTGAAGCTGTTGCCTTATTCTGCATCGGCCACAAAAGCGTCTTGATCACCACGGTAAGCACAATGATGGCAGCCGCATAAGACCCCAACATGCCATTAAGCAGATTCATGGTCCACAGGAGCGTTCGACTCACGATCGAAAACATTCCAAAATCCAACATCTGCTCTTGCCCCGCCCCCAAAGAACTCAAAATTCCGTGCTCGCGAGGCCCGGCGAAAATCGTGAACTTTTGCTCGACCGCCTTACCTGGATCCAATGTCACTGTCGGCATTTGAACCCCCGCATCCACGGCAAATGGCAACGTTCCTTGCGCCTCAATACGGCCCGAAGTATTCCAGTCAGCTTTTGGAATCTCAATCCGTCGTGCTAACGCCTCTCGAATGAGCGTGCCATCAGGAGTTAGAATGGTCGCGTAATACTGGTTTGTAACCCCCGCCCAAAGAATGGGGTCATCATTCGTTGCTGAATCGCGGTAAACCGATCGATCAGATTTTCCCATTCCCAAAAAGCCGGCTCCACCCGCAAACCAATTTACGTCAGTAAACTTTGCGCCCTTTCCCTTGAGCCGATTGAACCCAGTATAAATCGGCATATCTTTTACATGTAAGGGAGAACCAGATCCGAGCCGGGTCACATAGTCAGGAAGCGTGACCGGCACCCCCGAGCGATTTACAAATTGAATTTCGAGCTTCAAAGCAAATGCACTCGCCGGCTTATCTAACTTAGCCGAATCAGGGCCCAAGACGGTGAACTTCTTAACGATCTCAAGTTGTCGAGAGTCTACGCGACGAAACACCACCGACTTCCCGTCCGGCTGCATTTCCATCGAATAGGAGTCCAGAGCCATCGCATCTAGAGGATTCCCTCCGCCTTTTGACTCTGTTAACGCGCCAATTGGGATTCCTCCAAACTCGTTCAGAACCACGGGCCGATCCCCCTCTCCCTTGTGTGTTAGCAGAGTAACCCGATCGACCCCTCCTCCATAGTTTGTAAAATGCCAATCCACTCCTGACCCATGTAGGGTCTCTGTGCGCTTGGGGTCATTAGAAGCTTGCGGTGCGGGCTGCGGCGCAACTGGAACACTCGGCTCAATCGCAGATTTCGCCGCATCCGGTACACTAGGCACGGAAGGGGCCGGTGAGTCTGGCTGAGATTGCGCAAGAGCAGAAGCTGCAGCCTCCTGCGCTCGGCGAGTTTTCTCCATCGCTTTGGAGTAATATACCTGCCACCCAATCAACGTAATGATGGCAATTGCCACCGCGAATTTACCTTTTCGGTCCATCATAAATTTATTTTTTGTGAAGAATGAGGCGGCACAGGATCACTCCCCGAGCCCCCCCAAGGGTTGCACCTGCAAATCCGGCGAAACCCAAGACAGAGTCCGCGCGAGACTCCGTGCAGTTGCACTGCGCTCAAGCAATATTCTGAACAAGTCGGGATGAACCGGCACCCGCTGCCCGCTCCTCCGATAAAATGAATCACAGGAGAGATCAGCACCTGATACCCCCGAATCAAGACGCAAACGAAGGCGCGCATGATTTTAACACACCCGAACGCTGGGCAAGCTTACACCATTCGGCTTCCAACTCAGCATAGCTAGCTTGGGAAGCACGGAACCTGGCAATAACGACACACCACACACCATCAACAACATTTCGATGAAACGTCAAATGGATATGCCGAATCCGACGCCGAACCAAATTTCGCGTCACCGCCCCCCCCACCTTCCGTGACGTGATAACGCCAAACTTAGGCACTGAACCCGATTGAGTTCCGTCAGCCCTCCAGAAGCCAAACACCAACCACTTTCCTGTGACTGCGGCGCCTTTCTCGCGAACAGCGCGAAATTCACTAGACAGTCGCAGCCGCTGTAACTTGCGTGGACCAATTTCCATACGCAAAATACAGCGGCACAACGACAGCCGAACAAAAACTCAGAAGAGAACTAAGCCGCCTTATGCGCAGCAGCTCTCACAGCCTTAGCTGCTACACGAGCGGCAGCTCGACGCTGTTTACGCTGAACCAGCGCTTTGGATGCATTGTTATTCAGATCCGTTTGACGCGGGAAATGCACTTCAACGCCCTTAGGCAATAAGCGCTTACGTCCACGTTGACGACGGCGCGACAAAATTGCGCGGCCATTTTTGGTTTTCATCCGCTTACGGAAACCAAACTGGCACTTCCGGGTGCGCTTAGAGGGCTGATAGGTGCGTTTCATAACAAAAAGCCTGAGAGATTTTCAGAAAAAAAGGGATGGCGAGACTACTCACTAGATACCGTGTGTCAATTCTCTCGTGAGAATGAATTCATAATCTCTCCAGTAGCCCTCTGTAGAATCATGGAGCCAACCGCTCAACCTTCCAAGAAATCGCTCCTTCACGACTAAACCGGAACCTATCGTGTAACCGGCTCTGGCGGCCTTGCCAAAACTCGATTGTCTCGGGTTCAAGCACATACCCCCCCCAGTTAACAGGACACTCAACATCCTTCCCATCAAACTGTTGCTCCATTTGCGCACGCCCCTCTTCCAATTCTGCACGGCCAGTAATGACGCTACTTTGCTGTGACACCCAAGCCCCCAACTGACTGGCTCGCGGCCGCGATGCAAAATACCTCTCGCTAGTATCCCTCGAAGTTTTCGAAACACGTCCAGTTATATTCACTTGCCGCTCAAGCGCTCCCCACCAAAACGTCAATGCTGCCCGCGGCTCATTCAGCAAATGAACCGCCTTCGCGCCCCTATAATTCGTGAAAAAGGCGAATCCATGTTCATCACAGACCTTCAGCAAAACCACGCGTGACCACGGCTTCCCGTCCAAATCCACAGTAGAAAGCACCATCGCATTTGGCTCCAACACTCCAACCTGCTGCGCCTCGCTTAACCATTTACGAAACAGCACAAGTGGATCCGCATCCAAATCATTGCGCCGCAACCCGTTCTGCGTATATTCCTGCCTAAGACCAGACAAAGCTTCAGGAGTAAGTGACATGCCCGAGAGTAACACACCCTTCAGCAACTCGAAACCCCCCGGCTAACACCATTTCAGCGATTTTACAGAGTCTCTCTCTAAATCCCTAAAACTCCCCCAAAAAAAAGGACACTGCCCAAATGAAATGAGAACGCCTCTCCAGCGTTAGCAGGAGAGGCGCTCTCGGTTTTGTCTGGGGGTGACAAACTGGGGGTGACGAAATAAGAACAGGTCACTGCACATTTCGCAACTGAATTTCGCGCTTTTTTACCACATTCAACCGCCAGCGTGTAAAGCACTCGCCATCAACAAACTCAAAGTCAATCAGCCGACCTTCAACAGAGGAGGAAAGCCAATCTCCAACCACACCTGTCAGCGTTACACCCAAGTTCCCACCAAAAACATAAGGACAAAACGTTAAACACAACTCATCCACACAACCTTCCCGTAACAAGCCCGATAATAAATTCCCGCCTCCTTCACAAACAACAGTTCGAACTCCAAAATCACACATTAGCGCATTCAACATCACCCGCAAATCAACGCGCGGGGCTTTCACAACCTTCACAATTGCAAATCGCTCCAACTCATTCCGCTTAGACTCAGACATGCAGTCCGTCGTATAAATCACAATCGGAGAGCACCGTTCCTTGAATACCCGCAATTCCGGGTCAACCTCCCCTCGTCCACTCACTAAAACTCGAATAGGGTACTCGCACTGCCCCCGTCGCACTCTCTCCTGCCGCAACCCCAAATCCGGCAACCCCATTGTCATAGTGTCCGCAGCAACAGTCGTCGCGCTTACGATGACTGCATCCCCTTCTGCTCGAATCTCCAACAATCGCCTTTTATCCTTCGGCGAAGAAAAATCAGAGGCCGTACGTTGCCGCGTAGAGATTCGCCCATCCCAAGTCAGCGCAAAATTTGCGATGACTTTGGGCCTCACTAAATCCTCCGGATCAGCGGCCATTTCGCCAGCTCCCGTCACTTTAACGGAGCAACTCCTCGAGGCGCGGATCAGTGGCCGCTCCAAGCTCCGTAGCCTTTTTATAGGCGGCTCGAGCAGCTTCTTTATCCGCCGGCTTCTGAGACGCGCAAACTACCGCGAGATTAAAGAAAGCGTCCGCATATTTGGGATCTAATGCAGCAGCAGTTTCAAGTTCCTTGCGAGCATTTTCCTGCCATCCCTTACGGCTAGCGGCTATTCCCAAATAATTGTGTGCCACCGCATTATTTGGATTAACTGCAACAGACTGGGTCAATTCTTCAACCGCCCTATCCAATTTCCCTTGCGTGTAATACACAATTCCCAACGTTGACCGCGAAAACGCATCTTGGGGCGAAAGATCCAACGCCTTTTTAAGGCTCTCTTCCGCCTTTGCGAAATGTTTAGCTCGAAATTGGGCAACCCCGAGGTTTGAAAGCACAAAAGCATTTCCAGGCGATAGAACCAGCGCCTCTTGATAAACCTTTTCAGCTCCCTCAAAGTCTCCTTTTTCAAAACGCTCTTTCGCATCCGACATCTTCACCCGTACTGCATCGGCCCCTGTGTCGGGCACCGATTCGGGATTAGCAACCGGAGCTGGGGCATCAGCCTTGGTTTCTTTTGCGTCTGATTGCGAAGGAACAACGGGAACTGGCGTCACACCAGTCGATTGAGCCGTAATTGGGCCCGGCAGCGGATTACTGGTGGCCGCTGCCTCGGGAGCGGGTTTGCCCCCCTTATTCGCAACCTGCGCCTTTGGGGACTGTTTGGATGTCGTTTTAATTGCAGAAATCGAAATCCCTTCTTCACTAATTTCAACAAGCGGTTGCTTAAACAACGCCTGTTCTTTTTCTGTTAGTTGAAGAATCGGCTCCCCTAATAACCCAATCTGTTTCACCAATACCTCGGAATCAATTTTCAACCGGGACACCTCTGCCACCAGAGCTTTACGCGCCCCATCTCTTCGCCCCTGTTCAACTAAAGTTCGGCGCAAGATTCCTTGTAGAATCTCTTTCTCTTCATGCTCTCTATCCCGTTCAGCATTTAGTTGAGTAGACTCCGTCTTCAATGACGAAGACTCTTTCAACGCGCTATCCAGCTTACCTTGAAGCTCTTGAACAGACCTTTCGGAGTCCGATGCTTTCTTCTGAGAATCCACGAGTTTCGTACGCACACTTTCAACCTCCTCTCGAAGCGCCTTCAAAGACTGCCCTGACTGTGGCCCCTCCTGGCGTCGCTGTTCGATCTGCTTCTGAGCCTTGGCGAGCTTACCTGCCGCCTCTTGATTCTCCAATTCAAGCCTATCAATCTGACTTCGTGCATCTTTGAGCTTCGCCGCTAAAGCAACTGCGTCATCACGCTCCTGACTTACCTTGGCAAGTGCCGCTTTCGCGGCATCTCTCTCCATGCCCGCTTGCAACATTGCCTTTTCACTTTTCTCCTTGTCCTTCGTCGCCTCCTGCTTAGCTATCTTCTCCGCTTCACGCTCTTTATTGGCAGCTTCTGCCATGGTTTTAGCTTGGTCTCGCTCTCCTGCGGTTTGCTCCAGCTTGGCCTGCACTCCCGCCTTTTCTTTAGCCGCCTTTTCCAAATCCACCTGCAACTGAACAACCTGCTTAGAAGCCTCCGCAAGGCGTTGATTCGTCGCGTCCTTCTCGCTGTTCGAATTGATTTCACGCCCCTGCGTTTGAGCCAAACGCCCTTCCAAACGCCGACGTAACTCCTCCGACGCCTCGTGCTCCGCCTGAAGCTCGCGCTTTTGTTGTTTCAACGAATCACGTTCACGCTCAAGAACGGTGATCTCGGCAACTGATTTAACGTTTTCTTCCTTTGCCTGAAGTAATGCCTTCTCCGCAACATCGGAACGCTGCTCCAAAATCCGCTCCATATTTTCCGCTTTAGCTCTTCCTCGCGTAACCTCTTCAAGCTGCGCCGCCAACTCCGCCTTTTCCCTCCGTAAGCGCTGAGCTTCATCGAGAGCGAACTGCAAATCATTTTGCAGCTGAGTCAATCGCGCTTGGATATCTGCAAACGGATCACTCGGCGCCACCGGAACCCCTGCACGTTCGGGCAGTTTGGGAATCAACGGACTCGCATCCCCTGCAGATGTCGAAATCGGAGCAGGCGACGGACTCACCACGCCTCCGGATGGAGTATTTGCCTTTGTCTTATTACCACTCGTGGCCCCCCCGCCAGAGCGCAAACGCTGAATCGCTTGGGCCGTGTACGTTGTTCGGAGTTTTACCACTTGAGGGTTCCAGTTCGGGTATTGCGCCAAAAGCTGCCCGAGGGATTTTGATACCTCTTCGTAGAGGGCAAGCGCCCCCGCGGAGTCTCCTTTTTTCTCAAGCGCCTCCGCCTTCTGGAAATTACTATAAGCGCTTAAAAACAAATCAGATCCATCATTTGCTGTTTGAGCAAAAACAGAAGAAGCACAGGCAACAATGGAACTGCTTAGGAGGACGGAATACGTAGGCCGCATACAAAATAGTCGGGAACTCACATATCTAATTGAATTGCACGCCACCTGCAATGCGTCTTCCTGTAACTCATCCATGCAAAGCGAAGCCCATCCCGCCCACCACAACTCCCACTGGATCTCCACTGCCCAGTGGAAGGCATTTGAAACAACAAACACCTCAGCCCACAGAGTTTGCTCAATCCCGGGAGCCTGGATCGAAAGACTGGGACAGGATATCCTCATCAATCATCAAACGCCCAACTTGCTCTCGCATCTTCTGTGGGACTGGAAACAAAGAGCCGAATCTTACAATTTTTCACCGGCGCGCATCTTTAACCGGCCTCTTCCCGTTCAAAACACGGAACGCGCTGCACCCACGCTTTTGGAGGGCGACGCTACCCTCCCAATGGAAACTTTAGTCTCTGAAGGCAATGTTCAATATGGCCTAGATTTTACCGCGGGCTATTCTGTTGGCCTCTTTTTAGATCAACGGGCCAACCGTGCAATCGTACGAGAGAAAGTCGCAAAACGGGTCTTAAACACGTTCGCTTACACCTGTTCCTTCTCAGTCGTCGCCGCTTTAGCCGGAGCCGAGACGCTGTCCGTCGACCTATCGCGCAAATCCCTCGATCGGGGGCGCGCAAACTTCTCCCATAATTCACTGGAACCCAATCAACACCGATTCGTCGCCGATGACGTGTTAGAGTTTCTACCTCGATTAGCCCGGCGAAAAGAGCTCTTCGATGTCATCATTTTAGATCCCCCGACCTTCTCCCGAGGAAATAAGGGCAAACGATTCAGAGCAGAAGATGACCTCCAGACGCTGCTCAATTACGCACTCGACGTGGCTGCTCCGGAGGCAAAAATTCTCCTTTCCACAAACTGCACAAAACTCACAACAGCGGAGCTCGAACGGATTGCCAAGATCTCCCTCAAAATAGCGCGTAAATCGGCGAGCACTAATCAACCACCCGCACTACCCGACTTTCCCCCTGGGACAGCAGCAAGCACCCTCTGGCTCAACCTTCGTTAGAATTCTCCGAGTGTCCCCGAGCTCACTTCACGCTCTCACTGTCCCACCCTATAATCACAACGCCCCAGCGCTGCCTTTTGACAAACAAAGGCAGCGTGAGGATGGATAAAATTGCTCCTGTATCTCGGACATAAGTCTGAACCAAAAATTGGGACCTTACCGCCTCCGTCTCCTCTAGCAGACAGCCCTTTTGGATAAACTCGGATCGAGGCGCCATATCACTCACATTAATTGCCTCCGCACCCAACCCCAACCGCGCCCCGCGAACCAGAACCCGATTATGCGTAAAATTTCGTTTGATCCGGTTGCCAATCAAATCTCTGTCGTAAACACCGCTCCAAGCGCAGCAATTCACCGCATTACCTGCCGGAGCATAGGAATTCAAATCCAGCACGTTAGACAGAACGATATTCGGATCCCTCGATCGCATTTCATCACACAACGCCATCAAATCGACATCCACTGCTGAGTCATATCCAGCATCAAATTTAGGCGGATTGAAACCCGCAGCCGGCACCTTAGTCACATCAAAGAGACGCGCAAGGGACTGAATTTTACTGCCTTTAATTTCGGTATACCGATACGACAACAACTCCTCCAAAGAGATTTGTGCTGCATCGATGGATGCTTCAAAAAGTCTTTCAACCTTCGCAGCCAACTCACGCGCCACCGGAAGGCAGCGATGAAACATTGTTCCGACTTCAACCTTCTCCAGCGTGAGAAACGCCTCCTCCGTAAGCGCAGATAATGCGAACGTATTTTCCGTAATCGAGTTCGACTCACTCCGAACTTTGCACACCGACTCCCGCGCACGATTCAAGCTGTCAGAAACTTTGTGTATCGACTCGTTTTGAAGGTGCACCGCTTCAGAAATCTCACTGATCCGATCCTTAGCTCCCGAGACCATCTCTGCGATCGTCTGGAAAGCATTACTCAGCTCCAAGGATCGAGCTGCCGTCAAATCTGTAGAAGCCTTACTCTCTTCAATGGACTGCTTAGCAGGGGCCAATTCATTGGAGATAGCCTGAAGAACGCCAAAAATTTGTTTATTCTGGCGCGCAGTATCTTCTGCTAGCTTACGCACCTCGTCAGCCACAACATGGAACCCACGGCCATGCTCCCCTGCACGAGCAGCTTCAATTGCCGCATTGAGAGCCAGCAGTTTTGTTTTGAAGGCAATATCTTCAACAACCTGACTCAGCTCTGTCATGGTTTTCACCTTGCTCACGAACTCGTTAATCCGGTCGTAAGCCACGTTCATACTCCGCTGCAAAGCCTCTACCGAATTCAGAGTGGAACACGTCAACTCCAATCCCTGATGGGTAAACGAAGCCGTCGTTTGCGCTGTATCACTCACACTCGCAGCGCTGGCCGCTATTCCTTGCGCACTCCGGCGGAGTTCATCTACGTCAGCTGAAACACTTTCTATCTGATCGCCGGCGACCCCGATCTGGTCGACCACGGTCTGTAGCCGCATTGAAATCCTAGCTGCGCCATTTGAGGTGCGCATAATGGCGCTCCCCATATCCTGCATTAATGACTGAACGACAGGATCCTTTGCTAATTTCTTCAGTCTTTCCTCAACCTTCTTTGCATCCTGCAAATCATCGCCAAAGCCTGCCTCGAACTTTTCCCTTAATCTATTGATGATATTGGACATAACCCTCAAACATTACTTTCCGTAAACACAGAAGCCCAAGGGATACGCAAACAATCCCCAGAGTTCTTACAAGCTCGCACTTTAATCGTTTTTTTGCGACGCCAATTTTCATTCCACCCCTTCCGTGGCGAATGTCGACAGATGCGGAACACCCGTTTTATGCTTTTCGCCACCATGAATCTATTCCCCCGAACCTTAGCTCTCCTTTCGTTTTCCACCGCACTCCAAGCGCAATCCCCTCAACCCGCCCCCCAACCCACCACACCACTACCAGTCGCTACCCCGGATGCTCCAGACCTGCCTGCAATCAAACCCAACCCGTTTTTAGTAGCCCACGAGTCTTTCCTCAAAATAGCGAATGAAGGAAAAGCCGAGCTCCTTTTCCTTGGTGACTCCTTGGTGACTCCATCACACAGGGGTGGAGCGGAGCCAAGGACATCTGGACCAAATCGTTCGGAACCTACACCCCCGCAAACTTCGGAATAGGAGGGGATAAAACTCAACACGTTCTATGGAGGATCACAAACGGCGAATTAGATCGATTTGCTCCAAAAACGATCGTTTTAATGATCGGCACCAACAATTCGGGAGCCGACTCTGAAGTTGCCATAGCCGCAGGCGTCACAAAGATCGTGAAGACGATTCGTGAAAAAACTCCGAAATCTAAAATTCTCCTCCTCGGCATTTTCCCTCGCGGCGAAAAGCCCAATCCGATCCGAGAGAAAATCAACGCGGTAAACGGCATCATCGCCAAACTGGACGACAAACAACATGTTTTCTTCCTCGATATCGGGAACAAATTTTTGGAACCCGACGGTTCCATTTCAAAAGAAATCATGCCTGACTACCTTCACCTGTCCCAAAAGGGATACCAAATTTGGAGCGATGCAATCTCTGCCACACTCACTGAATTGATGAAGTAGGGCATTTTAAAAACTACTCTTAAAAAGAAAAAGCCCGGGTTGCACACTTGCAACCCGGGCTTTTTTGATAACGGCTTAGCCTCACGCCGAGGCAGGCAGCCCACTCAGGCCAGGCGGAAGTTCGGATTCCGAAGGCTTGTCACTCGAACGAACCCTGAGTGGCGGCGGCTGGTTCGGAGACGGTGGCGGCGGTGCAGGTGGATTTTGGATACTGCCAGTATCCATAATCTCACGAATATGTGCCCCATCCAGCGTTTCATACTCCAGAAGGCCTTTCGCTATTGCCTCCAGCTTATCGCGGTTTGCGGAGATTAACTCCGTCGCTTTTTTGTAAGCATTGTCACATAAATCCCTGACTTCACGGTCGATTTCCTGTGCCGTAGCCTCCGAATAGTTCCGGCTCTGGGAAATATCCCGCCCAAGGAAAACGTATTCCTCGTTCTTCCCGTATTCGACCATCCCCATTCCTTCGCTCATACCCCACTCACACACCATTCTGCGAGCAATAGCAGTCGCTTGATTGATATCTCCACGTGCTCCATTCGTCACATCTCCAAACACCAACTCCTCTGCAACACGCCCGCCCATAATCATCACTAAACGATCCAGCAACTCATTCTTTCGCTGCGTGTACTTATCTTCCAGCGGCAAATACATGGTCGATCCAAGCGAAGGGCCTCGAGGAATAATCGTAACCTTATGAAGAGGATCGGCATGCTTCAGAAGCATCCCCAAAATCGCGTGTCCTGCCTCATGATAGGCCGTGTTTTCCTTCTCCTTGTCGCTCATTGCTAGCGAACGTCTCTCTTTACCCCAACGAACCTTATCACGCGCCTCTTCTAGCTCTAAGCGGGTTATCGCCTTTAGTCCTCTCCTCGCAGCCAAAAGAGCGGCCTCATTCATGACATTTGCCAACTCTGCCCCTGAATACCCAGGCGTCCCCCTCGCAATCACTCCCAAATCCACGCCCTCCGCAATCTTCACCTTCTTCGAGTGGACCCGTAAAATCTCCTCACGCCCATTTACGTCAGGCAACTGAACGGTTATCTGCCTATCAAACCGCCCTGGCCTCAATAGCGCAGGATCCAAGACATCGGGGCGATTCGTCGCAGCGATAATAATGACCCCTTCTTGCGTATCAAAGCCATCCATCTCAACCAACAACTGGTTCAGTGTTTGCTCCCGTTCGTCATGGCCGCCCCCCATACCGTGCCCACGATGCCGCCCCACCGCATCAATCTCATCGATAAAGATCAAACAAGGAGCACTCTTCTTACCCTGTTCAAACATATCACGAACTCGGCTCGCCCCCACACCCACAAACATCTCCACAAAATCAGAACCCGATATTGAAAAGAACGGCACGTCAGCCTCCCCTGCGATCGCTCTCGCTAAAAGCGTCTTCCCTGTCCCTGGAGATCCCACCATCAGTACGCCCTTCGGAATCCTGCCCCCCAACTTCTGAAACTTCTTCGGATCCCGCAAGAACTCCACAATTTCCTGCACCTCCTCTTTTGCCTCTTCGACTCCAGCGACATCCTTAAAGGTCACCTTATTTTTATCCCGGCTCAGCATCCGCGCCTTCGATTTCCCAAAACTCATCGCACCGCGCCCGGCCATCCGGATCTGCTGACGGAACAAAAAGTACAACACTATCAAAAACAGGCCAATAGGCAGAAAACTCATCAACATTGAGCCCACCGTATTGGCGTCTGTCCGGGGGTTTGCCTCCAAGTTGTTTTGGTTCAGAAACTCCCGTAGATCTCTGTTGTACTGGAGGTTCACCTGCGTTCTAAAGCGCTCCTCAGACGCCGTCTCTCCCTCACCGCGCTTAATCCATCCTTGTAGATGCTCCCCGATACCCGTCGTATCGGTAATAAGCTCCAGGGGCTTATCCTTATTCCCCTTTACAATCTGCTGCTTTTCAACGGCTTCCCTAAAAGCACTGTACGGCAACGAAATGACACCTCCCTGCGGAGTGTGATAAGAAAGCGCTGCCCCCAAAATTAGAGCTCCGCCTATGGCTAACAACAGTAACGTCCTCCAGTTGAACTGAGGATCTCCCCCATTACCAGGACGCTGCCGCTGCGGATTATTTCGAGGTTCAGGCTCAGACATAATTAATTCTCTGTAAAAATCAGTTCGCTAATCTCTTTTAAACGCCACCAGCGACTTTCTACTAGCGACTTTCAATCAAATTCGTGAGTCGCTTATCCCTTATCATTTAAAGGCAAATCCACGTCCCTCTCTCTACTCTAGCACTTTTCGCTCTACCGGCAACTCCACCCGCCCACCAGTTCGACATCTTCACTTGGTCGCCCTAAGCTTCACTGCCTGCCATGTCCCAAATCATAGACAGCCTCCTTCATGAAGTCCGCGCCCGACTTAAGGACGTATGGATGCAGCTCCCGCTCATCCATAGGGGCTGGCATAACATTCAATATTTAGCCAGGCGCTTGGCCCGTCGCCCGCGTACCGTCACCGAAAGCCCAAACCTGCTCCCCCTCCTCATTCAGGTGCTCGCTGCTTTCTCCAAAGGCGGAGCCCAAGTCCTCGAGGAGGAAATCGACTCCTCTCTGGGCTTTCTTCGACACGACTTTCCGGAAGCCGTTTATTCTGAACTACGTAAACTTTTCCGGAACGCCCTCCACGAACAACACGATATCGGTGTCATGGCCCAAAAACTGGCGGGCCAACTGGATACGGATCAAAAAATCATGCTGGGCGTACAACTTTACGACCTCATTGCCCGTGCGGGCATGGACCGACAGCAGCTTGTTGAATTCTACTCTTTTATGACTCAGCTGGGCATGGCAGCCCAAGCGATCGATATCGTTTACCAGCTCAGTTCCAGCGAGTCACCGGACCCCTCTGTCTATCAAGGCGGTCATTCGCCACTCGAATGTGTCAGCTTCGGTGGCCCCACCAGCGATGCCGATGTGGGCCTCAAAAGCCTCCACGGCTCTGAGCGCATGCTCGCCTTCCGATATCACGAGCTTCTGCTGCTCAAAAACCTCTCCACGCAAACTATCGCTGTCCGCGGACGCCCACTCAAACCGGGTGAGTTCAGCCGCATCTACCCTGGCCAACGCATTGCACTCGGAGAGCAGGTCCTTAGTCACCAAGAGCTTGCATATTACTTCAACGCCAAAAAGAACGTATCACTAACCCAGATCTACCTCTCTCTGGATGATGACGATGAAGTCGAGCTTCAAAAGGAACGCTCTCGCGACAGCGCCCTCGAAATTCGATTCGGCCTCAAAGTTCAAGTTCGCGCACTCAAAAACACCACCGCCACTCTCAACGGCGTCAAACTGAGTCTCGGCACCCACGTCAAAGCCTCTCTGGAAGATCGCCTCATCTTCGATAACGACTCCGAGCTTCCCCTCAGCGATCTCCGTCGCCGCGCCCGCGCTTTCGGGGGGCGATTCCAACTTAAAACCTACAAAACAAGCTATCTTGTCTCGAACAACCCCTCCCTTCTCGACGTAGACGACATCCTACTCTCCCCAGGAACATCGGGTGAAATTCTCCTTCGTATTCTTTGTGATTACGACCACCGCCTCGGTGCGCTAGAAGTTCTTCATGCCGACAGACCTTTACACGTTGGCGAAGTCTCTCTATCGGCAGGCGGAAGATGCCCCCTCGAAGATGGCGCCACTATCCGCCTCGATGCATGGCAAATCCTCCGCTGCGATTTCTCCGAACGAATTATCGAGGAAGAACGCAACGTCATCTCGGTCCTCGAAATCAGAGACCTCACCTATTCCTTCCGAAAGAGTGAACGCGCACTCGACTCCCTTTCATTCAGTGTCAGTCGGGGTGAAATGGTTTGTGTCATGGGCGCAAGCGGCTCAGGGAAATCAACACTCCTCCGTTCTATCGCAGGCCAACTCCATCCCACCGAAGGAGATGTTTTGCTTAACGGGCGCGCCCTCTATCCTAACCTCGACGCACTCAAGCGCTTTCTTGCCTACATCCCTCAGGATGACGCTTTTGACGACCATCTCACCATTGAAGAAAACATGGAGTTTGCGGCCGCCATCCGCTCCCCTCATCTCTCCAAACGAGACCGTGCTCGGCGTGTCGAGAGTCGGCTTATTGAGCTCGGTCTAGTCGAACGCCGAGACTCCGTTGTCGGAAGTACGGCCAAGAAGATGCTCTCCGGGGGAGAACGAAAGCGGCTCAATATCGGCCTCGACATGTTGTCCTCGGCGGACGTGTTTCTCTTCGACGAACCCACCAGCGGTCTTTCTTCAAAAGACTCCGAGCACGTACTCGATATCATTCGGTCCATGGCTCACAACAAGATCGTCCTAGTGACCCTGCACCAGCCTACATCGAAACTCTTCCAGATGTTTTCAAAGGCTCTTCTCCTGGACAAAGGAGGACGCATGGCATTCTACGGCACTCCAGCCGAGATGCTCACCTACTTCGCTGAAGCCGAACACGAACAGCACTTTGGCGCCGAGCTTGATGGCTGCCCCTCTTGCGGAACCACGCGACCGGAATTTATCTTCGATGTTTTGGAAACTCCGCTTCGCGATCTCAGTGGAGACATCATTTACGAAGAAAACAGCAGGGGCCAACTGGTGCCGGCTCGCCGCTTTTCCCCTGATTTTTGGCGAGATAAATACGATCGCTTCCGCCTTTTACAGGACATGAAGCAGGTCAACCTCCGCGAAGGTCCGGCTCCCATACCCGTCCCAAATCTTCCACTCTCTCAAAGCCGTCGGCTCAAAATTCGCGAAGAATGGACTCAAGTCAGAACGCTCTTTAAACGCTCGTTCACTTCCAAACTACGGAATCTCGGTAACCTCATTCTCACCATTGTCGTCCCCCCGGCCCTAGCCGCAGTGGTCGGATGGGCTCTGTATTTTACGGATAACGAATCTGGCACATACGATTTCGCCAGCGCCTTTCATATCCCCACTTACATCTTCATCTCCCTTCTCGTCGCCATGTTCCTCGCTCTCGTAAATAGCGTGGACGACATCATCCGTGACCGCGTCCTTCTAAACCGTGAACGGAATCTCGCAGTCCGCCTCCCCTATTACATTTTCGCCAAACTGACATCACTTTCGCTTTTTTGCGCAGTTCAATGCGCTCTCTTCGTTTTGGTCGGAAATGCCATTCTCGAGGTCAAAGGCATGTTCCTTCCCTACTGGTATTTCATGTTCATAACCGCCATGAGCGGCGTCTCTCTAGGCCTCTTAATCTCATCCGTTGCCTCTTCCAGTAAAATGGCCGCAAACTTCGTTCCGCTCGTTCTCATTCCGCAGCTCATTTTCGGAGGAGCCCTCATCAAATACGAAGAAATGAATCGCGACCCGGACCTGCTTTACGCATTCCAACGTTGGTTCGCACATGATCAGGACCCCCAAAAGCCGAGCCCAGAGGCCAGGGAGCAGTCGGATCGCAAACTTCATATCCCGTTTATCTCAAAACTTATAGCAACCCATTATAGCTACGAAGCTCTCATTGTCGCACAAGCCAAACTCAACCCGCTCACTTCCCGTCAGGAATCTCTGCAAAGCCAAATCGAGGTCCTGGCAAAACGCAAAAATCGTTCCCCAGTCGAAAATAGCCGCTTCGAAGACCTCAAAGACGCTCTCTCCCTCATCAGTGGCCTCACCGGCGGGTCTGGTCGCGACCTCGATCGTCGATTGAAGGCGGCTGACATCGTTATCGCCGGAAAAACGCTGACCGAAAGTGGCCTAGCGTCCAAAGAGTCCAACATCAGCGCCCAACGCCGTTACACAAATCAAAAAGTCGCTGACTTGGTCGCCAAAGCTGAAACCGAACAGAGCGACTATCGAAGAGGTAGGCCAGTGAACGTATTCTTCAGCCCAGAAAAGTATTTTTGGGGCATCCGGGTCAGTGTCTATGTCTGGAACAGCATCGTACTCTGGACATCCAGTTTCCTTCTGCTGTCCCTACTCTACGCAATCTTAAATAAACAACTCAAACCTAAGGGGTCTTAACAACTATCACCCTTAGCTGGCCCCTCCTACTTCACCGGTCAGACATCGTCTGGGCGGTACTAGAAACTGTCAGGAAATGGCCCAAGCGCGTCCTCTGCACCAGGCCTTACAATGCGGTTGCCCGACGATGCGATCTTAAGCTTCACCTCTGTTGAAAAACTCGTAGGGCTGTAAAACAGCTCCCCAGCCAACACGCAGCGTAGCGCGTTCACCAGCAACTGGGGCGCATCTGCTTTATTCAAATACCCTGAGGCACCAGCGTCCAAGGCTCGTTGCGCATAAGCTCCCTCTTCATGCATCGAGAGCATCAAAATCGCGATGTTCGGAAACCTTTCAGTGATCATCTTGGCAAGCGTGACCCCATCAATCTCGCCTTTGATTGAAATATCACAAATTGCGACATCCGGCTTCACCTCTGGAATCAACTTCAGCGCTTCCTCCGCACTTTCAGCCCCGCCACAGATCATCAGATCAGACTCGTCACTCAGCAGGGACTTTATCCCCATGTGCATCAACCGATGATCATCGATAATAAGCACTCTGGTAAAGGGGCCTGAATTCTCGGGGGAGGAATGGCTCATACCTGTTCGTTAATAAGGAAATTATACATCACACATCACGAAACTCAATAAGCATCCCTGCTCCTTGTTTTCGGTACCGGAAAGGCCGCTTACCAGCGAGGCCGCAACTCCTGATCCTGTTCCTTTCGATCGGAACGGTTTCGCACATTCGCTCGTCCCTCTCGTTTGGCGCGACGCTCTACCGTCATTTGTCGCTTTTTACAACGCCCCTTCAGCTTCTTTATCTCGTCTTCCAACTTCAAATAGCCACGATAACGTTCCGCTGGAAGCTCGCCGGCTTCAACCGCAAATCGAATTGCACACCCTGCATCCGTACCGTGTTTACAGTCATGGAATTTACATTGAAGCGATAACGCTTCGATATCCGCAAATTGTTCCCGCAGGATCACTTCATCTGTCCACATCTGGACCTCTTTAATCCCCGGATTATCCACGATAATCCCTCCCTTTCGCAGTACCATCAACTCCCTTGCGGAAGTGGTATGTCGCCCTTTCCCTGTCACCTCATTTACTTCACCAGTCCACTGGTATTCATCTCCAAGCAAACGGTTAATTAACGCAGATTTCCCAACCCCACTCGATCCTATAAACGCAACCGTTACACCTTGCTGAAAGTATTCCCGGACTTTCTTGAGTCCTTTATTTTGCTCAGCGCTCGTGAGGTGGACACTCGCATCTGGATTTAAAGCAGCGATCTTTTCGCACACCTCTTCATTTTGAGCCTTCGAATACAAATCCGTCTTATTCACTAAGACCACTGGTTTGGCTCCACTGCGACCGATCACGGCAAAATAACGCTCCAAACGTCTTGGGTTAAAGTCCGTACCCGCCTCGGTCACAACCATCACCACATTCACGTTCGCCACAATAACCTGCTCTTCCGAACTGTGCCCCGCCGCTTTTCTGGAAAAACAAGTCTGCCGCCTCAACCGTGCTCGAATCACCGTTTCGTCATCATCCCCCCCAAGTTCCAGGGCCACCCAATCTCCAACCGCCGGTAATTCAGCGTCCGTCTGGGCATCGTGATACACTTTACCGCCAAGAACCACCTCGCGTTCCTCCCCATCCCCCAAAAGAGCTCCATACGTGATCCTGTTATCGCGAATCAGCCGCGCTGGTTTCCATCCATTCTTAGAATAAGGCGCAAACTCTTTTTCAAAACCATCATTCCAACCGAGATCTTCCAACGTCATGAATTTTTAGTAGCTTAGAAACCTTTATTCCGTTGCCTCTTCCAGCACCGAAAGCAACTCACGCACCCCGGTCTGTTTCTTGGCAGAAACCATATAAATCGCAGGCGGCTCGACAAACCAGTCCGCAATCGTTGCCATAAACAACTCCACATTTTCCACGGCTCCGCTCCCTTTAGCCTTATCCGTTTTGGTAAACACCAATACAAACGGCTTATCAGCAGTAGCAATCCAACGAACAAAATCCAAATCCGAGGATTGCGGCTTAATAGACGAATCAATCAACACAAATACACACGCCAAATTCCCCCGATTTAACAAATACGTCTCCACTAACTCCGAAAACTTCGCTCGGTCTGCTTTCGAGACCTTTGCAAATCCGTAACCCGGCAAATCCACCAACCTATATTTATGATTTAAGGTAAAAAAATTGACCGTTTTAGTAAATCCTGGGGTATCCGAAACCCGTGCCAAATCCTGTTTTCCCGCCAACAGATTTAGCAGCGTCGACTTCCCGACATTAGATCGCCCGATGAAAGCAAATTCCGGAAGACTTTGGTCTGGAAACGAATCCAACCCCACTGCGCTCGCATTAAAAACGGCGGATGTAATTTTCATAATGGAGCGTGCTCTTAAACCTCCTAACTTTATCTGGAGCCGCAAACAATTCCACTCTGAACACATTCCGACGCGGACCCCAACAATCACCACAGGCTGATCGAGATCTCCCCGAGCACCCTAAGAAAACATTGCGAGGCGTATTCCTTGTGGCCTCCCTCGCCCCCAACACCACATCTCCCCCTACTGAACAGGCTCCCGCCAGGAGCGCGTCTTTTTAATCCACGTCTGCGGCACACCAATCGCATGGTCCAGATCCTGGTTACGCGCCACAAATCGAAGCCCCATTTTGTGCGACTTATTGTCCGCAGGCAAAATGACCTCGAGCTCCGTCGGAGTCCCCGCAGCATTGAGAGTCGTGATGATGGTGTGATTCGTGTCAAACGAATGGTTAATGCCGATTTTACTCCCAATCGGAATCACGCAAGTGCCTAGACCTGAGATCGTGTTACTCCCCTTAACATGCGTAAACGCCTTAATTGGGTGATTCAACACACACGTCAAATGCGGAGGCAAGGTGTCATAATCATTTAAATACAAGGAAGGGACAGCACCTCCATTTCCCTCGTTTTTCTGAAACTGTAACTCCTCGATTTGGGCAGAAGCGCATGCAAGCCGTATCGATAACGACGTTGGAGAGTGGGGTTTGATCAGGAAATCGTTAGCGCCTTTCGCCGCAACAACCTCGAAGGTATCAGGGTGCCTGTCTGCTGTTGTGACAAGGACGTAAGTGTATTGACCTCCGGGTTGTTTGCGTAACCATTCGCAAAATTGAAATCCGCTCATCCCGGAGAGATGCAGATCCAGAAGGACAAGAGGATACTGGTGTTTTCGCCAGAGAACCTGGCCCTTCTCGGCAGTTTCAACGATCGTAATATTATGATCGTCAGCACTTAGGAATTTTTTAACCACCATTGCGGTGGAGATGTCATCTTCGATGATTAAAATTTCCATATAGATACGGGATCTTTCTGCTTCAACGGATTGGGAGCGCGGGAAAGTGGTACGAGAACGTGGCCGAGTAAAGGAGCAGATATCGGAATGATTCTCACTCTATGATCCCTTACAAAAGCTTAAGTCGGGCCAGCATTCCGCAAAATCTCCGAAGAATTCCAAATCCCAAAAGCCGCATTTATCATTGTTCACTCTTCGCAGCCGCCGCTCGCGTTGGCCTCACGCTCGCCTACGCGGTCCATATCTTTCGCCGGGGATCCCCCAAAAATCCCAAAGGATCCCTGCGCTTCAGCTGCACTTCCGCAAGTAACTCGTCCAGGAACCTCGCCATCTGAGCCCATTCAACGGGCAGCAAGCCTTTGTCAGCAACAAGATCGCTTTTCAAAAACTCGTCGAGTTCCAAACCCAACTCCGAGAGCAACGGGAACCCAAACGTAGCCGCCGCACCTGCAACTTTATGTGCCTCGAATTGTAATCCTTTAAGCGCTTCCACCACCACCTGTCCCCTTTCAAACCCCTCAATCAACGCCGCCAACTTCACACGCCGCTCCGCAAATGTCCCAATAAAATGGTCCAGCAAACTCTTAAGCTCCGGATCAGAATCCCAATCGATAGTGTCGTCCGAATCCATTCCCAGAGTTTTCTGCAGCCCACAGGGTAAAGGAACAACCATTTTTCGCGATCACTCAAAGTAACCGGCTCCAAGCTTTGCGCACAAAACCCCGCATAGTCTCAGGCCTGCCGAGAGCCTTTCAACGCCACTTCTTCGCGTAGAGCTTTAGGCATACAGAATTGCACATGTGTGTAATTCGTTACAACGCGCGACAACCCGAGCACAGTTCCATAAAGCGCCCACACATAAGGACGAAGATAACTCGACTCGATAATCAGGGCAGACATTGTCACCACAAAAGCTTCGAGCATGGGTGTAGCATAAACACGACTCTGACCCACCTTATAAACTCGGTAGAGTACAATTACATATCCAAGCAAGCCAAAAAAACCTCCCTCTGCAAGCATCTCCAAATAAACACAGACCGCATTACTCTCCAGTATAAAATCCCAAGCAACCATTCCCATAACACTGAAGTCGTCACCATCGAGATACGAAGCCACAAATTGCTTAAACACACCCAAGCCAACACCATCCCAAAAATGAGACATCGCAACATCCCACGCTAAACAAATACGTTGAACGCGGTTACCAGCAATATGGATTGCCACTCGAACGAAACCCTCAGCATCCAATTGCGCATCCTGAATCACAGACAGTGTTGTCTGGGTTCTTTGATCGTACGCAACGGCAAGCCCCCCTCCAATAACAACACAAAGCACCAAAGCAACAATTTGCCCCAGGCGTATTTTATTTGCCTTAAAACGCATCCAAAGCAGCACCACAAAAGCCCAAAGCACCATCGAAAAAGACTGCGAAGCCAAAACCGCCAATAAAACAAAAACACAATCCAGATTCGCACACCCCGGCGGCCCAATCGAAAGCCGATAAAAAGTAATACAAAAATAGGGTATTAACGCAATCGTCCAATAAGACGGCTCGTAGAATGTATAACAGCCACGTTCCTGCAACCGCAGTAAAACTGCCAAAACACTCACCACAACCGTCATACGATAAAATTTAACCAACACATCAGCTGCATCCGCTCCTAGTCTCGAAACAATTACCGAGAAGGAAAACATCGCCCCCACACACACACCCGCACCAAACAAAAATGCAACACTATGAATAGGTGAAACAGAATTGATCACCGATGGAATAATACTCAACAAAAACGCCCCAGCACAGAGAGCGTCCCCCGCATTCATTCGCACACCATATTTCGATATAATAATCAGCACATAAATCGGAAATACAATAAACGCTATTTTCACACTAAGCCCACCCAACTGCAGATTAGGCGTATCCATACACGCTGCCACCATTCCAAAGAACAGCATACCTGCTAAAAATTTGGGCCTCACGGCTCTCGCGCCCGTGCCAGCGACAAAGTCTGTTTTCGAGTTGCTCATTTCGTTTGAATGCTGAGTTAGCGGGCTAGATCCCATTCAGTCACACCGCCGCCATCCCCGCTTTCATCTGCTGTTGAATTAACGACGCCAAAAAAAACATTTTTTGATTTTAACACAAAAGGAATTACCACCCCACTGAACGCAAAAAATAAAAAGCCCCCAAACTTCCCCAAGTTGAAACATTCCAAAACGCGCGGTAAATTCACCTCCACAAAAATATCAATCGAATGATGTAGCAAAATCGCCATAGCCGTCATGGCCGCTACCCCTCGAATAGCATCGAGATAATTCAGTCTAGGTAACTGAGACGATAGACCGCCTCTTTCATCCCCTTTTTTCATTTCCGATCAATCACCCTATCCAGACAACACGCTGAGGCAAACATCATCCTACGTGTAAATCTATTCTCTTTCCCTCAACTCCTGATTTCACCTCGCCTTCCGCAGATCAATATCCAAGCCTCACTCTATGAAACTACCCTCCCTGCTCACTTTTCTTTGCCTCACCTCCGTCCTGTACGCCCAGCAAGGGCCCGCCACTGTCACGTTAAAAGCTTCAACCGACCGTCCCGAAGCTATCTACCAATCAGGCGAATCCGTCACTTTCACAGTCGAAGCCTTCACCGATAACAAACCCGTCGAAAGCGGGAGCATAAGCTGCATTCTGTCCAAAGACGGCATTCAACCGCAACCAGCCAAACTTTTACCCCTCAAAGACGGGAAAGCCGTTCTCACAGGCACCCTTTCGGAAAGCGGATTTCTCTCGCTCAAAGCCACGATGGAAAAAGCGCAGGCGCTTGCAGGCGCTGGCTTTGATCCCCTTTCCATCAAACCCAGCCTGCCAGTACCGGACGACTTCGATAGCTTCTGGAACAAACAAAAAGCCGCACTCAAGGAAGTCCCAATCAACCCGACGCTTGTTCCTGTAAAAGCAGCCGCAGGAGTCGAAGCTTTTGATGTAAAACTCGACTGCATAGGTGCACCGGTTTCGGGGTATTTCGGAAAACCCAAAGACGCTAAACCAAAATCGTTACCTGCAATCCTGACGCTCCATGGGGCAGGGGTACGCAGTGCTAATCCAAACGTGACCTCCTGGGCCCTAAAAGAAGGTGGTATGCTAGCCATGGATATCAACGCGCACGGGATCCCCAATGGCGAGCCCCCCGCATTCTATGAGAATCTGACCAACACAACTCTCAAAGACTATCGCTACGAAGGACGAACCGATCGCGAGCAGGTCTACTTCAAAGCCATGTTCCTGCGCGTCATTCGCGCAATCGACTTCCTCACTTCTCAACCGGAGTGGGACGGAAAAATCGTGATCGCCTACGGAACTAGTCAGGGCGGTTTTCAAGCATTCGCCGCGGCTGCTCTCGACGAACGCGTCACGTTCTTCTGCGCTGGTGTACCTGCCGGCTGCGACCACACAGGCAGCGTCGCTGGGCGGGTGAATGGCTGGCCTAAATTTGTCCCAACCGATGCAACCGGCAAACCAGACGCCGCTATTTTGGAAACCTCGCGGTACATCGATTGCGTTAACTTTGCCCAACGCACCAAATGTAAAGGCGCAGCCGTGACTGTCGGCTTCATCGACGTCACCTGTCCCCCCTCCAGTGTTTACGCCGCTTACAACGCCTTAAACATCCCCAAAACGATCTATACCATGCCGTTAGCCGGCCACTCCGGAACCCCTGAGGGATATCGTTTCATGGAGGAGGCCGCGCTCAAACACATCCGCGACTCGAAATAGCACAGCTGCGCTCACTGCCTGACCACGGTGGTTCAGGCAGTCGTAGGCGCGCATCAACGCGGCTCGAGCAAGCAATCCTGCTACTAACGCAGGCTCTTGATAAACAGAGTCACCGATTTGATTTGGTCCTCGGTCAGTACACCCGAGTAATTCGGCATTCCCGACTCTGACTTTTCAAACCCAAGCACCACCTTGGCTGTTGGCTCCACCATCGACTCCCGGATATAGGCCTCGTCCGCGATCCCTTTGCTGCCATCCGCAAACTGGCGTTGCGATCCAAACAGGCCCTTCCAACTCGGCCCAATTTTTCCAGTCATCGTCCCATCCGTGGAATGACAGGCAGCACATCCAAAGAGGGTATAGAGCCGCTCGCCTTCTTCTTTCGTCACGGCTGCGGCCACTTTAGCCACAAGCGCTTTCGGGGTCAAATCCACAGAAAGCTCGCCAAACCCCTCAGCCACAGAGTCAAACTTCACGAGCTCGTAGGGCGTGAAACTAGCACTCTCTGCCATTTCCGCCCCCGCCTTCGAGGCCAGGCTCCACCCGACTCGCATCTGCATCACTGGCTGCATATCCGGGACTCCGATAAACACACTCTTCGCATCCTTCGATAGATAAACACTTCCGAGCGCCATCAACTCCTGCCCCGGAGTGCCATCCAATTTAAAGTGCGGAGACCCGTATTTGAATGTGCGACTATACTTCCAGCGCTCCACTGTAAACCCGGCCAGATCCGCGGCTTTGGAACTATCCAACGGCACATCAAACCGCAGCAGGATGCCCTTATCCATCCCCACAACCTCCAACGGCAACAAATGCGGCGCGCCCGTGTACCGAAGCCGGGCCAAACCACTCTTCTTCGTTGCGGTGGTCCCCCAGCCCACAAACCCACTGACATACAACTGCCCATCAGCCGGGTTCACCGCGCCGTTCAGTGGCGCGAACGGAATCTGATGATTCAGACTCAAAACTGCCGCTTGCTGTCTCGGCCCCCGTGAATGGATCGGTATATGGAAAATTTCCGGTCTCGTGTACCCAAAGTGAATCAGCCCCTCGCTTAATGGCCCCATCTTCGCACCCGCCAACCAAGCCTGAGTCACAGCCGAAGCATTCACCGTGTGGGGAATCCACGTGAGCGGCTCCGCAATCACTTCCGGATACTTCTCCTTAGGCAATAAGCCGCTCAGATACCCATGGTACTCCGATTTGTTGTTCAACAAATACAGCGGCGTGGTCGGAACGTAATTCCCCTCCTGATCACTCACCGTCACAACGCCTGTTCGAGGATGCACTCCAATAAACGGCCCGCGAAATCCCCAACCCAACACCGTGCGACTTCGCCCATCCGGAGCCACTCGCAACACCATCCCGTTGTCTTTTCCAATCGTGCTCCCCTGTTGCCCTCCCTTCGAAATGATAAACGCACCATCCGGCCCAAGTTTCATCGAACTCGGAAACTCACGAGTCTCCGCCGTCTGCGAAAAACAGTTTGCGAACAACTCATGGACATCCGCCTCTCCATTTCCATCGGAATCCCGCAATCGCCAAATCCCATTCCGGTCATACACAAAAACCTCTCCCCCCCGAACCGCCACACTCATGGGTTCGTGAAAGCCGCTGGCAAAACGCTTCCAGGAAACCTGACCACTCGCCTGCGAAAGCCCTCGAATCAACCATACATCCCCGTCGAAAGTCACCCCTGCGCCTGTCCCGTCCTCAAAAAAAGCTACATCCGCCAACCGTACATTCCGTTTCCAAGGATTTGGAATCGGCAACGGAATATCATCCAAGACATAGGCATCCTTTGAAGTGGAGCTCACGATCGAAGTCTTTATTACCTCCGGCCACTTCAGCGGCATCGGTAAACCAGCATCCGCCCATCCTTTCGTCCCAGCAAAATCCTTGGGCTCGTTCCCCACAGAAAAACTCACCGAAAACTCCAACTCAGCGGTGTGGGGGGAAACACGAACCGCCCAAACATTAGGATCATCCAACACCGCAAGATTCGCCGCCCCGGCCCCACCCACCTTCACAGCCAAATTCACGGGCTCACTTCCCTGCAGCTTCTGTCCCAGCACTATCACCGCTGCATGATCCAATGCCGCCATTCGAAACGATCGATCCACCACATTGCCCGCCTCTCTGGCAACCACTCGCTCCCTCACCAACGCCCCTTGAACAGTGTACTCCAGTACAAGCCCGCCCTTCGTTTTCCGGACCGCCTCGAATCGCCCCAACTCCGGATCTAACGCCCCCCGGCCCACTTCCTTTGGTGTAGGAGCCGGAGTCCGGGGATCGTTTAATTCAGGGCGTTCCCCCTTTTGCCAACCCGGATAAATCCCATTCGCAAGCCAAACTTTCCCATCAGGAAGCGTCAGCTTCGTCTGGCCTTCCAGAGTTTTCTTGCCTGGATCGAGATACGAGATGGGCGCAAGCGCGTCCATCGTCACGGCCTTACCACGCCAAATAGCGGATATCCGCAAAAGGTCGGTGTCAAAACAAGCCCACGTGTTTTGCCCGAGATCCAGAATCAACCCTCGCGGAGTCAGGTTGTTTTCAGGTGATACAGCGCCCACCTTGCGTGCGTCCAAAACGGAGGAAACAAAAGGTTCACCCGCCTCGATCCAGGGCCCCCAAGGAGAAGGACCGGCGCTTTCGGAATTCGATTTCTTGGGCTCTTTCGGCGCGGCGTACACCTGCCCATCGCTCATTAAAAAGACGCCTCCGGTTAACAACACAACCAACGGTGACGTAATACCAAAAACAGGATTCATAATAAACGAGGGGATAAAGAGGAAATATTCGACCGTCTTATTTCTTAGCCCCCCTCATGTCGTTCGGCCCGACACCCGAGGGAATAGGCTAATGAGCAAGACAACCGCCCAGTAGGGAGTCGTACTGTGTTCGGTTTAAATAATGGTGCGAGCTTCGCCAGTCTTTGCAAATCGGGCGGAACCCATTGGAGAATCGGGGCAAGGGGTCTGTGAACCAACACCCTGAGTATTAAATTCGTCATTCTTTTTGCTTCAAACATTTGGCCTCCCACAGAAACTCTTCGCTGAAGCATTTCTATTGAACGGAGGTGCTTCTCAGTTTGTCTCCCTTAACGTTATGAAAAAGCTATTCGTCAGCCTCTGCGCTATCACCATCTCTTCGATCGCCGCATTCGCCGGTGATTACCCAGACATCAGCATCGCCGAACTCAAACGCGCCATCGCCGAGAAAAAGGTCGTGGTCATTGATGTGAACGGATCTGACTCCTACAAAGCCGGCCACATCCCAAGCGCTCTCAACTACGTGGATGTGAAAGAAAAAATCGCCTCCGTGCTTCCTGCTGAAAAAGACGCACTGGTTGTTGCCTATTGTGGCGGCCCTGCGTGTAACGCCTACACCCGCGCTGCCGATGCAGCCAAAAACCTCGGTTACACCAACGTCAAACATCTCTCCGCTGGAATTAGCGGATGGCTCCAGGCCAAGGAACAGACCGAGAAATAGTCTCGTTTTCAAAACGGGCTGCTACGACCTCTCCCGGTCGAGGCAGCCCGTTTTTTGTACCCCAAACGTCCCACTTCCCCTCATTCGCGCATGTCTCCTCCCCCTTTCCCGCCTCAGACATGCCGCTCTTTACTTTCCCCCAGACTCCTGGGATCGCTCCTTCTTTTCGCGGCGTCCTTTAGCACTTCGGCGCAACCAGAAAACCAACCTGCACCAAAGGTCCCATTTCGCGAGCCCCCGCATCTTTACTGGAGCAACTCACACGAAGACCCTTTCGCTCAACTCCTCAAACAGTTCCCACAATCCGGCCTGCCGATGGAAGGCAAAGACGAAAAAGGCCGCCTCCAAAGTCTGCTCAAAGCACTCAACATCCCGGAGAGCTCCCAACTTCTCGTCTACTCCGCAACCAGTCTTCAAAGCGGGCTTATCCTGCCCACGAATCCACGCGCCCTCTATTTCAACGAAAACACCTACGTGGGTTACGTTCCAAACGGACGAATCGAAGTAGCCTCCATCGACCCCAAACTAGGCCCCGTCTTTTACGTTTCCAAAAGCGCTCCCGAACACTCCCTCGCATTCGCACGCTCCGAACGCTGCATGAATTGCCACGCCGGCCGAACCTCCTGGCAACTTCCAGGAATGGTCGCCGAATCCGTCATCGCAACCCAAAGCGGCGCTAGCCTAGACGGATTCCGCCGCGAAATTGTCGGCCACCAAATTCCCCTCGCTGAAAGACTCGGCGGCTGGCATGTCACCGGCCACGACCAATCTTCACATCACCTCGGAAACCTCATGGGTGAAGCCACTCCGGATGGTTACCGAAAATTTCCCAATCCGCCCGGAATCCGTTTCGATTGGAACCGTTACCCGAACCAAAACAGCGACCTCTTCACTCATCTCATCCACGAACATCAACTCGGCTTCCACAACTTGGTGACCCTCGCCGCCTATCGCACTCGCGAGGCATTGGAAGCGGGACACGGACAAGTCCGCGAAGTCGACCGCGCGCCCTTAACCGAAATCGCACACCAGTTGTTGCGTTACGTTTTATTCGCGGACGAAGCGAGTCTCCCTGAAAACGGCATCCAACCCGAACCCATTTACCTCAAGGACTTCCTGAACCGCGCCATACGCACTAAGGCTGGCCTATCGCTTCGAGACGTGGACCTCAAAACCCGACTCTTTCGTTATAGATGCAGCTACATGCTATCGACGGACTCATTCCGCGCGTTACCTGCGCCATTCAAAAACACCTTCCTGACCCAACTCGAAGGAGCGTTATCAACGAAGACTCCAAGCTCCGAGTTCGCCTATTTACCGGATGTGGAAAAGAACTTCATTCGATCCATTCTCGAAGAAACACAGACTTTGAGGTAAGCCGATCGGCTGCAAAAAGCCTTTTATGTCCGCCCCGTCCCTATCGTCCCGCTCAGAGTCTGTCGACTTCACTCCCGTCATTCCCCCCTGCGACCCAGTCGAGGAACAATCACTCGCCTGGATTGGAGACGCTGTTTTAGCGCTATTCGCAAGGGAACATGTGCTCAAACGCCTCGGACGTCTGGACACACCCGCTTTCCTCGACCTGACATGCAATGCGTTTCTTTCGTCGTTTGGACGAGCCACTCGCGTTGAAGCCGAGATCGGACTCGTCTATCAACGCGAAGGCCTCGCTGGCGCCTTTGCCTACATCGAAGCGCGGATCATTCCGCTCTGGCAAATCCAGGAAGCCAAACGCACCCGACAACGCAAAACGCGCTGACCGCTACTGTCTCTAAGAGACCAGCGCCTTTACGACCGTCGCTTTCTCCACTCCCGTAAGTCCGAGATCGAGGCCTTGAACACGGTACTTGAATCGATCGTGATCGATTCCCAGCAAGTGCAGTACAGTCGCATGCAGATCACGGATATGCACCGGATCCTGAACGATGTTGTACGAGAAATCATCCGTCTCACCATAAATGGTGCCGCCCTTCGCCCCGCCGCCCGCCATCCACATCGTGAAACAACGCGGATGATGATCCCGTCCGTAATTCTCCTTCGTGAGCCCTCCTTGAGAATAGATCGTCCGACCAAATTCCCCACCCCAAATAATCAAGGTATCCTCAAACATTCCCCGATCCTTCAAATCCTGAATCAACCCGGCAGTCGGCTGGTCAATGTCCTTACATTGAGAAGGCATACGCCCTCCGACGTTGGAATGGTGATCCCAGTTATTGAGATAGACCTGCACAAACCGCACTCCGCGCTCCGAGAGACGCCGCGCCATCAGGAGGCTATTCGCATACGAACCGGGTTTCTTCACATCGTCCCCGTACAACTTCAGAACGCTTTCTGGTTCCTTCGAGAGATCCGTTAACTCAGGCACACTGCTCTGCATCCGAAACGCCATCTCGTATTGCTCAATACGTGTCCGAGTCTCTGGATCACCAATCGCATCCAGATTCATTTGGTTCAACGCATTGATCCCATCGAGGCTCTTACGCCGGATCGCATCCGGCACGCCAGGAGGATTGTTGATGTAAAGAATCGGGTCGCCTTTGCTTCGAAACGAAACGCCCGCATGTTCACCCGGCAAAAATCCGCTGTTCCACAACCGCGAGGAAATCGCCTGCTCCTGCTCGCGATTACTCGGCGTCGCCACTAACACCACAAACGACGGAAGGTTCGCGTTCACCGATCCTAACCCGTAGCTCAGCCAGGAACCGATACACGGCCGCCCCGAAATCTGCGCTCCAGTCTGCATTTCCGCCATTGCGGGTTCATGGTTAATTGCATCCGTATTCATCGACCGGATGAACGCGATATCATCCGCACATTTCCCCAGATTTGGCAGCAGCTCCGACATCCACATTCCGCATTTCCCCTGCTGGGAAAACGAGAACTTCGAAGGTGCAATTGGAAAACGCGCCTGCCCCGAAGTCATCCCTGTCAGCCGTTGGCCGTTCCGAATGCTGTCAGGAAGATCTTTATCATACCAATCCTGCAAGCCCGGCTTGTAATCAAACAAATCGATTTGGGAAGGACCGCCCACCATGTGAAGATAAATCACCCGTTTAGCTTTCGCCGGAAAGTGCGGCAACTGGGCAATCCCGGCATGGGCTGACGCCCGAGCCGATTGTTCACCCGCGAGTAACGAACCAAGAGCTGCGACCCCGAGCACGTTGGCGCCGGTCCCTACAAATTGGCGACGCGTCAACGCGACCTTCGCTGCGTCGGTCAGATTCCGGAAGAGATGCGAATTGCAGTTCATAAAAATGGGGGGAGAAGCGTTATTTATTGAGGGTTTCGTCCAGATTCAGGACTTCGTTACAAACCATCGTCCAAGCAGCCAGAAGCGGCGGCGCAACTTTGGTAGAAGCAATGGAATCGCCCACTTTGATCAGGCTCGCGGCATCCTCTGGTTTTTCCTGATAATACGTGATGAACGTTTTACAGGTATCCTGCAGGACGATCCGCTCCTTTTCAGAGAGCACACGTCCCAGAACACGACGGCTGATGAAATCGAGCGCCTTCGCCTGATCTTCCCCAGCGCGTTCGAGCGCTGTTTGCGCCAGTTGCCTTGCGGCCTCCACAAACTGCGGATCGTTCAACGTCACAAGCGCCTGCAACGGAGTATTTGTACGTTCACGCCGCACGCAACTGAACTCACGCGACGTTAAATTGAACGTCTCCATGTTGGGCGATGGCGCCATACGTTTGTGGAAATTGTAAACCGTACGACGGTACAAATTCTCACCCTTGTCCTGCACGTAATTGCGAGTGTCTGCACCGGGCAAGCCCACCACATCCCAAATGCCCTCGGGTTGATAAGGACGTGTTCCAGGACCATACATCTTCGAAGACATCAGCCCGCTACTTACCAACGCATAGTCACGAAGCATCTCCGCATCCATCCGGAACCGGGGCCCTCTCGAAAGCAGGGCGTTGTCGCGGTCCTTTTCCAATTTCTCGGGAGTCAACACCGCAGCCTGACGGTATGTGGCGCTTGTGAGGATTTGTTTAAACAAACGCTGCACATTCCATCCGTTCTCGCGGAAGTCGGCAGACACCCAATCCAGCAACGCCTGATTACTAGGCTCCGCTCCCATCACGCCGAAATCCTCGACGCTCTTCACAATGCCCTGACCAAACACTTCCTGCCAGAACCGGTTCACACTCACACGCACCGTGAGCGGGTTATTATCCGCCACCAACCATTTCGCCAACCCCATCCGGTTCTTAGGTGCACCCTCCGGAAGTGGATGCAAAACCGCGGGCGGCATCGCAGCAACCTCTTCACCGGGTTTATTGTACGCGCCACGGGCCAATATATTAGCCATCGGCATTTTATCCATGTTCTCCTCCTGAACATGGGTCACAGCGCTACGTGCTTTGATCGCATCCTTCTCGGATTGTGCGGACGCAAGCTTCTGATCCAACTCCTGGTAAGAGGCATCGTGATGCGTCAGGAAGTAATCCTGTAACGAACCCCTCTGTTGGGGAGACCGCTTATCCCCTCCCTCGAGCGCCTTTTGCAAAGCCGGGAACATTGCCAAATCCGCCACTTCTTTCTCTGCAAGTTTACGGGAATAGACACGTACATCCTGCACGGATGCGCCTTCCAAAACCGCCCCTGAACTCCGTTGCCCCACATAAAACGGAACCCCAGATGCTATGGTTGCCCCCGCTTTGAGTGTGTCTTTTTCAACCTTCACCTTCACCTCTTTGCCATCCACAAAAAGCTTCACCCCAGAGCCTTTGCCGGACCCGTTGTAGGTCATAAACACGTGTTGATACACACCTGCCTTGAGCACATTTGCGGCAGTCACCTTCAACCCATTATCAGGAAAGGTATTCGCTATATGAACCGCTAATGTCTTCCCTTGGACAAAGAGATCGTACCCTCTGTTCCCCTCGGCCGAATTCATCCGCGACAAGACAGCTCCAGAGCCTTCGGCTTTCGCGGTTTTCACCCACGCTCCGTAACTGAACGCCTTGTTGGATTCGAATTCTGCGACGTTCCCTAAATTCACCGTCCCGCCCTTCTTCACAGACAACGCAGCGCCATACTTCCCGCCTGCCTCCCACTCGAGATCTTTCTCTGAATGGACATTTCCGGCGGCGCACCCAGCCAGCTTGATGTCATTGCCAGCCCCCTCATTCAGGAGTGCATGTACCGCCAGATCCTTGGAAGGGAGTTCTCCTTCGAGTGTCGGAACGTCCACCTTCGCAAGCCACGCCTTAAAATCACCTTCCGCAGCCTTGCGACGCTCATCGCGTTGCGTCGTGGTCGTTTTAATAATACCAGGCAACGCATCCCAACGTTCGCGATCTTTAGGACTCGGCAGGACAATCACAGGGCCATTCCCCTCCCGATTGTTTCCGTCAAAAGCACCCTGTTTCGTGTTCCGGAAAAACGCCGCCATCGAATAAAAATCCCGCATCGTGAACGGGTCAAATTTGTGGTCGTGGCACTGGCAACAGTTCAGAGTTAAGCCTAGGAAAACCCATCCCATTGTCTGCACACGCTCAGCGGCATACGTCGCCAAATTCTCCTCCGCAATGGTACCGCCCTCATTCGTGGTTAATCCGCACCTCTGAAAACCAGTCGCGATGAGCTGATCTTCGCGAGGCTGGGGTAACAAGTCCCCTGCGATCTGTTCCACCGTGAATTCCGCAAACGATTTGTTCGCGTTGAAGGCACGAATCACCCAGTCGCGATACGGGTACATTTCGCGGTAATTATCAAAGTGCAGCCCGTGCGTGTCCGAATACCTCGCTGCATCGAGCCAGTAACGGGCCCGATGTTCCCCCCAACTCGGGCTTTGCATCAAACGATCCACCCAACGCGCAACCGCTTCATCCGCACCATTCGCGTATTCATTGGCAAAAGCATCTACATCCGAAGGATGCGGCGGCAATCCCGTCACATCCAAGTGCAGCCTCCGGAACAACTCGCGCGGATTCGCTTCCGGCGCAGGTGCAAGCCCTTTGCTTTCCAACTTCGCGAGAACAAAACGATCGATTGGCCCTTTCGCCCAATTGCCATTCTTCACCGCGGGAACCTCAGCCTTGCTTGGCGGAATAAGCGCCCAATGCGGCTGCCAGTTCGCTCCGGATTCAATCCAACGCTTCAATAAAGCGATTTCTGCCGGCTTCAACTCCTTGTGAGAATCCGGCGGCGGCATCACGTCATCTTTATCCTTGGTGATCAGCCGCTTAAAAAGCTCACTCTCCTCCGCCTTCCCGCGAATCACCGCTGGTGGATCATTCTTGCGCTTCTCGTCGGTGGGTTTTTCAAACAACCCCGCCTCGGTATCCAGACGAAGCCCTGCTTTGCGGGTGGCTGGATCCGGTCCATGACAATGAAAACAGTTATCCGCGAGGATTGGGCGAACATCCCTATTGAACGAAATCTGCGCATCCGCCGCAGAAAGCGTCTGCGAAAGAGTCAAGCCGGTCAGTGTCGTAACAACGGGAAGGCCCGCGACAGCGGAGCCCATCAAGCGACTGAGGGAGGTCATTTTCATTGGGAAGCAAACAAGTCAAATTCGGACGCTGCGGATATTAACAATCAGCCCGTCGCACACTACCCCCCTCTTTTGGGGGGGCATGTTCGCCTCACGATATCTGCCCCATAGTGATTGAGGCTCAAAATCAACGAACGAACTCGTCGAGCGCCTTCCTGAACTCACTAGCCTTCAGCGGCTTGGTGAGCACAAAATCCATACCAACGGCCATACACCGATCGTAATCTTCCTTCATAGCGCTCGCTGTTAACGCAATGATCGGGGTCCTCCGAGCAGGAGCGCGCGCCGCCTCCAGCTTCCGAATCGCAAGTGTTGCATCAAAGCCGTCCATCTCAGGCATGTGACAGTCCATGATAACCGCGCTGTAACAACCTTCTCCAAAAACTTTCAAAGCCTCAACGCCGTCCGCACAGAAATCTGCATGGCAACCAAATTTCTTCACCAAAGACCTTACGAAGAGCTGATTAACCTCATTATCCTCAGCCACAAGAAGACGAACATCCTCCCATCGCTGACCCGTTCCAGCAGGCTTTCCTTCCGATACGGGCTCGTCAGGAATCACCTCTGGCGATTGCACCAGGGGAAGAGTGAACCAAAACGTCGTACCGCAGTTCAGAACACTCTCAAAACCGATCGCCCCACCCATCAATTGCACAAGGTGTTTACTGATAGACAGGCCCAGCCCGGTACCTCCAAACCGGCGTGTGGTCGACGCATCGGCTTGCTCAAAGTTCTGGAATAACCGTACCCCCTGCTCCTCGCCAATCCCAACACCGGTATCCACAATCTCAAACCTGAGGTAGCAACCTGACTCCCCAACACTTTCCTGAACACGAATCGTTACACCGCCCTCTTCAGTAAATTTCACCGCGTTGCTAACGAGATTCAATAGCACTTGCCGCGTCCGCGTGGGATCTCCCACCACCCGATACGGAAGAACCGCGGGATAGTCCGCGTTCAATGAGATTCCCTTTTCCGATGCTTTTTTGGAAAGAGAGAGCACCACCTCAGAAATCATCTGGGCCAGATTAAAGTCACATGACTCAATGGCGAGTTTACCCGCTTCAATCTTCGAGAGATCCAGAATGTCATTGATGATCGACAGGAGATTTTCACCCGACGTCTTCAGCGCAGTGACGTACCCCCTCTGCTCCTCAGTAACAGGTGTATCCAAAAGAAGATCAGTAAAACCAATGACACCGTTCATTGGCGTCCGAATCTCGTGACTCATATTGGCCAAAAATTGCGTTTTGGCGACACTCGCGCCGTGGGCCTCTTCCACTGCTTTCTCTAGGGCCTTCTCTCGATTTTGAAGATCTGCTGCGTATTTCTCCGCCTGCGCCAGAAGTTCCTGGGTGCGCAGATTTGTCCTGCGAAATACGTTAGCCGCCTTGGCTAACTTTCCAATCTCATCGATTCGCTCCGAGCCCGGAACCTCCAACACAGTTTCCCCCCTAGCGAGGCGAGCAAAGGTGTCTGTAATAGAATAAAGCGGTTTCCGAATCGCTCGCCCCATCATCAGGGCAAGGCCGAGAGCCACCAATGTTCCCCCCAAGGATACAGCCACATGAATCCGTTGGCTTCGCTTCAACTGCCCGTCCGTTGCAGTCATGAGCCGCTGTTCATGTTGCAAAAAGTCAGATTTTAAGCTCTCCGATAAGTTAGTGAGTTCAGACGTGGTCCCAGCGATAACAACGTTGAGCAAAAACAAATAATTACGCTCTGCTTGTACTCCTTGATTAAATTTCAACTGGGCCTCCTGTATTTGCTCCGAAAGCTTATCCATTAGCCCTCGGCTTTCCAGATCCTGCCTAGCCTGATACAACCCCTTTAACAACAGATCAGCATCCTTGAGGTTTCCAAAGACACTTTGTTTAAGGGCAAATTCGTGCCTGTTAAAATAACGTCCACTCAATCGCTCCGCATCGAATATCTTTCGCTGAAGTTTCCGGACAGACGACTCCAACCCATCATTATTACCATCGACAACCAACAAGATTAAATCATCCAACAAAACATTTATATACTCATACTGTTTTGTGATCTGAACATTCACACATTCCTCACGATATGCGCGCTCCAATTTCAAACCTTCAATCTTCTCAGCCAGTTCCCCAACCTCGGCCTTAATTTTCCCGAGCCGCTCCTGCTCACTTAAATCATCAATTACTGGAACCAAGCTTAAGCGCCCCACGTCGTCACTCAAGCGCTTATGTAGCTCAAGTAATCGCTCAATCGTGATCGTTCTATCAGCATCGCTATAAGCAAGAATCCCACGCTGTAAATCCGACACACCACGGTCAATCTGCAGCATAATTTTCGCGACATTACTCACATCTCGAAATCCAACAAACCGCCGATATGAATCCCGTAAATCAATTACATTAAATACCGCACCAGCGATCCCAATCACACAGAGAAATAAAAAACTGAGCAATATCCGTTGGCTGATACTACAACTAAATCGCCAGCCCCGCTGATCACTTTGTTCCGAGCTCATCACGCCAATAAAAATTCAGACCAACGATCCAGAGAATACTCGTAATTCTCCATCACAGTATTCCAAACCGCCACGTGACTGAAACGAGTCAAATACGAGCCACCCGTTCGAATATCCCCAGCAGACACAGAAACCCTTCCATCCGTCCCCTTAAGCGCAACAGTCGCTGGTTTACCATCGTACCAGTAATCCCATTCAGTCCCACTTAACAACGCACGCGAACGTTCGGGGTTAGAGATATAATATCCCTGGCGCGCAATAAAAGCACCCGCCCACCCGCTCAACCACCAATCCATATACTCATAAGCCGCATCCTGCGTATATCCCTTACATAGACGAGACAGACACATCACACCGTGCCAGGCACGATATCCCTCCCTCGGTGCAGCATAAGTCACTGGGGTTCCCTGACCATTCGCTGAAGAAACCGCCGGAGAAAACATACTCTCAATAACTACACGACCACTGGTCATAATATCGGAGCTTTGCGGAACCGTATTCCAGAAAGCTGAAAAATGTCTCTGCTTTTTGAACTCGAGCAAAATTGCAAATAGCTTATCCAACTCGCTGACTGTCATATTACTGATATCTGCAAAACTGATAAGTCCATTTGCCTGGGCAGCCAGCGCGAGATCGAAAAGCCCAATAGTAGGTGCATTTACTA
Organism: Verrucomicrobiota bacterium; assembly: GCA_037133875.1. Classification (GTDB taxonomy): domain Bacteria; phylum Verrucomicrobiota; class Verrucomicrobiia; order Chthoniobacterales; family Chthoniobacteraceae; genus Chth-196. Next base: position 45,755 of record JBAXNG010000005.1, on the reverse strand, counting down.
TACCCACTTTTCCTTTCCATTTTGAATCGAGCAACCACCCCCAACTTTCCGTCTCATAAGGAATCCCCTTTGGAATCACCTTTGTATTGTACCCAAAGGAATCCACATTATGCACATAAGGCAAAAAGCTGATCTCCCCAGTAAACTTATCACTCAAACTTCCATCCGCTTGTACATTCAGAATCTTGTAAGGGGCATCTCCTAATCCAATCGACGCCTCAGGAACAATCCGACCTTGCTTCGATATATTATTAATCTCCCCCCAATACTTCAATCGCTCCGTTTGAATAGCCTGGATCGCATTCGCCTGCCACAACGGCCGAATACTATCAGTCCATTGTTCGTAAAGATCAAAGGACTCCGGGCGCGTAGTTGCTTTCTGTACTAACTCCGATTCCCCTTTGGGTTCAAAAATCAAATTGATCCGAAGATCGGCCATAGCCTGTTTCCGAATCTCCTCCTGAAGCGTCACATGCGTGCCCATCACACGTAAAGTCACAGGCGCCTTGGCCAAAATGTACGGAAACTGCCCTGCAACCAACACACCTCCAGCCAAACTCGTCGTACTCTTCAGAAAACCACGCCGGCTGATTCCATTTTCGTTCATTCAATTTTGTTCCGTTAACGTTCGCCAATCATGAGGTGCAGAACCCGTGCCATTGTTCAGGATTTGTGGCGTACAGCAGACGCAACACATCCCCCTTTAACGTGTTCCCCGCCTACGCCCCCAACAACCCTGTCAAATCGTCCATCGTTAATCCGTCCATCAACGGCTGCTCGCTATCCACCAACGCATCCATCAACGCACGTTTCTTGTTCTGCAATAACAGGATCTTCTCCTCCACCGTGCCTCGCGTGATAAATTTATAAGAAGTCACCACCGACTTCTGCCCAATCCGGTGCGCCCGATCCGTCGCCTGCGCCTCCACCGCCGGATTCCACCAAGGATCGTAATGAATCACCGTATCTGCGGCCGTCAGGTTCAAACCCACACCCCCGGCTTTCAAACTGATCAGAAACACCGGCACTGTCCCCGTCTGGAATCGGTCCACCTGCGCCGTACGATCCCGCGTCGAACCGTCCAATCGGCAAAAGTCGATGCTCCGTGACTCCATCCACTGCTGAAGCAAATCCAGCATCGACGAAAACTGACTGAAGAGCAGCACCCTGTGGCCACCTTCCTGCGCTTCACTAATAATTTCATCCAGCGCATCCAACTTACCTGAATCCGGCGCGGCTCCATCCGCATCCTCGGCGGCAAAATCGCCCCCCAACAATCGCAAATCGTTACACGCCTGACGTAAGCGCAGCAGCGCCGTTAGCATCAACATCCGGGCCTGGCCCTGATTCTTAAGCCCCTCCGCCTTGCTCACTTCGCGGCGAGTTAGATCCACGAGCTTCGAATACGTCTCTTGCTGCGCCTTCGACAGATCACACCACACCACCTGCTCGATTTTGTCAGGCAACTCACTGGCCACCGCCTTCTTCGTACGTCGCAATACAAATGGAGCCAGACGTTTGACCATTCTCCGATGCTCGACCCCACCCGGCTCCTGCGTAATCGGAACCTCATACCGCTCCTTAAAGTCCCCCCGAGTCCCCAAGTAGCCCGGCATAATAAAATGTAACAGCGACCAAACATCCCGGACCGAGTTCTCGACCGGAGTTCCCGTTAAAACGAAACGTCGCTCGGCGCGCAACTGAAAGGCAGCCTGCGCATTCTGACTCTCCGGATTCTTGATATGCTGCGCCTCATCCAAAATCACCGCCGCAAATTTCTCTCCCCGATACCACTCCACATCCCGACGAAGCAGCGGATAACTCGTTACCACCAATTCCGCGTCCGCAAATTCACTCACCAGACGCTCATGCCGCTTCGCTCCGGCCATCACCAGCACTCGGATTCCCGGTAAAAACCGCTGCGCCTCCCGCTCCCAGTTTGTCAGCAACGACGATGGGGCAACCACCAGACTCCGCCCCTTCACACTTCTTAAGAACGCGAGTGCCTGAACTGTTTTCCCAAGACCCATCTCATCCGCCAGAATTCCACCGAGCCCGTTCTCCGCCAGAAAGTGCATCCAATAAACCCCTTGCTTCTGGTAGGAACGCAACAGCTCTTCCAGCGGCCCCAGCGGAATTGGCTTCAGGACCTCGACCTTACGGGAAGCCGTCGCCCACTGTTTCCAGTGCGCCGGAGCTTCCAAAGCCGCCCCGTTTTCATCCGCAAATGACTGCAGGAAACCCGCCTGCCGATTCGCAATCCGGTAACGCCCTGCCTGACGCTGTTCCGGCTCACAATCCCGGAGCACCTGCTGAAACTCGTCCAAAAGCTCCGGATTAAACACCGCAATCGTGCCATCCTTTCGTTTGATATGGCTTCGTCCTGTTTGGATCAGACGCTGAATCTCCACTCCGGAATACCGTTCGCCTCCCGAAGTCGCCAATGCGACATCCAATTCAAACCAATCCTCCCCAGAACCTTTCACCTCCAACTTCGGTTCAATCCGCTCAATCCCCTTCGTCACGTGCTCAAATCGGGAACCGATCTCAACGCGCCAATCCTTTTGCAACCCCGGTAGGTGACGCGCAAAAAACTCCAAAATGCCCATCTCCCCTCGGAGTACCATTTGCCCATCCGCATCCGGCCGACTAAACCCACAAGCAAGCAATCGGGACAGCGCCCCCTCCTCGACGTCCGCGTTTCTCGGGCGACTCGCCGGCACTCGACTCGTAATGGTTGTTTTGAAATCACCGTAAGCGACCTCGAGTTTTGCAGACAAGAAATTGAGCGACCCTTCCAGGGCCAGAAAGAACTTGGAACGCAATTTCGCTCCGGACTCTTCCGCGGTCGCCGCCGCCACCGCCGGAAGCAAAGCCACGTTCGGAAGCTGAACCTTTTCACACGAAAAGCTGCGGGAAAGCAGATCCCACTCTTGTTGTAAAAACTTCGCTACAGCCGGAGCAGGCAACACGACTTCTCCCCGCAAAAGCTCCAAATAAACAGGAGGCAACCCCGGGCAGACTGGGCGCAACAATTGATCCCGAAACATCCAGGCAGCCTTCTTTCCGTGAAACAACGCCCCGCCTGCCGGCACCTCACAACGTAACGCCAAATCGCCATTGGGCCGGCTATCCGCAAACAACGTGGGTTTGAGTGGATCGTTTTGGACGACTAGGGCTCCCTGTCTCCCCAAAGCCACTCGTGGATGACCTTTCAGCGCTTCGATCACCAGCAGCACCGACTCCAACGGAATCGCCAACATTCCAGGCAAAACCCCGCCCGGCTGCAACTGGACGAGTTGCTCCAACAACCGGAAATCCGCGGCGTCGCAGCGATAAAACGCTTTGGCATCCAACGCAGACAACAAGGTGCGCCGCCCCTGAAACACCGCTTCCACGCCCAAAGAAACCGATCCCCGAGTCGCGGCCTGAGCCAAATTTGGAGGAAACACCACGTGTAACTCCACAGGCACTCCTTCCGACACCGAAAACCCCCAGGGCTTCGGAGTCGGCTTTTTTTCAGGTGGCTGAGGCTTTCCAGAAAGCACAGGCACACTGCCGGAAGGCTTTGGAGTCGCACTCCCTGAGCTGGAACTTCCAGCAGAGGCAACAGCGGGCTTGGGTGCAGGATTCAACAGCTCCAAGCCGACAGCCACCGAGTGAGCACAAATCATCCCTCGAAGCTTTGAATCCCGGCAGGTACAGAGATTCTCCAAATTCGATTTGGAGATCACTTTAAACCCAGCGCGATATTCCGTTTCCCCTTCGCGAACCACACCACGCAACCACGGCTCCTCCCAGACCACATCACGAACGCGGCCGATGCTGTGCAGGCCCTTCGCCTGCTTCAGCACCTGCCAGCCTCCCGCGTCACTCAGGACTCGCTCAGTGAGCAGCATGAGAACTCGTCGTACGGCGCACCCAGTATTCGAGCCCGTCCACCAACGCCAACCAACTCGCTTCGATAATATTATCGCTCACCCCAACGGTTCCCCACGTGTCGTGCCCGTCCGTAGACGCCACCAAGACTCGAGTGCGAGCCGCCGTTCCAGCCTGTCCGTTAATGATGCGGACTTTATAATCTTCGAGACGAACCGAATCGATTTTGGGATAAAATGGCCGCAACGCTTTGCGCAAAGCCGCATCCAAAGCGTTCACCGGACCGTCACCGTCAGCGACAGTGTATTCCAACTGTTCCCCAACGCGAATCCGCACAGTCGCTTCCGTTTTATTCCAAAGCCCGGAACCGTTCCGGCGGAAACTGCAGTGATATTCCTCGAGGGAAAACAACGGTTCGCGTTGCCCTAAAAACTGACGAATCAGGAGTTCGAACGAGGCTTCCGAAGCTTCGAATTCATAACCTTCCGACTCCAAGCGCTTCACTTCGGCCAGAATCGCATTAACAACGGGTGACCCCTTTTTGAGTTCAAAGCCGAGAGCCTCAGCGCGTGCCAGCACATTACTTTGCCCCGAGAGATCCGAGATGGAGATGATGCGTTCATTTCCAACCAACTCCGGATTCACGTGTTCATAAGTACGGGCAAGCTTCTGGACAGCATGAACATGCAATCCGCCCTTGTGAGTAAAGGCAGCCACTCCAACGTAAGGCGCGCGGATGTTGTGCGGAACATTCGCCAATTCGTCGACGAACCCGGAAAGATCACGGAGCCGCGTTAAATCGAGTCCCAGCGGAATGCCGAGCTTGATCTGCAAATTGGGCATCACCGTGGTGAGATCACAATTCCCGACACGCTCACCGTAACCGTTGATGGTTCCTTGCACCTGACAAGCACCGGCTTTTACGGCCGCCAAAGCATTGGCGACCCCGAGCCCCGAGTCGTTATGGGTATGGATCCCAACTGGGCGCCCCAAAGTCTCAATGGCTCGGCGAGTTACCTCCTGAACAAATTCGGGTAAGCTGCCCCCATTGGTGTCACACAGAACCACCAGATCTGCACCGGCTTCCTGCGCAGTACGGATTGTCGCGAGGGAATACTCCGGATCTTCACGGAAGCTGTCGAAGAAATGTTCGGCATCGTACAGGACCTCGCGACCATGGCGTTTGAGGTAGGCCACGGTATCGCGGATCATCGCAAGATTCTCATCGAGAGTAACCTGAAACACTTCCAGCACGTGGAGCGGCCACGTTTTTCCAACAATGGTCACTACAGGTGTTTTGGCATCGAGGAGCAGCTGAACTTGCTGATCGTCCTCCACCTTCACCTTACCACGACGAGTCATGCCAAAAGCGGCAATTTTGGCGTGTTTCCAAACACGTCTGGAGGCCTCCTCGAAAAAGGCGGCATCTTTGGGATTCGAGCCCGGCCATCCCCCTTCGATGTAATGCACCCCAAACCCATCTAACTTCTCTGCGACGCGAATCTTATCCAAGACACTGAAAGAAATGCCCGTCCCCTGCGTTCCGTCGCGGAGGGTGGTATCGTAGATAGTGACTTGAGGTGCTTGATTCATAACAGGAACGCGCAATCTAGCCGCAGAAGCGCACCCTGCCAAGCCCTCTACCGCTTGGACTCCGCAATAAGCAAATCAGGCACTTAGCGTTTGTCTGACCGTTCATTATCCAAAGTTTCAACCCAGCGAGCCCACAACCAGCACAAGTCAGACAACCGATTGAGGTAACGAACGATCTCCGGGTTCGTAAAGGCTCCGGTCTGCATCAAAGCCACCACATAACGTTCCGCCCGCCGGCAGGTCGTGCGCGCCACGTCCAAACAGGCACTCCCCTTTGTGCCTCCCGGAGTCGCCCAACCCGCAAAAGTGATCTTGTGATTTTTCTCCAAATCATCCACCTGCCCCGTCAACCGCTGGACCATCTCCGAACTCACCGGCTTGTGTCCCTTGGCTTGGTACCGGGCCGTATCACCCGATTCGACAGCCAACTCCCCCATCAAAATGACCAGCTCCTTTTGGATCTCAAACACACGCTCCACCACAAACGGCACCTCACAAAACGCGCGAACCATGCCTAACGCTGCGTTCAACTCATCTACCGCTCCGTAAGCGATCACCCGAGGGTGAGTCTTCGGAACTCGGCGATTAAACATCAGCCCCGTCGTTCCCTGATCGCCCGTCTTGGTAGCAATAGACATGATGTCATATTATCCAAAGGAAAGCACCACGCCAACAAAACGTTACCAATCTATTCCATTGGATTCTCCAACAAGCAGAACGGCGTATCCAGACGCCTCGGATCCCCTCGTCGAACCGCCCCACCACTGACCACTGACCGCAACTTGGTCTAAAACCACCTCTTCTCGATTACTCGGAAACAGTAACCGTCACCGGCAGGGAGCGCTGGTTTGCCTGCTGCCGCTGCTTGGCGAGGGTTTCTACATGACGGTCAAACTCCGAATACTTACGCCGCAGGTTGTCGAAATCCGCTTTGGAAAGGCGCAGAACCATGGTGCGCTCCAAAGTCCGAATACTGGCAGTCCTCTTTTCGCCCGAAATCAGAGCCATTTCTCCAAATATCCCACCTTGGACAAGCGTTGCTACGGGAAGGTCGTTGATCAGAACTTCAGCCGAACCACTCAGAAGAAAATACATACAGCCACCTTCATCCCCCTGGCGGATAACGTATTCGTTTGCAGGAAACAGCTTCGTCTGCAGCTTGTTCGAAATATCCTGCAAAAACGATTCGCTGGCACTTTTGAAAAGTTCACCTTGTTGAAACTTCTTCCAAATACTGGCTCGTGTTGTCGGCGACGTTAAAGGCGCATTAGCAAGTTTTGTCATTGGTTTTTCGGAAGTTGAGGAGCCTCGCTCCAGCTCTGTTTTTGAAGGTGCAGACCAAGCCGACCTCCAGAATCCAACCAGGAACCGAAAGCTCGCGCGTTGCAGCGATTTATCAGCACCTATAGTAACCAGGCGCGTCTCTTTTTTAAAGGTCGGATGAATCAGTGACATGATTTATGGAGGTCGCTCAAGAATCGTTTCAAATCATGCCCAATATCAGTCGGCTTTGGGATCCCCCGAATAGGGGATTTTCGCCGGATTTTGAGCCTCTATATTCAAACCCATATCTAGACGACACCCACTAGCCCCTCACAAATGCGATCAGTTGCATGAACGAACCCAATCCCGAAGGGTCTTATGCTTAGTCTGCCAAACGCGCTACGGCAGCATCACCATTGAACTAATAGGCGGTCAATGAAACGCTCTTACTAGACACACCGCCTTCATCCCTCTCCTGACTCCCGATCTAGCATTTTATGTTCGTCCGCGTTTTTGCCCTGCTCCTCGTCCTCTGTCTGTCCCCGTTCGTTTCATTCAACGCCCAGGCTCAGGTCTCCGCTTTTAGCCAACCCGCCCAAGCAGAGCCCATCTGCACGGCCTCTCTGGTCTCCGACACAACCGCGATTACTCCCGGTCAGGCTTTTACGGTCGGAGTCAGATTTAAGATGGCCAAGGGATGGCATCTTTATTGGCAATTTCCCGGCGAATCCGGTGCCGCTCCAAGTATCCAATGGCAACTTCCTGAGGGATTTCAAGCGGGTCCCATTCAATGGCCGCTCCCCCATACGCTCGTCACAGCCGGTGTCATCTTCACCAATGTCTACGAAGACGATCTCGTATTACCCGTCGAAATCACACCTCCCGCACAACTTCCTCCGGGCCCCATTACCCTGAATGCCAAGGTGAAATGGTTTATATGCGCCGACACCTGCCTCCCTGGAAACGCAGACCTCTCCCTTTCGTTACCCTCCGGAACAAGCGCCCCCGACAACCAGGAGCTTTTTTCTCTCTGGAAAAGTAAACTGCCCCAAGCTTCCCCGGCTCCCTTCTCTGTCACTTGGAACCGTACCAAAACCGCCCTGCTTTTATCAGTTCAAGGACTTCCGGATAAGGAAACCTTGGAGGTTTTCCCCCTCCCGCCAAACGGCGTCACTCCAGATCACCCCGAGCTATCTCCAAAAACCGCAGCCGGAACCGTCGAAGTCAAAATTCCCGCTACCGACGCCGATCCAGCCGGTGCCCAATGGCAAGCGCTCTTTGTGTTAAATGCAGCAAACGGCACTCGCCGCGGCTGGACTCTCGCCAGCGCCCCCTCCACGGCTCCCTCGCAAACACAAACAACCACAGCGCTCCCGGTATCCACGCCCGAACAACCCGCCACACCAATCCCCCCTTCCCAACCGGCTCCGTCCGCCCCAAGCGGAGGACTGGCGGGCATCCTCTGGGGAGCCTTCCTAGGCGGGATGATCCTGAACCTGATGCCTTGTGTACTGCCGGTCATCGCACTCAAGATTTTCGGATTCACTCAACAGGCGGGACAGGAGCCCAAGCGGGTCTTTCGACTCGGCATCGCCTTCACCGTGGGAGTCTTCACCTTTTTCCTCGGTCTGGCTGCCGCCGTCATCGGACTCAAAGCCGCAGGGGGCGGACTAAACTGGGGGTTCCAGTTTCAAAACCCCTGGATCCTTCTGGGCCTGACCTCTGCCGTCTTCATCTTCGGTCTCAATTTATTGGGGGTGTTTGAGATCACCCTGGCAGGAGGCGCAAACGCCAAGCTCAGCCAACTCTCCAGCCAACAGGGATACTTCGGAGCGTTCCTTCACGGAATGTTCACCACGTTACTGGGCACGTCCTGCACCGCTCCTTATCTCGGGGTGACGTTGGGCTTCGCCGTCAGTCAACCCGCGCCTTCTGTTATTCTTATCTTCCTCACTATCGCCGCCGGGATGAGCCTGCCCTATCTCGTCCTCACGGCAAACACCTCACTCCTCCGGTATTTACCCAAACCGGGAATGTGGATGGAACGGCTCAAGCAAATCATGGGGTTTATCATGCTGGGAGTGGCCATATGGCTCCTCTCCGTTCTGGGACAATCCCGTGGCATCGAAGTCCTCTCTGGCGCATGCGCTTACCTTCTCTTAATCGGTGTCGGTTGCTGGATGTTTGGAGTCTTTGAAACGAAAATTCTCGCCCTCCTGTTAGCTCTCGGCCTCGGAATTTTAGGGTACCGGATTTTTCTCCATGAAGCGTTAACAACCCCTCCTCCCGTACACGCTGGAACCGAAAACGGAGACTGGATTCCATTCTCACCCGAACGTATTGCTGCCGAAAGATCGGCGGGGCATCCCGTGTTCGTCGATTTCACAGCGGACTGGTGCCTGAATTGCAAAGTAAACGAACGATTAACGCTCTCAAAACCGGAGGTCCTCGCCGCGTTCCGCAAAGCGGGGGTTGTTCTCATCAAAGCCGATTGGACCAACGGAGACAAAACCATCACCGCCGCACTCAACCAATTTGGGCGAGTAGGCGTCCCGTTTTATCTCCTTTATCCGGCAAAATCAGGGGACCCGATGATTTTTCCAGAACTACTCACCCCAGCGATGATGTTGGAGGCCATTGCAAAACTTGGACCATCCAAATAAGGAGACACATTCATCCGAATAACCTGTTAACAAGCTTTTTACACCCACTTTCGACTCAGATTCCATCCAGGCAAGTCCCAGCACGAAAAGGAACCTGACAGCCCCCACTTTCTGAACTACATTCTCCCTTCTTATGGAGCAGAGGCCTTTTTTTCGCCTCACTGCGGTGCTTTTAGCCCTGCAGCCGCTCCATTGTATCACCGCCCAAAGCTTACCCGCTTCACTCCCACTCTCCGCGGGAGTCAAACCTGAGGCTGGAACTGCATCTCTTCCCTTTATTTCCGCCCAGTCGCCAGGCGAATTCCTTTCTGCATTGGCCAAATTCGCGAAACCAGACTGGTCCTCCAAATTTCGGCCGCCTCCGCCAACCGCCTTTACCAGTCGCGCCCAAAATGCGCTTACATTGGGAAGCGTGTTTGCTGACGGTCAACTAGCAGCTCACGCTGAGGATGTTCAGCAGTCAAAAAACCTCAGCAAAGACATCGTTGCATTAGCCAAACCTCTCGGGGTTCAGACAGAACTGCTCGACCGCAGTAAAAGCCTCGCCGAATACGCAGAACGCAAAGATTGGCCATCCCTTCGATTGGAACTGGAGGCCGCTCAAACCGAGTTACAAAACACACTCCACAAACACGAAGACGACGACCTAATGACACTCGTCTCACTAGGAGCGTGGATGCGAAGCACCGAAATCGTAGCGGCTCTGGTCTCTGAACGTTACACGGAAAACGCGGCGTCCATTCTGCGTCAACCGGTTCTTGCCCGACTTCTGAAGGAACGCGTCTCCACCTTGAGCGAAAAAATCCAATCGGACGCTACCGTCGTCCGTATCCGAGCTCGCCTAGACGAACTGGAACGCCTCTTGAGCGGTCCAACAGCCCCACCACCCTCACCGGAGGAAGTTCGCCTTCTTTCAGAAACAGTCTCCTCGGTCCTCTGGGATATCACGGCGAAACGAAATTAGCCGCAGGATAGCCACTTCAGTGATGAGCAAGCAGACCACCTCAGTTGCTCCAGTCTTCGAGATGTTAAATATTCAGTCCGCCTTGTAGTTCGCAACTTTCTCGGACTCGCCTTATTTGTCTTTTTTTGCCACTTATTCTAAGGCCTTTCTCCGATTTTAATCTTAACACCACTTATTCCCCATGGATTTTGACCCGCTCTCTACCGCTGAAAAAGTTGGAGGTCCACGCGTTAATCAGTTCTCGATTTTTCTCGCGAACAAAGTCGGCGCCCTAATGTCCATTGTCACCCTGCTCAACAGCAGCAATGTTCACGTGGTTGCAATCAGTGTTCAGGATTCTGCCGACACCGCCATCGTTCGAATCGTGGTCAGCGATCCGGATCTTGTTCAGAATATCTTTGCCGAACATGAAATCCCATACGCCGTATGCGATCTAGTGGTCGTTGAACTCGTTGAAGGAGCAACCGAATTGGGAGAACTTCTCGCAGCCTTACTCGCCGCCGAAGTCAACATTTTCGGCTCCTACGCTCTTTTGACCCGTCCACGTGGCCGCACCGCTCTGGCTCTGCACGTCGAAGACAACGAATGCGCAACCGCAGTGCTGACAAGCCACGGGTTCACGATTCTCGGCCAATCCGATATCTCTCGGTAATCCGTCCGGCAGCCTCTACAATGCGTGCCTAGCGCATCTTGAATCCGCTGATTAGCCACGCACGCTAAGAACTCCCTCGTGATTTGATTTCACCAAGGGAGTTCATCTAGGGAACTTTGATTTTCGAGGAGAGCTCTTCGCACCCGCTGACGTTCTGCACCACCGATGGAATGCAGAACGTTCCTTAAACAGACCTACTCGCTGGGCGCCTTCGGCACCTCGGCAGCTTTAGGTTCCTCTGCTGACTTCGTCGGTTCGGGCACTTTCGGTGCCTCAACTGGAGGCGTAGTGACAGCCGGTTTCGGTGCTTCAGGCGGCTTCGGAGCTTCGGCTGGTTTAATCGTCACCAGCGATGCGCGATCTTGCAACAGACCTTCTACCCGGAATTTGGATACCACGTAACCCCACGCCTCAAACTTTTTAGCTTTCGCCAGCTTCTCCTCCAGGCCCTTTAGCTTCTTCGCAAACTCTTCATCCAAACGGGTTTTATCTTCCGGTTTTTCGTCAGCACCAGGAGTGCGTTCCTTTGCAAAGTTCCCTGAAACCTGCACAAACAGCGGATAGTTCCCCGCCTGTTCTTTTCCGATACTCAACTCGCACCGGAATCCGTCAAACGTCTCCAGCACTGCGGTTGTCGCAATCTCGGATTTTTGATCCAGAGCCACAACATCCACAAATGGAGCGGACCCAAACAGGTTTCCAAACGAAGAGGTCTTTCGCGTCTCCATTTTTTCCTCAGGCTTAATATCCGAAAGCAACCATTCTGCTGTGGCGCTTTCTCTTGCGACACTCCAGCTGTTCGCCCCCGAGACCACGATAGATTTCGGTGAATCCAATCCCAGAAACTCCTTCAACAACCACGGCTGAGCATTGGTATTCACCTCATCCAAGGTGTCTGAAACCAAACTGATTCGTGGCTTATCCAGCGCCTTTATGTAACGGCCGGCCGGAAAACCGCCTTCCGGACTTTCATCCGACTTACGCATGTAGGATTTCCCTAACAGGACTGACCCCAGATCCTTGCCGCCCTCTCCCAGGAAGGTCACAAGTGTCCCCGTTTCCCCATCTTTACCGGGCTCGACCAACTGCAGACGCGGTAACTGGCTCGCCCCCACGCGCACTTCCTGAACCGACTTTAAGTCCCAGAGTTTGCGCAAGACCCGGCTGACCATTTCGTAATCCGCTGGGAAATTGACACGCTCCTGGACCGTCCAGTTCTCGTCCTTTTTCACCAAGTTCAGTTCGCCCCCACCGCCCTTGATTTTGAGCTGAACCACTTCGTTGATTGGAAACTCAATAATCTTGCCTCCTGCATGTGCCTCACCAGCCCAGGCAGCCTGATCCTTTTTCGAAAACTGAGTCCAAACGGCAGCCAAACCGGCTCCCAAAATCAAAAGTAATAAGAGATGTTTTCCTTTCATTGCTTTTAAAAATTAACGAGCTGCACGACGTTTCTGGCGCATCAAAGCCAAGCCCACCCCAGCGGCGGCAACAACCGCGGGCATCAACGCAATGTTCAACCACTTCAGGTTGTTCTCAAGCGAATCGATATCGCTCCGAAGCCGCTTACGCTCCTCTTTGAGCTGCACCTTCACTTCTCTTTCCTTCGCCCGGAACTTCTCAATCTCCGTCTGTTGCTCCGGCGAAAGAATGAACTTCTGTCCGTTGTTCTCCCCCTTCGAACGCTGCAGCTCATTGAGCTTCGTCTGCGCTTCCGTCAGGCTCGTCTCCAGACTCTTGATCTTCGCCTGAAACGCGGACTCCGCTTTCGCCTGCATCTGTTTCACAACCGTAAACTGCCGCTCACGAGAAGCCCGCCCACGGACCGCAATCAAATTGCTATCCCCAGCCAACTGTTCGATGGCGCCCTGCACAAAAGCCAGATTCCCGTTCGCCGGCATCACCATCCGCTGTCCCCCAAACGGATTCCCCACTTCCTGGACGGAGATAGGATCCTGAATAAAATCCGCATCACCCACCAAAACGACGACTCCCTCCTCGGTAGCCTCTTTCAACGCGGGCTGGGCAGGTTTGCTTTCCTTGCCATCTTTATCCCCGGCAGCGCTCTCGGATTTTGGCTTTCCATCCGGGAACGCCGTCTTGAATTTCCCAGTCAACCGAATCGCTACTGCGTGCTCCGTATTCGAAGGGACAAACTGCTGAATAAGACGCTCGCCTCCCATCTGTGCCCCCATCGATTCCACCAATTGCGAATTTTTCGAAGAATGCACCAACACCGTCTGTTTTAGCCCACTCGCAGGTGTCCCCGAAAACGTCCCGGCAAAAGCCAACACGAGATTATTCACCCCGGACGTGACGATATCGTCCGAGTTCATCGCCTTCTCGTTCAGCACAAGGACCGCAGGCTGACGCCCCTCACGAACTCGGCCCACATAATCCAAATCCGCCAGAACTTTGGATCCATCAAAGGTCAATCCCCACGCCGGCAGCAATTTCGCCAACGAAGACTGCCCGCCCAAGTTCATCCCCATCGGATTCCCAGGTGCAACCCGGTCAAACAAACTCATCGGATCCAAGAACGCTATGACTTTCCCGCCCTTCAAAACGAACTGGTCAATGGCGTACTGGGCCGTCTCCGTGATGCCTCTCGGGTGAATCACAACCAACACCTTCACATCACTCGGAATCTCCTCCGCTGTCATGGGGATGTCTTTGACTACGAAATCCCGTTTCAACTCACTCACCAAAACCCAGGGCTGCTGCGGGCGCTGCCCCATTTGAGCCATCATCGGGTTCATCGGCTGCCCTGCATACGACATCGGACTCAATATGCCCACCACCGGTTTCGCGGTGTTCATCACGCGGGAAAGCGCACGCGAAAGATCGTACTCCAGCATCCGCTCTCTATCGGGCGCCAAAAATGGCAACGCCACTTTCTGGTCCAGCATACTCACGCTCACCCCTAGATAAAACGGCTCACCCTCCATCCGTCCCTGCCCTTCCACTCCATCCAAGCGTGCGGAATCCTCCGCATCCGAATCAGGCGCAGGATCCAACTTCTGGATTTCAATCTGCCCGTTGGACGCCTGTTTATATTCTCCAAGAAGATCCTCCACACGTTGTGCGTAAGTCTTCAAAAAGACCGGCATCCGATTGTCCCCTTTGGAACAATAAAACCGAATTTGAACCGGTGTATCGAGCTTCGCAAGAATCGCGCGCGTTCCGGCGGAAAGTGTGTACGCCTTTTCTTCCGTAAGATCGATGCGGCCTTTCACCGTCGACCCGAGGGCGTTCACAATCACAATGATCACAAGCATCGCCACCACTCCGAGCGACGAATACAACCAGGTTTCAAGACCTTTGTTTTTCATAAAGGCAAGAGTGTTAAATTTGGATTATCCCGCGCGATGCGTGCGCACGATGACTCCGGTGGTAAAAAGTGAGAATACAATAACCGACACAAAATAAAGGATATCGCGCGAATCAATCACGCCCTGCTGGATACTTTGGAAATGCGTCATCACGCTAAATGCAGCGATCACTTCCACCACCCAGGGATTCGCCCAGTGCACCAACATATTCGTTACCGGAGGATATCCCGCCAGTATCAGAAATAACGAAAGCACCACTGATACAATAAACGCGACCACTTGATTTCGCGTCATCGCTGACGTCATCGCCGTGATCGCCAAATAAGCACCGCCCATGAGGAAGCTGCCTAAATACCCCGCAAAGATGACCCCATTATCAGGCGAACCCAGATAGTTCACAGTCACCCACACTGGGAACGTCAAGCCTAGCGCAAGTCCCACAACGAGCCACGCGGCGATAAACTTACCGAGAATCGCCTGCCACGCAGTGACTGGCATCGTTAATAGGAGCTCCAGCGTTCCAAGACGACGCTCCTCACTCCACATACGCATCCCAACTGCGGGCACCAAAAACAGATACATCCACGGATGCCAGGTGAAAAAGGCATCCAGGCTGGCTTGTCCCCGTTCAAAGAACCCCGCCACCATGAAGCTGAAAAAGCCACTCAGCAGCAGGAATATCACAATAAACACAAACGCAACCGGCGACGCGAAGTATCCCGTTAGTTCGCGCTTAGCGATCGTAATGACAGGCTTCATTTATTTTGCCTCCTTTCCTGTTTTTGTGTCCGAAAGTGTGATCCCACGGAACACCTCGTCAAGGCGCCCTTCCTCCGTATGCAGCTCCAGCACCGTCCACTTCTCCGCCAACACCAGTTCGCCAATCGCTTTCGCCAACTCCTTACTCGTAAACTGCTTCCGAGGAAACACGCGTACACAAACGGGTGTCTCCGTTATCAACACCGCACGGTCAGCCTCTTTTAACGACGTCAGCTTGCCCTGTACCGACTTGGCATTTCCCTCGCTGATCCGAAGTGTAATCGCACCTGCCTGCGCCGAACGTTGCCTCAATTCCGCAGGCGTACCGTTCGCAACAATAGCCCCTCGGTCGATAATGATAGCCCGCGAACACACCGCATCGACTTCTTCCAAAATATGCGTGGAGAAAATGATCGCCTTCTTTTCCCCCATCTTCCGAATCAATGTCCGCACCTCATGCTTCTGGTTCGGATCCAAGCCATCCGTAGGCTCATCCAGAATCAGAACCTCTGGATCGTGGATAATCGATTGGGCAAAACACGTCCTATGCCGGTACCCCTTCGATAAGGTCTCCACACTTTGGTGGATCACCCCTTCCAGAAAACACATCTCCACCACCCGATCCACGGCTTTGCTCCGATCCAGACCACTTAAGCCCCTTAATTCGGCCGTAAAATTCAAAAAGCCCTTCACCGTCATATCAGCGTATGAAGGAGCGTTTTCAGGCAAATAACCCATCAAGCGTTTCGCATGTATCGGGGAATCCACAATATTATAGCCCCCGACCGTAATCTCGCCTTCTGAGGGCGGAATAAAGCCGGTAACCATTCGCATCGTAGTGCTCTTTCCTGCGCCGTTCGGCCCAAGAAATCCCAGCACCTCGCCTTTTTCGACCGTGAAGGAAACACCGTTAACAGCGACCTTCGGGCCGAACGTCTTTTTCAAGTTTCGGACTTGGATCATGAGTGAAATGAAAATGATTCCCCCTCATTTGAGAGGAACTCGATGCAAGACATTGTTCGGAAAAAGAACGTTCAATTTTTTTTTAAAAAAGCCCCCTCTCCGCCCCTCCACTCACGATCTAAACCTTTTACCCACAACACGAAGGTCCACTCTGCTTGGACGCCCCCCCTTTGTTCCATGGCATTTGGGCCAGCAGAAGCGCCAGGCCACACGTTCCAGTGACTCCCGCAAACAAAAGCCCACATCCGGTCACCAACGGAATCAATGCAAACTTTGAATTAACCGTCAGCGCCAGTAACGCCCCAGTACCAGATACCACCCCGATTACAATCTGCACCTGACGCATCAAAGGCAGCACAGACGTAGTTCCCCGAATCACAGGCAACCCCGCATCCATCCACGCCTGCGTGCCTCCTTCCACCAGCACACACCCGTGAAACCCAATCGCTCGGAATCGATCGATCGCCTTTTGGGCCCGCCCACCCGCCTGACAAAACACATACAACGGAGCCGTACGATCCGCACGTTTCGCCAAATAAGCCGCTGGATCCAGCGCATCTAACGGCACCAACTTCACATTCGGCACATGCGCCGCCTCGTGTTCCGGAACAGTCCGCACATCGAGTAATTCACAATCTTTCCCTCCTTGGATCACACGTTGAAGATCCACGACCTTGATTCGATTCGAGTCTTGAGCGAGCTCAGCATTCATGAGATAATTATATAACCATATAACGATATACTCAAATCCAAAAATTCATGTCCGCCGAAACTCCACCCCTTTCTGCGTCCCAACTCGATGACATCGCGAGCCTCTTCAAGATGCTGGGAGAGCCGATGCGCCTCAAAATCTTACAAGCCGTCTGTAATCATCCACGCAGTGTCACTGAAATCGTGGAACTCGCAAATTCCACCCAAGCCAACGTTTCCAAACATCTCTCCCTGCTCACGAACTCAGGAATTCTCAAACGAGAACGAGACGGGCAACGTATATTCTACAGCATCAAAGCCCCCCTGGTTTTGAAGGTATGCGACCTTGTCCGTGCAAATTGGCTGAACTAAAAGCGCTCCTTACCGAAACATCCCAGCGGCTCTCATCACGTAGCACCCCAGCCCGAACATACCGCCCCCTTCAAGACTTCCGATTGCCTTGAGTACCTATACTACCGGTAGCATTCGTGCCGATTGAGTATATAAAGCGTTTCAGCCGGACTGTACGGGGTGTTTTGTTTGCAACAGTTCCTGTCTGTTTTCATACTCGAGGAGTGGTGTTCCTCGCCTGCTTTTGATTTTCTTTTGGCTTTGCTGGCACTTTTCTAAGCAACCTTAAGCAGCATTCCGCCTGTTCTTTGCGCCTGATAAGTTTTTGGTTTGTTGGGGGGGATTTGTCCGATTTTCGGACGTGGTATAAGGCTTGCTAATGGAGCGACGCGTATGTTTGGCGCAATTTTTAGCGGGTATGTTTCCCGGCTCTCGACGTTCCGTGTCTTTATGGCATTGCTGATACTGGTGACCTGCACGTTGCCTGCTAAAATAGAAGCGGCTCCTACTGTTGATACACAGCCGACAGGAGTGGCGGCAACCCAGGGAGACACCGTTGAACTGCGGGTCACTGCCACTGGAACAGGATCGCTCAACTACCGATGGCGCAGGAGTTCGGTGGTTTCCACAGTTGTCGGAGGGTTTGTATATCCACTTGGTGTGGCTCGGGACAGTGGGGGAAACATTTATGTTACGGATATAGCCCTCCACACGGTTTCTATGATTACTCCACATGGAATTGTGACGGTAATTGCTGGAAGTGCCAATCAACCCGGGACCGCTGATGGGCTTGGGAACGTTGCGCGATTTCATTCGCCCGAAGGTATAGCCACGGATTCGGCTGGGAATTTGTATGTGGCGGATTGGGGAAACCATACGGTTCGGAAGTTGAGTCCGTCCGTGGCGCAGCCGGGGCAGTGGGAAGTAAGCACCATTGCGGGCGTGGCAGGCACTAGCGGGTCTACCAATGGAGGATTGGGTGTGGCGCTGCTCAACGGACCGGAAACAGTTGCCGTGGATGGCGATGGTTATATCTATGTCGGAGACGACGTTCCCACTGTTCGGAAAATCTCACCAAATGGAGACGTGATTACGTTAGCCGGTGGGACTTGGGGGTCTGGTGACGGGACAGGCGCGAGCGCTCAGTTTGGTTTTCCGGGTGCTCTGGCCCTCGATGCGGACAGGAATGTTTACGTGGCGGATGTCTTTAATCACGCGATCCGGAAAGTAACGCAGGGCGGTGTTGTAACGACGATTGCGGGGAATCCAAACGAAAGCGGGAGTGCGGATGGAGGGAAAGCAGTTGCACGGTTTTCAATGCCTTGGGGAATAGCCGTTGGTAACGATGGAAGTATAATTGTTGCTGATGGGCAGGGGGTTTATACGAATCCCGATACAGGAGCTTTGGTCCAAGCACCCGTAAACCACCTTATAAGAAAGGTTCGGCAAGATGGTTTTGTGACTACTCTAGCAGGAAGTGCCAGCGGCTCAGGTAACGTTGATGGTCCCGGGAGTAATGCGAAGTTCAATAATCCGCAGGGTTTGGTTTTGGACGGATCCGGAAATCTCTACGTTGCGGATGCTGGGAATGGAGCAATTCGGAAAGTGAAACTGGGCGATATTATTCCGGGAGAAACCGCAGCAACCTACAAAATCACGGGAGTGACAGAAGAAAGTGCTCTTGCCTATCAGTGCGCGGTGACGGATGTGACCGGAAGCGTGGTCAGCAACCCCGCTACGATTGCGGTGACAAGTCTTCCTGCTGTAACCACACAACCTGAAAATTCGAGCGTTCTCTTCGGGGGTACGGCTTCGTTGGGGGTTGGAGTGTCAGGAAGCGGTACTTTTAGTTACCAGTGGCGCAAGAGTGCTGTTGTGACCACATTAGCTGGGAGTGCTGGATTCTCGGGAAGTGCCGATGGAACCGGAAGTGATGCGCGATTTAACGGCACTTTTGGAGTAGCGGTCGACAAAAATGGAACTGTCTATGTTTCGGATGGAAATCACACGATCCGAAAAATTACGCCGACTGGAGTGGTGACAACCTTGGCTGGAAGTGCCGGATTTTCTGGGACAGCGAATGGGACAGGAAGCGCAGCACGATTTAACAAGCCTGAAGGGTTGTCGGTGGATAAGGATGGAAACGTGATTGTGGCGGATTGGGGAAATCACGCGATTCGGAAAGTAACACCAGCCGGAGTTGTGACGACGATTGCGGGAACTCCTGGAACTTCCGGTGATGTAAACGCGACGGGGAGTGCTGCTCGTTTTAACGGTCCTGAGAATCTCGTAGTGGATGGGGATGGGACAATATATGTTGTGGAAGGATACAACTCGAAGGTGCGGAAGATTAGCGCATCCGGGGTGGTGACGACACTTGCCGGAGGGCAATTTGGAGCGGCTGATGGAATTGGAACCGCGGCCCAATTTTCATTTGGGGGCGGTATCGTATTGGACAAAAACAAGAATGTGTATGTGTCGGACGTTTTGAATCACACGATCCGAAAAATTACGCCGACTGGAGTCGTGACGACCATAGCAGGGAGTCCGGGGGTTGCAGGGATCGCTGACGGTGTAGGGCCCAGAGCTCGATTTAAGCAGGTTTATGGGATGGCCATCGATGCAACAGGTAATTTGTACGTCGCGGATGGGTTTAGTTCGCTAACGGTTCCGGATGGAGCGATCCAAGAATTTGACGGGAGCCATCTTGTGAGAAAGGTGACGCCAACGGGAGAGGTGACAACGATTGCTGGGAGTGTAACTGATGGAAGTTTGGACGGAATTGGAAGTGTCGCGCGGTTTAAGCATCCGATCGGTGTGGCGGCGGATGGAGTGGGGAACCTTTACGTGGCGGATACCAGGAATGGAACGGTCCGTAAAATTACGTTGCCAGTCGATGTGAATGGAGCAATGGGCCCAACTTACTCAATTCCATCTGCAACCATCTCGAATACCGCTGCGTATGAGTGTGTGGTGTCGAGCGGGAGCCTCAGTTCGGTTAGTGCATCAGGTAGAGTAGAGGTGGACGGTTCGCCAAAAATCGGGAAGCAGCCGATGGACGTGAGTGTTTCTTCGGGGAGCGGGCTAGCGTTGTCTGTCAGTGCTTCAGGAGCTGGCACAATAAGTTACCAGTGGCGTAAGAGTGCGGTTGTGACGACGTTAGCTGGGAGTGCTGGATTCTCTGGAAGCACCGATGGAACCGGCCGTGACGCGCGCTTTAACGGCACGTTTGGAGTGGCTGCAGACAAAAATGGGACTGTCTATGTTTCGGATGGGAATCATACGATTCGGAAGATTACGTCTGGAGGAATAGTGACAACATTGGCCGGAAGTGCCGGATTTTCTGGAACAGCGGATGGGACAGGGAGTGCGGCGCGATTCCATTCGCCCGAAGGCTTATCTGTGGATAAGGACGGGAATGTGATCGTTGCGGATTGGGGAAATCACGCGATTCGGAAGGTAACACCAGCCGGAGTGGTGACGACGATAGCGGGAAGTCCAGGAACTTCCGGCGATGTAAACGCGACTGGGAGTGCTGCCCGTTTTAACGGTCCTGAGAATCTCGTAGTGGATGGGGATGGGACAATATATGTGGCGGATGGGTACAACTCGAAGGTACGGAAGATTAGCGCATCCGGGGTGGTGACGACGCTTGCCGGAGGGCGGTTTGGAACGGCCGATGGAATTGGAGCTGCCGCCCAATTTTCATTTGGAGGCGGTATCGTGTTGGACAAAAACAAGAATGTGTATGTGTCGGATGTGTTGAATCACACGATCCGGAAAATCACGCCGGGTGGAGTGGTAACCACAATTGCAGGAAGTCCAGGAGTAGCCGGGAGCGCCGACGGGGTTGGGAGTAGCGCACGATTTAAACAGGTCTATGGAATGGCCATTGATGTTGCTGGGAACTTGTATGTTGCGGATGGCTTCAGCTCTCTGACGAACGAGAATGGTGTCGTCGAAGAGTTTGACGGAAGCCATCTTGTGAGGAAGGTGACACCAGCAGGAGAGGTAACAACGATTGCAGGGAGTGTAGACGCAGGGAGTGACGACGGAGTTGGAAGTATCGCGAGGTTTAAGCATCCGATTGGTGTGGCGGTAGACGGAGTGGGGAACCTTTACGTGGCAGATGCGAGGAATGGGACGGTCCGTAAAATGACCTTGCCGGTCGATGTGAGTGGAGCAACGGGGCCAATTCACTCAGTTCCATCTGCAACCATTTCGAATACCGGTGCTTATGAGTGTGTCGTGAGTAATCCTTATGGGAAGATCGTGAGTCTTCCTGCAGGTGTCGTTGTGATACCGTTGCCGCCGGTAATCACGACCCAGCCAATTGGAGCGATCTTGATGGCAGGCGGGTCCGTAAAACTGACAGTGGTCGCCACCGGGCAGGGAACATTGACTTACCAGTGGAGAAAGGACGGGACAGTGATTTCCGGAGCCACAAGTGCAACCTACACCGTCGCGACGGCAGCATCGGACCCGGCTGGCAAATACGACTGTTTGGTGAAAAACGCTGGCGGTGAAGTTGCGACTCGTGTCGCGTCCGTGCTGTTACCGCAAACGCTCACGTTTGCTCAACCCGATCCGGTGACTTACGGATGTGCCCCGATCCTGTTAGGGGGAAGTGCATCGTCCGGTTCACCACTTACCTACAAAGTGGTCTCGGGGTCCGCCACGGTTTCGGGGTCAACACTGACGATCACGGGAGCGAGTTCCGTGGTGCTCAAGGTATCCCAACCCGGAGACGCAACCCACGCCGCAGCCGCGGATGTTTCCAAGACCTTGGTTGTCGCAAAGAAAACACTGACAGTGTCCACGAGTTCGAAGACGCGTCTCGTGGGAGCCGCCAACCCAGCATTTGCGCTAACGTATTCGGGCTTTGTGAACGGCGATACGGAGGCCGTTCTGGACAAGAAACCGACCGTTACAACAACAGCTACGGCAAGTAGCGCCGAGGGAACTTACCCCGTCACGATTTCTGGAGGATCGGATAACAATTACACGTTGGTGTATTCGACAGGCGCAACACTGTTAGTGACGGGCTTCGGTGGAGCGTACGAAGCGTTGTTATTGGACCAAGATCACGCACCAATCGGGAAGCTGGAGCTCACCGTTCCGTTAAATTCGCTGGCTTATTCTGGGAAACTGACGCTGACGACGGAGGCTAAATCCGTGTCTTTGCTAGGGTTCCTTCAGGCGAATAGTGATGGGTCTGCAGCGGTGTCGACTCTAACGTTGACTCGAAAAGATCTGCCGACGCTGATGCTGAATATAAGCGTCAGCGGGGATTCTTTGACGGCTACGTTGGGGCGGGGTGATTTGCCGGAGTTAACGTCCGGGACAACAGGAACTCGTTTGTACACGGTGCCGGCGAAGGCGAATGCACCCTGGGCTGGGACATACACGATGGTATTTGGTGATCCGACATCGAGTGATGTGCAAAAACGGGATTACCCGCACGGAGCGAATTACGCATCCGTGGTGATTACGCCCGCGACGGGGATTCTGGCATTCACAGGCAAATTGGCGGATGGAACGAACATATCGGGTAAAATGAATCCGGATGCTAAGGGGCGTTATCGCCTACTGATCTATGAATCTCGGATATATTTGAGCGGCCAATTGTCGTTGATAGCGCATCCGGATACGGAGCGATTTCCGAACAGTTTTTATATCCCGTCGAGTTCTGAGGAATCGTTTTTGGTATGGGCAAATACTGGGGGGCCCAAAGACAACTCGTATCGTGCGGGGTTTGGACCTTTGGAGTATGGGGTGTCGTTGGATCCTTGGCGTGCACCTGTGACTGGAAGCAAAACGGTGCTGGCGCGTACACTTGCGCAACAGCTCGGCTTGGTGAACGGGAGTACGGACGCCGCGATGATCAGTGTGGATTACGGTCCGGACAGTATTGATTTGGGAACTCTTGGAGCGTCGTTACCGAGGAAAGTTTCACTGGCCCCCGGAGCAACTGTAAGTGTCGTTGAGTCAGTGACGCCCCCAGTAAACACCACAAAGTGGACGATCAGTGTGAAACCGGAGACGGGAGTGTTTACTGGGAGTTTTACGCTGATGGATATTGTTACGAGTCTTGCGACCAGACACACGCGGAACGTGTCGTTTTATGGGATTTTGCGGCAGGGCCCAACTGGCGATAACGAAGTGGGAAACGGATTTTTCCTGTTACCCGCGTTACCGTCCGCAGCGACGCCGGAGCAGCCGTCGTTGGAGATTCGACTGAACGCACCAGCGAAGTAGGCCGCAATCACCGAGGTGCGTTTTCAGTGGTGTCTGATTAAAGTGTACTCTAACCGCAGCTCAGGCGCGACACCGGATATGCGCCGGATTGGCACCCGCCTCAGTGGCGATCGCTGGTACCTCCATCTCGCGCCATACGGTAGATAGGCGCTGACGTTGCCACACCCGCAGCCCCAACAACAACGCCGCTACAAGAACGCCGTCGGAAAATCCTAGCTCTATCTTAATTCTGATTGAGGTACCCCATGGATTGCATCCATTCCTCACACCGTTTCGGCCACAAATTGATATTCTGTTTATTATCCCGCATCCCAAAGCCGTGTCCACCTTGTGTGAACACATGAAGCTCAGCGGGGATGTTGTGCCGCTTATATTCCAAATAAAGCCGCGCGAGCTCGATCGCGTTGGTTTTATCATCGTGAGCCACCGCAAAAAACATCGGAGGCGCATCGGCGGGAACACTAAACCCCTCTTTAAACTTCACGAGGTCCTTATCCAAAAAGCCTCCCCCGTAAATCATCACACCAAAATCCGGCCCCCTCTCATCGTCAACTTCAGGGTTCACCTTATAGGAACGCTCACCACGATCACACGCAGCGTGCCCTAACAAATTTCCGCCCGCAGAAAACCCCAGCAAACCAATCCGAGCCGGATCCACTCCCCATTCCTTGGCCTTGTGCCGTGCCATTCCCACTGCCCTCAGGGCATCTGCTGTCGGCTTCTCGTAGGGACGTTCGTCATCTCGAGTCGGCACCCGATATTTCAGCAAAATCGCCGTCACTCCGATACTGTTTAACCACTCACAAACCTGTGTTCCTTCGTGAATCCAGGACATCATGAAATACCCACCTCCAGGCGCGACTACGACGGCCGCTCCATTTGGGGCAGCCGCTTTATAAACCCAGATCTCCGGATCACTCACGTTGGTGACTCGATTCGGATTCGCTTTTCCGGAATCCAACAACTTCGCAGTGGCCTCCGAAATCACAGGCATCCGCCCTGGGGCACCCTCCGGCCACAATTTGAAAGTCAGCGGCTCCGCTGCTTCCAGGTTCAAAATCGCCAAGAGAAACACCGGAAGAAGATGCCATTTCATACCATCGAGAAGTTCAGTCTAAGCCGCAGGTTATCCGTAAAAAAAGTCAGGGGCAGCAGGAGGCCAAAGTACGTACCACTGCCATTGAACTCATCCATTCACCGCCCATTCCTTAGGGGCCACTTCCATTCCCAACATTCTCTGGGGCGCCTCGTTCGACATGCCCTGCCTCTAACGCCCACCCGGGATATCCGTAGCGGAGGGCTTCTCGACTCCTGCAGCACACAGGCATCCACCGAAAATCACCAGGACCCCCGACAAGTAAATCCAGAGCAACAAAAGCATTACCCCACCAAACACGCCATAAACGGAACTCCCTCGCACAACAGCACGTGCATACACAGAAAACCCAAACTGCAGCACATTCAGACTCAAGGTCACGAACAGCGCCGCCCCCCAAACCTCTCGCAATATCGTTCGCCGCTGGGGCGCAATTTTATAAAACATACTGAGCCCATAAAAAAGGACCGCGCCAGGAGCCCCTAACCTCAGCAGTCGGAAAAAATCCCCCATAACCTGAACACTCCAACCCTGCTCCGGAATATTTCGCCGCAGAAACTCAATCGCCTGATCCCAAACGGCAGGCAAAAGCACACCAAAAAACAAAGCGCTACCCACTATACCCACCATCAAAAGGCTCTTTGCAGGCACACGCCACCAAGCGAATTCCAAGGTTCCCCACGCCCGATTTACCGCCTGAACAAGGCTTTGGAAAAACTGTAACGCACTCCACGTCAGAACCACAAAAGACAACCAGCCGGCCTTCTGGCGCCCCATCCATATCGCTTCTAGAGAACGTACAACCTCTCCACGGACCTCGGGCACATCGGGAAGATACTCTTTCACCTGCGCGATTACGGTTTGCGCGAACTTTGCACTGCTCTCCCCGCCTCCATTCCCGTCCCCCAAAAAGGCAGCCCCGAGCGTAATCAACAACACCGCCAACGGGAATAATGCGAAGAACGCATAATAAGCGAAACTCGCCGCCATCAGCCCCCCATCCGTCTGGTTGTATTTCTGAAAAGAGCGCCAAAAAAGGGACAGCATCCCCCTCGCCCACACCCCTCCTTCTCGGCGCCAATTTCGGTCACTTTTCATAAACGGTGGATCCAAGTGGTATTAGATCTAAAGGAGTTTCGAATCCTCGGCCCCCAGGGAACCATCGACTACATTGCCACAGAGCGTTACCTGTTTTAGTGATACCTTAAGACGCCTGCTCATTGTCTTATTTTACGGGAGTTTTCGACTGCGATCCAGGAATGAGCTTACTCCGCTCCATAAGCATCTGAAAAGGCACGGGCGGCGACGGGAGTGGGAGTCTGGTTCCTTCAGCGAATCCACCTGGACCAACACTGAGCCGGTAGCTGCCTAGGCTCTGAATGCGGGTGGCGGCTGGCTCCTTGGGGGCGAAACGATACTGCGGCGATATCAATCGGCCTGAGACGAGAATGTCAGGTGTCGGGTTTGCGTAGTCGACATAGGCATCAGCGTCCTTGCCGGTGGCGTGAATGGGCCCCGCCCCTTTGCGCGGCGAACAGCCTCACCGCGTTTACCTCGCCGTCACCTCTTGAGCATCTCCAGTAGCGCTGCCTCCACCGTCGGATGCCTCACCTCCGGCGCCCCAGGATACACTAACTCACAACTCACTCCCACGGAGTTCAGTCGCTCCTGCAATTTCACCCCGAAGTTTGCGGTATGGGTGGGATCCGTCTGCGGCTGTCCAAGGGCGGGAGCCGATTTGTAACTCAGATACACTTGGGGATCATCCGCAGTCACCAGTGCAAATGGCGAATACTCGCGTAGGAGTGGTTCCAATTCACTCTGCCGCGCCAGAAAGGATTCAAAATCCATACCGAACTTTCCAGCCTCCGCCACGGGAGGCTGATTCTTCACTCCCTTCATAATCCCAAAAGCGTGGCTGCCGTAATAACTGTTGGGCGTCCACTCCTTCATCTGCGCCGGATCGAGCGTCGTCTGCGCCCCGCTGACCGCCACTCCGGAAAGCCGGGTGGATTCCCGCGCCACAGGATCACCGCTTGTTGGGTCCGACAAATCATCGTGAAACGCGAGCCACAAACTCGAGCAGGCTCCCGCCGAGCCACCGGAGGCCACGACCCGATTTTTGTCGATATTCCAATCGGCAGCCTTGCTCCGCACAAATTGCAAGGCACGGGCGGCATCCAACAAGGGCCCTTTGACAGGAGGCGTCACCCCGTCAGTTGTGGCTTCGCCCAGAAAGCGATACTCGACGCTGACCACCGAAATCCCAGCCGCGAGCATCGGCTTCAGAAGTGTACCCAGACCACTCATCCGATCCCCTCCGACCCAGCCACCGCCGTGAATGAAAAACAAAAGCGGTGTGGGTTGCTCAGAGTTTGCGCGCCAGAAATGAAGCACCTGCTTTGGATGCGGTCCGTACGGCACGTCGGATAAGGTAGGCGTTGTGGTCGCCGGGATCGGGGCAGACGGCACCTTGGTCTGACCCGATTTTGCCGCTGACGTGGTCGCGACTGGTTTTCGCGTGAGCTCTTCGAGTCGGACGCGCATTGCCTCGGCCCTTTCGGGTTGATCTAGAGTCAGATTGCGAGATTGGCCGATATCGTTTCCAAGATGGTAGAGCTGATCGACCGGCGCGCCGTCCTTCACCTGACCCGTCTCGTCGATGTCACTATTCACGAATCCCATCTTTGCATAAGACTGGCTCCAGGGTTTCTCCTTCCTTTCCGGTGCGGTCATTCCTGCAGAGCCCTGTTTTGGCAGATAAACCCACTCGCCCTGGCGGAGCACAAATCCGGCGGTGCCGAGAAATACCGCCTCAGTACGGTTTGGTGCCGCCTGCGCGGGTTTCGTAAAGGACAACAGTTCACTCGCGCCGTCCGGAGATGCACCTTCGGGTAGCTTGACCCCCGTCGCCTCCGCCAGAGTCGCCATGAAGTCTACCTGCGAAAACAGCTCCTTCCGCACCGCACCCCTCGGCGTGTGCCCCGGCCAACTCGCAATCAGGGGCACGCGGTGTCCGCCCTCCCAGCCGTCCGTTTTTTGGCCAAGCAATTCCCCATTGGTGCGATGCCCGGCCTCCAATGCGTCCCGGTGGTACATGCCTCCGTTGTCGCTGGTAAACAGGACAATCGTATTGTCGGCAAAGCCGTGTTTGGAAAGAGCGTCGAGCACCAGGCCGGTGCAGTGATCCAGCTGCTGGATATAGTCCCCATAAAGTCCGGCACCGCTTTTGCCACGGAACTCGGGGGCTGGATTGATTGGCACATGAGGCGCGGCAAAAGCGAGATACAGGAAGAAGGGCTTTTCGGAGGTTTGTCTGGCAAAAAACTCTGCCGCCTTCCGGGCCATGACAAAATCAATCTGGTCGTCCACCCGTGCAGCCTGGGCTTTTGCTCCGCCGCTCATGGTGCCGTGTGGGCCCTGGGTTTTATCAATCGAAATGGGATCGGTTGGATCGAGACCAACGACCTGATGATCCTCCACGAATACGAGCGGTGGCTCATTGTGGGTCTTTGGGGTTCCAAAGAAGGAATCAAAGCCAATTTCAATCGGCCCAGGCTTGAGCTCCGCATTCCAGTCCGGTTCGGGGGCGCGTCCAAATCCATTGTGCCACTTCCCAAGAGCGGCTGTCTGGTATCCCGCCGATTTCAGGAGCGAAGGTAAGGTCACCTGTCCGTCGTGAAAATAGAGCGAGTAATCGGCCTTCCGTTTGGCATGCCAAAAGTAGGTTCCACTCAGAATGGAGTACCGCGACGGGTTACAGACGGCGCAGACCGAGTGTGCGTCTGTGAACCGGACACCGTCACTGGCAAGCTGGTCGATACGCGGCGTTTGAATTCGGGTTGCACCATAACACCCAAGGTCGCGATACCCGAGGTCATCCGCGACGATGAGCACAATATTGGGCCTGGCCACGGCTGGCTGCGCGAAACCAAAAGGCGTAAGCCACAACAAGGTGGCTGCTTGAAGTAAACGAGTGGGAGCTGACAGGTTCATCGCGGATTTGAATTTGGGTCTCGGTGGTGGAGGGGACTCAACCGGAGAAAAATAGCGGTTTGAGTATCAGACGGTGGGGACAGCAGAAATTACGGGTTCCCGGACAGGACTCGCACCGGAAGTGCTGGCCGTGTTTTGAGGGTCAATTGAACGTCATCCACAAATTGCGCGCCGAGTTCCGGGTGGGGCGTATTCGCTTTCACGTCGCGCCCGGCTCCGATCTGGATCAGTGCAAAATCCGCCTGCGCCGAAAAAGCGCAGCGTACCGTCAGAGTTTTCCATTGGGGGCGATCCCCGCCGCCGTTACTGACAAAAGCTTTTTGCCCCCCCCCAACCATCGTCTCTTTCGCGACCGGCCAGGCTTGCTGGAGAGCAGCCGGGTCTCCCTGCATCAGAAATAGAAACGCAGTAAATCGAACAGGATTTCCGGCTTCCGTCCGGGCATCCAAAAACGACACCGTAAGTTGGAGGTCACTCTCTTCGTTTGCTTCCAGAGTATTCCGCAGGGAACGCAGATCGACGAGTTGATACACGTCGCAGGAGTTGGACTGCTGAGTTGCATCCTGCGGCGCCCCTTCCGCTTTTAGGAACCGCAAGGCCCGTCGCCCCTCCCTAGCCTGAGTCGGAGCTTCCACAATCTCAGAGGCGTCACCGCTCCAGACTCCTGGATGAACCGGTAAACCTGACGGTACCATTCCCGAATGGCCTTCAAAACTCGCATCGGCAAGAGCGGACAAATGTAAAATCGTGCTTGTGACGCGTGGATTGCTGATGGCCCAGGCCACCGACGCAGTGAATAATCCGATCACCAGGCCAGCGGCGGCGGCTGTCAGAGGTCTCCAGCGAAACCACTTGGGCTGCGTATTGGGCTCGGGTATCGCCACAATCTTGTGGGACTCAACTGCACTGGCGCGGGGCTGAACGGACTCATACAGGCCCACGTCAGTGTTCATGTAGCGTACATAGACCACCCGAAATTCCGGATCCTGGCGGAGCTGTTCTTCTAATTGAGTCAGCTCTTCGGGGGTTGCGTTACCGTCCAAATGGCGGCGGATCAGTTCCAATCGCGGATCCTCGTGATTCATAAGATTTCCTCCCTGAGCAATACGCCTTTGGTGCAGTCCATCAGAAGCAATCGACTTCTATGCAGTGTTTTGTAAATCGCCGCGACCGAACGACCGAGTTGGCTCGCGAGCTGTTCCACTTTGCCACCCGAGAGATAAACCGCCTGAACCAACCGGCGGCGGTCTTCAGGGAGCCGCTGCAAACAAAGCTCCAAAGCCCGGCGCTCCGCTTCGAGATGTTCGGCCTGATCGTGGATTGTGTCCGCGAGCAACTCGTACACGTCGTCACCAAAGGTATGCCTGTCCCGAGCTCGGTCTCTGCGAAATGCCAGCGCCTCAAGACGAGCCACCCCAAACGCCCATCGGCGAAATGAGTCACTGGAAAGGGTCGGATCAAATTTGCGCCATAACACCACCGCCACTTCCTGCATAACTTCTCGTTGTTCTTCAGTGGAAAACAAAAGCGAGCGCACAAAAACGCGCAAAGAGGCCTCATGCTCCAAAAAGAACCGGAGAAACTGGTCATGTTGTGCCTGATCAGAGGGAGTCATTCACAAGGTTGCTCCGCAGAGCTTCGCATTTGGACATCAATTTTGAAATTTTAAACCCGCAATGCAGATCCAGCCCACTCCCGTACACGTACGCAAAAAGGAAATAATGTCTTCCTTGCAGGCTAATGGGCCTTGGGGTTCAACGATCGCAGCCCGCTATCCGCCGGCCAGCCTTCCGACTCAGGGTAACCTTTAGATCCCCTCTGCCATTTCAGATAGAGACCACGACTCCCCCCCCGATTCAACAACGGCCCATTTCAGCCCCCTTACCCTCCGAATGAAACGCACACTTTCTCTCCTATCGGCTTTCCTTCTCATTCCACTCGCAAGTACCCACGGCGACACTCCCGCCAAACCCAACATCCTCTTTCTTGTCGCCGACGATCTGGCAACACGGCTCGGTTGTTACGGCGATAAAGCCGCTATTACCCCCAACCTCGACCGCCTCGCCAGCGAAGGGGTCCTCTTTAACCGAGCCTATGTCCAAGGAGCGGTTTGCACCCCGAGCCGAACCTCTTTCATGCTCGGGTTAAACACTAAACACGCAAAGACCAATCACTTCATCGACCATCCGGAGACTATGACGATGGGCCGCTGGATGCGTGAACATGGTTACCAAACTTTCTCAGTCGGAAAACTCGACCATGACGATAAAGACGAGAAATACGTGGACCCCAAAGCTTGGGATATCCGCGTCAAATATGGCGAAGTGAAGACCCCAATCCAAAAAGGCAAGCTCACACCTTTTGATGAAGATATGGGACTACTCCGAAAAAAGGTTTCTTTCATCGGTGTTCAGGAGAAACCGGAGGCTTTGGAAGATTGGGCACGCGCAGAGCGAGCACTCGAGTTCTTCGAGAAAGAAAGAGACCCACAGAAGCCTTTTTTTGCAGCTGTAGGCTTCCATTCTCCCCACGTCCCATGGGATGCGGACAAAAGGGCTTACGATGCACATGATCCATCCCGTTTCAGTCTCGAGCCAACGCCTTCCAACGCCACCCCATTACCGGCAGGCTCCATGCTCCAGGAACCCGGCATGGAAATGACCGAGGAACATCAGCGCGAGGGGCAACGAGGCTACTACGCCGCCGTAACAATGCTGGACTCGCAAATCGGCAGGATGCTCGATCTTCTACGCGAGAAAGGCATCTTAGAGAACACCATTATCGTATTCACCTCCGACCACGGCTATCACCTCGGTTGGCGTGGCCAATGGTGCAAACACAGTATCGATGAACAGGTTCTCCGAGTTCCTCTGATTGTAAGACATCCGCAGGGAATGAAAGGCGGTACTGCAAATGGGATTGTAGAGTTACTCGATCTTTTCCCGTCTTTCTGCGATTTCGCAGGACTACCAACCCCCGCAACCCTCGACGGCAAAAGTTTTCTGCCACTGGTCCAGGACCCACAACGGCCAGGCAAAGACGCCGCCTTCTGTAGTTGGGGAAATGGCCGGACCATCCGCACGGATCGCTGGCGCCTCACGGAGCGCAACGATGGCTCCCGCGAACTCTACGATCACCTCGTGGATCAATCGGAATACTACAGTGTAGCTCGGGACCCCAAAAACGAACCTGAAGTCCAAAAGCTTACAAGCATGCTCAATTCGTATTTCGGACCACTCGTAGTCCGCCCCGCACAGAAACCAAAAGCCGCTGAATAGCTCCCCTGCATTATCGCAGAAGTAAACCGGCCATTGTAAACCGGCCATTTGCAGAGCCGTTCCTCCCGAGCGGCTTCCTTCCCAGGGCGGATTCACGGCTCGCTTTCGTTTATACTGAAAACGGAAGTTAACGCGGAGCCGCGAAGGCGCGGAGAAAAACAAACGACAGAAGCTCAGATGCTTCCTTCTCTTTCTCCGCGTTCTCCGCGCCTCCGCGTGAGACCGGACTCCTTCTTAACTTCGGAGTTCGGGTTTATTTCGAACGCGTTAGAAAACTGTTTCTCTCCGAAGCGCCAACGGCGCGGCTTATCGTAGCCCTGGGTAAGTGAGGCTTTGCGAACGCCACCTTGGGTTTCAGATGAAATACGCGCGGAGGCCTGTAAGGCCGACTTAACACGCAATTGCAACTAAACACCTCTCCCCAATCTTATAACGCCACTCACTTAGGCTCCGCCTCCGTCAGCGTTTCGAACAAAATTTCCATCCGCCTCTTGGTACTCTCCTCGGCCAACAACTCGCGAAGTCGGCTCCGGCTCCGGACCAAATTCAATCCAACGACATCACAAATCATCGCGGGATCCTCCACACGCCGAACCCAATCAGCCATTTCTGAATAGAGATCCCGCCATTCCCTGGATCGAGACTCAACCAGTAGGCTCAACGGCTCGTGCCACTCGTCAAAGTCCTCCGGGCTAACCGGGCTGTAAGGGATCGGCTCCACCCGCACGATTGGAAACGGTCTGATCTGATTCATCCCAACGATCCGCATCCGTTGCATCCCGAAAAACACAATTTCAGAAGCGCCGTCCGCAAACTCAAACAAAGATCGGATGATTGCCGCAGTCACTACCGTCGAAATCCCCCCCGATTCCGAAGTACACCCCACAGCAAAGAGCTCATCATGTTCTAATCCATATTTAATAATCGTGCTCTGAATCTCCTCGGATATCCGAAGGGGCAATTCGCAACTTGGAAAGAGGAAGATATCGGGCAGGAGAAGGAGCGGCATCGCGCAAGGCTGTACTAAAGGCTCTGACTCCAGATCAGGTTCTTCCATGAGTTTCCCACTCCTACCCCAAAGCAGCGACAGAGGGAAAACTTATTGAGCAGAAGGTTAAGCCACTGCCTGCCCGCATAAAAATCGTCTAATCTGATTTTTTCGATCCGTACGGTAACCTTTTTGCTCCTTCTGCCATATCCCATCAAATGTTATGTCAGACTCCCCCCATTCTGATCTTTCTCCGGGTTGCATTTCCCGGGCTCAAAACGGCGATATGGCCGCATACGAAGAAATTGTCCGCGTTTATCAGGGCCGCATTCGCTCTTGGGTCGTATCCCACTGCCCCCCAGGTGGTGATGCAGACGAGGTTTCCCAAAAAACATTCATCGCAGCGCACTCCCGCCTCTCCGACTTTAAAGAGGGCTCCAATTTGGGCGCCTGGTTATTCACCATCGCACGCTTCCAACTCAAAACTGAAACGACCCGCCTGCGCCGACTCGCAGATTATCACTCCCGTTTTGCCCCGGATCTTCTGGATCGCGAACTCGACAGGCGCACCGAACTTCCCCCCGAGTTCACCAACACCCGTCTGGGACATTTAACCTCCTGCCTGAGCGCCATGACCGAATCCGCCCAGCGCTTCATCAACTGGCGCTACTCAGAAGACCTGCCCTTGGAAGAGATGGCGCAACGCACCGGGCGATCCGTTGCCGCAGTTAAGAAACAGCTCTGGCAAATCCGCCAAAAACTTAAGGAATGCGTCGATTTGAAAATGACAACAGCAGCCCACGGAGAAGCCCTATGAACATACCAGAACGATTTTCCGAACTTTGGAACGACTACCTGGAAGGTGAGATTTCTCCCGATGCCCTCACCGAACTACGCAGCCTACTCGCATCGGATCCATCCTTGGAAAAATTGGCGGCAGACCTCTATCAACTCCACCGCTCGCTAGGTTACGTAGCCTCCGCAGAAGTATCAGCCGAAGCCTTTGTAGCAGACACAATCAAGCGCATCGCCCTTTCCAAAACCGAATTCGTTCCCCGAGTCATGGAGCGAATCAACGAACCCACTCTTCCGGAAATGCGACATCCCTCGACTTGGTCGTGGTTCAACTCGATGATTCGCCCTCTTGCGGCCGGTCTGGTCATTGGTGGGCTCAGCGTCAGTATGCTTTGGGCCTATACGGCGCCAGTCGCAGTGACCCGCGTCCTCTCCCTTCTGGATGTCGGCGGAAGCGATTTCGGGACGAAAAACGTCACCGTCAACCGGGGATTTCCAACTCAAGTGGGAGTCTGGGGCGGTGATCCCGCCGACTTCATCGAGCCTAGACTCGTGAACGGGGTAGTCGACATGCCCGCTTTACAAAACAAACCCTGGTTGAGGTTCATTCGCACAGCAGCCGACCAACCGGGATTACGAGCCAACTCCTGCGATGTCTTTCAAATCATTGACCTCCGCCATATCCTCGCGACCGCTAACGGCCTCGAGACCACCATCGAATTCTCCGCCCGATTCGCCGACCGCAGTGCCGCCGAGACACCCCATGCCAAGGTAGGCTGCCAAATCTACTTTTTCCGCGGCACCCCGGACACATTCACCCAAGACTGGCCCAATCAGGTTCCTGAAGCGGCGTCATTCACAGCAAATCACACCACTATCGCCCGGAGCACCAAGGACTTTGTCTGGACGCCAGTTTCAGTCAAAGCGACGCCTCCCCCAGACGCCCAATTCGCAGTCCTCCAGCTCAGCTCAAAACTTCCAGGAGGCGACCATCCGTTCGAAGAAAAACCACTCGGGAATCATTTCGTAGACTCATTGAGTCTCACAATTAAAACCCAACCTTCTCTGCCAATTCAGCTGGCCAAAAAACTATGAACGCTACTCTTTTAAACCGTCGCCACTTTCTCCGTGCCTCGGGCGCTTTCCTCGCACTCCCTTTCCTCGAATCCCTGGCCCGGGCAGGCACTCCGGTGACACCAAAACGCTCTATAGCGATCATGACAAATATGGGAGTCATGCCTCGTTATTTCTTTCCGGAAACCGCAGGCAAAGATTACGAAAACACGCCCTACCTCGACATCCTTCAGAAACACCGAAACCAGTTCACCGTCTTTAGCGGCGTTTCCCATCCGGGTGTTGACGGCAATCATCATTCCGAAAAAAGCTTCCTGAGCTGCGCGCCGAGGCCCGGAGCTAGCAACTTCAAAAACAGCATCTCGGTCGACCAACTGATGGCCGAACACATCGGGCCAAAAACACGTTTCTCTTCCCTCGTGCTAAAGGTAGGGAAGAATCACGAAGGCACTCCATCAACCACACGTGACGGGGTTCGTTTACCCACGGAGGAAAGTCCTGCGGAGCTCTACCGGCGTTTGTTTGTCCAAGGCTCAGAGGCTGAAATTAACAAACGTGTCCGTGAATTAAAGAAGGGTAACAGCATCCTCGATTTCGTTCGGGAGGACGCCCGATCCCTCGAGAAAGAACTTCCAACACGAGACAGATCACGCCTCGATCAATATTTCACCTCGGTACGGGAACTGGAACAACGCCTCCAATACGCCGAAGCATGGGAACACACCCCGAAACCTCTCGTCGGCGCACCAATACCCAAAGACATCGCAGACGTGGCTGAGGTTGAGGCCCAAACCAATTTGATGTACGACGTCATGCGTCTCGCACTGGAAACCGACAGTACCCGCGTTGCCACAGTTTACCTTGGCCCGTTGCTCGTGACCCCGAAAATTGACGGTGTTAAAAACCAAACGCACGCCCTCACCCATCACGGCAACGACGAATCCAAAATCGGTGAGTTGAAGAAAATAGAGGAAGCACAGTTTAGGTCACTTGCCCGCCTTTTCGACGGACTAACCTCCGTGAAAGAGGGGAATGGAACACTCCTCGATTCCACAATGGTCTTGTACGGAAGCAACCTCAGTAACGCCAACGCTCACGACACAACCAACCTTCCCATTATTTTCGCAGGCGGCGGATACCGGCACGGACAACATCTCGCGTTCGATAAAAAGAACAACATGCCACTAGCGAATCTGTTCGTAACCATGCTCCAGCGGATGGGAATCGAGAGCGACAAATTCGCCTCCAGTACCGGCACAATGTCCGGCCTCGAACTAGCATAAGCACACTCAGGATCGTCCACCGAGGGGAATCCCAGCAAAGAAACATTCAGGGGTAACCTTTGACGCGCTGCTGCCATTCCTAAACAGAAGCCGGTGTAGTTTCGCCGGTTTCCACAACTCCTAACACCCCTTAACATGATACCACGTTCCCTCCACCAACTTGTTCTGATCGGCGTTTCCGCGATCTCCATCTGCGCTGCCAACTCATCCCTGGCCCTCGAGTACCCTTACAACACCATCGAACCACAAAAGACAGGATGGCCTTTATCCGAAGAAGAACTCCAATACGTTAAGAAAGCCGAGTTCGAACGGCGTCCGGGCTCAGACAAAGGACAACATCTTCCAAAACTATGGCCCGTTGTGCCATCCGCAGGGTTTTGGGGAGGCACCTCGTGGCTGGAAACCCACGAAAAACTCGTCAAATACGTACAAGCCAACAAAGGGCCCGTAGACGTTCTTTTGGTTGGAGACAGCATCACCCAGCAATGGGGCAGCCCTCTCGATGGCAAACCATTCAATGCCGCCTGGCAGAAATCTTTCGGAAAGCTCAAAACCGTAAATATCGGCATCGGTGGCGACAAGATTCAGAATATCATGTGGCGAATTGATCACGACGGGGTCGCCGGACTTGATCCTCGTCTCATCATTTTGATGGCCGGAAACAACAACATGTTTTTCACCCCGGAGACTGGGGTCGAGGCAGCCGCAGAAGGCGTCAAAATGTGCCTTAATAATCTGCGCGAAAAATTCCCGAACGCCTCGGTTATCGTCGTGAAGATTCTTCCCGCACACACCCCAGGCAATGCCTTCTACGAGGATATCAAAAAGACCAATATCGTTCTCGATTCGCTAAAACTAGAGACCGATCCCAAGGTCCACATTCTCGATCTCACAGCGGATTTCAGGACGCCAAATGGCGAGTTGAAACCGGGCCTTTTCGAAGCCGATAACATCCACCTCACACAGGCTGCAGGCTACGGTCTCTACGCGGAAAAACTCCAGCCGCTCGTTTCGAAACTCCTAAAGTAGCACATCAGACCGTTCAGCTCCCCCCGGAATATGAAACCACACTACCGTTCTATCGTCTCCGCGCTTGTTCTCTGCTCAGTCACGAGCCACGCGTTCGGTGCGGACGCAGCAAAGGACAAGACCATCGACGCGTTTACTGTCCTCGATCCCAAATCCACCAAAGCGAATAGTCTCGTCGCCAAAATAGTCGCCACGCAGGATCCCGTACACCGTAAGGCTCTCAGTATCTCCATTGATTTCGCCGTTCCCGGAACGATGCCCAACTTCCAAAAGACATTCCCGGCGGGACTCATCGATTCCAACAAATATTCAGGCATTCGTTTCTTTGCGAAAACGGATGTCGAAACAAAATTCAGCGTCTGGCTATCGGCTGATGGCAAACCAGGTGACACCAGGCACGCCGACGGCAGTCCCGTGACATTTGCTACCGGCTGCAGCCCCGCCTCAACCTGGAGTGAAGTCATCCTGCCCTTCGAAAAATTCGGCTCCATTCCGTTAAAAGAATGGAAGAATGGAGAACAGAAAATCTATCCGGCAGGTTTACCTATCCCTCCGGATGACTACGCCAAACTCAACCGTCTGATGTTTGCGTTCAGCATTAATCAACGAGGCACCAGTACCGTCGGACAAGTGATGATCAAAGACGTCGCTCTCATCGCAAAATAGGCTTCCACGGTTAGGCCCCCAATCCTGCTTCTGTCACCACCCACCAGCTTCGGAACCAGTTCACTTTATGGCTCATTACCCATCTGCCCATTCATCTAAAACCCTCTCCAAAGCTGCGTGGGTGCCACTTTCAGTCTCTCTAATCCTCAGCGCACAGCCCCAACTATCGAGGGCGACGCTCCCAGCGCATCCACTGGAGCTGACGAACGAAACCAAAGCCTTCCTCGAAAAACACTGCAGTGAATGTCATGATTCCGACACCAAAAAAGGCGGTCTGGACCTCAGTAGTCTTAAACTGGATCTCGCGGACTCCAGCGCATTCGAACGCTGGGTAAAAATCTACGATCGTACCGCTTCCGGTGAAATGCCGCCGAAGAAGAAGGAACGTCCCCCGGCAAAAGAAACAACTCAGCTTCTTTCCGAACTCGATCCGGCGTTAATCAAAGCCGACGAAACAAGGCAGAACGCTGAAGGCCGAGCCATCTTCCGGCGACTGACTCGAGTCGAATATGAAAATGCGCTCCGGGATCTCTTGGATCTGCCAAACCTCGAAGTTCAATCTCTACTGCCAGCCGATGGTTCCAGACACGGCTTCGACAAAATTGGGGAGGCCCTGGATGTGTCTCATGTTCAACTGAGCAAGTATCTCGAAGCCGCCGATCGCGCTCTGGACCAGGCGATCTGTACACAACCAAAACCGCCTAGTGTCATTAAGAAGCGCGTTTTCCCGACTTCCTCGATGAAGTTCATGCAGAATGTTTCGCCCGGAAACGGCGTACTTCTTAAAAACGGGCAACCCGACCCACTTTGGCCCGCACCTGGATTCACGGACAACGAACATTACGGTCAAAAAATCCGCGAGGCCGAAGCCGCCGGCGTCAACAAATGCGAGAGCGCAGTCGGTCTTTTCCACACGGGTATTCTGGGCTGGGAATATAGCTTCGGATTTGCGCCCATTTATCCTGGAAACTATCGCCTCCGACTTTCCACTTGGAGTTTCCAATGGAACGCGGGTGTCGTAGAGCCTGCGCAAAAGCCTGAAGCTGGGATGCTACATGCAGGCGGAAGAACCCTCGCTTATTTCGACGCACTATCGCTACCCGCTCAAGAAAAGGAATTCAACGTCTGGTTGAACCACAACGAAGACGTCAGGTTCGATCCTGCCACACTTCCGCTCAGAGCCACACAAGTTCGCCAGCGACCGGGTGGCGCTGCTGCGTATGTTGGACCGGGTATCGCGATAGATTGGTTCGAAGTGGAAGGCCCCATCTTCGATCAATGGCCGACTTCCAGTCATCGTCGACTATTCGGTGAACTACCGATCACTCCCTTTGATTCAAAATCTGGCGTCATCCCCCCGGAACACCCCGCTCCCAGCGATATCACGGCCTGGATGTGGCCCCGCAAGCCCTTCCTGCACCCTGCGGAAAGAGAGCCCTTACTCCATAGCGTTTCCAGCTCCAATCCGGCCCAAGATGCTACCTCGCTGCTCTCCGCGTTTCTACCACGCGCGTTTCGTCGGTCAGTGTCCGAAGCGGAAGTCAAACGCTACGTCGATCTCGTACAGGAGCGACTCTCCGCCAATGACTGTTTTGAAGTAGCGATGCGTTACGCATACAAAACCGCTCTCACCTCTACTAGCTTCCTCTTCCGAAAAGAAACACCAGGCCCCTTAAACGATGTCGCCCTGGCAACACGCCTCGCCTTCTGGCTCACAAACTCGACTCCGGACGACACCCTCCTCGCGCTCGCGAGCAAAGGCCAGCTGCGCGATCCAAGTGTGCTCCGAGAACAAGTAGAGCGTCTCTTAAACAGCCCTCAATCGGCACGCTTCATTTCAGACTTCCTGGATCAGTGGTTGAGCCTCGCAAACATCGATGCCACCGATCCGGACGCCGCGTTGTATCCGGAGTTCAGCCTTTATCTGAAGGAGTCTATGCTCGCCGAATCACGTGGATTCCTCCGGGAACTCGTTCAAAGAAATTTGCCTGCTCAAAACATCGTAAAATCCGACTTTGTCTTTGTGAACCAGCGTCTGGCTGAGCACTACGGAATTAATGGCGTAAGCGGGACGAATTTCCGAAGCGTGCCGATCTCACCCGACAGCAAACGGGGGGGATTCCTCACGCAAGCAAGTGTCCTCAAGGTCACCGCAAATGGTACGGTTTCATCTCCTGTGGTACGCGGAATATTTGTTACCGAACGTATACTGGGGCATCCCGTGCCACCGCCACCGCCGGGTGTACCTGCCATCGATCCGGATACTCGGGGCGCCACCACGATTCGTGAACAGTTGGACAAACACCGCGCCGACGCGAGTTGCGCAGCCTGCCACGAAAAGATGGATCCACCCGGACTCGCGCTCGAGAGTTTTGATGTGATCGGCGGATGGCGCCAAAACTATCGTTCCCTAGACAAAGGAAAACCCGTCTCGTTGAAATTGCCTGACGGCACGAAGGTTCGCTACAAAACCGGTCCAGCGGTCGACCCAAGCGGAGTCACGCGGGACGGCAAACAGTTCGGTGATTTCTCAGGATTCCAGTCAATGGTATTCGAAAATCCAAAGGCGATCACGCGCAACTTGGCCGTGCAGTTGCTCACCTACGCAACCGGCTCAGAACCGTGCTACGCCGATCGCCGTGAATTGGACCGAATCGTTGAGATGTCCGCAGAACAAGGGTACGGCGTTCGGGACCTCATTCACCTGCTTGCGCAGAGCAAAATCTTTCTGAAC
The DNA here is from genome assembly GCA_037133875.1 of Verrucomicrobiota bacterium. GTDB lineage: Bacteria > Verrucomicrobiota > Verrucomicrobiia > Chthoniobacterales > Chthoniobacteraceae > Chth-196. Next base: position 5,449 of record JBAXNG010000005.1, on the reverse strand, counting down.
AAGTAATCTCCCGACCCCAATCCGATTCCATCACCAACTATTCGAACAAAACGAATAGTCTCGGCGGAAATGCATAGGGGCTTTCGTCGTCCACCCGTGCCGCCTCGATTTCCGGAACGGGTTCGGAACACCTCGTGATGGAAAGCGACTCCATTGCGGCAAATCATAAGGCGCAGGGTAACCATTTCCCAACTTCTGCCATGTGATTTCCAGACTCAGCAAACGTTCACATGAAAAACCCGATTTTGGAAACTCTACGCAGGAAATGCGAACTCTCGGAAAACCTCGAGGCACTTAGAAAGCGGCTGGATAATCCCGTGGCAAGTATCTGGACGGTGATATCATTTTCGATTATCTCGATCCAAGCATCCTACTCAATATACAGATCAAAGGAACCGGAGCCTTTCGAGTATATCGCCTGTTCCGTTATGATCTCCCTAACGCTCCATCAATTGGCTTTACTGGCGCGAGGTAATGCAGAGCTAAAGGCTCTAATCCTTCTCATCGAAATTGAACGTAACCGTTCAAAGGCTGATTCAGCGACAACCTCTACTTCAGAGTCCGTGAAGTAGAAAATTCGCCCCTTTTACCTGCAGCAACGCGCTCCGCTCCAGGTTTCCGAGTGAGTCCGCGTCTCGCGAAAATTCGAGCGCATTTTTTTGTGCTCGTCAGCGCACAAACAGTGCGCTGCAACACCGGACCAATGCCATCGGCATAGGTCACACATTACGCTGAAAGCCTGATTCCTACGCGGTTACAGCGTGATGATCACATTTTGCCTTAGCATGACAGATCGGGTCATGCCCTTTCCTCAGGCCGAACTGACATCACCAACCTTCGTCCATTTCCCGAAACTCAAAGCCTGAATCGATGGCCGCAGAACAGCCAATTATGGGGTTCTTAGAGGTTTAATTAAACTATTTCACTCAGAGGGGTAACCATTTCACGCGATCTGCCATGCCTCTCGAACCTCGTGTTCTAAAAACATCCAGAAACAAAAACATGAAATCGATCCCCCAGATCACCAATAACACCACACAAACTAACAACCTACATCCCGAGCACTCCGGATCATCCAACCACGCAATTGCGTCGGCAGTGTTTGCTGCGTTTGGACTCATGCCCCTCGCCGCAGATGCCGTTCAAGAACCACAACCCACCGGCTGGCCACTCGTCGGACAAGCCGAATTTAGCTACGTCAATTTAACCGGATCCGGGCACGTAGGTGAGTATCCAAACGCTGCTGCTGGCGCCCTCCCTTCGAATTGGGGCACCGGAAATGTAGACCCCAATACCGGCGCAATCGTTCCCGGCAGCTGGCTCGCAAGCCATGCGAAGTTGGTCAGTATGTTAGACAGTCTTCCTGCCAGCCCGGATGTATTGTTGATCGGCGACAGTATCACGCAACAGTGGGGAAATCCTTTAAATGAAGGCACAACATTCCCCACTGAAATCAATTCCTCGTGGCAGAAATATTTTCCGAACTATAACGCCGTTAGTATCGGCATCGGAGGGGACACAACTTCAGGCGTTTTATGGCGCCTGAATCACGGAGGTCTCAAAGGTACAAACACCTCTCGACCAATAGCACCTAAGGCCGTCGTTTTACTCATCGGCACGAACAATATCGGCGGTGCCACCAATACCGATATCGCCAAGGGTGTGAGAGCATGCGTCGACAACATTCGCCAACACCTTCCAAACACTCGCGTACTCGTGGTCGGTGTACTGCCACGTTACGACGTTGCCTCCGTCGGAAGTCAGGTAGCACCACTCAACATTGAAATCACCAAAGCCCTCAGAGATCTCACCGACACAATAGACCCCATGGTCGGACTTCTGGATATTGGTGCAAACTTCTATAACGCTGACGGCACCGTTAAGGCAGAAGCATTTCGGGATAAACTTCACCTGACAGACGCCAATACCGTTCCCTACGGAGTGGAATGTGGGTACGACATTTACGCACGTAGCATCCAGGCAAAGCTGGACGCATTGATCCTTCAGGGCAACCAAGGCAATCACTATCCGAGTATTGGCTCCATCCCGGATCAGGCGATTTCTCCAGATACGGCAACAACCCAAATTGCATTCTCGGTTGGGGATTCCGAAACTGACGCTGGCAGTCTCAGGGTGAGCGCAACCTCGAGTAATACCAGCCTCGTGCCCAACGCGAATATTGTACTCACCGGCAGCGGTGCCATTCGTGCGGTCAAGATCACGCCTGCCCCCAAAATGGTTGGAAGCACAATCATCACACTTCAAGTAACCGATGCCGGTGGCTTAACCGCAAAAAAGACATTCACAGTTAACGTCGGTCCACTTCAGCCGGCCCTTGTAATTTGCGATGATGGGTACAAGAACGGCTGGTTTGAAGCAGGCACGGCCGGCAACACCACGAATGGCACTCCTGTACATAGCGGGATCAGCTCGACTACGGTTGGCTTCTCCTCAGGATCGACGATTTACAACCTATTCAACAATCAGGGAGGCTCTGATGTTTCGACTTACCAGTCCCTGAGCTTCTGGATCCATGGAGGAACCGCAGGCGGTCAGAAGGTAAAATTGTATCTGCGACAATCGGCAGACAGCAGCGGCCTAAAAGCGGTGAACATCATGCTGTCCCTCCCCCCGTTCCCTCGAAATACGTGGGGCAAATACACGGTGCCACTAGCCGCGTTTAAGGCGGCAGGTGGAGTCAAGTTGCAGTCGTTTATGTTCCAGAGCGACGGAGACCCATCTCCGTTTTTTATAGACGATATCGTTTTGGACCCAAACAACCCAGTATCCGCCGGCACAGTTCCAACGGCTCCCGGCGCTCCGGTCCTGATCACTCAGCCGGCCAGCGCAACCGCTACGGCGGGAACTTCGGTAACGCTCAATATCACTGCGACTGGGACTCCCGCTCCTACTTACCAATGGCAGAGCGCACCAAAAGGAAGTGTCGCATTCACCAATATTCCAAATGCCACAACCGCTTCTCTGAATATCAGTGCCCTGACAATAGCCGATAACGGAAAGCAGTTTCGCTGTATTGTTCGTAACGAGCAGGGTTCGGTCACTTCTTCAGTTTCAGTCCTGACAGTTAACGCACAACCGAGCGTCGGCTTTGTTTTAGCCAATCAACGCGTCATGGAAGGCGACGGCACCGCTTCGATCGCTGTCCAACTATCCGCACCTTGTTCACGAGATGTCGCAATCCCATTTTCACTGAGCGGAACAGCGCTGTCGTCCACTGATTACACAGTCACACAAAGCCCTCTCGTCATTCCGGCAGGTGCGACATCTGGCGAGATCAAGGTAACGCTGGTAAACGATTCGACATACCAATACTGGGACCGCAACGTTGTGGTGACACTCGGCACCCCGAGTAACGCGATCAAAGGCGCTTCAGCGGTTCACACCCTAAATATTGGCGATGACGATGCCATACCAGGCGTCGAGCCTCAACCCGACGGCTGGCCTCTTACTGCCGAAGAGCGGAAATACGTAACAACGCTCCCGTACTCCGTTCGTTGGCCCAATGCCGTCGACAGCCGAGCAACGGCCTCTGTTGCGGATTGGTGGGGCAAAGATGGCGCCCCCAACGATGCCTACCTCTCAAAACACACACAGCTTGTGGAGACGGTTCAGCGAAATCAGGGCCCAATCGATGTTCTCCTGGTAGGTGACAGTATTACACAACAATGGGGCGGTTGGTTCCCACCCACCCCCGATGACGGCGTGACTTTCACCAAAGACGCACTATGGCCGAAGGAATTTCCACAATTCAAAACGGTGAATATTGGAATCGGCGGCGACAAAACATTTGGGGTTCAATGGCGTTTAAGACATGGCGGCGTAGACGGATTAGCCCCCAGGATGGTCGTGCTCGCAATCGGCACAAACAACCTGCAGATGGGCCAATCGCTGGAAAGCATCGCGCAAGGTGTGATGGAATGCGTGAACCAGCTGCGCCGAAAACTACCTAGTTCGCAGGTACTAGTAATGGGCGTATTACCGCGAAATGATGACGCTAATGCCGGAGCCCTTGTCGCACCGTTTAATGAGATCCTCAGAAAGAAGATTCTCAATTCCGACGGCGGCAAACTTGATGCTCAGGTCAATTGGCTGGATATCGGCGCATTGATGAAGGATGCCAACGGCAACCTTAAAGCGAATGTGTTTAGAGATGGAATCCACCTCACTCAGGACGTGGGTTACAAAATCTATGCCGATGCGCTGCGGCCGGTATTTAACAACCTGATCCCGGCGAGCGGCAACCGTCCGCCGACAATCACTCCAATTGCGACACAACTCATTGCGCCAAACGGGGTCTCAGCGCCCATTCCTTTTTCGGTCGGTGATTCAACTTCATCCCCCGAATCACTCACCATTACGGCAACTTCATCGAATCCGGACGTCGTTCCTGTGTCGGGCATCCAAATCTCGGGAACAGGCGCGAATCGCTCGCTGGTGATCACTCCAGTAGCCAACAAAAAAGGATCTACAACTGTCCGGCTGTCTGTCTCCGATGGCGCACTAACGTCCACCTGTATCTTCGACGTGAACGTGGCGACTTTCACGCCACTCTCAGGATACGTCATTTATCAGGACTCGATCCAGGCAGGATGGAATGATGCACCGAGTTGGAACGTCACTCGCAATACGGAGAGTAGTGCTGAGGTCTATAACGGCCTTAAATCTCTGGCAGTGACCCCGACCGCATCCGGAGGAGCGTTGTCATTATACCAATCGAATCCGATATCCATCGCGCCCTATCAATCGGCCAGCTTTGCAATTCACGGTGGTCCAAGCGGCGGCCAGAAGTTGCAGTTGATGCTCATATACACAACCAACGGCACTACCTCCGAGCAGAATGTCCCCATAACACTCGCTGGAAATCGTTGGGAAACTTACACTATTCCGCTCAATCCTCCAGGTGGCACTGGTGATACCCGCCTCCAAAATATCCGCTTCCGCGACCTCGGAACAGGCAGGCAAGGCACCTATTATGTGGATGATCTCACGTTGAACCTGAAGGCGTCGGCACCCGCCCCAGTGACGATCACAAAGCAGCCAATCAACGCGGTTGTCGAGGTCGGTGGAAACACTACCTTCAGCGTCGCAGCAAACGGTAACCCAACGCCCACGTACCAGTGGCAATCCGCGCCGAAAGGCAGCTCCACGTTTGCCAACATCACAGGCGCAACTGCGGCATCCTACACCACGAGTGCGGCTACATCCGTTGACGATGGACGCCAGTTCCGTTGTGTCGTAACCAACAGTGTTGGATCGGTCACTTCGGGTGTTTCCACATTGAACGTCAACGCGGCTCCGGCCATCACCACGCAAGCAGCTAACGCAACCGTTGTGGCAGGTACGTCAGCAACCTTCAGTGTGGCTGCTAGCGGAAACCCAACGCCCACGTACCAGTGGCAATCCGCGCCGAAAGGCAGCTCCACGTTTG
>JBAXNG010000004.1:0-219112 GCA_037133875.1 Verrucomicrobiota bacterium | reverse complement strand
CAGTGCCAGCACCCGTAGCGCCTCCAGCGCCGATTGCTCCACCAGTTGCAGCAGTGCCAGCACCCGTAGCGCCTCCAGCGCCGATTGCTCCACCAGTTGCAGCAGTTGCGCCTCCAGCTCCGACGGGCGCAGGAGGGGCACCACCACCACCACCAATTACAGCACGTATGGCTGCTGGAAAGGTTGGCGCACCGCCACCACCGGTAGCACCGCCACCACCAGCTGCAGCCCCTGCACGTCCGGGAAGCGGGATCCGCACACCCGGAAGCGGGATCCGCACACCTGGCACTCCGAAGGCTGCAACAGGGGCACCCGGATCGACCCCAGCGCCTGTTTCTGCGCCGGTTGCAGCGGTTCCTGCAATGCCACCAGCACCTGCAATGCCCGCACCTCCAGCGGCTCCGGGGTTACCCAAACCTCCCGGTATGCCATTACCGCCGCCTCCAGCGGCTGGAGGCGCACCGGCAGCACCTGGGCTACCTCCTCCTCCAACGAGTGCGCCAAAGGCTCCAGGTTTACCGCCGCCTCCAGCGATCGGTGGAGCGCCTTCGGCACCTGGTCTTCCTCCACCTCCAGGTGGGGCGCCAAAAGCCCCGGGACTTCCCACTCCGGGAGTTCCTGTAGCGGTGGTTCCTGTTGGAGCTCCTGCGCCGGTTGGCAAAACGCCACTTCCCAAAGCGACCGTTCGTCTTCAGGGAGCAGCGCCTGTTGCTGCAACTCCAGTGAAACGTGGCGCGGCGACGCCTCCCGTTCCTGCGACAAAGAGCGGCAGCACACCTATGCCTGAATCGGAAACGGATGCTCCTGTTCAAGGGAAGTCCGGTATTGTTCCTGGGAAGTCCGGCATCAAGGCGGCTCCTGCGGCAACTGCTGCAGCGAAAGCTACCGTGGCGCTTGAACAAGACGAACCCGCAGAAAGCAGCCGCCTCGAGAAGTTGCTGGCTGTGGCTGCACTTCTGGTTTCGCTGGGCTCAGTCGCTCTGACCTACCTTGCTTATCAGGCCATTCATCTGAAGAATTAGGCGCGTACCTTTAATCCAATAACTCTATGGCTAGCCAAAATGTATTGAATCTGACGGAGTCCAACTTCGAAGCCGAAGTGCTCAAATCCACCGTGCCTGTTCTGGTGGACTTCTGGGCGCCTTGGTGTGGGCCTTGCCGCATGCTGAGCCCTGTGATCGACGAGATCGCAGATGCTAAAGTCGGTCAGGCGAAGGTTGGCAAAATTAATGTCGATGACTGCCAGGCTTTGGCTGCGCGTTACCGCATCAACTCCATCCCGGCGCTCCTTTTCTTCAAAGGAGGAGAGCCCGTGGATCAGTTGGTTGGGGCTGCTCCCAAGTCTTCCTTGGTCGCTAAATTGGACGCCTTGATTTAAGGTTTCTCACTTCCTCGACGCCTCAATTAAAAAGCTCGTTCTCCGAAATGGGGAACGAGCTTTTGCTTTGTGGGTGACCCGTGTGACGCACAAAAAAAAAGGCGGTTCCGTGTTAAGGGAACCGCCTTTTACGCCTTCTCCAAAGGCTATGCCGAAATACTTATCGCAGGAATGCTTCGTGCAACCCGCCATCCACCGTCACTACCTGACCGGTTGTTTTGCTCAACCGTTGCGAGATCAGTAGGAAATAAGCTTCCGCTTGGTCAGCAGGAGTAATCGGGCTCTTCGTCAACGTCCGGTCTGCGTAGAATTGCGCCAGCTTCGATACTAGCGAATCCGTCGCTTCGTCGTCCGTGTAAGCGATTCCGTACTTCGCTAGGGAACCAATGACGCGGTCACGTGGGAACATTGCGCTGCCTTGTACAACGGTTGCCGGAGCCACACCGTTCACGCGAACGAGCGGGGAAAGTTCCATAGCCAATTCACGTACGAGGTGGTTTGCAGCCGCTTTCGAAGTGTCGTAAGCCACGCTTCCTTTCTTCGCAACCGCCGCATTAGCACTCGTCGTGAGTACCAACGCACCGCGCAGACCCTGTTCTTTCCACGTCTTGAACGCTTCGTCTCCGACGAGGTAACTGCCGGTGACGTTGATCTTGAAAGTAAGATCCCAACGATCATCCGGGATGTGCCCAGTAGTATCGCTCGGTACAAAGATCCCTGCAGTGACGCAGATCGAATCAAAGCCACCGTACGCGAGTGCCACTTTATCCAACATCGCACGAATGCTTGCGCGATTCGTGATGTCAGCTCCCAAGCCCACTGCAAGCCCGCATCCGCTGATGCCGGATCCTGCGACGCCAATTCCTAAACCGTATTTGTCGGTGATTTCCTTGGCTGTAGCAGCCGCAGTTTCTTCCTTCAAATCCACACACACAATGTGGGCTCCATCTTTCACGATGCGGTGAGCGGTTTCTTTACCGATGCCGCTGCCAGCTCCGATGACTACGACAATCTGACGAGCGAGTTCTTTCTCGGCAGGCATCCGCTGAAGTTTCGCTTCTTCGAGTAGCCAGTATTCGATGTCGAACGCCTCCTGTTGTGGGAGGGCGATGTATTCGTCGATCGCTTCTGCACCGCGCATGACTTCGACTGCGCAATTGTAAAACTCAGCCGTTACGCGGGACTCACTCTTGTCTTTGCCCCAAGCGATCATGCCCAGTCCTGGAATTAGGATCACGGTTGGGTTTGCGTCGCGAACAGCAGGGGAGTTCGCGTGTTTGCAGCGAGCATAATAAGCTGCGTAATCTTCGCGATACTTCACGAGCCCTTCTTGCAAGAGGGCTTTGAGGGACGCGACATCTCCGGAAGCAGGGTTCCAGTCGACGTAAAGTGGCTTGATCTTGGTGCGCAGGAAATGGTCTGGGCAACTCGTGCCGAGTTCCGCGAGGCGTGCTGCATCGTTGCTGTTTACGAAACGGAGGATCGCCTCGTCTTCCTGTACCGTGCCGATGAAACGGCGCTTCTGACTCACCTGACCGCGTAACCAAGGGAGGATTGCGGAAAATGCAGCGTGACGTTGCTCTTCGGGGAGCGTCTGGTACTTGGCTCCACCAAATGCTTTGGCGTGTCCGCCTTTGGCTTCGTATTTGGATTCGATGTACTGAGCTGCTTTCTCGATGAACTCGAGGGTGCGTGTGTAGCAGACCTTCTCATCGTCGTCCCAGGAAATGAATCCGTGCTGCCCCATCATGATGGCCTTGAGGCCGGGGTTTTGTTTGGAAATCTCCTGCATTGCGAGACCGAGCTCAAAGCCGGGGCGCATCCAGGGGACGTATGCCATTTCGCCAGCGAAGATTTCCTTCGTGAGTTCCTGACAACGCCGGGAAGCAGCGATTGAGATAATCGCGTTCGGGTGCATGTGATCCACGTGTTTTCCGGGGAGGAAACTGTGGAGCGGCGTGTCGATGGAAGACGGACGGGGATTGAGGTTGAAAGTCGTGTGGGTGTACATGCCCACCATATCGTCTTCAGCTTGTGATTTAAGGCCTTTGTCGGCGCGTGCCGCGTAGGAAGCCTGAAGCTCGATCAATTTGCTTTGGTAGAGGGAGGAGAAATTCTCGCGGTTGCTAGTGCGCAGATCGCCGCCAGAACCTTTTACCCACAAGACTTCGACGGCTTGACCGTTGAGAGGATCTTTTTCCTGAATCTTGGAGGAGGTATTGCCGCCACCTGTGTTCGTGATGCGCTGGTCGCTGCCGAGCAGATTGGAGCGATAAATCAGACGACCGACTGGGTCGAGTGAAGCTGCTTTTGCATCGTCCCAGAGGTAATTGACATGTCGGAATGAGGTCATGGTTTCGCTATTAAGTATGGTTTCTTATGGGAACTAAAGTCCAAATTATCGAGAGTTTGGTTTCAACAGATCAAGCCAGCGCACAAAGGCGTCATTCCATTGCGCAACTTGTTTGGAGTCTGGGGGAAACTCACGCATCTCGTGTTCGAAAGAATCGCGAACTACCGTCCGCAACTCCTGCAACGTGCTGATTTCGCCACTAGCCTTCGCTTGAAACAATACATTTCCGAGAACAGTGGCCTCAACCGGTCCCGCAATCACAACTTTCTGGCTCGCATCCGCGGTAAATTGATTCAGTAAGGCGTTCCGTCCACCGCCTCCGACGATGTGGATCACTTCAATGGCTTCGCCCGTGATTTCTTCGATTTGAGAAAGGACCCGCCGGTAGGCCAGTGCGAGACCTTCCAAAACGCAACGCACCAATTGCCCCGGGGTTTCCGGTACCAACTGTCCACTTTCGCGGCAGAAGTCCTGCACTTCTTCCACCATATTTGTAGGACGCAAAAAGCGGACGTGATCCGGATTGATCAGCGATCGGAACGGCTCTGCGTGCGCCGCGAGTTGCACCAAATGAGCGTAATCGTAGCTGTGTCCAGCCGCTACAAAAGCCAGACGCAACTGTTGGATGAGCCACATTCCCATCACGTTTTTGAGTAGCCGATAGGTGCCGTCCACGCCCCCTTCATTCGTGAAATTGTAACGCTGCACCGCCTCTCCTAATGCCGCATTCGGGAGTTCTACTCCAACCAATGACCACGTTCCCGAGCTGATATAGGCCCAAGAAGCGGACCCCGTTTTGAGTGTCGGCACACCGACTACCGCTGAGCCCGTGTCATGTGTGGCAGGGGCGATTACTGGGATGCCCGATAACCCGGAAGTCTTACTCAAGCTGGATCGTAGGGAACCAAGATGGGTGCCGGGTTGTATGATTTCGGGTAGAAAATGAGTTGGAATCCCCAAGTCATCGAGGAGAGCTGTGGACCATTGCCGAGTGAGCGGATTCACAAACTGCGTAGTTGTGGCGTTTGTGAATTCACACACCTCAGCTCCGCAGAGGGCCCAGTGGATCCAGTCCGGGATCATGAGAAATTTTCGTGCCTGTTCGAGAAGCTCCGGGGTTTGTTTCTGCGCGGCGACCAACTGACACAGCGTGTTGATCTCCATAAACTGTGTGCCGGACTCGGAGAAAATTCGTTCCCGTCCCAGGCGCTCGATGAGTTCCTCGACGACTCCGCTCGTTCGCAAATCCCGATAGGAGTAGGGGAGCCCGAGCCATTCCCCGGATTTGGAAAGCAACACGTAATCCAGCGCCCAAGTGTCCACGCCGATTGATCGCACGCTGCTTCCATAGCTTCGTGCGGCGGCGCTCAGGGAATCCTGAATCTGTTGCCAAAGATGAAGCAGATCCCAGCGGAGGGTTTGGCCAATGGGAACGGCCCCATTGGAAAAGCGGTGTTGTTCCTCCAGAGTGATGGTGTGTCCGTCCCAGCTGCCTGCCATGAGGCGACCGCTTTCTGCGCCGATATCGACGCCTAAAAATGTAAGGGGGGCATTCATTAGGAAACGTTCATAAGAATCGATAATCTCGCGAATGAAGAGCAAAATTTGCGGCCTCCTATGAACAGAAGACCGCATCCGCCGGAACCTAAGAATACCGACGCGTTTGTCGGCACAGGCGCATAAGCTTCGGCGTTGCCTGAAATGGGTGTTGAGGATAGATTGGTGACATGAGCGAAATCATCTTCGAGGTACGAGAAGACGAGGTTGATGGCGGCTATAACGCTGCTGCGTTGGGATATGGAATCCACACGCAGGGCGATACCCTTGAAGAGCTTCGCTCGATGGTGAAGGACGCAGTGGACTGTTATTTTGAGGAAACGGAGGACGCACCGCGAGTGATCCGGCTGCACTTCGTGAGGGATGAGGTTTTTGCGCGATGAGAATCCCGCGCGACGTTGATGGGGAACAGCTCGTCAAAGCGTTGCGTGTGCTCGGGTACGTGGTGGACCGTCAAAAGGGTTCCCACATTCGCGTGACCACGCAGCAGGACGGAGAGAATCACGAAGCGATCCCGCATCATCGTCCGATCAAAACCGGAACACTCAGCGGTATCCTAAAACATATTGCAGCGCATCACGGACTGAGCGTTGAGGAGCTGTTGGAAAAGATCGATTTGTAAACGCGAAAACTGGCTTTGCCGTTGCCGGCCGCATTCCCGCCTACAATGGAACCCGCATCAAAACGGATGTGCCAACCGTGTTTCCGGGTGTGACCTCGCAGGTGCCGCCCACTTTTGAAATCCGGGTCACCATATTGGAAAGCCCGTCCTTCTCCTTACCCAGAATATCCCTCGGCAACCCTTTGCCGTTGTCATCCACCTGCACCAAAAACACCCCTTCCACGTACGATAGGGTGAGGGTTACCTCCGTGGCTTCCGCATGTTTCACGACATTCTGAAGCGCTTCTTTGAAGGCCAATACAATCTCGTGGCGCACCTGGGCTCCGACCTGGAGTGCAGGTAAATCGCTGGCCACTTCCTGCAAACACGCGATCTCGAGCGGGGCGAGATATTCCGTCGCGCAATGACAGATGTAATCCGCGAGGTTCGAGAGCGAATCATTCCGCGGATTCACCGTCCAAACGACTTCATCCAAGGCGGCGATCGCCTCCCGGGCAGTCCCGCTGAGCTGTTTGAGATTCAACGTTGCCGCGTCAGTGAGCGGATGCTGTTTTGCGAAAATGTCGTGCATTACGCTGAGCTGGGTCAACCGCGCGCCAACGACATCGTGCATGTCTCGGGCGATTCGGGCCCGCTCTTCGTCCAGAGCGTGGATGTGTTCGAGTTGAAGGAGTTGGGATTCCAGTTGGCGTCGGGTGAAATAGCGGATCCCCCAAATGCTGAAGCCCACGCCGGTTATGAGCCCCGCAAGCTGAATGAATGGTTCCCGCCACCAGGGTTTGGCAATGGCGATTGGAATCTGAAGTGACTCCACATTCCATTGACCGTCGGTATGCCCGATTTGTGCTTCGAAAATATACGCGCCGGGTGGAGGGCAGGCTCCTTCTGCGATGCCTTCCGCATTCGTTTTTGCCCAGGGGGTGCTTGCCCCGTTTGCTTCCTTGAAGCGCCATCGGATAGGCACCTTTTTCGGCAGATGCTTTTGTGCCGGGCGCAAATTGAAAGCCAGCCAGCGGATCCCGGGCTCAATCGCCAAACGCCAGGAAGGTGCGACCGAACGATCGTCTGCTCGCAGGCCAATTAATTCGGGGAGAACAGATTCGTAGACTTCGACCTCCGCAATTTGCGGCGAAAGAGCAACGCTACTGCTACTCGATATCCGCAGGTACTGACCTTCAAACCGTCCCGAGCCAGCATCGCCATGGATAAATTCGGCGGCCCCCAAAGGAGGGTAAGAGCCATCTCCACGGTAGATTCCGTCCCAGTTAGGTTCGATGTCGGCGTCGGTAGGCTCGGAATAAAGATGGAGGTGTACCTTGGAAAGCCGCTCCGGAAGCATGTCTCCACGGCCCCGGAGAGAGATGTGATCCAGTGTCCGGACTTTCCCTAAATCGATCTCGTAGAAAAACTGATCCCCGAGATTCGGGTCACGGGGATGCGCAAATGTCGCAGCTAAACCATCAGTTAAAAACTCGGGGCGAAACGGGCCCCAGATGGCGTGGCTTGCACGAACCGGTGCTCCTAACGCAACGTTTGTGGTTTCGGTATCAAAAGCCTCCACCCGTAGTTCGGTGAGAACAAAGTCGTGATTGGCGCTGGTCGCCAGGAACGGCTCTTTGGAACCGGGTGGTTCCGAGACAGGAAGCACATCGATGCGAATGCCGGTCACAGGTTTGGGGGCAATCAAAGATTCGACCAGAAACTCTGTGTTAAGAGCAGGCCCGTTTGAACGGATGATCTGCTTGGGCATGACTTGGAGCCTCGTGCCAGTGGAATAGATCTGCCAAGGGGCAAGCGCTTCCCAGGAACCGTTCAGCGAAGGAACGGTGTCGGATGTCACAAACAGCGCGAACTCATTAAAATGGGCGTTGGGTATGCCCGAAAGGAAACACAGAGTAAGGCGGAGGCGCCCGGCTGTAACGGGTTCCTTAAAGATAAAAACACCGGATTGCGGAACGGAAACCTGCGGGTAAACCGACCACCCATCCCGTCCCGCGTCCACGCCATCGATGGCACGTAAAAGAACATGTCTTTTGCCGACGTAGGTAGTCGCCTCGATGTCGCTGAAAACCACAGGGGCACTCGAAGCTGGGCTAAGGAAAAGCCCTGAGAGCCCCAGAGCCAGGAGCCACCCTTTTCCAATCCTGCCCAGACGGAGATGCGCCATAATGAGAGGATTTGTTTGGAACCCGGGGATCAAGCCACGTGGCTAGAACTGGAATTGATCGATGTTCTCTTTCGTAAACACCAAGGGTTTACCCAAGAGAACGCTGGTCCCATTGACCTCCACTTCATTAAGCCGGCCTGCCTTGAGGGTCTTGTCGCCCGCTTTGAGCGTCCCATTGGCCAACGCAACAGCAGTCTGAACCGTTAAATAACCGAGATCTTCTACGTTCCACAAAATCACCGACTGAGTGACGCCTTCTTTGACGTACGCCCGGTTTTCGGAGGGGAGGCCAAGGCCCATCACTTTGACTACACCCGTCTTTCCTGCCTGTTTCACGGCTTCCGCTGCGCCGGGAACGGCTAAGGAACTGATCGCCATGACGCATTTGAGGTTCGGGTAAGCGCCGAGTAAGTTTGTGGTTTCCTGCTGTGCTTTGTCCTTCTGGTCGTCGCAGGGTTTCGTCGCGACGAGTTTCATTTTTGGGTACTTCTCGGCCAACCGGGCTTCGATGTATTTGCGCCATTCGTTCATGTTCGCTGCGGTCAGAGAACCCGCGATGATCGCAAACTCGCCTTCCTCCCCGACAAGCTGGGCTGCGTTATCCATAAGGGCCTCGCCGATTCCCTGAGCGGTTGCCTGATTCACGAAAAAGGAGCGGGCGTCGGGTGCGCTATCGCTATCGTAAGTCACGACCTTGACCCCTTTGGTTTGCGCTTTTTTGAGGGCACTGGAGATCCCTTCCGGGTTCTCGCAGGACACTGCAATCACATCCACTCCCAGCGTAATCCAATTCTCTACGATCTCGTTTTGTTTGGCCGGATCAGTGTTCGTGGGACCGTCGAATAAGAAATCGATGCCCAGCTCTTTGGCCGCGACGCGTGCGCCTTTTTCACAAGTCCCGAAATAGAGGTTCCCTTTGCTTTTGGGGAGAAATGCCACGGTGACTTTTTTGGCAGCACCGCCACCACTCGGTGCGGTTGAACCAGGAGCAGCGGCGGAGTCACCAGATTTGCCGCAACCGGGCAGTAGGGCAAGGGCAGGGGCCGTGAAAAGAGCGAGGAACTGGGAGCGTTTCATAAGGGAAGATCGAGTGTGAAGAGGGGATGAAAGGAGGGAGAGGGTAGCGAAAAGGGGGTGTTTATAAGGGGAGGGATGGTCACGCGGTCTGATCGCGTTTTCGGTCCTGTAAGATTTTCAGCAGTTTTGGGGTGGCCAAAGCAATGAGAAGTAAAGCCCCCGTGAGTAAGGAAGCGAGTTCTCCACCGATCCCAGCCTGAAGCACGGCCGGAATTCGGCTGATACCGTTGCTTAGTAAGGCGATCGCAGCGACGCCCGTTAACGTTCCGTACACTGTGCCGCTCCCGCCAAAAATGCTGGTTCCGCCTAGAACGACCGCGGTAATGGCGGCAAGTTCGTACCCAGAACCGGCGTCAGCGCGGGCTTGTCTCAAACGAGCGGTAAAAAGGAGCGCTGCGATTCCAGCCGTGAATCCGGTCAATAAGTAGGGCAGCGCTGTTCGCCAGAGCACCGGGATTCCGGCATATCGAGTGCCCTCAGGTGAATAACCGATTGCCCGAAAAGACCGGCCAAACGTGGTGGAATGCACCAAAAGACCAAAAAAGAGCGCGCCTGCAACTAGCACCCAACCCTGAATCGGGATTCCCGCGAATTGTTGTTCTGCAAGTCCAAGGAATGAGGGTTCAAATTCGCGATAGGTTTTGCTGCCTTGCGTGATGGCTTCCGCAAGCCCTCTGAAAAGAGAATACGTCCCGAGGGTCACAATCAGTGGAGGCAACCGTAGCGTGGTGATCAGAAGGGCGTTGATTCCACCGGCGACGCCTCCGAACCCGATGGTTGCAAGAGCAGCCGGGAAAGTGGCCCAGTGCCAGGAATGGGTCATGACGCCCAACAGAACGGCGCATAGTCCCAGGGTCGAACCGACGGAAAGATCAATGCCGCCGGTTAAAACCACGGGCATCATTGCCAAAGCCAGAAGCCCAATTTCAGCAGAGTGTCTCAGAATATTACTGAGGTTCTCGGGTGTCCCAAAGTTGCGTGCATTATTGAGGAAAAACAGAATCTCCACAAAGAGCAGGCCGAGCAAAAGGACCTCATGGCGCAGCAGCAGACCCTGAATGGATGATTTGGATGGGGAGCGCATGGTTAGGCGTTTTGATTACGACTCCGAAAACCGTCTGCAACTACGGCGAGCAGAATCACGAGGCCTTGAATCGCTTTTTCCCAGTAGGCCTCCACATGCAGAAAAGTCAGAGCCGGATTAATCGTGGAGAGAAGCAGAAGCCCCAGAAAAGTTCCCCAAAGGCGTCCACGGCCACCACTCACTGCGACTCCACCCACTACGGCTGCGGCGATGGCGCGCAACTCCAGGCCTACACCACATTTCGGATCCACTTGAGGGGACTGGACTAAGTTGATTAACGCAGCCAGCCCGCTAAGCGCTCCCATGACGGCAAAAACCATAAACGTCGTGGTCTTTGGATTGATACCGGCGAGGCGAGCGGCTTCGGCATCCGAACCCACGGCGTAAACAAAGCGACCGGCGGCGCGATTTTTCAGAAACCAGGCACTGAACGTCAGAAAAGCGATGGCTCCAGCCAGAATCAGGAGCTGTCCATTAACCTGGCTTAGCCCAAACCATTGGGTCCCTTCGGGTAAATTGATGAGACGTCCTTGCTGAGTCAGCCTTAGGACTTCCGCCCAGGTGACCATAGTCGCCAAGCTCACCACAATACTCGGTAACCCTAAGGTGGCTACGAGGGTCCCGTTGAGTGCTCCCATCAGAGTGCCCGTGGTTAACGTGGCCAAAAATACGAGCGGCATGGGCAACCCTTTGCCTGCCAGCAGACCTGCCACCACCGCGCAGATTCCAAATTGTGAGCCGACTGAAATGTCAATTTGGCGCACCAACATCACTAGAGTCATCCCGATGGTCAGGATGAGTGTTGGTGATTGAGCCGTGAAACGCGACAGAAGCGGTTGGGGTTGGTAAAAGTGAGGAGCCCAAATTGCCAAAACCCCAAGCAGCAACAGCAGCGCACTCGCAACGGACAGTTCGCGAAAATAGCGGTTCATAATGAGCTACGCGGCGGCTCCTTCTCCCAATGCAAAACGCATAACCTCGTCGGCAGTGGTGTTTACCCCGTCGAGGGTGTGAACCAAACGGCCGCCTTTCATCACACCGATTCGGTCACTCATGCCGAGAACTTCCGGGAGATCACTGGAAATCATCAAAATAGCGACACCTTGGGCCGCCAGCTCTCGGATGATTTTGTGGATCTCGCTTTTTGCACCCACGTCGACCCCTTGGGTTGGCTCATCGAGAATCAGGAGCCTTGGTTGTGTTGCCAGCCAACGCGCAATCGCGACCTTTTGCTGGTTGCCACCACTGAGACTGCCACCGGGTGCCTCGGGGCCTGACGTTTTGATTCCGAGCTGTTGAATGAACGATTGGGCAAGACTGCGTTCCTTACCGAAACGGAGCCGGCTCCAGGGAAAGATTCTTTTGTGAATCGCCAGGCTTATGTTGTGCGAGATGGCCATGGGGAGGATGACGCCGTGTCGACGTCTGTCTTCCGGCACGTAGGCGATTCCCTGATGAACAGCCTCCTGCGGACTCCTAACGACAATCGGGGAACCCCCAAGGCGGACTGTGCCTTGAGTCGCCGGGGTGATTCCAAAAAGCACACGGGCCAGTTCCGTTCGGCCTGATCCGACCAACCCAGCCAGACCGAAAATTTCACCGGCTCTGATCTGCAGCGACACCTCGGCAATACCACTCTCGGCGCAGTGCAGATCCTGAATTTCGAGAACGTTTTCGCCAAAACTCCCGGTTCGGGGCGGGTAAATGGAAGACACCTCCCGTCCAACCATCCACTGGATCAATTCGGCCTCGGTCAGTGTGGAATTGCCATCGGCTTCCCGGACGGATCGGGTTGCGATGCTTTCGCCATCCCTGAGGACGGTGACGCGATCTGCCAGGGCAAAGATTTCCTCTAGACGATGGGAGATGTAGATAATGCCGACCCCGCTTGATTTCAGATCACGAATCAGGGTGAACAAAAGTTCCTGCTCGGAACGGGTCAACGAAGCGGTTGGTTCGTCCATCACGACGAGTTTTGCTCCGGCCCCTACGGCGCATGCGATTTCGACCAATTGCTGCTCAGGCATCGAGAGTGAGGCGACTTCCGATTCCGGGGAGAACTTTGCCCCGATACGTTTAAGCAGTGCGCTGGTGCGTTCTCGGCGTCCTGCCCAGTCGATTTTCCCCAAAGGCGAGTGGGCTTCGAGACGGAGTCCGATGTTTTCGGCAACGGTGAGCGACGGGAATAGAGCAGGTTGCTGGTAAATACAGGCGATGCCGAGGCGAAGCGCGTTTGTTGGGGTCAGGTTGCGGATTTCGTTTCCCTGGAACTCGAGACGACCGTTATCCGGGGAATGGGCGCCGGTGATGACTTTGATGAGGGTGGATTTACCCGCGCCATTTTCTCCGAGCAGGGCATGGACTTCACCGGGCAAAAGATCAAACGAGACGTTCCGAAGTGCGCGGACCGGGCCGAACGATTTGCTGACGCTGGAAAGTCTGAATAATGGGGGATTCATGAGACTCGGCGTGGATCGGGGCGGAGGAGGGGATTTCGAGGATAGAAAGGGGCGGGAGAGGCGACTAGGGAAAAACGGGGGATAGGGCGAGGCCCGAAAACACCTCTAATGAATCGTTGCTTATTTGTCAGCATTTTTGGGTTCACGAACCGTTTTGCGTGCCTTTAAAAGAACAGGAGTTCAGACGCTTTCTGCTGGAAGGAAACGTCTCTACGGTTCAGAGATGCAGGGGATGCGACACCGCTGTTTCCCCCCGTCTGCACTTCCGATAGTGGCAATATTTGCGCTGTCGACAGCTGCTTATGCGCAAATTGCTACCCCTGAGATTGTTAAATCTGAGCTGGAGCGATGTCAGCGTCGTCTGCGTGAGGTTCGGGTGGAAATGATGAACCGATACGAAAGTGAGCTTCCAAAACTGCGGGTTAAGTTCCAGAAAGCCGCGGATCTGGAATCTTCCCTACTGATCCGGGCTGAAGAACAACGGATGGCCTCCGACCGGACGCTGGATGCATCGAATTTAGTGGATGACCCGAGGTCATTGCGGGAACTACAGGATTCGATCATTCAGAAGCAGACCGAGTTAATCGCGCAAGTAGTGGCTGATAGTGTCCCGAAGCTTGTGGAGTTGAAGAAGGGGCTAACGGTTGCGGGACGTTTAGACGAGGCAGTGGAGGTACGTGCAGCCATCATGGAAATTCAGGGTACGGGGACTCCGGCCCAGCGTATGCCATCGGGAACACAGGTGAGTGTGGAGGATGTTTATCAAGCGTACCAAACCAGCCGTGAACGGGCCGACAAAATGTACAAGGGGGTCAAAGTGCTCCTTAGTGGCAGAGTGATGGGAGTCCGACCGGATCCACGTGACTCGAACAATATAGTGCTCGTGTTATTCGGAGGCTCCGAGGGGGCACTAGTGGACTGTGCGTTTGCGATTAACGATTACCGGTTGAGGGAGGAACGTTCAGGGGGGAATGTCTTTTTTGTATTAAATTCACTGAGTGCAAATCAGCCTCCCGTGAAGATTCAACGTGGTATGAATGTGGAATTTATGGGAAAATGCGACGGCTGGGATGGCGCCGTGCGATTCAGTGGATGTACAATACCGAGGCGCTAGGTGTTGCTTTCCTGTTGTTCCTTGGGCTGTACCCTCTAAAATTACCATTGTTATGAAGAAGAATTTTGCGGCAGCGGCGCAGTTGATGGTCCTCGCCTTTGGCGTGACTGGCTGCGTACAGCAAGATGAGGATTTCACTCCGAGACGGCAGGTGGGCTTTCGGCCGCCACCTGTGCCTCTGAACCAAGAGACTTTGCCTCCGGTTGACCCTCAGAGTACCCCGGCTCCAAATCCTACGAGCCCTCCAAGCCCTCTTCCTGACCCGGCGGCATCGGCTTCCAATCCGGACCCTTCGCAAGGGAAACAAAATCAGCAGCCGAAGCCTGCAGGTGCGCCAGGGGAAAACTTGGCGTCTAACACGCCGGCTCCTGAAGCTCCGAAGCCGAAACCTGCTCCGCCTCAGTATGCGAAGAAGGTGCCCGGAAAACCCAACCAGATTTACAACCCTTACACGGGCGCTATTTTGGATGTCACAGGTTTGACGCCCGGAACAGAAGTTCGGGATCCTCGAACCGGACAAACGATGCTGGTGCCCTAAGGGTGTTGGTACGAATTGAGCCTAACGGTGTATCTGAATGGGTTCGTCGTTTTGTTTGTTTAAAACTCAACTGCTTCTGAAACTTTTCCCTTAACGAATTCTTTTCCTGCTCCCGCGGGTTTTTGCCCGACCTGGTGTTTTTCACCCGGTCGGGTTTCCCTTTTCTTATGAAGCGTATTGCAATCCTCGGTCCCGGTCTCCTTGGCGGCTCTATTGCCCTGGGATTGGCCCATATCCCAGACCTCCAGATTCGGATGTGGGGACGCCGTGTCGAGGTTTTGCAAGAAGCGTCCGCTTCGGGAATAGCGTCGTTTACCTCCACAAACGTCCAAGAGGTCGTGGACGGCGCGGATACAGTGATTTTGTGTGTCCCGGTTGGGGTAATGCGCGGGTTAATCCAAGACGCGTTACCGGCGCTCAGCCCCGATGCGTTGGTGACGGATGTTGGGAGTGTAAAAAAGAGCGTGGTCGATGAACTGGCGCCGCTGTTGCACGGGAAAGCCTTGTTTGTGGGAAGCCACCCGATGGCTGGGTCTGAAAAAGCGGGGTTAAGTGCTGCTAAGAAGGATCTGTTTCACCGGACAGTCTGTATTTTAACCCCCGAAGCCCACCGAACTCCGCCTCAGGCCATCGAAAAAGCACGCGTCCTTTGGGAGACTTTAGGCTGTCGTGTACGTACTCTGACACCAGAAGTACACGATCGCGTGTGTGCTCAAATTAGCCATGTTCCGCATGTGGCCGCTGCAGCCCTTGTAAATATGGTCTCCGAAATGGAGCCGGAAGCGTTCGGCTTTTTTGGAGCAGGTTTTCGGGACACTACGCGGGTTGCTGCTGGTTTACCGTCTATGTGGAGCGAAATTTTGCTCACGAACCGGGATGCTGTATCCAGTGGCCTTCGTGGCCTGATTTCCCAACTCGAATCCGTTCTCACCATTCTGGAGCAAGACGATCGCTCCGCAACTGCACCCCTGGAAGCATTCTTGTCCGCCGCAAAAGAACGGCGCGACCGTTTGCATCTCAGTTGAGTCCCTTACAATCATGCACTGGCACATTCAAAAAGCACCCGCTCTTAACTGCGAAATCGAGGTCCCCGGCGACAAAAGCATTTCGCATCGTTCTGTCATTTTATCCGCAATCAGCACCGGGGCCTGTGTGGTTCGGGGATTTTTAGCGAGTGAAGACTGCCTCTCCACGATGGGGGCTATGAAAACTCTCGGCGTGAATATCGAACGCCCCAACGCCACGACTCTCATAATCCACGGCACATGTGGCAATTTCACCGCTCCTACCAGTGACTTGGATTGCGGCAATTCCGGTACCACGATGCGCCTGCTTTCCGGTTTGCTCGCAGGGCAGCCGTTTACTTCCCGACTTGTTGGTGACCCGTCCCTTTCCAAGCGCCCGATGAAACGTGTCATCGATCCGCTTACGACTATGGGCGCTAAACTCGTAGCCGAAGGTGCCAATGATCGTCCTCCGCTTCAGGTGCATGGCGCGCCCCTTAAGGCGATTGATTACCAGTCGCCTGTAGCCAGTGCTCAGGTCAAAAGTGCGGTTCTGCTCGCGGGGCTTTTTGCACCGGGAGTGACTTCCGTTACAGAACCCATCCTGAGCCGTGATCACACAGAGCGAATGCTCGAATACTTCGGGATTCCGCCAGTCCGTGATGGTCTGAAAGTGAGCGTTAAGGGCGGCGCACGTCCTGAACCTCGTGATTTTCGGGTTCCGGGTGATATTTCGAGCGCAGCTTTCTGGTTAGTGGCCGCTGCGGCAAGTCCCGGAGCTCATTTACGGATCAATCAGGTGGGGTTGAATCCGAGCCGTACGGGATTGCTTGCGGTTCTGACTCGAATGGGTGCCCGGGTTCGTGAGTTTGTGCATTCGAATCATGGCGAGCCTATCGGAACTGTAGACATTGAAGGTGCGGCCCTTAAGGCAACTCACATTGGGGGTAAGGAAATCCCGAATGTCATTGATGAACTGCCGATTTTGGCTGTTGCAGCAGCATTGGCTCAGGGGACCACCACGATCTCGGACGCCGGGGAATTGCGCGTGAAGGAAACAGATCGTTTGGCTGCTATCGCCGGTCACCTCAAAGCAATGGGGGTTCCGGTAGTTGAAACCCAAGACGGTTTGGAAATCACTGGGGGTGCCCCGTTGAAAGGGACTCGCCTAGACAGTTTGGGCGATCATCGGATTGCGATGGCGTTCGCTGTGGCTGGACTTTTCGCAGAAGGCGAAACCGTGATTACCGGAACGGAATGTGTGAACACCTCGTATCCCGGCTTTTACGATGTCCTCAAACAGGTCGCTCAATCCGGAAAACACAAGGAAGCGACGATTGTTCGTTTGGAGGAAGTGCAGCCTGCAATGATTGATTAATTTTCATGTCTACTCACCTCGTTATCGCAATTGACGGTCCGGCGGCTTCCGGAAAGAGCAGTGTTGCCAAAGTGTTAGCCCGCCGTCTTGGCTACGTATACGTAAACACCGGTGCGATGTATCGCGCTGTGACCTGGCATGTACTGGCTTCCGGAGTAAGCCCATCCGACCAGGATGCGGTCCTTGCCTTAATGGCCTCTACAAAAATGGATTGCGATGTCGCCGGGCACGAATCTTCGATCCTCATCAATGGCGTGGATCCTACACCAAACCTCGTCAGTGAAGGGGTGAACGGAGCCGTTTCAGCCGTTGCGACAATCCCTGAGGTTCGCCGTCAGTTGGTGGCGCTTCAGCGCGCGTACGGCGACAAAACGAACTCCGTCATGGAAGGGCGCGATATCGGATCTGCGGTATTCCCGGAAACGCCCTATAAATTCTATATCGACGCTTCACCCGAAGTCCGGGCGCAACGCCGTGCCAAACAAGGGTTGCAGGACTCCATTCTTCAGCGGGACAAAGTCGATTCGACGCGGAAAATGTCGCCGCTTGTCATCGCGGAAGATGCTCACGTGATCGATAGCTCGCACCTCACGGTGGATGGGGTTGTGGGTGAAATTATCGGACGCCTCAAAATCAAAGGGCTCTTGGCAGCTGATTTCTAAAGAAGCGTCAGTATGGGCTTGGTCTATCAATGTGGCTATTACCTGAGTCGGCTCATCGCAAATTGCTGCTTTGATTACAGGGTGATTGGTCGGGAACGGATTCCCAAAGAGGGCGGGCTGATTCTTGCAATGAATCACCAGAGTTTTCTGGATCCGCCCCTGGCTGGAATCGCTTGCGACCGGGAAATCTTTTACCTCGCGAGAAAGAGCCTATTGAAGTGGCCGATCCTTGGGCCGTTGTTTCCGAAACTAAACGTGGTGCCGGTGGATGAAGGCGGCGGAGATATGAGCGCGCTCAAAACCGTCATTCGCGTGGTGAAATCGGGCAATGGAACTGTGATCTTTCCGGAAGGCACTCGGAGCCGTGATGGCAAATTGCTTCCCGCGCAATCGGGTCTGGGACTGATTGTTTCGAAAACGAAGGCGCCTGTGGTGCCGATGCGGATTTTCGGTGCGTACGAGGCGTTCCCGGCAAACGCCAAATCCGTCACACTGGCTAAGATCACCATTGTGGTGGGAGAAGTGATGCGGTTTACGGATGAAGATTTCCGTGGGGACCCCAAAGACGTTTACCGGCGGATCAGTGAGGCTGTAATGAAGGAAATTACAGCGCTACAATTACCAAAGGAGTGACCTTGGAGTAGGGGACTCTCTTACTCCTCACTTCTGCGATTTTAAAGCGTCTGCGACCACTTCGGCTGCACGTTCCCCAGCTCCCGGAGAGCCGAGCTGTGTGATGATTTTTGCAAACTCCGCTTGTTGGAGGCTGCGTGCGTTTTGATCGAGTAAGAGCCGTTTTAGTTCGTCGGCAATTGCCTTGGGTTTGGCGGCGCCTTGTAGGAACTCCTTGGCGATCTCTTTGCCGGCCAATACGTTCGGCATTCCGATGTGTGGTACTTTGACGAGTTGTTTACCGACGGTCCAAGTGAGCCAGGCAACCTTGTACAAAATCGCCATGGGGAGCCCGAAATAGGCCGCTTCCAGCGTAGCGGTTCCCGAACAGACCATGCCGACAGCGGCTTCTTGCGTGAGTCCGTAAAAGCGATCCATGCCAATCCGGCAAAACGACGGGTCAAACCGGTGTTCGTTCAAATAATCGAACATCCATGCGGCAACCGACGGATTGGATGCGGCGACCTCGAATTGAAGGTTGGGGACTTGGGAGCTTAACAAACGCGCTGCCTCCATCATGACTGGGAAAAGTCGGCGTACTTCACGCGTGCGGCTACCGGGGAAAAGGCCGACGAGATTCTCTTTACGGGCGCTCCCGGTTTTAAGAGACGCGAGGGTGTCCAGCATCGGATGCCCCACAAACTCGGTCTTGAGCCCGGAAGCTTCGTACAACGCCTTTTCGAACGGGAAAATACATAACATCAAATCCAGGAACCCTGCCATCTTCCCAATTCGGCCCCGGTTCCATGCCCAGACTTGTGGGCTGATGTAATAAATAATTTTTATCTCGGGAAACCTCTCCCGTGCCGCTTTAGCAAGCCGGAGGTTAAATCCCGGGTAATCGATCAAAAGCAACGCCTCGGGCCGTGACGCTTCAAGCTCATCGAGCATTCGATCGAATTGCTGACGGAAATAATCGTATTTCTTGAGTACATCCCAGAGCCCCACCACGGCTTCTGAGGTCCATTCGAGAAAGCGGCCACTAGCCAAAGCCTGAATTCGAGGTCCGCCTGCACCGGAAATCTGAACCTGGGGGAGACGCCGCTTTAATGCAGACAGCAGCTCAGCCCCTCGGGCGTCGCCACTTTCCTCACCGGCTACCACATACAACGAAATGGGATCACTCACGGCTTCGTAGGGGCAGGGTGCGTGGCGTTGTGATGGGCGATTCTTTGAGTGATATCCAACGCAAGCGCTAAGGCAGCGGTTCCTTCCCGTCCACTCACTTTGGGTTGGGCACCAGCTCGGGCGCAGGCCAAGAAGTCCGCCAACTCTCGTTTGAGCGGTTCACCTTTCTCAATCGGCACAGGTTCCCGGACAATTTTGCGTCCTGCAAATTCACTAACGATCGTCGAATCATTGGACGCGAAGAGCTTGGAAAGCAGGGAGCTTTCCTTCATGTGCTCGTCGGCCATGCGGTAAACAAAGCCTTCCTGGCGCATATAGTCCAACGAGAGGTACGCATCCTCCTGAAAAACCCGGATTTTACGAAGCCGCTCCGGACTGACTCTGGACACCGTAATATTGGCGACACACCCGTTTTCGAAGCGGAGCCGAGCGTTGGCGATGTCTTCGCTTTTACTGAGGACAGGAACGCCGACGGCGTCGATGGAGGCCACAGGGGAACGCACCAGATGCAGGATGATTTCGATATCGTGGATCATCAAATCCAGCACGACCCCGATATCGGTGCTTCGAGCAGGATAGGGGGAAAGACGATGGCTTTCGATGAAACGTGGATGATTGAGGTGTGATTCCAGAGCCGAAAGAACGGGATTAAATCGCTCCACATGCCCTACCTGCAAAGCCAATCCTCGTTCCTGAGCCAAGGCCACGAGGATCTGTGCGTCGGCTGTATTTTCCGTAATAGGTTTCTCAATGAGAACATGTTTTCCATTCTCCAAAAGTGATTTCCCGATCGGGAAATGGAACGGAGTAGGCGTCGCTAATGTTGCGGCATCAACGTTCGAAATGAATTCCTCAAGGGTTTTGGCAGCGCGAACCCCGTACTGGCTCGCAACCTCTTGCGCGGCCTGTTGGTTGTTATCGTACACGCAGGAAAACTCCGATCCGGCGATTTCCGAGAGGATACGTGAATGAAGGCGCCCGATGTGGCCGGTGCCAATGACTCCGATACGACAAGACATGGTGCCTACAGTCTGTAGGGGAAAGTGATTTTAGCCAAGCCGTAGAGAAAATCGTTCGATGCCTTTGTTGTGCCTTGCGGTTGCTTTTGGAATAGAATGCCCTGCGTTATGCCTGCCCCTGAACCCGTTTCCTTGAACGAGACTACGATAATGGGCGACCGTAGCGTGGAATGGCGATTGACCGCCGAGCAGTGCCACGCGCTCGCACTCCATGGCATCGCTCATGTGGGTGTTTGTCATGCAGCGCCTCCTTACGAGGTCGTCCGGGTAGAACTGAAGGGAGCCTATATGCTTTCTTGTTTTGCGGGATCTGGGTCCGTGCTGCTGGATGGACGCTGGCAACGGGTGAATGCCGGGTGGTCCTTTCTGGCCCCAGCTCACGTCTTATTGGCATTCAGGGCTGAGCCCGGCACAAAATGGGGATTTTCCTGGGTGCGTTTTCAGGTGAAACCCGATGCTCGCCCGGTGGTTTCGTCGGCGTCTCCGGCGCTGGCTCGTTTTTCCGGGGAATCGCTCAGGCACGCTGTGCTCGGATTAATCGAAGAAAACAAAAGCCAGCAAAGCCCCGCCTTAATTTCCGTTTGGGCTCAGTTAATCTACGATTACACGATGCTCTTCGCCCGGCCCAATCCGGGCGATCGGCGCATGGAGCGTCTTTGGGATGAAGTCACCCAGCGTTTATCCGAGAACTGGACACTCGAACGCATGGCGGCGATTTGTTTCCTGAGTGAAGAGCATCTCCGAAGACTCTCACGACGCGAATTGGGCCGGAGTCCGATCAACCACCTGATTCATCTCCGGATGCTCAAAGCGGCTGAGTTACTCGCTAAGACGGATGACAAAGTGGAGAGTGTCGCGCTTTCTGTCGGGTATGCGAATGCGTTTGTTTTTTCGAATACCTTCAAACGCCTGATCGGTTGGCGCCCAAGCGAGTATCGGAAAAAGCGCCAGCCTCAGCTTTCTTAGAGGCGCTCCGCCCGAGCTGAAGTGCTGTAATCGGCGCAACGCGACTACCGTTCCAGAAGCGTTTTTGCGAGCGCTACAGCCGAGGCTGTTTTTCCACCCAACATCCGTGCGATTTCGGCTTCACGGTCTGCATCCAGGACCTGAGTGAGTTCCGAAATAGTGCGCTCGTTTACGTAGGTTTTCGAAACTACAAAGTGATGATCCGCCTTCGAGGCGACTTGGGGAAGATGCGAGATACACAGCACCTGATGTTGTTTGCCGAGAGCGGACATCTTTTCCCCAACAGAATGCGCAATTTCACCACCGACATTGGCGTCGATTTCATCAAAAACGAGCAACGCCACCGTGTCCTGTTCGGCGAGGGCTGATTTGACCGCAAGCATGATGCGGGATGTTTCTCCGCTGGAAGCGATGGCACGAAGAGGCTTTGGCGGTTCGCCGGGATTCGGGGCGAACAAAAACTCGGTGGTTTCCAACCCGGAAGGCCCCGGTTTGGGAGTCTGAGTGAGTTGAACATTGAAGGTGGCCTTCGCTAAGCCAAGTTCACGCATGTGATCCGTCACCTTTGCGGCGAGTACGGGGGCATTTTTGGCACGAATAACACTGAGCCGTTCGCCTGACTTTTGAATGGCGGCTTGAACTTGGACGATTTCGCTCTGTAAGCGGGAGCGTTCTTCACCTCGCGAGCTCAATTTACGATGGCGCTCAGCGGCCTCCTCACCAAAGGCAATAACCTCCTGAAGGGACGGGCCGTATTTTCGCTTGAGGGTTTCGAGCAGATTGACGCGGTCTTCCATTTCCTGAAGACGTTCCGGATCGAGATCGATGTGATCGGAGTAACGCTGGAGACTTTGCGAAAGCTCTTCGAGTTCCGAAACTGCTCGGGCGTGAATTTCCGAAAACGATTTCGCCGCAGGGTCGATTCTTTCGAGATCGCGGAGCGCTCGTCCGAGATCCGTGACGCGTCCTAGTGCGGCATCTTCTCCTTCTTCGAGTCGTTGCTGAATGAGGGCGACGAGTTCGATGATTTTGCGTCCCTGGCTAGCCAGATGGTAGCGGGAGTGAAGGGGTTCCTCTTCATCCGGATTGAGGGCGGCGGCCTCGATTTCAGCGGTTTGATGGGACAGAAGTGCACATTCCCGGTCGAAGGCGGTGTCGTCTCCACACAAGGCATCCAACTCGGACTGGAGTTTGTGGAGTTGAGCGTAAACGGCGGTGTATTCGGCGACGGGCTTGGATGCGTCCGCGAATGCGTCGAGCAGGGAGCGTTGGAGCTCTGGAGAAAGGAGCGATTGGTGGTCATGTGGACCGTGCAAATCGACGAGGGATTCACCCAGGGTTTTGAGAACCGCAAGCGTGGTCGGTGAACCATTGATGAACTGGCGGTTTGAACCTGCAGTGGTCAAAACGCGTTTTAACAACAATTGCCCGTCTTCGCACGCTTCAACCCCGTGGTCCTGCAAGAGCGTGTTGAACGAACTCGGATCCGGCAGCTCAAAACTGGCTTCCACAGTACAGGCGTCTGCGCCGGTGCGAATGAGCGATTTGTCGGCCCGCTCCCCGATCAGAAGTTTCAGGGCACCGAGAATCATGGATTTTCCGGAACCTGTTTCACCGGTGACGACGGTAAATCCGGGCCCCAAGTTCCAGGTAAGGTCCTCGACTAATGCCAGATTCCGGATCCGGAGGGAGGTCAGCTGAGGTGACATAAAAGGCAGCACATCCGTTTAGCAAAACGCAGGCCGAACTGCGGCTTTCTGTTTAAAACGGAGTTAGATTTTAATGCGGACGCCCAATTCGACGACGCGGCCTTCCGGCAATCGGAAGAAGCTACCTGGAGGTTCCGCGATTCGGGAAAGGAATGCGAAAATATGTTCACGCCAGAGAGCCATTCCAGGTTCTTCGGAGGCGACAATCGTTTCACGACCGAGGAAATAAGTGATGTCTTGTGGATTGTACTCGAACTGAAGATGGTTTTTAGCGCGGCGAAGTAATTGCGGAACGTCAGGTTCCTGAAGGTAACCGTAATGCCCACTCATACGCCAGAAGCCCGGGGCCAGTTCAAGAAGTTCGACCTGTTTGCTAGGAGCAACGTAGGGGTGATCTTCAGTAATAATAGTGAGGAAAATGACCCGCTGGTGAAGCACCTTATTATGCTTCAAATTATGCATAATAGCATTCGGGGCACGTCCGGAGCTACTGGCCATAAATACGGCGGTTCCAGGAACCCGGATAGTGCGGGAACTAAGCTGTAAACTTTCCACGAGCATTTCCTGAGGCAGAGTGCCGAGTTCGAGGCGATCCGCAACAAGGCGGCGCCCCGTGCGCCAAGTAGTCATTAGGATAAAAATACCAGCCCCCACCACCAGAGGAAACCAACCGCCATCGAGAATCTTGGTTGCATTAGCCCCGAAGAACACAAGTTCGACGCAGAAACAGATACCCATGACGGAACCTGCCTTGAAAATACTCCAGCCCCATTGAGAGCGGGCGGCCACGAAGAAAAGGAGCGTGGTCACAAGCATCGTGAGAGTCACTGCGATTCCATAAGCGGAAGCTAAAGCCGCGGAAGACCCGAAGGTTTTCACCAACCCAAGACAGGAGAACATCAACATCCAGTTGATGGTCGAAATGTAAATCTGGCCACGAGTATGCGCTGATGTGTGGCGGATTGCTAACCGGGGGAGATAGCCTAACTGGATAGCCTGTAACGTGAGTGAATAGGTGCCGGTAATAAGCGCCTGACTTGCGATCACCGTGGCTGCGCCCGCCAAGATCACCATTGGGATAAGGGCCCATTGGGGGAAAAGCTGATAAAACGGACTGAAATGTTCGTCCTCAAGCAGCGAGGGGTTCTGGCGTAGAAGCGCGCCCTGTCCGAGATAATTTAAAAACAGCGCGGGGAAGACGACCAAAAACCATCCAATACGGATGGGCTTTGCGCCGAAGTGACCCATATCCGCGTAAAGCGCTTCTCCGCCAGTAACGACGAGAAATACGCCGCCTAAAACGAAAAACGCTTTCCATCCCCCGTTCAACAGAAGGTTCACGGCATACATCGGGTTGACGCAAGCGAGCACCCCAGGATCTTTCACAATCCAGGTAGCACCAGCGACAGCGAGTGTGAGAAACCAGACGATCGTCACGGGGCCGAACCATCGTCCCATTTTCTCGGTACCTGCTTTCTGTACCATGAATAGTCCGACCAGAATCACAATGGTGATTGGGACAATGTAGGACTCGAAAATCGGCGTACATACGTTCAACCCCTCGACTGCACTCAAGACGGAGATGGCAGGTGTGATGATGCCGTCTCCAAACAGTAAAGCGGCACCCGCGACCCCTGTCAGGAGCAGGACGGTGCGTCTTTTCCCCGGAGAAAGCTTTTCGGCTGCAAGTGAGAGTAATGCAAGAATGCCCCCCTCGCCATTACGGTCGGCACGCATCACGTAAACGAGGTACTTAATGGAAACAATGAGCGTGAGGGTCCAGACGATCAGGGAGAGAACTCCGAGAACATTATCGGGTGTTGGCGGAACTCCGTGGTGACCGCTGAAACATTCACGAAGGGAGTAAAGTGGGCTCGTGCCAATATCGCCGAAAACGACACCTAGAGATCCGATCACTAGCGCCTTAGTAGAAGGCCTAAGACCAGGGGAATGATTCTGACTCATGATTGAAAGAGGACCCTACGAACGCGTAGGGCACGCATTTAAGACGGTTGCTTGTAAATAAACAACCCTACGATTAGGTAGCGAAAGTGCATGGAAATGGGAGGGGGATAATCCGGGGTGGAAGGAAAAAACTATAACTTTTACGGGCGTTTTTCGGTGGATTAGTGCAGTTTACGATCAAACGTCGTGAGTTCTTCCCATTTGTCTCCAGCCACTTTACGTCATCGGGAGAAGGTTCTTGCCCATGCTGAACAAGAATTGTTCGCTCAAGGCAACTTGAAGCCTGAGCAGCTTCTCAAGTTGTACCAGAAGTTCATCAAACTCGAAAATCATCGAATCCGGCTCCGGCACGCGAGCGGGGGAGGCGGGCGAGAGATCTGCAATCAAAGAGCTACGGTAGTGGATATTGTCCTGAGACATTTATTCGACTCCGCCCGTAGGTTTGAAGGCGCAGGTGCCGCCCCATCGTTAAAGGTGTGCTTAGTGGCGATAGGTGGCTACGGACGGGGGGAACTAAACCCGCACAGTGATATCGATCTAATGTTCCTGCATGACGGGAAAGGCGGAGACGATGTCGAAAAGGAATTGGGGTGGATTGTGGAGAAGGTGCTTTATACGCTTTGGGACGTTGGTTTTAAGGTGGGGCATAGCACCCGCACCCCTCGGCAGGCGATTGAGCAGGCGAATGTCGACATGTTATCGAAAACGTCCCTGATAGACGCTCGTTTGGTTGTTGGGGATGAGGTGTTGTTTGGGAAGTTTCAGAAAGCCTTTGTGAAGTTTTGTGTAGATCCCTACGAGGACGAGTACATCGGCCAACGGGTAACGGATCAGGCGGAGCGCCATAAAAAGCATGGGCAGACTGTGTACATGCAGGAGCCTAATATTAAAAATGGCTGTGGGGGATTGCGGGATTATCAAAACTTATTGTGGATAAGTTTTTTCAAAGAACGGATACGTTCCACCGCCGGGTTGGTTGAGCGAAAACTCATTAATGAATCGGAGAAAAGGCAATTAGATCGAGCTTATGATTTTTTGCTGAGGATTCGAAATGAGTTACATTATCTGAATGATCGTCCAGCGGATGTTATTCACATAAATCAACAGCTGCAGATTTCAAATACGCTTCAATACTCCCAGAAAAGCATCCTTCGTCGCACAGAGGCGTTTATGCGAGATTATTACCAGCATGCGCGTGTTATTTATAATATAACTGAGCTGTTATCAGAGCGGCTCTGTGTAATTACACCGGATATTGGAACACGTACTCGTTTGCTCCGTTTACTGCGACTGTCAAAAACTCCAGTCAGGGAGCATTTTGATGGGTTTTACAGCGAAAAAGGACGCGTCTTTCCTGAAAATCGGGCCATTTTCAATCAGGATCCAGGGCGTTTAATGCGGTTGTTTCATTATCTCCAAAAAAGACAGGAAACGGCGAGTCCGGAGCTCCAGCAGTTAATGCGGCGGCGTCTTCATTTAGTGGATAAAACCTTTCAATACGCTAAAGCAAACCGTGAAAGCTTTTGGGCGATTTTATCAAGGAAAGGTGAAGTTGGTGCCGTATTACGGGCCATGCATCAGGTGGATTTTCTTGGCCGATTTTTACCGGAATTTGGCGAGCTTACCTGCCTTGTGCAACACGAGTTTTTCCATCGTTATACGGCAGATGAACACACGCTAGTTTGCGTTGAAAAACTCGATGCACTTGTGGATACACCTGATCCTAAATTACAGGGGTATCGAAAGATCTTTCAACGGATGGAGGATCCCGAAGTGCTTTATTTGGCGATCTTGTTACACGATACAGGTAAGGCAGCAAATAGCCGCAATCACGCCGACCAGAGTGCTCTCAATGCGCAGCGTGTCGCAGTTCGCCTTCAGTTGCCTCCGGCGCAGAGACGTAAACTTATCTTTTTGGTAGATCACCATTCGACCATTTCGAGTACGGCACAGCATCGAAATGTTGATGATCCTGCCACAGTGGAGGAGTTTGCGCAAATTGTAGGAAATCAGGCAAACTTGGAGGCGCTCATGTTGCTGACTCTGGTGGATGGCCAGGGAGTTGGTAACAATGAAAGATGGTCTGATTGGAAAGAATCATTGGTGTGGAACTTGTATCGGAGCACCAGGTTGTTTTTATCGGATAACGCAGAGTTTTTCAGGCAACGTCGCACAGAGCGCGACGATTTCCTTGTGGCTGTCAAAAAGTTACTGAACGAAGAGCTCGTGGACGAGATTGAGTCGCAATTCTCGTCGATGCCCGAGCGATATTTCATGGCGTACACGCCAGAGGCCATTGCCGAACACATTCGTCTTTTGCGGAGCTTTTTGGAAAATCGCGATAGGGATGAGAGCCTAGCGTTGGCACCCGCGGTTCGCTGGATCGCGCACCCAGCGAAAGGGCATACGGAATTCTGGTTTTGTGGATGGGATCGCCACGCATTGCTTTCGCGAATTGCCGGTTGTTTGTCAGTGGCGGGATTTAACATCTTGGGCGCCGATGCCTTTACTCGTGGTGATAGCCTTGTTTTGGATATTTTCCGTGTATGCACCCGTGAGTTCGAAGCCGTAACCGACAAAGATGCCATGGCGGTTGCCGAGAAAACGCTCGCTCAAGCGTTGGCGGTGGAGGAGTTCGACTTTTCAGGGAAGCTCTCTCGTTCCATTGGAAAGAAGGGGTTCCGGCTCAGTGACACGCTCGATTTCCCAACCAAGATAGTCATCGATAATAGTGCGCACCCGAGATACACGCTGATTGATGTGCAAACTCCGGACCGCCTTGGGTTGTTGTACGGATTACTTAAGGCTTTCGGGGATGAAGGTGTCGAAATCGCGTTTTCTCGGGTGAGCACGGACAAGGGTGCTGCTGTGGATACGTTTTATATTACCGATGAGTTAGGTGAAAAAATCCTGGACTCGGAGCGTATGGGGCAATTGCAAAAGGCTCTGCACCGCGCTACGGAAATCCGCTACAGTTAGGTTCTCTGTGATCGCTTCTTGCGTATGGTGAGTGGCTGAGGGAGCGTTTGTGGTGAATCTTGCTGAGACAGATCGTTCAATTTTGAAGTAAACCTTATGGGGACCGCTCTGCTGATTATATTTTTATTTGGCGTTGTGAGCTTTGCGATGCTGATGGGCGTCCTTAGTCTCTATAACGGCCTTTCGACTGCAAAATCTGCCTCACATGTCGCTTTTTCGCAGATGGAAACCGACATGGCCCGTCGGTACGAACTCATGGCGGGGTTGGTGGACGCTGCGAGAAATTACATGAAACCGGAACGGGCAACCCTAGAAGCGCTCCTGACAGCAAGGAACAATGCTTCAACGGCACTCAATTCCGTTTTGAGTGATCCTTCGAATCCAACCTTTATGCTTCATTTGCTGGAGGCGGAAACCCACATGCTGGAGATGTTTGCTCGATTAAAAGTGGTTGCGGAAACTTACCCCGAGTTTAAGTCATCGAGAAACATCAAGTTGATTTTAAGAGAGTTAGCCTTAACGGGGGAACGTCTGGCGTTGATCTCACGAACCTATAATGAATCGGCAGAAGGCTTTAATGCTCAACGAAAGGCATTTCCGTCAATCTTGTTGGCTAGCTTTCTAGGGTTTAAAACGATTCCACTTTATGAGTTTCCAAAGCCGGAGGCACCCGCTGAAGAGGATCTTCCTTCGGTGGAAAAGCATTCATCCAAAGTGTTTTATGGATAGAAATCTGTTACTTATTGAGGCTTCACAAAACTGCAAAACATGCCGCAGGGTCGTTGACACTTCCTTCGCATAGACATACGATTCAGACGAATGAGAGGCCTACTGCTCCCTCTGGTGACTCTTTTTGCTGCGACCGCGCTGAGTGCGGTGGCTCAGCCCGTCGTGGTGGGCTCACCCGATGTGCTTCCCCTAGCGCTTGATGATTCTTTCCGCGTGGTGAAGGTGTTTTCACAGACAATTGATCCTCAGCTTAATGCCAAAGCGAAGATCGATTCCCTCAAAGCTGAAATCGATCGCCGCTATTTCGGTGCGATCAATGAGTTCGAAAAACGCCAGCGCGAGGGCAACTATTACACTGTGCAATGGCAGGCTCCCAAAGTCTCGGGCGGCTCAGATGTCACTGTTCGTTTGGAATACCGTCAGAAGAAATTGGGCGCTCATGTCCTTGCCTTTGACGCACATTATCCCTCTGCTTCCGGGACGATTAGTACGGAGTTCTCGGTCTTGGGGGATGACTATTATCAAGATGGCGCCGTGGTGGCTTGGCGGGTCCTGCTGATCCAGAAGGGGCGCATTGTTGGGGTTCAGCAAAGTTTCCTCTGGTAACCGAACGTGAGCTCCGAGACCTCCATTTTGGTAGGCGTTGCGCAAGGAACAGTGTGGATTCGTGTGGATGGAAAGGGAAATTTTCAAAACAGTACGTCGCTTAAAGATTTCTCTCGAGAGATGTTAGCCCGTGGGCATAAGCGTTTCATCGTCGACTTGAGGTGCTGTCCTTTGATGGACTCCACGTTTATGGGGACGCTCGCTGGCATCGCCCTGAAATTACATGGTGTCGAAAATGGCGGAGTCGAGATCGTCAACATGAACGATCGCACCCGGTCACTTCTGTCCAACCTCGGTTTGGATCAACTCTTGGCGCTCCAGCCTCTCGCTGAGGGAGGGGTCTGTGTTCCTTGTGAAACGCAATCGCTCCCTAAGGATCATTGCGATAAGGTAACTCAGGCAACAACCATGCTCGAAGCTCACGAGGCAGTTGTTGAAGCGAATCCCCAAAACGAGGCGAAATTTAAGGACGTTTTGGAATACTTACGGCACGACTTGGAGGTTAAGTCGTAAGCGAATCCCTCGCTTGGATCGTATTTCAGCGCCTTCGGTTTGCTCTCGAGCTTCCCTGACCTTTTGAGAGGGTACTATGGTTTCACGGTGGTGGATTCTCCTAATCGGATTGCTCTCTTTTTCAATCCGTTTTCACAACCTCACGCAGGTCCTCGTAGACGGGCACTTCTATTTCGTAGACGGCGACTGTTATTCCCGGATGGCGAGAGCGCAGATGGTCTCCAAAGCTCCAGGGACCGTTGTGCATTTTCAGCAGTTTGAAAATTGGCCTGAAGGAGTTGTTTCCCACGCAACTGCGCCTTTGGATTACTTGATTGTGGGCCTTGATCGCGTAGTGCGCATGGTTTGGCCCAAGGAGGGCCGCCTTGCGGTGCTGGGGGAGCATTCACTGGACATCGCGGGCGCCCTAGTGTCGCCGCTCCTGGGTGTGGCGCTGTGTGTGTGTGTTGGTTTTTGGGCAAGGGGATTGCGGCGTTCGAACGGTGATAGGCTTTTGGGGTGGTGGTGTGCGCCGTTACTTCTCGCGATTAGTCCAGCCATGGTTCACGCCACCGTTTTGGGACGCCCTGATCACCAGTCGCTCATCGTCTTTTGTGTAGGGCTCGCTCTGATTGCCGAACAACGCCTGTTGTGTGCCCCAACCAAGATCTGGTCCGTGTTAGGTGGGGCTATGTGGGGACTCTCGATTTGGGTCTCCCTTTTTGAACCGCTTATTTTGTGGGGCTGCGTTTGTATTGCGGGCCTAGTGCTCGCACGGAGGGAGTGGTTGAATCCAACGCGTTTGCTCTGGGGGGTGACTCTCGCCGTCTGTTTGACGATTGCGTACATGATTGAGGGCCTTCCGTTTGCGCTGCCGAATCTCGCATTCCAGGATACCTTGATGCGTTGGGGGGCATCCATTGGAGAGCTGCATTCTTTGGATCAACTCGAAGCGCTGGGAGGTTGGTTGAGTGCGTTGTGCTGGGTTGCTCCTGTGGCGTTGTGGTTTTGTGTTCGTTCCGAAAAAGATGCATCTCGTCGCTGGCTTTTACTGTCTGCGGGTCTCTTGTTTTTGACGCTGCTTCTGACCATTTGGCAGATTCGTTGGTCTCCGTATCTTGCTCTCTGTTTTGTGCTTTTGACTCCTTGGATTCTCTCCTCCATTCCCCGTCAGAGTCTCGTGATGCTCGTTGCGGGGTTGTCGCTTTGGCCGATTGCTCGTGAGTGGGATGAACTTTGGTTTCCGGATGCAGAGACTTCGGAAGCCCGTTATCTGGACCGCTCAGAGCGGATCAATGCACGTTTGGCGGCATTGAGAATGCGCTCGGATGAAGTGTTGCCCTTCGTTGCGCCATGGTGGTTGTCGCCCTCAATTTCGTACTGGTCGGGACAGCCTGCAGTTGCAGGTACAGGACATGAAGGCATCGCCGGAATCTTGGATACGGCTCGGTTTTTTTTAACGGAGGATCCAAAGGAGGCGCGCGCGATTTTGGAACGTCGAAAAGTGAAGTTGGTTGTCGCTGGAGATCCGTCGAGAGCCGTCAAAAATTCGATGGATATTCTAGGGAAGGCATTGCCTCGAAATCCGCTTGCAGAGCAACTTTGGGGTTCTTCGGTTGATCCGGCATGGGGCTTGGTTGGTGAGAAGAATATAACCACCTTTCGAGTGCTTGATGTCGTTCCTACGGGAGTCAAAACGGAGTCTCAAACGCCTGTTGAAAATGCAGGAAAATGAAACTTCTTAAGAAAGTTCGCAGTGTAGGAATGGACAGGGCGCGTTCTTTCTGGCATGACCCCCAGCTTCTTTGCTGACAAAGAGCGTCTCCCCGTTCGGAAATGGTGCTGCGCGCATGACATGGCGCTAGCGATTCCACAGCGGCGGCAGCTCTCACCAGCGTTTGATCTCCAAATACATGCCAAAGACCCAAAAATCCGTGAAGCCGTCCGCTAAGTCCGGTGCGGCCAAACCCGCTGCAAAGCGCGCAACAAGTCCTGCATCCGCAGGCAAAGGCCCTAAATACGTTTATACGTGGGGCAATGGTAAAGCTGATGGGGACGGTTCCCAAAAAGCCCTCTTGGGCGGTAAGGGTGCCAACCTCGCTGAAATGACCCGTATCGGCCTTCCAGTGCCTCCCGGGTTCACCATCAGCACAGAAGTTTGCACCTACTTCTACGCTAACAAGCGCACTTATCCAGGCAACCTCCAGGCTCAGATTGAAGCCGGGGTCGCCAATATGGAAAAGATCATGGGCTGCAAGTTCGGTGACACTCAGAAGATGCCGCTTCTCGTGGCTGTTCGTTCTGGTGCCCGCGACTCCATGCCCGGGATGATGGACACGATCCTGAACCTTGGTTTGAACGATCAGACCGTTTTGGCTCTGGCCGCAGCTACCAACAACGAGCGTTTCGCTTGGGATTGCTACCGCCGTTTCGTACAGATGTACGGCGACGTGGTTCTCGGTGTTCAGAAGCGTGAAGGTGAAGACCACGAACCATTTGAAGTCGTTATCGAGGAGTACAAACACTCCGTTTATCACAAGGACATCATCGACAGCGACCTGACTGCCGAAGACCAGAAGGAACTGGTAAAGCTTTTCAAAAAGCTCGTTAAAGATCGCACAGGGAAAACCTTCCCAACTGACGTATACGAGCAACTCCGCGGTGCAGCGGGTGCTGTGTTCAGTTCCTGGATGAACGATCGCGCGATCGTTTACCGCCGCAAATACAACATCCCAACGGAGTGGGGAACCGCAGTAAACGTTCAGGCCATGGTTTACGGCAACACAGGCCCGACTTCGGGATCTGGCGTTGCATTTACTCGTAACCCAGCAAACGGCGCGAACGAGTTCTATGGTGAATTCCTCATCAATGCTCAGGGTGAAGACGTCGTTGCTGGAGTCCGTACTCCAGAGCCAGTGTCCCGCCTCAAGGCCGAAATGCCGAAGCCATTCGCCGAACTGATGAAGGTTCGCTCGATCCTTGAAAAACACTTCAAGGACGTTCAGGACATCGAGTTCACGATCCAGGAAGGCCGTCTGTTCATGCTTCAGACTCGTAACGGCAAACGTACTGCTGCTGCGGCTCTCAAGTTCTCGATGGACATGCACAAGGAGAAGCTCATCGATTGGGAAACCGCTGTATTGCGTAACCCAGCAGATCAGCTCGACCAGTTGCTCGCTCCGATCTTCGATCTCGCTGAAGTCAAAAAAGCCAAGGAATTGGCAAAGGGACTTCCAGCCGGACCTGGTGCAGCTTCCGGAAAAATCTACCTCAACGCTGATCGCGCTGCTGCTGCAGCAGAGAAGGGTGAAAGCGTATTGCTCGTTCGTAACGAAACTTCCCCGGAAGATCTCCGTGGGATGATCGCTGCTGAAGGGATCCTCACTGCAAAGGGAGGCGTTTCTTCTCACGCTGCTCTCGTGGCGCGTCAGATGGGTAAAGTTTGTATCTGTGGCGCTTCCGCAGTGCTCATCGATTACGAAAAGAAGACCGTTACGATCTCTGGCGAAACCTTCAAGGAAGGCGATTACCTCTCGATCGATGGAACGAGCGGAACCGTTTACGGTGGCCGTCTCAAGACATCACCGAGCGAAATCATCACTGGCACGATCGGCAACGATAAGGCCGCTCAGAAGACTGAGAAGTTCAAGAGCTTCCAGCAGTTGATGAAGTGGTGTGGACAGGCTTCACGCCTCGACGTTCGCACGAACGCTGACAACCCCGAGCAGACACAGAACGCTATCGCATTTGGTGCTGTTGGGATCGGTCTGACCCGTACGGAACACATGTTCTTCGAAGGCGACCGTATCGATGCAGTACGTGAGATGATTCTCGCAACGACTGTTGAAGCACGCAAAGAAGCGTTGGCGAAGATCCTTCCTTATCAACGGGAAGACTTTACCGGCATCTTCAAAGCCCTCAAGGGTTACCCAGCCACAATCCGTCTCCTCGATCCACCGTTGCACGAGTTCGTACCACACGATCGCGCTGCTCAGGCGGACCTCGCGGCGAAGCTTGGTTTGACTGTGGAGAAGGTTGCTGCACGTGTCGAAGCGTTGCATGAGTTCAACCCGATGCTCGGTCACCGTGGTTGCCGTTTGGGAATTGCTTACCCTGAGATCACTGAGACTCAGGCACGCGCAATCTTCGAAGCTGCAGCTGACGTCCAGAAGAAGGGCATCAAAGTGAAGCCTGAAGTCATGATTCCTTTGGTTGGATTCAAGAAGGAATTGGATCTCCAGGTTGCTGTTGTGCACCGCGTTGCTGCGGAAGTGCAGAAGGAAAAGAAAGTGAAGCTCAACTACAGCGTTGGGACCATGATCGAAGTACCTCGTGGCGCTCTCACAGCTGACGAAATCGCTCATACTGCTGAGTTCTTCAGCTTCGGAACGAACGATCTGACCCAGACCGCTTTGGGAATCAGCCGTGACGACATGGGGAACTTCCTCACGCCGTACGTCGAAAACGAAATCTTCACAAAGAACCCATTCGCAAGTCTCGACCAGACTGGCGTGGGCCAATTGGTTAAGATTGCTATCGAGAAGGGCCGCGCAACACGTCCAAGCATCAAACTTGGTATCTGTGGTGAACACGGTGGCGATCCTGATTCCGTGAAGTTCTTCCACCGCGTTGGATTGAACTACGTGAGCTGTTCGCCGTTCCGCGTACCTGTTGCTCGCCTCGCTGCGGCTCAGGCAGCAATTGAGGAAAAGCGTGCTGCGGTTAAAGCACCTGCCAAGAAGGCAGCGGCTGCTAAAAAAGCTGCTCCTGCTAAAAAGGCAGTTGCGGTCAAGAAAGCGGCACCAGCTAAGAAAGCAGTTGCAGTGAAGAAAGCTGCTCCTGCCAAGAAAGCTGTAGCTAAAAAGAAATAAGCTCCGGTTTTATTGAAAATAAAAAGCCGCTCGGAGGAAACTCCGAGCGGCTTTTTTGCGTAAGGCGATCAGGCTTGATGAATCTTCCGAGGCAGAGCTTAGGACACGTCGCGCCCTCGGCCTATTTTCCCAGGTACTTCAAGACGGCTTCTGTTCGGGAATGAACGTGGAGCTTTTCGTAAACCTTTCGAAGATGGCTCCGAACCGTATCAAGGCTGACGTTCAACTTGTCGCCGATTTGTTTATACATGAACCCCTTGGACAAAAGATCCAGGACCGCACGCTCTCGTTCGGTCAGTGTTTCCAGGTGGGTGTTGGCTGGTGTTTCCGCCTTGTGAAAGAAACTCACGACTTGTCGCGCAATCTGCGGAGACATGGCCGAGCCACCCGCGTGAACTTGTTGGATCGCCGTTACGATATCGGCCGGTGGCGTCCGTTTGAGCAGGTATCCACACGCTCCGGCTTTTAGTGCATCGAATATCAGCGTGGTTTCCTCATACATCGTCAGCATCAAACAGAGCAGGGAAGGTGATGCTGTTTTCAAGCGGGCGACCAGCTCGATGCCATTCATTTTGGGGAGGTTGATATCCACGAGCACCAAGTCCGGTTTAAGGCCAGGAATCTTGCTGAGTGCCGCTTCTGCATTGGGGAAAATGCCCAAACACTCGATCGTGTCAGCGAGCCCAAAGTAGCTCACCAAGGTTTCCGCAAAAGGAGCGTCGTCTTCGACAAATGCAATTCGAATGGCCATGGAGGGTAACCTGATTTTAGAAAATTATCGCTCTGTAGGGAGTTCCTTTTCGTGTTTTTCGCTTTTCGTTATGCCCGATGCCATTGAGGCCGTATGACGCTCCATTTTTAGAAGAAAGGGTATTCGATTTCCGGCGGCGTTGTTCCGAACCGTCAATGGGCTATCTCTCGGAGACCGTGTTGTTTCATTACAGCTCAATACGGCTAAGCCGAAGCCGTGGATAGAACGATTTGCCATCAGTTCGGTTGAACGGAATGACTACTGCTTCTGACTAAAACAGGGTTCTCCTCCGGCTCCCCGCTCCCCAAAAGTCGGCAATCTTCCTTCTAATCGCCAGTCTACGTTTCCTCCAATGAACCGCTTTCGTGTATCCCTCCTAGAGTCTGGCGCTGTTGTTCAATCTTGGGAACTGAGCGAGGGTGTTTGGATTTTAGGAAGCGGAGCGGACTCCACGCTGATCCTGAGTGGAGACGGTATTTTGGAGCGTCACGTTTGGGTGTCTGTGGCTCCTGGGATGATCCAAGTAGAAGATTTGGCAGGGAACACGGGAGTTTGTGTGAACGGATACGCCATCGATGGTCGGGTAGAGGTGGAGCTCCCGGCATCACTGGAAGTGGGCGCTTTTACGCTTCTGGTGGAGGCTGTGCTTGAGTCGGATTTACCAACGAGTGCGGCTCCATTGGATACGGAGAAAGCTGAACTGAGTTTTGCGGGATCTGTGCCTTCCATTTTCGGGGGGAGGACGCATGCAGGAGAAGCAGCCGTAACCGAGTTTGGAGCGGGTTCGGCCGAAATTCGGGGGGAGTATTTTCTGATGAAGGAAATTGCCCGGGGTGGAATGGGGCAGATTTATCAAGCGGACGATCGGCAGCTTAAACGACAGGTGGCGGTGAAGGTAAGCAGCGTGAGCCTGGGGGGAGCCGATGTCCGATTTTCGCAGGAAGCCGAGGTGCTCGCGCATCTTGCACATCCGAATATCGTGCCGATTTATCACCTTGGTCAGGACGAGATGGATCGTCCGTATTACAGCATGAAGTTGGTGAAAGGGCGTTCCTTGCAGGACATTCTCGAGAAGGTGAGAGACGGGGAGCCTGAAACCAAAGCGCAGTTCACACGGGCCCGATTGTTGGGCGTGTTTGGGAAAGTGTGTGACGCCATAGCGTTTGCTCATTCCAAGGGGATCCTGCACCGCGACATTAAGCCGGATAACATCATGGTCGGTGAGTTCGGAGAAGTGCTTGTAATGGACTGGGGGTTGGCAAAGGTGGTGGGTGCGGCAGAGCAGGTGCGTTCTGGCGGGGGGCCAGCACGCCCGCCGGCAGGAAGCGATTTTGGGACGACCTTGGAAGGGGAAGTGATCGGTACGCCGCAATACATGTCTCCGGAACAGGCAGAGGGTATGTCCGCGGAACTGGACGCTCGATCGGATGTTTACAGTCTGGGAGGTGTCCTGTTTGCGATACTGACGTACCGCCCGCCCGTGGAGGGTGAGACGTTGGATGAGGTCTTAACGAAGGTGAAGAACGGTGACCTGAGCGCCATAACTCGGAAACGAGACAGCAAAGGTGCACCCAAAGAGCAGATGTTGATCGGAGCGCAGGAGATGATTCCTGAAGCGCTGAGGGCAGTGATACTGAAGGCGATGGCGCTTAATCGCGACAATCGCTACGCGAACGTGGAGTCGTTAGCTGCCGATCTGGAGTCGTATCAGAGTGGATTTGCGACCACCGCAGAACAGGCAGGTGTGTGGAAGCTGATGAAACTGTGGGTCAGGCGAAATAGGACTTTAGCGGCTTCGGTGGTAGTGATTGTGGGAGTCGTGAGTGGATTTACCGTACAGCTTTTGCGGAAGGGGCATGCAGCGGATATGGCGCTAAAGAGTTTGAGGGACACGGCTCCGACCTTTGCGCAGCGAGCTCAGGATGCGTTAAACGAAGGTAAATTCGAGGAGGGGTTGAAGGCGGCAACGTACGCAGTGCAACTGGATGAGGAGAATCCAGTCTATCATCGGATTCGAGGGAACGCATTGCAGGTGTCCATGCAGTGGCCCGAGGCTGTTGCGGAGTATAAAAAAGCAGGCCAAGACGAACTCTCATTATCCAGCCTGGAACTCACTGAAAATCTAATCGCGAAGTCTTCGAGTGATGGGGAGGCGAAGGCAAAGATAGCGTTATTTGAGGCCCTAACGGAGGAGGGAAGGCAGGGGGAAGCGATGGCTTTTGGTGCGAGTTTGGGGGCTTTTTGGAAAGATCGCAAAAAAGACCCAGCGGCTTTAGCGGAATTGGTAAAGCAACTGGAGTCGAAGCTTCTGCCGGTTCCTGGCACAAGCATCATGATGTGTAAAACGGAGATGACCGTTGGGGAATGGAAACTGTTTTTGCGGGCAGAAGGATTACCGGAATGGTCCCAACCCCAAAATGAATGGAAACAAACTGACGAGCATCCGGTGGTGGGTATCAGTTGGGAAAAAGCAAAACGCTTGTGCGACTTGTTGAGCCAAAAAACCGGAAAAACCTGGCGATTGCCCACGAACCGCGAATGGGAGTCGGCCGTTGGTCCATCCAAGTACCCGTGGGGCGAATATTTCCCCCCGAGATGGGATGATGGGAACTATGCGTTCGCGCTGAGTGGAAGTGCGGACACCGCCATGATTGGGGTGGATGGGATTCATGGAACTGCGCCCGTGGGATCGTTCAAACCAAATTTGTTGGGATTTTACGACCTGGGAGGAAATGCCATGGAATGGATGTGGGACACTTCCGATAAGAACGAAAAGAAAGGGGAGCTTCGGGGGCAGGGATGGTTGAGTGCGACGGAGCCTTACGCCAGAACGACCCATCGGGCGCTCAGTAATCGCAGGATAGGAACAGCAGAATACGGCCTTCGTTTGGTGAAGGTAATGAACACCAAGTAAGCTGCGCCAAGAAAGGCGCAGCCAGTTCAGATTGAACTCAACTGAAATACGCCACCTTGTGAAGACCTAGGCTTTTGTCTTAGGACGAACGCCCGCTTTTTTCATAGCGACTTTCAGCGCCTCTCCGAACCGGTCGAGCTGTTCGGTTGTGTGTAACGCTGAAATGGCGCAGCGGAGCATTTCTTTACCAATGGGCACGCCGGGAGGAACTGATATGACGGTGAAAAAGCCCTGTTCCCAAAGAGATTGCCACATCTTATAGGCACGTTCGGTGTCCCCAATAATGATGGGCAGGGCGGGGGTTGGGCTTTCCCAAAAATCCAGGCCCAGATCCTCGAGAATACCTCGCATGTGTTTGTAATTGGCCCACATCCGTTCCGCGTGTTCGGGCTCCTTCTGCATGAGGCCCAAAGCGGCCTTGGCTCCCGCCGCAGCAGGGGCCC
Organism: Verrucomicrobiota bacterium; assembly: GCA_037133875.1. Classification (GTDB taxonomy): domain Bacteria; phylum Verrucomicrobiota; class Verrucomicrobiia; order Chthoniobacterales; family Chthoniobacteraceae; genus Chth-196. Next base: position 180,475 of record JBAXNG010000004.1, on the reverse strand, counting down.
CTAAAGCGGCGCTAAAAATAATCTGGCGCGAGTTACTCCGCAGATATTCGACCACAGCCCGGCTTCCCGAAATAAATCCACCTGTGCTTCCAAATGCCTTGGAAAAGCTTCCGGCGATCAGGTCCACTCGATCCGTCACTCCAAATTGATCACAAACGCCGCGTCCCTGGCGTCCTAAAATCCCAACGCTGTGAGCCTCGTCCACGACTACAGCAGCAGAATACTCGTCAGCTAAATCCACCAAGCGGGGAAGCGGTGCGATGTGCCCTTCCATCGAATACACTCCATCCACGACAATCAATTTGGCCTGCTTGGGATCCAATTGCCCCAGCAACACTCCCAGAGCATCCATGTCGTTATGGTGGAATCGCTCGACTTTAGCTCCACTGAGCAACACTCCATCCCACAGAGAGGAATGAATGCTGGGATCCACAATCACAGCGTCACCGCGTTTTGCCATGGAGCTAACGCTTGAAACGCACGCTAGATACCCAGCGGCAAACACATGACAGGATTCTTTACCTAAGAACGCAGCTAGTTCCTCTTCGAGTTCGATATGGTAAGCTCGACTCCCGTTGGCAAGACGAGATCCGCAAGGGCTGGTTCCCCATACTTCGGTCGCCTTTTTAACTGCCTCTAAAACGGTGGGATGCGCGCTCAGTCCTAAGTATTCATTCGTGGCCATCATCGTCATCGGACGGCCATCGACAGTGAGCTTTACGCCATTCGCTGCTGTTACCACTCGGTAATAGGGGGCGTATCGGAGACGCATCTTGGTGTTTGCGTCAGATTGGCAGCGTTCAATGAGAGGTTTGGATTTTCGAAAAAACACGTGGAAAGACCCTGTTTCGGGGCTTGGCACAGTAGGGGAGCTATCCTGACGGGTCAAGAGGCCCTTGGTGCTGGGGCCGACTGCGATTGGCGAGAACCCTTGTTTCAAACTGAGGGATTTGAGTTGGCGTATAGCAAACAGTGTACGATGTTCTCCGCTCCAAAAATCACCTGTGGCCACGTTCGACTCCCATTCTCAGACCGCCCTGACGTTTCGCTGGGAAAAATCGATTGAACATTTAGAGCAGGCTTGGACTGATTGTTTGGGTAACCACAACGTTCTTGGGTGTTACGCGTTACAGAGGGTCATCGAGGCATCTGAATTGGACCAAGTTGAACACTATTACCTAGTTGGAGAGGATGTATCCGGTGTCGTGTGTCTTGTGCCCTGTTTTGTCTACCGGGTCAGTTTAGTCACCGTCGCTTCTCCTCGAATCCAACGTGCCGTTCAGGCGATCCAACGGTTTTTCCCGAATTTTCTAATGTTGCGTGTTTTCGTGGTGGGAAGCGCAATTTCGAACTATGGAGACCTACTTGGCTTTAAGGATGTCGATAATAAGCATCTATGGAGCGATTGTCGTATCCTAAGCGTATTTGAGGAAATCCGGAAGAAAGCAAAATCCCTAAACGCCCCAGGGATTTTAGTAAAGGAATTGGATAATCACATACGTAATCGACTGGAGCCGATTATTGGACGCCTGTTCTTTTTTGCAGATAGTTTACCTTCAACTTGTTTGCCAATTATGAGTGGGGCACGTGGTGGTTACTGGGAATCAATTCGATCAAAATATCGAAATAAGATCAAAAAGCGAAAATCAATCGGACGCGAAAAGAAGTTAAGCTGGGAATTGTCGCGCGTTTCAGATATTTGTCCTAAAAAGGCATTTGAATTATATCAACAGGTTATTGATCACTCAGCGTTTGTTTTTGAGCGCGTTAATGAGCGATTTTTCACGAGAATAGGCGAGCTGTTTTCGGGAAACGCATTTTACATTTGCGGCTTCATCGGCGACTCCGACTCCCGGAAGCAAATCTCCTGTGAACTTGTGTTGATTGACGGTGATGCAATGCGATTACTTTACAGTGGATTTGACTACGAGGTTAAGCGCGACAGTGACGTTTATTTTAATGTTTTTTATGCAGCAATTGAAGAAGCTGAAAAGCTTGGATTAAAAGAGATTCACCTCGGGCAAACAGCTTACGAGGTAAAGGCTGAGTTAGGGGCTCAGCGAATCGATTTATCTGTTGCTGCATGTTATTTGAATCCTCTGATTCATTGGATATTTACCCGCTTTAAACAAATCTTTTTCCCTAAAGTGGATTTTCCGCATAGGGATGTTTTTGCAATCCCTCCGCCTAAACCTAAAACAGGGAATCCAAATCGAGTGGATCTCCCGAATCTCGTCGACGCTCCTCTTATTGCCGACGACAGCGCGATCCGTCTTCGTTCGTAGCGATAGATCAATCCACAGGTTGCCAGGTCTGCGTCCTGAAAAACGGACCGAGATAGCCCCGTACTTTGAGGTTTCGCCCCTCTAGCCACATCTTAAGGCGATAAACTTTGCCGTCTTCAGGATCTAGGATTTCGCCTCCAACGAATTCTTTACCATCCGCCTTCAGTCCCTGAATAATTTCCATGCCGACGATTTTTTTCATATACCGCGGGTCGTTTGGAGAACACTTGTCACACACTGGATCTTTTTCTTCGCCGGGTCCGGGAAAGATTTGTAGTATTTTCCCGCTTATCGTCCCGTTACTGCTCGACAAGACAATGATCGATCGAATCTCCTTGGTTGCATCATCTGTGGTCTTCCATTTTCCGAGAATCGATTGCCCAAAACAAACCGAGGGTAAAAGAAAGAGACAAGCGGCGATGGTTCTAGCGTTCATGCTGGTAGTGGCAGTCCAACAGGCACGCTCTTGGATCTACAGATGCTAACGTGATGCTTCTCAGGCGTGATTGTCAATCAGACCTAGTGAGATATTCGAACGAGTGTAGTGCTTACAAAGCAGCAACGTCATCCACCATCCCGCGGCCCACGCTGCCAATCCGGCGCAAGCCTGAGCAACACAAAAACACGCTTGCACGCTGAGTGCTCCCCCAGGGGAGTTTTTATTTTGTCGCAGTTTTTCGCGATTTTGATTAAACTGCCGAGGCATGAGGTGGCTTCCCCCTATCCTAGGTGTACTTTTAACAACCGCAGTCTTAGCTTCAGACAACGATGCCCTTCACAAAGAAATACGACTGATCAGGCGCGCGTATTTGGATGTTTTGCAGTTGCTACCGACCGCTGAGGAGATCGATTGGTATGTGGTCTACAATCAAAATGGCTATTTTTTAGCGGTAGAATATCTGACTAGAAGAGATAATTCGAATGGATGGAAAGCTGAGGACTTATTAGACTCAAAATACAGAGAACAACCGGATAGGGAAATTGACCAGACTGTCCTTGAGAAGAACGTTATCTATCTCGCTGGCATCGGCAAGGGGGAGGCAACGGCGGATCTATTTGAGTCTGGTGCCGAGAAGTTTATTCTAAACGCCCTAAAGGCAAGTGATGAAAATACGAGTAATACAATTGATTACATGATTACTCAATTAACCTGCCGTCCATCTACTGCGGAGGAAGAAAATGAGATGGCGAAGCTATTTGGGAAAGTCAGCATGAAAAGTGATGAGATGTCCGCATGGAAGACGGTTCTTATTCACATCCTGAAAATGCACGACTGCAAATTCAAGTGAACCATCGATCGACTGATTACCTTATCGAGGTGTGTGATGTTACAAATAGTAACTCACTGACCTCTGCGGTTATTTGCCTCCCGATTTTTGGTGCTTTTCCACCCAACAGTGACAACAACCAAGATCCACTTTTTTTCGAGTAATAAGTTTTAGTCTCGAGTCGTCAGGAACTATCGATAGTGGATTAACAAATACTAGAGATCCCCCTGGTCTTAAAACTGTCGCTGCTGCTTCGAATAAATCGCGCACGAGAGCGTCTAATTCTTTTACGGGAACGCGTTTTCCGAGTGGAGGATTGGATATAATGAGTGAAACATTTTGGAGGGCTTTAATGTTTCGATATTCGCGAAAATCACAGCATACGAGCGTGCTTGAAATACCCGCAGGGAAAGCTGCTGAAATGTTATCCCTAGTAGTTTCGATAGCCCGATTGGATAAATCTGTTCCGATTAGATGATCTACCCCTCCCAATAATCCCCGTTCTATGAGTTCGAGCCCAGATCCGCAAAACGGATCCCAAACAATCTCATTTGATTTTATACCTGCGAGTCTCGCCAGTGCCGCAGAAAGCGGGGGATGCGAGGCAGCAGGAACGTCCCCTCTTCGGTACGCAAACCGAGGGTCTGGTCGTAATCTTGCACTCAGTTCGATTGAGTAGCCTCGTGGAATTCGATGGATACTAATCTCCCAGGGCGCTTCTTTGGGATCATTTAACAGACTCGGTGCCGCACGAAAGACCTTGTCTGCTAGTGTCCGATAGGAATGGTTCGATACCCCATTAAAATGAAACTCGATTCGATAGCGAATTGGGCCACTTGTGAGTGTCCGAAAAATAGCATCGGTTACGGGCGTTGCAATAACCTGAGCAAAAGCATCGAGAGGAAGCTCGTTGCCTTGTGCTTGAACTGTACCAAGAAGGAAGCTGGCCGTGCTAAATGTTCTTACAGCGTATAATTCTTCTAGGGTGAATGCTTGCTGGGAATGAAGCGTGAGCGTTTTAGGGATGGAGCGTAGAACTTGAAACTTGGTGTTGGGGATAAGTTTCTCGCCGACCTCAGCGGTTAATATGGATTCCAAACCACTCCGGCATCGGAGGTTTACTGAGACTCCACCTGGGATATCCACTGGAGCTTTAAAGAGGATATGACTTGAGTGTTGTTGCCTTGCGATATTTGCATGCAGTTTTTGAACCGTACTATTTAACGCAGGCGTGGTTCCGGTCTGATGAACGTTTAAAGTGGCTTCGCCTCCGATCTTCTCAAGGGTTTTAGCAAGCGCTTGGGTTTCCCTTTCTGAGGATGCCTTTTTTAGCAATTCCAACAGGTCTTGTTCCTCGGATGTCCCTGAGCCGAGCTTGGGGAGAGCAGCCATCGCGTATCGGCGGATTTTCTCCTCCGGATCAGCGAGTAGTCTTCGGAGCCATTTTCTAGCATTCTCCTTTTGCTCGGGGGTGCCACTTTCAGAGAAAACGACTCCTGCAGCGCGTATGACAGATACTTGATCCAGACGATCTCGCTCGGTTGCTGATTCAAACTTGGGAATCTCGACCTCCCAGAGTTCGGTGCAGGAGCAATTGCGAAGAGATTGGTAATGCGCTTTGAGACGCTGCTGCCCGTTGTTTTTCATTTTCAAAATCGATAGACCCAATCGCGAATTTGAGTCGCTTGGGTTTTCTAGCCATCCCAGACAAGAAGCTGTGTGTCAGTTGCTTGTATTCGACAATGGGATGGCGGAGTCTACGGGGCTCGAACCCGCAACCTCCGCCGTGACAGGGCGGCGCTCTAACCAATTGAGCTAAGACTCCCCTTTGGGAGCCGCAAACGATATGGGTGCCTGGGTATTCTGGCAAATGTTTTTTAAAAGTTTTTCATATCACACGCCATTCCCATGGTTCCTTCCGTAGTCAGAGTATGAAGGGCACCGTTAATATGGGAAATCGACTGGCGGAGGATGTCGAAGCAGGTGTGTTGGAACAGGGTGGGCAGGAACAAGTCATTGGGGGCCGATACGATAGAAGGCGAGTTGCCCCAGCCTTGGATGTGAAGGATGTGAGGGGCCCGCGAATGCAAAAGACTCGTAACGATAGTACAAAAGGCTGGCGAGAAGGCGGGCGACAAGGCTCCAAAAGGAGGCGAACGTTTCGCGAACTGGAATGGCAAGCTCAGTGGTTTGCGGGGAGATATGGCAGCCGATTTGTATCCACTCAGGGGGAGACCATTGAAATCGTGCAGTATGGAGTATGGAATCGCTCTTCAGGGCCCGATTTCACCGAGGCTGCGATCCGCGTTAACGGACGGGTATTACGTAGGGGTGCGATCGAACTGGACTTGGATATGCGAGACTGGGAAACACACGGACACTCTGTGAATCCGGAGTTTGATGAGGTCGTACTCCATGTCTGTATAGGAGCTGGATCTTCAACTGCGTTTTTTACGCGCACTTCCCAACATCGAAACATTCCGCAGATCGTTTTGGGTTCATTGGAATCGGGGGCTAACGAATACGAGCGAAGTGTCTGTGTAAAAGATGTATTAGCTAGCAAAGGTCGATGTGCGCACGGTCTATCAAAACTTACCAACCAAGGTGTGGTAGATGTCATTCATTTGGCGGCTTATAAGCGCTTCATGAGAAAGAGCGACGCGATCTCACGTGCACGTGACGCACACGGCAGGCAGGAGGCTCTTTATCAGGCGGTCGCTACTGGGTTGGGATATTCTGGGAACGAACTGCCGTTTCTGCTGCTTTCCCAGCGATTACCTGTCTCTTTTCTGGTGCGGAATAGAAGTCTTGCGGAGTCCCTGTTATTTGGTGTCGCTGGGTTTATTCCTGAGAGTCTTGTTGGGCTCTCAAGCATGTCGAGGGATCGGGTGCGCGAACTGTGGCGGGGGTGGTGGCGATACCGAACAAGTGTCGGGCGTTCGAGCCTTGATTCCGGGCTGTGGCGGATGGGGCGACAGCGGCCCAATAATCATCCGGAACGGAGGATTGCCGCTTTGGCTGGAATTATCGGGACTTGGAGCAGCATCATGGAAGTGTGCGAGAATCGTGACTGGAAGCGCCTGGAGAGGTTGCTCCTAGCAATCGAGGATCCGTTTTGGAGTCATCATTTCATGTTCCAGTCGGAACGCTTTGGAAGTCGGATTCGCCTGCTCGGGCCGGATCGTGTCAGCGAGCTTTTGATTAACGCGTTTCTTCCTGCAGTAGGCGACTGGAGCGGGGCGCTGAAACTCACAACACAAAGTGTCAACAGGCGGGTCCGTACAGCGGCTGCCCGGCTTCTCGTGGAGCGAGAGGATAGGTTGAAGTTACTCCGGAGTGTGGTTGTGCAACAGGGGTTGTTAGAGCTGTACGAAGGTTTTTGCCGTAGGGACGCGAGTGACTGCGTTGGATGTCATTTTCCAGAGCAATTCTTGGCAGGGGTGACGGCGGGGAATACTGCGCCTTATGCGCAATTCGGAGGGAAGAGCGGGAGTGTTGTTTGAGTTATCGAGCAGTCGGACCTTCAAGTAGAGGGCGCGGGGCATGTTTTTTTGAAAAATGGGGCTTCCTATCCATGTGGGGGCATTTTTCCATAGAGGTTCTATGCGAGCAGAACGCCATTCCACACTAACGCAGATTGTCCATGAGGTCGTGGGCCAGACTTCGGTTTTTGATATCCATACTCATTTGTTCGATCCTGCTTTTGGAGGGTTGGTGTCTTGGGGAATCGATGAACTGCTGACCTATCATTACTTAATTGCGGAGTCATTTCGGACCACCTCGGAGACGCCGGATTTCTTTTGGAAACTAGACAAGAAGGGGCAAGCGGATTGGATTTGGCAGCAGTTGTTTACTGAACGTTCACCCATTTCGGAAGCCTGCCGTGGGGTGTTAACGAGCCTGCATTTGCTCGGAATTAATCCGCGGCAGCGTGATTTGGAGAATATCCGCCAGCATTTTTCCTCATGGACGGCAGCGACCTTTACGGATCGCATTTTAGAGGTGGCGCGTGTGCGTAAGGTTTGTATGACCAATCTGCCTTTTGATGACCAAGAGCGTCCGGTATGGGAACGGGGGTTCCAGCGGCATCCGGCTTTTGTGGCTGCTTTGCGATTAGATCCACTTCTACTGGAGTGGGATCGCACGGCGGGACAACTGCACTCTTGGGGGTATGATGTGAGACAGGATCTTTCTGGAAATACAATGAGTGAAGTTCGTCGCTTTCTGGCGGATTGGACTAAGAAAATGGATTCCTATTACTGTATGGCGTCGCTGCCTCCAGATTGGCGTTTCCCGGAAAACACCGTGACCAACCGTTTGCTTCAAGAAGCGGTATTGCCATTTGGGCGAGAACACGGCCAGGCCTTTGCCATGATGATTGGCGTGCGCCGGAATGTAAATCCGTTGCTGAGAATGGCGGGGGATAGTCTGGCTCCGGCGGATGTGCCTTCTGTGGAGGCGCTTTGTTCAGCGTATCCCGAAAACAAATTCCTTTGCACGATGTTGGCGCGGGAAAATCAGCATGCGCTTTGTGTGGCGGCTCGGAAGTTTAAGAATCTGCACATCTTCGGATGCTGGTGGTTTTTAAATAACCCGTCTTTAATCGAGGAACTCACTCGGATGCGGATCGAGTTATTGGGACTCGGAGTGACGCCTCAACACAGTGATTGTCGTGTGATGGATCAGCTTGGTTACAAGTGGAACCATTCCCGGCCGATTTTAGCGAAGGTTTTGGCTGAGAAATATGGTGATTTGGAAGATGCGGGGTGGCATCCCACGCGACCTGAGATCGAGAAGGATGTAAAGGCCCTTCTTGGGGGAGAATTTGAGCGGTTTATCGGGCGATAAGCGCTAAAAGCAGCGCCTTCACCTGATGTTACCGGCCCTATTCACTACATTCCTGTTTTCGGTATCCGTTCTGTTGGCATCTCGTTCCGCCCAAAAGTTGGGCGGGATGCCTGCGAATGTCGCCCGTCTTTCCATTGCAACTTTGTTGCTGGGGCTCTGGGCGCATTTGTTTGGAGGGGGATTCGGAGGGCCGGGACTTCTCTGGTTTTTCCTCAGTGGGATTATTGGATTTGGGGTGGGCGACATGGGACTGTTCGGGGCGTTGCCTCGTATTGGCCCACGCCTTTCCATCCTGCTGACCCAGTGTCTTGGGGCGCCAATTGCTGGGGTTGCTGAGTATTTGCTGTTGGGCGTTCACCCAAGTGTGACGGAGATTCTCTGTGCGGGAGTGATCCTTGTGGGGGTCGCTTTGGCATTAGCCCCAGATCAACACTGGGAAGGGGAACCGCGCGTGTTTCGAATCGGTGTTTGTTTCGGAATTGTTTCAGCGCTGGGCCAGGGATTGGGTGCTGTCTTGTCCCGAAAGGGGTACGCGGTCGCTGCGGCAGCGGGGTTTGCTATGGATGGAGGCACTGCCGCTTACCAACGCATTGTGCCAGGGGTGCTTGTGACTATTCTGTTTTGGGCCATTTTGAAGTGGTCCGGTCAACCAACGGATCCCATTAAACCGTTGCCGGTCTGGAAGGACGCTATGCCCCTTGTTTTTGGAAACGCCCTTTCCGGACCAACCCTCGGTGTGGCCTGCTTCCAACTGGCACTCTTGACTACTCCAAGCGCCAAGGTCTTACCGATAGTCGCTACATCTCCTCTGGTAACCATGGGTTTGGCTTGGGCTTTTCAGGGGATTAAACCGCAACGCAAAGCTGTGATAGGTGGCTGTCTGGCGGTACTCGGTGCGGTCGGATTGGCTTGGTTGAAGGCAACTCGTATTGCCTGATCACTCTCCAGTCTTCCCGTCCCGTTTACTCCGGGAGGAGCAAGTCGGGGCGTAACCGGCGCGTCTTTTCGAGCGCTTGCTCCCGTCTCCATTTTGCGATCGCCGCGTGATTCCCCGAAAGCAAAACGTCGGGCACTCGCGCACCCTGAAACTCGACGGGACGCGTGTACTGCGGAAATTCAAGTAGTCCGGTCGCGAACGAATCATCAACGGCCGAGGCTTCGTCTCCAAGAACTCCGGGGATGAGACGCACAATCGCATCCACGATGACAACGGCCGCGATCACACCGTTAGTGAGGACGTAGTCGCCGATGGAAATCTCCTCATCCACCAATTGATCAATGATCCTCTGATCAATGCCTTCGTAGTGTCCGCAGAGTAAAATGAGATGTCGGACGTTCGAGGCGAGGCGCTGGGCGATTGCGTGTTTGAAAGGCGTTCCGCTTGGAGAAAGGAAAATGACTCGCGATTCCGGCGTTCGTAAACTGGTGATCGCCTCGAAAATAGGTTCACACTTCATCACCATCCCCTGACCGCCACCGTAAGGAGTGTCGTCGGTGATGTGGTGTTTATCATGAGTCCAATCACGGATGTTGTGGGAGTGAACGGACGCAAGTCCTCGGGTCTGGGCTCGGCCAAGGATGCTTTCCCCGAGAGAGGCCGTGGCGATTTGAGGAAAGAGGGACAGGATATCGATGCGCATTGTGGCTGGAGGGGAAGGAAATAGAATTCGCTCGTATCAGGCAACACGGAGAACAAAAGTAAGAGCGGTATTCTCATGGAAAGGAGCGGTAATCCTGTAGTTTTGCTCGTTACTCGAATGCAGAGTTATATTAGACCCTAGGTTCGCTAATTTGTTTTATCCTGCATTTTTGTGCCGCGTCTTCCCGTTCCACCCCGGCGTCATCGCCTCCCAGTAAAACCCAACCCGTCTAGGTCCGGTGCACCGCGCTCGGGTATTCGCTGGGGTAAAATCCTCCTGTTTTTTGCGATGTGGGGTGCCTTAATTGGATGCGTAGTGGGGGGAGTTTATTCTCTGTGGGCTTCCCAATATGACATGGCAGACGTGCAACAGATCCGGGAACGCTCAACTGTACTGGATCGAGATGGAAAGCCCTATGGACGTTTACAGGGGGAAAATCGCCTGGTCGTGCCCCGAAAACAGGTTTCGCCCTTATTCGTAAAAGCCCTTTTAGCCCGCGAAGATTCGCGTTTTTACAAACATTCCGGGGTGGATCCAATTGGAATCCTGCGCGCCGTTGCACGAAACGTCATTTCTCGCTCCGCGGCTCAGGGGGCCAGTACACTTACACAACAGTTGGCTCGAAACTCATTTCCATTGGGGGGGAAGAATCTGCACCGTAAAGTGTTGGAAGCCTTTGTGTCTGTCCGGATTGAGAAACACTACTCCAAGGACGAGATTCTAGAGCATTACATGAACCGAATTTATTTCGGGGTCGGGGTCTTCGGGATCGAAACAGCAAGTCAGTCTTATTTTAATAAGAAGGCTGCTAATTTAAGCCTCGGTGAAGCGGCGTTGTTGTCGGGTATTATCAGGGGCCCGACGAAGTTTTCTCCCGTCACGAATTTTGAAGGGGCATTACGAGAGCGGGATACTGTTTTGGAGAGGATGGTAAAATTGGAATATATTTCCGAAGCCGAAGCGCAGGCGGCGAAAGAACAGCCGATTGTTCTGAACCCTAAGCGACGCCTGACCGTTCAGGAGAATTACGCCATGGATATGGTGATTCGCGAATTAAGCCATCTGATTTCCGATGATCAATTGGCCGAGGGTGGCTTGCGTATCTACACATCGTTGGATCCATTACTTCAGCAGACCGCTCAGGATGCTTTGAATAATCATCTTACGAAAATCGAATCAAAGCCTGGATACAACCATCCCAAGAAGGCTGACTTTACTAAAGAAGCTCGAGATGCGGAAGTTGACCCTGCCTATATTCAAGGTTCGGTTGTAGTCTTGGATAATCGAACTGGTGGAATTCGTGCGATTGTCGGTGGACGCGACTATGCAGATAGTCGTTATAATCGTGCTTATCTTTCGCAGCGTCCCATCGGTTCTACCTTCAAATCATTTGTATATTTAGCGGCATTTGGTCGTGGGTTATCGCCGAGTACGATGGTTAGCGACGGACCTATTCAAAGAGGTGAAGTGAGAGGGGTGCCGAATTGGTCTCCGGCGAATTCGGATGGAACTTTTAAGGGAATGATGCCAGCGGAGGAGGGATTGATTCAGTCGCGAAATACCGTAACGGTACGGGTCGGGGAAGGCGCCGGCTTATCTGAAGTTGCAAAGGTTGCCAGCGCGGTTGGGTTAGAGAAAATGCCAATGCGTCCCGCATCTTATTTAGGCGCATTTGAAGCCAGCTTATTACAGCTTACAACTTCTTACACTGTATTTCCCAATAGCGGCCATTTGCGAAAACCGTATTTAATTGAGCGGATTGATAATGCCGCCGGCACTGTTTTGTATAAGGCCACTTCCAAGTCTTCTGCAGTTCTACATTCCGGGGCATGTGGAATGGTTACGAATACTTTAACAAAAGTGTTAGACCGAGGAACAGGAGCTACAGCTCGCGCAAGCGGATTCAAAAAACCGGCGGCAGGAAAAACCGGCACAACCGATGATTATAAAGACGCATATTTTGTCGGCTTTACCTCTAGTTTAACTGCTGGAGTTTGGGTGGGGTTTGATAAGCCGCAGCACACCGTTTCCCAAGGTTATGGTGCGACGATGGCACTGCCTGTCTGGACTGAAATTATGAACGTCGCCCCAGATCAACGTTATCCTGCGTCTGCGTTCCGAGGCGGAGGAGACGTTGTGCCCGCCGTAGCCGAGGTCGCACCTCGGGCGCAGCCTGTTAATAAGGGGGACGCCCCGCCGCGCGCCGAACCAGTTCGGGCAGAACCGATCTTAAAGCCGTTTCGGCCCTAATCTAAGGGGGATTCGGAAAGTGTATTGGTGGGAGATTTTGGCTTCGCGGTGAAAATCGTGGCGAAAGAAAGATTCAGCTTCGCCTGACGGCATTCTCAAAAGAGGGTTTTGATGTGAGTGATAACCGTAAAATAAACACCCGAGCCGCGGGAATTGTTGGAATCGCCGTGTTGTGCAGTCGTTTCCTGGGGCTTGCTCGGGAATTACTTCTCGCACGTCTTTTCGGGGCTGGACTGGAAATGGATGCCTTTAAAGTGGCGTTTCGAATCCCGAATCTCTTACGGGATCTGTTTGCGGAAGGCGCGCTTTCCACGGCGTTTGTCACCACGTTTACCAAAAAGACGACCAACGAAGGCGATGCGTCCGCGTGGGCTTTAGCGAACAAAATTGCGACGATGGCTGTGGTCGTTTTGAGCATAGTGGTCCTCATCGGAATTGCGCTTTCGCCGTGGATTGTCCGCCTGTTGGCGGGGGGCTTTAGTCCGGAAAAGGCGGCGCTCACGGTTCTGCTGACGCAGATCATGTTTCCGTTCATTCTCATGGTGTCCTTGGCGGCGTTGGTGATGGGGATGCTCAATTCGAAAGACGTTTTCGGGGTGCCGGCGATGGCTTCCAGTTTCTTCAACATTGGATCGATCGCTGGCGGCCTCGGACTTGCGTGGTGGTTGGATCCTGCGTTTGGCCCCAAAGCGCTCATCGGGCTTTCCATCGGGACTCTTATTGGCGGGTTAGCGCAATTGGTGATGCAATTTCCTGCTCTGGCACGTTTGGGATATCGATTCCGCCCGGATTTTGTTTGGAAAGATGAAGGCGTGCGTCAGGTGCTTCGCTTGATGGGACCGGCTGTTGTCGCGGCAAGTGCGGTTCAAGTGAACGTCATGGTGAACAGCCATTTTGCCACTCAGGTTGCGGGGGACGGTCCGGTCAGTTGGTTGGATTATGCGTTCCGCCTGATGCAGCTCCCTCTGGGGCTGTTTGGCGTGGCAATCGGAACCGTGACACTCCCGCTCGTCGCTCGACATGCGGCGGCTGGGGATACCGCTGCGTTCCGTAATACGTTGGCGCGCGGTTTGCGCCTGGGGCTTTTGTTGACGATACCCTCGACGTTAGGGCTCATCTTTTTGGCGGAGCCCATCATTTCGTTGATCTACGAACATGGCCGGTTCAGCGCTGAATCGACGGCCCAGACAGCCGCGGCGCTTCGGTATTATGCGCTCGGACTGGCGGCGTACTCTGGGATCAAAGTGCTGGCACCTGCTTTTTACGCAATCGACAAACGTCGGACGCCTATGATGGTCAGTTTCGGTGCCATCGGATTAAACCTGATTTTGAACTGGTTCTTTACCTTTCAATTACAAATGGGCCACCGAGGCCTTGCGCTTTCTACCGGCTGCGTCGCTCTCGGAAATTTCATCACCCTTTACTGGCTCATGCGCCGTGAAACCGGCGATCTCGAGACCCCTCAGTTGATTCAAACCTTACTCAAGCTCGGAGTGGCTGGCGCCGCTTTAGGCGGTGTGTGTCTTGTTGGTGGAAAATGGCTGGCGGCGAGTTGGGTTGGTGCGACGTTGTGGTGGCGTGGAGGCGCTTTGGGAGGCGTGATTGCTGTGGCGGCTGTGGTGTTCTTTGTGGCTGCACAAATTCTCAGGATTGAAGAGATGAACGACCTGACTGGCGCATTACGGCGTCGGTTGAATCGATCCCGGTAGATTTACTCGTTTTCGCCAAACAAAAAAGCCGTGCCTGCGTTTCAGCAAGGCACGGCTTTTTGCTTAAATGGGCGTGTTAATCGATAATCGAAGCGCAGACGTATTCGAGAACACGGCGATCGCTTGCACCTTCGAAAAAGCCGCTCTTTGGAATAACCGGTTGTTTCGTGTGGACTCCGAAATTGTCGGGCTCCTGTGGAAGTCCAGTCAGCTCGGGGTTGTACTGGCCGTCGGTCCCGCCCATTTTGTAAATCACAAGATTCAGTGATGGAACAACAAACACACAAAACCCACCGGATCCGTTTTTGAAGAAAGCGTCCTTCGGCGCGCCAATGATGTGCCCATCAGCGTTGTGCTCAAACATCAGGCTGTACGGTGTGTGTGTATTGAGTGGAAGCGACTTGTTACATAACGCAATATATTCGGCTGGAATGAGTTGTTTTCCATTCCATTGGCCATTCTTCAGAAGGCAGTAACCGAACCTCAACGCATCCGTGGAATGAACCGCGATACTTCCCGCACCGTTCGCGTGGTCCATCAGGATATCTCCCCGATGTAAACAAAAGCCCCATGGCCCCCAGCCCATGGGTTTACCGAGGTGTTTGTCGATGTAGTCGGGTAATTCCATCCCGGTTGCACGGCGCAAAACCATCGAGGCAATGTGCGGGGCAGGTGAGGAATACGAATAACCCGAGCCTGGCTCCGTCCAGAGCGGAACTTTGAGCGAGGATTCATCAATTTTGCGAACATCCTGACCTGGGACTGGTGTAAGCGGGATCGTCTCGCCGTTTTTGACTCCAGGAGCCGAGCCTTCGCCGTGATGCCCCGAGGTCATACACAACAACTGACCGAGCGTGATGTCGGCTTTCCGGGGATCATCCAACGGGAAGGCTTCTGGAAGATATTTCTCCGTGTACACCTTTTGATCGAGGCCGTTAGGGAAGGTATCTTTCATTTCACTCAGCATGATTCCGCAGGCGATGCTGGTGTAGGCCTTGCCAGTGGACGCCATGTCTGGATTCGCGTTCCGATGCGCTTTTCCAAAATACTTCTCAAAAATCAGATAACCGTTCCGGACGACCAGCAGCCCACCGTTCGGCACTGTTGAACGTTCTACTGCGCGGTAGGCCTGTTCGAGCCTTGCGAGGTCCACGCCTGCCAACTCACGAATAGAGGCCGCATCCTTAAGGGTGCGCCAGCCTCCCTCGGTATCCGGAGGGGGAAAGTAATCGGCGGCAAAAGACGAGATCGAGGATACACAGAGCGCGGCTGAAAAGGCTGCAATGGCGGGAAATACTTTCATGGGGAATGGATGTCCAAAGACAACCCGTTTTAGGGCGCTTTCCTAGAGGCTTCAAAAGGAATCCCATTCTCAAGAGTTCGGCATACATCCTGCATGTATGTTTTTTTGAATAATTGAAAAATTTGTGTGCTGTAATTCCAGCGTCACAACAATTCCCCCGTTGTAACCCACTATGAAAAAACTCCCCCTTTGTCTGTTGCTCGCCTCCGGTGTTGCTTCACTTCACGCTTCTGATCCCCTTTTTATCGAAGCCGAGTCTTTTAAGACTCACGGTGGCTGGGCACTGGATACCTCTTTTACCGAAATCGTTGGCTCGCCCTATTTGCTCGCCCACGGCTTGGGGAAACCGGTCACGGATGCAACACATAAGATTCAGGTCGCTGCGGCCGGTTCTTATAAAGTTTGGGTGCGGACCAAGGATTGGGTTGCTCCATGGAAAGCGCCGGGAACTCCAGGACGCTTCCAGCTGTTAGTGAATGGCAAACCGGTGCCAACGGAGTTCGGCACCGAAGGGGCGGAATGGCATTGGCAGAGTGGGGGGAGTGTGGAGCTTCCTGCCGGAGAGGTCACCCTGGCATTACATGATCTGACGGGGTTCGACGGACGTTGTGACGCCATCATCCTGAGCAACGATCCGAATTACACACCACCCAGCGGGGCGGAACTCGTCAAACAGCGGAAACAATGGCTGAACCCTGCTGGAAAACCTGAGGCTGCCGGGGACTTTGATCTGGTCGTTTGCGGAGGTGGTTACGCGGGGTTGGGCGCTGCTATTTCCGCTGCTCGTCAGGGATTAAAGGTGGCTTTGGTGCAGGATCGTTTTGTGCTCGGCGGCAATGGAAGTAGCGAGATTGGGGTTTGGGCGATGGGCGGTACGATGCGTGGAAAATATCCGCATGTAGGCGAAATTGTGGAAGAGTTCGCGGATCGCGCGCCGGACAGCCCCGGAAGCATTGCGAGCTTCGGCGATGATGTAAAAGAGACCATCTGCCGGAATGAAAAGAACCTCACTCTATTCCTTGGACATTTTGTTCAGGGAACAGTGATGGACAAAGACACCATTCAGTCGGTGACTGCACTGGATGTGCGTTCGGGCAGAGAACGCGAATTTAAAGGCAAACTTTTCGTGGATTGCACCGGACACGGAACGGTAGGCGCGCTCGCCGGAGCGAGGTACACGATGCTGGAGAAGGGCCACATGGGCACATCCAATATGTGGTTTTACCAACAGGAGGAAACCGCCAGTACATGGCCCGCAACTCCCTGGGCTCTGACGTTGGAGACAGATGATTTTCCGCATCTGCCTAAGAGTAAATCCATGATCGATGGGAAGCCCTTTATGAAAGGGGAATGGTTCTGGGAATCCGGATTCGATCAGCACCCAATCAACGATCTAGAACTTATCCGTGATTGGAATTTGAGAGCGCTTTTTGGCGCCTTTAGCGCGATCAAAAAGACAGACGAGAAAGCCGCGCTGAAATGGGTGTCCCACGTTGGCGGTCCCCGCGAATCGCGTTTGTTGGAAGGCGATATCCTGCTCACACAGGATGATATTGTTGAGAAAAAGGAGTTCCCGGACGCTTACGTTCCAACCACTTGGGATATCGATCTTCACTATCCTCGCGAACAATACGCAAAAAAGACTCCTGAGAATCCGTTCATCTCACGGGCTCAATTCGGCAAACACGTGGATCGCAAAGCGGGGTACCCAGTTCCTTACCGGTGCTTCTATTCCAAGAACATCGGCAACCTGTTCATGGCCGGCCGGAATGTAAGCGTCACTCACGAGGCTCTTGGAACCGTGCGTGTGATGCGGACTGGCGGAATGATGGGGGAAGTGGTTGGAAAAGCCGCTTACCTTGCGGTGTTGAACCACACGAGTCCTCGAGGTGTTTATGAAAAACATCTCTCCGAATTGACCAACCTCGTGGAACAGCCAGGAGCCATGCGCCGGGATTCTCTCAAGGGTGAATTACATCCTGACGCCTCCATTGCGGACTTCAGAAATCTACCAGTGATGTGGGCGAACAAGAATCTGCCTATGTATGACGGTATGGTTTACCAGGAGCACCTCGGGAAACCGACGAAACTGGATGGTGTTGTCATCGACGATTCCAAAGCCGTTCTTTCCGGAAAATGGGCTGAATCCGCAGGGCTCTATCCGCACGTTGGAGGCGGGTACCGGTACGCCGCTCCTGGTTCTCATTCTGAAGCGCGATTCGAATTTACCGTTCCCAAGAACGGCAAATATGAGGTCCGCACCTTTTGGGCTCCGGAGGAAAAACGCGCCACGAACGCCGCCTTTACAGTAGAAAACGGCAAAGATGCGCCAGCCACAGTTCACCTGAATCAGCGTGAGCCTTCCGCAAATGGAGCCCACGTGATTGGTCAGTTCGAGTTTTCTTCGGAGGGCAAAGCCGCAGTGACGCTGAAATCAGACGGCGCGGATGGTTCGGTGCATGCCGATGCCATCCAGATAGTCCCTGTGCAGTAATTGCCAGCCATGAGCACCGGAAACCTGACTTCGGTTTGGGTGCGTTTGTGGCGCCTCTGTGCGCTTGGAATCGCAGTGGTCCTTTTGAACAAAGGGCTGCCGCCTTCGCCAAAAACTGAAACGTCTGTGTCTCTGGTCGAGGCGCAGGCGTTTTTTCCTTCCGCCACCGAGCTTCGTGCTCCGACCTCGGACGGGACGTTGCTCGTTTACCAGGGTGA
This sequence comes from Verrucomicrobiota bacterium, assembly GCA_037133875.1. Lineage (GTDB taxonomy): Bacteria > Verrucomicrobiota > Verrucomicrobiia > Chthoniobacterales > Chthoniobacteraceae > Chth-196. The sequence continues at coordinate 162,460 of JBAXNG010000004.1, read as the reverse complement.
AGAGCCCGTCGGACGTTTGTGGACCACCTCGCCTCAAAGTGACGGTATTATCGGATATTCGGGGCCGAGTAACCTGCTCGTGGCACTGGATTCCGAGGGGAAAATTGTAGGAATCAAGGTGCTCTCCAGCGGGGACACTCCGTCCCATGTGCGGCATCTTCAGGAGCACACTCCGTTTTGGAATAGTTTTCTAGGTTGGAAACCCGAAACGCAGCCTTTGCCAAAGATAGAAGCGCTGTCTGGTTCGACCCTCACTAGCCTTGCGATGGCGGAGGCGCTGGTAAAAAGAGCGTCCGGCAAAGGGGTGTCGCTTCGATTCCCTGAGCCCTTAGCCTTGTCGGAGGCGCAGGGAATGTTCCCGACGGCTTCCAGTTTCCTATCGGATTCGCCAAAGGCCGGTTGGTTTCAGGTGATGGACCCCGATCAAGCGACGCTGGGGTATGTGGTTCGGACTTCACCAGCCTCCGATTCCGTAAGTGGATATGCGGGCCCCACGGAGTGCTTGATTGCGATCGCTCCGGATCAGGAGCGTTTGGTGTCGCTCAAAATTCGGAAGACGTACGATACGGAAGAATATACGGACCGGGTTAGAGAAGATACCGGGTACGCAAAATTGCTGACTCGCTGGAAAGTGAGCGAATGGCCGGCTGTTGATTTTGAAAAGGAGCATATCGAGGGCGTGGCGGGTGCGACGTTGACCAGCTACGCGGTGGCAGAGGGATTAAAGCGGCGATTTGCAATGGAACAGGCCAAGCCCTCGCTGACAGTTGGTGTGCCATCACCTGTGAGCCTCAAGGACGCGGTTCTGTTTTTAATCGCAACTGGGGCGATTGGCCTGAGTTTTACCAGTCTCAGAGGGAACCGCTGGGTGAGGTTGATATGGCAAGGTATGATTGTGGTTGGGCTTGGGATTTACCTCGGGCAATTTCTTTCGCTCGCGCAGTTCGTGGGCTGGGCTCGTTCCGGGGTTCATTGGAGTCAGTCGCCGGGAATTCTGGCGCTGATGAGTGTGGCTTTGCTGGTTCCTTGGGCGACTAGACGCCAGGTGTACTGCCATCAGATTTGTCCCCATGGAGCTGCTCAGGAATGGCTGGGGCGATTTGGTAAATTACACGTTCGGGTTCCTCCACAAGTCCATCGCGTGCTCTCATGGATTCCCGGAACAACTTTATGCGGTGCTTTTCTTGTGGCGTTATTCGCGCCTGGCGCAGATCTGGCGCAATGGGAGCCTTTTGATGCCTGGATTTTGCATGGGGCGGCAGGAACTGCCCTATTCATCGCACTTGCAGGGCTGATTACTTCCCTATTTGTGCCGCAGGCATACTGTCATTACGGGTGCCCAACTGGCGCACTTTTGAAATTTGTGCGTTCATCCTCAAGTCAGGAGCGTTTCGGCCAAAAGGATCGCGTCGCCCTACTCTTGCTGGCGGTTGGTGTCGGACTTTGCGTATGGCAAACCTCGAAAGTAACCTGTCCCAAATCGGCGCCTTCAACGCAGACAGGACATTCGCGTTTCGAGTTACGAGGAACCGGTTTCGGTACCACTTGGAGTATTCAAATCAAAGGGGATCCGAGTCTCGCTCCCAAACTCAGGCAGGAAGTGGCTCAGGAGGTCGAGCGTATCGAGCGAACGCTTTCTCCGTGGCATCCGGATTCGGCTACGAGTCGTTTTAATCGAGCGCATACCACTGATGAAGTCGCGGTGCCGAAGGAGTTGGGGGATATTGTTTCCTTCGCGCAAAAGCTGAGCCTTCATTCAAATGGAGCCTACGATATCACTGTCGCGCCATTGGTTTCGGCATGGGGTTACGGGCCGGCGGGAGCGGTCAAACAGGCTCCGACGCCGGTTGAAGTTGCCTCGCTTCTGGAGCGGGTAGGGTGGCAGAAACTGAAAGTTGGCAACAATGGGACTTCTCTTCAAAAGACGCATCCGGAGCTCTCCATTATTCTCTCGTTACTTCAGGGGTATGCGGTGGATCGAATCCGGATGGTGCTGAACAACCACGGGGCCGGGGATTACTTGATTGAATTAGGCGGCGAGTTATACGCCAAAGGCGAATGGCGCGTGGCGATTGAAGATCCGAAACGGAATGGGCAGGGGGTCTGTGCATTTGTTCTCAAGGATGCTGCTTTGGCGACTTCCGGTTTATACAGGGCGCGTCGAACGATTCAGGGAAAGGAAGTCTCGCACATTATCTCGCCACAAACGGGGCGTCCGCTGGAGCCTAGTATCGAGCTTTGTAGTGTGCATGCGGCGAGTTGCCTGGAAGCGAAAGGGTGGGCGAATGCCGTGATGACATCCGGGGCGGAAAAGGTCCGTGAGATGGCGAGGAACAACGGGCTGGAGGTTTTGTGGATTGATCGAGCCGGGCAGGTTGAAGTGACAGGAAGCACGTTTTGGGGCGGCGAATCGAAGGTCGCGGGAGTTGCGCGGTAATGGTGCCCTTGGACAGCGCTGGGCAGTAAAACTTTGGGAGGCCAGTAGGCAGTGCAGGCTAATTTTTGGGAGGCCCTTCGGCTTCGCGATCGGCGTGAGCAAATTACCGTCATAGGAGTTGCAATGGCCCGAAACGATATCGGCCTGAGTTGAAACGATGGGTTGTGAGCGACCGGTAACGACCACGCAACTGCCTCCGGAGCGCCAACGGCGCGGCTTATTGTAGCCCAAGGGCAAGTGAGGCTTTGCGAACGGCGCCCTGGGTTTCGTGGAAAATTCAGGAAGCCCTGAAAGGGCGCCTTAACCCGCCCATTCAGGGCTGATACCTTATTCTGACGCTAACCCAGCCCGCCACTCGCAAAGCCTCGTTCTGAGCTGGGCTACGATGGACCGCGCCGTTGGCGCTCCGGAGGCCTGCTCCTTTTCTAATGCATTCAAAAGCATCAGAACCGAACAGTAAACACGTCTAGTAGGCAGTAACGCTGCGGATCGTGGATGCCTGTCGCAAAGCGATTGTATATCGATCCGAGGAATTAGCCCTCACTGCCCACCTGTCCCGCAAACTATCACTCTGACGCATTGGCTGATTGTACATGGGATCATGAACAGGGAAGGGAGCCGAGAGGATCGAAGGAAGGGGCAGCTCCTGATTCCTGAAAACCTCCCCGGAAACGGACGCAAAAAAGCCCGGGACGTACGAATACATCCCGGGCTGATTTTGATTCGCTCGGACTACGGTTGACCCGAGACAATAATGTCGAGGCGCTTCACAAGTCCCAGAATGGATTCCGCCTGAGCATTGAGTTCCTCAGCTGCTGCCGCGGATTCCTCCGCAATTGCAGCGTTGCCTTGGGTTACCTTGTCCATCTGCATCACTGCCGAAGTGATGGAATCCACAGACTGGGATTGTTGATCCACAGCGTGAGCGACTTCACTCATCAAGTCGGTTACCTTGTCCGCAGACTTCACTGTGTTCTTGAAGGAACCTTCGATGTGTTGAGAAAGGGTGTTGAGCAACAGATCTTCCGTGGCCGCCATAGCTTCAGAAACGCGGTCGGTGGCGCCTCGTGACTCGGCCATACGAGCCGAAGAACGTTTGGCTTCTTCCGCAGAACGCCCAGCTAGATTACGAACTTCGTCCGCTACCACGGCAAATCCCATCCCAGCTTCCCCAGCACGAGCCGCTTCTACGGCAGCGTTAAGAGCAAGCAAGTTGGTTTGGAAGGCGATTTCGTTAATCGTTTTTACGTTAGCCGCCGTTTCCTCCGTGGTTCGACGGATATCCGTAACAGCTTGTTTCAGTTCACCGAGACGCACATCGAGTTTTGCGTTGATTTTGGCGCTCTCCTCGCCGCTGGCTCGGGCGGCTTCCGCTGACTGACGCGATAATGTGTCGGCTTGTCGTGCGCTGTCAGAAGTGAGGCGTGTACGATTGGTGAGTTCCGTTAAGGACGACGATGTCTGAGCCAATCCAGAGGCCTGCTCTGTGGAGCCTTGCGCGATGGTCTGGGCGACTTGGGCAACCTGTCCAGCTGCTCGGGCTGTTTCTTCTGCCCCAGATCTCAGATGGTCACAAAGCAGACGAATGGGCTTTTCCACCCATTGAATAATAATTGCACCGTAAATCACGGCGGCTATCGCAAGTGCTAAAAGTGAAGTGCCCCCAGCAGTCCAGAGCAACTTGGTGCGTGCAGCGTCCGCAGACTTGAGGGACTGGATGATCTCAAACGCACCGTGAACTTCCCCTTCGCGCCAGTTCTCCATCGGACCACCCGTGACGTCTTTCCCGTCTGTTGTTCCCCAGATGTTGTGGCGGGGATTCGCCGGGTCTCCATGGCAATAAAGACAGGTCGCGGAAAGACGAATAGGCCGTAAATAACGGACTGCATTTTTAGCGGTGTCTACGGCGAAATACTCCTTATCACCCGCTTCGAGTTTTTTGAGTGCCTCTAATTCGAAAGTATCGGGCTCATTTTTTTCGTTCCGAGGCTGTTTTTTCGGAACCTTGTACTCGTAATCACCTTCTTTGGCTTTTTTTGCAAGACCCTGCATCGCGGAAACCACGGGGATGGTTGCCATGATTCTGTCCATCCCGGAAGCCCCTTGTTTCGACCAGGTTTTAAGTTGGTCTGCTGTGAAGATTCCCTTAGCCCATTTGTCCTCCATGTTTTCTCTCGAAGCCTCCGCACTAAGACAGATAGCGCGGGATTTGGTGACGAAGGATTCAATCGCCATTTCACGACTTTTGTTCGCGAACCCGACAAATAGCGCTGAGACCAAAGCCAAAGGGATGGCCACACCGAGACCAACGAGTTTTGTACGAATGGAAAGGGACATGATGGATTAACGTTAAAGCAAAAACTGAACCATGAGACCGTGGGAATTGAGGTAGATATCTAACTTTCGACAGGACTAAGTCTAATACCGCGACTTGCGGACAACTCCATCCGTCACAAGTTTCAGATCTGAAAGAGACTCCAGCATCGCCAGCGATTCATTTTCGAGATCCTTCGCCGCAAACGCTGTTTCCTCGCAGTTCTTGGCGCATTCCGAAGTTCCGGTATCCAGCAAGTGGATCATATCTTTGATCTCCTTGATGCTAATAGATTGCTCTGAGGCAATCGTCGACAAGCTCTCTAGTAAGGATTCAAACTCGGATGCACGGCTGGACACCTTCTCGAACCCCTCATGTACGTGGGTGAATTGTGCATCGATATCCTGGATTTTAGAATCGAGCAGCTCCGAAGCCTGAGCGCTTTTTAAGGCGATGCTCTGGGTGGCCTCAATCCGTTTTGCGGTCTCGCGGGACGCTTCCGTGCTCCGCATCGCAAGACTCCGAACCTCGTCAGCAACAACCGCAAAACCTTGTCCCGCTTCACCAGCACGCGCCGCTTCAACCGATGCATTAAGCGCAAGCAAGTTGGTCTGAAAAGCGATGCCGTCGATGGTTTTAATGATCTTCGTAACCTCGGTTTGAGATTGTTGCATCTCCTCTACCGCGTTCTTCATTTCGTTAAACGCAGTTTTGATATGATTCAAATTTTCCAGCGCATGACGCAATTCCGCCTGCCCTTCACTGACACTTTCCTTCACGGAATGAGCAATCACCTTTCCCTGTTTCGACCGGTCTGCCCCAGCCACGGAACTGCTGGCAAGTGAGTCCACCGTAGCGCTGGCTTCGTTGACTCGCGCGGCCTGAGCAGCAGCATTGGCAGTAAGTGAATCGCTCAGAATGACCACTTTTTCAATGGCCTCCATCGAGTAATCCACGGATGCCTCCATCTCGTGAACTGCTTCGCTGACAGGTGTCACGATCTTATTGGCCGCCATGTAGGCCATGTAACCTGCCATGGCTAGCAGTGTCACAATCTCCGCAAGAATGCGGTTTGTTTGGCTCTTGTTTTGAGCGTGAATCCCATCCACTGCTTTAGCGGTTACTTCCTGGGCATGTTTCAAAAACGGTTGAACCCGAGCCTCAAGCTCCGATGCCTGAGCATCGAAGGATTTCATCATTTTATTCCCTGCACTTGTCCCGCCGTCCACATAGGCATGTGCCATTTTGACCCCCAGGTTGTAGTAGGCATCAAAGGAAGCGCGGATCTTGTTCAGCGCGTCGATCGCCGTTTGGTCGTTACTCTGTCGGAAAGCCTTCATCAATTCCTGAAAAGCCGCGTCAAACGCTTTTGCTGCGTCGGCGGCTTCCTGAAAGCCACTATCCAATCCGTCTTCGAGCCGTGTGGAACCGACGTCCTGCACGTATTGCTGGACCTGAATAATCGCTATCTCCAGATCTTTGGCGGCGATCGTTTTTGAGAGGGCCTCCTGCATTACCAAACCCGCCTCGGCGACTGCAGATTGCCTGCTGAGTATAAATGCAGAATTAACTAGCGATAAACCACTTAATATCGCTACACAAGAAAGGAGTTTTGCCTTCAGGCTTTGGGGAAGGGGGATCTTCATGGAATTGTGAACGGAGCGTGACGAGCAATACTTCGTCTTCGCGGATAAAGCAGGAACGGTGCCGCTATTACGCCGAGTCCGGCTCGCCAATCGACTCCTGCATCGCTTGTTGGATAGGCCCTGATGGCCTTGCGCGAATGAGTTTTGGCTTGGAATCTGCTTTTGATGGAGCCGAGTCTTTTCTATTTTATGTCCACTCCCGCATCTCCCTCTGTCAAAAATACCAAAGGTACCGTTGGTAAGTATCTGACGTTTGTACTTGGGCAGGAGGCATATGGAATGCCTGTGCTGAAGGTGCGTGAAATCATTCGGCTTTGTGAACTCACCACGGTTCCACAGATGCCTGAGTACATCAAAGGAGTCATCAACTTGCGGGGAAAGATTATCCCGGTAGTCGATTTGCGAGTGAAGTTCCGCTTGGGAGATGCCCATAACACGGAGCACACCTGTATTGTGGTGGTGGATGTAGCGTTAACAGGAGCGGCCTTTGCGCAGATGGGGTTAATTGTCGATGCCGTAGAGGAAGTTGTGAATATCGCGGCAAGCGAAATTGAGCCTACCCCAGATTTTGGGATGTCGCTCCACGCAGATTACATTTTGGGAATGGCCAAAGTAAAAGGGCGAGTGAAGGGGCTTCTGGATATAGATCGCGTGGTAACCGCGATTTCTCCTGAGAAACTTGGGCTAGCCGCATCATTAGGCGCAGCGAACTAGAGTATTTTAAAGAAGATTATCTACATGAAGCTCACGACGAAGCTAATCGCTATCATTATGATAGCGGGTATTGTACCGGCCGCATTAATCGGTCGCCTTGCGCTGCAGGCTAATGAGGAAGTCTCAGAGAATATTGGAGGCACTTACGAGGATTACGCCCAATCTATCAGCGAGAAAATAGATCGGACTATCTTTGAACGTTACGGGGATGCCCAATCTTTTGCTGCGAATGGCGATCTTCAAGATTTGAAGTCCTGGTACATACCAGATGCAACTAAGAACAGAGCGGTCTCCGCGGCGAATCGATGTGTTGGATTGTACGGAGGCATGTATTATCTGACATACATGGTTGATACAAAGGGGCGATTGGTTGCGGTTAATGATAAAGACCAAGAGGGAAACACCCTGGATGTCGCGTTTCTTTATCAAAAAGATTTCTCTCAAGCCCCCTGGTTTACTGAAACCCTCAATGGAAACTTCACAAAGGGAACTGGGACGACCGGAACCTTTATGGAGGATATCCACATCGACGAAGACGTAAAACGGGTATACGGCGGAGACGGGTTGTCCCTTGGCTTTTCTGCTCAAGTAAAAGACCCAAGCGGTAAAGTAATCGGTGTCTGGCACAACTCAGCTCAATTTGCATTGGTCGAAGAGATCGTGCAATCGACCTATAAACATTTAGTACACGAAGGGAGACCGGACACAGAGTTTACTCTCTTGGATCGATCGGGGCGTGTAATGATGGACTATGATCCAATTCGGGATGGTTCTGAGGTCGTGAATCACAATATGAGTGTGATTTTAAAGTTGAATTTGGCGGCAGCTGGCAATGAAGCAGCTCGTCAATTAACCCAAGGTAAGACTGGGCATATGGTCGCCGAACATTCCCGTAAACATATACAACAGGTGGCGGGGTACTCTGTTTGTAAAAGTGTTCTGGGGGCGCCCACTTTTCGCTGGGGGGTCTTATGTCGTACCGCCGCCGATCAGGCGCTGGAGTTACCCATTGCACAACGTGAAAAGCTGATCGCCTATATGACGGAAAGTTTGATTGGCCTATTGATTGGATCGATATTGATAGGACAAAGTATTACCCGTTCAATTGCGAAAAATGTGGGGAGCTTAAATACATTAAGTGGCGCATTAACCAACGCGGCGAATCAATTTTCAAAATCCAGCCAAACCGTCGCTCAAGGCTCCAGTGAACAGGCTGCATCCCTCGAAGAAACAAGTGCATCGCTGGAGGAAATCGCAGCGATGACACACCGAACGGCGGGTAACGCAAGTAATGGAAAGGCATTAAGCCTGGAGGCTCGTAATGCTGCTGGTGTTGGGCTGGAACGTTTAACCGAAATGAGTAAAACGCTCGGACTGATCCGCTCCGCAGTTACGGAAATGGAGAGCGCAGTCAAAGAAATGCAGAGTTCCAGCCAGGAAGTCGCCAATATTATCAACACCATTGACGAGATTGCGTTCCAGACCAATTTGCTCGCGTTAAACGCCGCTGTTGAAGCTGCCCGTGCGGGAGAAGCAGGAATGGGCTTCGCTGTCGTCGCGGACGAGGTTCGTGCGTTGGCTCAACGTAGTGCGCAGGCAGCGAAGGAGACGTCTCAGAAGATTGACTCTTCCCTCCGACGGAGTGAACAAAGCGGTGAAGCCAGCCAGAAAGTCGTACACAGCTTGGGGCAGGTTGTGGCGACTTCGGAAAACCTCCAGAATGTGTTCGAGGGTATCGTTAAATACATCTCCTCTCTAGATGATGTTATTAATGAAATGGCAGTGGCTTGTACGGAGCAAAGCACAGGGGTTGGCCAGGTGAATATGTCCATTACCCAACTCGATACAGTCACTCAGGGTAATGCAGCCATAGCGGAGGAAAATGCCGGGGTCGCCGTTGATCTTAATAATCAGGTCACATCCCTTAAAACCGTAGTCTCGAATTTACATGCGATTGTAACTGGTAAGGGAAACATCGACTCTGGTTCGGGAGTTCTGCCGACACTCACGGCGACGCCGAAATTCCCTGCGCTTTCGGGTACGCCAAAAGGCTTGAGTCTATCAAATACTCCCCATCTTCCCGAAGCGGCATCTAAACCATCAAGCTCTTCCGCATTACCGTTTCCCTCTGATGAAAAGGCCGCGAAATCGAGTTCTGATATGGATAAATCCTTTAAGGATTTTTAAATAACGGTTGCGATTCCCAATACGCTAGACTGGCAACAAAATCTGGACACACCCATATTGAAGCTTAGACAAAAATTCACTGTCCTGTTTTCTGTTCGCTAGGATCGCTTTCCTTTTGTTATCTTAATCCAAGTCCCTCCTTAATCACTCACATGTCTAATCACCCTATTGCACCAAAAGTGCTGGAGTTGACGCAGAAAATCGGCCAGGAGCTCACCTTTACTGAGGCAGGCAAAGACACTGGGCTGCTGCCGCTGAATAGCTTCATCACGGAGATGGAGGATCTGTTAACAACGGCTGATCTGCCGTCTCCCATTCCTGCTGCCATCCGACACGCTCGCAAGTGGATTGATAACATCCTAGACACCACGGCACAGTTTGATGCCGGTACACTCATGCGTCTGGCCGAGTGGACTTCCTGGCTCGAAATTGCATTAGAACAACTTCAATCAGGGCACGCGTTGCCTGTACTTCCGGTCGCATGGAGTGAAGCAGGGGTGCCTGTGATTACCGTTGGGACGCAAGTCGCTGGTCTTGCCCAAAACATCGCCAAAGAACTAGCCACGGCTGAGGTCGGTAAAGATATCGGTTTACTGCCGATCAACAGCTTCATTTACGAAATAGAAGATCTGCTGTCCAAGGCCGACTTTCCTTCGGCAGTCGACGAGGCTGTTCATTACGCAAGGGAGTGGATCAATCATATTCTCGATACCTCGGCGGTTTTCGATGACCTCACTCTGGAACGCCTTACGGACTGGGCCACCTGGATGGATGCAGCAATGGAGCAAAGTGAACAAGGAAACGGTTTACCCACACTTCCCAGCTCATGGACTGCAGATTCGGCCAGCGCACCAGAATCGCTGTCGGCAGTTGGCCCCCGGATTGTCTCTTTGGTCCAACAACTTGGGCTCGAGCTCGCTTTTGCCGAATCCGGTAAAGACAACGGCTTGTTGCCCATTAACAGCTTCGTCTGCCAGGTGGAAGAGCTTGCAAAAACGGCAGATCTTCCCTCCGAGATATTGGTGGCAATCGCTTATTGCCGGGAATGGCTGGATCACGTGTTTGATACCTCCGCAAAATTTGACGAACCCACTTTGGCGCGTTTAGGCGAATGGACGTCCTGGATGGAAACGGCTCTGGATAGAGCTTCTCAAAGCACGGCCATCCCAGTTTATCCGGGCACGTGGACGTCGAGCGAGTCGGCCCCTGCACCGACAGCACCAGCACCCGCAAAACCCGAGCCTGCACCAGCAACTCCTCCTCCCGCAGCAGCCCCCGCAGTGACCGCTCCCGCTCCTCCTCCTATGTCTGAACCGTTAGGCGAAGAACCTGTACTTGAGATGAATCTCGATGGAGACGATCGCGATCTCATCGTCGGGTTTGTCAGCGAATCTTACGAACATCTTCAAAACATCGAGCAGGGGGTGCTGGTTCTGGAGGAGAACCCGACGGATGCCGGAACGCTAAACTCCATTTTCCGTGCGTTCCATACCTTCAAGGGTGGGGCCGGATGCTGTAATCTGACGTGTATTAAAGATCTCGCGCACGAGTTGGAGTCCGTTCTGGATGCAGCTCGTCAGCACAAACTCGAGATCAACAAAGATATCATTGATGTGATTCTGGAAGGTGGAGACACACTTTCGAAGTTTGTGGCTCAAATCGCAGATCGCCTTGCGGGAAAAGATCTCGCTGTACCGATCCTTATTCCTACGCTTCATCTGATTGCGCGTGCCAAACACATTCTTGGACACGGGCCAGCGCCAGGCGCACCTTCCGCGCCAGCACCTGCTGTAGCAGCATCTACCGCTTCGACCTCTCCCGCTCCAGCGGCAACTCCTTCAACCGGGGCCTCGGAGGCACCTGTTGCAACACCCGCTGCGACAGCGCCAAGTGCGGAGCACGCGGCAGCCAAACCCGCAGCACCGAAACCGGGAGCAGCAGCAGCGCCGGCTCCGGCAGCTGGCTTCGTCAAAGTCGATACCTACAAACTCGACGCACTCATCGACCTAGTCGGGGAATTGGTAATCTCCGAATCCATGGTGGTGCAGGATCCTGAAATACGCGCGCTGCCGAGCCGTAATATTTCCCGTAACCTCGGGCAACTTCGCCGTATCACAAGTGAGCTTCAGCGCACGGCGATGTCGCTGCGAATGGTTCCGATTCGTGCGACGTTCCAGAAAATGACGCGTTTGGTTCGCGATTTGGGCACGAAACAAAACAAGCAGGTTCAGCTTGTGATGAGCGGAGAGGACACGGAGCTTGACCGTAATATCGTCGAGGAAATCAGCGATCCGCTGGTGCACATGATCCGGAATGCGGCAGATCACGGTGTTGAAAAACCCGAGGCCCGTATCGCAAAAGGCAAACCGGCCATGGGAACGATTAACCTCAGGGCGTTTCACCAGGGCGGAAATATCGTGATCCAAATTCAGGATGACGGAAATGGTCTGAATAAAGAAAAGCTGTTGTCGAAAGCGCGTGAGCGCGGGTTGGTAAAACCCAATGAAACGCTCCCTGACAAAGAAATTTATGGGCTAATCTTTGCCGCCGGTTTCTCCACGGCCGAAGTCATTAGCGATATCTCAGGTCGAGGAGTGGGGATGGACGTGGTTCGGCAAAACATCGAGAAACTTCGAGGGAAGGTCGACATCGACACTATCCCAGGCGAAGGCACGACGTTTACGATCTATCTACCACTGACGCTGGCCATCATTGATGGGATGATTGTGAGTGTCGGAGGTGAGCGTTACATCATTCCGACATTATCGGTACGTGAATCGTTCCGCCCACGTGCGGAGATGATCTCCAGTGTGCACGAACGCGGCGAGATGGTGAATGTCCGGGGAAGACTTAGCCCGTTGCTTCGCTTATACCATTATCTTGAACAGGAACCGAAAGTAACCGATCCAGCCGAGGCGATTATTGTGGTAGTGGAATCCGGTTCCCAGACCCGTTGTTTAATGGTGGATGAACTACTTGGAAAACAGGAGGTTGTGATTAAGAGCCTTGGCGGTGCGATGAAAAAGAGCAACGCACTTGCAGGAGGAGCCGTGCTAGGGGATGGACGTGTGGGCTTGATTTTAAATGTCGATGCCTTGGTGAAACTCAGCGGAACCTCTTCCGGGCTGTAATCGTACAGTTACACAAAACACTTTAAATTATGTCTACCGAAACACCCTCGATAAGTTCGACCAATACGTCGATTGGTAAACATTTAACATTTGTGCTAGGTCACGAATGTTATGGTGTCCCTGTATTAAAGGTTCGGGAAATTATCCGTTTATGTGATATTACGCCGGTACCAAAGATGCCGGATTACATTAAGGGTGTACTAAATCTTCGCGGGAAGATTATTCCAGTGGCGGACCTTCGGTTGAAATTCAGGTTGGCGGTTGTAGAGAACACTAAACATACCTGCATTGTGGTTGTGCAGGTTGTGTTGCCTGACAACACAATAACTCCAATGGGGCTTATTGTGGATGCAGTGGAAGAAGTGGTGGGCATTAACGAAAACGAAATCGAGCCACCTCCGGATTTTGGGACTGTTTTAGATACGGATTACATTTTGGGGATGGCGAAAATTAAAGGTAGCGTGAAGACCTTGTTGGATATCGATAAGGTCGTGAACGCTGTGCATTCCGAGACCTCAATCATTGTTGGTCCCCATAAGTAGATTTGGTTTTATTTTAGTTATGAATCTTAAGAAAAAGATTTCCCTAGCCATTGTTATTTGCGGTGTCATCCCTGCTTTGCTTATTTCGGGATTAGCAATTAAAACATCCTCTAACATGGAGGATGACGTCGCAGCCGGTTTCGAAGCGGAGGCCCAAAACATATCCGAAAAAATCGACCGCAATCTATTTGAGCGATACGGGGATGTTCAGGCTTTTGCGCTTAATGACGCAGTGAACAACCACGCTGCATGGTATCAGGTCGGCTCGGAGAAAAACAAACTCAGCGAAATCGCGAATTCTTACGTTCAGCTTTATGGCTGTTACCCGTTGAGTTTTCTGGTAGATCTTGAAGGGCGAGTCATCGCTGTAAACGACAAGAATAGTTCAGGAAAAGCGATCGAAACAGCGTATCTGTATAAAAAGAATTTCAAAAATGCGGATTGGTTCCGGTCTGCACTAACTGGGAACTTTTTAAAAGGCGAGGGAGTCGATGGAACCGTTGTTCAGGATGTCCATCAGGACGAAGATGTGAAGCGAATCTATGGGACTGATGGTTTTGTTTTGGGCTTTTCGGCTCCCGTTAAAGATTCTGACGATAAGATCATCGGCGTGTGGCATAACTGTGCTGTCCTTTCTCTTGTCGGAGATATTTTAATTGATTCTTATAACAACTTAAAAAAACATGCGGAACCAAGTGCTGAAATCGCGATAATCGATTCCAAGGGAAGACTGTTGCTTGAAGTGGATCCAAGTTCTCACAGCGGTAAGATTTCAGCAGAGCCGGACCCCAATCTGACATTGAAGCTGAATCTTGCTGAGAAAGGGCTTCCGGCAGCTGTTGCCGTAGTTGCAGGCAAGTCAGGTCACGGAACATTTTTACATTTAAGAAAGCAAATAAGTCAGCTTTGTGGATATGCGCCTTGTGACGGTGAATTAGGTTTCCCGGGGTTGAAATGGGGTGTGATTGTACGAGTGCCAGAGAGCGAAGCCTTAGCGCACTCCAAACAGCAAATTACTCAATTCGCAATAGTTACACTACTGTGTATTGGTGGGTTGGTTGTTGTTGGGTATTATTTGAGCCGTTCTATTTCGGGGCAATTACAGGTTGGCATCGAAAGCTTGGAGGATATTAGTTCGGCGCTTGAGGGTGCCACGGGCAATGTAACCCAATCGAGTCAGGAGGTTGCCGCCGGAGCAAGTGAACAGGCCGCATCGCTGCAAGAAACCAGTGCTTCTCTCGAGGAAATCTCAGCCATGGCTCGGCGTACGGCAGAAAACGCATCTTCTGGCCGTGAACTGAGTTCACAGGCGAAAACCTCCGCGGCCGCAGGTCGTGGAAGGCTTGAGGAAATGTCGCGAACACTGACATCTATCCGAGGGGCTGTCCGCGAGATGGAGTCCGCTGTTTCGGAAATGCAGGAATCCAGTCGGGACGTAGCGAAGATCGTGAAAACGATCGATGAAATTGCGTTCCAGACCAATTTGCTCGCTCTCAACGCTGCGGTAGAGGCCGCTCGTGCTGGTGAGGCCGGTATGGGCTTTGCGGTGGTTGCTGACGAAGTTCGCGCACTTGCACAGCGCAGTGCTCAAGCAGCAAAAGAAACGGCCGAAAAAATTGAATCGGCGATCAAACGAAGCGAGCTAGGTACAGTGGCTAGTGCGAAGGTTTCTCATAGCCTAGTGGAAGTGGAAGGCACCGCCGCGAATCTCGAACACGTCTTTAGTGGAATTGTGACTCAGATCTCTTCTCTGGATGACGTAATTGCCGAGATGACTTCAGCGGCACAAGAACAAAGCACGGGGGTCAGCGAGGTGAACATGGCTGTCTCGCAGATGGATAAGGTGGTGCAAACCAATGCAGGAAGTGCCGAGCAAAATGCAGCATCGGCTGAAGAATTGAACTCCCAGGTTGAAGCACTACAGGAAGTCGTGGCTGATCTACAGGCGGTCTTAGGGGGACATGGAGCCGTCTACCGCGATGAGACACACGAGGTTGAGCCTGAACCGAAACCACGTCGATTGGCGACACGTGAACCTGTCAGGCTGCCATCGCGCTCTGTCCGCTCTTCACGCAAAAAAGACAGAGAAGAACCTGTGGAACAGCCCCGTGAAGAGGCGCCTCAGCCCCCCAAGGGCCGTAGGGCAGCGAAGGCTGCAAAATCCTCAACGGCCATTCCGATGCCGGATGAAGGGAACATGGAAAGTTCTTTTAAGGACTTTTAATTCAGAAAGAAACAAGAGTTGCCATGAGTCTTATTCCCGCTGATGTTAAGCTTAGTAATGAGTGTTACTCGTTTATTACCAAAGTGGTTTACGAGCATAGCCGCATTCAGCTTGGAGCTGATAAGCAGCCGCTTGTTTCTGGGCGTTTAAACAAGAGGTTACGGGAGCTTGGATTGCCATCTTACGAGGCGTACTGCGATTTGTTACGTGGACCCGCAGGACAAGCGGAACTCTCTCCGCTCATTGACCTGATATCCACGAATCACACACATTTCTTTAGAGAAGTTCAGCACATGGACTTCCTGAAACAGCACGCCATCCCGGAGTGGTGCGCGAAGTTATCACCTCGTGATCCACTTCGAATCTGGAGCGCGGCGTCGTCTTCTGGTGAGGAACCTTATACCCTTGCTATTGTTTTAGCGGAGTATTTCCGGGTGCATCCCCAACATTCCTGGCTCATAGAAGGCACAGACATTTCCACGCGTATCTTAGAGCACGCTAGAAACGGTATTTACAGCAAGGATCGCGTTAAATTGCCTGATCCGCAGTATCTGCAACGTTACTTCCAAAACGGGACAGGGGATTTCACAGGGTACTACCGAGTTAAAAAAGAATTACGTGACGCGATTAAGTTTCATCACGCAAATCTCCTTCATTCGCCTTATCCGGTGGCTAAAGATCAGCACATCATATTCTGTCGAAATGTGATGATTTATTTTGACCAAAAGACCCAGCAGGAGCTGGTAAATAAACTCACGCAGCAATTAAGTCTCGGTGGATATTTAATTGTGGGGCATTCGGAAAGCCTGTTATCCGTAAAACACGAACTGAAGTCCGTTAAGCCCACTATTTATCAAAGATCGGCTTAATCCCCAAAGGGAACACCAATTCACACTTGCTAGGTTTTCGTAATGCAGCCTCTGCGTAAATGGACAGTTCCTGTTCCCAAAGTAAATCTCGTTGTAGGGATGGGGGAGATGCTTGTCAGTAATGATGTCAATTCGACGCTCTTGACATATTCATTGGGATCCTGTGTGGCGGTGGTGATTTATGATCCGTCTGCCAAGGTAGGAGGATTATTACATGCCATGTTGCCGGATTCCGCTTTCGGCTCTGAGCGTGCCGCAGAGAAACCGCTAATGTTTATAGATACCGGATTACCTGCGCTTTTTCATGCGGTATACGCATTGGGTGGTTCCAAGAGCCGATTGATAGTCAAACTGGCGGGAGGGGCTTCAGTGTTAAATGAGAGCAAATTTTTAAATGTTGCCCAACGGAATATAGAGGCAGTGAAAGCTCTGTTGGCTCGGAATGGAGTGAGAATTGACGCGGAGGACATTGGGGGAACTGATATCCGCACGGTTCGACTCGAGCTAGCCACTGGGAGTGTTCAACTGGATGTCACGGGAAAAGGCTCCAGAAAATTATAAATATCCCTTCGGCTGAATTTGGCGGGGTTTCTGCTGTAGTAAGCTTCAATCATTTTTATGAGTATTGCTAATCGTAAGATCCGAGTGCTGGTGGTGGACGACTCCGCCATGGTGCGCAAGATGATCACCGACGCACTGAGTAAAGATCCCCAAATCGAGGTGGTGGGAGCAGCCCCCGATCCCTATGTTGCGCGCGACATGATCGTGGAGCTGGAGCCCGATGTGCTGACTCTCGATATTGAAATGCCTCGGATGGATGGCCTCACATTTTTGAAGATTCTTCAAAAGCACAAACCGATGCCCGTGGTGGTCATCAGTTCGATATCTCAGGCAGGTTCGGCCGCGGCTTTGGAAGCCATCAATTCGGGGGCAGTAGAGGTGCTGGCGAAGCCCACAAGTGCATTTTCAATTGGAAGTCTAGCGGACCAACTGCCGCGCTGTATTAAAGCGGCGGCAGTGGCTCGCTTACGCGCTCCAGGGGTTTCAGCGTCAGCGCCGGTCATTGGATCGTCAACCGGCGCAGTGGCCCAACCCCGAGTGGCAGCCGCAGTTGCTGCGAGTAAATGGAATCCCAAGCAATTGATTGCGATTGGGGCATCCACAGGCGGAATTGAGGCGTTGACTGAAGTGCTGACTCATTTACCCGGTGGGCTTCCCGGTATTTGTATTACGCAGCATATGCCGGCGCATTTCTCGAAGATGTTTGCGGAACGGGTAAACGCCATGTGTGCTTTTGAAGTTCGCGAAGCAGCTGAAGGAGATATGCTTGTGCCTGGGTTGTGCCTTTTGGCTCCTGGCGATTATCACATGACGCTCAAATTTGTGGGTGCTGGTTATCGTGTTGAGTTGAATCAAAAGCCTCCGGTCCATCATTGCCGACCTGCAGTAGACGTCATGTTCCGTTCGATTTCGGAGTGCGCGGGAGCCAAGGTGGTCTCGGCGATTCTGACTGGGATGGGGGTGGATGGCGCGCTCGGAATGAAATTATTGAAGGGAATTGGCGCCAGAACGATCGCGCAGAATGAAGAAACCTGTGTGGTCTACGGGATGCCCCGTGCGGCCGTTGAAATGGGATGTGTCGACAAGATTTTGCCGCTGAACAAGATCGCAGGAGCGATCGTTGAGGGAGTGCAAGCGCAGCTTGCCTCGGGTGCGGCGAGTGTTTCCAGCCTTAGTAAACCAACACCATGAGTTTATCCGAATCCAAATTCGATCTCAGTGAATCCGTTCTGCGCGTGGTGCCGCATGTCCTACGGACGATGCTGAATCTTGAGGTGACACCTGCAAAAACAGCCATCTCACGGGAGGTGGATCGAATTAGTGCCATTATTGGCATTGGAGGGGATGCGATTCGGGGAATGTTTTATTTTCATTTGCCGGTGAGTTTCGCGCAGGTGATTGCGGCGAACCTATTTGCGGAATCCTCCGAAAACCCAGTGTCAGATCGTCAGATCAATGACGCAGTGGGGGAGTTATGCAACATGGTCGCGGGAGGATTGAAGGCGGCGTTGGCTGATTTGGGACACGACGCTGGCATCAGCCCGCCCTCAATTATTCGAGGTAAATCTTTCTCGATTGAATCTGAGCCCGACTTAGAGATAACTCACTTTCCATTTGCCTGCGGGCAGGATGTCTTGGATTTGGAAGTCCACCTGAAACTCGAACTTTAGTGCTATGCCGTATAAGATTCTTAGTGTTGATGACAGTTTAACGATTCGTATGCTCGTGAAGCGGTCGTTCAAAAATTACGATTGCGTGGTGATCGAAGCGTCCAACGGAGAAGAAGGTTTGGCCGCAGCCGCAAAGGAGAAACCGGACCTCATCTTCTTGGATATCACGATGCCGGTGATGGACGGTGTTACGATGCTCACAAAATTAAAGGAAAATCCTGATTTAAAGGGAATTCCAGTGATCATGTTAACGGCTGAGTCCGGGCGTGAAAACGTCGCCTACATCGCGAAATTGGGTGTTCGCGACTATTTAGTAAAACCATTCAAAGACGAGCAGCTGATAGAGAAGGCTGGTCGGGTATTGAAGCTAGAACCGAAAGTAGCCGCTTAGTTTTACAATTTTCCCAATAATGAGCACACACGAAGACATAGCCAAGAATTTCGGATTAGACTCAGTCCCCGAGAGCGTTAAGCGCTTGACTCAGATGATTTCTGGTCGAGGCGCGACGATTGAAGAGTTCGGCAAGTTCGTTTCCCAAGATCCGGAGCTTACCAAGCGGCTCTTGAAATTCGCAAATCCACGTGCAGTGGATGAGTTCGACTACAACATCACTACGGTAGACGGCGCGTTACAACGGACAGGCATGAGTGTTGCGTTGGTGCTGGCAATGGGTGATCCGTTGGTAAGGGCCGTCGTTAAGACTTTTGATACGATGTTGGGGATTCAATTGGAGCTACTCCCAGTGTCCGCGCCATTTCAGGAAGCCCATATCATGGGGGAAGTAGGGTTTACTGGAAAAGCCACGGGAAAGGTTCAAATTCGCCTTACCAAATCTTCTGTTCCTTTGATTGGAGAACGTCTCTTGGGACTAGATCCGTCCGACCTAGCGGATCCTGCCATGGCAGCCGATGTTATTGGCGAGCTCTGCAACATGGTGGCTGGAAACTTTAAGTCGAACCTCTGCGATGCAGGCCTTACCTGTACGCTGATGCCTCCGAAAATCACAATCACCGACAATTTCTCTTTGGAAAAAGTCGATGGAGGCACATCGGAACGCCATCCGTTCCGTTCTCCCGAATTGCCACTGTTTGTGGATCTCGGAGTCAATCCTTGGGCGGGGGATTAATCCTTCTCAAAACGAACCCGCGTTCCTTGCTAAATAGCAAGAAGCGCGGGTCTTTTTTTGCCAACAATTGAGGTCAAAGCTATCTGGCCTCGCAGATACGAAAGATCTTCTTTCCTGAATTCCCCAAAACAGGAAAGGAGTTGCCTTGATAGACAACTCCAATTCAGCTGCGCCTGCCGAGCCTATCGCGTGTCAGAGGCGTTTTATTACAGTTGCTCAGGGTTCTGGAGCAATTCCGATATCCTTGCCAGGAGGCGGCCTGCACCGCCGCCGTCCAACACTCGATGGTCAAAGGAAAGGGTAAAATGAGCTTCTGTTGCCGGTTTGAAATCGCCGGCTGCCGGATCCCATTTTGGCACGACCCGCCCCGCACCCATTCCAAGAACCAAACTTTGCTCAGGTAATGGAATAGGGGTGGCCCACTCCAAGCCGAAGGTGCCAAAGTTTGTGACGGTTGCGATGGATCCACCGGTTGCATTTGGGGGAAGGCGACGGCGACGAGCCAAATCAACCAGATCATTGTAGCGCGTAAGCAAATCGGCCAGAGGCGCTTTATCCGCATTACGAAGGACCGGCACCAGAACTCCATCTTCTGCTTCTACAGCGAATCCGACATCGATGGATTTTGGGTGAACAATTTTATCACCCACGAGGCGTCCGGCCACTGCGGAGTTCTCTCCGAGAGCGATCGCAAGAGCACGAAGGGCATAGAGCGCAGGTCCTGGTTTAGGATTGCTGGATTTACGATGAGCGAGAAGGGGATCGATACAGATTGGACTTCCCACCGTGGCCAGGGGACGGGTCCAGGAACGCCGCATAGCATCCGCAACGGCAACGCGCATAGAGGAGGCGTTGGAGAGCTGATGTTCGCTCAGTTGAGCGATGAACTTTTCCAAATCATCAATGGTAAGCCGTCCCGCCGCACCACTTCCTGCGACTCCTGCCAAATCCGCAGCATGTAACCCAAGCTCGGCCATACGTGCCTTCATTCGAGGAGACAGGAAACTTGCCCCCGAAGCGTGAGCTGGAACGGGAAGCCCCCGAACGGTCGGCTCGACACCGCGATTTTGATAGGACGCGATTCCCGGAGAATCGTGATCCGCCGGGGACATACCGTGAGGCAGCGCTTCAGATGTTTTTGCCGATTCGGCAACCGAATCCAAACCAAGGCGAAGCGCCTCTTCAGGCGTGCATTCAAGGTAACCTAAAGTCGCGCCAACCGCATAACTCTGGTTCACTTCAATCGCCCACTCCACGATATTACCAGAGCAGGGGGCAGTAATGCCCATCGTGGCTTTTTGGGTTTCGACCTCCACAATATCCTGATCGCAGTCGACAGATTGTCCGACTTGGAACGAGATACTAACAATGGTAGCCTCAGCTATAGACTCACCCAACTGCGGCATGATTATTGGAATACGTGGCATTGGAAGGAAACGGTAAAGGTAAGAATGGCGCGAGCGGGTTTACAATTAGA
Source organism: Verrucomicrobiota bacterium (assembly GCA_037133875.1). Taxonomy (GTDB): domain Bacteria; phylum Verrucomicrobiota; class Verrucomicrobiia; order Chthoniobacterales; family Chthoniobacteraceae; genus Chth-196. Next base: position 141,561 of record JBAXNG010000004.1, on the reverse strand, counting down.
GACGTAAGAGAGATCGCAAGGAATCACTGATCGTCTTTGCTGTAGGACGATGCGTTCCCCAAAGGTTGGGGTGATACGGCACGGGGGTATCCTTTGCATTAAGTCGCATTGGAGGCGCGTCTAAGAGGTTGAATCCTTCGGAAGCAACCCGAGCTATTACCTCCGCAGTAACACCGCCCCAAGGCCACGTTTCACTGACGGCTAATATACGCCCAGTCCGGGCAACCGAGGCAAGAACGGTATCGGTATCTAGAGGTTTAACCGATCTTAAATCGATTACCTCAATTTGCCAGCCTTCGGACAACAACTCCTCGGCTGCAGCAAGCGCTTCGTGTAACATAGCGCCATACGTTACAACGGTTGCATCACGACCAGCCCTAGCAATCCGAGCCTTACCAATCGGAAGAGCTTCACTAGGGAGGCTCTCTGCCTTCAAATGATAATAGAGATATTTATGCTCACAGAATACCACCGGATCCTCGCATTCAATTGCAGCAAGCAGCATCGAATACGCGTCTTCGACTGTGGCCGGTGTTAAAACCACTAACCCCGGATATTGAGCGTAAATACCCTCTAAATTCTGTGAATGGAACGGGCCGCTTCCAGTGGTTCCGCCGCAAGGCATACGAACCGTAATCGGACACGGAACTCCAGTTCTCCAATGCAGAGTTGCAGCTTGATTTACGATTTGATTAAATCCCACCGTAGAGAAGTCAGCAAACTGCATCTCTACAACGGGCCGCATTCCTTGAATAGCAGCACCAATTGCAGATCCGACCATTGCGTCTTCACTAATAGGCGAATCGATTACACGCCCAGGAAAACGTTGAGCCAACCCTTTGGTTGCTTTAAATGCGCCCCCGAAAAATCCAATATCCTGCCCGTAAATATAAACGCGAGGATCGTCACTTAGCGCCTTAGCTTGCGCTTCGCGAATGGCTTCTAGATAAGTAATCAAAATAAAACGAAAGTAGAGGTTCCTTGGCGGTGAAATCTGATTCACTAGCCTTCTGCAAATTCTTTTGTCGCAAAAGCGCACCAATCTTCACGACTAGGATCGGGAGCCGCTTCTCTGATACTATAAGCCACTGCTTCCTCGATCTGTAGTAGCGAGTCCTTGTGCCATGACTCTAACGTGACCGCATCCGCCCAGCCATTCGAGAGAATGGTCGCTTCCGCAACGCTGAGACAATCGCGTCCAAGTGGCAAGTCCTTGAGACGCGGGTCCACATAATGACTGTCGTCATGTTCCCCGTGGCCAACCAATCGAAGAGAAGACGCAACCACTAGTTGGGGACCTGCGCCTGAGCGTGCCAGTTCCACGGCCCCTCCGATCACTTTCAGGCACTCCGCCAGATCAGTCCCATCCACTGAATGGCCGGTCACGCCATAACCGATTGCCTTGTCTACCAGATCCGAACACGCAAACTGGCGACTGTTTGGGGTCGAGTAAGCGTATTGGTTATTGGTAACCACGAGTATCAACGGCAGCCTCTCAACGGCAGCCTGGTTAATTGCCTCATGAAAGGACCCTGTGGATGTAGCTCCTTCACCGATACTTGCGGCGCCCACAGTACCTCGACGCCCTTGGAAACGATGCGCCATAAGCGATCCGTTCACAACCGAAATCATGGCGCCAAGGTGAGAGATCATTGGAAGCATGCCTTCACGAGGGCGTCCGCGATGGACGTTTCCATCACGACCGCGCATGGGGCCCGATCTGGCACCAACATAGGTGAGGGTGAAATCGAGCAGACTTTCGCCAAAAGCGAGTCGACCGGCTTGGTCTCTAATGAGAGGCGCAAAAATATCACCGTCACGTAATGCGATACCAGTAGCGACGCTAATGGCTTCTTGACCCTTACTTAGAAAAACACCGCCTGTGATTTTGCCGGTCCGGAAGAGGCTCGAGATTTTTTCCTCGGCTAGCCGAGCAAGTAACATCCATCGGTAAGCTCTTCGAAAGGTTTCGGAAAAATCAGGCGCCTTGGAGGCCGGATGCGGAACCGCACTGGTGAAGGACATGGGAATCAGTGTACGGAAGCAATTTGGTGGGAGGCAAGGGTTCTTGGGTAAAAGGCGTACAAAGGGCGAAGAATGCGTCGCGATGCGAGAAGGAAAGAACCAACAGGAGACACACCAAGCGCCACTCCATATGACATACATTGTATTATGTTAATGAAATAATCCACGGCGCGAGTTTGTTGCGCGCTTGTGAATAACTTGTGAATCAGTTTCGGTTTCTCGGTTTGTGCGCTCGCATCAATCCTGCTTATTCACAACAGGCCCTACCTAGGCCCCACTCGGATCACCCTAATTTAACTCTTATTACCCACATTTCCATGGCTGACACAGTTCTCGATACCCGTCAGAAGGCGCTTCAGATCAATCTAGACCCTCGCTATTACGGTACCTTTGCCGAAATTGGTGCCGGTCAGGAGGTTGTCCGGTGGTTTTTCCGTGTCGGTGGTGCTGCAGGAACGGTTGCAAAAAGCATTTCCGCGTACGACATGACCGTGTCAGATGCGATCTATGGGTGCAGTGACCGGTACGTTTCCCGTATGCGCCTCGAGGCCATGTTGGGATTGGAATACGAACTCAATATTCGTCGCTTGAGCCTCAAGCGAGGCGCCAATACGTGCTTCTTTGCGTTTGCTGATACAGTTGCCGCGCGGTCATTCCGCGGGGGTACGGAGTGTCATGGTTGGATGGGTGTGACCTTCCAGCACGCCCCAAAGGCGGAACATAGCCGTATCGTAATCCACGTTCGTATGCTGGATCCGGAGTCGACCGCGCAGCAAGAAGCTCTAGGAATTGTAGGGGTAAACTTGGCTTATGGGGCATTCTATCTAAACGATAACCCTGAGGCGCTTCTTCAGTCGTTGCTCGATTCGTTATCGGTAGGTCGCATCGAAATCGATATGGTGGAGTTTTCCGGGGCTGCGTTCAAAGGGGTTGATAATCGACTAATGAGCCTGCGGTTGATCCAGCTCAAGCTTTCGCCAGCGGCTATCTTTGGTCCTTGCGGTGAAGTTTTACAGCCATCAGCAGTTTTCTACAAAAAGGCGATTCTTGTAGAGCGTGGCGCATTCCATCCTGTCACCCGAGTTCATCAAGATATCTTGGATTGTGCCGCTGAAAAGTTCCGCGCATTACCATCTGTACAAGGAAAAGAGGTCGTGGAGGTTTTTGAAATCACCATGCGCAATCTACTCGCGGATCAACAGGCCGTAGATCCCAAAGACTTTTTGGCGCGCGCAGATCTACTCGGTGCTTTTGGATTGCCTGTACTGATTTCTGATTTCTCCGAGTATTATCGCTTATCTGCGTTTTTATCCAACCTAACCCAAGAACCGATCGGGATTGCGCTTGGAGTAACACGCCTGCTCAATTTGTTTGATGAATCATATTACACCTCTCTTGCTGGTGGTATTCTTGAATCATTTGGCAGACTCTTTAAGGGAGACCTGAAACTGTTCGTTTATCCCTCCCGAGATTCAAATACGGGTAAAATAACAACCGTTGAAAACCTCGAGGTGCCGGAGACTCTTCGAAAGTTGTACTCTTATTTGGCTGATCGCGGGTCTTTCGTTGATTTGGATAACTACAAACCAGATCTATTAAGCATCTTTCCTCGGAATGTGCTCAAATCAATTGAGGACGGAAATTCCGATTGGGAAAAGATGGTGCCTTCTGAAACGATCGCCTTGATACGCGACCGTGGTCTATTTGGGTACAAGAAAAAGTAAAACCATACAATAATCACGCTAATTTCGATTAGCAGATCGCTTGTAATGAAAGGGGGCCAAATGGCCCCCTTTTCGTTTTCATGCTACTCTTTAGAGCAGCTTCCAGCCGGGTTGCCGCACCCGCAGCCTTTCCCCATAACCTCCACTTCGAATGATATTCCTTGTAACGCTGCTTGATCGTATACCGCTTGCAAGAACGTAACAGCTTCCGAATGTGGCGGGGTTACGCACTCCAAGCGCACTCGTATCGGTTTGTCTTTTAGCTTCGGGTAAACTTCGAGCATTTCTCCATCTAAGATAAAGGAGAAATATGCGTTAAGCTTTTCCTGCAACTGAAAAAGTTGACGCTGCGACTCATCCCAAGGCCGAGACTCAATAATAACTAAAAGGACCTCTCCAGTTTTGGAATCGAATCCCATAAAATCAATCACACCGGCATGTTCGACACCTTTAGGGGCGCTGGCTGTTGCTGAGACGTCGTTTGTAATCATACGCAAGAGGCGTATAGTATCTCTACCCTGCCCCACTTTCACCGAATTTCGCTTGGTTCCATGAATGCTATCGTTGTTGATCAGTTTGGCCCTCCTGAAGTGCTTCAAATGCGCGAGGTTCCGGATCTCGTTCCTGCCCACGACCAAGTTCTGGTCAAACTCCACATGAGCGGAGTCAATCCGGTGGATACATACATTCGCTCCGGGGTCTATGGGCGTCTTCCGGAAGTGCCTTACACCCCCGGTTTTGACGGTTCTGGAGTCATTGCTGCGTGTGGTTCCAGCGTGCGGGGCTTAACAAGAGGCCTGAGGGTGTATGTTTCTGGAAGTATCACTGGCACCTATGCAGAGGCTTGTTTGTGTCTGCCAACCCAGATTCACACGCTCCCTAGGCAGGCTGCTTTTGAGTTTGGCGCATGTATGGGGATTCCGTACGCGACGGCTAGTTACGCCTTGTTTCACCGAGCGAAGGTGCGGAGGGGACAAACTATCCTGATTCATGGAGCCACGGGGGGGGTCGGAATTGCTGCGCTCCAGCTAGCGAAACGGGCTGGCATTAAGGTTCTTGCGACCTATGGCAGCGAGGCAGGAAAACAGCTGTTGATCCAACTAGGAGCGGACGGGGTCTTTAACCATAATGAAGCTGGGTACGAGGCTCATATTTTGGAAACAACCGAAGGCCAGGGTGTTCCTGTGATTTTGGAGATGCTCGCGAATGTGAATCTAGGAAGAGATTTGCCGCTTCTGGCATTTGGTGGCGTGGTTTGTGTGATTGGCAGTCGCGGAAATGTGCAGATTCAGCCAAGGGATCTCATGAGTCGAGATGCGGAGATACGGGGAGTCATGCTGGTGAATGCGTCTCAGGGTGTTTTGGCGCAGATTCACGGTGACTTTTTCTCAGGCTTGGCTGATGGATCTATTAAACCCGTGATTCGAAAAACGTTTTCTCTCGAGCGCGCTTCTGAAGCACATGAAATGCAAATGCTGCGAGGTGCGTGTGGAAAAATTTTGATCTCCCACGAGAAATAAACCGATTTCCTGTCGAGTGGGCTTTTCCTTCAGGTTTGCGTCGATTGTATCCTCGGATGTAGAGCCAACGATTAAACGGCAAACCACCCACACGTCTGCCGCACACACCGAAACTGTCAACAGCTAGGCGCGTCTACAGATTTTCGAGTCATGGAATCTGTCACAAAACGCTTCCATTTGTGTGTCGCCCAGTTTCCGAAATCTCGGCGAAAACACTCTGGGCTAAACTTGGCGGCATGTTGCCGTAAAATCTCGCCATCAAATTGAGTTTGCTCTGCGCACGTAATTGCTGCCTCCAGAGATTCCGGCGTCTGATCCATAAAAAGAATCCCAGTTTTGTTGTGCAGGACAGTTTCGCATGCGCCTCCTTTCCCATACGCGATCACTGGTGTGCCCATTGCTTGCGCCTCGACTGGCACGATCCCAAAGTCTTCCTCTGCCGCAAAAATAAGAGCTTGGGCGGCTTGAAGGTGCTGGAGTACCACCTGGCGAGACTGCCTGCCCAAAAAAACAATATTTCCAGGAAGCCGTTTCTCTAGAGTGGAGCGCTCTGGACCATCTCCAATGACGATCAGGTTCAGCTGTGGCATCCCTCTAAAAGTCTCCACGATGAGATCAACTCGTTTATACGGAACCAAGCGCCCCAGGCTTAAGTAAAAAGGGGCGGCGGTTGGCCTCATGGGCGTAAGCGCCGGCGCTGCATCCACCGGTGGGTAAATCACCCGGGATCGTCGTCGATACACTTTCCAAATACGACGCGCTACGAATTTTGAATTAGTGGCGAAGGCATCTACCCCATTCGATGTTCTCGAGTCCCAAATGCGTATATAGTGCAGCAGGGCTCTTGCTAAAAATCCCCTCACCCCTTTGGAACTTCCGCTTTGCAGCAGATATTGCTCCTGTAAATCCCACGCATAGCGGATTGGTGAATGACAATAACAAAGGTGTAACTGTTCGGGCCCTGTAATCACTCCTTTAGCAACTGCATAGGAACTCGAAATCACGAGCTGATAGCGAGAGAGGTCTATGTGCTCTACGGCTAACGGCATTAATGGAAGACATGCTCTATAAAAACGGCGTACCGCAGGCAGTTGTTGGAGAAAAGTGGTTTGGACTTGTTTGCCGTGCAAGAAGGCCCGCTCTGATTCCGGTATAAAATCAATCAGACTGTATAGATCCGCAGCTGGAAAAACATTTAGCATTTCTCCCAGCACTTTCTCCGCCCCACCCACCTCAGGCAGCCAGTCGTGAATGATTGCAATTCTTTCGGGTATCCACTGGGCACTCTCATCGCCTGGATCTTGTTCGCTCAGTTCCTTCGGACAAAGGGCATTCATGGAGTTTTCCAATTGCGACGGCGATTCTAGTTAGGAATGCGCAATCCCGCCCTGACACACGCATCCGGATGTCCACACAGCACCATCCCCCACTCCTAACCCCTCTTCAATCCAGCGCCATCGGCGGCGGGGCCAAGTTCTGTCTTGTACGACGGAGTGCCAGACTTCTTCGACTTCCTTCGCTACTCGCTCCGCACGAAAAATCGACGATGCTCGTTCTCTGGCAAGAGTTGCGTATTCATTCCTCCGCTTGCGGTCTAACAACAGACGTTCGAGTGCAACCGCGAGTTCTTTACTGTCTCCCATTGGGTAAAGCTCCCCACAACGGCCCCCATCCAAAAGTTCAGGAACTCCCCCCCCCGCACTTCCTATCACAGGAACCCCTGCGGCCATCGCTTCCAAGATCACATTCGGACAGGGATCGGGGGATGTGCTGGCATGCACGCACACATCCCACGAACGGAGTCTTCTCGTGACGTCACTCACAAATCCTTTGAAATGCACACAACGTGCAAGGCCAAGCACATCTACCTGTCGCAAAAGTCCATCCGCATATTTCTTCTCTCCAAACATCGGGCTACCTAATATCTCAAAATCGACCAACAGACCTTTGGCATGAAGTAAAGCTGCTGCCTCAATAAATACATGCTGACCCTTCCACGGACACAACCGCCCGATCATCCCAACTTTCCATTGAGGACTCGCCTTCGGCACAGCGCAGGCTTCAAAAGCGCTGTCATCCAACCCGTCGTAAACAACGCGTGCTTTTGTTCCGGCACACTCGCCTAAAAGCGATCGAGCAACGCTGTGTGAAACCGTAATAACGCGATTCGGCACCCGCTGAACAAGCCATCGCATTAAGCGCACTGCGGCTGTCGGCATGTAACTCGGATCTACCGTGTCTCGAATGTGCCACACTACCGGAATACCAGCGAGTTTTGCCGCCAAGCCCCCGAGCACATGGGCCTTCATCGAGTTTGTGTGTACGACATCTGCCGCGCATTCCTGTAGGAATCGCGCCAACTTCCGAATGTACGATAAAGCGTTGATGCAACGTCTTATTGAGCAGATGCCAGTACCTGTCAGAGCGTCTTTTCTCGTGTTTTGAAGGATCTTACCCGCCGGCAAAACGTAAGTTTCGATGGACATTTTCCGAATACACTCCACTGCTGCTCCCTCTTCACCGAAGATAACCACGGGATTCCATTCGCGCCGATCTAACATCCCGACAAGTCGCTTCAGGGCAAACTCCGCGCCTCCTAATTCTGCTGAATGATTAATTAGCACCGCAGTTTTTAATCGTCCCATAAACTTACTTTCCTCCCAGTAATTCCCACCACCTTTGCGTATCCTTGAATCGCCATACTCCAAGGCGACTGATATTCAGTGCATTGACCTACGCCACAGCAGCTTGGATATCGATATAAACCTCTCGCATCTGGATCGCAATCGAATCCCAGGAATACAACCGTTTAACCTGTTCTCTCCCGGCATCACTCAAATCTTCACGCAGTTGCTCGTTGCCTTTAATCCGCTCGATAGCCGTTTGTAATTCTCTGATGTCGCCTTCACTAAAAATGATTCCGGCGTTTCCAATGACTTCAGGAATCGCTCCAGAGTCCGATCCCACGACCGGCGTGCCGCATGCTTGAGCTTCAATCAGCACCCTCCCGAACTGCTCCTTCCAGCGATTTGTGGTGTGGCTCGGCAGCACCAGCACATCAATCGCATTGTAGTATTCCGGAAGTCGGGCCCGAGGGATTCCCTCGGAAACATGCACTTTAGGACCCGATGCCTGTAACTCGTCTCGTAATGGTCCGCTCCCACAAACCCACAATGTAACATCGGAATCCATGTTCGATACGGCCTCAACCAAGTCTTTCAGACCTTTTTCGCTCACAAGTCTCCCTGCATATCCTACAGCGAAACCACTGATACCAAGCTTGCGACGACACATCGCACGGTCTAGGGGGCGAAACAAATTTGTGTCGACGCCATTTCCTATAACTCTGCTAGGGCCATGATACCCCTTGGCTCGTGCGACTGACAAAGCTTGGGTATTCCGCCCAATGAGAAAATCGGCTTTGCCGAAGGTATAGGAGCGAAACCACTCAAAAGGCGGTGGGAGTATCCGCCCGATGTTCTGTTCTGTTTCAGAAATGATTCGCGCGTTTGGAATCATTCGATCCCTCAGCCAGCAGACCTCAGCGCTCAAAAGGCTCCAAGGTTCCTCCCAGACATCGATGATATCCGGCTGGAACGCACACAGTGTTTTGGGCAAGTCAGGGTACCAGTGAAGATACCATTTCGCGAGTCCAGCCCATGGCAACCGAACCCGCTCCACGTGGAATTGATAAGAATCACTGAGGGGAGTTGTCGGGAAACGCCAGGTGTTCTCCCCTTCCCTATATCGCTGCGGTGTGATCGCGCAGACTTCTATATCAGTAAATTTAGCTAAAGCATCGGCTTTGGCCTGTCCTTCACTGGGAACCTGAAACTGGTGACCAATGAGTAAAATCTTCAGCGCTTTTTTACCCGTGCTGCTCGCCTTTAAGTGCCCGCCCTCCGTTTCCCACATAATTTCCGCTGTTCCCATAGCACAGGGATTGCCAGAGCCAGAGACACTGCTTGCAGCTAGATGGATTTCGGGGACGGGCGATTGCGTCTCCTGTGGCTGCGGTTTCGGAAGGCTAGAGCTCTCTTTTAAAAGCTCCTTTCCCAAACACCTCGCCTGAGTATTGGCCGTCTCATTCGGAGCCTTTTGTTCACCGCCGCCGGATCCTCCGGTTTTCTCGATGTGCTGTTCCGTTTCCTGTTGTTCCTGCTGTTCCGTTTCCATATCCGCCAACCTCCTTACCTCGCGCTCTCTCCCTTTTCTTCGAAAGTCGCAGCTAGGTTGGCGGACTAAATTGTGCGAATTTTACGTACCGAAACAAAAACCAGGGAGTTAACGACCCTGCTGTTGGGAATTACCGGAGGGTAACCGGAGCAACATGCTCAATGTACCCGATCATCATCTCGTCATTAGTCTGTTCTCCCCAGCGCACAACTTTCGAGGGATCCGGATTAGCGGGATTTCCCGCACTGTTATCGAAGACTGCTGTGATTTTCAGGGTGCTACCCGGAGGGATCACCTTGGGTTGCACGCAGGTATATTGGAGCTGCCAGTTGAAATCGTACCGGGGCAAGTCGAGGAGAACCTCTGGAGGCTGTCCCGGGGTCAACAACTCGTATTTGAATGCTTTGCCGCGTACGTGCATGTGAGCCATGTAGCCCGTGATGGACATGCCTTCATCGAGTTGCCTCTGTGCGTATTCCACATGATCGCTTGCCCCTGGTGAAATATGAATCCGAGGATTCCATAACGAGCTGACCTTCACTTCGTAAAGCGGGTCCTTCTTTGTAAACTTGAGCCCTATTTTGATCTTATCCTCAACGGCCTTGCCGTTTGGGGTGTAATGGATTTGCAGACGCAAACGAGCCCCAGCCGGAAGTTTTTTTGCAAACCCCTCCGGCATATTACGATAGCTATTACCGGGAACATAAGCAGCCCAAAAACCAGCCGCAGCGTTAGCGCTTCCAACCTGAGCTCCCTTTTCGTGCATACTCACAATGACGTGGTGCACTACGCCACGAGACTGAGGGATAATTTCGTACGCCTGCACCCAGCGATCCTCAGGGAAACTCGTCTCGATCACTGAGTGTTGGTAGGGCATTGTGCCTTCGGCTTTCACCGCAATGGCAGTAGGCATTTCGAGTATTGCGTCTGGTTGCCCGATGGACCACTCCCCCAAAAAACGACGTGGCAGAGGAGCGTCCTCGACGTTTCCGATGGGACGATCCGAGCGCAGCCACGCCAGCAAGTCACTCTTGTCCTGATCGGACATAGATCGATCATTTGCCCAGGAATGCCCCGGGTGATTCGCTGCAAACCATGGTGGCATGACTCCTCGATCCACCTGTTTTTTGATCATACCGGCGTTTTCAATCACATCCTCGTATTTCTCCAGACTAAAGGGAGCCAGTCCGGTTCCGTGATGGCATTCTATACAATGAGATTGAATGATTCGCGCGATGTCTTTGTGGTACGTTAAGTCTGTTTTATTGCCGGATGTATCTGTAACTAAATCCAGTGCGCAACCGGGAGAGGTAGTCGCTCTGACTTCAACTAGCCTCCCGTTCGAAAGCGAATCAAGGGCTTCTCGCAGAAAATGTTTTGAAGCAACATCCCGACTGTACCCAAGGCCATACTGATCATTTATGGCGCCCCGATAAACCAGCGTCCGACTTCCATCTAAAACAAAGACCTCCGTACTTGTAGTCGCCAACAAGCTCTGTTGTAGCGTTTGCTTTCGATCCAAAAACCAAGGTGAACCAATACCGGAACTCTCCATGAACCTCTGTGTCCCATCCAAATTCGGTTCCGTCGAAGTGTGAATGAGACACAACTTAACACCCCTCGATGTATAATCCTTTTCAATACGGGAAAGCTCAGGCGCAAGCTTGTTGCTTATAGGACATTTGTCATTAAAAAGAGCCAGCACCAGAACGTTCCCTTTTGCGAGTTCACTTAGCTTCAGTTGTTCCCCTTTCGACGACTGAAGAGTGACGTCGGGCACCTGTCGCCCCAGCCCCGTATTACTAGGGCTTATCATGAGAGGTGCTTCTGTTAGGGACGCTTTCTTTTCCAGTAATGTCGTCGGTGTAGGTACTTCTAAGGGAGCGCCTGTCGCCTTAAGCCGGTTAATGGTTCTCCTGGCTTCGTCTAATGTGAGCGGGCCCAGTTTGGCTGCATCCAATTTCTGCAAAATGGGAGACGCTAACAATTCGTCTCCGCTAAGTATTCCGTCGTGATTGGTGTCAAATTGATGGAATCGCTTTTCGATGATATCCGCCGAAAATGCAGAACCTTGCAATAAGATCGCAACCGCAAACACCAAGGGGCCTGAATAGTTCATAACGAGTTAATAATACGCTCGTCATGAATACACGACTTGAGGCTGAAAGGTTACACCTCGCTACGCAGAGTCTTCCATGGAGCGGTTTCAGAAACGTCAACGATCGCCGGTTCACCTGCATTCGCGGGTGATAGGATTGCCAGAAAAACTAAGGGAGCGTCGTAAGGGTTGTAGGTTCCATGAACTTCTCCCATTGGGATAAAGGCCATCTCGCCCGCCTTTAAGATCCGTTTCTCCTTTCCCACCCACTGTTCCGCAGTTCCGGAGATAATGTAGATCACCTCCTCACGTGTTGGATGGCAGTGAAAAGGATGTTCTCGATGAGGTGCCATATTGGCGCGAACCAGCAATAGTTGCTCATTCGCGACAACATCCGCACGGCACATCCACTCTTCCAAAGTCCACGGTGACTCGACTCGAACAGCCTCAGCGGCCGTTACAAACCGTCGATTGAGGACATGGTTATCCATTTTAGAGGGATTTTTTTACTCGGAAATCGATCTTCTTGAATTCCCTAGTGAGATCGATCAGCGGTTGTTCGACGCCAAGTCGTTCCAAGCTGGAAGCTCCGACAAACCCGACGCAATCCGTTCGCAAACATACCTCCTGCGCCTGCTCGGGAGTCGCGATTGGGCCACCGTGACACAGAAAGTATACGTCGTTCCGAACCGATTTTGCGCCTTCGATCACTGCTTGGGTACGCTGAACGGCATCGTCCATGGAACATGTCGCGCCCACTACACCGATGGATCCACCGATGGTCGTTCCCACATGAGCGATAATGGCATCAGCCCCAGCTTCAGCCATGGCTTTTGCCTCTTCGGCTGTAGCTACATAGACCACGGAGAAGAGTCCCATCTTGCTAGCGAGAGCAACCATTTCAACTTCCTTCTGAACACTCATGCCTGTCTCTTCGAGCACTTTACGGAAGTGCCCATCAATAATGCAATGTGTCGGGAAATTGTTCACACCGGAAAAACCCATGTCTTTCACTTTCCCGAGCCAATGCCACATGCGTCGCCGCGGATCACTTGCATGAACACCACAAATCACCGGAATCTCCTCCACCACAGGAAGAACTTCGTATTCGCCGATCTCCATGGCAACCTCGTTCGCGTCACCGTAGGCCATTAAGCCACACGTGCTTCCGTGGCCTGACATGCGGAATCTTCCGGAATTGTAAATAATCAACAAATCAGCTCCGCCCTTTTCAATAAATTTGGCGGAGATGCCTGTGCCGGCACCTGCGGCAATGATGGGTTGACCTTTATCGAGGACGTCCTGAAGACGATCTCTAACTTCCTGCCGTGTGTATGGGTTTCCTTTTCCAGTCCAGGGATTTGGCATAAATTTGTGGGGTTAACTGCGAGCAGTGTTGCCCATGCCTGATACAAGAAAAAGGAGAAGTGTATTTAGAATAGGGAGTGGTGGGGATCGGTCGACAGGAAGCACATTTACAACGGTTTATTGCATCGCTGCGTACCGCAAATCACAGATCCCAGACGCGCTACTTTCGCTCAGTTCCAAGCTTCGGAATGCGATTCAGTGTGTAATAAGCTTCGTTATGATCGAGCTTTACGCCTTTTTTCGAGAGCACTCCGTCGGCGTGAAGTTCATGGACATACAGCTCCCTTAGTCCTTCCACTGTCAGAATGACTCGGAATCCATCAGCACTCACCTGAGCGGAAGTAATCTTCGGTGTTTCCGTCTGAATTTCGTCGCTGCCGTAAGCGCCGGAATAAAGATATGTATAACTACTCATGGAATAGGAGCTTGCCTTCGCTGCCAAAGCTCCATCCACAGGCTCCGTGAATACCAACTCAAAACCGTCGGGCCGTGCATGCATTTCACGGATCGCAAACGGAGTCTGGCCATTCCATGTAACACGTTGAAGACCATACGCCTTCGTCCCAAGAGAGGACCATCCTCTGCTGGTCATTCCTACCATCAAAGTGCCATCAGGAGCGAAAAGAAGGCGCACGATGCCTGAAGCAAACCCTCCCAAAAACGGGAAAGTTGCCCCCTGATACTCACCTTCCACTTTCTCCAAAAACACCCGGTTGATTTTCGCGTCTGTAAATTCCGCGACCAGCATTTGCCCGTCAAAGGGCCCGAATTTGCCTTGTGAATCCACGACACATAAATCGGTCCCACTCCGGCCCATTTTGTTGTACGGCAACCACACGGCGGGCGGACACATCTCGGGTAATGCTTTTACCGCCTCAGGGTAGGAAACTTTCTGCGGAACTTTAGCTGAAAGTTTTAGCGGGGAATTCGGAAGCGTCTGCGAATTTATCCCCTCAGGATTTAAGAAGAATGCTCCTTTTCTGAGGTGATAAATCGGCGTGCTTGGAATCCATGTCCCCTGTTGATCCACACAGAACATATCCCCTTCCGTGTTCGCACCCAATCCACAGGGTGAACGCAATCCAGCCGACATCGGCTGGAACTGCCCGTCTGGTGCAATAACACCAGCCCACCCACGCCAAGGTGCGGCGTTATTACTGCGATCGCCCATATCCACGTTCAACGACACCCAGAGTTGTCCCTTTCCATCTCGTTTTGGGCCATAAGCATAACCGTGGTAGGCTCCTGAAACATTCCAGCCCCGACCAGCCGTAAGGTATTCGTCTGCCACACCGTCTCGGTCCACGTCAGTCAATCGGGTCATCTCCGTACGCTGCGTGGTCAGCAAACTTTTCCCGTCCCGCAGGAGCCCTAAGGGTTCGTGTAATCCTGAAGCAAACAACTTGTACTGCACTTTGTCCGGCGAGTTACCGAGCACGCCATCAACCAGCCACACCTCACCTTTGCGGATCGCCAACGCCAGCTTGCCGTCCTCAGTCCAATCCATGCCACTGACCTCTAGCGGGATACCTGCGCCAGGTTTCCATTCAGTGCTACGGGACGCGGAAGGAGAAGACGCAGTGAGTATATCCTGAATGGAATACACAGGGGCGGCAGAAACACCTCCAACAGAGAGGAGTAAAAGTAATATGGAGCGTTCTATTTCCATAGATATACAAAGGTTTTCTGGTTGGATTGGGAGGCTGCTGGCTCGGTAACGGTTACGCCCTCGGGATGAGTGATGCTCATTTTGCTCAGGACTTCCGGGGTTCCTGTAAGGGTTCGGCGTAGGCCGCCTTCTATCCCTTCGAAACGTTCGATGATCTGCTCGCCGTTTATACTGAGTAAGAATTCGGGAACCCTCTTCGTATCCAATCGGTATCCGTCAAAATGACTGGTTTGATTAGGAGTGTTTGACCAATGAACCACAGAATCGCCTAAGGGTTTTTCGAAAGGAGCAAATCGAGAAAACCAAGTGGAGTAAGCGTCGAAGAATTTCCCCCGCCATGCGAGCAACGGCCGCCCCTGCGCGCCATCATACGCAACATGAAACCCTTGAGGGAATCCCACTAAAATGGCGTGTGCGCCAACTCCCTCCATGAAGGTCCGTTGTACAATCGGTGTCTCCTTGGGAATCAGCTCGAACTCGCTTCCGGATGCAGCCGGAAAACCTTCCGGCTCACCGTTGTCGCTTTTCGCAAAGGAATAGATGGAAGCGATTTGATGGAGGGTGTCGCCAGCGAGGATCTCTTGGTTAGCCGATTTCCCCTCTGGCCAAAACGATGGCATCAGGGTGGCCGAACGATATCCAGCCGGGTGGATCAGATAATCCACGAGCCAGTTTGCCTGGATTCGCTGACCGAGGTTGCTGAGGTCCAAAGCCTGAATGCCCAGAGACGGGCGATCCCCCCAACGATGGCAGGTGATACAGCCTAAGCCTCCTAAGGTGCCCATCAGTTTACGCCCTGCTGTGTCATCACCTCCCGGCAACTTGATCTCGGATTTTGCATCTAGTTTTCCCAGAGCCTGAACCAACCCGTTCGTAGCGGGACCATAAACAGGCATTTTAGTTTGTAGATAGGGGCGAACGCGACCGCCTCCCTCTAGCACCTTTTGGAACCATTCGGGTTGGAGCTTTCTGCCGATGCCCGTAAGGGGTGGTGGAAACTTCCCGGTGTCTCCTAAGTTATGGTCTCCCTGGAAAAAGGCTTTCCTCGCCGTATCCGGCCCCCCTAACCCATCGCGCTCATGGCAGGCAACACAGTTTAACGCCTGTAAAGTCGCAATGGGCGCATCCGCTGAAGCCGTGTAGGGAACCCCACCCTTCAGGAACATTTCGAGCGAGCGCTGTTGCTGTTCGCTCAATTCATAATTTGGAATCCCCTTGGGTTTTGAACCCGAGGACAAACAACCTCCTGTTGTTTTTTGAAGCGGAACAGGCGTAGCTGCGACATCCGAAGGAAGTTCATGGCAGGCCGCACAGCGGGCAGCACGTACGAGGTCGCGTCCCGCTGCGGATTTATCTTTGTCGTGAGGTGCCGGCGAGATTCCTGGCGCGGATCGACCATCACTTCCCTCGTATTTAAGGAGATACCCCGCGAGATCCAATGCATCCCCCGCCTCCGAAACGATTCGCGGCATACGTCCATCAGGCCGCGTCTGCAAGGGGTTCGAGAGGAAACCTGCGAGTGATGAAAGAGAGTATTTCTTTGCCAAATCCGGAAATGGGACTGAGGGGTGGGTGTAATCCTCTGGAGTAGGCGCGCCCTCTGTTGGTTGGTAATCACTGGAAGGCGCGTGACAGGCAACACATCCGATCGAGTGAAACAGCTCTTTACCGCGTTCTGCGTTTACGTGCGTGGTGTTTTTTAATTCGGTTACCGCTCCGCCCTTTAAATCCGAGAGGTAGTGGAGAACAGCATCACTCGCGACTGAATCGCCTGACGTGAGCATGTGGGGCATCGCGGTTCCGGGCTTGGCCCTGCTAGGGGCTGCTAAAAATTCACGAATCCACTGTGACTGAATCCGCTGCGTAACGCCGCTCAGATTGGGTCCCCGGCGAGCGGGCAATCCAGTCGATCCACCGTGGCAGTTTACGCAACCGAGTTCGTTATAAAGCAAACGTCCGCCAGCCGCGCTGGGCTCCTTGGCGTGGAAACGCTCGAAACCAATCACTAGAGGCTGAGCGTTAAGGGAAAGAGTCGGGAGAAGACTCGTAGAAATCAGCGATAAAACGATCCTCATACTCCTCCTTCTGTAAGGCATTTCTCTACGTAAGCTCGGGATTTTAATAACACCTCACGAATCTCTTCGACAGTCGGCAAAATGGGTACACCGCGTGGAGTCGGGTGCATGAAGATTTCAACATCACCGGAAAACTCTATTTCCCTAAGAGCTTTGACTATTGGGCGATAATCCAAGCCACCGCCGAAGCCAGGAAGCTGCTGCAATTCGATTTCTTTGGGCATCTTCTTGGACGCACCTTCCGAGTGCTCCTGAAAATACACAAAGGGAAGATTACGTTTCCCCAACTCGCGGATTAAGGTCGGAATTTGATCAACCCAAGCATGCAAGTGATGCGGTGCAAAGGACATACCAAGCCCATTCAATTTGTTAAATTCAGCGAAGTAACGAATGGAATCCGGATGCGCCAGCAACGTATTGAGGTGATTTTCAACCGCAATCACCACCCCCAACTCCTCTGCTTTTGCGGCGTGCGGCTTCATATCCTCCAGAAATTTGAGAACAGCCGCTTTTGCCTCGGCTCCTTCCGGATTTTTCGGGCCATTACTGCCACATACAATGGTCGTTCCCCCTAACTTTTTGATCCACGCCATCTCTTCCTGGAGACGAAAAGGGCCTAAGGGATAACGGGTGCTGACCCCTAATTTGACCTGATTTTTCCGAAGTAACGCAGCAAACGCCTCATCCCCCATTTCGGTAATCTGTTCACGTTGGTTTCCATGAACCCGGCACCAAATGTCGATCGACGAACACCCCGTTTTGGCTACTTCGGGCAGAATCACATCCAACGGCATCTCACCATACAACGCCGAGGACAGGACGTATCGGAGCTGAAATGGTTTCTGGTTTGCCAACAGACTCGGTGCAATCGCTACACCAGCAAGTGTTTTAAGGAAGGAACGGCGGGCAATCATAAGGAGCGATATTTTGGGGAGATACGTTTAGCGGTGCTGTTACTGGGCTATTTACCAGTCGAGGCGTCGAGCATTTTGATCCACGGTCCAACGAAGTGCCCACTGTCGTGGTACGTGCGACCGCTGACCATGTTTCGATCAATCACGCACGCTTGGTTCACGTAAATACCGCCACAGACTTCTAAGTCGAAGCGGCATTTAGCGACGGTCGCCATTTTCAGCCCTTTCACGATTCCTGCTCGTGCGGGGATTTCGACTCCATGACACACACTTGCCATGGGTTTCTTATTTTCCCAGAACCAGCGGGTAATACGGAGAAGGTCTTCATCTTCGCGAATATACTCCGGAGCACGTCCTCCGCTAAAGAAGATGCCAGCATAATCCTCAGGGTGAATATCCTTAAAAGCGATATCGGCATCGAGTGTATAACCTTCCCACTCTTTAGTAATGGTCCAACCGGGCTTATTTTCGTGCATTACCATTTGGTATTTACGTTTTTCAGGAGCGGCGACCACGGGCTGATAACCACCTTCAATGAGGCGGTAATACGGATAAAGCGTGTCTACGGTTTCAGTGGCATCACCGATAACAACAAGAACTTTAGGAAGATTCATCATAAATAAAACTCAGCGGGTTAATAAGGAACACGGTCTCGCCCATTTTATCGGGGTTGCCGATGCGATTTAACGTTTGAGATCATGCCCGATTGTGGACATCGCACAATGCGACTATGGTGCACAAAACCTCAGGTTTTTCCTCACTTCCGTCCAACGCCTAGTCGATATGCTGTCCCCCCGTCGCCGAATCCCCAAAGTCGCCCTGCTTATAGAAACAACGCGGACCTACACACGTGAACTGTTAAGCGGTATCCGGCGATACATTGCAGCGCACGGTCCCTGGTCGTCATTTATTGAGTTACGAGCACTGGATTCAGCTCCCCCTGAGTGGCTTCGAAATTGGGATGGAGATGGCATCATCTCACGTACCTATACTCAGGAAATGGCAGATTTGATTGATCAAACAGGTTTACCTGCGGTGGAGTTGCGCTCGACTCATTTTGCAGGAAAACGGCCGTTTGTGGGCATGGACAACTCACAGATTGGGAAAATTGCAGCTGAACACCTACTGAACCACGGCTACAGGGAGTTCGGAGTGTATAATTTGCATGCGGAGTTATTTTTTGAAGAAAGGGTGCGGAATTTCGTCACCACAATCAAAGAGCACGGATGCTTGTACGATGAGTTGTCAGAGGAGACGTCCGAAAAAACCAGTCACTGGGAGAATACCCAAAAACGGCTGATGGATTGGATCGCCTCCCTGCCCAAACCCGTTGGGATTTTCGCGGCAAATGACCAGTTGGCCGTCCGGATCCTCGATGCATGTCAACGATTGGACATAGGAGTGCCGGAAGACGTGGCTGTTGTGGGGGCGGAGAATGAAGAAACTTTATGCGCGTTTGCGACTCCTCCCCTTTCCAGTGTTCAGCTTGATGGTGCAGCGGTTGGTTTTTTAGCAGCGCAATTGCTGGATCAATTAATGAAGGGGCACGAAGCCCCCCAACAACAAACTTTAGTGGCTCCCAAGGGATTAATGATTCGCGAGTCCTCCGATGCGTTCGTGATTCATGATCGTCTTGTCGCGCAAGCAGCTCGGATCATTCGTGAGAACGCAAACGCGGGAATAAATGTAGAAGATCTATGCCTTAGACTAAACGCTTCCAGAAGCACGTTAGATCGTAGAATGAAAGCGGCTTTAAATCGTTCACCTAAAGAAGAAATATCAAGGGTCCGTTTTCGAGAAATAGAACGCTTATTAAGAGAGACAGACCTGACAATTGATGCAATTGCGGAGCATACTGGATTTGCGCATAGTCATTACCTACAGGCTGCATATAAGGAATTTCGAGGGATGACCCCTGGACAATTCAGGGCACAATTTCAACCACGCGACAGGTTCGCATAGGAAAAAGGAGCGGTTGTTGATTGGGGCATGGAATCCCCTGAGGATTCACCTCCGTCTCGGCATCCGGATGTCTGGCCATATCACCATGTTTGCAGCGACAATGAGCAGTGCACACCCCCACCCCACGGCTTCAAACGAAAAGCGCTCCACAGCGTGGAAAGCGACAATCGGGGCAAGTACCCCTCTGAATCCGGTTAAAAACGTGTGCACCCCCATGTAGTCGGCGACCCGTTCCGGTGGCGCCATTTTCGTTACAAATAACGACCAAGCGACATCACCGCCTGCCTGGGAAACCCCATACAGAATTGCACCCACAATTAACCAGCCCTTGGAGTCTCCCGTAAAAAAGGCGAGTACAGCTAACGCAAACCCAAGGTTTAAGGCCGCCCTTAATCTAAAAAAATTCAGCCGATCAAAAGCACGGCCCCAGAGCGGACTGGTTAGGAATCTCGCAACGTTTGGAATGACCGCCGTGAGGAGTGCAATTTCGGCGGCAGTCCGAAATCCCGATTGAGTCGGTCGAGCGAGCTGTTCGACCCGCAGTGGCAGCATGATGAGGTTGCCCACCCCCATGAGCATCCAGGAAACTAAGGTGCGTCGAAAGATCGCATCCTCAAAGAAAAACCTTAGCCCTCTTAAGGGATGTGTTGTGTCCGGGTTCGGAGTGAGAGGCTTCGATGGAACACGGAGCCAACAGAAGGCGGAGGCAAGGGCTGCTAACCCAAACACCAGGATCACAACCCGAAATGAATCCGGAGACTTTGTGAGCCACCACCCCGTGATCTGGCTAATTACCGTGGCTGCGGCGATGCGTAAAACAAAGGCGTCTGCGAACAACTTCCCCCGCGAGCTTGCCGGATAATTGTCCTGATAAACCTGCGTCATCAAAGGAACCGTACAACTGAGCCCCATTCCGGCAATCGCACAGAACAACACGTAAGCCCATTCGTCATGAACAGAGATGCCTGCCGCAAGAAACACCCCTGAAACAGCCGTAATACAACTCAGCGCTTTCGTTACGGGCCAACGCCCCGCCTCCACTAGGGCAACTGCAATCGGTCCGAGCATGTACCCGACATTGGGACCCGCAACCAGACAGGCTTTTGCGGTTGGACCAGCCTGATATTCACGTACGGCGATCAGCAGCAAGAAAGTGCCGAACGCAGGTTCGATCGCGCCACTGAAAAGGGAGCGCCATTGCTCGGCCCGAAAAGTCGTTCGGGCCAGAGCTGGAAGTGTCTCAAGAAACCCTGAGCGCCCCTCAGCCCGGCCTTCTCCGGGATCCCCCGCAGAGCCGTCAGCTGATTCCTGAGCGCTCAAAGCGAATCCTTAAGAAAGTGATTCTGCAGCCTTAATGATTTCGGCAAAGCCTCGTGGATCGAGACTCGCACCGCCCACTAATGCGCCATCGATATCGGGTTGCCCCAATAGTTCAGCCGCATTTTGTGGTTTTACACTGCCACCGTACTGAATGCGCACTTTTTCAGCCGTAGCAGCATCCCAGCGTAGGGCTAACTGCTTGCGAATAAATGCGTGCGCTTCCTGAGCTTGAGCAGGCGAAGCTGTGCGCCCAGTGCCGATAGCCCAAACGGGTTCATAAGCCAGAACGATCTGAGCCAAATCCGAAGCCGAAACACCTGCAAGACTGCCCGCCAATTGAGTTTCGAGCACCTTTTCAACCAATCCGCCATCCCGTTCCTCTAGGGTTTCTCCGATACAAACGATCGGGCGCAATGAAGCTTCGATAGCGGAATGTACTTTTTTGTTAACGACCTGATCGCTTTCTCCAAATAAAGAACGCCGTTCACTGTGGCCTAGAACCACGTAACGCACATACAACTCACGAAGCATTTGGGCGGAGATTTCTCCCGTAAATGCACCATTTTTCTCCCAGTGCATGTTCTGAGCGCCAACTTTGGCCTGTTGTCCTTGCCCCAAACGTTCTGAGACTTTTGCAAGCGAGGTGAAAGGCGGAACGATAACGGCTTCAACGGTGGAATCATTTCCGATTTCAACGAGAAACACATCCAGGAAGGCGGATGCTTCGTTGACCGTCATGTTCATTTTCCAATTTGCCGCGATGATTTTCTTACGCATGGGATAAAAAAAGAGGGAGGAAGGTGCGGATAAACACCTCCCTCCAAAAACACTTACTTGAAAGTCCTTATTTCTCGGAAAGAGCCGCTACGCCGGGAAGAACTTTTCCTTCTAGCAATTCCAGCGATGCTCCCCCACCCGTTGAACAGAAGGACATTTTGTCCCCTAGCCCAAACTGTTTCACTGCAGTCACAGAATCTCCACCACCGATAATGGTGACTGCACCAGATGCAGCTACAGCTTCCGCGATCGAACGGGTTCCAGCCGCAAACGGGGCCAGCTCGAAAATCCCAACCGGTCCATTCCAAAGAACCGTTTTTGCAGAAGCGATTTCCGCACGGTAACGCTCAATCGTCTCAGGTCCAATATCTACCGCTTCCCAACCATCCGTCACTCCCTTTTCAGGGGATACCAATCCAGTTGGACGGGGTTGTGCAGTAGCACTGATTTCCTGCGTTTCGAGATTGTCTACAGGGAGAAGGAAGCGAACTCCCTTGGTTTTTGCCAACGCCAGAATTTCGGTTGCGAGATCCACTTTATCGGCTTCCACGCGGCTGTTCCCCGTTGGAATACCCAAGGCACGGAAGAAAGTGTAGGCCATTGCGCCTCCGATCAGGAAGGTGTTGGCTTTTTCCATAAGGGCTTTGATGACGCCGATTTTATCGGAAACCTTAGAGCCACCCAAAATCACAACAAAAGGACTCGCTGGGCAGCGAAGCTCACCTTGCAGATATTGGAGTTCTTTTTCCATCAACAGCCCCATCGCTGCCTGAGGAATCTGGGATGCGACCCCAGCCGTCGAAGCGTGCGCACGATGAGCCGCACCAAAGGCATCGTTGACGTAAACATCACCCAATGAAGCGAGCGCCTTGGAGAACGCTGGGTCGTTTGCTTCTTCTTCCGCATGGAAACGAACGTTCTCCAACAAGAGAACATCGCCGTTGTTCATCTTGGCAACCATTCCAGCAGGAACATCCCCAATCACTTCTGGAGAAAAGGCAACAGGAGCTTCGATAAGCTTTGCGAGATGTTCCGCCACTGGACGCAGCGTGTATTTCAAATTCACGGCACCTTTCGGACGACCGAAGTGCGCCATAATAATCACTTTAGCGCCAGCCGAACGCAGCAGCGACAATGTGGGCAAACTTTCCCGAATACGTGTGTCGTCGGTGATACGTGTGACACCATCAGAAACTTCGGTTGGAACGTTGAAATCAACACGTAGTAGAACGCGTTTTCCAGAGAGTGTCAGGTCACGAACGGAGAGCTTGGCCATAAAAGTCAGATAAAGTGAAAAATAAGAGGTGTGATGTAAAAGGAAAAGACCCGGAGGTGATTAAACCTCCGAGTCTGGAGAATCCTAAAAGTGCAATTACTTGCTGCAGATATACCGCAGAAGATCTACGCAACGGTTGGAATAACCCCACTCGTTGTCGTACCAGCTGATCAACTTGAAGAAGTTGCCGTTGAGTTCGATGCCTGAACCTGCATCAAACACCGACGAGCTGCGGTCATGAATGAAGTCAGAGGAAACGACCTCGTCTTCGGTGTAGGCGAGGATTCCTTTCATGTAGGTTTCCGAAGCACGCTTCATAGCAGCACAAATTTCTTTGTAGCTCGTGGTCTTTTCCGTTTTAACGGTAAGATCCACAACAGAAACGGTAGGAGTTGGAACACGGAAAGACATCCCGGTCAGTTTGCCCTTCACTTCAGGGATCGCGAGACCAACCGCTTTAGCTGCCCCAGTGGCGCTAGGAATGATGTTGATTGCTGCGGAACGTCCACCCTTCCAGTCTTTACGGGATGGTCCGTCCACCGTCTTCTGGGTTGCTGTGTAAGAGTGAACCGTGGTCATCAATCCTTCTGCAACGCCGAAACCTTCTTTGAGAAGGACGTGCACGACAGGAGCCAGACAGTTGGTTGTGCAGCTTGCGTTGGAGATGATGTGGTGTTTGGAAGAATCGTATTTCTCGTGGTTTACGCCCATCACGATCGTGATGTCTTCATTTTTTCCAGGAGCGGAGATGATCACTTTTTTGGCGCCAGCCGTGATGTGTCCATGAGCCTTTTCAGCTTCGGTGAAAAGTCCGGTGGATTCGATCACAACGTCCACTCCGAGAGCCTTCCATGGGAGTGCAGTTGGACCTTCCTTAACGGCTAGGCACTTGATGTGGTGACCATCAACCACCAACACATCGTCTTCAGCGACTTCAGGAGAGCTCTTTGTGCTGTAAACTTCTCCGTTAAACTTGCCCTGTGTGGAGTCGTACTTCACCAAGTAAGCAAGATTGTCCGCTGGCACGAGGTCGTTGACGGCAACAACTTCCACTTCTTTCCCTAGTAAGCCCTGGTCGCAGATTGCGCGAAATACGAGACGTCCGATGCGTCCAAAGCCGTTAATACCAATTTTAATCATTTTACTTAGTGTTGTTTGAGTGATTCGAAGTCCGGGAAAAGCGCGAAATAAACAAGGCCGCCCCGCCCAGGGTCAATGCTGCAGACAAGTTCCTTAAGATTATCCCCTGCCTATCGCCTAGAGAAAAAGCACAAAAGCTCCGTTATTTTCACATTGTGGCTCCAGACTACGGACCCAGAGAACCGTACGAATGCTTTCTTCATCGCTGTCCACATTTTGCGCCTTCCTAACCCGACACAGACGCCCCTCCTTAATTGGCCCTGCGTTATTTCGTCATAATCGCACCCTCGCGCACTTCTTGTTCTGCCTGGACTTGCCACCATAAGACGCACCCCCTAAGACACTACTAACGTGAAGCACCTCACCCCCGAACACCACCGACTCCACGACGATTCAACACGACAGGCCAACTGGCGCAGATGGGGTCCCTATCTGGCTGAACGCCAATGGGGAACCGTCCGCGAAGATTACTCCCCTGATGGTGAAGCCTGGCTGAGCTTTCCCCACGAACATGCTCCCATGCGCACTTATCGCTGGGGCGAGGATGGTCTGCTCGGGATCTGCGATCGCCAATGCCGCCTTTGTTTCTCGCTGGCACTTTGGAACGGCAAAGACTCCATCCTCAAGGAACGTCTGTTCGGACTCACCAACCCACAAGGAAATCACGGTGAAGACGCAAAGGAGGTCTGGTACTACCTCGACTCGACTCCAACGCACTCGTACATGCGCGGGTTGTATAAGTACCCACAGAGAGCCTTCCCTTACGAACAACTCACTAGGGAGAACGCAAAACGCGGGCGATTGGATCCCGAATTCGAGATCCAGGATACAAACGCTTTTGATGAAAATCGCTACTTTGACGTTTTCGTTGAATACGCCAAAGACTCACCTGAAGACCTCCTGATCCGGATTACCATTGAAAACCGTGGTCCGGAAGCGGCCAGTCTGGATGTGTTGCCGACACTTTGGTTCCGAAATACCTGGAATTGGGGACCCGTTCACGGGGCTGTTACAAAGAAGCCACATTTAACCCATATTGAAGAGCACAAGGTGCTTGCGGAACACGAGACACTAGGGCGCTACCACTTTCAATTTGAAGAAAATGCCCCGCTTCTCTTCACCGAAAACGAAACCAACACTCAAACACTCTACGGTATTCCTATCGCGGGTGGTTTCGCCAAAGACGGCATTGCGCAGACAGTAGTTCACGGAAACAAAGAGGCGACCCGAGCCGCTTTTGGAACGAAGGTTGCGCCACATTACAAACTTCAAATTCCAGCAGGTGGCAAACACGTGCTCAGACTTCGCCTGAGTCTAGAAGGAAGTCTTCCTGAGAGTGCCTCCGCATTCGAAGGGTTCGATCATTTAATGGATCATCGTAGGGAAGAGGCCGACGCCTTTTATCGCACGAATACTTCTCCCAATCTCAATGCGGACCAAAAGCTGGTCGTTCGACAGGCCTATGCCGGACTACTGTGGTCAAAACAGTATTATCAAATCATTGTTCCAGAATGGCTTAACGGAGATAAAACACAACCCAAGCCCCCACCAGGCCATGCCCTGATCCGGAACTCCGATTGGCGCCACCTTTACGCAAGTGATGTTCTTTCCATGCCAGACAAGTGGGAATACCCTTGGTTTGCAGCATGGGATCTCGCATTCCACATGATCCCGATGGCCCGCATTGACCCGGCGTTTGCGAAGGCCCAACTCGAACTCCTCCTCAGAGAGTGGTACATGCACCCCAGCGGGCAAATCCCCGCATACGAATGGAACTTCAATGATGTCAATCCCCCGGTCCACGCTTGGGCTTGTTGGAGGGTTTACAAAATCTCAGGAGCTCCGGGAGCTCGCGACTCGCTTTTCCTAGAGCGCTGTTTCCAGAAACTCCTCGTCAATTTCACTTGGTGGGTGAATCGCAAAGACGTTCAGGGGCGGCACGTTTTTGCCGGTGGATTTTTGGGGCTCGATAATATCGGACTGTTCGACCGGTCGCGCCCTCTCCCTAGCGGCCATGCATTAGCGCAAGCGGATGGTACGGCTTGGATGGCGTTCTATTGCGGCGCAATGTTATCCATGGCATTGGAGCTGGCATTAGAGCGGCCTGCTTACGAGGATATTGCTTCGAAGTTTTTCGAGCATTTTATTCAGATCATCGATGCCATGAACGACATCGGGGACTCTGGCCTATGGAATGACGAAGACGGCTTTTATTACGATCAATTATTAATCGAAGGTAAAGGGTCGGTACCACTTCGTACTCGTTCATTAGTAGGAATTATTCCGCTTCTGGCAGTTGAAGTGTTAGATCAAGCCGTTATCGATCGTTTACCCGGATTCAAAACCCGAATGGAATGGTTCGTAAAGAATCGCCCGGATCTTGGGCGTCACGTTTCTTCCGTGGTTAAATACTCGGATGAAGGCGAACAAGTGCTGCGTTTATTAGCTGTCCCCTCTAAAGAACAGCTTCAGCGGGTTCTTCAATATGTACTCGATACCGATGAGTTTTTGTCACCTTGGGGGGTGCGTTCTCTGTCACGCGTACACGAATCCAACCCCTGCAGCGTCCACTTAAACGGCGAAGAATATTCGATTCAATACGAACCCGGTGAATCTCAAAGCCCGCTCTTTGGAGGCAACTCTAATTGGCGTGGGCCAATTTGGTTCCCAATCAATTACTTATTAATTGAGGCATTGGAGCGATATCACCATTTCTACGGAAATGACCTGAAACTTGAGCTGCCCACTGGATCAGGTCGCTTCGTGAATTTAGAAATGGTTTCAAGGGAGATCGCTCTTCGTTTGTCGGCTATATTCACGTTGAACGAAAAAGGACATCGCCCTTGTTTTGGTGAAAATGACCGCTTTGCCGACGACCCCTTTTGGCGTGATAACATTCTTTTTCATGAATATTTCCACGCAGATCTTGGAACAGGGCTGGGCGCCAATCATCAAACCGGCTGGACTGCCCTTATTACCCGTTGCTTAGGTATAGTCGGAAAGATAATCGAAGAATAAATCTCCGGAGGGCACCATACTCGGCAATTCAAAAGGGGGCCACAAGGCCCCCTTTTTCGTCGAATTTCACACAGATGCAATGATTCGCATTAATCCTCTTCGACAAGCTCGATCCCATCGTTTTTAAATACGATTCGCTCATCTTTAAGCAATGAGCCAACAGCCTGTTTGAATGCTTTTTTACTCGTAGCAAACGTTGCCCGTATCGATTCAGGAGAACTCTTATCGTTAAACTCTAACCGACCATTATTCGCCTCAAGTGCAGCGATAATTTGAAGAGCCAAAGGTCCAACACGATCATAACCAGCAGGATCCAGACTCAAATCAATTTTCCCATCTGGACGCATCAGGCGAATATATCCATCTACGAATTGCCCCAGTTCCATCGGGGTTGCCAAGTCGGTCTGATACAAGAGCCCCCAGTGCGCATTTTCAACGATCGCTTTATATCCAAGATCAGTCTTTTCAGCGAGCATGAATCGAACTGGCTGCCCGTCATGATAGGGAGCATCCGAAAGGTTAAGATAACGATTCAATCTGGTACTAGCGATGATCCGATCGCTTTGTTTATCCAGTACGACTGCAGCAACAATCCATTCCCCCACCCGCACCCGTCTGGCTTGTTCCCGGATAGGCAAGAGTAGATCCTTAGCCAAGCCCCAGTCTAAAAACGCACCAATACCCGGGGTGAATCCGACTACCTCAAATAAGGCAAATTCTCCGACCCATGCAAATGGCTCTTCGGTCGTCGCAACAAGTCGATCTTCCGAATCCCGATAAACAAAAACATCCAGGACATCCCCAACCTCAGTCCCGTCCTCAATATAACGTTTGGGCAACAAGATCTCACCTAGTGCTCCACCATCCAAAAATAGGCCAGGAGTAGTATCTCTCAGGACCGCCAAGGAATTTCGTTTACCTAGTTCTGCCATACAATTTTATTAAAAGTCCTATTTCTCGAGAATGCCCTTACCAAGCGCCCGATACATGCCATTCTTCTACTAGCTCGGCGGGAATATCCTGCAAAAATGGCGATACTCTTTGAACAGCTTCAGAAGCACCCATGTTTCGTCGAATTAATGGCCAGGTAAGATAAAGCTCATTCTCCGCTCGGGTAACTGCCACATAAAAGAGACGCCGCTCCTCTTCTAGCGCCTCCATATTTCCCATCGATCTTTGGGAGGGAAACATCCCTTCTGTTAACCAAATCACAAATACGGCCTTCCATTCGAGGCCTTTTGCTTGATGTACACTGGAAAGCGTCACGTATTCATCCTCAGGATCCTTAGTGATACCGTCTTGTTCAGCCACACCAAGTAGCGCCAATTGATCCAAAAACTCTTCTGCTCCCGTGTATTGGGATGCGAACTGAGCCAATGTGTTCAGATCCTCCCTGCGGTTGTCGAAATCGGGAAATTTCGTTCGCGCATAGTCGTCGTACAGAGCTTCTCGCACACTTTGTAACATCCTGAGCGGAGCAACTGGACGGCCATGCGGCAGCAACTCTTCCAGAGTGTGGCCCAACTGTTTCCACGCGGCAGCGGCTTTCGCAGGAACCTTCAGTTTGGAAATTTCCTCTCCTAGTCCGAAGCTTTCATCGGCGTTGGCTCGCGCATCGATCGCCTGCTTTCCGAGTGGTGCTACAGACTTCCAGAGGCCATCGGCGGAGCGAGCACCAATACCAGGGAGAAGCTTAACCATTCGTTTAAACGCAACCTCGTCACGGGGATTTACTACAAACTTTAAGAAGGCCCCGACGTCCTTGATGTGTGCTTGTTCAAAAAAACGTAGTCCACTCGTAATTTGAAAGGGAATACCAGCCCTGGTCATTTCCATCTGCAACTCCATCGAGTGAAAATGCGCGCGATACAAAACCGCCATATCTGCCCACCCCATGCCTGCTTCCGATAGTTCAACCATCCGTGAAACAATAAACCGCGCTTGTTGCCCCCCACTTTGCACTGGAATCACTTTGGGTAATTCAGCAGAGGGACGCGCTGCCACTAACTCTTTGCGATAGGTGTTTTCCAGTCGGTCTAGTGTGGCATTGGCAACTTGGAGTATTTCCGGAGAGCTCCTGTAATTGGTCTCTACCTTATATATATTCGCACCAGGATAACGTTTTCCGAAGCTCAATATATTTCGATGGTCCGCTCCCCTCCAAGAATAGATTGCCTGAGCGTCATCACCAACGGCCATTAAATTGCGATGATAACAGGATAAAAGATCGATAAGCTCTGATTGAAGTGGATTGGTGTCCTGGTATTCATCCACAAGCACAAACTGAAATTGCTTCTGATAACGTTCCGCTACTTCGGGTTTACTGCGCAATAATTCGACTGTTCGAACCAGTAGATCGTCAAAATCGAGCGCGTTGATTTCTTTTTTACGCACAGAATAACGCTTGGCCGCAGCCTCCATCAGATCCGCGAAATCCTCAACTTGCGGGTATTTCTCCTGAATTACATCCGCGACTGACTTTCCCACATTTACTGCATAGCTCAGAACATCTCCAACAACACTCGGTTTTACCGGAAGATCTACAATTTTCCCTTTTCCCTCAATTTCCATTAAAACGGACTGGAGCAACTCGTCCGCATCTTCGCGATCCATCACGGTAAATCCGTCTTCATATCCGGCTTCGATTGGATGACGTCGCAAAATGCGATTTCCGATCGAGTGAAACGTCCCCCCCCACAAGTCTCGAAGGTCATGGGGAACCAATGCTGCTACACGCTCCAACATTTCGCGTGAGGCTTTGTTCGTAAACGTTAGTAGCAATATTTGCGACGCCGGAACGGCATTTTCAAGCAGGTAAGCAACCCTGTAAGTAAGCGTCCGTGTTTTACCCGAGCCAGCGCCAGCCAAAACAAGCGCAGGACCGGGAGGCGCAGTCACCGCCTTGAGTTGTTGTGCGTTTAACTCCGCAGCAAAATTAACCCGTGGTAAATGCGGAGCGACATTCCGGATCACATATTCACGAGCCATATCTTAGGGCGATGGATGAGATAAGCGCTTGAGTCGAAGATTCCGGAAAGCAGCCTCGGTGCGAAAAGTCGAGATACCGAATGGGCAGGAAATTTCAATTTCACCTGGTCGCAGAGACAGTTCCTTGCCTGTTGTGTCCAGATTTACGACCCGCTCATTATCGATCCACGCCTGAATAGTTTCTCCTGAGACGCGAAGGCGAATACGGTACCACACTTTATCCTTAAACTGCCGCTGGCTGGTCGTTTCATTAGCCGATGCGTCGTGATGATCAATAGAGGAAAGCCCAATGGTCGAGCCGCCCCATCCGCCGATCACGAGGCTCAAAAAGCGATCGCGAACCGGAAATGTGATCGTACAAAAAAAATCCAGCCCGGATCTACGCTGCGCCTCTACCTCAAACTCGTAGTGATCTGTGGGGAACTTGCCCTCGACCTGAAATCCACACAACTCCTCCCCTGCTTCTACAATGATGACTCCATCTTCTACACGAACATCATTTCCACCCGAGAACTCGCTTTTCTTCCATCCCTTGAGTGATTTCCCGTCGAACAATGGCGCAAACTCGTCATCTAGCGCGAGGCACCCCGATCGGAAGCCACCGTAAACAAGAGAGATTAAAGCAGCACACTTAGCCCCTTGGTTAAGGAACGATCTTCTGGGTATCCGGCTACTGGAGTTGAACTCCGCGCGTTCCGAGAGAGGTGACATTTTTTTGATGAGAAGCTCCAACCAGTTCATATGTAATATTACCCGAAAGACAATTATCCCAAAGACAGAAGGTTCGCACAGTCTTGTCGCGCAAGAAGGACTAATTCCGGGTCTTTCTCTACGGCATCGTAAAAAGAGGCATATTGAGGAACCCAGCCCAAGGCGCGCATTTTTGCATTGGAAACCTGCTTGTGGGTCCAAGCTCGTTTGCGATTCATATCAACAGGCCCACTCGGAGGAAGTTTTTCTCCAAAATAGGCACTCAACCAAACGTAGAGCTCCTTCTGCTGGATCGGGCAATTGTCACTGACATTAAAAACTCCGAGCGCACGAGCCTTCACCAATTGCAAAAGAGCCGCTGCAATATCGTCCCTATGAATTTGGTTTAACCACCGGGAGCCATCACCTTCGATCACGGCTTCACCTGCTAAGTATTTCCTTAAAAGAACCGATCTGCACCCACCGTAAATGCCGGATAATCGAGCAACCGTACCTCCATGTGCCAACACCCACTCTTCTGTTTCTCGTAAAATACGGGCAGTTTCTCGCGCTGGCTCAGCCTCGCTTTCCTCCGAAACTCTCTCGCCCGTTACCTGCGAATACACCGAGGTGCTGCTGGTGAAAATGAGATGCCTAGGAGCCAACATACCCGATAACACTTGGGCGCCCCTCAGATAAACCTCTCTGTAATCGCCAACTGAGCCTCCCCTCTTTGACGAAGCGCAATGAATCACGACATCGGCACCATGTTGATCCCCCAATACTTCATTAACGGAGTGGGCATCTGAAATATCACAACGTAATACGGGAAATGACTCAGCCCTCAGTTTTTCTGCTGATTCACTAGAATGAGTCACTCCGATTACCCCGTATCCATTTGCCGCCAACAGTCGGGCGGTAGCCAATCCGGTGAAACCGCACCCCGCTACAATCGCAGTCGGTTTCCGATTAGGCACATAGGGCCCGTGTAGACGCACATCTTGCTCCAGCATTTTCTCGCCATCGAAGACAAATGACCCCGTGAAAGTTCCGCCTCCGAGTACGGTCGGAAGCCACAACGCGTCATCCGCCCACATTTCGTGATACGGGACTGCATCGACGGGAACCCAGAGCGGATCGGCTTCGTCGGTTTCCACAGGTTCTCCGATCAAGTCACGTGCGACGAAAACTGCGCAGATCAGGCCATAGCCATCGGTGAATTGAAACCGCAACAAACCTCTGTGTTCCATGTGCAGCGGAGTCACTCCAACTTCCTCCTGCGTCTCACGAACGGCACCGGCCTCCCACGTTTCGCCAGGTTCCAGTTTTCCGCCAGGGGCGTTCATTTTTCCGGCCCCTAGTCCTCGTTTCTTTCGAATGAGCAGCACTCTTCCCTCTTTTAAAATAAAACAGAGGTTTGCGCGTTCTTGCGGAGCCCAGTGAGTCCAATCCATCCCTCTAAGAAACCGGTACAAAACGATTCTGGGAAGTCTGCATTATGTGCACTCGGATGCCCTGAGTGTTCCGTCAGCTTAGCACTATGCGCGACTGATGGCGCATCGCTGAAGCCTTTCCGAATTCCATCCTTTAATCCCAGTCACAACTTTGAGTTGATGAGGTCACGCTCGCCTCCCCTTTTATGAACACCCCTCGTTTCATCTGTGCCTCTTTTATTCCATTTCTAGCGGCTCTTTCAGCGCTCGCCGACGGTCCTAAGGATAACATCCCAGATCAGGTTCGCCCCATTCCACCAGCTGGCATTGAACTCCCCGAAGCAGAGAAAATCACACTTCAAAAGTCCCTGAATGAGCTGGGAGCTGAGCTTCAATTTTTGAAAGGATCGTTGAACAAAAAGCCCGCGCTGGAAGCGCTGCTTCCCGATGTTGAAATCTATTTTAAAGCAGTCGATTGGGCCATTCGATACAATGAGTTCTTTAAACCGACTGAATTTAACGTAGCGAAAACTCTACTGGAAGAGGGCCTGAGCCGAGCCAAGTCACTCAGAGAAGGTCTGTCCCCTTGGACAACCCAAACGGGATTAGTGGTTCGCGGGTACCGCTCGAAAATTGACGGTTCGGTTCAGCCATATGGGGTTGTCGTTCCAGCCGGATATCTAGCGGATGGAGCGACCTCGCATCGATTGGACATTTGGTGTCACGGCCGCGGTGAGACGCTCACCGAACTGAACTTTATCGAGCAACGTCGCAAATCCCCCGGCGAGTTCACTCCCCGGGGTGCTTTTGTGCTTCATCCTTATGGCCGCTACTGCAACGCCAATAAATTTGCTGGTGAATCCGATTTGTTCGAAGCGTTGGATCACATGAAGCGAAACTATCGAATTGATACGGACCGCATGGTGATGCGTGGCTTCTCAATGGGAGGAGCGGCCGCTTGGCAATTCACCGTTCATCATCCCGGTCTTTGGGTGGCATCGAATCCCGGAGCAGGTTTTACCGAAACCCCGGAATTTCTAAGAGGGTTTCAGGGCGAGGAAGTGAATCCGCCAACTTACGTACAACGTCTTTGGAGTTGGTACGACTGCCCTGGGTACGTTCGTAACTTGGCGAACTGTCCAACGATCGCCTACAGCGGTGAAGACGATAAACAAAGACAAGCAGCGGAAGTCATGGCAGAAGCGGCCAAGGAGCAAGGCTTCAGGTTGACGCATATTATCGGACCCAAAACGGGGCATAAAATCCATGCTGACTCGAAGGTGGAAATCGAGCAACGCTTGGAACGGATTGTGGCCAAAGGCAAAGAGCACTTTCCGAATCACCTTCACTTTTCCACGTTCACCCTGCGCTATCCGACTTCTCACTGGGTAACGATGCAGGGACTCGAACACCATTGGAACCCTGCATCCATCGATGCAACGGTTGAGCGTGACAAACAACGCATTACGATGAGCGCTACAAACGTGACCGCGTTTTCCTTACATTGTGGTCCGGGTGAGTTCCCTATGGACCCGCTCGGAGCAGTCATTATTGAATTGGACGGTGAAGAGTTACTTGCCCCTCCACCCAATTCGGATCGCTCATGGAGCGTCCATTTTGTGAAAGCCCGGGGACACTGGTGCCCTGCGGCGACTCCTTACGAGGGACTAGTGAAACGCCCCGGGCTCCAAGGTCCAATCGATGACGCCTTTTTGGAAAAATTCATCGTCGTACGGCCAACAGGAAAGGCTTCACACCCAGCTATTGAGTCTTGGGTCCAGAGCGAATTGGCGCATTTCGTGGAACACTGGCGGAAACAATTCCGTGGCGAGTTAGTCGTCCGAGACGACACCTCGATTACAGATGACGATCTAGCAGAGGCGAATCTAATCCTGTGGGGAGATCCAGCCAGCAATCAACTAATCGGTAAAATAGTGGAGCAATTACCCATCCGTTGGGATGGTAAAACACTTGGAGTAGGAGAACAGAACTTCGATGTCACAACGCAATTGCCTGCGCTAATTTATCCTAATCCCCTCTATCCCAATCATTATATTGTCTTGAATAGCGGCTTCACTTATCGGGAATACGACTATTTGAACAACGCCCGTCAGGGCCCCAAACTTCCGGACTGGGCCATCATTGACACAAAAGTACCCGCCACGACGCAGACACCGGGCGGGGTTTCAGCTGCGGGGTTTTTCGGAGAGCGATGGGAAGTAAGCTGTTGTTATTGATGTACAAGTGCGATGCGAGACAAAGGCTGCGGTACACCTTGTTTTGCATTTGTTAAATGGAGCGCTACATTTGGAGCCTTTGGAGAAAACATGAAGCAAGACCATTGGAAACAGTTCAGCTGGAATTTATCGCAGCTTCATGTCGTCCCTGAGCCTCTTTCTTCTGGCTTGGTCATTCGCCCGTCCGAACGCTCAGACGAGGCAGCAGTCCAAGCGCTCACGGCCCGCGCTTTCTCGTTTGACGATCAATGGAGCGGGAGTTATCGGCGAATCGCGGATGCTCTTCAGGAACGTATTCACGAAGCCTTTCGAGTCCAACCTCATGCAGCCGTTGTCCTGGCACACGGCCCACGTTTAATCGCGACCTCGTGTCTCAGCACAGACTCGGATGCCGACAACCATCTGTTCTCAGGCCCCTGTGTGCTTCCTGAATATAGAAGCAGAGGCTTAGGAACGGCATTATTGTTGCATAGCCTCATATCTTTGCAACAAGCCGGGCTCCACATAGCACGTGCCGTATGTAAGGATGGCACTACTGCTAGTAAGTTTATTTATCCGAAGTTTGGTTCAGTTGTAGACACATACGACGCGAATCCATTTTTGGATTAAAGCGAACTCCTCCCTTCGCCCGAAACAATAAAGCACCCCCCGATAAGATTCCCATCGGGTATAATCGCTCTTTAGTGTTTATGTTCGGGTTCAGTATTATCGGCATGGTCTTTTTTCCATCGAGCAAGACTCTCATGGTGAAAATGCCTGGATTTGAACCAGCGAAATACGAGCCCATATCGGGGACTGAAAAGAAGCGCGATACAGAATAGCGCTCCCAAAACCATCACAATACAAGCCCCTGATGGCACTTGTAGCCAATAACTCATCCAGAGTCCTATTGTAGAACCCAGAACCCCTAACACTCCCCCTCCCCACAACATGAGTGGGAAGGAATCACACAGCAGATACATTGTGGCTGCCGGGGACACTAATAATCCCAAGAGCAAAATCACTCCAACGGCTTGTAATGAACACACCATTACCAAGACAAGTGAAACGACCAAAAAGATATTGAGTACCCCCGTGGCTATGCCTTGGCTTCGCGCAACCGCCGGATCAAACAAGAGCAATTGCAATGGGCGCTCGAAAGCGACCAATAACGGCAATACCACAAGCGCAACGGCAAAAGCCATCCAAAGGTCCTGATTTGAAACACCCAAGATGTTTCCAAACAAATAATGCATCAAGGAGACCCGCACCTTCACAAAGCTCAATAGGATTACTCCCGCAGAGAATGAAACAGTATATAAAATTCCGAGCGCAGTATCTTCTTTAACACGTGAACTTTTTGACAATAGCTGAGCACCAAGCGCAACCATTAACGCGGCAGTTAATGCTCCTACAAACAATCCAGCGGGTGCAAGGCTCTTAAACAACAACACCCCAACCGCCAATCCAGGTAACAGCGAGTGCGATAATGAATCTGCCATAAGCGCCATTCGACGCAGAACCACAAATGCCCCGAGAAAGCCGTTCAGAAATCCGATTAATACACATGCAGCGAGAGCCCTCTGCATGAAAGTATGTTGAAATGGTTCAAATAGCCAATCCATGACTTACTCCGGAAAATACGTGCATGCCGTAGGTTTTCTCCAAATTCTCTCTCGTTAATGTATCCTTCACGGGACCTGCTGCAATTAACTCACCGTTTATCATTAGCACCTGATCAAACAACTCTTCCACCGTCGACAGATCATGATGTGAAACGAGTATCAATTTCCCCTGATTCCGGAGATCCTTCAAAAGGCGTTTTAAGGATTCCTGGCTCGGTTGATCCAACCCAGTAAAGGGCTCATCTAATAGAAATACATGGGCTTCCTGAGCAATCGCTCTAGCCAAGAAAACTCGTTGTTGTTGGCCTCCAGACAACGCAGATATTTGCCGATCCTGTAACGGAGTCAGCTGCATTGCTTCCAGAGCATTTGTTACAGCGCGATCATCCTCCTGCGAATAAGGACGCCACCATCGCAAGCGCAGGTAGCGTCCCATCTCCACAACCCCCCTCACCGTTGTAGGAAAATCCCAATCTACCATTTCGCGTTGCGGCAAATAGGCAAACTCCTTAGTGGCTCCATTCACTGTCTTACCATGAAAATACACCACGCCGCTCTCAAGCTTTACAAGGCCAGCTATCGATTTTAACAGGGTCGATTTACCTGCTCCATTAGGCCCTAATACTGCAACACATTGGCCACAGGACACAGAAAAGTTAAGGTGATGAAGAGCCGGAATGCGACGATAACTTACTGTCAGATCCTCGACTTTTAACGAATGATTACTCATGGGAAAGGAATAACTGCGTTAATATTTCCATCCCCCCACACGCTACGTTCATATTCATCTCCCTGGGGTGTGGTTAATCGGCAGCGAATTGCAGAGAGACCACTGCCCTCAAGTTCCGCTCGAATTTGCAACTCCACACCTTCCTTCGGAAAAACAATAGGCAAACGGGTGCTTTCCTGCAGTCCGGGGGCTTCTTTTCTCCACACGACATTTCCCAGATGCCTTATTTCAAATGCCTTGGCCTCCCTTGTGAAACTAAGCTCCAGCTCCAAGAGTTGCGCCTCGGCTGATACCTGCTGTTTTGTCTCCGCTTCAGCTGTAGCAACCTTTTGCTCCTCCAGTTTTGACAGATGATAGAGAGGCCAGCCCAAGGATAAAATCACTAGGAACACCACTACTGCACGCACCAAGGGAGAGCCTTTCACAACTATTTTAGTCCCCCTACAATTGCGTTCACATTGTGACGGAACATTCCGCTATATGTTCCTGCGTCTCCTGTCCCCAATCCATCCGCCCAGAGAGAGGGGCCCAATATGGCGCCTGTTTCAGCAGTGATCTGCTTTAAAACCTTGGGATTAGCCGAGTCTTGCGAGAATACCGCCTTCACCTTTTGCGCTCTTATTATCGAGAGTAATTCTGCAACCTTACGTGACGACGGCTGGTCGGATGGGGTTAAGCCTTCCACTGAATAGATCGTAAATCCGTATTCCTTTGCGAAATACTGAAAGGCTTCATGAGACGTCACGAGCTTACGTCTATCTCTTGGTAACTCTGCAACTTTACCCAGAGCCCACTCCTTTAATTCACCCAGTTCCTTGCCGTACTTTTGTGCATTCGCCTCGTAATACGATCTGCTCTCGGGGCGTAATTTTGAGAACTCATCCCTTACTATCCTAACCGCTTTCTGCATATTTTCCACACTGTGCCACCAGTGCGGGTCGTCCACTCTCTCCAGTGTCCCCGCTTCGGTTTTAATCAAAAGCGACGGAATGCGATCGCCCACCGCCAGCATGTGTACATTTGGACCGACCACTTGCTGCAACTTACCAACAAATCCCTCCAGATGTTTGGCAGACAAAAGGACCACATCCGCACTACTAGCCACCTTCAATACACCGGGCTTGGGTTCATATTCATGTGGATCCACTCCCGGAGCCACATGAGAAGAAACCTGTACTTTAGCCCCCCCCACTTGCTCCGCAATTTCAGTTAAAACTGTTGAAAAGCTGGAGACCTTCAGGGGCTCTTGAGCCAAGGTCGAAAAGGAAAACATTCCCAACCCAACCGCTTGAAGTGCAAAAACAGCCATCGTGAAACGCATGGACTAGGGTTTAGGTGAACCACCCGCTTATTGCAAGCAGACTGCAACAAGCGGGTCGTGTTTAAGATTTCACCATCAAATGAAACAGGGATCGTCGTTACCGCGTATGCAGCTCAGCGGTAGTGTTCACGAGCGTCTTTGCAACCTCCGTGAGCCTGCGATCAAAAGCTTCTTCTTCCTGTAATGTCTCCGTTAATAGACTTACCACGGTGTCCTTTTTTAACACCTCGGCAAAAGAGCGGGCGCATCCGTACCCAGCTATTTCGTAATGCTCCATGTGCTGCACACTCGAGATAATGGCCGCATCCATCACGTCTTGTTGTGCTTCAGTCGATTGGATTTCCATCCAGCCTGAAATCAAACCGATCATACCGTGACTCCGGGTAGTTTCGGGTTTCACACCGAGCTCCCTAAAGCATTTTTCCAATCTCTGCTCCTGCGCGATTGAGGCCTTTAAGTGGGCCTCCAGCTCCCGTCTGAGCGTCGGGTTGTTTGCAGCTTTTGTCACCTTGGGTAGTGTCGTTGCAACCTGA
The DNA here is from genome assembly GCA_037133875.1 of Verrucomicrobiota bacterium. GTDB lineage: Bacteria > Verrucomicrobiota > Verrucomicrobiia > Chthoniobacterales > Chthoniobacteraceae > Chth-196. The sequence goes on along the minus strand of JBAXNG010000004.1, from coordinate 102,963 downwards.
CGCTCTGCGCTCAGTAGATCTTGCAATTCAGCAACCAATAAATCCTGCATCGAATTTAGTTTCATAAGTAACCTTGTTACGGGGCAGACAGGCCAAAACGCGGAGGAAACCGCCGTCTTTACACCATAATCAGGGGTAACCATTAGTCCCACCAGACCCTCGTCCTATGCCGCAGCTGCGATTTCTTGGCAGGGGAATGTTATGCTCAAAAGCCGACCGCAGCTCAAAACAACGTCTCAGCCTTCGGGGGCCATTCCCCCCACCCCGACTGTCACCCGGGTACTGATCGTGGATGACCACCCCTTAATGCGTTACGCTATAAAGACTATTATTCTTCAACAAATCGGCATGTATGTGGAGGGCGACTGTAATTGTGCGAAAGACGCAATGAGTCAAATTCGTTTAAAAGATCCGAACCTTGTCATTACTGACATATCGCTGCCGGGGGGGATGGATGGCTTAGAACTTATAAAAAACATCCACTCAGAAAAACCCAATCTTTCCATTTTGGTATTAAGTGTACACGATGAATCAATCTACGCCCTTAGAGCTATCGCGGCAGGTGCGCGCGGCTATATTAATAAGGAACGCCCCATAGTTGATCTATTACACGCTATTCGAAACATCATGAATGGCGAAATTGAATTAAGTAAAACTGTCCTAGATAGACTATGTGCAAAAAACGGTTCTCTCACAAATCGCCACATACACGATCTCGCAGAGCGGCTCTCTGACCGTGAATTGGAAATTTTATTACTAATAGGAAAGAGTCTATCCAGTGCTCAAATTGCAGCTTGCTTACGTATTTCAATCAAAACAATCGAAAGCCACCGACGGAACCTGCGAGAAAAATTAGGACTGCATGGCAGCGGCGAGCTAATCCGGTACGCAATCGCATGGAGATTTGCCCGAGAAAACCGAAACGAAATCTAAATAAACCGTTAGTGAGTTGGATGATTCGAAACGTGCTCCTCTACCGCCCTACAGTCTCAGAGGCTTTTTCCAATCTAACGTAAACCGCCTTCGAGACGGGTGTATTACTGCGTTCCGCGACACTTGAAATTGGCACTAAAACATTCGCCTCCGGAAAGTACATTGCTACACATCCCTGGGGAATTTCATATGAGACAACAATAAACTGTCGGGCGACACGAGTGACGCCATCACTACGATTAGTGACATGCACTATATCACCCTGCATTAACCCCTCTTTGGCGATGTCGTTCGAATTCATCAATACGACACGGCGTTCCTGATAGATTCCACGATAGCGGTCATCCAAACCGTAAATAGTGGTATTAAATTGGTCGTGGCTTCGAATGGTCATCATTACATACTCCCCATCCGAAGCCTTTAGATAACTAAGTGGATGAATTGTAAATTGAGCTTTCCTTGACGGGGTGTCAAAATCTCCGAGACGATTCTTGTTAGGAAGATAGAAGCCCCCCGGCTTACGTACATTCAGATTGTATGATTCAAATCCGGGAATCGCTAACTCAATTGCATCGCGAATATGATCATAATGAGTCTGATATCCACTCCAGTGAATTCTTGAACGATCTCCTAAAGTAGCTTTCGCCATTTCGCAAACAATCCACGGTTCGCTTCGTAGTTGCTCAGAAATTGGAACTAGACTCCCCTTTGAAGCCTGAACGACGCCCATCGAATTCTCGCAGGTGACGAATTGTGTCTCATTGCCAATAACATCCAAATCGCTTCGCGCCAAGGTCGGGAGAATGATTGCTTCTTTTCCGTGTACCAAGTGACTCCGATTCAGCTTTGTAGAAACATGGACAGTCAAATCACAATTCCGCAACGCCTCTGCCGTGTATAGGGTATCCGGAGCGGCAGATAGAAAATTCCCCCCCATTGCGATAAATACCTTTGCAGCCCCGCAGTGCATAGCCTTGATGGCATCCACCACATCTAATCCATGTTTAGAGGGAGGAGTGAACCCAAACACTCGCTTTATGTTATTCAAGAACTCGGTCGTGGGCCTTTCATAAATACCCATGGTGCGATCGCCCTGAACGTTGCTATGCCCACGAACCGGACATGTCCCAGCGCCGGGCTTGCCGATGCTTCCCTTCAATAGCAGCAAATTGACCAATTCCTGAATAGTACCCACTCCATTCCGTTGCTGGGTAACACCCATTGCCCAGCATATGATGATACGCTTTTTATCCGCCAGCAACTCGGCTAGTTCGCGGATCTTTGATAAGGATATTCCGCATCCCCTTTCAATCTCCTGATACGAGACCTGTCGAAGTCCGGCTATAAATGCATCGAATCCTTCAGTTTTTTGCTGAATAAAAAGGTTATCAAAAACAGCCCCTGGAGATGCCTCTTCAAATTCCAACAGAACTTTCATCACACCTTTAATCAAGGCCATGTCGCCGTTAATCCGAATCTGAAGATAAACATCGGTAATATCTTCGGCTGCACCGATAAGGCCCTTAATTTCTTGCGGATTCTTAAACCCCGAAAGTCCGGCCTCTCGCAGCGGATTCACTGAAACAATCTTCGAGCCGTTTCGTTTCGCTTTTTGTAAAGCGCTAAGCATTCGGGGATGATTGGTTCCTGGATTTTGTCCAAAAATAAGAATCACCTCGGCATGCTGAAAGTCCTCGAGAGTCACCGACCCCTTTCCCAAGCCAAGCGACTCCGTTAACGCGACACCACTAGATTCGTGGCACATGTTGGAACAGTCTGGAAGATTGTTAGTGCCGTATTCTCTTACAAATAACTGATATAAAAAGGCCGCTTCGTTACTCGTTCTTCCAGAGGTATAAAACACAGCTTCGTCTGGAGAATTCAGCCCATTTAAATGTCTGGCAATCAGATCAAATGCCTCCGCCCACGTAATTGGGACATAATGCGTCCCACCTTTAGACAAATACATTGGCTGTGCTATTCGTCCCTTTTTGCCGATTTGATAGTCATCTAGTCTCGCCAAATCCTCAAGTGAGTTGTCCTGAAAAAACTCGGGTTTAAGAGACTTAGTAGTCGCTTCCTCTGCGATGGCTTTGGCGCCATTTTCGCAATATTCAGCGATTGATGAACGCTCGTCATCCGGATCAGGCCAAGCGCAACCCGGACAATCAAACCCATTTTTCTGATTCACACGTAGAAGTGCATTTACCCCCCTCGTTACATCCATTTCACTGAAAACATGCCGTACACTACTAATGACAGCAGGTATTCCGGCAGCAGAAGATTTGGGCGCAGAAGTTCTGAGACCAGTGAACACCTCGGGATTCTCCGGATTCGGATTACCTGTAAGTTCCGGAGTATTTTCCTTCTTGGACGCTTCCATAAATTTTAACGAGTTTTTTTACAACAGGAACTAGCGTTATTAAGGGAACGGAATGATCCGCTCCGGATAGGTATAGATGTTAAATCTGGACTCACGCAAAAAGCCGATAAGTGTGATGCCAAATCGTTTAGCACATTCCACCGCCAGACTGGTAGGAGCGCCCACGGAGCATACAATTCGACAACGATTCATTGCGGCTTTCTGAATCAGTTCAAATCCCGCCCTGCCACTCAAAAATAGGAGCCCAGAGTCTAAGTCTCGGGAATTACCCAATAAAGCAGCGCCAATTAGTTTATCGACGGCATTATGGCGCCCCACATCTTCCATTATGGATAACATTGTGCCATCACAGGAAAATAAGGCTGCAGCGTGAAGTCCTCCCGTGCATCCAAATATCCGTTGATTGTTTTTAACGGAAGCGGCCAATCCCACGATAACCTCCACAGTTACTGGAGTCATTTCACCCGGTCCCTCAGGGTATAAGCTTCTTTTTGCGAGTTCCCCGAGGTCATCCAAAGCTGTTTTTCCGCATACGCCGCAGCTTGAATTCACAAACGACTGACGCTGAAACAATGCTGGTGCAATCTGCACCGATTCCGCCAATTCGATTCTGAGTACGTTTCCAGACTCTTCAGGCTTTGTTGGGTCCAGACAGTAGCGCATGGCAAGCACGTCTGAGCTTTTCCGGATAATGCCTTCGGTGAAAAGGAACCCGTAGGCCAGTTCCTGATCATGCCCCGGTGTCCGCATAATGATAGCCAGGGTTTTCTGGATACGCTGGAGACCGGTTGTGAAGTGGATACGCAATTCCAAAGGCTCTTCCGTCGCGACCAGATCATCGACTTCGATGAGTTCAGACTGCAGAAAACGTACAATCTTTTGGGGTGCAACCGGTGGTTTTGACATCACAAATCAAGGCTCGATCAGGCTCCGCGGGCGTCGGTACGAGGGACGCTGGATGGTATGACGTTTGGGGTGTCTAATTCGATGGGTAATTGGGGGGACGCATCGAAATCGGCGAAAAAAAGCCCATAGAGAACCTATCTTATGGCCACAAACCGCTTTTAACCTTGTCCGAAGGCCTCTAGTTGAGGACTCAATCAGTTTTAATTTTATATGGAAACGACGATTCAAAACCTGGGCCCCGGCCAATTCGTTTCCCCCCTGAGACACACTGGCGGGGTTGAAGTGCGGTTTCGCCGTGATAATGAACGAGTTCTGTTCGAGCACTTAACAGCGAATCTGTCGCCCGAAATCAATCCGGTTACCAATAGTTCGACGAGCTTCGAACTGGCTGGGCCCCGTGAATATCTGGCTTTTGATCCCGCAAAAACAACCGCAGCCATCGTCACCTGCGGTGGACTCTGCCCCGGGCTGAACGATATTATCCGGGGAATCGTAACGCAATGCCATACACGGTATGGCGTTACACGGACATACGGATTTCGTTACGGATATCAGGGCCTTATTTCCCGCTACGGTTTCACGCCGATGGTGCTCCGTCCGGAGTCCGTTGCGCAAATTCACAACTTCGGAGGTTCCATTCTGGGAACTTCAAGAGGAGCACAGGATATCGGAGAGATGGTGGACCTTCTGGAAGAAATGAAGGTGGATATTTTCTTCGTTGTTGGTGGCGATGGAACGCTTCGAGGTGCAGAGGCAATCTCCGAGGAATGCAAACGCCGTGGATTGAGAAAGGCGATTGTTGGAATTCCTAAGACAATCGACAATGATATCATGTACTTGGACAAGAGCTTCGGATTTGAAACTGCCTTCGCGATGGCGGTTCAATCCGTGCGCTCCGCCTACATCGAGGCCACCGGATCACTCAACGGAATCGGACTTTTGAAACTCATGGGTCGGGATTCTGGGTTCATTGCGTGCTACGCGGCTCTCGCTGGTAGCAACGTAGACTTCGTACTGATCCCAGAAGTGGATTTCCAGTTGGATGGATCCGGCGGACTGCTGGAGGCGCTCCACTATCGGATCGCAAAACGCAAAGGTGCCGTTGTGGTCGTTTCCGAAGGGGCTGGACAGCATCTCATGCCGGCATCAGGTACAACGGACCCGAGCGGGAACAAGGTGTATGGAGACATCGGATTATTTTTGCGGGACAAAATCACTGCCTCGTTTGCAAGTCGCAGGATCCCCGCAACGGTCAAGTATATCGACCCGAGCTATATCATCCGGAGTGTCCCAGCGAATCCACAGGACAACGTCTATTGTTCGCTTTTAGCGCAACACGCAGTTCATGCCGCGATGGCGGGGAAAACAGCGATGCTTGTGGGACGCTGGCATGGAGCGTTTGTGCATCTGCCCCTGAGTATGGTGACAAACGGTCGGCGAAAAGTGGATCCACAAGGCGAGCTTTGGCACTCTGTTCTCGAGAGTACCGGACAACCAGCGCGCCTTTATTAAGCAATTCACGCAGATTTGCCTGCTACAGGCATCTTCAGGCTAAGGGTTGCGTGGTTGCTCCCTTAGTCTGAACCCTGCCCCTTAAGTCAGGGGCGCAAGACAACGGTGAACCCGTTGGCCGATTCCCGTAAACATCTCCCAGGGAATAGTACCGGCCTTTTTTGCCAGCTCGGACACCGTGATTTCTTCATTTTCCTGTCGCCCGATTAACACAACTGGATCACCTGCCTGAGCCTCCGGAACACTGGTGACGTCGACCATGATCTGATCCATCGTAATCCGTCCGACGACTGGACACCGGACACCGCGTACGAGGACCTCGGCGCCTCGATTAGAAAGATGACGCTGGTATCCGTCGGCATAACCAACCGCGAGCGTCGCGATCCTTGCCGGCGAGTGAACCGTGTAGGTCCGACCGTAGGAAATCGTACGACCAGGAGAGACGTTTCGAATCAGGGAAATGCGGGTTTTCCACTGCAACGCGCTGCGAAGTTTAGATTGAAACTCGGGACGCGGCGAACAGCCATAAAGCAGTAACCCAGCACGAACGATATCCATCGAATCACTAGGAAACCCTATGGCACCGGCACTATTTTCCAGATGCACCACTCCGTCGAAAAGACGCATGGACTTCAACTCCTGAACAAGAGAACGGAAGCGGGAGATTTGCTGTAGTGTAAAAACATCGTCTTCATCGGAAACCGGCAGATGCGAACCCACCCCAGTGATTCGTACTCCACTGATGGACTGACAGGCTTTTACTAACGCTACGGCCTCTGTTTCCCAAACCCCCATTCGGCCCATGCCTGTATCGATTGCCAGGTGCAGCTCTACGGGCGTTTTAGTTGCCAACGCCGCATAAGCTTGGATTTCTTGGAGGTCCGAAACAATCGGAGTAAAGCCTCCCGAAACGATCAACGGCCGTTCCTCGGGAAGGGCTGGTCCCAAAATCAAAATGCGGCTGCCAGGGGCGATAGAGGCGACCTCTTTTGCTTCGTAAACGTTCGCAACGCCGAACCACTCGACGCTTCCCGTAAGCGAACGCACGACAGTACCCGTGCCGTGACCGTAAGCGTTTGCCTTCACCACAGCCATGATCGCCACCCCGTCTTCGAGATGCTCGCGGAGTGCGTTAATATTATGAAGGAGAGCCTCCTTTTCTACTTCTACCCAGGCTCGATGTGATTGTGCGGACGGCATAGTCAAATGTGGTCCGTAACTCTGCACGAATTGTATTGGAATCGGAATGCAAAGCTTAGGCGCCTTCAGGAAATCTGGAGCCTTGTGCCTCGACAGTATCGGAGGATCGTAGCAAATTAGTCGTGGTTTATTTCTGTATGCGTCCACCTCTGCCTTTGGCTCTGGCCCTTTTACTGGCTGCCCCCCTCGCCCCTGTATCTCACGCGGCTGAATCTGGTTCAGCTTCAAGCAAAACGTCGAAGTCGACGTCGACGGACTCGGACGAAGGGGATTCTGGCAAATCCTCCGGATTTTTCGGCCGTATATTTGGAAAAACTCCAGATCCACAGCCTGCTCCGACGAAAAAGACATCTTCCACCTCCAAGTCAGATCCAAAGGGCAACTCAAAAACTGATGCCCAAAAGACGGAAACTACCGGCGAATCTAAAACAGACTCGAAGTCCGGCAAGAAATTGACCACCAAGGAGAAAGCTCCGGCTTCAGCCACCGAAGCCCCGAAGAGCGACGATGAACGCTTTGCAGCGGCCAAAAAAGCGGCAAACGAAGAACCCAAGATCGCTGAGCTTCGTAATAAGGCCGATAACGCGGTTGCAAACAACGACGCCAATCGTTTTACGAAAGCCTACCTCAAGGCAATGTATTCCAAAATGCGCTCATTGGAGCCTACACTCAAAGAACGCATCGATCTTACCGAGGCTGCTGCCTTACGCATGATCCCCGAATAGTTCCGCCCCCAAACCCTTAGGGAAGTGCGTCAAACTTGACGTCACTCCCTACGAAAAAGCCCCTTGGAGTGATTTTCTGCCGAGGGGCTTTTCGTTTAAATAGCCTACACGCAGAGTGCTGATTTCGCAGCACACATCGCGGCTGGAAAAGGCTTCAACTACGCACTTTCCGCCGAATGGTTTTCGCTATGCAGATTTGGGCTCTTCCCAAAAGTCTCGGCCACGCTCGGCACAGCCTGCGGATTGTTAGTGCCGGTAACGTCGGCTCCCGCCCTGCTTTCGTCACGTTTGGTGAATTTGACACCCACGAGACGTGACACGCCGTGTTCTTCCATAGTCACACCGTAAAGAGCGTCAGCACGGGCAATTGTTTTCTTGTTGTGCGAAATAACAACGAACTGACTTTGCCCGACAAACCGATCGAGGATCTTGATGAAACGATTGATATTCGATTCATCCAAAGGCGCATCCATTTCGTCCAGAACGCAAAAGGGACTGGGTTTTACCATATAAATGGAAAACAGAAGGGAGACGGCGGTCATCGTTTTTTCTCCCCCGGATAGCAGGGTAATACTCTGCAACTGTTTGCCAGGAGGTTTTGCGATGATCTCGATCCCACTTTCCAGCGGATCACTTTCATCCGTCAGGATCAGGTTCGCACGCCCGCCCCCGAAGAGCTCGGTAAACATCTCTTGGAAGTTTGTGCGGATTTTCTCGAATGTTTGCGCAAACAACTGACTGGTTGTGCTGTTGATTTTGGCAATCACACCCAGCAATTCATCCTTCGAGTTGAGTAAATCGAGGTGTTGTTTTTCCAAAAACGCATAACGCTGCTCCAACTCTTCGTACTCCTGAATGGCGTCCAAATTCACTGGTCCCATGGAATCGATTCGTTGATCCAGTTCACGCACAAGCGCGTCTACCTTTGCCCAATCCAGTTCGTAGGCCTCCGCCCCTAAAGATTCCCCTTCCCCTTGTTCGGCATCTCCTGAAGGCTGGGCAGAGTCCGCATCCGTATCCGCACCACCGTTACGCTGACGCTTAATCGCATCCCTTACGGCAACTTTGAGAACGTAAGTGTCACGTTGAAACTCACCCAGTGCGATTTGGTAACGCTTCTGAATGCGCTCGATCAAAGCGCCTGAACGCATTTCGAGCTGGTTCAGCTTCACCTCCAGACGAGAACGTTGTTCGTGAATTCCGGACAATTGCGAGCGACGAGCCCTAAGCACATTGGCCCCCTCCTCAACCTCCATCGCAATCGCCGCACGCTCACTCAGTAGTTCACTGACCACCCCTTCAGACTCCCCGATGCGCCCCTTCAAAGATTCCAGATTCGACTGGAGCTCACTGTTCTCCGCTTCCGTTGCGGCTGCCCGGCTTTCATACCCCTCGATATCGCGTTCGCGTTGCGCAATCAGCTCGTGAAGTTCAGCCAGACGCGCCTCCATAGGCTGACGTTGACTGAAAAGTGAAGTGTGCCGTTGTTTTTCAGTCGCAACGCGCACCTTGAGTTCATTGAGGTCAGCGATGACTTCCGCCTCCTGAGCTCTGGCGACTTCAAGTTCGCTCTGGATGGATTGTCGTTGTGATTGCTGCTCTTCAATTTGCGATAGCGACTCAAACACTTCGCTTTCCAGATTTTCGACCTTTTGAACCGCTTCGTGGAATCTTGCCTGAGCAGATCCCTGTTCACCTTCCATGCCTTGAAGTTTCCGTGCGGTGTCGGCGGCCTCGCGATCGAGCAGGTTGAGCTGACCACGTAACGTGGAGAGTTGAAGTGTGGCGTTTTGCTTCTCTTCACGAGCCTCAGCTAAACGACTATGGAGCGTAGTCGCCTCAATGACCAAATCCTCGCGCTGCTTTTGTTTTTGCTCGAGGGAAGCGCAAACACTCTCGAGTTCGGCTGCCAGCACCGCGATCTGGTTTTTGCGCTCCAGCACCGAAGCCCCAGAAGCACCGGAATCGACTCCGCCGTGAAGCATCCCGTCGCCCGTTAAAACCTCCCCCTTGAGGGTCACCAACATCCACCCTTTTTTAGGGAATAAACTGAGCGCCGTTTCCACGTCGGGAACGAGCACTGTGAAATTGATCAGACGCTCGATGAGCCGTTGCACCTCAGGCTTTGGCTGAATTTTGTGGATGAGCCATCCGATAGCCCCTGGAGGCAACTCCAGCGCCGCGTTTTCGACATGCTCAAACGCCTGATCCAATTCCTTAAGAGCAAGCACGGCTTTACCGAGCTTATTCCCGGAAAGCGTTTTCATGATGTGCTCAGCGACCATAGTGTCTTTCATCACGATGGCCTGCAAATTGGCTCCAAGTGCCGCTTCCACCGCCGCGACGTACTCGGGTTCCACATCAATAAACTGGGCCAGCGCTCCCGAAATGGCCGGTTTGAAAAACTCAGGATTGTCCAACCCCTTCAGCACAGCCTGCGTGCCAGCCGAAAAGCCTTCCCCGCTATCAATCATGTCCTGAAGGACTTCCAATCGACTCTCACGCTCCGCAACCGACTTTTGCAAGACACGCAGTTCCCCTTCCACCGAGGCCATTGCCATTTGGGAAACCTGTAGCTGCCCGTCAAGGTCCGCCACCTCGACATTGCGTTCCTCCAGCCTTAGCTGGGTCAGCGTGACTTCAGCCCGGACTCCACTGAGCTGCTCCTCCACCATTGCTCCGTTCGCACGAAGCTGCTCGGTCTCGGACGCCAAAATTCCGAGCCTTGCCTCGGCGCCGTCGCGAGCCTGAGTGACACTGGCGAGCTGACCACGAAGGGTCGAGACGCGGTGCTCGAGCCGCTGAACCTCCTGAGTAATCGAGCTAAGGGAGCGCTCCGCCTCTGCACGTTGATTGGCAATTGCGCTTCCCTGCGCTTGTTTCTCTTCTACTCGGGCTTGTTCCACCCGGAGCATTTCCGTGATTTGCTGCAACTGAGTATCCGCCTCACGAATCGCGAATTCGGCGGCCTCCAATTTCTCGGTAGAACTCAGGACATCCCCGCGATATCGGGCTACTAGACCTGCGAACTCCTCAGTCTTTTCCCTGTTAAAAACAATCCGGTTCTCGTGATTCGTAATCCGAGTCCTGAGGTCATTTACCTCGCGCCGTGCCCCATCGAGCTTCTGCTCCATCTCAGCGAGGGCACTTCTGCGAACCGCCAAATCGGATTCTCCGGACTCGATCTCTTCCTCCAGCTCAGCTTGGCGGACTTGTTGCGCCTCCAGTTCGGCTTTTCCGTTCTGGAGCTGTTCGTCCAGGATATCCCATTGCCTTTTAGCGGAATGGGTTTCCAGCGTTTTGAGTTCAGCGAGGATCGATTGATAACGGCGCGCCTTACTTGCCTGACGTTGAAGCGTCCCAATCTGACGGCGCACTTCTTTGATGATGTCGTCGATACGAAGCAGGTTTGCTTCTGTGGCCTCGAGCTTACGGAGAGCCTCCTTTTTCTGGCTCTTAAACTTTGTTATACCTGCCGCTTCCTCGAAAATGGCACGCCGATCTTCCGGACGGGAGGAAAGGATCTGGTCAATTTTACCCTGCTCCATGATGGAGTAGGCAGAACGGCCTATCCCCGTATCCATAAAAAGCTGGTGAATGTCCTTAAGACGACACGGGGTGTTGTTGAGCAGGTATTCGGACCCTCCGTCACGGAAAACCCTACGGGTAATGGTAACCTCGCTCCAGTCCACCCCGAGCTCCTTTTCGCATTCCGCGAAGTTCATGGAAACTTCGGCCATCCCTAATGCCGAACGGGAATCTGTTCCCGAGAAAATAACATCGGCCATCTCGCCTCCCCGGAGGGCTTTTGCCGATTGTTCACCCAAAACCCAACGAATGGCGTCCAACACATTGGACTTCCCGCACCCGTTTGGCCCCACCACACAGGTTACGCCGCGATGGAAATTAAGAACCGTACGCGGAGCGAAGGACTTAAAACCAAAAAGCTCTAAAGATTGGAGGTACATAGGCGCCGGAGAATGGGATTTCTCCGGTAATTTCGCCCTTACCCGCCCCAGAGGCAAGCCCTAGATGTGGTGGCCTGTATTTCCAAAACCACAACAGCTTGTGGTTTCACGCCTAAGTCCTTCTATCCCAAAATCGCGGGATCACCATACAATGTGAATCCAGTGGAACGCGTGATTTCGACCTCGAAGATCTGTCCGACGTGGCGTTCTCCTCCCTCCAAAATGACCACTTTGTTCCCCGGAGTACGGCCCGTAAGGCGTTCCGCATTTCGCTTACTGGATCCTTCACACAGAATCTCGACACGTTTCCCTACGAGTAATCCGCTTTTTGCTTTGGCGAGCTCATCCACCACTTGGAGCAGGTCCTGATTCCGAGCCTCTTTGACTTCATCCGAATGCTGATCCTCCATCGTAGCCGCCGGCGTGTCCTTACGCGGGGAGTACCGGAACACAAACGCGTTATCGAAACCGATACGTTCGACCATCGCTTTAGTGGCCAAATAATCCTCTTCGGTCTCTCCGGGAAATCCCACAATGATATCCGTGGTGATCGCGACATCTGGACGGGCCGCACGGAGGGCTTGGGTTAAGGCGAAGTATTTCTCGGCAGTATACCCCCGGTGCATTGCCTTAAGAATCCGGTCAGATCCAGACTGCATCGGCAAATGAATATGCGGCATAAGCTTGGGCAATCTGGCAAAACACTGCACCAGATCTTCCCGGAAGCCGATCGGATGCGGCGAAGTGAAGCGAATCCGGTGAATACCTTCGACTTCATGCACGGCGTCAATGAGCTGCACGAATGGGCTCTTGCCATCGATCTTCGGGAATTCATGGCGACCGTAGAGATTCACGATCTGCCCCAACAACGTGACTTCTTTGACCCCTCGAGCAGCCAGACTACGCACTTCCTCTACGATATCGGAAATAGTACGCGAACGCTCGGCCCCACGAGTGCTGGGAACGATGCAATAGGTGCAGTGCATGTTACAGCCCTGCATAATCGAAACAAAAGCTGAGGCTTGCCCTGCTTCAAGCACATGCTCCTTGATGGTTTCCTGGGACCCTTCCTCTTCCTCAACGTCTACGATCGAAAAACGCTCATCGTCCATGAGCTGATTCTTCAGCTTCGCCTTATGCTCAACGAGTTGCTGAACATACTCAGCCACACGATGGAATTTTTGCGTCCCCACCACAAGGTCGACCCCAGCCACATCACGTACGAGTTCCTCGCCCCGGCTCTGCGCCATACACCCCAAAAATCCGAAGACAATCTCGGGCTTATTGGCACGAAGACGGGAAAGCATACCCATTTTACCAATGGCCTTTTGTTCGGCCATATCACGGACGCTGCAGGTGTTGAGAAGGACGACATCTGCCTGAGATTCTTTGTCGACCATCTCGTAACCGCGAGCGATCAGGTCACGGCTAACCTGTTCGGAATCGCGTTCATTCATCTGGCAGCCGTATGTTTTAAGGAAGACTTTTGGCATGGGCGGAGGTGGATTGTGCCACTAAGGGGGCTGGCAGTCGAACCCCTAGACGCATTGAGAAGTTTTCTGAGGGCGGAAATGAGGGGAATTCCACTAAAAACGAGCGGAATCAGGTCTTTAGGTGGAGTGATTCAGCACTTCTGGCGGTTTGGATGCACTTTGCGTTTGCATAGACTCTCGCCCACTGGGACTTTTGAGCAGCTTATGAGTACGACGCGTAGAGTTGTTATTACTGGAATGGGTATCCAAACGCCTCTTGGGGCAGATCTGGAGACGTTCTGGAACAATCTCACCCAGGGGGTGAGCGGAATCAAACGAGTCACCTTATTTGATGTCACTGATTATGACTGTCAGATCGGTGGAGAAGTGCCCGACTTTGAGCCCAGCAAATGGTTTAACGTTCCCAAAGATGCACGCCGTGCGGATCGGTATGCCCAGCTGGCAATGGCAGCAGCCAAATTAGCAATGGCGGATGCCGGTCTTACTGGGGCTCCGGAAAACCCTGAGCGTTTTGGCGTGGTCGTAGGATCTGGGATTGGCGGCCTTAAGTCACTTTCCGAGCAACACGCTGTTCTCATGACTAAGGGACCGGGAAGAATCTCCCCATTCATGATCCCGATGATGATTTCCAATATGGCCAGCGGATTGATTTCCATGGAATTCGGACTCCAGGGACCCAACTACGCTCCCGTTTCAGCCTGTGCGACTTCGGCGCATGCTATTGGCGAAGCTTGGAGAATGATCCGCGAAGGTGATGCGGATCTCTTTCTCGCTGGCGGTTCCGAGGCGGCCATCGTGCCCTTGGGAATCGGTGGATTTGCGGCAATGAAGGCTCTCTCGACTCGTAATGCGGAGCCCGAAAAAGCATCTCGGCCATTTGATAAAGGCCGCGATGGATTTGTAATGGGTGAAGGTGCCGGGATCCTCGTTTTAGAAGAATTGGAACACGCTAAAAAACGAGGCGCCAAGATTTACGGCGAAGTGATCGGGTACGGCCTCACGGCGGATGCCTATCACATGACTTCCCCTTTACCAGACGGAGAAGGTGCGCAGCGTTGTATGCGTATGGCTCTGGCAAAGGCAGGAATCGCTCCCGAACAAGTGGATTACATCAATGCTCACGGCACCTCTACGCCGGTGGGCGATCTTTGCGAAACACGCGCAGTGAAGGCGGTATTCGGTGAGCATGCGAAAAAGCTTTCGATTTCCTCCTCAAAGTCGATGACCGGCCACTTATTAGGGGCGGCTGGAGTTGTGGAAAGTGTGGTATGCGCAATGGCCATCCAGCGCGGTGTGGTGCCTCCAACAATCAACCTGGATGATCCTGAGGACGAGTGCGACCTCGATTTCACCGCTCACACAGCAAAGGAACGTTCCGTTAAAGTAGCGGTAAATAACAGCTTCGGATTCGGTGGCCACAACGCCACGTTGGTTCTGGGCGCCTTCTAATTTTAACGCTCCGCCAAGCTGGTATCAGCTTCTCAAGCCCCCGCCCCGGAGTCATTCGGGTCGGGGGTTTTATTTACCGACCGACCCTGCCAGTTCGCGACCGGCAAGAGTTGACCATAAAAGAGCCGTGGATGTTACACCCCGGCTCTTCTGTTAGTCTACAAGTTCGATGCGGATACGTTTAGCGACGTGAGCCCCTGTGTGTTCGTTCACGCTGGCTGGACGGTAGTGCCCTCATGTTTTCCCGCCCGGAACTCTTTAACGCATGGCGTTTGGGTGCTTCTTCTTTCGGGTGTCCCACAACAATATGCCGGAGGTCCTCCAGATTCTCGCTGAGTTCTTCAGCCTGACCGGCCATTTCAGATGCGGCTTGAGCATTACGCTCGGCGTTCGCTGCATTTTGCTGCGTGGTCTGATCGAGCATATTCACCGCTTCGTTGACTTGCGAAATACCAATACTCTGCTCGTTACTAGCCGCTGCGATATTGGAAACAACCGCATCCAATCCCTTTATTTGGCCAGCAATTCCGTTGAACGTTTCCTCGATCAATTTCGACGTGGCCTCCACTTCCGTAAGGCTATGTGCCAATTTATTACTCGCGACGGAGCCAAGTTCGCTGCGTTTAATCGCGATCTCGATTTTCTCAGCGGTGTCCTTCGCAGCTTGAGCGCTCCGTTGCGCCAGAGCGCGTACTTCATCTGCAACAACCGCAAATCCCATCCCCGCTTCCCCAGCCCGCGCAGCTTCCACTGCGGCGTTTAAGGCGAGCAAATTGGTTTGGAACGCAATTTCGTCGATCGTTTTGATGATTTTGCCAATCTCCTGACTGGAGCTTTGTGTTTCCGTCACCGCAGAACGCATGTCTGCGACCGCGAGTTTGATGGACTCCAACGTTTTGGCTAATTGTGCGATTCGTTCCAAGCCCGAAGCCGCGGATTCCCGCGCTTGTTTTCCAAGTTCGGCCCCTTCATTGGCGTTGTCGGTGGACCGTTTGGACATTGCAGAAATTTCCTCTAGAGAAGCGCTGGATTCGGAAAGAGAAGCAGCTTGTTGAGTTGCCCCAGCCGCAAGCGAGGTTCCGATGTCGGCGATTTCGCCGGTAGCATCGGTAACGCGATTCACGTTTTCGCCAATCTCAGCGGCAAGTTCCGTGAGTGGTCCCGTGATGCTCTTCGCAATCGCGTAAGCTGCGTAAATGCAGAGAATCAGAGTGGCCACACACAACCAGAACGTGAGCGCCAAGGTATCCCGAATTTTATTCTTAACGGCAGGACCCACCTGATTTTGTTCTGCAACCAAACTCAGTTTAAGTTTCTCGGAGAGCTCATCAATAGCTGCCCCAACCGGGGCGATCTTTTTGTTAATCTCGGCAAGCGCAGAGGAGCCCGTCGCCTTCTGCAACTGTTGAAAAAGTTCTGCATGCTCAGCAACACTAGACGTAATGCTTGCGACCATTGCCTTGCGTTCCGGTTCATGGATCTCCGCCTTTGCTTCTTCCAGAAACGCAAGCACCTTGCTCTTACGCTCATTGTATTCAGCCACGTTGGCCGACTTTTTCGTAAGGAGATAGTCCTTCACATCAATACGCATCTTCAGGAAATTGGCCTGAATTCGTCCCGCCAAAACACTGTTCCGAGCATGGGAACGATATTCCGTGAAACCATCTCCGGTAGAGTGCAGCCCCTCATAAGCAATCACACTCAGCAGAACTACAAACCCGCACTGAAACCCAAACCCCGCAAAGAGACGTCGACCGATCGTCCAGTCTTGCATGGTCGTTTTGGTGAAAAACTGAATTCCGTAGCCAACTGCGCACACCAGAAAAAAGCCACCCACGAACCAAGCCGTGTGGCTCGATTCTTTCACCACGACGGGAGCGATCGCAGGTGCCGCTTCGTGCTGGGCTTTAGCGCCCCGTTCACCCTCAGGTTCGGCTTCTTCTCCGGAGGTATACGCAAGTAGGCGGGCTTCTTCAGGATGAGCTCCCAACCAATTCACCTTGCCCGACTCCAGATCATAAACAGCTCCGACCACACTCAGTTTGCCGGCTTTCACCAAATGGCGAACCTCTTCACTGTTTTTGAAGATATCGTCGATTGAAGTCAGAACGTTGAATTTCACGGCCGTCGACACCAATGCTGCGCCTGAAAGTTTTGACGCTTTTGCCTTCGTTGCTGCCGGAATAATAGGCTCAACGAGTTTGGGAATACTTCCATGGACGTCGGCACCTTCCAGGACGGCTTTGACGGCACCGCAACTGGTATGGCCCATCACAATCAGAAGCGGCGTGTTAAGATGGCCGACTCCGTACTCGATACTGCCAATCTCGTCGGTTGCAGCAACATTCCCCGCAACACGAACCACAAACAGATCCCCTAACCCTTGATCAAATAGGACTTCAACAGGAACCCTGGAATCCGAGCAGGAAAGGATAGAGGCCATCGGTGTTTGCCCCCCTGCAACGGTGGTTCGCCTGGCGGCATCTTGGTTGGGATGCGTAGAGGTCCCTTCTGTAAAACGAGCATTTCCTTCCTTAAGAGCCGCCAGCACGTCACTTGCAGACGGCGCAGCCAGAAGTGAAGTGGAGAATAATGCCAGTGCCGCGATGGAGTTTTGAAGAAGTCGCTTCATGGTGAGGCGATTTGTATGCCATCAGAAGAGCGATCTGAAGCATAATTACGTCTGGCAGAATGGGCGCAACTTTAGCGCAATCCGCTTATTTCGAAGAATTTTCCAGCCCTCCTAGACACCACCCGAAGTAGTGTAATGCCAATGCATTCTGTAAAAAATGGTGCACCCGGCGGGACTCGAACCCACGACCAACGGATTAGAAATCTGTTGCTCTATCCAGCTGAGCTACGGGTGCAGCACTCCTTCTTCCTCCCATGCTTTGCCCCTCGACGGCAAGCCCACATTCGGAGGAACACACATTTGTTTCATAAATCCCACGACCTACACTTGCTTCCGTAACGCAAGAAGGGCATATTGCGCGCCCCTTTTTCTCGAAAACCGTAATGGATTTCGAAAAAAGAGGGATCGCTAGCGTCCCCCACGCGGCTTTGCAATTTACCGCGCCACCATGGAAAACATCCGCAATATCGCTATTATCGCCCACGTTGATCACGGCAAGACCACGCTCGTGGATCAGTTGCTTAAACAATCGGGCACGTTCCGAGCCAACCAGGCTGTCTCTTCTGAGATCCGAATCATGGACTCCATGGATCTGGAGCGTGAAAAAGGAATCACTATCCGCGCCAAAAACGCAGCTTTCCGATACAAAGACTACCACGTCAACATCGTTGACACTCCCGGACACGCTGATTTCGGTGGTGAGGTAGAACGTATCATGAAGATGATCGACGGCGTGTTGCTTGTTGTAGACGCACACGACGGTCCTCAGGCGCAGACCAAGTTCGTGCTCAAGAAAGCCCTCGAAAACGGAGCCAAGCCGATCGTTGTTATCAACAAGATCGACCGTGAAAACGCGCGTCCACACAAAGTGTTGGACATGGTGTTCGAATTGTTCCTCCAGCTCGGAGCCAATGACGAACAGCTCGATTTCCCAGTCGTCTACGCCAGTGCCCGCGACGGCTTCGCAATGAAAGAAGTCGGACAGAAGAGCACCGACATGATCCCGCTGTTCGAATCCATCATCGAACACATTCCCGCCCCGCAACCTTCTGGAATCGACTACCTTCAGTTCGTAGTTTCGAACCTAGACTACTCCGATTACCTCGGTCGTATCGCTTACGGCCGCATCGTTTCTGGCACAGTAAAGAAAGGCGACGTCGTTTACTGTCTTCATAACGACGGCCGGAAAGAAAAAGGAAACGTTACCGCCCTCTTCGGACACCAAGGCCTTGCTAAGGTCGAAGTGGAGCAATCCTCCGCTGGCGATATCGTCGGGATCTGTGGATTTGAAGACGTGTTCATCGGCGAAACCATCACCGATTCACCCGAGCGCGAACCACTTCCTTTCGTAGACATCGATCCTCCAACCATCAATATGCGTATCTGCATCAATGATGGTCCGCTCGCTGGACGTGAAGGAAAACTCCTCACCGCTCGTCAGGTAAAAGAGCGTCTCATTCGTGAATCCCGTACGAACGTTTCGATTCAGGTCGCTGAAACGGATCAGGCTGGGGTGTTCGAAGTCAAGGCACGCGGCGAAATGCAAATCGCGATTCTCGTGGAGCAGATGCGCCGCGAAGGGTTCGAAATTCTCGTTTCTCGTCCTGAAGTTATCTTCAAGCGTTCTGAAACCGGTTCGTTACTAGAGCCGATGGAGTCCGTATTCGTTGAAGTTCCGACCGAAAATCTCGGAGATATCCTCCAGTCATTGGCTGGCCGTAAAGCCGACATCATCTCGATGGAACACTTGCCACACAGCGTTTCTGTTGAAGCAGTGGCTCCTACTCGCGGTTTGATCGGCTTTGAAACGGATCTCGTAAACTGCACCAAAGGTCACGGGATTATGTCCCACCTTTTCAAAGAATACGCAGACCACAAAGGCGAGATTCCTTCCCGTCAAAACGGCGTTCTCGTCGCAATGGAAGGTGGAATCAGCACCAGCTATTCCCTCGAATCCATCCAGGAACGCGGTCGTCTCTTTATTGGACCACAGGAAGAGATTTATGAAGGAATGATCATCGGCGAAAACGCACGCGCCGACGATATGCCCGTAAACCCATGTAAGGCTAAAAAGCTCACGAACATGCGTTCACAGGGTGACGGAAAAGGCATCTCGCTCGCTCCTCCTTTGACCATGACCTTGGAACGCGCTCTCGAATACATCGGTTCCGATGAATACGTAGAGGCCACGCCAAAGAGCCTGCGTCTTCGTAAGAAGATCCTTGAAGCAGGCGCTCGTAAACGTGCCGGTGCTAAGATCGAGTAGTCGATAACGTTAATTCGGTAAACTCAACCGCCCCATTCGCTTTAGCGGATCGGGCGGTTTTGTTTTGCACAAATTGCCGGCCGAATCGCGACGAGCTGGCACCCGTGAAGGCCAGCTAACAACCTCTGGGTTCGTGAAACAGCAATTACGACTGTTTGTTTGGTGCAACTGGCAGTTCGGAAACTTTGCAAAATTCCAACCCGAGTAAACTGCGCTCGCGGGGTTGATCTGTTAAGCGGTGCTTCTATTGCTCCGCTCCACCTCGTCTCCTCTCATGAATCTCATATCTACCGCTCCCTCGCCCGTTTCCCTCGTACTCACGTCTGTGGCTCTCCTCGGAGTCGCAAACCTTTTCGCCGCCGACTCCACTAGCACGGCGACGGTTGCCCCTGGGCTCTCTGTCACGGCGGCTGAACCTGTTCTCGAGCCGCTTTTCAACGGCACAGATCTCACCAATTTCAGGGCCGAGGAATCGAAAGATTTCTGGCGGGTCGAAAACGGAATCCTCATTGGCGAAAACGATTCGGCCCTGAAGGGGAACTATCTCTGGACTACCAAAGAATACAGCGACTTCGTCCTGGAATTTGATGTGCGCTGGAAGGGCACCACAGAACGAGGGGTCGATACCGGCATCGAAATGCGTAACCCGAAGATCCAACTTCAGCTTGGCACCTCAGGAAGCCTGAAACGTGATATGTCCGGTTCTTTCTATACTGCTGGAAAACCAGGTTATCCCGAGGTCGGCCAGGCCAAGCAAGCGAATACATTAATGAAGCCAGAGGGCGAGTGGAACACGTTTAGGATCCGGGCCAAGGGCGAGACTTTCACTTGCTGGATCAACGGACAAAAAGCATCCGAATACACAGATGCGAAATTCTCGGGCTCGGCTCCGATCGGCCTGCAAATCCACCCCGGAGTGGCAATGAAATGCGAATTTCGGAATGTAAAATTCGCACCGCTCTAACGCTGTTTCACTGGGAAAACCGTTCGTTGAACGGCACGAATCCATCCTCCCGTGAATTCAGGAGTATTCGCCCTTCGCACTTGTAACATCCGATGACCCACCAGTGGGGCTCTATTTTGGTTCGGCACCCAAGATTGGCGAAAAGCATGCGGACCCGACGCATACCGCCAACTTCGGAGTAAAACTAAAGGAGCACTGTGATGCCTTCAAAGTACCTGCGAACTCGTCTACCCAGGGGCTCCAGATGTGAGGTATCCGACTGTCTTCAGCTATCTCCAGGCGAGGCTCACGGGTAAGAATTAGTTTGGGCCTAAAGATGACTGAGAATTGTTCCGATTGTCTCGGACTTGGGCACATGATAAAATCATCATGTGAAAACAACCATCACTGAGAGAGGGCAGATTTCCATTCCCTCTGCGCTGCGTCATGAGTTGCATCTCACGGCAGGGCAAACGGTACTCTGGGAAAAGGTTTCGGATACTGAGTGTCGTCTCCTGATCCAGAGTAAACGGACTATCCATCCGGATCCTGTGGCTGCTATTGGCTTTGCTCAACGTCAGGGGTTGCCTGTCCGGACGAGCGCCGATTGGATGAGTTTTTTGAGGGAAGATGAGGAATAAATATGGCTTGGGTAGTAGACACTTGCGTCCTTCTGGACATCCATTGCGCCGACCCTCACTTCGCTCAATCATCTGCAAATTGCTTAAAGGAACATCTCCCTGAAGGACTGATAATCTCTCCAGTAACGTATGTTGAATTAGCACCGGCATTTGGTGGCAATATGAAACTACAGGAACAGTTTCTTCTCGAAGTGGGCATTGAGTGGCCGTCGACTTGGATACTTCAGGATACAATGACTGCACATCGGTTGTGGTTTTCTCATATTGAGAAGAAACGGAATGGGAGCGCATCCAAGAGACCCATTGCAGATGTGTTTATATCGGCATTTGCCCAACGGTTTCAGGGGCTAATCACACGTAATCCTAAGGATTTCAAAGGAGTGCAGGTAGTCGTCTCATGATTTTCCAGATCCCGGATACCGGATTATTCACCTCAAGTTGACGGATAAAGGGCACCGCTAAAACTGAGCGCCGCCCGAAATGCACCGTGCCGGCTGCCGCGAATGGAGCGGTCCACATGAAGTATGAAGCGCGTTTTGAGATGACCTCGATCTTTCGCCGATAGAGATCGGTGCGGCGTCGACTTGTTTGCTTGGGACAAACGAGCGATCGGAAACTTGGCGAAAGTTTAACCGATAGTTGTATGCGTTGCAGGGTTTAACCTACGAGCCCCATTGATTTCGTTTTCTCATTCGCGATGAAAAACGCAATCGGGCGAACCCCTATCATTCTCCCCCCAACATTATGACGCCAATCCTTAAGCTCATTAGCACCCTACTCGTGGCACCGGTGGTTCTTCATGCCAGCGATGTCGACTCTCTGTCCTGGCCCGCACCGACACGTGATGTGAAGCCTTGGACGGCATGGTGGTGGATGGGCAACGCGGTGGACAAGGCCACGATCACCCGTGAGCTGACGGAGTTCCGCGACGCTGGGTTTGGGGGGGTGGAAGTGGGAATGTTTTACGGTGCGAAGGGGGCGGAGGATCGCTTCATCGATTTTCTTTCGCCGCGTTGGATGGAAATGTTGGCGCATGCTTCGAACGAAGCGCAGCGACTGGGTATGAGACTGGATATGTCGACGGTGGCGGGCTGGCCGTTTGGTGGCCCGAATGTCTCGGCGGCCATGGCCTCAAGCCGGGTCAATGTGACGAGTTATCCGATCGCCAGCGGTCAGCGATTGACGGCACGTCTGCCTTCGCGCCGGGTTGCTGCCGATTTACAAATAAAGCCAAATTCCGACGGTCAGATTCCCGTGTCAAAGGAAGCGACTGGGGAACTACAAGCGGCTATGGCGGTGTCCGAGAGCGGAGAAACGAAGGATGTAACCGAGTATGTGCGCGCCGATGGTCAGCTCGAGTGGATGCCCCCTTCAGACGGATGGCGGGTCTGGGTTGCGAGCCGTATTGCTCCGATTCAGACGGTAAAACGTCCGGCCCCAGGGAATGTGGGTTATGCGCTGGATCCGTTCTCCCCCGCCGCCATGAGTGCGTATTTAAAACGCTTCAGTGATGCTTTCAGCGGCTTTCCCGCACCGAAACCGAACGCGCAGTTCCATGAATCTTTCGAGTATTTCGGAGCGGACTGGTCAACGGATGTGTTCGCGCCCTTCCAGCAAAAGCGAGGGTACGACCTGCGAACCCAACTGCCTGCGTTCGCGGGAACAGGGTCCGCAGAGATTGTTTCACGAGTGCGGACGGATTACCGCGAGACCATGTCAGATTTGCATCTGTCTTTCCTCAACACCTGGTCGGACTGGGCGCATTCGCAGGGAAGTTTGTCGCGAAATCAGGCGCACGGTTCACCCGGCAATATGCTGGACCATTACGCCGCAGCGGACATTCCCGAAACGGAGGCTTACAAGCAGGATCGCAGCTTGCTGGTCATGAAGTTCGCGTCTTCCGCCGCGCACACGACTGGCAAACCTCTGGTGAGCAGCGAAACAGGCACGTGGGTGAAGGAGCATTTTACTGAAACGCTCAGCGATCTTAAATCATTGGTGGACGACTTCTTCCTCGGCGGAGTGAACCGCGTGAAGTTTCACGGGGCGGCTAGCTCTCCAGCCGATGTCCCCTGGCCCGGGTGGATGTTTTATGCCTCCACCCAATTCAACTCGCGCAACCCCATTTGGCACGACGTACCTGCCTTCACCTCCTACATCAGCCGGTGCCAATCCGTGCTTCAAGCGGGACGCCCTGATAACGATGTCCTTCTCTACTGGCCCGTACACGATCTCTGGAAGAAACCTGCGGAATTCAACACCCCAACGCAAAAGGCCGCTGGGGCGCTCCCTCACCACAATGTGCACGAGCGCGCATGGTTTGAGTCGGAACCTGTCGGTGAAATCGCGGCTCAGTTGTGGAAGCGAGGGTATGGATTCGACTTCGTCTCGGACCGCCAACTCTCCGCAGCTACCGTGAATCATGGCGTCGATTTGGCGGGAGCGAAGTATCAGGTCGTCCTCGTGCCACCCTGTGAGACAATGCCCGAAACGACACTCTCGCGCCTGCTTTCGCTCGCCGAGGCAGGGGCAACCGTCATCTTTGCAGATCATCTGCCGAAGGACGTACCCGGTCTCGGGAAACTCGAGGAGCGGCGCGGGGAGTTCCGTACTCAGCTTTCGCGACTTGTGTTTTCCAAAGACTCGAAAATGGCGGTCAAGCTGGCGCCTCTGGGGAAAGGCAAAGTTCTTCAATGTTCAGTCGAGGCCGGACTGAATGAAGCGAAGGTGCCACGTGAATCGATGACGGATTCGGGCATACTTTTCATCCGCCGGATCGAGGCAAGCGGCAGGTCATACTTTATGTCGAATCGCAGTGGCAAACGGTTCGACGGCTGGCTGACTCTAGCAACTCCCACCAAGTCCTGCGTTCTGATGGATCCGATGTCGGGGCGCACAGGAATCGCCTTAATGCGAAACCTCGAGTCCCAGGCTGAGGTGTATGTGCAATTAAATCCTGGTGAGTCGATTGTCCTGCGCGCCCTCACCGGGCAGGACCGTGAATTACCAGCCGATGCGCCTCGGTGGACTTACTCCAAAGCGCAAGGCCAGCCTATCGCCATTGTGGGCAAATGGACTGTGGATTTCCTTCAGGGTGGCCCCGTACTACCGCCTCCCGCTCAACTCATCGATCTCGCCTCGTGGACCAACCTCGACCCAGAAGCCGCTCGTTTTGCCGGAACCGCGCGTTACCGCCTCACGTTTGATGCGCCTCAGTCCGTGTCCGGGCAGTGGTTACTGGATCTCGGAAATGTGGCACAAAGCGCGCGCATCAGGCTCAACGGATCCAACCTCGGCACCCTGATAGCGGCACCGTATCAGGTGATGCTTCCGGGGTTGAAGGCGCAAGGCAATGAACTGGAAATCGAAGTCACCAATGTCGCCGCTAATCGCATCCGCGATCTGGATCAACGCCATGTGGAGTGGCGCATTTTTCACGACATCAATTTCATGAGTATTTTGGGCAAGCGCTTCGATGCTTCTGCTTGGCCACTGACTGACTCCGGGCTTCTGGGGCCGGTGACATTGCAGGCCCAGTGAGAAGTAGTTCCCCCACTCAAAGAGCTACTGCCCATTCCTCAAAACGTTTTATGCGATCCGTTCCAGCCCAACGTCAGAAGCGGTGTTTGTTCGCCCAATATCTTGCGAAGACAGCAAACCTTGCAGCATTTGCCGTAATTCTCAGTTGCTATGACGCGCAAGCCGTACAGAAGGAAGTCACGACGCCGGTCGCTGTCGGAGAAAGTCTGCGACCTGTGAAAGGGGGAAAAGCCGGGGAAAACTTATTGCAGTACCCTGGTTTTGAAAATGCAGAAGGATGGCGCCTTCCGGCAACAGGCTCTCTGGAACCCAGCATCGGGCGAAATGGGACCCCAGGGCTGGTGATCAGGGAATCAGGGAATGAAATCAATTCCGCCCTCCTGGCTGTGCCTAATGTGCTAGGCTCCCGGGAGTATTGTTTTCGGGCGTGGGTTAAATCAGAAAAAGGAGAAGGAGAAGGCCCCAAGCTCAAAATTGAGTTTTACAACCACGAAGGGAAAAACACCGTTGGGGTACATTCACCGACTTTTTCTGTGGGGCAATATGGGACCTGGGCCAAAGTTGAAGTCAAAGCGAACGCACCTTTGGATACCGTCAAAGCGGTGTTAATGCTCCGCCAATTCGGCTCCGGAGAATCCGTTTTTGATGACTTGGAATTTTCTTCCAGTGATCCCATGGCTTACGAACTTGGTGTGGACCAGCGTTTAGCCTATGTCAGCAAGGGGGGGACGCTCGATTCGGCAGCCTCGCTGCACTTGAATCTGGATCTGGCCGTTACGAAAGAAATGACGGCATCGGTGACAGTCACCGATTCGAAAGTGCATGCTGTTTTCACGAGCGAGCCTCAGCTGGCCGATAAAAAGGTGCTGAAGTTCCCCTTTCAAATCTCAGCCGCCACGGCGGGGCGTTATACGGTAACGGCTCGTTTGCTTAATCCGGATTCCAGCCTGCTTCTGGAGACTCAGGATGTCATCGCGATTATCGAAAAGCCGACCTCGTTCGCCAAGGGCCACTATGAAGTACAGGGTAAGGCCTTTTTCCCGATCGGAATCATGCATGTGCAGGATCCTGAGAAAGAATTCCCGATGCTTCAGGAGGCAGGCTTTAATGCGGTGCAAGGCAACGCGACTCATGATCTTAAAGAGCTGGTCCGCTACATGGACCTAGCCGAGGCACATCAAATCCATGTGTGCCTTCCCCTTTATGCTGGAATGAAAGTGAAGGAAAACTTCGCCAGTTCGCGAAGTAAGATGCGCCTTTTGAAGGATCATCCGGCACTTTTAAGTTACTGGTTCTCGGACGAACCTGATGTGTGGCAAACAAAAGCGACGGAATTGGTTGAGCTGCGCTGGATGCTGAATGAAAACGATCCAAAGCATCCGGGTTCTGCTGTGCTGTTCGGCAGTTCGACACGTTTTATGGAGCTGCAGCAATCGGTCGACACAGTCTTTGTGGATCCCTATCCGAAGCGCAAAAGGTCACTGCCGCATACTGAAGTCCGGGATGAAATTGAGCGGGCAAAAAAAGCAGGCAAGCCGATCGCTATCGCCATTCAAGCTTTCGAATGGCTGCCTCAATGGGTAAAGCCCTCGGCTTCCGAGCTTAAGAATTACGTATATCAGTCTCTGATACACGGGGTGGTAGGAGTGACCTACTACTCGTTACACGAGCCGGAATGGAACTTGTCGACCAGCGACCTCTGGCCAAGCGTGAAACAAATGAACCGCGAAATCGCACTCCTCGCCCCTGTCCTCTTGAGTGCTGAAATGCGGCGGGCAAGCTGGAGTGTGAAAAGCAACGAGGACATCGACTGGGTTGCGGCGATTGTTAACGGCGAGACTTATCTGCTCGCAGTAAACGTGACTGCGAAACCACAGCAGTTGAATGTCCTTTTACCCGAAGGGAGCAACGGCTCACTATCTCCCCTTTTTGATCGGGCTGGAGCGGTACTCAAAGATAATCGGGTAAGCGAAGTTATCGAGGGCTTCGGCACACGTGCTTACGTGATCAGATGATACGAGGGCGGCTCAGAAGACGGCAATTACCCGGAAATCGGGGATGAAAGCGCCTGTATAGTTCCACAACAAAAAAGGCACGCTACCAAAGCGTGCCTTTTCTTTTACCAATCCCCTCTCGTCTTTCTTCAGAGAAGAGGCCCTGAGGAAATTAGGTTTCTCAGAGCTGTTTCAGGGAGCCCTTACTTGATCTTGTCGGACTGTAAGTAGGTCACGATGTCGGAGATCTTCTGCGCATCGAGTCCCAGCATTTCAGGCTGCGGCATCAACGACCGGGTCATCTTCGTTACAGAAGCCACCTTGGCGCGTTCTACCTTCTGAACCAGCCCGCCCACACTCTTGATGACTAGCGGATCGCCATCCGATACCAGAATCCCGTCGATAGAGTGTTGGACCGTCCATTTATCGCCTTTCTTCACGCCAGCTTCCACACGGGTTCCTTCGAAGCCGTGTGAGATTTCAGACGACGGATTTACGATGGCGTTAACCAGCACTTCACGGGGCTGAGTTTTTCCAAACGCAGTCAGATCAGGCGCAAACTCTGCACCTACACTGCCAATCTTGTGGCAGCTATAACACACACCCACTGCCGCTTGCCCACGTTCAACGTCTCCTTTTAACGCGACGATGTCCTTAACCGTGGGCAGCGTCGATGGCGTTGTTGGCAATTCCGGAGTCATTACACTCACAAGCCCCGCGGGTTTCGGTAACGCAATTCCCCGCTTCTGTAGCTCCACATCAATCGGGTACATCTGCCATTCGTTCGAACGACGATTCGCCAACCACCACTTCGCGTCTTCTGCAACCGGCGAACCTTTGTCAGCCATCACGTCCGCCATCGCTTCCACCGCAACCGTATCCTTCACAAACGCAATCGCCGTCACCATCAGCTTACGCTCTTCAGCCGAAAGCTTCGCCGACAATGCCCGAGCACGTAAATCCACCACCGACGCTGGTGCTCCCAGACGCCAAGCGATTCGCGCAAACGCTGGAGTCCAGTCTTCAGCCGACTTGGCCTGTCCAGGACGCAGCGCTGTGTACAATTCCTCTTCCTTTCCTTCGGAACCCAAGCCCAACGCCTCGAGGTAAGTGGCGTCTTTGCCGTCATACGCCTTCGCGATTTCCTGCAAAATGACCCCGCTCTTTGCAAACGGAACGTCCCGAAGACTGATTGCGGCGGCAGCACGCACCGCAGCGGAACCGTCTTTTGCGGCAGCCGCAGCCAACTCCACAGGATCTTTTCCAGCGCGAAGCAGCGCACGGAACGCCACGAGACGCACGTTTTCATCCTTCGAAGACTGAAGTTCGCGCACTTTGGCTTCTCCTGTTGGCCCCATCTGGGCGAGCAACCAAATGGCGCGCGCGGCGACATACGGATTCGCGTCATTCAGCACTTCGCTGACGGCAGGTACGGCTTTTTCTCCCTGAGCTTTCAGGCGAATAAATCCGCTGTAACGCACGTTCACCGCCGGACTCTTCAGAGCGCCGATCTGCCCTTCTGTGGTGGCGAGATCCAGTTTGGGCACCTTCGACACAAACCCCTTCGGAGCGATCCGGTAAATCGTTCCAATCAATTGATCGTCCAAGGTTCCATGTCCACCAACACGTGCATCAAACCAGTCCGCGACGTAGATTGCGCCATCCGGCCCCACGACCACGTCCGCTGGGCGGAACAACGTTTCTGTGGCATTCGAAGGTTTGCCACCGAGGAAGTCCGATCCCGCGAAGTTTTTGGATTTGTTGGAGGTCAGGAAATCGAAACGCTCCATCTTGAAGCTGGCGCCTTCCTGCTTCGGATAATAGCCGAACACCACGTTTTTACCGGCTTCGCAGGCCATCAAAAGCCCACGATATTTGTCACCCAACGCGCCGTTTTCATAAAAGGCCACACCAGTTGGTGAACCTCCGCCATACACGTCTCCGGCTGGCATTGTGCCCGGATCTTCCTGACGCCACTCCGCTACGGGTGTCTCTTGTCCCGGACGTTTATCAGCGCCCCAGGAACGGAGTCCGTCCCGCGAAGCGAACCCAGCATTGCCGCCTTCGAGGATTGGCGTCACACGGCAGGCGGGTGGATCGTCGTTATCACTTTGGTACATCTGACCAAACGAGTTCACAGTCTGCTCGTAGCTGTTTCGGTAATTGTGACCGATGACTTGTAAATTCGTGCCATCAGGGTTCATGCGAGCGGTAAATCCGCCAATCCAGACATGGCCGTCATCGCTCTTTTTGCCGGCGATTTCCTTCATCATGTAGGGACTGCCCATGAAGAAATTCTTCCCCGACTTATCGGTAAACTGAGCGCCCGTATTGCCTTGGTTAAAGTACCAAAGCCCATCCGGACCAGCGGTCAGCGCATGCAGGCTGTGATCGTGATTCCGCCCGCCAAAACCCGTCAAAAGCACTTCGCGCTTATCGACAGCGGGATCAAATTTGGCGTCACCATTGACATCGGTGTAAACCAGCAAATCGGGGGGTTGTGAAACCACCACCTTGTCGTCGATCACAGCAACTCCCAGTGGAGAAAGCAGGTTGGCTTCCTGAACAAAAACGGAGCTCTTGTCGGCTTTACCAGCTCCCTTGGTATCTTCCAGAACCACAATCCGGTCACCTTCCGGACGGCGATTCGCTTTTCCACGATAATTCACACCTTCCGCTACAAAAAGACGGCCAAAACGGTCGAAATCGATGTTGGTGGGATTGTGCAACATCGGTGTGGTTGCCCAAACCGTGATCTCCAAATCCTCAGGGAGAGCGAATAAATCGGTCGGGACGATTGTCGGCTGCGCTTCTGCGGGAGCGGCCGGTTTGGTGTCTTGGGCGGTTAAGAACGCGGCACCTCCAAGGAGGCAAAGCGGCATCAACAGGAGAGGGTTTGAAGCGGATAATCGATATCGGGGGCTCATAATGAAAATTCCTAGGAACAATCAGAGATCCTAGAAACACATTCAACCTTAGAGCCTATTATTCGCCTCCGCCCTCCGATGGAGGGCAGGTTTCACAAAATCGCATGCAGTGAAACCCGCATCCCCATCCGTTGCTTCTGTCTACGAAAGCAACTTACTCAAAAACGGGATCTGGATCGCCCATCCCATAAAACCGGCCAACCCCATCACGGCTCCCAAAGTCAGAAACACCATCGCGACGGCGAACAGCGAACGCCGCTTCACCAGCGCAGCCACACCACAGAGCGCAATCCCCACCGACATCGCAGCATCCGAGAGATCAAACTGATCATCCACCTTATTCAGATCATCGTATGTAGTCTGATACCCCTCCGCGTTCACCTTAATCTCAGCCTTCTCTTTTTCGTACTTCTCCACTTTGTGTTGGAAATCCGTGATCTTTTTATCGAGATCCGCCAGCACCTCAGCACTCGCTCCAGCACTCAATAAACGAAGGCTTTTTAATTGCTCCATCGTTCCTTCGGCGATGTGTTGTTTGGTGCTTTTCGCCTGATAATACGACCATTCGTTAATCTTCCGGGCCTGCGCATCCTGCATCGCCTGGGCCACGTTCCCGTCTTTTACATTACTAAGGGCCATAAACGTACCCGCTAACGCTACTGCGATCGATATCGCTGTATTGAGAGACTCATCTTCCGCCTTGGGGGCGGAATCTTTCACTGTATCCATTATTTCGCTCATAGAGTTCTATAAATCCTGCATCGATCCTTAACCAACGTGCAATATACTTCTACGAAGTTTGCCGCCGCTTTTTTCAATACGCCGCCAACTACTATTATCATTCAGGGTAATCCAACGACGTTCTTCGGCCCGATAAAACCAATCCTTATCCTGCTGGAAATACACTTGAAGATTCCGGCTTTCTAAAATGTTTAAAATCTCGTTCCCGTGCGCACGAATCTCATCAAAGTCGGTTGTCGCCTTCTGCCCCATCTCACTGTAAAGATGATGCAGTTCTAATAGCGCATCATTAATCTCCGAAGGAAGTGCATCCGCCTTCAATCCGATTTTTTTCGCTTCAGATAACAATATCGGATAACTATGTGATGGATAGCGCGAATTTAAAATGGCAGCAATTCCATGCGCCTGCTTTTCATCATCGATATGGTGCGCCAGCAATTCACGGCATAACATAATCGATAACGATTCCGCTCTATCCACAGCACCGATCACCAAAGGGTGTACGTAAGCAAAAAGGCTCTTGTAAGGATTCTCCGCGGAATCCCCCTGTTCAGAGCGCCACAGTCGAATCACCCGGTTCAACTCATCCAAGCTGACGCTGACTCGATCATTATCGCGGTCCACTGGAGAAAGAGCATGATTCAGGGAGGTATCCACCGCAGTTAAATAGGCAGTCGGCCCCATTAAGATCTTATTCGCACCCAAGGTAATCATGGTAGCCGCCGAAGCGCATTCCAATGGAACCAATGCGATAAGATTCTTACAATGTTGGCGAAGTAAACTCACCATACGAAGCGACACCTGCCCGCTACCACCATCCGATTTAATAAATAAATAGATCGTGTCGTGATACCCCAATGGCTCAAGCACCTTGTGCAACGCAAGCACATCATTATCACAGACGGAGCCACGGCGATTATTCCAATAAGTCACGAGTGGCCCACCTAACAATAACGAAACCCGTTCAATAACGGCTTGTGTTTTAGTAAATAGCACAGGGGGCTGTTTTACCTTGGGCTTCGGAGGGGGCTCTACGGGAGTGGTTGTCATGAATTTCGGGGATAACACCGACTAAGCTCTCTTAATCGGTTTGTTTCAAATAGATCAATTCTTTATCAGAACCCTTTAAGCGACCCCATCGGTTGTGGGTTCCACTACGTTCGCAAAAACCTCCGCCACGACGGACTCCAACGAGCCATCCCGCACTCGGGTAACCAAACGGGTTCCGGAAGCAAGCCCCTCCACCGTTCTCAAGGCGGTGCCATCTGGGGTAAGCGTGATACTGTAACCGCGTTGCAGCGTCGCATCCGGGGAAAGTAAAACCAGCAATTCCCCTACCCGCTCTAAGGCCAAACGCGCTCCTCGGATGCCCTCCTGGGTATTCCGCTCCAGTCGACCGGCAAACTCCCGAATCTCCTGCCGTTTCATCGCCAACACTTGGTCCGGGCGATGTGAACGAACAGAGGCAGACAGGCTTTCCACCCGCTGCTCCCAACCCCGCAGACGTTCGCGAACCGTCCGTTCGAGCGCCTCGGCTTCGCCATCCAGGCGCTGTGCCGCATCGTTGAGGCGGTTTTTCGGTTCCCGAAACAACGCACTCTTTTCCAACAACTCCACTCGTTGCCGCCAGCGCCGCAGTTGCCCTCCGAGTAACGCCTCGATCCGCTCCCCCTGCATCCGGACGTGGCGCGTAATATCCTCGCCATCTGGAGTTACCATCTCTGCCGCCGCACTCGGCGTAGGCGCACGCTGATCCGCAACAAAGTCGGCGATCGTAAAATCGGTTTCATGTCCAACCGCAGACACCACTGGGATTGCGGAGTGATAGATGGCCCGCGCAACCACTTCTTCGTTAAAAGCCCACAAATCCTCGATGCTGCCGCCGCCGCGCCCCGCAATAATCACATCGATGATCGGAAGCGAGTTTCCGGACTCCCTATTAAACAACTCGATTCCGGCAGCCACTTCCGCCGCTGCGCCTTCCCCCTGAACTCGAGCGGGACACACAATGATCCTCACCCACGGCGCCCTCCGGGTCATCACATGCAGCATATCCTGCACTGCCGCACCGGTTGGAGAGGTTACGAGCCCCACGGTATGCGGATGTCTTGGGATGGGTCTTTTGTGTTCGCGGTCGAAAAGTCCTTCTGAAAGGAGCCGTTGTTTGAGTGCCTCAAATTTTGCCTGAAGCATTCCGGCCCCTCCCGCCGTCACACTTTGAACATTGATTTGATACTGCCCACGGGACTCGTAGACGGTCAGATTTCCGCGGATTTGCACCGCCATACCTTCGGTGAGTGCCACGGAACGTGGACCACTCGACCTTCCAGCAAACCAGACACAGGACACCTGACTCTTTGCGTCTTTTAACGTGAAATACTGATGCCCAGAGGATTGCATCCGGTAATTACTCACCTCTCCCTCTACACAAACCTGGCCAATCGAGGACTCCAGGGTCTTCCGGATGGAGGCAGTCAGCTCCGTAACGGTTAAAACCTTGGAGGTGCTGGACGGGACAGATGACATCCCTTAAACAAACCCTACAGTCGCCTTAAGAAAAAGCCGGATGTGTAAGGACGCGTTGGCACACTTGCCCTTGGACTTTCTTTGCCTTTAAAATGGCGATCCTATGTTTGAAGGCACCTTCACGGCACTGGTAACGCCGTTCCAGAACGATCAACTCGACGAATCCGCTTTTGAGCGCCTCATCGAGGGACAGATCCGCGCAGGAATCACCGGTATTGTCCCCGTTGGCACCACCGGAGAATCCCCAACCCTCGACTACAAAGAACATTCCCGAGTCATCGAACTCGCAGTGAAGTTCGCCAACAAACGCTGCATCGTGATGGCCGGAACCGGCTCCAACTCGACCTCCGAAGCCGTGGCCCTCACAGTCGAAGCGGAACATCTCGGTGCGGATGCCGCTCTTCTCGTTGCGCCTTATTACAATAAGCCCACACAAGAGGGTCTTTTCCTACACTTCGCCAAAATCGCCGAAGCCACCAAACTCCCGTTGATGCTCTACAGCATTCCGGGACGTTGCGGCATCGAGATCGGTGTCGAAACCGTCGTCCGCCTCGTTGAACGATTCCCGAATATCGTCGCAATTAAAGAAGCCGGCGGTTCCGTAGAACGTGTCAGCCAGCTGCGTTCCACGCTTCCAGCCTCGTTCCAGATTCTTTCGGGTGACGATTCTTTAACGGTTCCATTCATCAGTGTGGGAGCCGTGGGAGTCGTGAGTGTCGCTTCCAATGTGATGCCAGCCCAAGTAGGGAACCTCGTGAAAGCCGCGCTTGCTGGTGACTTCAAGACAGCTCGCGAAATTCATTTCCAGCTTTACCCGCTGTTTAAGGATCTCTTTATCGAAAGCAACCCCGTCCCTGCGAAAGCCGCTCTGGCACGCCTCGGACAAATGCAACCCGACGTCCGCCTCCCTCTCGCACCGATTTCCGCGCCGAATCAGGCTAAACTCGAAGCAACCCTCCGCACCGTTGGCCTCATATGAGTTCTCCCTTACGTGTTTTGATTAATGGTTCCCGTGGTCGCATGGGGCAGGCTTTGATTACCTGCGCAGCGGATATTCCCGGACTAACCGTCGGTGCCGCCGTTGATGCCGGGGACGATTTCGTGGGCGCACTCAAGCAGTGTGATGCCGTAATCGATTTCAGCCATCACTCCGTTGTCGATTCCGTTCTGGAAGCCTGTGTTGCCGCAGGTTCGACGCTCGTGATCGGCACCACCGGACATTCCGACGCCCAAATTAAGGCGATTGATGATGCTGCGATTCATATCCCGATTGTGTTCGCTCCGAACTACAGCGTCGGTGTGAACACGCTTTTTTGGTTAACCAAAAAAGCCACGGAAATCCTCGGCTCCTCCTTTGATTTGGAAGTGGTCGAGATGCATCACCGCATGAAAAAGGATTCCCCGAGCGGCACCGCAAAACGCCTGGCTGAAATCCTCGCGGAAGGACGTAACCTTAGCTACCAGAACGACACACGTCATGGTCGCTTCGGCATTGTCGGCGAACGCACCCAGAACGAAATCGGAATGCACGCAGTCCGCGGAGGAGACGTGGTGGGTGATCACACTGTGATTTACGCCGCTCTCGGGGAACGTGTCGAACTGACCCATAAAGCCTCCAGTCGTGATACTTTTGCCATGGGCGCTCTCCGTGCCTCCATCTGGGCACATGGTCGTGCGCCAGGCCTTTACGACATGCAGGACGTTTTGGGGCTTCACTAGCCCTTCACCCACCCATTGGATGCGCGCCGGAATCGCCCTTGGATCCAACATCGGAGACCGGCTTGACGCTCTGACTCAGGCTCGTCTTGCGCTCACACAACTGCCTGGAGCGGAGACCCCTTGTCTTTGCTCCCGTTTGTATGAAACCGATCCGGTTGGGACCGAACCCGATGCCGGGCGTTTCTTAAACGCAGTGATCGAGATTGAATTCAGCGGCCATCCGACCGCTCTTCTTTCCGGGTTACAGTCGATTGAAGCCTCGATGGGACGCCCTTCCAAACGCCCTCGTAACGCTCCACGCGTCATTGATTTGGACATCCTTTACGTCGGCAATCTCACCCTCTCCAACCCTGAAATCGTGATCCCCCACCCTCGGTTACATCTGCGGCGATTTGTACTCACTCCACTTGCGGATATTCGCCCGGAGTTACTTTTGCCGGGACAAATGCAAACCGTAGGCGAACTTCTGAGCACACTGTCCGATCCAGCTGCAGTCGACCTGGCTCCCAGTCAGTGGAACTCCGATCTCTCTTAGAATGAACCTTACCCAGAGCGAAAAACTCTCGCCGGTTTCCACCGCCGCCCAAAAAGCCGCCGGCAACAAAATCGCGGTCCTGACGGCTTACGATTATCCGATGGCGCGGTTGCTGGAAGAGGCTCAGGTCGATTGGTTACTCGTTGGTGATTCTTTGGGCATGGTCGTTTTGGGTTACCCGGACACCACATTCGTAACACTTGCCGACATGGTGCATCACACGTCTGCGGTAGCTCGCGGCGCCAAAAACACCCCGATTATCGCGGATTTACCCATCGGCACTTATCTTACCCCGGAAATGGCGGTGACTTCCGCTCGCAGTTTGATTCAAGCCGGTGCACATGCGGTCAAACTTGAAGGCGGCGCGGAGTTCGCGGACCGCATTGCGGCTCTCGTTTCAGAGGGGATTCCGACCATGGGCCACATCGGGATGTTGCCGCAACGAGTGCGTGAAGAAGGTGGCTACAAGATTAAAGGCCGCACCCAAGCAGAAGGTGACCAGATCGTTGCAGATGCGGTTGCGTTACAGCACGCTGGCGCTTTTGGGATGGTCATCGAATTGGTGGAACCTCAAACGACGGCGCGCGTCACCAAAGCTGTAACCATTCCCACGATCGGGATCGGGTCCGGCCCACATTGCGACGGGCAGGTACTCGTTACTCAGGATTTAATTGGTGCGTTCCCTTGGTTCAGACCGCGTTTTGTGACGCCGATTGCCTCGACTGGGGAGATCGTGAAACAAGCGGCTGCCTCATTTGTCTCGAGCACCAAAACCGCCTCGGTAAGCTAGGAATTCAGCCGAGGATTCCTCGGCGAAAAACGCTCAATCGGAGTGAAGCTCATCTCTGTGAGTCATTCGAAGCGCAAAAACACTCCAAAACCCTCGTGAATCGGGGCTTTGCCCTTGCCCGTTTGCCTGAAGACCGACACTGTTCAGGGCTCCTTTTACTCCATCATGTCGAGTCAGTTTGGCCATCTCTTTCGTATCAGCACCTGGGGAGAATCCCACGGCGGCGGTGTCGGTGTAACCATTGACGGATGCCCTCCAAGGCTTCCGCTTACGGAGGCGGATATCCAGTTCGACCTCGACCGGCGTCGCCCAGGCCAGAGCGAGATCGTAACACCTCGCGCTGAGGAGGATAAATGCCAGATTCTTGCCGGAACATTCCAGGGCCTCACCTTGGGCACCCCGATTTGTGTCTCAGTTTTGAATAAAGACGCACGTCCGGACGCCTATCGTGAAATGGAAGAAGCGTTCCGTCCTTCTCACGCGGATTACACTTATCAGGCCAAATACGGGATCCGTAACTGGCAAGGTGGAGGCCGTTCCTCAGCACGCGAAACCATCGGCCGAGTCGCTGGTGCCGCTGTTGCCAAAAAGGTACTCGCATCCCTTTGCCCCGGATTGGAAGTCATCGCGTACGTCAAATCAATCCAACACCTGAAGGCCGAGGTCAACCCTGAGGCCGTCCAGTTTAAGGATGTAGAAGCCAACATCGTTCGTTGTCCCGATGCTCCGATGGCCGAGCGCATGATCGAATACATCAAGGAAGTGCGTTCTGAAGGAGATTCCGTCGGCGGGATCATTGAGTGTGTGGTGCGCGGAGTGCCTCCGGGTCTGGGTGAACCGGTTTTCGACAAACTCGAAGCCGATCTCGCCAAGGCCGTGATGAGCCTGCCCGCAACCAAGGGGTTCGAAATCGGCTCCGGCTTTGAAGGAACCGAGCTACGCGGTTCGCAACACAATGACGCGTTTTACATGGAAAACGGCAAAGTGCGTACACGCACGAACCGTTCCGGTGGCATCCAGGGCGGTATTTCCAATGGCGAACCGATTTTCTTCCGAGTCGCCTTTAAGCCAACAGCGACGATTTTCCAGAGTCAGTCCACCGTTTCGCCTTCCGGTGAAGAAGTGGAACTCAAAGCCCGTGGCCGTCACGACGCCTGCGTACTTCCAAGAGCCGTGCCGATGGTGGAAGCGATGACTTTGCTCGTGATCACCGATCATGTTTTGCGGCAACGCGCGCAAA
Source organism: Verrucomicrobiota bacterium (assembly GCA_037133875.1). Taxonomy (GTDB): domain Bacteria; phylum Verrucomicrobiota; class Verrucomicrobiia; order Chthoniobacterales; family Chthoniobacteraceae; genus Chth-196. The sequence goes on along the minus strand of JBAXNG010000004.1, from coordinate 65,900 downwards.
ACGGAGGATTCCCAGTCGCTTAACCAATGGCGTTAACCGTTCCATCGGACATCCCGATGTGGGTACTCGGGTGCGTGGCATTCTGGTTACTCGGATGCACATGGATCGGGTACCGCCGTGGAATCGTACGCCAGGCGGTGGCGATTGCGGCGTTGGCCGGGGCCTGGATAGCGGCGTTTACGCTTGGCCCGATGTTGGCGCCGATGGTGCCGGCCTTGGGGTTTCCCGTATTTATTCGTCCGATCATCGCCGGGTTCATCACCGGGATGGTGGTTTGGGTATTCACGATGATCACCGGGGCGATCCTGTTTAAAAAAACCGAGGAACAGAGCTTTGGCCTCATTCGGTTGTTTTACGGAGCGTTTGGAGCCGGGTTGGGTTTGGTGTTTGGGATCAGCGTCCTGGCGTTGGCTGCTTGGGGGATTCGACTTTCGGGATCGTTTGCGGAGGGACTCCAGCGGACAAGCAATGTGAAAGGCAAAACTCCCAAACAAGCTCCCAGCACGGTTCTTTCTCTGAAACATGTGCTCGATCAGAGCGCCATTTCTTCCCTGATCTCGAATATCGACCCCCTTCCCGCCCAATTCTATCCGAGAATTGAAAAGGCCGGCCAGATGCTCTCCTCTCCCGACGCCTTCGAGCGCCTCCTGAGCGCTCCCGAGATGGAGTCCATCATCAAACACCCTAAGGTCATCGCCTTAAGGGAAGACCCCAAGTTTCAGGAAAGCCTGAAGACCGGGGATTATATGGCGATTTTGAGAAACCCGAAGGTCCGAGCCGCTGCCAGCGACACCCAATTGGTCACGGCCCTTCACACCATCAACATCGAGCGCCAGGTAGATCTCGCTCTCGCAAACACACCAGCTCCTCCGAAGGAAAAGCACAACGCAGCTCGTTAATCCGCCGCTGGTCATCCACCCAAGATTTCTTCAAACTCACCCCGATTTTCCATGGCAACGCGTTATATCCCCACCATTGGTCTTGAAGTTCACGTGCAGCTCAGAACTCGCAGCAAAATGTTCTGCGGTTGTCCGGTAGAATACGGAGCCACGCCAAACTCCCACACTTGCCCAGTTTGTTTAGGTTACCCCGGCGCATTGCCCGTGATGAACGAACAAGCCCTCCGCATGACCGCACTCACCGGACTCATGCTCAATTGCGAGGTCGCCGAAATCTGCAAGTTCGACCGGAAAAACTACTTCTATCCGGACATGCCCAAGAACTATCAGATCTCTCAGTACGACATCCCGTTGTGCGCCGGAGGCGGAGTTCCTCTGCATGATCTCGCGTATCCCAAGGACGCACAAAAGACGATCGAGACCCCCAATAAAGTGGTCCGTTTAACCCGAATCCACCTCGAAGAAGACGTCGCGAAAAGCACTCACTTCGAGACCTCCACGGGTATCGACTTCAACCGCGCCGGAACTCCTCTCATGGAGATCGTGTCGGAACCCGACATCTCCAATCCCGAAGAAGCGTTCGCTTATCTCACCGCCCTTCAACAGATCCTCGTCTACGGCGACGTCAGTGACGCCGACATGGAAAAAGGCCAGATGCGTTGTGACTGCAACGTGTCCATTCGCCCGGAAGGCACCGACAAGCTCGGCACCAAAATCGAAATCAAAAACATGAACTCCATCTCAGGAGTTCGCCGAGCGCTGGCTTACGAAATCCAACGCCAAATCGAAATCGTTAGCGCTGGCGGAACACTTGCACAGGAAACTCGCCGTTGGGACGACGCCACAGGCCAAACCAACCTGATGCGTATTAAGGAGTCCGCTCACGATTACCGTTATTTCCCTGAACCCGACCTGCGTCCCGTGGATTCCCGCGTGTTCATGGACGAAGTCCGTAAACAGCGCCCTGAATTGCCTGCCGAAAAACGGGAGCGTTTCGTTGTTGCCTACGGGATTACCCCATACGACGCCGCCGTTCTTTCCTCGGATCGTGCGCTGGCCACCTATTTTGAGAGCGCCGCTCAATCCTCGGTAAAACCCAAAGCCCTTTCGAACTGGCTCCTCAACGATCTGCAAAGCGCCTTGAGCGCAGCGGAACTCACCATCGAGGAATGCCCGATTACGGCCACTCAACTAGACGAATTGGTGACCTTGGTGGACAATGGCGTCATCAACGGTAAACAGGCCAAAGACGTCTTCGCCGAAATGTTCGCGACCCGCAAATCAGCGGCTGTTGTGGTTGAGGAAAAAGGGCTCAAACAGGAGAGCGATCTAGGCGCGATCGAGGCGCTCTGCCAGCAGTCCATCGACGCCAATCCGAAGGCCGTCGAGGAGTATCGTGCAGGCAAAATCGCTTCGATTAACTTCCTGAAGGGACAAGTGATGAAGCTCTCCCAAGGAAAAGCGAATCCTGCCCTGATTGGCGATATTCTCGCCCGTCTCCTGAGTTAAGCCCAGCTCACGACTGAGCAAAGAAACCCGCTCGGCCCTGTGATATTTCCGCTCCACAACGGGAATGTTTCAGGGCCGACTCTTTTTTAACAAAGCCACGCTGTCCCGGGTTTAAGGACAAACCAAATCAGCACGCAACCGCTTTCGGTAGCTGGTGTTTAACAAGTAAGGCTCCCGATAACGGCGATCGTTTTTCGGGGGCGCTTTTGTATTATCGCTTCACCGTACAACGCTCCCTGCACACTCAGAGTGCCTCAGGTCCACATTCATTCAGCTACCATCCGCATGCGCCGGCTCTCTGACATTGGGTATAACGGGTTCACCGCTCTGGCGCTTGGGTTCCTCACGTTTCAAAACGGCCTCGTACGCGCCGGGGAAGTACCGATCACCCCGATCGTTCAATCGGTGTACCTGGACGGAAAAGCTATTCCGTCCCCGGAAGCACACGGCGCCGAAATTCCGTACGGTATCCGGGACGTACAGATTCAATTTGCAGTCCCATCGAAAGCCGAGTCCACACGGCTGAGATACAAGCTGGAAGGCGTAGACGCCGACTGGCGGGAGTTGCCCAGTGAATTCCAGATGAACTTGCTGTTCTTCGACAAAAAGAAGATCCGGATCGCCCTGCCAACCCACCCTATTTCCGGAACAAGCTCAGGATGGAAAGGTTCAATCGAAGCTTCAGATTTCACGGAAAATCACTTCGAAGTCGTCGCGCCGGAAAACGCAGACACCTTTAGCGTCGAATGGCATTCCACTCCGGACCCCAACTTCCCGGTTCTAGGCGACTACGCATTTAAAGACGTCCGTGTCCGCATTTTCGCCAAGGACGGTGCGATTCGAGAGCCCTACTTCCCGATCGATTCAGGTACGGCACGCGAAGGCCCCATGGGCTTACCGAACGATTGGGGACGCGGTGGCAACGGGCTCCATTTTGCAAATGTGATCCCTCTGCCTGGAGGGGAAACCGAGTATGCTCTGGGATTTCACGACAACCACATCCAGATGCAGAGCGCTTGGTACACGAACCAAAAGGTTCACCCAGCAGTACAACCGGGTGAAAAAATACGCGTGGACTGGAAGGAATGTTATTCGATCGGAGCCGGTGGGCTGGGGAAGGCTGAGTATCACCGACTCAAATCGGGTAAATATAACTTTCAGGTCCAGGCTCTCTCCCCAGCCGGACACCCGATTGGCGTTCCTTCGCATATGCCTGTGATTGTGCGGCCCCCGGTATGGCAAGAGGTCTGGTTTTGGCTGGTGAGTGCTTTAGGAATAGGGACTGGACTCGTTTGGTTATCGAAATATCGACAGGAAAAACGAATGCAGGAAGCGTTGGCGGCAATGGAGCAAAAACGCGCTTTCGAACAGGAACGCGTTCGGATTGCGCAAGATATTCACGATGACCTAGGCGCTGGACTCGCCCAGATCGCGATGCTCAGTGAGTTGATCAAAACCGACACCCCAGAGAGTGAGGAATGGAGAACTCATGTGGAGCGCATTTTCACCAAGGCACACGAGTCAGGCCGGAAACTGGACGAAATCGTTTGGGCGATAAATCCGGCCCACGATTCTGCGGAGGATCTCGTCGGTTACATCGCCAGGTTCGCTCAGGAATATCTGGCTCTGGCAAAGGTGCGGCTTCGATTGGATATACCCTCCGTTCTGCCCCCGATTCCCTTAACCGCGGCGGAAAGGCACCATCTGTTTTTGGCCGTGAAAGAAGCGATTCATAACGCCGTTAAACACGCAACCCCAACGGAAATTACCCTCCGTGTGCGTCTGGATTCCGCGCATCTCACAGTCTCTGTCGAAGACAATGGTCGCGGATTTATCGACAAAGATCCGAATCAATACACCCGAGGATCCGCCGGTATGCTCAACCGGTTGAAAAAGTTGAATGGCACGTTCACTCGCGAGTCACACCCGGAACGCGGCACCTCTGTCATTTTTGGAATCCCAATCCCGCCTTCTGTATGAGTGAACCTGCCTCCATTCGTGTTGCTATTATTGAAGACAACGAGGGACTCCGCCAAACCATCGAAGCCATCCTCAAACGCGAAAGCGGGATCGAATGTGTCGGTGCCTTTGAATCTGCAGAAGACGGACTCCGGGAAATTCCCGGTCTAAAACCAGCCGTGGTTTTGATGGATATCCAGTTACCAGGAATGAATGGCGTAGACTGTGTGCGCCAACTCAAACCTCTCCTGCCCGAGCTACAAATCATCATGCTCACAGTCCACGATCACACCAAATCGGTGTTTGAATCGCTGGAAGCCGGCGCAAACGGCTTCCTGCTCAAGCCCGTGCGCGCCGGTGAATTAGGACGCGCCATCCACGAGGTCCACGCCGGAGGCGCGCCGATGACTCCGAATATTGCTCGCCAGGTGGTGCAAACCTTCCAGAAACCGATCCCGACCCCGGATCCCGCGCTGGAGCTCTCGCCCCGGGAACGCCAGGTTCTGGAACTGCTCGCCCAGGGGTTACTTCAGAAGGAAATCGCGGATCAACTTGCGATCAGTTACCACACAGTTCAGGCGTATACGGCCCGGATTTACGAGAAGCTGCAGGTTCGCTCCCGATCCCAGGCCGTGGCAAAATATCTCGGCACCATGCGATAAACCATCACAGTTGGTTTATTTGGAGGCTCTAAAACCCTCAACCGACGGTTCGGTCCACCCCTCCCTTGGGCTGCTTCCATCTTTTGAAGTTCAGTAGCGATGAGGGACGTACACGGCACGCTTTCTGATCCAAAAGACAAGTGCACTCTGCAGTACCCCCCTCTGTTTGCGGTTTTTTCCGCAGATTTTTTTACAGTGGACTAATAAACACCGCGCCACTTGATCGTATATAGAAAGATGAGCGCATATACGAATAACCGAACAGCCTCGGCACTCGTGAAAGACGATTCGAGTGACCTTGATTCCATGCCCTCTCCGACAGCGGCTAAGACCCTTTTGTTACTCGATATTTTGGCTGCGCATCCCGCCGGACTCACCGCCGCGGAAGCCACCAGGCTCTCGGGGGTCACTGGAAACTTGGTGTTCCGAATTCTCAAAACACTCGCGAGCATGGGATACGCAGTGCAACGGGAGGACAACAAAAGCTACGCCCTCTCCAACAGGCTGCTGGACCTCTCCCGGCCCAAAGTCGGTGATAAAAGCCTCGTGGTTTGCGCTCAGGAAGCGTTGCGGGAATTACGGGATGAATTGGGAGAAACGGTTCAGCTCCTCATAGAATCCGACGGCAAGGCGCTCGTTTTAGAACAACTTCAGGGAATTCACTCACTTCAGGTTACTGGTAAAATCGGCATGCGATGCCCCCTGTATTCCTGCGCTCCCGGCAAGGCGATTCTCGCGTGGTGGAGTGACTCGCGACGTGCGGAGTGGTTCGTTGGACGCACTCTCAAATCTTTTACGAGCACGACCCTAAGCCGCCGCCCCGATTTGGAACGTGAACTTAAGCAGGCACAACTCAAAGGATTCACCGTCGATCGCGAGGAAGGAATTGAAGGGATCCACTGCATTGCCGCTCCCATTCTCGACGAATACGGAAATCCACTCGCGGCGGTGACCACTATGGCTCCCCTCGCCCGACTCCCTGAATCCCGCTTCGAAAGCTTCGGAGCGAGGGTCATGCAAGCCGCTCGCAAAATCGAACAAGCCCTCCGTTTATGAAAACACCCCCCAGACTCTCGTTTTCGATACTAAGCAGCGTGGCGTTGGCGTGCCCGCTCATCTCATCGGCCAACCAGACCGACGAAGGCGTCGAGTTTTTTGAAAAACGCATTCGCCCGGTTCTTGCCCAGGAGTGTTACGAGTGCCATTCCACCGCGACCAAATCCAAAGGCGGCCTCCTCTTGGACACCCGCGCAGGATGGCAAAAAGGTGGAGACTCAGGCGACGCCATTGTGCCAGGGAAACCCGAGGAAAGCCTCTTCTTAAAAACCATCCGCCACGAAGAGCCCGATCTAAAGATGCCCAAAGCGGGCGCCAAATTAGACCCTCAAATCATCGCTGATTTTACCCGCTGGATCCAAATGGGTGCGCCGGATCCCCGCGATAAACCACCCACTAAGGAGCAACTCGCCGCAGATACCGACTGGAAAGCGGTCGCCAAACGCCGTTCCGAATGGTGGAGCTTCCGCCCAATCACGGACCCCGCAGTCCCAAATGCCGATCCGCAATTCTCGACTCACCCCGTGGATCAGTTTCTTCGTGAAGCTCAGATCCGCGCTGGGCTTTCTCCTACACCTGACGCCGATCCATTCACGGTAAACCGTCGCCTCCATTACGTACTCACGGGGCTTCCGGAAGAGAAGGTCGGACTAGAAGCCCCCGCCTCACTTACAGACAAACTGCTCAATTCGCCCCAATTCGGGGAACGCTGGGCCAGACACTGGATGGATTGGTTTCGGTACTCCGAGGGCCACGGAGGACAGGGTGACACCGCTGTTCCGAATGCCTTTGAATATCGCGACTACCTCGTTAGGGCGCTCAACAACAACGTCCCCTACGACGCCCTCATTCGAGAGCATCTTGCCGGTGATCTCCTTCCAAAGCCGCGTCTCGACTCGACTGGGATGATCAACGAATCCCGAATCGGCATCGCCCAATTTCGCTTCGTAGAACACGGATATTTGCCGGTGGACTCCTTGGATGAACTCGTAAAGTTCACGGACAACCAAATCGATGTCGTTACTAAAGCGACCCTCGGACTCACCGTGTCTTGCGCCCGCTGCCACGACCACAAATTCGACGCGATCAGCCATAAAGACTACCACGCCCTGTTTGGGATTTTTGCTTCGTCACGTCCCGCCCAACGGCCCCTCATCACAAAGGAAACCATCGCGTCGCATCGCGAGGAATTAAAACAGGCCAGGACAGCGCTTGCCTCAGCTCTGAAATCCCAATGGCTGAACGAGGCCACTTCCGAAACGATCCAGGCCCGACTACAAAAATGGACTCAGGATCGAGCCAAAGCCGTGGCGGAGCATCAGGCGGATTTGAAGGACACATCCAAAAAAGATGCCAAGAAAATCGCTCCCGAACCCATTGCGGCGACGGGCTTGATTCGTCCATGGAACGATTGGAACGAAAAGAGCGATCTCTCGAAGGAATGGGCCCTTTTTGCAGACAAACTCACAAAGCTTCGTTCGGAAGCGGCAACACATAACGAGCAGATCACAGAACGGCGTTGGGATCTCCGCAAGGGATTGCCGCCCGATTGGTATGTTGCCGATGGCCACCTCACAGCGCATCCATCCGGAGAGCTTGGAATTGGTGTCACAAACGACGACACAGCCATCAGCGTCCTTCCTGCAGGTTTGTTTACCTGCGAAAGCAGCGCCTTTGAACAGGCCGCCATCGCGTCCAACGATCTGACCATTCCAGACGGTGCAATGGCGATTCAGTGGGCTGGCGCCGGGCATGCATTCGCTCGACTCTCTCCGGAGAATTACCCGATGTCGGGGCTTATCTACACCCAGAATCAGGCGGCAGACGACGGCTCCAGCGACTGGTTCAGTCGGGGCACGGACTTCTGGAAGGGCTGTCGTGGTTACTTTCATATCACGACCCAGCTCACCGCTCCGGTAGCGGTTCACTCTGAATATAAGAAGAAAACGGCCAAGAAAGACGAAACCCAAACCCGCGGCTCCTGGTTTAGCATTGCCGAGGTCCGGCTGCTCAAATCGCCCAAGGACACCATCAAACCCGAGACGTTTTCCGTTGCGCCGCTTTTTTCGGGCGAACACTCCGCCCCGCAGAATACCACGCAACTCGCGGCCCTTTACGCCACAACCATCCAGGAGGTGCTCCAACGCTGGCAAACCCCCGCGTTTACAGATGAAGACGCACTTTTCCTCACCGATTGCCTTCAAACGGGTTTACTCGTAGGGAGCACAACCGAACTGGATAACACCGCAAAAAGCGCACTTCACCATCTCCGAGGCATTGAAGATCAGTTCGCTCAGGCCGCTCGCCGCTCAGCGCCCGGCGTGATTGAATCCCCCGGCTTCAACCAACCCTTCTACGCTCGCGGCAACCATCTGAAGCCGGGAGAACCCGTGGAACGCGCCTTTATCTCGTCGTTGGGAGGGAAGCCTTACGGGTTACAAACCGGCACTGGCCGACTTCAACTCGCACAGGAGCTGACTCGCCCCGAGAATCCCCTGTTCGCACGGGTTATCGCCAACCGACTCTGGCATCACGTCTTCGGACACGGTCTTGTCACAACTACGGACAACTTCGGACGCACTGGCCAACAGCCCACACATCCCGAGTTACTGGATCATCTCGCTTCCCGTTTGATCCGGACCGGCTTCGATTTGAAGGACAACATTCGTTATCTGGTTTCTTCACGCTCGTTTCGCCTGAGTAGTCAGGCCGCACCTGCAACCACCACGAGCGATCCCACCAATCGCCTTCTCTCTCACGCACCCGTACGCCGGATGGACGCTGAAATCATCCGGGATCATCTGCTTTCCGTTTCGGGCAATCTGGACCCGACCATGCAGGGACCCAGCACCTCGCTCAAAGCCGGATCCGCCATGGACCGACGACGCGGCCTCTATGTTCAAACGAAACGCGAAGGTCAAAACGAGTTGTTCGCCTCCTTTGATGTGCCCATGCCAAACACGACCCGTGGAACACGCGATGTCAGCACAACGCCCGGACAAGCGATCACCCTGCTCAATTCGCCATTCATTCAATATCAGGCCGAAAAATGGGCCGAACACGCTACCGCAGCCATGCAAAAGGGTTCCACGGCAGAGGAACAATTGACCTCCCTCATTACGCAGGCATTCAGCCGCCCAGGCAGGCCCGAAGAACTCACCGCTCTGCGTGGTTACTTTGAAGAACACCTTTCGGAGGGCTCTTCAGCCGCGCTCAAACAATCTGCACACCTCGTATTCAACCTCAAGGAGTTCATCTACATCCCATGAATCGCCGCCAATTTCTCCAAACATCGTCCCTCGGATTCGGTTGGTTCGGTCTTCAGCACCTAGCGAATGCCACGGCGATCCCACCTCACTTTCCTGCGAAAGCGAAGAGCGTCATTCTTTGCTACATGTCCGGAGGTGTCTCTCACGTGGACTCATTTGATCCGAAACCGCTCTTGACGGAGATGGCTGGCAAACCGATGCCGATGCCGGTTAAAGCAACGATGTTTAACAATGTCGGCACCATCATGCCTTCTCCGTGGGAATTCAAAAACCGCGGACAATCCGGAATGCCAGTCAGCGAGCTCTTCCCCCACATCGCAAAACTCGCCGATGACCTGTGTCTCGTGCGTTCGATGACCAGTAAAGCCAGCGAACACGCCCAGGGTAATTTCCATTTCCATTCCGGCTTTTCCTTCCAAGGGCATCCGTCCGCTGGAGCCTGGATGTCTTACGGACTCGGAAGTGAAAACGACAACCTCCCAGGTTATGTCGTGCTCCGCAGCGGGGGCGCGACCGACCCCATCGGCGGTTCCGGCGTCTACAGCAACGGCTTTCTTCCGGCTCAACATCAACCTTCCTTTCTGACTGTAGATCGGGATCCGGCACTGCCCAACTTGAAGCCCGCTAATTCGGCTGAGGCGCAATTGAAGGAAATTGCCGCGATGCGGAAATTCGATACGCGATTCAACGCGGATCTCGGCCAGATCGGCGAGATTGAGGCCGCTATCGGCAATTACGAAACCGCGTTTCGGATGCAATCCGCCGTGCCTGATGTGTGCGACATTCGAGGCGAATCCGAGGCAACCAAAAAGCTGTACGGTGTGGATTCCAGTAACCCGGAACAAGCGGCATACGCTCGCCAATGCCTCACGGCCCGGAGACTCGTGGAGCGTGGTGTGCGATTCGTTGAGCTATCTTGTCTCGCGGGATCAGGGAAACATGACAGCCCTCCCATTAACCCTTGGGACCAACACGGCCAACTTAAGGAAGGACATGCGGATATGGCCCATCAAGTGGATCAACCCATTGCCGCATTATTAACCGACCTCAAAGCACGCGGACTATTGGAATCGACCATCGTGATCTTCAGTGGGGAGTTCGGACGTACTCCGTTCGCTCAGGGAACGAATGGCCGCGACCATAACCCATACGGGTTCAGTCTCTGGGTCGCAGGCGGCGGATTTAAGGGTGGCCTCATTCACGGAGCCACCGACGATTTTGGATACCACGCCGTGGAAAGCCCGGTGAGTGTTTACGACCTCTGGGCCACCGTGCAACACCAGCTCGGTATCCGACACGAAGACCTCACCTATCTTTTTGGAGGTCGCTATTTCCGTCTAAGCGACATCGAAGGCCGAATCGTAAAGCCACTTATTTCCTAATCGAGTCAGTCTAGCGGCCTGCAAACTCGCTAGAGCTCCTTACGCCAAGGGGCTCTGGGCCGCCTATTTTTTGCCCTGCTAGAGGGGATGCATCGGACGTCACACGTCTTTGCGCCTTATTGTCGCTATGTGCCTTCATAGCTACCTACCGATAACAACCATGAATAAAACGCACAAATCCATAAAAATAAAACTATCTATCATGATGGGATTACAGTGGGCAATTTTCGGAGCCTGGCTGCCCCTCTTATTGCAACACATGGAAAAGCTGGGATTTTCCGTAATGCAACAGACTATTATCGGGACCGCTCCAGCTGCAGCCGCGATGTTAGCGATATTCTTCGGCAACGACTGGGCCGATCGCCGGTTTTCAGCTGAGAAATATCTTGGGGTTAGTCATCTTATTGGAGGAATAGCACTTCTTGGTCTATTTTTCACCAAATCGTATCCGCTCTTCTGCGTATTAATGTATGTGCATGCATTCTTCTACATGCCGACCATTTCTATTACAAATGCCATTTCGTTTAGGCATTTGAAGGATCCGCAGAAAGAGTTTGGTCATGTTCGGATGTGGGGGCCGGTGGGATGGATGGCTGCATCGTGGCCTATGTATTTTCTATTAAAAGGAACCACGGGTGCACAGTCTGACGCTATGATTGCGAGTGTATTTGTGGTCGGAGGCTGTGCCGCCATTTTATTGGGGCTATTTAGTTTTGCGCTACCATCGACACCCGTGCTCTCGACTGGAAACTCCACTACAGGCACGGCCTGGGTTAAAGCTTTGAAACTGACGAGCAGCCCGTTCCTCATCGTGTTACTCATTGTCGCACTGATCGACTCCATCAACCACATGGGCTACTTTATTTTATCTGGAAGCTTTCTGGAATCGTTGGGAGTAAAACCAGAATTGATTATGCCCATTATGGGATTGAGTCAGCTGTCTGAAATTTTTGTGACCTTTGCTTTGGGCTACATTTTAACACGACTTGGATGGAAGATGACATTACTTACTGGGATATTCGCACACGCTTTACGCTTCATGGCCTATGCGTTGATGGCGGAATCGCTACCTGTCATTATCGGAGTGCAACTATTACACGGCGTTTGTTACGCCTGTTTCTTCGCAACACTGTATATATTCGTCGACGTTGTTTATCCGAAGGAAGTGAGTGCTAGTGCACAGGGGATTTTTAATTTCGTGATCCTTGGACTGGGAGACTTATTCGCTAAGTGGCTCTATATCCCAGCAAAGGCTGCCATGACCACAGATGGCGTCACTCATTATTCAACCTTATTTCTACTGCCTATGGCGTTGTCTTTTGTCGGGATCTTGATCTTGGGATTGTTTTTTACACCTCCCAATGAGTTGAAAGATACAAGCCAATTGGAAGTCGCAGCTTAGTGAAAACCACCAACAACAGAACAATAATTACAAACACAATGAACCCAACATCTCCATTAAAACTATCCATCCTCAGCATGCTCTGCCTTGGATCACTGCTTGAGGCCGCTGAAATAACACCAACCCCGAACCTGCTGATTTCAAAAGCTGGCGAATTGATTTTTAAAGAAAGCGGCGAAGCCCCTTTAAATCCGACCACAAGGTTCTTTCATGGCGATTGGAAATTTGTGGAGGGAGGCATGTTGGGAACCCAAAACGAAACGCATTTGGCAACTATTCGGATGGATCACGACTTTAACGATGTCGTTTTTCAGTTCGAGATAAAGTTCCTGGATCCAGGTGAGATGTTTTTCTGTTCCTGGAATAAGGGTAAAGGAGGGCACTCGATGGACGCTGTCGTAAATCAGAAGACTGGTGAGCTTCGGATTATTAAAGCGGACTTAGACGGAAAGGATGGTCCCGACGTAGCGGTTGTTGTCGCCAAGAAGGAGGGATTAAAAATCGAGTTAGACAAGTGGTACACCTGTACCATTGAACAAAATGGCGATAAGGCGGCGTTACATTTCGATGGTCAAAGCATTGAAGGCCAGCACGAATTGTTATCCGTTCCAAAATTCAATTTCTTTATCAATGTGGGCGGCAATCAGAAGACTGAAAAAACAATGATCCGAAACATCGCCCTCTGGAAAGCTGAATAAACTCAACTTCACATCAAATATAGACTATCATGAACAATAAACCTTTAATTGCAATTACCGGAGCCAGTTCAGGAATTGGCGCAGCCACAGCCAGAGTATTCTCAGAAGCAGGTTATCCTGTGCTGCTGATGGCGCGGCGGCTCGATATGCTGGAAGCACTTGGCTTGCCAAATTCAATATGTGCCAAAGTAGACGTTTTGGACAAAGTAAGTTTAGCTGCGGCTATTCACAATGCGGAACAAACCTATGGTCCCGTAGACTGTCTTATTAACAATGCGGGTATCATGATGAATGGCACCGCAAAAGACCAGGCAACCGAACAATGGGACGCCATGATTGATGTCAACATGAAGGGGCTTCTCTATGGCATCAAAGCCGTATTACCAGCAATGGTGAAGCGACAAGGAGGCACTATCATCAATGTGGGGTCCATTGCAGGCCGTAAAACTTTCCAGGCACATTCTGTATATTCAGGAACAAAATTTGCAGCCCATGCAATTTCCGAGTCCATTCGGGAAGAAGTCGCATCATCAAATGTAAGGGTAATTACTATCGCACCTGGCATGGTGGAAACGGAATTAGTAAGTCATACGACTCAGGACGATGCCCGCGAGGGTTGGTATGATTATGCAAAAAAGATCGGTGGAGCCTTATCTCCAAAGGATATTGCAGATAGCATGCTTTATGCCTACCAGGCCCCACAGAGTGTTTGTATTCGTGAAATAGTGATTTGCCCTACAAGACAAGAGCCTTAATCACACTGACTGAAATGCACTTTTGTTAAATGCAGAGGCGCATCGGCGTAAATAGAGCGAATAAGCAGCAATTGGCTTTTACGTATAAAACAGGAATAGATCCATCCGTTTCCCCCTGCGGGACTGACAAACGGATGGACTCTCTCGTCGGAACTGCTTTTCACCCTCCCGCGAGGAAACGACAGATAAATGAGATGCGCTTGTTGAGGCATTCCAGGGATATCGAAGAGGGATCGAATACATCGAAACCATTCCCCGCACTCGAGCCTTTCGCCATCGCTGCGCCCCTCGGAGAGGACCAAGCTATTCAACCTCGTCGTCTGGTCCCCAAAGATGTTCTTTAGTCCATTTTGCGGAATAAAGTTTACACAAACCTAAGGCGGCCGCGACTCCCCCAGTAAAACTCGCAGCAGTCGTGTACTGCTTGTCCTCGTCGTAGGCGCCAACAGCCATCACAACGTGGTCAAAATGTTCACTGAGGATTTCGAAAACACGGTCAATCGCTTCCTGCTGAGATTCGTTCATAATGAATGAACTACATCCTGCCGCCGGATCACGGCTGGATCGATCAAAATCCCACGATCCCCCCCTCCGTTGTTTTCTATAACGGGCACCTTATCGGCAGAACTTCCTCTGTCTTTTTTCGCGAACGCCCAGATTCCATTCCTTCTGGATTACGATAAGGCAAAAACACCACCACACGTGTCACAAACCTCTGAGACACTCCGGTAATCCGATTTTGTTACTCCCGCTTGGCGCCTGTTTCTGATAGTCTTGTTGTCGCCTCTGGGTCATGCCCATCAAGGCATTCACCATCCTCCCTATCTCGAAACTCTTTGAGTAACACAGTAAGCCGTTCCAGCGCAGCTTCGCACTCGTCCCCTGTCGCTTCTAGTGTTACCCTCGACCCACACCCCAGGTTCGCACTTAGTAAATCCATAATACTCGCCCCAGAAAACACCTCCCCTCCTTTGATCACTTTGACATCTGCCTTAAAACGGCGTGCCCATCGCACAAACTCCGCCGCAGGTCTGGCATGCAACCCCTGCGAATTCATTATCTCCACATCCCGTCGCATCGTCTGTTAGGATAGCCCAGCTTTTGATATACGCAAATTTGCGCTCTCTTTTTCACTAACGCGTTACCTATCCTTCACCCAGACGCCATTTCCTCACTCTTAAGTCTTCTCGTGATCCAAACCGACACCCCTTCCCGCAAGTCTGCCATGGGTGGACGTATCCTCTCCAGAGGAGCCTCCGCCAGACAGTACACGCTCCGTATCGCCTCTTCCCAAGAGGACGTCAAAGCCGCTCAAACACTGCGCTTTTTCGTCTTTAACCTCGAATTGGAAGAAGGCCTCGAATCCTCTTTTCTGACCTTCCGTGACGAGGACGCTTACGATTCCGCCTGCGATCACCTCTTAGTTGAATCCCAAGGCGAAGTCGTCGGCACTTACCGTATGCAAACCGGTTCTCGCGCCGCTCAGCACCACGGCTTCTACAGTGCTCAGGAGTTCGATCTTTCTCCCTTCGAGCCGATCCGTGATCAAGTCCTCGAACTCGGCCGCGCCTGTGTCCATCAGGATCACCGCAACATGCACGTCTTGTCTTTGTTGTGGCGCGGCATTGCCAGCTACGCTCGCGAACATTCCTGCCGCTACATGCTCGGCTGCAGCTCTCTTACATCTCAGGCACCGGAAGAAGGCACCGCCCTATTCCACACCCTCGCGGAAAAACACCTCGCTCCTGCGGAGTTCCAAACCGTACCCCTTCCTTCCTGGCAGTGTGAACCTGTGGCAGCGACGTCAAGCGACTCACAAACTAAGCCCAAAGTCCCCAAACTCCTGAGCGCCTATATGTCTCTCGGAGCCAAAATCTGCGGCCCACCGGCACTCGATCGCGAATTTAAGACGATCGACTTTCTCACTCTTCTCGACCTTGAGAACCTCCATCCTAGTGCAGCCTCCTTCCTCGGATAACTCGCGCATCTACGACGATTCAGACGTCCTCCTAGGAACTGTCCCTTCGCTCCGTAAAGCAACCTGTGTTGCACTACAACTCCTGAAAGGCCTCCTGTTTTTCCGAGGCCTTCAGGCTCCAAACGCTCCCTCCGAGCACCCCGTTGCGCTGCTCGAAAGAGCGCGCCACCTTCAAAAACTCACCCAGTTACTCCTGCGTCATCTCGAAATCGACGTTCGAGTTTCCGGCCCGATCCCCCAATCCGGCCTTCTGGTGGCAAATCACGTCAGTTTCGCCGACATCCTCGTACTCGGTTCCATTCGGCCCACCGTCTTTGTCTCCAAAGCCGAAGTCGCAAACTGGCCCATCGTCGGCCCCATCGCCGCCAATGCCGGAACCCTCTTTGTACAACGACAACGCCGCTCGGATGTCGCACGCGTCAACGCGAATCTAAAAGCGGCTTTTGATGAGGGGCTTCTCGTCACATTGTTCCCCGAAGGCACGAGCTCCGATGGCCAGACGGTCCTCCCGTTTATGCCGTCCCTCCTCCAACCCGCAATCGATACCCAAGCCGCCGTCACCCCTGCTCACCTCCGTTACACCAACACGCAGGGAGAACGCGTCGACGAAGTCGCCTATTTCGGCGATCGGGAATTACAAGACTGTCTCTGGGCTCTGGTTCAACGCACCCGCACCATCGCAAATGTCAGGTTCGGACAGACCATCAGATCCAGCAGCGACCGCAAAACTCTCGCCGCCGATCTTTTTGCACAAGTAAACGAACTCGCGGCCCCATCCGCCTAACGCTCCAGGCAAACACCGGCCGCAGAGAGCCGGCAAACATCGGGCTTAATCCATAAGCCCGATGTTGTTGTTTCAAGATACTAGATCGAAATCTCGTCCCCAGAGACGAGGCGGATCCGTGGCAGCAGGTATTCGAGAACACTCGCAACCGACCCTTCCACGCTCTCGAGATCCGTTTTCACTACTACCTCCGGATTTTCAGGCGCTTCGTAGGGCGCACTAATTCCCGTAAATTCCGCAATTTCCCCAGCTCGTGCACGTTTGTAGAGGCCCTTCACATCCCGCTTTTCACAAGTCTCAAGCGGTGCTTCGACATAAACCTCAGCAAACTCCTGACCGCTCTCGAGCACGATTTCACGTGCACGGCGACGATCCGCGAGGTACGGCGAAATAAACGCCGTTACCACGATCAACCCGGCGTTCGCCATGATTTTGGCGACTTCCGCTACACGGCGAATGTTTTCCACGCGATCCTCAGGTGAAAATCCAAGGTTCGCGTTTAAGCCATGCCGCAGATTGTCTCCATCCAGGACATAAACCTGACGTCCACCGTTAAACAACTCGCGCTCAATCGCCCGCGCCAGCGTCGATTTCCCGGAGCCACTCAGCCCCGTTAACCACAACACCGCTCCGCGATGCCCATTCCGCAGTGCCCTGTGACTCGAAAGCACGTTTCCTTCCGACCAATAAATGTTCGCGCTCTTCGCTTGTGTACGGTCCACGTAAACCCCGCCGAAGACGATCCCGCCGCCCGCCACCTGGCGTTCGTCCACGATCACAAACCGCCCCATAAACGGATTCCGATCCGCGTTATCCATCACCAACGCACCACGTGTTTGGATCGTGATTTCCGCGACATCGTTTTTGGCAATGTACCCGCGATCTCCAGAACCCGTCTCGAGCGTCGACGCATCAATGATTCGTTCAATGGACACAACCTCGGCATCCAGCTCCTGCGTTGCGAGCTTCAGCTTGTAACTCTGTCCTGCAACCAGATTGCGTTTTCCCATCCAGAACAGACGCGCGCGGAAACGATTGGTTTCAATCGGCGCGTTTGCTGCGTGAGAAGCCACATGGCCACGCTCGACAAAGATCTGCTCTTTTAAAGTAATCGCCACCGATTCCCCTGCGAGAGCCGTCGTTTGATTCGGGCAATTCCAGTTCTCGATAGAAGCCACTTCACTCGTCTTTTCGTTCGGCGAAAAGATGAGCTTATCACCCACCCGCAACGTGCCAGTTTCAATACGGCCAACCAACAAACGACGGTCATCAAAACGGTAGATGTCCTGAATCGGGAGGCGTAGCGGCAATTCCGTGAGCGGCGCTGGCGGCTCGAACGTATCGAGCATATCCAAAACGCTCGGCCCAGTGTACCAGGCCACCGCTTCATCCCCACCACGGGTCGCCACGTTGACTCCGTTTCTTGCCGAAATAGGCACAAACGCACGTGCCTCGACTCCGATCTCACTCAAAAACGCACGGTACTCGGTGCAAACCTTGTCGAAGACCTCTTTCGAGTATCCCACAAGATCCATCTTATTCACTGCCACCACCACCTGGCGGATTCCAAGCAAACTCAGCAAATACCCATGGCGGCGGCTCTGTTCCTGCACACCTTCATTTGCAGCGATCAAAAGAACAGCAGCGTCTGCGCTCGCAGCTCCCGTGATCATGTTCTTCAAAAACTCCTTGTGCCCAGGAGCATCAATAATCACGTAAGGCCGTTTGGCGGTCTTAAACTGGATCTGCGTGGTATCGATCGTGATGTTTTGCTCCTGCTCTTCGAGCAAGGAGTCGAGAAGGAAGGAATACTCAATCTGCATTCCCTCTTCAGCAGAGGCTTTTTCAATCTGCTCCTTTTTACCCTCAGGTAAGGAGTTCGTATCCCAAAAGATACGCCCAATTAGAGTGGATTTGCCGTGGTCAACATGACCCACAAATACCACACGCAGACGGCTCGACTGGCCGGGTTCAACAGAAACGGAAACGGAAGAAACAGAAGACATCGGAAAAACGAAAGAATGGTTGGATAAAGCAGCGCACCCGTTGAGGTGCGCCCGTTCAAGCTGCTTGCGGCCTACATGAAGCCTTTGGCGCGAAGCTTCTGCATCGCATTACGCTCCTGGTGATCCTGAGCACGACCGGCGCGCTCGCTCGTCTTGGTATGCGCCAACTCTTCAATGATCTTGTCGATCGTGTCTGCGTCACTTTCCACAGGACCGGAAATCGGCCAGCACCCTAGCGAACGGAACCGGTAACGCTTTCCGTCTTTGCCTTCCCGCGCAAAATACATGTGCGGAATCGGAATCCCTTCCCGCTGGATGTACTGCCAGATATCCCGCTCAGTCCAATCCAGAAGCGCCTGCACACGAACGTGCTCCCCAGGACCACAAGAAGTCGTGAACTGGTTCCAGAACTCAGGCGGCTGATCTTTATAGTCCCACTCGAAATCTTTGTTACGCGGCGAAAAGTAACGCTCCTTTGCACGCGTCGAGTCTTCGTCCCGGCGAATCCCGGTAATCAGCGCGCTCCACTGATGCTTCGCCATCACTTGCTGCAACGCGACCGTCTTTAACTCGTGCGTGACCGTCATTGGATCCGACGTATCGTATCCAATCGGACCGCGCTCCGAGTAATCACCCCGCCCTGCCCGAGCGTCTTCGTTAATCTTCACGATCAAATCCAGCTTGTGGTACTGCACCGCCCACTCGCGGTAATCCAACATCTCAGGAAACTCGTAAGTCGTATCAATGTGGAGAAGCGGATACGGGATATGTCCCCCAAACGCTTTCCGCGAGAGCCAGATCAGAACGTTCGAATCCTTGCCCATGCTCCAGGGCATACAGAGGTTTTTGAAATGGTGGTAGGCCTCGCGAATCAAATACACGCTCTGCGCCTCCAACGCATCCAAATGCGCGGCGTCCCCCTTACTGATCTTTTCGGGGAAAAATGCGGGTGAATCACCGGCTTTGGGAGCCGCGTATTTCGCCCCGTAAGCAGGATGGGAAAGGTAGTCCGGAAGGACCAAGTCAGATGCACTCATGAGATTGTCTAAAGCTATTTTGGTAAATGGAACAACGGGCCGCACTCAGATGCTCGAC
Source organism: Verrucomicrobiota bacterium (assembly GCA_037133875.1). GTDB lineage: Bacteria > Verrucomicrobiota > Verrucomicrobiia > Chthoniobacterales > Chthoniobacteraceae > Chth-196. The sequence continues at coordinate 46,446 of JBAXNG010000004.1, read as the reverse complement.
CCTAAAAAGGTGTGGATGCCACATTCGGTTTTCTCGAACCCCGTCCAGCGACCGGCACGTTCGCTTTCGCCGTCACCTGAGGGCCGGGTACAAGGCACACAACCGATCGAACGATAACCCTGATCGTGTAGCTTATTGTACGGAATTTTGTGCTGATGAAGGTACTCCCAAACAGCCTCCCGACTCCAAGCCACCATCGGATTCAGCTTCAAAATCGTGCGCTCCGATAATGCGTCGAACAGGTACAACTCAAGAATCCGTGTCTTCTGCCGTGTATCACTTTGTTGACGACGCACTCCGGTAATCCACACGGACAAATCCTTCAATTTCCGCTGCAAGGGTTCCACTTTGCGCAACTGGCAGCAAGTATCCGGACGACTGAGCCAAAGCTCGGGGCCCACTTCTTTCGCCTGCTGTTCCAGGGATAATTCAGGCTCCACGTTTTCGATCTGGATCCCCAAAAAGCCCTCCAATTCCGACTTCAGCGCGATGGTCTCAGGAAAAAGCACGCCGGTATCAATGGTGAACACCGGAATCGGGATTCCCGCCTGCGCTGCGTGATGCATCATCACGAGTCCAGCACCTTGGAAACTGGTTCCGATCGCGGCGCGAGCCCCAAAACGGTCCCACACCCAACGCAAAACATCGGTTAAGCTCTTCTGCTCCAGCTCATCTGCGAGCAAACGAACAGACTCGGAATTAAATTCAGTGGGATCGATTGACATATACCCGATTAAACCTATCGGCTTTAAATTATCCCAAACCACCAACCGCTCTGCAACGCTAAAACACAACACTTTCAACACACTCTTATTTCCCGACACAAGTGGTGTTGATCCCTCCAATTCCACAATCAAGAATACCTGCCTTCCTTTCGTCGCCATTCCCGCTGTTCCCAATCACTGCACCATGTCTACGCCGTCCCCTTCCCGCCTCCGTGATGCCGAACTCGCCACGCTCAGGGCTTCCGCCAGAGAAATCCCGAATATCGATTTCGCGGTCGCTGAAATCGCACGTTTCTCCGCCGAACTCACCCTACCGAGGGGCACGATTCACGTCATCAGCGACATTCACGGTGAAGACAAAAAACTCCGACACATCATCAATAATGCCTCCGGCACTCTACGCCCGCTGATTGAGCGTCTCCTAAAACACAAGATGGAACCCGAGGAGTTCGAGGAGTTCCTGAAGCTCGTGTTTTACCCCGCCGAAGTCGTCGGCCATCTCGAACAAAGCCTCAGGGAACCCGAACAGCAACGCGCTTTTGCCTCCCGTACACTCAGCCACCTTTTTGAAGTTGTACGGGTCCTGGCCTCCCGCCGCAGCCTCAAACATTCCACCCGCATTTTCCCAGCGGAATACCGGGAATTACTGACGGAAATCCTTCACGAACCATCCACGGACCGGGAGCGCGCCTACATCGCCGCCATTATCAACGAACTCGTAAATCGCGGACGACTCCTCCATCTGGTCCATCTGACTGGACGCGTCATTCGTAATCTTGCGATCGACGAAATTGTGATCGCCGGTGACTGCTGGGACCGCGGTCCGAGAGGAGATCGGGTGGTGGATTATCTTATGCAGCAGCCAAATGTCGCCTTCGTTTGGGGGAACCACGATATGGCCTGGCTGGGTGCATGTTTAGGACATGAGGCTCTGATCTGCCACGTGCTTCGGATTTCATTGCGGTATCGCCGTCTTTCCCAACTCGAGGAAGGCTACGGCATTCCCGTTCAGCCATTGGAAGTCTTGGTAAGGAAAGTCTATGGCGAAGACCCCGCTCCCAGCTTTCAAACAAAAGCATCCGGTATGCGGGAAAAGTCGACTATCGCTCGGATGCAAAAGGCGGCCGCAGTCATGGAGTTTAAGTTGGAAGGGCAAATGATAGCCCGCCATCCGGAATGGGACATGGATAACCGGCGTTTATTACATCGGATAGACCACAAAAATGGGACCATTGAAATAGACGGAAAACATTTCCCATTAACCGAAAACCTATTCCCCACAATCAATCCTCACGATCCCTATACGCTTACGGAGGATGAACAATTGTGTTTGGATCGAATTCGCGGCTCTTTCCTGGCGAGTAAAGCACTCTGGAATCAGATGCGTTGGATGGTCTCACGAGGAAAGATGTCTTTATCCAGAGAAGAAAACCTCATTTTCCACGGATGTGTGCCCGTTGATGCTGAAGGCAATTTCCTTCCCATGATGGTCAATAAACAACCTTATGCCGGAAAAGCTCTTTTCGACGCCATCGAAGGGGTTGTTTACAGAGCCATCAATAATCCATCCGGTGAAGATCTCGATTTGTTTTGGTATCTATGGAGCGGCCCCGCTTCCCCTCTATTCGGTAAGGATAAGATTACGACACTCGAACGCTATCTCATCGCGGACGAATCCTCCCATCACGAAACAAAAAACCCATATTTCTCGCTCATTCACGAAGCATGGTTTTGTGAGAAGGTCCTCAAGGAATTCGGTGTCGATCCGGAAAATGGCCTGATCGTGAACGGCCATGTGCCCGTGAAACTCGAGAAAGGCGAATCGCCCTTAAAAAAGAGCGGTAAAGCGATCACTATCGATGGCGCGTTTTCGGAAGCGTACGGGGATCATGGCTTTACGTTGGTGCTGGAACCTACGGGCACCGTTCTGGCGAAACATCACCATTTCGAATCCGTAGAAGCCGCGATTCACGGAGGGGCCGATATTATCCCCACCATGACGCTCGTGCGGGAATACACCGCTCCCAAACGAGTCGTCGACAGCCAGCGGGGGCGAGACCTCAAACATTCGATCCAGCATTTAGAACGATTAATCGACGCCTACACACTCAACGAACTGCAGCAACATCCCCGAATCTAGGCCCATTCCTTTTTGTGATTATCGGGAAGCTTCCCTCCATTGATGACTTATCGGGCAACTCATTGGTTTTTATAGAAATCCGAAGCTATCCGGCTTTCTACCGTGCATTTCTCTCTAATTAAGGGATGATGGGCGTCTCATGCCATTTCGCGCACTAGGGCTCGACGCCAATATCCTTAAAGCCATCCAAGAGGCTGGTTACACTGAACCAACACCCATTCAAGCCGCTGCAATTCCAGAAGTTCTCGCCGGTCACGATTTAATCGGGATCGCACAAACCGGAACCGGAAAAACCGCAGCATTCACACTTCCGCTCCTTCACCGTTTAGCGGCTGCTGCAGATCCATCTCAACGTCCCAGAACACGGGCACTGATTCTCGCTCCAACCCGCGAGCTCGTTGTACAAATTCAGGACAACGTCCGCGCTTACGCCAAACACCTTCAGTTAGGGATCGCCACGGTCTTCGGGGGCGTCGGTGAACGGCCACAAATGCAGGCTCTTCGGGCAGGAACCGAACTCATTATTGCAACACCCGGACGTCTGCTGGACCTGATGGGACAACGCTGCGGCGATTTCTCAGGCTTGGAGTGTCTCATTTTGGACGAGGCTGACCGCATGCTGGACATGGGCTTCCTGCCTGCCATCAAGCGGGTTGTTTCGGCGCTTCCCAAAAAGCGGCAAACCCTTCTCTTCTCGGCAACGCTTTCGAAAGAAATCGAAAACCTCACCCACGAGTTCCAGCACAAACCCAAAACCGTACAAATTGGGCGCCGCTCCAATCCAGCCGAGTCGGTCACTCAGTTTGTTTACGAAGTCCCGAAACACCTCAAATCCAACTTGCTCCTGCATCTCTTGCAAGATTCCAAGATGGACACCGTGCTCGTCTTTACCCGCACCAAACACGGTGCAGATCGCATAGCACGACGTCTGGAGACATCCGGAATTAAGTCCGCCACCTTACACGCAAACCGTTCTCAAAACCAACGGCTCCGTGCATTGTCCGACTTCCGTTCGGGAGCCGTCCGCGTTTTGGTAGCCACGGACATCGCAGCACGCGGAATCGACGTCGACGGTATTTCGCACGTGGTGAACATTGATTTCCCGATGCAACCGGAAGATTACGTGCATCGGATTGGCCGCACAGGCCGCGCCCAGGCCATTGGAGACGCGATCAGTTTCGTCAGTCAGGACGAATACTCGTCGTTGCGCTCGCTGGAACGGTTCATCGGCCGGGGGATTATCCGGAAAAAAGCCGAAGGGTTCGATTACAGTGCGCCCGCACCGATTGCATCCACAGATGACGACCGTCAACGCGGTCCGCGTGGACCACGCGGAGGTGGCCGTCCACAACGCCCTCAAGGCGGAGGTGGTGGCGGTGGACGTTTTGGTGGTGAAAATCGAGGTGGCGATAGACGAGGACCGTCTGGCGACAACCGCGGTCGCGAACGCCGTAGCGGCCCCGGGACAAGTCCTCGAGGTGGAGCCGGAGGCGGTGGTGGCAACGCTCGACCGCCAAGACGGGACAGCGGATTTGGACAGACCCGCTAAATTGAGACACATTTTGCGCCAAAACTGCGTTTCCCTGGCGCTTTTAGTGTAATTCACGGTTGACAGCAAGCCACTTGGCTGCTGCCCTCCATCGATTCTTGTGGGGGGCCTCTAGAGGACTTCCACACGACTCCCCCACATAACCCACGTATAGCGCGGCTGTGTTGGTGGATTTTTCTTCGAGAAAATTTTCTCTTTGAGAAAAGCCTCCATTACAACCCGGCCCGCTGCAGACCTCTAACCAACACAAATACAATAATGAGTAGTGCAAATACAGATGAGGGCATAGTCCCTAACGCCAAGCGGCTCCTTTGGGCCGGTTTTATGGCGATCCTCGCAGCTGGTGTCGGATTCGCCCTTCGTGGTGGGATCTTCGGTACTTGGGCCGCTGAATACGGCTTCACGGCCACACAACTTGGTCTTATCGGCGGCGCCGGATTCACAGGCTTCTGCTTCGGAATCATCATTGGCGGAGTCATCGTTGATAAACTCGGGTACGGAAAACTCGTGGCATTAGCTCTCTTAGGGCACGTCCTCTCGGCCGTAGTCACCTTCTGCGCAAGCACACCCGAAAACGCCTACAATTACCTGTATGTAGGTATGTTCATTTTCGCTTACGCGAATGGAACACTGGAAGCTGTAGCCAATCCGTTGGTTGCCACTGTGTTCCCACAGAAGCGTATGCACTACCTAAACATTCTGCACGCCTCCTGGCCGCTCGGAATGGTTGTTGGTGCATTGGCAAGTTACGTCCTCGGATCCGTCCTTCATTTGGGATGGAAGGGGCAGCTCGCCTTCTACTTGGTTCCTACTGTCGCATACGCGATCATGTTCATGGGACAGTCCTTCCCTAAATCGGAAGCTGCTGAAAAAGGCGCCAGTCTCGCAGAAATGCTCAAAGACGTCGGTATTCTCGGAGCCATCGTTGCTTGCTACTTGCTTGCAGTGTTCTTCGGTGACGTTCTCGGCAAATTCGGTATCTCCAATGCACCAACGATTGGAAATATCATCGGCGCAGTTCTTGTAATTGCAGTCGGTGTGATCACACGCTTCTCGTTGGGATCCGTTCTCCTCTTCGTGCTTTTCATTACACACGGCCTCGTAGGTGCTGTTGAACTCGGAACCGATGGATGGATCGAATCCATCACAGGCAATCTCTTCACGGCTGACCAAGGAAAGATGCTCTTCATCTGGACCTCGGCCATCATGTTCGGTCTGCGTTTCTGTGCACACTTCATTGAAACCCGTTTGGGCTTCACTCCTGTGTCCCTCCTCTTCACTGCAGCAGGAGTTGCATTCGTTGGACTCACACTCGCCAGCGGCATGCAGACTTTCCCGCTTGCTCTCGTGGCATTGGGAATCTACGCGCTTGGTAAAACCTTCTTCTGGCCAACCATGTTGGCTGTCGTTGGGGACCGTTTTCCTCGTTCCGGTGCAGTAGCAATGTCCATCATGGGTGGTATTGGGATGCTCTCTGCTGGGATGATCGGTGGACCGGGACTTGGATATTCCAAAGACCGTTTCGCTTCCGAAGCGCTTAAAGAAAAGAACCCTGCGCTTTATGAGCAATCCAAAGCAGCGACTGAATCCAAATTCTTGTTCTTGGCCGGAGTAAACGCAATCGACGGCAAGAAGCTCGAAGAGTCCAAAACCGCCGTTAAGGAAAACAAAGCAACTGACGACAATAAAGCGATCGTAGAAGCCAACCAAGCAGGAGACCGTGCGACCCTTAAGGCCGACTCGTATATCCCAGCTACAATGGCGATCATCTACTTACTGCTTTGCGTTTACTTCAAAGCAATCGGCGGATACAAACCCGTTTCGATTTCCGAGCAAAACGCTGCGTAATTCGATTATTAATCGCGGCCGCTCTAAAAGCGGAAACGCACTTCCAAAGGGACAGAGGTTCGCCTCTGTCCCTTCTTTTTTGTCCACATCAATACGGAATAATCCACGGCACAAAACCATCGAGTAACTAGCCTGGATAGTATTTCAAAAAGCCCCACCCGAGTGTAATCCCCGTTTACCTCTTCCGGCGCACCTCCGGCTCAACAATACATTATTGCGTCTGGGCAATCCCTACTCCGTACCGCAGCAAAACAGCCACCAAGCACGAAACACTGTCGGTCCAATATAGAAAAAAGGAGACCCTTGGTTAACCGAGATACTTTCATCTCAGTTTCACCAAGGGTCTCCTTTATCTATATCCTAAAATATCGCCTCTAAAAACTATGAGCGACGGACTTTAGGAAAACCAACCATGATCTGCGCGTCCTCGTCCCACAACTTTAGACCACCACACTTCAGACTGGTTCTTATAGTCAGCGTTGGAGCATGTTGCAGCAACTCACTTGACTCAAAAGCTTCGCGTAAACGGTAATTAGGAACCCGGCTTACAAGATGATGAATGTGATGGAAACCAATATTACCCGTAAACCAATGCAACACGTCAGGAAGGTCAAAAAATGAACTCCCTTCAATAGCTGCTTTATTGACATCCCAATTTTCTTTGCGCGTCCAATACGCGGTCTCGAAATTGTGCTGAACATAAAACAGCCAAATACCCGCACCTCCAGAAATAAGGACTATTGGAATATGTACCATCATGAAGGTTTGCCAACCGACAAGAGACCCCACGGCCAACGCACCTAAGGCTAGGAATACATTATTCAACATCACACTCGCCCATTCCTTCTTCCAGGAAAGCGGCATATCAAACGGAAACCGATGTTTGATCACAAACTGATAAATCGGCCCGATCACAACCATCACCGGAACGCTCCGATACAAACGGTAACAGAATCGTTCAAACGGGGTGGATTCGAGATACTCTTTCACAGTCAGCGTCCGGATATCTCCGACTTCGCGCCTGTCCAAATTCCCAGAAGTACCATGGTGAATATTGTGAGTCTTCTTCCAATAACTGTACGGGAATAATGTAAAGAAACCTAAACAAGCCCCCAATGCATTATTTGCCGTGTTACTGGCAAAGAACGATCCATGACCACAATCATGCTGCAATGTAAATATCCGTATATACAGACCGGCTGCAGGTATAGACATAAGCAATGTCCATCCATATCCCCATTCCGCCTTCACACTCCACGCCATGAGCGCCCACAACAGGAGAAATGGAACCAACGTGTTCACAACCTGCCAAATCGCACGCCCAGCGTCGGGCTTTGCAAATTTCATCAACAATTTCCGAAGATCGGCTGACGATTCACTTACTGAGTTCTCAACTAAATTTTCCATATTTTTCGATAAACCCCAGACTTAAAATATTTATTATCAAGGATATACCAACAAATCACCAAAACCCATCCGCAACCATGCGCACGAATCCTGATTCAATGTCGGCGTAAACAAGCGCATTTAGCTCACAAGTTCAATGCTGCCTTTTGACTATTTCCGCCCATCTGGCTCACCACACTCTCCGCAGTCTCCATACCCTGCCGCACACAATCGGGAATACCAACACCCCCATAGGCAGCACCCGCCAAGTGTACATTCGGCAATATCGTTAGCCGCTTTTTTAGCTCTGCTATCTTGTCCAAATGACCGACCTCATATTGAGGCATAGCTCTTGGATAACGATGCACATAAACCGCTCTTACTTTAGCGTCCCTTAATGTAAGCACCTCAGCTAACTCTTTTGTAGCTAACTCCACTATTTCATTATCCGGCAGCGCAGATATTTCGTCGTTTCCTGCTTTCCCATAGAAGCAACGAATCAACAATTCATCTTTTCCAGTCCTATACTCCCACTTATTGGACGACCAACTACATCCGGTAAACGAGTATTTCTCCTTCGCGGACACCACAAAACCAGTCGCATTCGGTAAATGCGCCACGTCACTTCGCGCGAAGACCAAACTCACAATCAACGTCGACGTATACGCAATTCGATCCAACTGCTCCTGTACCCCAGGCGCCATCGTCGACAATAGGGACGCTGCAACATAAGCGGGTGTCGCCACCACCACGCTGTCAAAGAACTCCGGCTCCCCTGTGCCGGTACGCAGGAAGTATCCCCCGCACTCACGCCTCTCCATTCCCGAGATCGCCGTGTTCAACCGCAGCCGCACCCCGTGTAGACGATCTACCAATGCCTCGACCAAACGTTGCATGCCTCCTTTGAGACTAATAAATGCGCTGTGTTTCGTTCCAGTCGGGGCACTCTTCGGGGCGACGGTTTGTGCCAACACTCCGGCAGTAATACTCCCAAACTTTTCCTCCAGATTTTTCCAGTGAGGAAACGATGCCTTGATACTGATCTCATTCGCGTTCGAAGCAAAAATCCCTGCAAACAGCGGCTCAGCAAACCGCTCGCTCACCTCAGCACCACAACGGCGCGTCACAAATTCCCCCAGACTTTCGTCTTCTCCTTTTTTAGCAGGGCGAATCCACTTCTCGCACAACAACCGAATCTTCCCTCTTACCGAAAACAAATCGGACATTAAAAATCCAAGCATGTTTTTCGGGACCAAACTCATGAAGTCAGGCGGGATTCGTCGTAAAACGTCGCCATGTAGAATAAAGGACTTCGTGGTCGTAGGATTGATGATTTGGTCTTCCAACCCCAACTCCTTCATGAGTCGGATACCAGCAGGTTTAGTCGTCACAATGGAATCCGGACCCGCCTCCACGATCCGCCCTTGTGAATCCACAACGGTTTTGATTTTACCGCCTAACACACCGGTACTTTCAAAAAGCGTCACCTCCACATCCGAGGCGCCCGCCTTCAAAATATAATACGCACAACTCAATCCAGTGATTCCCCCTCCAACTATGGCGACTTTCTTCATTTATCCTTAAGCAGAGGCTGCCTTTATCCAATAAGCTGCCCAAAACGACTCCGATTCACTTTCGTCAATTAAGCATTCAAGAGCACTGGACGTTTATGCGAATGCACAATCTCCACCAATTTCTGGACCTGCGCGACGTTACTCTGGGGTAAAATGCCGTGCCCTAAGTTAAACACATGTCCTTGTTGGGGAATGCTGTCCATTAACAAGCGAACCTTCTGCTCCAACACGTTCAACGGTGCAAAAAGCGCAACGGGATCCAAAGCCCCTTGCAAGGCAACCTTATTTCCCAACCTCGCTTTTGCATGAGCGATATTCGTTTTCCAATCAATCCCGATGACATCTCCCCCAGACTCCTGGATTAATTCCAGTAGATGGGACGCAGAGAATCCAAAATGGATCACCGGAACATTCAGTGTCTTCAGGCTCTCAAAAAGCCTTTTCATATGCGGCTGAATATATTGCCGATAATCATCCGGGGTTAGATTCCCCACCCAGCTATCAAAGACCTGAAGTGCAGCAGCTCCCTTTTCCACCTGCAACTTCATGTAAAGAAACATTCCATCCACTAATTTCCGCATGAGAATCCCCCAAGATTCCGGATGAGTGTACATGAACGTTTTAGTTTTAATAAACGTTTTACTAGGCCCTCCCTCTAACAAATAACTAGCCAATGTAAATGGAGCGCCACTGAAGCCAATGAGCGGAACCTTCAACTCTCGTTTCAATATCCCTACAGTCTCGCTTACAAACCCCAATTGACTTAAATCGATCTCCCTAATTCGATCTACATCCTCAGAAGATTTAATTGGATTAGCAATCACCGGCCCAATCCCTTCTTTGATTTCAAAATCAACCCCCATCGGAGCCAACGGAATCATAATATCCGAGAATAAAATCGCAGCATCTACATTCAATTGCTGGACAGGTAATATCGTCACTTCCGCACAAACGTCCGGATGATGACAAATCTCAACCAGGCTGTATTTCTCTCTGACCTTTCGATACTCAGGCTGATACCGACCAGCCTGCCGCATTATCCAGATCGGGGTATAATCGGTTGGCTGATTTCGGCAGGCTTTAAGGAAGGTATCGTTAAATTGCATTTCGGGATGGCGTGAACTGGCAGGCTGAATGGATCTCCCTTCGCTCTCCAGACGATTCTGAGGGGAAAGGAAGGAAATCAACCTCCCCCAATCCAACATACACGATCGAGGCTGTCTCCTCTTACGATGTTCTTTAATACTCATTTTTTGTCTCCCGGCACCAGGGAGTCCACACACCCAATGTGGCGTGCCCTGCCCTCGGGAGACCAGCTCCGCTACTCCATATCCGACGGGGTCAGACGTGGAATCGTCTTCTGCGCAGGATGCTCTTCTTGGCGACCGTGAATAAAACACGCCGTCCATTCCGCCAGTCGGCGTCCCAAAATCCGACACGCCTCCTTGGTCTCATCTTCCCTAGGCGCTTTTGCCGCAACCGCTCCGTAATGGAGGGTCATTTTCTTCCCAGAATAATCCGTCACACCGAACACCAAAAAACCGAAGTTCATCAGCACCGTAAGAATCGACTGACACGCCAACTCCATGCCACCACCCCAGCCACCGGCACTACTAAAAGCGCATCCAATCTTCCCATCGACCTTCATCCACTGTTCACCCATCGTTTCATCCCAGAACCGCTTCATCTTCCAGGAAAGCACTCCCATATTCGTCGGACTGCCCACAGCAATCCCGTCACACCAAACGACATCCTGAGCGCTCGCATCATCCACACTCAGAACCCGGACCTCTGTCCCCGGCACTAACAAAGCGCCTTCAGCCACCAAATTGGCCATCGCGGCAACGTTTCCAGAACGGGAATCGAACAAAACCAGTATCTTATTCATAAACAGGGGGGATTTCTTCTTGGAACACCACTAAATGAGCGCCTTTTCTATAAATTAGTAAATTTCCACAGGCGAACGTTTCCCATCCTCTGGACTCTTCTGGTCCGCATACTCCGCCCCAAGTGTATCACTCCGAAGTTGGCGCACCTCGGCATCTCTCCGGCGGAACTCCGCTTCATCCCACTTATCCGCAGGGACCATCTTCGCCTTAAACCGCGCCACACTGGCCAAAGCTCGATCCAAATCCGCTCTCGGCACCTTGGCAAGGTGACCATGCGCCTCTTCCACACAAGCGACTCGATGGCAGATCATTGCCAAATCGTTCCCTGAAGTGATCGCCAAACGGATTGTTTCCTCCAACCCGTGATGATTCAAAATCGCCCCCATATCGAGGTCGTCCGTCATCACCAACCCCTCAAAGCCAAGCTCGCCCCGAAGGAGATCCGTAATCACCGACTTCGAAAGCGACGAAGCCACATTTCCCGACTCCAAAGCCGGATACATCCCGTGCCCAATCATCATGGAATCGACACTCTTAGCGAAGTGCCGGAACACAGCCAGTTCGTGGAGTTCCAGTTCTTCGCGAGTCAGATCGATGACGGGCAACTCATGGTGGGCATCCAGCGGAGCCCTCGAGTATCCGGGGAAATGTTTGCCGCAACTCAAAATCCCAGTGGCGCGGAGGGCGTCATTAAAAGCGCCGGCATTCCGGTTCACCTGGGCCACATCGTTACCGTAACAACGACCGCGCAGAGAGTTATCCGCTTCATCATCGAACGAGATATCCAGCACGGGACACAGATCGAGGTTAAATCCGAACATCCGCAGCAACTCACCGGTAATCCGTCCGTGACGCTGAATCAGTTCGAGATCGTTTTTATCGCGGAGCTGATTTGCATTAGGCGGCTCATTACCAATGAGTTTCAAGCGAGAAACCCTGCCGCCCTCCTGGTCGATCGTGACGATGGGTTCCACTTCACAAACCGAACGTAAATCATCAATGAGCGTTCGGAGCTGTTGAGGGGATACGATATTCCGTCCGAATAAGATAAAGCCGCCCGGTTGGATACGGCGGAAAGTCGCGGCTGTTTCCGAATCAAGCTCAGGACCGGGGACCCCGGTCAGCAACAGTTGGCCAAGATTACTCATACGAATAACATTGCTGCAGGAAAGCCGAAGGCGAAGCCACATTTTCCCGCATAGCTAATTGTTACGGAAATATGTTAGCGTCCGAGTGCCATGTTAGCTTTCACCAAAATGAACGGCGCCGGAAACGACTTTGTAATGGTCGATAACCGCGCCGGCACACTCCCCCTTCAGCCCGAATTAATCGCCCGCCTTTGTGACCGTCACCGAGGCATCGGTGGAGATGGCCTTATCGCCGCCGAAACCGCAGAAGGCCCAACCGCGCACCTCAAGATGCGCTACTTTAACGCGGACGGCGGCGAGGCCGAAATGTGCGGAAATGGTGCCCGTTGTTTCTCCCGATTTGGCGCGCGTCTTTTGGGATTAGGCACCCGAATCAGCTTTGAAACACTCGCCGGTCTGATTTCAGCCGAACTTTTAGGGCATCGTGTACGCCTGGAGATGAGCGAACCCCACTCCCTGGCCCTCAGTACCCCTCTCGAAGTCGGTGCCGGAAAGATCGACGTGCACTTTCTCAACACCGGAGTTCCTCACGCGGTCGTTTTCCGCGATGACCTTCAGCACACCGACGTTCGTAAACTCGGCGCTGAACTACGCTATCACGCTCACTTCGCCCCTAAAGGCACCAACGCAAACTTCGTCAATGTCCGCCCTGACGGTTCTCTGGTAATCCGCACCTACGAACGTGGTGTGGAAGACGAGACACTTGCCTGCGGAACAGGCGTTGTGGCCTCGGCCCTGATTCACCACCTCTTACATGAGGCTCCGGCTCCAGTGCTGGTTCGAGTCAAAGGAGGCGACACCATGGCTGTCGGCTTCGAGCGGAATGGAGACAAATTCGCGGCTGTGACTCTCACCGGCCCGGCGGACTTCGTATTCGACGGTACCGTTGTGCTGTAAGACGCACCCACAACGTCCGCCGGAAACCTCAAGGCCCGTGACACCGATATCGGTGACTCACGGGCCTTTTGTTTTGAATTTTGAGCCGTCGACTCAAGCCTCAAAACTCAATCATCACTCTCATCTATATGAAAGGAATGAAGGACTTTATGAAACATCGGCGACAAAATAAGCCCCGTTGCCGTGATCATCACGAGCCCCGAAAACAGGGCATACAACGAAGCAAAAACTTTCGCCAAGTCATTGGGTAACTCTCCAACTGGCCCCATGCCCCCCAAAATCATCGAGGCATTCAAAAACGAATCCACCCAGGTAAACCCAGCAAAAAACCGGTACCCTAACACCCCGATGGTCAGGCACGTACCGGTTATCGCAAACACCAACAATAACGCCTTTAGAAGTTTACCTCTAAACTCCAAATGCCGCCGCGTTCTCTTGAGCCCTTGCCCCCTAAAATCGGTGGGTGTCATTACGCTCGAGCAGTGGCGGCAGTTCAGGTGAATCAGCGAGCAATGATTCGTTTGTCCTCAGACACCATCATACGAACCTGTTCACCAACGTAAAAATTCTCACCGTGATCGTTCTGGACTACAGCCCATGTCTGCCCCGAACGCGTGCGAACTGTGATTTCCAAGCCCCGACCACCTGTCGCCTTCTTTCCTACTTCATTCCCGAGCAATCCGCCAGCCACGGCTCCCCCTACCGCCGTTAATGCGGATGCTTTCCCTCGGCCAATCATCGATCCGCCAATCCCCCCAAGCAGCGCGCCGGCTCCGATTCCGACAATATTGTTTTCCCCACGGATCACTACCGGGCGAACGCTTACGATTTCCACTTGGTACACCTGCATCGCCTGACCACGCATGGAGGACGAATACGAGGACATGCCTGGCCCCTCCTGTACACAGCTAGGGGTGGCGGCACAAACGGAGGCAACAAAAAGGACGGCTAACTTAGATTTCATAGCTCGTTAACCTCTAACAACCTCAGTACAAAATTCAACTCCGCCTCGCCCGACTCGATACGAATCTTACGAGTCTCCATAGCGGCGCCACTCTTCGCATTCAAATACCCGATGCTCGCCGAACTGCTCGAATACCTCACGACCCCGGCCTCCCGTCTGGCCCGCTCCATGGGTTTCTTGAAGTCCTCGATTCAGGTACGTGCACGTTTTCATCGCTGCCGCCACCACTGGCAACCACACCTCGAAAACACCCGGGCTCTCATTCTGAAAGCCGCTTCGCTATGTCGGTCCCGGCGAAAAGTGGTGCTCCTCGGAGGCGGGTTACTTCATGACATCCCATTGGCGGAGCTCAGTCGCCTTTTCGAGAAAGTCGTTTTGGTAGATATCGTTCACCCCATTTCCAGCCGCATAACGGCCTGGCCCTACAAAAACGTGCAGCAAATATCGCTCGATATCACCGATGTGATGGCACACCTGCCTTCATCGAAAGCATCCGGTCCCATCGCGCTGCCCATCTCTGCGCCTCAGTTCTTTTGCGACGACTCCGTGCTGGACCTCACGGTATCCGTAAACCTGCTCTCTCAACTGGGATGGGTCTCCGGACAACGTCTGGAAAAACTCGTGAGCCCCGAGCAGTTGGAGACATTTCAACATCAGCTCATCAGCGCACATCTCGACTACCTCACCCGGCTCCCAGGACACACGGCCTTGATAACAGATGCCGAGTGGAGCCGCACAACAACGGACGGTATTCTTTGCGAACGCTGGAGCGTCATCCAAAACACGGCCCTTCCGGCACCCGAACAGGAATGGATTTGGGACATTGCACCCGCTCCCGAGCGCGAAAGCACCCACGATTATAGCGCAAAAGTCCTCGCATACTCAGACTGGAAAACCGCCAGCCACTCATCCAATTTGTAAACGATCCTATTCAATCCGCATCCAGTCTCTCCCTTTCCCACTTCGCATTTCCATTAAGATCCGTGGTGAGATTCAGCTCCCCCGGCCCGCTTACCTTCCACCCCCATCTCCTCCAACCAATGAACGACTCCATTCAAGCGCTCACACAGCGTATTCTCGCTTTTCGAGATGCACGTGATTGGAAACAATTCCATTCCCCGAAGGAGCTAGCGGTCGCCATTACCGCGGAAGCAGGAGAACTCCTACAGCATTTCGTTTGGCAAGACTCCGAACAATCCTTCCAACGTATCCGCGACCGCCAAGACCAGATCGCCAGTGAAATGGCTGATGTTGCAATCCTGCTCATGGAGTTTTCAGAAGTTCTGGGAGTCCCGCTCGGAGACGCAATCGATGCTAAGCTGCAACACAACGAAGCCCGTTACCCACAAGACAAAGCTCGCGGCTCCAACAAAAAATACAACGAACTGTGAGCCAGACACCGGAACCATCCCCAAGCACACCTCACAAGCGGCGGCCGCGTTATTCGGGTAAAAACCCGAGGCGTTTTGAGGAAAAATACAAGGAGCTTCAGCCCGAAAAGTATCCTGATTCCGTCGCCAAAATTTTGGCTTCTGGAAAAACCCCTGCAGGCGCCCACCGCTCCATTATGGTCGCCGAAATTTTAGAGGTGCTCGATCCGAAGGCCGGCGAATTCGCTGTGGATTGCACATTGGGTTACGGCGGACATGCGAAGGAGATTCTGGCGAAGCTACAACCCGGAGGAAAGCTGGCTGGGATTGACGCCGATCCACTGGAGATCACAAAAACTGAGACGCGTTTAAGAGCACTCGGATTTGGTCCGGATACATTCGCGGCTTATCGCAGTAACTTCGCCGGGTTACCCAAGATTCTGTCTGCGGAAAACCGCACCGGCATCGATGTACTGCTCGCCGATCTCGGTGTGTCTTCGATGCAAATTGATAATCCCAGCCGTGGATTTTCGCTGAAGGTAGACGGTCCACTCGATATGCGGATGAACCCGCAAAAGGGCAAACCCGCTTCAAAAATAATCGAGGAAATATCCGCCCCAGATCTGGCCCTTGCCCTGAAGGAAAACGCAGATGAACCTTTCTCTGAGGAATTAGCAAACGTATTAGCTGGCCGATTGTTTTCAGGAAGCCAGGCACTCGTAAAAGCCATCCATCACAAACTTCAACGCATCAAACCCGAGGAACAGGCCAAGTCTGTACGTCGTGTTTTTCAGGCACTCCGGATTTTAGTAAACGAGGAATTGACCGTTCTGGAGACCTTACTGCGCCACCTTCCGGGTTGTATGAATCCTGGCGGACGCATTGCCATTCTATCGTTTCACTCCGGCGAGGATCGCCGTGTGAAAAAGACGTTTGAAGCCGGATTCAAAGACGGCATCTACAGCGCCATCTCCGACGAAGTCCTGAGGGCCGGTCCCCAGGAACGCCACGACAACCCGCGTTCCACTTCCGCAAAACTACGTTGGGCCATTCGTTCCGCCTCTTAATCCCCCAATTTTCTTCCCCCACTCCGGGTTGTTTCCTCAAAATCCCCTTCCCTTCAACGCTATGGCAACATCCTCCCTAACCCCTAAAAAGTGGGCCTTACTGGCTATCTTAACGGTCTCCACTTTTATCCTGTGGAAACTCGGAGCGCCATCCCCTCAGCCAAGTGTCGCCACACCCGCAGGCGACTCCAAACCCACAGCGACCGCCTCTTCCAGCCCCAGCAAATCGGAAGACAAACAGTGCTGCGACAAAGCCATTAACCGTTCCGCTTTCCTAAAACAGGCGGCCGCCAAAGCCGCTTCGGACGCGACCTCCCCAACCGCCGAGCCTCCCGCGCCAACCACCCCCACTCCGGCCACCGCTCCCCAGTAAAAACCAGCGCCCATCCCGCCCAAGCCTACCCACTTCAGACCCATGCTTCTCACAAACGCACGAATCATCCTTAGTGACCGAATTCTCTCCAAAGCAGATCTCCGAGTCACAGATAATGTCATCACGGAATATGCGGATCATCTTCCGGCGCGTCCCAACGAGGCGGTCATGGATTTGGCAGGTAAGTTTTTGTCTCCCGGTTTCATCGATATCCACATTCATGGAGCAAGAAAACGGGACACGATGGAAGCGACGGTGGATGCATTCACGTCGATCTGCCAGTTTCACGCTACGGGCGGCACGACTGCTCTCGCGCTCACGACTGTTGCGGCTCCCCAGGAAGCCATTATTGCGGTTTTAGAAACCGCTGGAAAATTGGATCCAAACCAAACCGGTGGATCTCGGATTTTAGGAATCCATCTGGAAGGCCCCTATTTCTCTCCGGAAAAACCTGGCGCGCATGACACCTCGCTCATTCGTCACCCAAATCCGGCGGAATACGGAGAGTGGTTAAAATACAAAGATCGCATCACTCAAGTCACACTCGCCCCCGAGCTCCCCGGAGCGCTCGACCTCATCGAAGTCCTGACCAAAAATGGCATCCGGGCAAGTGGCGGGCACAGTGACGCCTGGGATGAAGACGCCGCCGCCGCTTTTGCACACGGGATGCGGCATGTCACCCACACCTACAACTGTATGTCCAGTGCACGCCGCCGCGGCCCATATCGCGCCGCCGGTCTGCTGGAATTCGCCATGGGCGAACCGGAAATTCTCTGCGAACTGATCGCTGATGGGTTCCACGTCAGCCCCACTTTAATGCGAGCGCTCTATCGAGCCAAAGGAGCCTCCGGAATTGTGCTGGTCACCGATGCCGCTGGCGGTGCGGGATTGGCTGTCGGGGAGACTTTTGAAATCGGGCATATCATCGGCGAGGTTCACGAGGGCATCGCGCTGACAGCCGATGGAAAAAGCCTGTGTGCAAGTGTCGCCAGAATGAACGAGCTCGTTCGTAATATGGTGGATAAAGTCGACGTGCCTCTTGTGGAAGCCGTGCAGATGGCAACGAGCAACCCCGCTAAAGCGCTTGGACTCGAAGAGCAAATCGGCAGCCTCACCCCTGGTTCCAAAGCAGACTTGGTCGTTCTGAACGACAATCTGGATGTCGCAATGACCTTCGTGGACGGACAACGCGTGTTTTAGCCTCTTTTTGTCGGCGGATCTTCGGGCGGAAAAGGGGCGAGGCAAGCAGGGGCCACCGGCACTGCCGCTTACTTCGAGTGAAACCCTATCGAGAATGCGAGCGTCCCTGCCCTTGCTACCGTTCCCGGTTGTAATGAAATGCACGTTCCGAGTTTCCTCCTCGCTCGTAGCTAGAAACGCATCGCCGTTAGCTCGTGGTTCCGCTTTGACCCTCCCTCCGACCGTTGAAGCCTCGAATAGTCAGTGAAGTGCTGTAGTGCCAAAGGCCCCACCTAACAACCCGATGAGCATCGCTGCCCCTGCCGTTTACAGAGGTCCACAGGGTCTTCTTTCAAAATCGCTTTGAGCTGACGGGCATCTTCCAAGACGTGCGGATTCGCCGCGAGCGACTTTCCAATCCAGTCGAGAGCCTCACGCACCACTACCGGCATCGCGTCCTTAGGCCACTGATAGTAGATCCAGCGGCCGTCCTTACGTGATTCGACGAGTCCCGCATGAAACAGGATGGAGAGGTGTTTTGAGATTGTGGAGGGCGCAAGTCCAAAGAGTTCGGTGATCTGACACACACACAATTCACCGTCCTTCAAAGCGAGCAATGTCCGGATACGGGTCTCATCGGAGAGCGCCTTGGTAATTTTCATAAACTCGCGCATGACAATTACCATATTTCGCCATATAACGAAATACAAGGCATCTCGTTCGTCCGATCCACAAACGATCCGACCCACGTGTGACTCCGGTAGTTCAGTCAACCGCACCCACAACCCGCTCGGGACTAGTTCCCAAACGCATTCATTCTTATCCAATCCACCCTTTCTTTATGGCAATACGTATCGGCATCAACGGCTTCGGTCGCATGGGACGGCTCGCATTTCGCGCGGGCTGGGCCTGGCCGGAAATCGAGTTTGTTCACATCAACGAAATCGGAGGAGACGCAGCAACGTCTGCTCACCTCCTCTACTTCGACTCCGTTCACGGACGCTGGAGCCGAGAGGTTCAAGGAGAAGCGGAGCAGTTTGTGATTGATGGAAAAACAGTTACCCATTCCAGCCACAAGGATTTCACCCAAGTCCCGTGGGCTGATCTCGGTGTGGACATCGTATTGGAGGCAAGTGGGAAGTTCCGCACACCAGAACAACTGGACGCCTACTTTGAAGCGGGGGTGAAGAAGGTCATCGTAGCGGCGCCGGTCAAAAGCCAAGCGCTCAACATTGTCATGGGGGTAAACGATCACCTCTACGAACCCCAAAAACATCACTTACTCACCGCCGCGTCCTGTACCACCAACTGCCTCGCACCTGTGGTGAAGGTCATTCACGAAGGGATCGGGATCAAACACGGGATGATCACCACGATCCACGACATGACAAACACCCAGTCCATTCTGGATACTCCACACAAGGACTTACGGCGTGCCCGCGCCGGGAGCCTTTCTTTGATCCCAACCTCCACGGGTTCCGCAAGCGCCATCGCCCTCATTTTCCCAGAGCTCAAAGGAAAACTCGACGGCGTAGCCGTACGTGTTCCGCTGCTCAATGCGTCCCTCACCGACTGTGTGTTTGAGGTGAATCGCCCCACAACCATTGAGGAGGTAAACGCATTGCTACAGCACGCGTCTGTCGGTGCGCTCAAAGGGATTCTAGGATACGAGGAACGCCCGCTGGTCTCTGTGGATTACAAGGACGACCCTCGTTCATCGATCATCGACGCGCCCTCTACCATGGTCACAAACGGGACCCAGGTAAAAATCCTCGCGTGGTACGACAACGAGTGGGGTTATGCGAACCGATACGCTGAATTGGCGCGTAAGGTCGCCTGTTCTCTTTGAGTTGAAACTCTGACTCGGAGCCATGAGCACCACCGTCGATACCGTCGCCAAAAACGGGCCCCGCAACTACGCCATCGTGACACTCGCCTATTGGGCGGACACTTTGGCCGATGGAGCGACCCGGACGCTGGTGCTCTTTTACTTTTATCAACTCGGTTATTCGGCGCTCCAAGTCGCGTCGTTGTTCCTGTTCTACGAGGTATTCGGAATCCTCACGAACCTTTGCGGCGGTTATCTGGGGGCGCGTTTTGGATTAAAAAGCACCCTCTTTATGGGACTCGGAACGCAGTTGGCCTCGCTTGGTATGCTTGTCTGCCTGCCTGCAAGCGCTCTGACCGTCACCTACGTGATGGTTTCACAAGCCCTCTCGGGGATTGCCAAAGACCTCACGAAAATGAGCAGCAAGAGTGCTGTGAAACTCGTAGCCGGAGATAGTCAGGGACGTCTTTTCAAGTGGGTGGCACTACTCACAGGCAGTAAGAATGCGCTCAAAGGCGTCGGTTTCTTTCTTGGGAGCCTGATGCTCTCGACGCTCGGATTCCGGAATGCCGTTTGGAGTCTGGCCGGGTTGGTGGCGGTTGCGATGTTGCTCGCAGCGGTCTTGATGCGAGGCGGGCTCGGCGAGGCGAATAAAAAGGCGAAGTTCGCGCATATGTTTTCCCGTAACCGGGCCGTGAACGTGTTGGCGATTGCTCGCCTTTTTCTGTTCGGTGCGCGGGACGTCTGGTTTGTGGTGGCTGTGCCGGTTTTCCTGTCTTCGGTCCTGGGCTGGAAGTTCTGGCAAGCAGGTGGTTTTATGGCGTTCTGGGTGATTGGATACGGCGTCGTGCAGGCAATAGCGCCCGCGCTCATTCGCCGTAAAACGGGAGCCGAAACCAGCGAACCGGACGGTCACACTGCGTTGTGGTTGGCGTTTATTCTGGCGCTGTTTCCAGCGGGAATCGCCATCGCGTTGTTTTTACAACTGAACGCCACGGTTGCCGTTGTCGCCGGATTGATTCTGTTCGGGATTGTTTTCGCGCTTAATTCGAGCGTCCACTCGTACCTCATTCTCGCTTACACGGACCGCGATAAAGTCGCGATGAACGTCGGAGTCTACTACATGGCAAACGCCTGCGGTCGGCTTACTGGGACGATCCTGTCCGGCCTGCTGTACCAAATCGGGCTGCGCTCCGGTAACAACGGCGGGCTCGTGTTGTGCCTCCTGGCGTCGGCTGTATTGGTACTCGCAGCAGCACTATTGTCCCTCGGACTGCCGGGCCGCAAAAAAGAGCAACGTCTTCAGACGGTGAAGATTTGAATCGCCCTAAAGAATGCCGCAACTTGGGCGAGACAATCCATTGGGCATAGAAATGCAAAAGCGCACCAAACTTCTCACTTTTACACTCCTACTCTGTGGAACCTTGGCCGGAATCTATTATCCCCGCCAAAAACATACCCAACCCGAAGAGCAAGCGAATCCCCCAGAAACACAAAAAATCTCGGAGCCAACTCCCGTTGCAGCACCAGAACCGCCGCTCCCACAGATTACGCTGGAGTCCTTACAAATAGAACGCGGCAACTCCAGAATTGCTACAAAGCTCCTAAACCATCTCGGCAAAGAAAAAATAAGCGAACGGTTTGGACGTTATCTAAATACTCCTGAAGAAAACTCTCAACTAGAGCGCCAGCACAGAGCTCTTCTTCAGACAATTAGCGCACTTCTAAACCACAAAAACCTGAGTCTTAATAGCCTGGACAACGCCTTTCAACTTCTGAAACAAGCCCCCGTAAACGACGCCCGCATGTGCGACGCCCTAGCGAACGCATTGTATTCGATACTGCAGGCAAAACAAAAAAATGGGGCCGAAATACCCGTTACTGCAAAAAACGACTACCAAGACTTCCTTGTACAACTTTTTACCCAAAGAAGATTCCAGCACCTTCTTCTAGGGGCCCAGTTTTACAACGCCATCTTCAAAGATACTACCACCCCTCTCAAACTCTCCCCTCAAATAGAAAATCTCCTCGGAGAATACGCATCGGTCAGCACTCTCGAAATCCTTGCGAAGGAATCCTTGCAAAGCAGTAAAACAGAAGGAGAACGCCTCCAAAGCCTACTCGAAAACAACAACTTAGACACTGCCAGCAAGAGTCTTAAAAAAGCGTTTATCACAAGCGAATTTCTCCCAGAGCTACGAGTCCTACCCCTGGCACAAAAAAAGCGCATCCTTACCTACATCAAAAGAAACAATGAGTTGGGAAGCACCCTCGATCTAAAAGACTACGCAGCCGCGAAATCCATACTCCAAGACCTGACTGAACTCGCCGCAGACTTCGATCCCGCCCCCATCCAATCTATCATCGAAAGCACGATGAAATTGGCGGCTATCAACATAGAAAAAGCGAAACTCGCGGTAAAATCCAAAAATAAGGCAGACTTCCAGACAGCAATGAGGGCCGCCGAATCCCTCTGGCCCAATAACCCGGCATTACACGAAGTTCTCTATTAACCGTGCCGCTTCCTAAGGGAACATTCTGCACAGAATGCGTTTCTAGTGGCAGTTCCCGGTGCCGCTTATTTCCCAAGGCTCTTCTTAATTTCCGCGGCGACTTGCGCGGCGAGGGCCTGATAACCTTCGGGGGTGAAATGGACGTTCTTTTCCCGTTGTAATGCGGGTCGGGCGGCGACAATCGCGTGCAGATCGTCCACAGGAACGTCGTTGTCTTTCATGACTCTGATAGCGGCTTCATTGTAAGCGAGTTCGTCTTTGGCGATGCGACCGTCGCTCCCCTCGGGCACGGGTGTAGTGGTGGCGAAGATGAGTTTTGCACCGGTTGCCTTGAGCTTGCCGACGATTTCGCGGAGGTTTTTTTCGTATTGCGGGAGCGGGTTTACCTGGGGCCCAGCGAGATCCAGTTTGCTGTCTTTCCAGTGTTTGAGATCGTGTAACCCCCAGTTGAAGTGAATCACATCCCATTTTTTCCCAGCACCAGTGGTGGCGAGCCACGGTTCAAGATTCTGCAGGGCGACGCCGGTGTCGCTACCATTGAAGGGAATCCGGTGGACATTGGCGACGCCTTCAAGGGCCTTGCGAGTAGGAAGCGTATAACCAATCGAGATTGAATCCCCAATAAGCAATACACGCGGCAGGCCGACCACATCCTCAACGGGGTCGAAGGCAGGATCCTTCTTGCGCTCGCCGCCCCGCTCGGGGGGTGGCACTTGGGCGAAGGTGATACTGGTAAGTGCGAGGACGGTGAGGAAGATGCGATAGATCATGGAAGGGAAAAATGAACCGTGTTGCCATGAGGTTTAGCACATGCTCTGGAGTGAGCGACAATCTATCGAGTTTCCAACGCCGGCAAACTTTGGCGTAGAGCCATGTTTTTGGACACACATCCAACGGCAAACATTGGGGTGCCAAGCTTGGTAAAGCGGTTAGTCTCGCAGGTAAATTACTCTAACCGGTTTAGGTTGAGAGTGGCGGAAGGGGGGGGATTCGAACCCCCGGTCAGATTTCTCCAACGTTCGATTTCGAGTCGAGTGCTTTAAACCGGGCTCAGCCACCCTTCCGTTTCGAAAGAAAACTCATTTAAGCCTGCATTCGCTCCGGCCTCAAATGGAAAATCTCTCGATTCCAAAATCTCCTGATTTCAATTCGCCTCACTCCCACCTTCTCTTACCCCCAGCACCGCCTGCCCCAGCGCATCCAGAGCCACCTCGGAGTGCACCGCACTTACCGTAACCCTCAGCCTTTCGGTTCCTTTCGCAACCGTCGGATAACGGATCGCCGGCACCCAAAAACCAGCCTCCAACAACGCCGCACTAGCCCGCAGCGCACGTTCGGCTCCTCCAAATTTTATCGGTAAAATCGCACTCTGCGCTTCCGTAAACACCCCCGCTGTATTTTTAACGAGTCGCTCCACATTCGATCTCAACCTCGCTCGCCGCTCGCTAGCCTCCTCGGTCTCCATCCACCGCACAGCCGCAGCCCCAACCGCCGCAACCACCGGCGAAGGCGCCGTTGAATACACAAACGAACGCGCCTTGTTCACCAACCAATCCACCAACGCCCGCGAACCACACAAATACCCCCCGCTCCCTCCCAACGCCTTACTCAGCGTACCCATTTGAATTTCCACCCGCCCCTGCAACCCCTCGGCGTCCACCAACCCGCACCCTTTCCGCCCGAACAGCCCCACCGCATGCGCTTCGTCCACCATCAGCCATGCGTCATATCGTTCCTTTAAATCCACAATCTCCCGCAGCGAACTCCGGTCACCATCCATGCTAAAAACAGACTCGGTCACGACCAAAACGCGCGCCTTCGGATAATGTGCTCGCGCCCATTTCAAGTGGCTTTCCAGGCGTTCTAAATTGTTATGAGGAAACACACGCAGCTTGGCCCCGGACAATCGCGCACCGTCAATCAAAGACGCATGGCTGAGCTTATCCAGAATCACCACATCGTCCGCTCCCACCAACGCGCTAATCCCACCAACAGCCGCCGCATACCCGCTCGAAAATACCAACGCAGCCTCGACACGTTTCCACGCAACCAGCGCACTCTCGAGGTCCGCATGTGGAGCCAATGTTCCGCACACTAACCGCGATGCACCAGCCCCCACGCCGTATTGATCCAACGCCCTCCTCGCGGCATCTAACAAACAGCGCTCAGTCGCCAGACCGAGATAATCATTCGAAGAGAAGTTCAGCAATCGCCGCTCCGCCCACTCGATCTCGGGGCCCTGCGCTGAAGTCACCAAACGCAGCGTGCGCCGCAAAGACTCTTTTTCCAAAGCCTCGAGGCGCGACAATAAATCCGCCTCCATAAAAACAAACCGTGTTTTAGCGCTTCGAGGACGCAACTGGTACACCACTCACAGGAAGACCAAGCGCCCAGGACAACAGATTCTGGGAGTCCTTCCAGATGAACTCTTTTTTGTCTCCGAGGACCACTGCGATCACATCTCGGCCATTCAGCGACGCACTCGACACTAAGCAAAATCCGGCCGCCACGGTATAACCCGTCTTCATCCCGTTACAGCATTCCAGACTCGATAGCACCCGGTTCGTGTTGTGAAAAACGGTCACGTCCCCATCGGGATCCTGCCAACTCAACTCCTTTAATCGAACCGCTTCACGGATCGCCTTATTGCGATAAGCCGCAATCGCGACCTTCGACATATCACGCGCAGTCGAATACTGATCCTTCGCTGGTAATCCGTTTGGATTCACGAAATGGGAATTGGTCATCCCTAACTCCTCGGCTTTCGCATTCATCTTTTTCGCGAATCCCTCAATGCTCCCGCCCGTATCACGAGCCAAGGCCCGAGCCACGTCGTTCATACTTTTGACCATCAAAATACGAAGCAGATCCCCTTTCCGATAAGTTTCACCAGCGGCGATATCGAGCTTGGAAGGCTCCGCCCAAGTATCGCTCGCTTCAATTTTGATGATTTTATCGAGGCTGCCTGACTCCGTTACAAGAAGGGCCGTCATCAGTTTTTGGGTGCTGGCGACTGCGCGCTGTTCATCTGGATTCAACGCATACAAAAGCTTCCCAGACTGAGCGTCGACAACCACTGCGGAAGCCGCGTGTATTGCAGGCGCGGAGCGATCCGATTTCGACTCGCTATTGTCCGTTTGTTTTTTTGCAGACGCAACCGGTTCATCCGAGGTGGGCTTCTTCTTCACAACCTGTGCAGAAAGCGCATCGGAGTCACCTTTCGAAAACACTTGAAGCGGGTGAAGAAGCGAAACGAACAACAATGCTGTCGAAAATCTGAAACGGCGCATGAGATACAAAACTTAAAATTGAGCTTAGAATTAAGAAAAGAGTGGCCCGCAAAGCAAGCGATGCAAACCGGCCTATGCATCGCTAAAGCGAAACCACATCGACAAAATACACTGAAAACAATCCTACGCCAATGAAGCAAAGGAATGTGAAAGGACACTCAAACAATACATAGCCGCCGTTTCCACCCGCAAAATTATCGGGCCTAATGTCACTGGTTTGGCACCCCAATCCAACATGAGCTGAACCTCGCCCGCCGTAAAATCGCCCTCAGGTCCGATAAAAACAGCTGAACCCTGCGGTCTCGATACCGAGGCAAGAACCTCCGAAAAACTCTTGGCGCCCGGATAAAGCGAGCCGAACACCGCCAAGTCCCCTGTTCCTTTTTGTTTTAGAAAACTCCCAAGCGATTGCGGTAAATCCACCTCAGGAAGCCAATCTTGGCCGCACTGTTTACAAGCCTCCACAACCGTCCGAGACCATTTCTCGCGCTTTTTCTGCGCATCAGCCGCGTCGATATGAACCACCGTACGTTCCGTTATCACCGGCACGATTCGCGCGACACCAAGCTCCGTAGCCTTCTCAAGGATCCAGTCCATGAGTTTTCCTTTGGGCACCGCCTGTACGAGTGTGATTTCACAAACCGGCCGTGGAGTCAGAGATACAGACTCCACTCGCACCGTGGCTCCATGACGTCCCGCGTTTAAAAGAACACCGGAAGCGCGACGGCCCTGCCCATCAAACACCACAAGCGCGTCCCCCGACTTCAACCGCAGCACCTCACTTGCATGACGGCTCTCGGCGGCATCCAAAGCGATTTGGTCACCATTCCATGAAGCCGGAGGCGCATAAAAACGAGCCATACAAGTGAGGTGAAAAAGAACAGCGAACGGAAGGCTTAGCTAAAAAAGCTGCGCGCCTTTTCGAAAAAGCTTTGGTGGAGAGGAGCGTTTTCCTCACCCATAATTTCCGCGAACTCTTCGAGCTTCTTGCGTTGTTCACCGTTGAGCTTCGTCGGCACTTCCACAAGGACGCGCACCAGCAAATCCCCCACCACTTTGCTGTTTAACTCCGGCATTCCTTTTCCGCGCAGTTTAAAGACCGTCCCGCCTTGTGTACCGGCGGCAATTTTTAGCGAGGCTTTCCCATCCAACGTTGGAACAGTCACTTCCCCTCCAAGCGCGGCAACGGTAAAACTAATCGGCACTTCGCAGAACAGGTTACTTCCTTCGCGCTCGAACACTTCATGTTCTTTCACATGAACAACCACATAAAGGTCACCTGAAGCCCCTCCACGAACACCAGCCTCACCTTGGCCAGAAGAACGTAATCGCGAGCCGTCTTCGATCCCAGCAGGAATCTTCAATTTGATCTTCGCTGGCGCTTCAGCACGCCCTTCACCGCCACACCGTTTACAAGGTTTGTCGATGAGTTGCCCCGTGCCACGGCACCGCGCACAAGTCTGCGCTACTTGGAAAAATCCGCGTGCTGTTACCACCTGCCCTCGGCCACCGCAATCGCGGCAGGTTACCGCTTTGGCACCGGAATCCCCACCGCTTCCGTTACAGACAGAGCAGCACTCCATTTTCTCAACATCGATCTCCTTCTCACAGCCTTTGGCAGCGTCTTCCAGGCGGATTTGCAAATCGTAACGCAGGTCGGCTCCACGGTTCCGATCTTCCGTCTGGCCGCGCCCACCACCGCCGAAGAACTGTTCAAAAATCCCGCCGCCGCCGCCACCACCCGCTCCACCGAAGACCTCTTTGAAAATATCAAACGGGTCATGAAATCCACCAGCGCCACCGCGAGGAGCCCCACCACCCTGAGCGAACGCATTGTGACCAAAGCGATCATAAGCCGCGCGTTTTTCAGCGTCCGAAAGAACGTCATAAGCCTCGCCGAGTTCCTTGAACTTCTCTTCGGCAGTATGGTCTCCGGGATTTTTGTCCGGGTGAAACTGCACGGCGAGCTTGCGGTACGCCTTCTTAATCTCGTCTGCCGAAGCACCTTTTGAAACCTGAAGGATTTCGTAGTAGTCGCGTTTGGTGGCCATGAATCAAATAAATAAAAGTCAGAAGTTCCAGGGGGGAACTCTAAGAGGGGAACACCTCTAAAGAACGAAATTACATTCGCCTTCGGAGAACGAACCTCGGGGATTACGCAGCCGAGCCGCTCGAAACCACCACAAGCGCGGCACGGACCAAGCGATCTTTCAGGCGGTAACCTTTGCGAAGCTGGCGCACCACGCTGCCCTCAGCCACAGAAGCGCTCACTTCCTGAGCCACAGCCTCGTGAAGGTTCGGGTCGAATGGGTGCCCCTCCGCATCGATGACTTCAACGCCATGTTGCTGCAAAACATCCGCCAATTGGCGACGAATCATATCCATTCCATCCACAATGGTCAGAGCGCCCTCGTTGGCACGGGCGGCAGTCAGGCCTAGTTCAAAATTATCGAGAATCGGAATCAACCGTTCCACCAACGAAAAATTGGCAAAACGCACGGCCTCTTCTTTTTCACGGACCGAGCGTTTCCGATAGTTTTCAAAGTCAGCCTGACTCCGGAGAGCCAAGTCTCTGAATCGCTCTAGATCGGTCTGCAATTGATCAAACCCATTTTCAGCTGCGGCATTACCGGGCGCCGATCCCGGAGCTGTTGCTGCAGTGGAAGGTTCACCTGGGTGAGTTGGAGTTGGTTCAGTTTCAGTGCTCATTGTTTTCGGATCACAATTAATGTAATATCGTCGTGTTGCGGGAAGGTTCCCACAAATTCTTTTAGATCGGCGGTCAGGCGCTCGATAATGCCAGCGGGGCCAGACGCTGCGCTTTGTACGATGGAACGTATGGTTTGATCCAAGCCGAACTCATCTCCTTCCGCATTCAGCGCCTCGGTGACACCGTCTGTATAGAAAATCAGACAATCTCCCGGCTGCATTTCAATCGTAAAATCACGGAGCATTCGGTCAAAAACACCGCCGCTATCGATCCCCACAACCATGCCCGGTGGATTGATCTGCGTTACAGATTGATCGGCTGCCCGATACAAAAGGGGCGCATCATGCCCAGCTCTGCACAAGACCACGTTCGGAGAGTCCTTTTCCAAAACGGCATAGGCCATCGAAATGAACATGTCTTCTTTGATGTCAGGGAACAATTGCGCGTTCACCTTTCGCAGAACGGCAGAAGCCGAAATTTCATCTGGGGCTTTGCTCCGAAGCACGCTGCGGCATGTCGCCATAATCAAAGACGCGGGAACGCCTTTTCCCGAAACATCCGCGATCGCGACTCCGCAGTGGGTTGGATCCACAAAGAAATAATCAAAGTAATCCCCGCTGACATGTTTCGCCGGAACATTCACCCCACTAATATCGAAACCCGAAACCTCGGGAGCTTTATTGGGTAACAAAATCCGCTGGATCTCGTGAGCCACCTGCAAGTCCTTGTCCAAGTGGCGCTTCTCCGCAGCCTCCGAGAACACATCGGCTGTACACAGAGCAAAAGCCGACTGCTCCGCGAGCGTGTGAAACACCTGCAAATCCGAATTTCCAAACAACTCCTCGCCAACCCCTCGCGCCATCAACAAAACCCCAAACACGCGCTTAGCGTAAAGTAGCGGAACCACTGCAACACTCCCATTCAGCACGCCGAGACGCCGTGCAATATCCAACCGATCATCGGCGGCATGCATCACCACCGCAGTTCCCTTTTCCCACACCTCAGCCAGGACACCCTCGCCTCGACGAATCGAGCGAAGCCGCATGTGCCGGTGTAGCGCATCAGGATCCGAAGCTAGACTTTCCACAGAAGCGATCGGGAATTCCATAAGCGGCGGACACCCTTTCGAAATGAAAGCCGATTGCATTGTGTTTCCGCTCGAATCGACCAGATACAAGCCCCCCGCATTAGCGCCTAAAATACGCTGCACCCCTTTTACGATTAAGGCATGCAGGTCGGCTGCCTTCGCCGTACCTGACAAGGCCTCACCCAAGCCATGCAAGAAATCGAAAACACGCGCTTCTTCCGTCACGACCTTCTCCTGCGCCCGCTTCAACTCCGCAATGGTACGCATCTGCGCACAGACCACCCCGACAAGAGAGGCGATTACTCCTCCGGAGAGCATTAGCGGCACCGATTCCATAGAACGCTTAGTTTGATCGAATCAATCTCGTGGCGCCACCCTCATTTATGAGACGGAGCACCCCCAATTTTAGAAACCACCCGCTGAAGCGCATCTTCAGCGAATTCCCTCTGTTCCGCAGGCAGTTCCGGATCTTTTAACGCCAGCTCCAGCTCCCTCACCGCACCTTCCCCGTCCCCCTTAAACGCACAAGCCTGACCCAAATAAACCCGGTACCAGGAAGTCGAGCGTCCCACTTTATCCACAATCCCAATCAGTTTTTGAAGCACCCCAATTTCCTCCTGAAAAGCCCGTACCTCATGCGCAATCTTTGCGTGCGCAAACAACATCACTGGATCATTGGGAGAATCCCGCAATAACTGACTCGAAATCTCATAAGCTTCGCCAAATCGTTTCGAAAAATAGAGGCCCTGCGCTTTTACACTCAGCGCCGGTCGATATTTCCGATTCGCGCTCAGAGCCTTGTTTGATGCATCCACCGCCTGCCCCCATTCACCACGCGCAAGACGAAACCCACCTTCTGCGGTTAAAACCGCCGCCGAATTCGGCGCAAGCCCAAGGGCCCGGTCCAACATCTCACGGGCAGCCTCCCCACGCCTAGCCGCCACCAAATGTTCCGAAAGTGCCGCCAACAAAGACGCCTGCACAGGTGCTGACAGTGTCTCCCAGCTTTTGGTAACGGAACGAATCCGCTCCATCGAAATCGTTTCAGCACTGCCTCTTTTGTAGATCAGACAATAAGCGTCCACCCACTCCAACGCCCAATCCCCAGTTTTCACCAAATGATCCACGAGCGGTTTATATTGCCCGGGATCTCCTGCAAGCAGCAGTGCATCAAAGTGATCCTGCCGATCCAATTGCCGAAACAGCTTCGGATCCTGAACAGCCTGCGCCATCGCGCGCACATGCTCCCCTTTCGGATCCCGATCCGAGGCAGCAAGCCATGACGGATTCGCCCGAACTAAAGCCCAATGTGCAGGTCCGTTAAAATAAACGACTTTCGGCGACTGCTCCCGTAAATACTCCAGAGCCTGCACCGGGGTCTGCAAATACGGCGAGACCTCTTCAGAACAGCCACTCCACAAGCAGGCTGAAAAAGCGAGAGCCCAACGTCCACTTACTCTGGTTATGCTTCGCAACATACAACGTCTAGAGCGTATTAGGTCCGCAAAGCGATCGACGTCACAACCACCCCGGCTGCCGCAAACCCGAAAGCGCCAGTCACAAACGTTGCCGAGCCAAACCCGCTCGCACAATCCAACGTGAGGGAACTGTTCTCCTCCTTTACGGCACAAGCAGTCCCATCCGAGTGCGGATAACTAGGCATCTCAGGAGAATACACACATTGCACGCCGAAGAGTTTACCATTTTCACGTGGAAAACCGTGGTCCCTACGCAGATCCCTCCGCGTCATCTTCAAAAGCATATCATGTTGTGATTCCGATAGATCTGCTACACGAACCGCTGTCCCGTCCCTTTTACCACCCGCGCCGCCCACCGTAACAATTGGAATCCCCTTGCGGCGGCAACTTGCGATCAGAAGACACTTGTTTTTTAACTTATCAATGGCATCCACAACCCACGTGTAAGGAACATTCAGGAGTCGCTCGGATGTCGCCTCTGTGAAAAACTCCTGCACCGGAGTCACCACACATTCCGGAGAAATGCCCATGACGCGCTCCGCCAGTGCATCCACTTTCGGTCGCCCCACATTCCCTTCGATCGCTGGCAGTTGCCGATTCGTGTTTGTCACACAAACTTCATCGAGATCGATCATGCTAATCCGCCCGACGCCGGACCGAGCGAGTGCCTCCACTGTCCAAGATCCCACCCCGCCAACCCCCACCACGCAGACATGAGCGTCCCGTAAGTTAGCGAGCCCATTTTTACCATAGAGCCTGGCAACACCGCCAAATCTGGGATCCTCGAGCATGTCAGAATATACCTACTTAACGCACACGGTTCGCGACAAATGCCTCCAAACTCTCCCGAGTAATCGTGTGCTTTGCTCCGCATCGAGGGCACCCGATACGAACCAACGACTCATCTCCAAAAAGCCCTTCGGCATCCATGCGCATCACGGGCGCAAGCACTGCAAGCATTCTCGCCTGATTACATCCACATTCCCAACGGTATAAACGATCCTCCAAAAGCCCCAACTCCTCCCGTCGATCCAACTCCTGCACCATCTCCACAGTCAGTTCCGCGAGCCACTCTTCGTCGCAATCAGGTTGAGCACTGATTAAAACAAACTCCTCCGGAGCGATCTCAAAAAAACGTGCCAGACGCTGTTCACTGGATTCGTAAAATCGCTCCACCGATTTTAAAACATCCGCGCCGTCAAAATCGACCACGCTTCTGCGGGGCGCATCCGTACCACACACAAGATCAGAGCAGAACATATTGCGATTCAGCCGCTTTACGTTGTCCGTGAATATCTGCCCCACAATTCTTCCATAAGGGTTTTCTGCCGTCACAAAGAGATTTATCAGCGGGTCCTCAAAG
Organism: Verrucomicrobiota bacterium; assembly: GCA_037133875.1. Classification (GTDB taxonomy): domain Bacteria; phylum Verrucomicrobiota; class Verrucomicrobiia; order Chthoniobacterales; family Chthoniobacteraceae; genus Chth-196. The sequence goes on along the minus strand of JBAXNG010000004.1, from coordinate 14,068 downwards.
TGCACCGTCCACGCCACCGTTTCCGTTCTCGGTTTGGACGCCGCATGAAGCACCATCGCGGCAAGCGCCTCTTTCATCATACCATCGTCCTGAGGCTTGTGCTGATAGCCGTTCTGTCCCTGATGGAGGTAATAATCGATGTACAAATCCCCGAGCTCAGCCCTGGCGACCAATGCATTACGGCCACGCACAAAATAGGTGCGCACCTCCAGACTCGACTCTTCGGGACTTACTTCCATGACAGAAGGCTAACCAGAATCGTGACTTCATCAAAAAACTTTTGTATCAAACCACGCACCGTACTCTTCGCTTACGGCACATGAGTTCCCCTTCCCCTCACTTTTTCGCAATTGGGCTCCTCGCCTCCGGCATTGGAGTATTTTTGACACCGACATCTGCGGTAGCTATTGAACCAAAACGTGTTCTGGTAGTGACCGTGACGATGGGATTTCGGCATTCCTCCATATCGGCAGCAGAACGCACCCTTCAGAAGTTTGCCCACGAATCGAAGGATTTCATGATCGTAGATATTCTACGACAGCCAGATATCCAAGTTCCCCAAAAACCAGCGCCACCGAATCCATTACCGGCGAACGCGACCCAAATCGAGAAAGACCAATTCACACAGGAAGAGCTTCATTATAAAAAGCTTATCTCGAACTGGACCCCCGACATTGAACTTCAAACCAAAAAGGCACAGGAAGAACTCAACAGGCAACTCGCCCTGACCTTGAGCAAACTGTCCCCCGCCGCACTCGAAGAGGCAAAAATAGACGGGGTCATATTTGCAAACACAAGTGGCGAGCTTCCCTTGCCAGACCGGGACGGCTTCATTCAGTGGATCGAAAAGGGCCACGCATTTATCGGGGTTCATTCTGCGGCAGATACACTCCGAAACTTCCCTGCGTATAGTCGCATGATTGGATGTGAATATGCGGGGCACGGTTCGCAAACGAGCCTTGAGCTCACAGCAAAAGACACTGCGCACCCTGCCGTGAAAGACATTAAAAACCCCTGGCGTATTCAACAGGAGGAGTTTTCTCGTTTTAAAGACTTCGACAGGACACGTGTGCACGATCTTTGGGCGTCCTCAAAAAAGCCGAATGACAAACGCCCGGATCAGGGGGAACGCGGTCATTTTCCCGTTTCGTGGGTGCGTATGCACGGCACCGGAAAGGTGTTTTACACTTCCCTCGGACACCGAGAAGACCTTTGGGACGATAACAAGGACCTCCCTAGTCGTGTGAATTGGCCACAGGCAGCAAATTCCCCCGAGACTTCCCAGGGTTTTCAAAAACACCTCCTAGGCGGAATTCGTTGGGCTTTAGGCTTAGAACCCGGGGATGCAGTGCCTCAAATTAGCGAATAACGTCCTTAATTTGCCCATAATCCGAGACAAAGCCCGGAACTAGGCAGATACCGATGCCTCTAAAAAGCACCCCAGACACACAATAGGTTGCATTGGTAAATTTCAAGCACACCACATATTGTGCAACCCCGAGTTTTCTGTTGTCCCCACGACGACACCGCATATTCTGTCCCACTTGTACAAACACCCCGGGCAAACCGGGTTTTCCGCCTATGTCTGACTCAGCTGAAGCCGTCTCCCAGAATTCCACCGAAGAACAGCAATACGATGCCTCCAAGATCGATAAACTCGAGGGGCTTGCCGGTGTTCGCCAGCGACCCGGCATGTATATCGGGCCAACAGATGAAAGAGGTCTGCACCACTGTGTTTTCGAGGTACTCGATAACTCCATCGATGAACATTTAGCGGGATTTTGTACCCGTATTGAAGTCACGCTTCATGTCGATGGCTCCTGTTCCCTACGGGATAACGGACGCGGCATCCCGGTGGACATTCACCCAAAATTTAAGATCCCAGCCATTGAGCTTGTTCTGACGAACCTTCACGCCGGGGGAAAATTCGGACAAGGCGCGTACAAATACTCCGGAGGTCTGCACGGGGTTGGTGCAAAATGTGTGAACGCTTTATCCGACTGGTTTAAAGTCGAAGTCATTCGTGACGGTAAGGTTCACCACATGGCATTCGAACGTGGAGTCACAACGCAGAAGTTGCACGTGATCGGTGAGGTGAAAAACAAGAAGCAGTCAGGGACCCTGATTACGTTCCTTCCAGATGCGACGATCTTTAACATCACGACCGAATTTCAATATGCGAAGCTCGCCGCCCGTCTTCGCGAACTCGCCTTTTTGAATCCGGGATTAGAAATTTGCCTAAGCGACGAGCGTGAGGAAACCCTCAAGCAGGAAACTTACGTATACAAACTTGGGATCGAAGAATTCGTCACCCAGCTCTCGGAAAACAAAACCCTCTGCCACCCGAAACCCATCTCGCTTAACGGGAAACGAAAGGTGACATTCAAGAGCAAAGATCAGGTTGAGATCGAAGACGACATGCACGTGGAAGTCGTTTTTCAATACAACGACTCCTACCAAGACCAGATCCTTTGCTTCACCAACGCGATCCCTAACCCGGACGGAGGTACCCACTCCACAGGGTTCCGTACGGCTCTTACCCGGGCCATTAATCAATACGCGAAACAGAACAATTTACTGAAGGATAAGGACCCGTCCCTTAGTGGCGACGATGTCCGCGAAGGAATCATCGCAGTCATTTCCATCAAACATCCCAACCCGAGCTTCGAGTCCCAGACCAAAGTCAAACTCGTCACCCCGGAGGTTGAAGGGATCGTAAGTTCGATCACTTACGAAGGATTGATGAGCTACTACGACCAAAATCCGCAGATTGCGAAAAAGGTCGTTGAGAAGGGATTGATGGCGGCACGTGCTCGTGAAGCGGCTCGCAAAGCCCGCGAAACAGTTCGTAAGAGCGCACTCACTGGCGGTGGCCTTCCCGGAAAGCTGGCTGATTGCTCTGAGCGCGATCCCGATCTCACGGAACTCTACATCGTCGAAGGTGACTCGGCAGGTGGTTCGGCAAAACAGGGCCGCGACCGTCGTTTCCAAGCGATCCTGCCAATCCGGGGTAAGCTGATTAACGTTGAGAAAGCGCGTTTGGATCGTGTTCTTCAGAACACTGAAATTCAGACAATGATCACCGCAATTGGCACAGGCATTGGCGGTGGTGATATGGAAGGGTCATTCAACATGGCGAAACTTCGATACGGCAAAATCATCATCATGACCGATGCTGACGTCGATGGATCCCACATTCGGACACTCCTGCTCACCTTCTTCTACCGCCAAATGGGCGACCTCGTTCGTGGCGGAAAAATCTACATCGCCTGCCCTCCGCTTTATAAAATCAAACGGAAGAAACGCGAAGAATACGTAGACGACGACGTTCAGTTAAACCGAATCCTCATCAGCCTTGGTGCGGAAGAAGTGAAACTCAAAAACCTCGCAGACGGAAAAGTCGTCAGCGGAGCAAACCTCACAGAGCTTCTTTCGCTGCTTGAGCGGCTGTCAAAATACGCCGATGCAGTACGCCGTCACGGCGGAGATTTCGAATCCTACCTCACTCACCACAATGAGTCAGGTAATCTGCCGACCTACATCGTGCGGGTCCGTGAAGGCAACCAAGAGTGGGTTCGCTACTTCAGCACAGAAGAAGAAGTACGCGCGTTTAACGCCGAAAACAGCGACCTCGCGTTGTTCGGTATTGAACAAGCCACACCCTCGGAAGAATCGCCAACAGGTGAGCCATCCGCCGAAGGAACACCCGCTCCAACGCCTGCTGTACCAGCTCCGTCATCCAAGAAAAATGACGGTCCGCGCCGCCGTGCAAGACTTGTGGAACTCCACGAATCTGCCGCTGTCGCCAAATTGATTGCGGAATTGGACAAGAAAGGCCTCCACATCGATCACTATGCGAACAGCGACAAACCGCTTTTTGAATTAATCGAAGGAGACGGCGAGAAAGCAAATGCCCACCCGCTGTTCGCGATTCCAGAAATTCTGGCGAAGGTTTTGGAGATTGGCCGTAAAGGCATGACCATCCAACGATTCAAAGGTCTTGGAGAAATGAACGCGAAGGAACTCTTCGAAACGACAATGAACCCAGAGAAACGTCGTCTCATGAAAGTCGACCTCAACGAAGACAACGCCGTCGACGCCGACCGCATGTTCACCATTTTGATGGGAGACATCGTCGAGCCCCGCAGGCAGTTCATTGAAGATAATGCACTGAACGTCCGCAACCTAGACATCTAGTCTGTAGCGCCACATTTCATCCCGGAAAGCTTGTTCTAATCCAGCTCCTCCATTTTCCATTCGGGCACTCGTCCCAATTCCATCCCGATAATGTACTCGCAGAACGAAAAAATTGAAAAAGTGAACGTAGCCGAGGAGATGTCGAAGTCGTTCCTCGACTATTCGATGTCGGTTATCATCTCCCGCGCCCTGCCCGACGCCCGTGACGGATTAAAGCCGTCGCAGCGCCGGATTCTTTTCGCCATGAGCGAACTGGGCGTCATGCCCAATCGCAAACACCTCAAATGCGCAAAGATCGTCGGGGAAACCATGGGGAATTATCACCCTCACGGTGACCAAGCGATCTACCCCACCCTCGTTCACATGGCCCAAGCCTGGGCAATGCGCGATATGCTCATCGAAGGCCAAGGAAACTTCGGCTCGGTTGAAGGAGATCCACCCGCGTCCATGCGTTACACCGAGGCTCGTTTACGGCACCTCGGCGCGGCGCTCATGGAGGACATGGAGAAAGACACCGTCGACTTCGTACCGAACTACGATGAGACCCGCGAAGAACCAACGGTTCTGCCTGCGTCCTGGCCAAACCTGCTGGTCAACGGAGGAACTGGAATCGCAGTCGGGATGGCGACCAACATTCCTCCACACAATCTCCTCGAAGTCGTCGACGCAATCTGCGCTCAAATCGATGACCCCGAAATCACAATCGACGGTCTCGCAAATTTCGTTAAGGGACCCGACTTCCCGACTGGGTGTACAATCATTGGAACGAAAACGATCCGGCAATATTTCGAAACAGGAAAAGGCTCGATTCGTATTCGCGGAAAAGCAGGCGTAGAAGAAATGAAAGGAAACCGCGAGGCGGTTATCCTGACTGAGATTCCATACAACGTAAACCGAGCCGAGCTGATCAAACGGATCGCAGACTTGGTTAACGAGAAAATCTTAACGGACATCAGTGCGGTTCGCGACGAGTCCACCGAAGAAACGCGTGTCGTCATCGAACTCAAGCGCGACGCAAACCCGAAGGTTGTCATCAACAACCTGTACAAACACACGTCGCTTGAAACGACGTTCTCGGTTGCGATGCTCGCCATTGATCACGGCAGACCGAAGCTTCTTTCACTCAAAGAAGCGATCCACTGTTACATCGAGCACCGTCGCGAAGTCGTGTTGCGCCGGACTCGCTTCCTCTTGAGACAAGCCGAGGAGCTTGCGGAAAAGCTCGAAGGCTTCCTCATCGCTCTAGCAAACCTCGATGATTTCATCCGCATCATTCGGGACTCCCGAGATCGTGACGATGCCCGCACGAAATTGGTCGCACTCAGTTGGTCCCGTGCAATCGTCGAGAAACTCGGGATTTTAATCCGAGACGAAGCGCGGATCGTGAATGGGAATTATCGGTTCACGGAAAAACAGGTGAACTCGATTCTCGACCTTCGCCTCTACCAATTGACTGGATTAGAGCGCGAGAGTATCCAGAAGGAGTACGATGAGTTGTTGGTAACGATCAAAGATCTGCTCGATATTTTGGCTCGCGAGTCTCGCGTCATGTCGATCATCAAGAAAGAGCTTCGCGATCTGACAGCCAAACACGGGACTCCGCGTCTGACTCAAATCGTCCCCGACCAGGGTGAAATCTCGATCGAAGATCTCATCGTTAATGAAGGCACGGTTATCACAATTACCCACCGAGGCTTCATCAAACGTACCGCCGTCAGCAGCTATCCGACACGTAACCGTGGAGGCACTGGAATGAAGGGCATGGTCACCCGCGAAGCGACTTCCGAAGCGGAAGACGACGATTTCGTGGAACACTTATTCACCGCAACCACACACGATTACCTCATGTTCTTCACCCAGTCCGGGCGTTGTTACGTAGAGCGCGTGTTTGAACTCCCGGAAATGGGCAGAGCCTCCAAAGGCCGTTCTGTTGCAAACTTCCTCCAGTTACGACCTGATGAAAAAATCGCTGCGACGATCAGAATTCAGGGCAAAAAAACGGACGAGGAAACATTCAGCGACCAGCTCAACATCGTCTTCGCAACACGAAGTGGGATTGTTAAAAAGTCCAATCTGCGTGACTTCAAAAACATGCGGAAAGGCGGCTTAATCGCGATCAAGGTGGAAGAAGGCGATCGACTCATTGACGCAAACCTCACCGACGGAAACAACGAGTTGGTGCTTATCACACGCCAAGGGATGAGCATTCGATTCCACGAGGAAGAAGTGAAAGCACAGTCACGCGACACGATTGGTGTCTGGGGAATTCGCCCTGAACCAGGCGACGAAGTCGTCGCTGCCGTGTTGGTGAACCCAGCGTGCACCCTTTTGGTAGCGGGTGAAAACGGCGTCGGCAAACGGACTCCGTTTGAAGAATACCGTGTTCAGGGACGCGGAGGTAAAGGTGTCATCACGATGAAGACTGGTGATAAAACCGGACTCGTCGCCGGAGCTCTGGCAGTGCGCGAAACCGACGACCTCATGTTGATCACAACTAAGGGCAAGATGGTTCGCACTCGGGTTCACCAGATTCGTGAGACGAGCAGAAACACTATGGGCGTGAAGTTAATCGAACTCAAACCAGGATCGAAACTCCAGGCCATTGCACCTGTCGTCAGTCAGGAATCCGAGAGCGCAGATCCCCTCTTGGAAGGAATGGACGTTCCTCCACCAGAGGAATAAGGCTCTTTTAAATTGAGATAAACAAAAACGGGAGATGTGAAACACATCTCCCGTTTTTTCGTTTATAGTCCGGAACTAAAACCGATCCGCCGTATCGAACAGCGCGGCAGAAATCCGCTTCATCGCACTACGTGATCACCGCCTTAGTTGTTGCCCGACATCAGCGCGTTGTATTTAACAACACTGAATCCAACCAACGCGTTTTCCTTAGCGGCACTAAACGCCGCAACCTGAACAGCTGTGAGCGCCTCTAACGAGGTCGAGTTGACTGCCACGAGCTGGGCAGTTGATAGAGACGCAATCTGCACTGTGGAAAACGCTGCAAACTGCAACGACGCCATGGAATCAAGCACAGCGGTGGAAAGCTGAGTGACGATCGTTGTCGATAAGCCAACTAAGCCAGTGGTGCTAATCGCCGAAAACTGTGTACCGCTCATGGCATTCACCTCTTGCGTCGTCATTCCCTGGGTTTGGCCCGGAGTTAGCGCTCGAATTTGAGCCGTGGTTAACGCGGTGATTTGGAGCGTACTCAAACTGGCGATCTGGGCGCTGGTAAAGATACGGATCTGCTGCGTCGAAATTCCCTGAATCTGTATCGTACCAATGTTGGTAATCACAATCGACCCGACCTGAGCCGTCGTAAGCACCGTAAACTGGGCACTTGTGAGCCCTAACAATGCATCTGTCGAAAGCACAGAAATTTGAGCTGGCGAGAATCCTTTGACTCCCCCGGTTCCAAAAGAAGACATCTGCGACCCATTCAGTAATGTCACCTGAGAGGTCGTAAATGCTGCCACCTGATTCGTGCGCAGTGTTTCGATTTGTGCGTTCGAAAGTTTATTAATACTCGTAGCGGTCAGCCCTGCGATTTGGGACGTGGTGAGGGCCGAAATTTGGCCGGTAGACAACGCCACGGCTTGTGCACTCGTCAGCAGTGCAAATTGAGATGCAGACAGACCACGGATCGCCGCACTCGCAATGGCAGCTACTTGCACAGTGCTGAGTAACATTACCTGAACAGAATTCAAACCCGTCGCCTGCTGGGAACTCATTACGCCCAATTGAGAAGGAGTCAGACTATCCACAGAACTTGCCGCAACACTCCCAATTTGTGCACTGGAAAGAGCAACAAACTCGGCCGTAGTTAACGCATCGATCTGCGCATCATTTAGAACAGCCACTTGAGCCGTGGTGAGTCCCTTCAGGGCTATCGGTTTGAGTGCCTCCACTACGCTATCATCCAAGGACGCGACTTGCGTCGTGGTAAAGACAGCCAATTGTGACGAGGTCAAAACCGCACTCTGATCGACAGTCAATCCAGTAAGCGCCGTGGCCGTTAATGCCGGGAACTGAGTCGTCGAGATGGCCTTAATCCCTAGCGTTGTAAAGGCCTCCAATTGCGCAGAATTCAGTACACTCAATTGATTGGAACCCAATGAGCCCACTTGAAGCGGGGCCAACGAGGCAATCTGAGTCCCAGTAAGTCCAACGATTACCGATGTGGAGAACGCCGCAACCTGGGAACTGGAGAACGTCGACCAATGAGTCGTGCTCAACACTAAAGCCTGCGCAGGAGTAAGCACCGCAAGCTGGCTGGTGCTAAAACCACGCACTGCGCCGGTCGCCAGCGCTGCGACTTGAGCAGAGCTCAGAGAGCTTACTATAACTGTGGAGAAGACCGAAAGCTGGGCTGAGACAATAAATGCGGTCTGCGCTGGCTGCAGGCCATCAATATTATCCGTCGTAAAACCAGCAAATTGGCTGCTTGTTAACGCTCGGATCTCAGCAGAGGTGAATACACCAATCTGGGCATCATCAAAAATCGCAATTTGCGAATTACTGAGCCCTCTAATGGAACCGGTATTTAATGAGGCTACCTGGGACGTCGCCAATGAATCCAATTGAGCACTGCTCAACAAAGCGAGTTGTGCAGAACCCAGCGCCCCAATCTGGGTGGGGGTCATGTTACTGACCACCGTAGGAGATAAAACTTGGATCTGCGAAGCCACCAAACTCTTCACCACCGAGGTGCTCAATGACGCCACCTGAGCTGTACTCATCACGACGATCTGCTCGGAGCCTAAAGCACTAATCTGGCCGGGCGTAAAGACACTGAGTTGTGTCGTAGTCAACCCCGCTATAACCGCCGTGGACAAGGCACCGATTTGAAGACTACTGACGGTAAGCAATTGAGCCGTGCTCAATGCAGCGATCTGCGGAACACTCAAAGTTGCGATCTGGGTGCTATTCAACCCCCTCACAATACCCGTACTCAGCGCGGCGACTTGTACCGTGCTAAGTAATGAGACAATAGCGGAACTCAACGAAGAAAACTGAGCCGAACTCAAGACCGCAACCTGCGCTGCAGTCAGGGCATCCACGTTGAGGGACGTGAATCCAGAGAGGTGTGTGCTTGTGAACGCCTTCAATTCAGCGGTTGTCAGGGCATTCACCTGACTATCGGAAAGCACAGCAATCTGGCCGCTACTCAATCCGCGCACCGACGCAGAACTCAGCGACGGAATCTGTACGGTACTGAGCAATGAGACCTGAATTGTACTCAGTGCCGCCAATTGAGCCGAACTGAAAACAGCCACCTGTACGCCAGTTAATCCGACAAGTGTTTGAGAAGTCATCGAGGCCACTTGTGCAGGTGTGATCCCCTTAAGACCAGCCGTGCTAAACGCTGCAACCTGGTTACCGCTTAACACCCCAACCTGTGCCCCTGTGAGCGATCCGATTTGAGCTCCGTTTAAAAAGCCCAGCTGATTCGTTGTTAAGGCAGCAATGACTCCCGTGGAAAGACTCGAGATCTGTTGCGTAGAGATGGCCTGTATTTGAGAAGATCCAAACACAGCCAGCTGTCCACTGTTCAAGACAGCAACTTGATCCACGCTCAATCCCACAATCGCCCGAGTGGTAAAACCGAGTGCCTGCACAGACGTCAGACCCGCAATAACGGTCGTACCGAAAGAGCGTACCTGCGAAGAACTCAAAACAGCCAATTGAACACTGGTCAATGCGTCAGAATTCCGTGTGGTAAAGGCCGAAATCTGGACACTACTAAGAACCTTTAGTGCCCCAGTGTTTAGGGCTGCCAACTGCGCGTCACTTAAGGCCGACACCTGTGAGTCTGTCAGTCCACGGATGGCTCCAGTCGATAACAAGGCTACTTGTGAACTTGCAAGAGATCCAAATTGATCAGTCGTGAGCGTCGCGATTTGTGCTGAACCCAAAGACCCCACCTGTTTTGTCGACAAGGTGGCGCCTACATCGTCAATCACCGAAAGCTGATCATTTGTTAACGCCCCTACTCCTGATCCACTCAAGGCGGCAAACTGAACAGTGCTCAGCTCGCCCACCACAGCAGCTCCCAAAGTCTTAATTTGCGTCGAGCTAAGCGCAGCCAACTGTTGTGTGGAAAGTGCATCCGCATTTTCCGTGGTTAAGCCGGCAAGCTGGGTACTCGAAAGTAACTTCACCGCAGCGGTACTGAGCGATGAGAGCTGGCTGTCATCCAAAATAGAAATCTGCGCACTCGTAAACCCACGAATCGCAGTCGTTGAAAAGGCCGCAAGCTGCGCACTCGTTAACAGATCGATTTGCGCAGTACTGAGCCCGGAGAGCTGACTGGAACTCAACGCACCAATTTGCTGATCCGTAAGGCGGGTTAACGCGAGCGTCGACAGAGCAGCGAGTTGAATACTGGTAAAACCACGCACACCAGTTGCGCTCATCGAACTGACCTGAGCACTTGTAAGCGCAGCAATCACCTCTGGCTTCAACGCAGAAACCTGAACAGACGTCAGCGCAGCCATCTGAACAGAGGTGAAACCTTTCGCCCCAGAAGTCATAAAGCTCGCCAACTGCGCCGTACTCAAAGCGCCCAATTGAGGCGTAGAAAGAGACGCTACCTGAGCGCTACTAAGACTCAAAATCTGATCACCACTAAACCCTCGAACGGACTCGGGAACGAACGCTAGCACCTGAGCACTACTCAGGACTGTAATCGCACTCGGATCCAGAGCTCGAACCTGAGACGAACTCAGTACCCCAATTTGCGTCACAGACAAAGCATCGACATTGTCTGTGGTAATGCCCGCCACCTGAGCTGTGGTAAGCACATCCACCGCATTAGAACTCAGCGCGGCGATTTGATCGTCTCTTAACAAACCCACTTGCGACGCCACAAAACCCCGAATCGCGCTCGTTGTAAATCCACCGATCTGGGTGGTCCCCAGCAGACTGATTTGAGCCGTACTGAAACCGGCAAGATGCGACGAGGTGAGCGCAGAAAATTGCTGATTGGTGAGGTTAACAAATGATCGTGTCGACAGCGCGGCGATTTGAGCACCGCGCATACCCCGGATACCAGCAGTGCTTAATGAACTTGCCTGCGCACTCGTAAAGCCGCTGATCAGCTCCAGACTCAACGCAACAGACTGTCTGGAAGTCAGGCTCGACAATTGGGTATTCGAAAACCCTGCAACCACACGACTGCTAAAGGAAGCGATCTGTACGCTCGCCAATGATCCCAACTGGACCGGTGTTAAGGCGGCGATCTGCGAACTGTTTAGCGCATCAATCTGGTCGACACTGAATCCTCGCACTCCATCACTCGAAAGACTCGCGATCTGAGAGGTTCCAAGAACACTCACCACATCCAACTCCAAAGCCCAAACCTGAGCTGAACTCAAAATTGAAATTTGCGCAGGCGCCAACGCATCAATGTTACCGGAAGTAAACCCTCCCATTTGAACCGTTGAGAGAACGTCCACAACATCCAGATCCAACGCAGCTACCTGCGAGTCACTGAGAAGCGCCACTTGTTCCGCCGACAAACCACGCACTCCAATGGTCGACAAGGCCCCCACCTGTACAGAGGTTAGCAATCCAATCTGCGAAAAGCTCAACGACGAGATCTGGGCCGAATTAAACGCATCCACTTGCGAGGCTTTTAACGCCACGATCGAGCTACTCGAAATCGACAAAATTTGAGAAGCAAGCAAGCCGCGGACTCCAGAGGTGCTGATCGAGCCAATCTGCGCGCTGGATAGTCTCGCAACCAAATCGTCATTTAGCGCACGTACTTGGCCCGACGATAACCCTGCGATTTGTGTTCCGCTTAAGCCCGCAGCAGCTGCATTCAAAAACTCGCTAACTTGGGCGGTCGTAAGAGCAGCTACTTGCAACAATGTCAAAACAGCCACTTGTGCGCTGTTTAATGCCCCCACCCGATCCACGGTCAACCCACGCAAGCCACTGGACGTTATCGCCGCGACTTGAGCCGTACTCAACGCAGGCACATCCTCGATAGACAATCCCTTGAGCTGAGTAGATGTGAACACTGCAACCTGAGCCGGTGTTAGAGCGGCGATATTCCGCGTCGACAATCGTTCCACTTGACTGCTCTTGAATCCCAACAGACCGGCGTTGCTAATGGCCGCGATTTGCGTCGTTGAAAAGATATCAAGCTGTTCCCCCGTTAAGTTGGCTACTTGACGAGACGTGAGCGCACCCACCTGGATCGAGGTTAATGCAGCAACGAGATTCGCATTAAAACTCGCAACCTGTCCGGTGTTCAATGAGCGGATAGAGAGCTCAGAAAATGCGGCGAGTTGCCTGCTGGAAAGTTCCTCAAACAAGACCGGCTTGAGTCCCTGCACCCCACCCGACAACAAACCGGCCATTTGATCCGTGCCAAGAGACCTCACCTGGTCGATCGTAAATCCTAATGCCTGAACCGAACCAAACTCAGCAAGATCAGAAGGCGAAAGCGCAAGAAGATCGGAAGCGGCTAGAGATGCCGCCTGAGCACTCGTGAACGAGCGAATCTGAGTTTGAGTCAACACAGCCAATTGGGCGGTTGAAAACGCATCCAACTGCTCACCTGACAGACCCCGAACTCCGGCCGTGCTCAACGACATCAACTGAGAATCGCTCAGGCGACTAATGCCAAACACGGGCAGTCCAGCCACTTGGAGTGCGTTCAGACTCCCCATCTGAGCAGGCGTCAGGCCTGCAATATTTGCGGTCGTAAACCCAGAAGCCTGTTTACTCGTCAGCCCCTTCAAGCCACTTACCGTGATCGAAGAAATTTGAGCGGAAGAAAGCACACCCACTTGATCAATACCAAGCCCCACGACTTGCACCGCGCTTAAAGCGGCAATTTGTTCCGGTGTAAGAACATTTAAAACTGAATTGGAAAATGCACCGAGTTGAACCGCTGTGAAGTTTTTGATCTTCGAGGCGGAGATTGCAGCGATCTGGGTGCTTGTGAAATTCTGTACCTGACTTGCGACAAAAGATTTCACTGCCGCTTCATTGAAAGCAGCAATTTGGCTGCCCGTAAACGCACTTACCTGATCCGGCGTAAAAGCCTTAGCCTGCGTACCAACCAAATATGGAATCTGCTGCACCGATAAAGCCGCAGTCAAAGCGGTACTCAGCACAGCAATCTGGTTCGCGTTAAAAGCGGCAATTTGCCGAGGTACCAAGGACGCAATCTGGGACGGAGTGAGACTTGCAACCTGATCTAGAGACAGGGCGCTAATCACCGTTGTGCTTGAAATTTCCATACTCGTTTACCGGCTGTCAGCTTGCGAGAACCCCCCCTCAAACACAATAAGGGATCTTTCAGTGTTACGGAAAACGTTCATGGCATCAGGAGGGGGATAGCAACCCACATTAAAGCATAAATCATACCTGCCCACACGGTATCCGGACCGACTGCAGCCGGACACAGGAGCCAGTACCACTAACGATATCCCCTACCCGAAATCGAAATCGTCGAATATCCACAAATCGTGAACCAACACGCACGCCCAACCGTGGCCGTTCGTTCCGAGGCTCGACACCACGCAGATTTGAAGACGTTCCTGCGCGACCAGCGCAACAATCGACGCGCCGTACGGAAAAACGAAACCGCCAATGTCCATAAAGCGCTCGTTCAAAAATCCTCCAATTTTCAGACAAGGCCCTGAGTAAAGAGAAAACCAGCGCGCATTTACAAAAGCGAGCCATTGAACCGAGAGGCGTGCCTGAAGCTGCCTAGACATGATGGCTGCGTGAGGGAGTTGAGCGCATCAGAGGAAGGAGGAGAGGTGTGTGTGTCGGGGAGGATGGAGATGGACCGCGGGTTACAACCCGAGGGTTGCAGAGCCGTAAAGAGTGTCCAAAAGAAGTGTGT
>JBAXNG010000003.1:0-254767 GCA_037133875.1 Verrucomicrobiota bacterium | reverse complement strand
CGCTTGCGAAGAAGAAAGCCGATGACGAAGCGAAGGCCGCTGCGAAGAAGAAAGCGGATGCGGAAGCGAAGGCGCTTGCGAAGAAGAAAGCCGATGACGAAGCGAAGGCCGCTGCGAAGAAGAAAGCCGACGAAGAAGCAAAGGCTGCCGCGAAGAAGAAAGCCGACGACGAAGCGAAGGCCGCTGCGAAGAAAGAAGCCGACGACGAAGCGCAGGCTGCTGCGAAAAAGAAAGCTGACGACGAAGCGAAGGCTGCTGCGAAGAAAGAAACTGACGACGAAGTGAAGGCTGCTGCGAAGAAAAAAGCCGACGACGAAGTGAAGACCGCTGCGAAGAAGAAGGCCGACGACGAAGCGAAGGCTGCTGCGAAGAAGAAAGCCGACGACGAAGCGAAGGCCGCTGCGAAAAAGAAAGCCGACGTGAAAGCAGAGGCACCAGTCACAAAAGCTGTCCCTGCCAATGGCGGAAAGACCGGAGATGACGGAGTCGCCCCGGCTGTCACTGTCGCGCAACCTACCGGGAACGGTTCTGGCACGGGAACAGGCACAGGAACTGGCAACGGCGACAAAGGAAGTGGTGGAAAAGGTGGCGGAACCGGCGCGGGGAATGGTTCGGGGACGGGTACAGGAAAAGGAACTGGAACCGGAACGGGCGGCGGCGGAACTGGCACCGGGACAGGAAATGGAACCGGAGCTGGTAAAGCGGGGGGGGGCCCGAGTGAATCGGCGATGGGGGCGTATCACCGGATGATCCACGACCGGTTCTATGGAAGGTGGGATCAACCGATCGGTCTTGAAAAAGCGGCGTCGGATTTGAAGGTCGTTTTAAAGATCAAGATTCGAAAGGACGGAACGATTGCCGGCCGGGAGATTGTGACGCCCTCGGGGAATAGTCAGCTTGATGAGTCGGTCTTAAATGCGGCGAACAAGGTCCAACAGATCGATCCGTTCCCGGCGGGACTCGCAGGCGAAACCTACGAGCTCAAGATCGAGTTTAAACTGGATCAGAATTAAGCGGGCTTCAGCGGGTGTGCTGTAGATCGAGCCTTTAGATGTGATGTTTAAACCCAAAAAATTTCCGCTTATTCACGAAACGAATCCGGCTGCGGGTGACCTGAAAACGTGGGATCTCGAGCATGTGTGGCATCCGTTTACCCAGATGGAAGATTGGGAGCGCTCGGAGATTTTGTTCCTGGAGGAAGGGCGCGGGGCGAAGGTCCGCGATAGTGAAGGGCGCTGGTATATTGATGGGAATGCCTCGATTTGGACCAATATTCACGGACACCGAAATGCGAGGTTGGATGCGGCCTTGCATCGGCAATTGGAGAAGATCGCACATACGTCGTTTCTGGGATTTTCGAATCCGGTGGCTGCGCGATTGTGTGCGGAGCTTTGTGCGCTTTGGCCGGAGGGAACACTGACGCGTGCGTTTTTGTCGGATGACGGATCGACCGCAATTGAGGTTGCTTTAAAGATGGCGGTGCAGGCGTTTCAGCAAACGGGATTTTCGGAGAAGCGAAAGTTTGTGGCGTTTCGAGGTGCCTATCACGGGGACACGATGGGGGCGTCTAGTTTGGGGGGGATTCCGCTGTTCCACGAACGGTTTGCGGCCTGGCAATTTCCGGTGGTGCATGTGGGTGGGTTTGAGGAGTTGGCGGGGTTGGATGCCAGTGAACTCGCTGGAGTGGTTATTGAGCCGTTGGTACAGGGGGCGAATCAGATGACGTTGTGGCCGGCTGGATTGTTGGCGCAATTGAGAGAGTGGTGCGACGAAACTGGCGTGTTTTTGATTGCGGATGAAGTGATGACGGGCTTCGGGCGAACGGGGACCTTGTTTGCCTGCGAGCGTGAGGGAGTCGTTCCGGATTTTGTGGCGCTCGCAAAAGGGCTGACGGGCGGGTATATGCCGCTTGCCGCAACATTAACTTCCGAGCGCGTGTTTCAGGCGTTCTCCGGTGGGAAAGACAGGACGCTGTATTACGGGCACTCGTATGCGGGGCATCAATTGGCTTGTGCGGTGGCGCTGGAGAATCTGGCGATCTTCCGGGAGGAACGTGTGTTGGAGCGACTTGCCGCTCAGATTCAAAGGATGGAAGCGTTATTGGAGCAGTGGTTGCGGCCTATGGAATGGGTGTTTGCGATCCGGCAGTGCGGATTTTTGGCCGGGATAGAAGTGCGGCAATCGAATGGGGAGATCTTTCCTGCCGAAGTCGGAATGGGGGCGCAGGTGTGTTTGGCAGCCCGGGGCTTCGGTTTATTAACGCGTCCGATACGGGATACGTTGGTGCTGATGCCGCCGTTTTGTATTTCGGATGAAGAACTGGACGCAGCGGTGCAGGCGCTGGCAGCGGCGATTCGTGAGCGGTGCGGCGCCGTTCCGCTGTGAGTTGACGGCGATGAGGGATGGCTGCGGATCTACTTCGTGAAGAGTTTGTGGAGTAGAAATAGATTGCTTGCGAGTAGTAGTGCGCAGGCGATTTTGTAGACTAGAACAGGGTTTCGTTCGAACAGGGGAGCATCCGTTTGATGAAACGGTTGTACTTTTTCGGGATGCTCGAGCTCGAATGCCATTTCCGACAGCGCTTGGTAACGGGCGTTGATGTCGATACTGAGCGAACGCTGTATCAGTGAGTTTAACCAGGGAGGGACACTTGGGTTGATTGCGGAAGCAAGTTTTGGCGGGGTGACAAAACGCGGGGTCTGAAAGCGCTCGATCTCCCCGTAAGGGCACAATCCGGTCAGTGCTTCGTAAAGGGTGGCTCCAATGGCGTAGACCTCGGTGCGTTCTGAAATGGCGGCCCCGTGAAAACGTTCCGGAGCCAGATAGCTCGGCGTGCCGGCTCTGGAGTTGATCGAGAAAACCTCCACGGCGCTGCCCAAATCCAGAAGGCGAAACGAGCAGGAATCCGCAGTACGGAGGACAAGGATATTGTCGGGTTTAATATCTCCGTGAACGTGATCGAAAGAGACCATGAGCTGTTCTGCTCGTAGGAGGCAGCGTGTTAACTCGATCGCGTCTTCGACGGGGAGATACCCTTTTTGCACTACTTCGCGGAGCGTGGGGGCCTCGATGTACTCCATTCCATAGTAGCGGAGGGGACCATCGGTTGGGACAAAGGATTGAGCGAAGTCAGGGGATTGAATACGGGAGGCGTTCCACATTTCGCGTACGAAAGCATCGCGGCGCGTTTCATCTGAGTCAGCCTCCGGTGGTGGAAATTTGAGGATATGGCGGGTGCCATCGGGCAATTGAGCAAGCCAGACGCGATTGGTCTCCTGCATGGAGCGAAGCAGGGTGTATTGATCGATTCTTTCCCCGGCGCGAAGGTCTGGCGCGATTTCGAGTGGGCGACTGGTTCGGGAGGGGTGCCAGTCGTGTTGGATCACTTCGATAACGATGGCCGTGGAGTCGTCGGGAGGGCTATCGGTTTCTTCGGTGGTTTCTCTGGCGGTGCTGACGAGGGTGCGGGCGCTTGAGCGGCGCTGAAGGAGGGATTCGAGTTGTTCTGCGGCTAGAGGATGAGAGACGCCATCGGAGCAAAGGAGCCAGATGTCACCGTCTTGAACGTCACTTTCGAAAAAGGTGGGCTGGACAGTGGGCTCGAGTCCAATGGCCCGAGTGAGCACATGTTCCATTCCCGGTTCGAGCATGGTGTGGGATTCTGTGAGGCGCGTCAGAGTATTACTGCGCCAGCGAAATACCGGAGAATCGCCGACGGATACTCCGAAGAGGTGGTTTCCCTCTATGGAAATGACGCTCAACGTGCAGAGAAGTTCGGGGGTACCGTATTTTTCGTGGGATTCGAGGTGAAGGATGCGGTTGATCTGTGCTGTGAACTCGCCCATGGCGCGCCGTGCGCTCCACGCATGAGGGCGGATGCGGTATTGGTCAACGAACATCGTGACGGCACGTTGAGCGGCGGATCCACCTTCCTTGCTTGATCCGACGCCATCGGCCAAAGCTGCTATAATACCGCCATCACTTTCCTGAACGCGGAACGCATCCTGGGAAGGGTATTGTGGACTCCGTGGGATTCCGTGGCCGGTATGGGTGATTTTCATACAGATCCGCTGAGTCCCGATGAATCAAATGCGGGCTGCGGCGGTAGCACCCCAAGTGGTGCGCCAACGGTGTTTTACTTTGGAAAGTCCTAGAAGGGCGAGAAGACAGAGTGCTGCGAAAAAGATGATGCCAGCGGTGTAGTTTCCTGTGCGTTCTTTGGAGATACCGAAAAGCATTCCGAGAAGAAATCCTCCGATGCCACCACCGCAGCCGACGAGGCCCGTCATCACGCTGATGTCTTTGGCAAAGCGTTGAGGCAGGAGTTGAAATACTGAACCGTTACACATACCGAAAGCGCCTGAGGCTATAAAGAAAGCGCCGCCGCAAATCCAAAGATTGGAGGAGAGTGCGGCGACAATAATGGAAACTGCGGCTATGGAATAAAAGATGCCAAGGGCACGGATGCCACCGACTTTATCAGCCAGGCCGCCTCCCATGGGACGTCCAAGGGCGCCCACGAGTGTACAGAAAGCTGCCATTTCACCGGCTTGCACGGGGTTCAGGTGGAATTGGTCTTTGAAGTAGATCGCAAATGCGGTCGCTAATCCAACGAAGCCTCCGAAGCTGATAGTGTAAAAGAAGCAAAACCAATGTGCATCACGTTCGGCGAGCAGGCTGGTGTAATCGGACAGCTTTTTCTTTTTGAATTCTCCCGGAGGTTCTTTGGAAAAAAGCACGTATAGGCCGAGGGTGAGAGCGAGCGGAATCAGTGCTGCACCGAAAACCGCGCGCCAGCCCCACGCAGCTGCAATACGGGGAGCTAGAAGGTGGTCGATTACGACGCCGATGTTCCCAGCGCCTGCCAGGCCGAGAACGACTCCTTGCATGTTGGGCGGATACCAGCGTCCAGCCTGTGGTAATGCAACGGCGAAGCTGGCCCCGGCGAGGCCTAGGATGACGCCAAGTAGTAGAGCTTGGTTTAGGGTCGATATGCCGTATTTCCACGCAACGGCTAATCCTGTCATCACGACGATTTGAGCGATGATCCCAGTGTTTTTTGTGCCGATCCGATCCACTAACATACTCAAGGCGATGCGCAGGATCGCTCCCGCCAGAATCGGGGTGGAGACCATGAGAAACTTTTGCTGCGCATTGATACCCAGATCGGGAGCGATCAGAGCGCCCAAAGCGCCGAGCATGGTCCAAACCATGAAGCTGACGTCAAAATAAAGGAAAGCGGTAGCCAGGGTGGGCCAGTGTCCGGATTTTTTGAGTTGGGATATATTCATTTTGGCGCCCCGAGTGTAGCGCAGGTTGAGAAAGAATAGTTCTATATATTAAACGGATTGTTTTTGTTTTGAGAATGAATGAAATTCATGGGACGTGCGCCGACCTTATGAATAGGCCGTGGCGAGGCGGTGTCACTTGGTTGATTTAGGCGAATCCAATCGCCCCATGTGCTGGGCGACGGTTGTATTGCTCGGGTATTCCAGAACCGTGTCTGTTCTCAGATATAGAGCGCGGCCATCCGTCTCCAAGCCGAGGCCCGGTGGGCCCGTCCGTCCCAGATATGCAAGGCGTGATGGATGCTTTTATCGGTCAATACCTGGCTCATTTCTACGTTGTTGTTGAGGAACGGGTCTTCCCTCCCAATTGTGAGAACGATATCCATGTTACGCAAGTGATCCAGAAAATCGGCAGCTAAGAGGTTTGGCAGAAAACGGCTAGGGTTGTGGAAATAGACATTTTCGTCGAAATACCCATCGAACAGGTCCTGAAACACTTCGACGCTCAGGGTTAGATCGTAGCGGCCGGAGAAAGCGGTGACTTTCTGGAAGAGATGCGGATGGCGGAATGCAATGTTTACGGCATGGAACGCCCCTAAACTGCAACCGTGCGAAATGGTACACGGGCTGGGGTTGGTTGAGTCCATGAATGGCACCACTTCCTTGAGGATGTATTCCTCGAATTGAAGGTGCCGGCGGATGCGGTCGGCGGGATGCTTCCAAAAACAGTACAGCCCCTCGTGATCGACGCTGTCCACGCAATACAATTGAATGTGCCCCTGATCGAGCTTGTGTTTCAGTGCTTGGACCATGCCGATGTTTTCGTATTCGAAAAAACGGCCGTCGCGGGTCGGGAATACGAGAACTTTGGCCCCGGCATGACCGAACACCAATAACTCCATCTCGCGTTCGAGATTTGGGCTGTGCCAGCGATGATACTCACGATTCATAAATCCTGGAAAAAGCGTTGTAGATCTTCAAAGAGGAGGCGTTCCTGGGCTGGGCGATCGGAATAGTCGAAATGGCCGCCGTCCAGTACGAACAGGTCCTTGGGGCCAGCCAACGCATTGTAGACGGCAAACTGGCTGGGTGGGGCCACTACGGGGTCGAATAAGGCTGCCGCTACGTGTATGGGAACTCGAATATGCCGAGCCGCCAGAGCTGCATCATAATAGCGTAACGTATCCATCACATTGCCCTGCTGACGGTGAAACCGCGCCACTGCATCCCCAGAGCCGGTGGTGGGCAGGTTCAGACGCAAAGCCTGGTAGCCGAAGGTCGGTACATTTAAGGCGCCGCGCTGGATGCGTCTGTCCCAGCCGATCGCCATCGCGCCGATACCGCCGGCAAGACTGGTGCCCTGGTAGCCGATATGGCCCTCCGCCTCGGGAAACATCCGTAGCAGCGCCGAAATCCCAACCCATACATCCTCGACGCACCCGCCGATCAGATAATGCGGCGGTTTATCAATATCATGTAGGACATGGTAGGCCGGGTTGTCTGAGATCCCCTCGCGACGGCTACGCGATAACCCTCGAAAACACGGGAACAGATAAGCGGCGTCAGCAACCGGAAAATTGGTATCCGGGCCGTCACGTCCTCCATAACCATGGCCGATCAACAGTGCTCGTCGCACGGGGGCCTTTGTCGGCGTCAACAGCCAGCCGCCGATGCGATAGCCGTCTGTCGAGGTGTAAACAATATCGTTCAATTCAAAGCCGGGCTGGGTGCGCCCACCGCCGATTAACTCAACCCTTGGCTCAATCTCCACGGCTTTCTGGTAACGGTTCGTCCAAAACGGAGCGAAGTCGTCGGACTCGGGTGGTGGGAGAATCTGACGCAGGGATTCCAAATTGTGGCCGTAGCTAGGGTCGAACGAATAGCAGTGTTGAAATGACGACATGAGAGGCAAAAGGAATGGCGCCCCGGTGGTGGTCCCGAAGGTCGTGGGCTTGCGCGAGGAGCGTCGAGCTACATCCCAAGCGCTCGTTCTCCGTGCGCTAAGGCTGTGCTTCCGTTCCCCGTGCGAGTTAAGAATATTCCCTTCTATGGCGCGATGGAAAGAGCCGTTAGTTGGGGGAGCGTCGTTCCCAACCGGATCATATTTCACAGGCTTTGAATAGGCGCCTAATGTCACAAACGACAGTTACGTGAAGAGTGTGAATTTTAGGTTCGGAAAAGGTGATACTTTTGTTTTGTTGCTGATTGGGCGTTGCCATTGGTGCCAACATCTTCTGATTCTCGGGTTTCTGTAGAGTGTAAACGCCGATAATTAAGATTATTGTGAAAACCATCGCCCACTGGACCGCAAATAAAATTTTCTCTTACGTGCACGGGAATCACTTGGTTTATAATTCTTGTTGGGAGGACCCACGTCTCGATCGGGAAGTGATGCGGCTTAACAGTGGCTCCGATGTCGTCTTGATTACTTCCGCTGGATGTAACGCTCTCGATTACGCTCTCGATCGGCCCAATAGTGTGCATGCGGTGGACATGAACTATCGTCAGAACGCCCTTCTGGAATTGAAAATCGCAGGGATTCGCCGTCTTGAATTCGAACAGTTTTTCAGCCTTTTTGGAGACGGCGGTAATAGAGACTTTCCTCTCTGGTACCACAAATATTTAAGGGGAGAACTTTCGCCTATTTCGCGAAACTACTGGGATAGCCGGGTCGAATATTTTGACCGACCGTTCCCGGAGGCCTCGTTTTATCACCGCGGAACAACGGGCGCTTTTGGAAGGCTTTTGGTGAGGTATTGCAAAATGGCGCGGATATATACGGACGCGCTGCGTTTGTTTACGGCTGACTCAATCAGTGAACAACGCGAGATCTATTTCGGAGCAGTGAAGGATAAGTTTTGGAGAAAACCGGTAAAGGCAGCCCTTCAGACGGACGTGATCTTGAGTATGCTGGGCGTTCCTAAGGCTCAGCGCGATTATCTTGAAAGAACCTGCGCCCGGAGTGTCTCAGACTTCATGGAAGACTGCATGGAGGCGGTTTTTACGCGCTTGTCGACGGCTGACAACTATTTTTGGCGGTTATACCTCTTTGGCCGTCATACGCGTGAATGTTGCCCCGAATATCTTAAGGAGGAAAACTTCGAGCGTCTCAAAGGCGGACTCGTGGATCGCATTCAATTGCATACAAACGACCTCACGAGCTTTCTGAAGTTTCATCCGGAAACATTCTCGCATTACGTCCTGTTGGATCACATGGACTGGTTAAGTCACCAGGACTCCAGTTTGTTGACTGCGGAATGGCAGGAGATTTTGAACAGGGCACGAGCCGGTGCGAAGATGCTTTGGCGAAGTGGTGGCTTTCACGTGGACTACGTGGATCCATTGAAGGTTCAGTTCGGTGGTTGCAGTCACCGTTTGGGTGACATTCTCAAATATGATCACACCACTGCGGCCGAGTGTCATGCGCGGGACCGTGTGCACACGTACGGCAGCTTCTACATCGCCGAACCCGTCGTGTGATATTGTGACACGACGACTAGAATGACGGGGGGACTGGCGAAGTTGGGTTGGGCACTTCGGGCTTTCTGCCGACAAACACCAGGTACTGCCAGAACCCCCAGTACGCGGAACGAATTTCGTCTGTCTGCGGATCAAACTGGGAAACTAGCAACGGCCGCAATTGGCCGTTCATGCGGACATGGTTCACTCCCATCCAGCGCTCAAACCACGGCGTCGAAGTCGCGTGAAAATCCACGACAGCCAACGTGCCTCCAGGCGCCAAGTCCGCGTGGGCCGCTTCAATGGCCGCTGCATATCCTGGATTGACCATGGAGAGGGCATAGGAAAACACAATCAAGTCAAACGGCTCATCCGGATGAATTGGTGCGTTATAGCAGGCTCTTTGTAAGGTGATGTTTCTGCTAAACGGAGTGCACTTTCTCCGGGCCACATTCAGCATGGAGTCCGATAAATCCACCCCGGTAATGGAGGCCTGAGGAAACCTGCGATGTAGGGCGATGAGGTTTTTGCCAGTGCCACATCCTACTTCCAGAATCCTCCGAGGTGTCCTTTTGATGTGGTTCAGGAGGTCGTCGCGCCCGAACAAAAAACTCCAGCGCGTAGCATCATAGATGCGCGCGTGAAGATCGTAGTAGTTCTCGAGTGCTGTCGGCGCAGGTGTGACTGTGGTATCTCGCGGGGGAGCTTGTTGCATTTGTGGATAGCGTGGTTGCTCCATGTTCGAATTTTGAAGTGTCAGCGTTTTGTTTTTGGGTTTCGCCGTCACTAGGGAGCAGGGCGATTTGAAGAACGACGCGTAACGCTGCGTAATTGCCGTGCTTCTTCTGGATGTCTGGAACCTCGAAAGCCGAAAGGGTAGAAGATATGGAGTTTAAATCTCAGGAGTGTTTACGGCTCCTTCGTGCTGACGCTTGGTCATCCTCTTTGCGATTACGCATCTTGAGCGTCAGAGGCTGTCTGAGATGGATGCGCCGCCTTGCCCCTCGCGCTGTCGCGTGCCCGTTGTCTTCGTGATCATCATTTTCCTCGCCTAAAGATGGGTCCGTAGGGTGGGCGCCGACGAAAATCTCCAGTTGATATACGGCTTCTTTGATGGTCGCCATTTGGAGCGCGAGTTCGTGACTGGCGTCCGCGGTTTCGCCGGAAGAGGCTGCGTTGGATTGGGTGATCAGGTCCATTTTAGCGATCGCGTTCCGGATTTGATCTACCCCAGTGTTTTGTTCGCCGCTGGCGCTTGTGATGGAATCGATGACTTCGTCCAGAGTGGCTGTTTTACTGGTGATCTGTTCAAATAGCTTCACCACGTTTAGGCATTTGGTTTCGAGTAAGCTCACATTATCTGCAACACGTTGACTGGCTGCGGCGTTGATATGACTTTTTTGTATTGATTTCTCGATTTTTTCCGTCGTTTCACTGGCAGCCAGGGCGCTTCGTTGCGCAAGGCTACGAACCTCATCCGCGACAACAGCGAAGCCCAAGCCTGCATTGCCGGCACGGGCAGCTTCGACGGCGGCATTGAGAGCGAGGAGGTTTGTCTGAAAGGCAATGGCCTGCATGTTTTTGATAATGTCCGCGACCTGCCCTTCGTCATTTTGCATCTCGAGGATCGTCTGGTTCATTTCTCGGACCGCCTTCTTTATCTGAGTCAAAGTATTGTTCATTTCATCAAGGTACACTCGGCCGGATTCGACCGACTCTCTGGCTTCCCTTGAAAGAGTCTTGGAGTGCATGGTGTTATGATTGTTCGTCTTAACCATGCATGCGATTTCCTCCATCGATGAACTCGTGGATTCAAGCGAGGCGGACTGTGACGAGGCACCCTCGGCCAGGGATTTAGATGCGTCCGAAACGCGATTGGCTGATTCGTTTGTTTCGCGAACCGAGCCTGAGATGACGACGATGGTTCGTTTGACGTGCTCCGCTAGATTCGATGCAATCAAGACCCCGAGGCTCATTCCGAGAAGCGTGAAAATGATGGTGGAGGTACCCATGATGGTCATTGGATGCTCCCAAATTGAGCTGGTTTCGCTCGGGCCGTTTCGCAGCGTTTGAGAAATGGCCTTTGAGACTTCATCATCGAAGGCGATTCCATGTCGATTGAGCTCATTGACTGCATCGGCGTAGCTTTTGGTCGTTGTCGCTACTTGAGCAAGTTCGGTCCGGTATTCGCCGAAGACTTCCTGAATGCTCTCAAAGATCTCGCTCAAGGTATCGCTTGGTTTGGATGCGCGGATTTGTCTGATGAGATCGTCCGCCTTGGATAGTTGCGGCAGCATTTTATCCAGCATGGGATCAGAAAAATCTGCTTGAAGCTTCAAACTTGCGACACCGGCCTGATGCAGGAGGTTCTCAAGTTCCTTAATGGATCCGGAAAGTTTCGAGTCGCCGCTTTTGGAGATCTCAGCCTCTGCCGAAAATAGTGTGGCAATAATTTGGTCAGATTGGCCGTTGGTGCTGAGACGGGACTGTTTGGCTCTGCGATAGCTGTTGCCAACAGCATCGATCATTTCCGCTAACGTTTTTTGGCGTTCGAGCAAGATTGCTCTACGTTCCTGCAGAGCCGGTTGACGTGCTGCTTGGTCCGCATTTGAGGGAGTTTGTGGAAATTGGTTGAGGAGATCGTTTAAGTCCTTAATGACTTTTTGGGCTGCAATGAACTCGTCCTTATCTTCCGTTAGGCGGTAGTTTGTGAGGTGGAGGCGGGCCTCTGTGGAGGATTTCTGAACCTTTTCTAAGTAAGACCGGAGCTCCGCTGCGCCCTGTTTTTGGGCGGCCTGTTTGCGTTCGTTAAACTGAATGATTCCAAGTGAGATGACGTTTAAGACTGTTCCCAACAAAATGATGAAGCCGAGGCCGAGGAGTACCTTCTTTTGGAGTGAGAGCATAGAGAACCTTCCAGAGTCGAATCAAAATAAGCAGGGTGGTGAAGTGTGGCGCTGCCACGGTTCTACGTGGCGCACCCAAGGAATGGGTTATGACATGCCTGTAATCAAAACGCCTCAAGAGCGGCTGTGTGAAAATCAGGTCACAACATTCTCAATCAAATGGCTGCTCGATATGGGGCCGATTTCGCAAGATTGATTCTCCAGTCCGAATAAATGGGTGGCGCGTTCCTGTAATCGCGACGTGTCACGTCGGAGGTGCGTATGGCTGCTGTGCTTTTGTGCCAATCGTGTGAACTCCATGTTGGATGGGGCTGATTGGTGTGTCGCGTGCTCTTTCTCGTACAACGTGTGTGTTCCGTTTCTCAAGTCCGCTCCCAAGGATTCATCTGCGTGCCCCCGAATGCGTGACGATGAGTTTGAATGCAACCGGTTTTGTGCCCCGCTTTGCGAGGTATGGGCTGTGATCTCAATGTAACGTTAAATGAGAATTGGAAAGCATCTCAGTGTTAGAAGTTTTGGGGGGCAATTGTTCCTGATGTTTTTGCTGATGGGGATGTTGCCTGTGGCAGTTTCAGGCGCGCTCTCATTTAGAAAAGCTAGGGCGGAGCTATTGAGGGCTGCGCAAATTGTGTTGCAGGTTGCAGCGGGAAATTTGGCTACGGGGATTGATGCCAGAATGTACGAGTGTTACCGGGATATGCTCATGGTGGCGTCGCACCCGGATTCATTCAAAGAAGGCCGCGGAATTGGAGAGATCGCCAATCGGGTTATTCGCGAAGCACCGGTTGCAGATCTGATGGTATTGGCGGATGGCGACGGACGGATTATTGGGACAAATAGTATTAACAGTGATGGGGACTATGTGGACTACTCACGGTTGCTTGGTAGGAGTGTTGCCACGGAGCTTTGGTTCCGGAAGTGTGTAGACGGGAGCACTCACAAGAATGAGTGTTACTACGGCGATGTTGGACGCTCTGGGAGCGTTTATTCGGTAACGGGCAAAGAGGATGTGGTGATTCCGTTTGCTGCGCCGGTGAGGGATGAAATGGGGAAAGTGATTCGGGTTTGGTGTAACTTTGTGTCGTGGGACAAGGTTATTCACCCGTTGGTGGATGCAACGAAGGCGGTGGGGCGGACTCACAATCGGACTTGGCAGGTGAATGTAATGTCGCGGGGAGGAACGGTTTTGGAGGATGCGGACCGGCGAAACGTGCTTTCGACAAACTTAGTCGAGGAGGGATTGCTAGGAGCCCGGGAGTTGCTGGCAGGCCGTGATGGATTTACGGACGAGATCAATGGCAGGGTCGGTCAGATGCAACTGAATGGATTTGCTGTGTGTCGTGGACTCCAACATTTCGGAGGAAATGGGTGGGGCGTTTTGGTTCGGCAATTTGAGGTTGAAGCGGTCCAGGAGGCGGAATCGTTGCGGAATTTTTCGGCAACGATGGGGATAGCCGCAGGAGTGATAGTGGGGCTTAGTGCGTGGGTTATTGGACGGCGAATTGGGAAACCAATGGAAGTTGCGGTTGGGGCTTTGGAGAAAGTCGCCAGTGGTGATTTGACACAACGACTGATTGTGAAGTCCGAGGATGAGTTTGGTCGCCTGTCGGCAGCGTTAAACCGGGTTGTGGCGAGTTTTTCTACAGCGATTAAGGGGATCGATAACAGGGCATCCGAGTTGGCTGAATCGGCCGTTGCATTGTCTAACCTGAGTCAGTCGCTCAGTCAGGAAGCAGACGAAACGGCGATGAAAGCGAGTGAAGTTTCGGAGGCCGGTATAAAGGTAAGCTCGAGTGTGCAAAATGTGGCAGGAGCTAGTGTGCAGATGGCTTCGTGTTTGCGCGCGATAGCCAAGAGTTCGGGAGATGCTGTTTTGGTTGCTGGTGGCGCGGTTAATCAGGCAGCCATTGCAAATCGGACCATCTTGAATCTGAGCGAGCGGAGTGAGGGGATCGGGTATGTGATTCAATCAATCAATCATATTGCCGAGCAGACGAATTTGTTGGCCCTCAACGCTACCGTCGAGGCGGCGAGAGCCGGTGAAGCCGGAAGGGGTTTTGCCGTTGTGGCGGTTGAAGTCAAAAAGCTCGCGCTCGAAACCGCAGGAGCAACCGAAGAGGTTCGTAAGGTCATTCAGCAAATACAGTCTGACAGCGAGTCTGCGAGGGACGACATCCGTTTGATTTCGGCTGTGATTGACCAGATTAACGCGCATCAGAATTCCATCGCCACGGCTGTGGAGCGGGAAAGTAGGACCACGGATCTCATCAGTGGTGATATTGCGGAAACAGCATCAGCTAGCGCGGCGATTGCGACGAATGTGTCGGGTCTGGCGGTAACGGCAGGCAGTACGAAGTCCGAGGCGATGGAGTTAGAGATATCAGCAAACGAGCTCGCGCGCTTGAGCGCTGAATTGCGCCGGTTAGTGATGCAATTCCGGTTCTGATGAAGCGGGCGTGTAGAGGCACGCCTCAATCGTACTGTCGAGTACCTGTTGATGCAGCGGCTCTATTGAGGCGCTCTTGAATAGCGGAGAATCGCTGCACCCGCGATGTGTACGTAGCCAAAACTCGTTTGGGACAGCTCGAAGAAGATTTTACAATGCCACGTTTGACCAGTGCTGTGGCGCCGTCATTCTTTGTTCGTTTTGCATCTGACGTGACGGCTGGAAAAACTGAGAGATGAAAAGCATCCCGCTGAGGTTGGAGTTGGAAGTTTTAAGGCTCTGAAAATGTGGGTAATCCACGAATGTTTGGGAGCAAAATAGTCGATGAATTGATCCGAAAATAACACGATGGACAGTAGCGACACATTAACAGCGCACCTTTCTCTTCCCCCGGAATTTGCGCTTAAATCCCTCAGTCACGAATGGGGAAGACATTTTGTCCTTCATCCACCGGTGATCGAGCACGTCACTCTTTGGGATACCTTCGAGTGGCAAGTATGGTTTTCTGGGAGCGTTTTTTACAACACCACGGATCACTTTCATCTTTGTAAACAGGAGGCAGGTTGGATGGCTTCCGAAATCGCAAGCGAAGAGGGTGTCGAAGGAACCCCTCGTTTTGCCCGAGATTTTCAAAATCCGGCCCTTCGAGAAATCCTGACTCCCGTGCTGGGATTGCGGGGACTCGCGCCTCTTTGTTCTGCAGTGTTCCGCAGGCGAAATGCCGAACTCCGGAATGATAACGGCAAGATTGTTTGCCGTTTCGAATGGACTGAATTGTTTGGTGATGCCGAGGCACGCAAGCCCCTTGCCCGTTACGCGCGAATTCAGCCGTTAACGGGTTACCATAACGAGGCTTTAGCCGCGTTTAATACGCTGCAGTCTCATGGTGTTGCTGTCAGCCAGGAGGGGCCTCTCCATGTCTTGTTGAGACACTACGAGAAACATCCTCGCGTGTATTCTCTGCGTCCCTGCTTTGGACTGGAGGAGCATCTTCCGGCTCGCACGGCCGTTGGGCGTATAGTGCGCGCGATTCTCGAAATCGCTCGGGAGAATGAATCGCACATCCCGGGGGATATAGACACCGAGTTTGTGCATGATTACCGGATCTGTATCCGAAAGATCCGGTCCGTTCTCAGTCTGGTCAAAGGGGTTTATCCTCCTGCTGAAACGGAACACATTCGTAAACTTCTCGCTCAAATAGCCCGAAACACGAATCGTCTCCGGGATCTCGATGTGTACCTATTGGCTGAAGGTCATTACATGGAACTTCTGCCGCCCGATTTTCGTGAAGCGCTCTCGGGGGTGTTTGAGGAATTTAAAGAAGAACGCGCGCGGGAAATCCGCAGGGTGAGGGCCTGCTTGAAATCCCGGAAATACCGCGAGCAAATGGAGCAACTTGAGCGGTTCTTTAGTGAGGACACTGTTCACGAACCCACGATTCACTCGGATCTTCCGGTGGGGCCCCTTGTGTTCCGGAGTATTTATAAACGGTACCGGAAGATTCAGGCCTATGCGGAGGAACTTGCACTTTGTGCTCCGGACGAAACAGTTCACGAGCTTCGAATCGAGGGCAAAAAATTGCGTTACCTAATAGAGTTCTTTACGGAGCTTATCCCGCAGAGCCGTATAGACGGTACGGAGAAGCGGCTTCGTAGACTTCAGAGCCTGCTGGGGGAATTTAACGACTGCTCGGTTCAGCAGAAATTTCTGCTCGATTACTGGTCTGCTAAACCGCACCACACAGCCCACAGGGCGTTGGCACTCGGTGGGCTTGTCTCTGTTTTGTACCGTCGCCAACAAAAGCAGCGGCCACAAATTCAGGCGGCGCTCAGCGAGTTTACGAGCAACACAACCGTGGCTGTTTTTAAACAAATGTTTAAGCCGCAGAGCTCAAAACGCTCCGCAGATTTACCTCGCAATACAGACCAGTGAAGATTCTCTCCTCCTACAGTATTAAAGGTGGCGTTGGTAAAACGGCGCTCGCTGTAAACTTGGCTTTTGCCTTTAGCGACAAGGGCTACCGGGCTCTCTTGATCGATCTCGATCCGCAGGGAGCTGCGGCATTTTACTTCCGCGTAGACAGCGCAGAGAAGTTCAAGATGACTGACAAACGTTCTCTCATCGAGGGACTGCGTAGAAATATTCGAGAGTCTGATTTTCCTGGGCTCGACATTATTCCATCAAACTTGGCGTATCGGCACTTCGACATTCTGTTGCATGGGATGAAAAAGCGGCGCACCCAATTACGTAACATTTTGGACGGACTCAAAAGTGATTACGATGTCATCGTGCTGGATTGCCCTCCCAATATTACGCTACTGAGCGAAAATATTTTTCGCGCTACGGATGCCATTGTTGTGCCTGTCATTCCGACGGTTTTGTCGCAGCGGACCTTTGAGCAATTGCTGGAGTTTTTTGAGGAGAAGGAGATTTCGCCCGATATTCTGCGGCCTTTTTTTTCGATGGCGCAAAGTCGAAACAAAATGCATCGGGCCATTATGAATAGTCTATCCAGTGCCTATCCAAACTTTCTGCACTCAGTCATTCCGTTTTCTGCTGAGGTCGAAAAGATGGGAATTCAGAGGATGCCCCTGCTGGCATACGCAGGAAATTCATCTGCGGGAAAGGCTTATCAGGCGCTTTGTGAGGAGATTCTTGATCAATGGGAGTTCCTGAAATGAACAAAGAGATCGAGCGAAAATTTCTGATAAAAAAGCTCCCTCCTACTGTTGTTGCGCAGCGTGGAGTGAAAGTTCAACAGGGCTATCTTGCCCTTGATGCACACCGTGAGGTTCGCGTGCGGAAGTACGGCTCCAAACATTTCCTGACTTTTAAGGAGGGAAGCGGATTGGTGCGAACTGAGGTAGAGATTCCGATCTCCGCTAAACAGTTTTCGATGCTGTGGCCATGCACGGCGGGACGTCGCCTCGAAAAGACACGGACGGTTGTGAAGCACGGGGCACATCGGCTGGAAATCGACCGTTATGGGAACGAGCTCAAATCTCTGATGACGGGAGAGGTAGAGTTTTCCTCGGTGACGGAGAGTGAGAGTTTTCAAAAACCGTCGTATTTTGGGCGGGAGATCACCGAGGAAGAGGGGTATCGAAACAGTGCGTTGGCGTTACATGGCCTGCCTCACGGGAGCGCCCTGAAATACGAGTTGGCAGCGCTGCCGTATCTCTATCGAGGAGGGCGATTACACGTGGTCATTGTGACGAATTCCGATCAGAGCCGTTGGATCATTCCGAAGGGCCAACCCGAGCCTGATATGTCCCGGCAAGACGTGGCCATTATGGAGGCCATGGAAGAAGCCGGTATTATAGGGACGTTTCATGCCGGCCTCCGCGCCGAATGCCGGAGGAGGGGTGAGAAGACGTTGCACGTTTATCCGTTGCGGGTGACCACGGTGCTCAAAAAATGGCCGGAAATGGAATGGCGCAAACGAGCCGTGCTGCCGTTAGCCAAGGCCCTGAAGATGATCAGTGATCCAGCTCTGGCAAAATGTGTGAAACGCCTGGCCCTCAAGTTGGGCGAGTGATTGGGAGTCGCCCACGCCGCCGTGTTCTCTCGTGAGAGCGCTTCGGAGGCGCGATGGAAAACCTTACATCTCCGCAGTGGGCCTGCTTGGGGCGTTTCTTTAATTCCACTTTTCCAGGTGTCCAAGCCAGCGATCGATGGTCTGATGCAGATCTTCCGCCCGAAGTGGTTTGGTCAGCACCTCGTTCATGCCGGCATCAAGGCACCGGTCCATCTCCTCCTGCATGGCGCCTGCAGTCACCGCAATAATCGGTATACACGCAGCCCCCATCTCTTCCCGGAGCGCCTCAATCCGCCGGATCTCGCGAGTGGCATCAAAGCCGTCCAATTCCGGCATGCGGCAATCCATGAGGACCAAATCGTACGTCCGGGAACAGAACAACTCCAGGGCCTCATGGCCGTTTACTGCGATATCGGCGTGCCACCCAAACTTCCGCATGATGGCCATCACGAACATCCGGTTGATATTGTTATCTTCGGCTACAAGGACACGCAGGTTTGTAAATTTTGAGACCGCAGGGAGGCTCGCCAGTACCCTGCTGGAAATGTTTTCAACTGGGCCAGTGGCCTCTTGCCAAGGAAGCGTGAACCAGAACGTCGAGCCCTGACCCAATTCGCTTCGGAGACCGATTTGTCCGCCCATCAATTCCACGAGCAGCTTCGTAATCGCCAAGCCTAGCCCTGTGCCGCCAAAACGGCGTGTCGTGGAGGAATCGGCCTGAGTGAATTTGTGAAACAGCTTACCCTGCTGTGCCTCAGTAAGCCCGATACCGCTATCGATCACTTCCACCTGTAAAAACCGATCCCTGTCACACTGAATCTGTGTTGCACGAATCGTGACGCTCCCTTTCTCGGTAAATTTGAGCGCGTTTCCGATGAGATTTAGCAGGATCTGACGCAACCGAGCGGGATCCAAAACCAGGTCGAAGGAAAGTGTTTCATCGTAGTGCACCTGAAGCTCAAGCTCCTTCCCCTGAGCTCGTGGAGTGAGGATGGAGAGAACCTCTTCCACAACGGGCTTCAGGTTCACGGATAACATCTCGAGTGTGACCTTGCCGGCTTCGATCTTGGATAAGTCCAGAATCTCATTAATCGTGGTCAGCATGTTTTCGCCGGAGAGTTTGATTGTGTTGGCGAACGTCTGCTGTTCCTGGTCCAGCGCGGTATCCAACAGCAAATTAGCAAACCCCAATACTCCGTTCATGGGAGTTCGAATTTCATGGCTCATGGTTGCCAGAAATTCGCTCTTGGCCCGATTGGCTGCCTCTGCAGCTTCCATGGAAGTAAGAAGCGCTATTTCAGCCTCACGGCGTAATGTGATGTCGCTAACGGATCCCGTCATCCTCGTGACGTTCCCGTTTTCATCCCTCAGAATGCTGGCTCCCCGAGCCTCAAACCAACGCCACTCGCCCGCTTTGGTCTTGAGCCTGAAAACGGCGTTGTATGGGACATTGTCGGTCATGCTTCGCTGAATCGCCGCTTCCGTAGAGGCGAGATCGTCAGGGTGCAGTCGCGAGTGAAACGATTCGAATACGTGAGGGAATCGGGGATCTTCCGGGGCAAATCCCAGAAGTGCCTTAAATCTCGCCGAGTAATAGACTTCGCCGGTTATGAAATTGTGATCCCATATTCCGTCGGAAGAGGCATCGACCACTAACTCGAAGCGTTCTGTTATTTCCCGTAATTCGGCTTCGACCCGCTTGAGTGCGGTGATGTCGGTTCGAATGGCCAGATACCGTTCTGGTTTCCCATTCGATCCCAGAACCGGTGCGATGGTGGAATCTACCCAATAGAGGGAACCATCTTTAGCCCGGTTGCAGATCTCCCCGTGCCAAACTCGGCCTTGGGAAATAGTGGTCCACATGTCGACGAAATACTCCTGCGGATGAGTGCCGGAGTTGATGATCCGATGGGTTTGGCCGAGCAGTTCTTCGGCTGAATAGCCGGTAATCGCGCAGAATTGAGGGTTGGCGTATTGGATGCGCCCCTGAATGTCTGTAACGGCCAGAATAGCATGCTGATCAATTACGGCGAGATTGGTTCGAAGGACCTCTGCAAGCGCCTCGGCATTGGAGCGAAGTTGCTGTTCCTCCCGCTGACGGGAGATCTCGTGCAGAATGACTTGGGTCATCATCTTTCCGGATTCGCTGAGTTTGAGAGTAGCTGCTACATGCGCCCAAATTTGAGTTCCGTCACTTCTCCTAACCTGCACCTCGAGATTAAATTCGCCACCCGTTTCAGCGATTCGTTTGCGGCACAGATAAAACCTGTCGGCGTCTTCCCAAGAAAGGAACTGGGGGAAGTGGGTGTGGATGAGTTTGTCCGACGCAAGACCGAGTAAATTGAAGGCCGTCCGGTTAGCTGCCTGAATGACTCCTTTTTCGTCGAGGGTACAGTAGCCCACAGGAGACGAATTATAGAGATCGATATAATGTTCTCGCGACTCTGCGAGTTCTAGCTGGGCCAGGCGAAGTTCATTGTTTTGGGCCGCCAATTCCTGGACCAACTGCTTCACGGCTTCCGGGGACAACGTAGATAGGGCTTCCATGGAATACTCGCGCTGGGTGAACTCGGAGAGTTTACCGTGATCGGAACCAGAGCGGGCCAAGTGAGTGCGTGTTCCGAGGAGCCGTTGTGCACTGTCTTTAGGGGAGTTGTTCTGCGGCATAAACGTGAACGATTGCCGCTGAGTGTAGTGGTGTTGGGTTTTAGCCACACGCCTAAAGTGCGCCAGAAGTGCGCCCAATGAGTGTCTAATGAGTGTCTAATGAGTGTCTAATGAGTGTCTAATGAGTGTCTAATGAGTGTCTAATGAGTGAGTTGTGTGCGCCGAAGGGGCGTCCGGTGTGCGCAACTTTGGGGCGGCGGAATCCGTGTTTGTTCGATATTCCAAAGCTGGTCTCACGAGACGTTCACAAAAGATCGAAGCGCCCCCACGCTCCGGCGTCCAAGCCGGTCGCGAGTAGAGGGGCTTAGTGAAGGTGTTTGTTCGCAAACGCGATCATCGCCTGCCAGTCCTCGAGCGTCACGTCGTGGCCGCCGGGTCTGAGAAAGTATCCGAGTTTGCTATCCACCAAAACGGAGGGGGGCGGCAGATTCGTGGCGGAAATACCTTCGGCCCCAAGCAGGCGGTAAACAGGCGAGGCGTGGAATGCGCTCAGGAATTCACCGTTGGGATCACTCCACAAATCGGTGGTGCCGCTTGTGATAAGAAGCGGACGCGGTGCAATCAGTGCGAGGAGTTCGTGTTGGTCGACAGGCAGGGAGGTTTCGTTGTTTGCGTAGTTGGCGAAATTTGCAGCGAACCATTGCGGGAACTTGCTGGTGAGGTGTTTTACCGTTTCGCCGTAGATTCGTTTACTGAGAGCAGCTCCGCCCGCACCTGACGAATTGGAAATAACCAGTGCAAAACGTTCGTCTTGTGCTCCCGCCCAAAGTGCGGTTTTGCCAAGTCTGCTGAAGCCAAGCACGGCAACGCGTTTGGTGTCTACACGAGGATTGGTTTCCAAATAATCCATGGCGCGACTGAGTCCCCAGGCCCAAGCACCGATACTGCCCCAGTCTCCGGCACTGGGGGCGGGTCCGAGGTTGCGTGGGCCTTGGCTTTGGCCACCCGGTTCGTCCGGCTCGATTTCGCCATAGGCCGCTGTCACCACGCCGTAGCCTTGTTCCAGAATGTAGGCGTAAGGCCACATGTGTTGGTGGAGTCCACGAGCGGATTCGGTGGGGCGATGCTTTTCCAGTTTGTTGGTGAATAACCCCATCGCCCAGTGCGATGGAACGGGTAAATCCGGTTCCGCTGTGGTTGTGTAGTTCCCGTCAAAGTTGAGTCCGAGGAACACTGGAACCGGGCCTTTGACGTGATTGGGCAAATAGACGAGCAATTCCATTTGCCGGCCTTCTTCGGTGCCTTCGAAAAGCACTCCGACCCGCAGTCTTGTGGCTTTACCGCCTCGCGCGGAGGGGAGTTCTTCGCGGATTACGAATTTGAGGGCGTCAGGGCGTCCGAGCAGGGTTTTTCCATAGATCTCCCGAAAGAACATCTCCAAAAGTTCGGGGCGCCGCTTTTGACGCCAGTCCGACGGTGTTTGGATCCGTTGTGTGTCATTGGCAACCAGGACGTCGGGCAGATCGAACGGGGGAACTTTGGATTCCTGCATAATGGCGTCGGGCGGGACTGCGTGAATGTGTGGAACGGATAGACCGAGCGTTAGAGAAAACAGCGAAAACAGGGAAAGGAGACGGGATTGGGAGAGAGGGGGGGGAGATTGCGAGGTGGAGCGGCCAGAGCGAAATAGGAGGGAGGGCTTCATTCGGGGGGGAGTTTTGCAGATTACTTCTGCGTGGAGATAGAAGCGGAGGGACTTTTATTGTGCTCAGACGGACAAGGTGTGAGCGGGCTAGGGCTTTTTTCGATACGCGCTCGGAGGCACGCTGAATACGGCGCGAAATTTCCGGGTAAACGCGCTTTGATCGCTGAAGCCGACCGCGGCGGCAATCGATGCGACACTCCAGTCAGACGATTGGAGAAGTCGCGCAGCTTTTTGGATACGCAAATAAACGGCGAATTCCTGAACCGACATACCGAAGGTAGCCTGAAATTTCCTTTGTAATTGTCGCTCGGATAGACCGGAAAAGCGGCTGAGTTCGGGTATCGAAACATGCCGGTCCATGTGGCTTTCAAGATAGGCGGCGGCAGTTCGAAGGCTTTCGTGGGAGGCAAGAGAGGAACGTTGTCCTTCGTAGCTTTGGATTAATACAAACACGCCAATGACTTGGCCCGTGCTGTTTAAGATCGGAAATTTCTGGGTGAGTAACCAGTCGGGGATGTGGTTGGAATCGAAGCCGATCTCTACAAGGCCTAGTTTTGGGATCCCGGTCTCCATCACTTCGCGGTCTGCCGTTACATAAATATCGGCGATCTTTTTAGTGATGAAATCGTAGTCGGTGCGTCCGATGAGGTGAGCTTCTGACGGTTGACCATAGCGCTGGTAGGCGCCGTCGCTTGCGGCGATGTATCGGCCCTGACGGTCTTTGATTACAAAAGAGGCACCAGGTAAGCTTTGTACGAGTTGTCTTAAGAGGGGTTCACTCGCTACGGCGGAATAAAATGGACGGGTGAAATCACTGAAATCACGAGGAGGGGGAGGGGGTGTCTCCATGTGTTTGGAGGGTAAGGAGGACAGGAAATGGCTCAACGCCGAATTATATCAGATGGACGCTGGGTGAGAAGAGAGGTGGGCTTCTGGGACTTGATGGAGGGCGGGACAGGAGTGTGGTATTCGTAATTCTTGAAAAGCGGCGCTCAAATGCGAGAAATGAGGGCTTATGGAACGTTGGAACGGACTAAATGAAGCAGCGCGTTCGGCGCTTTCCCAAAGGAGTTATGCTGCTGGGACGGTTTTGGAGCGTTTAAAAGGGACGGGGGTCACTGTGGGAGAGGTGCTTACAGCGGACAGGGCTTCTTTGAGTGCGGGTTGGATTCCAGGGGTGGAGTTGGTTCCCAGACGTGTTTTCAGGCAGAAGCACCGGGGTTTTTTCGGGGAGTTTGCGAGAGAAGGGCAAGGGCTGTTGGGGGATTTGCAGATTTGGCCTAAACAATGGGCGACGGCTCGGATGTTTGCCGGAACGGCTAAGGGGTTTCATATCCATCCACCGTTTATCCCTGAGGGAAAAGAGCCTGCTGCCTGGTTTCAGCATTTGTTTGGGGATTGCCCGGCGCCTGTTTCGGAGCGGCCATATGATTTGGAGCAATGGGATGTGATGTTTTTTGTGCAGGGGAACGTGGAAATGCTCCTTGTGGATGAACGCGCTGGCATGGAGCGCCGGATTATGCGGTTTTTGATCGAAGGCGATGACAGCGGGGGAATTCATCATTGTGGGGTTGTGATTCCTGCAGGTGTGGCGCATGCCCTTTTGTTGGAGGGGTCCGACGATGCGATCATGGTTTATGGAACCACGACACGATTTGACCCTGCGGCTGAGGGAAGGATTGCCGACGACGTGGAGCGGGCGGGATTGCCTGCGGAATGGCAAATTTACTTGGAAGGAAAGGTTTAACCGATAGAGGAGCGCTGCCGGATATGCCGATTTACGAATACGAACCCTGTGGCGGGGATTGCAAAATCTGTAAGGGTGGATTTTCGCTGAATCGCCCGATTTCGGCGCCGCCTTTGGAGAAATGTCCGTTGTGCCGTAAGCCGGTTCAGAAGCTGATTAGTGGATTTTCAACCCCGAAAATACTCAAACCACTGTCGGTTGCGGATGCCAAGAACGCGGGGTTCAGTGTTTGGCACAAAGTAGGCAAAGGGGAGTACGAGCGGCAGTAACCGGATAGGAAATCGGAATTTATGAGTGAAACGCCAACCATTCACACTGAAGTGCAGGTGATGTTTTTTGATACGGACTGCGCGGCTGTGGTGAATAACATCGCTTATCTGCGGTTTATTGAGACGGCCCGTACGTTACTGGCAGAGGTGATGGGCTTGGGGTTGAAGGAGATGGCGGATACCGGGCTCTATCCGGTCGTGGTTCGCACTGAGGTGGATTACCGGAAGCCGGCGGTGCTGGGGGATAAGTTGGCGGTGGATGGATGGTTGGAGTCGTTGGACAGGACGCGGTTTTGGTGTGGGTTTGATGTGAAACGGATATCGGACGGTCAGGTGATGGTGTCTTCGCGTCAAATGCTGGCAATGATCCAGATGCCCGGTGCCCGACCGGTGCGTTTGCCTGCGGAATGGCAGGAGAAGTATTCGCATCTGGTGAAGCGGTAAGGGCGTTGATGTAGGGCTTTTGGGGTTCTTGTTGTTTTTGGATCGAAATCGATGTTTCACCTTACTGTTCTGGCAAGCGGGAGTTCGGGGAATTGTTCTCTGATCGAAACCGAATCGACGCGTTTGTTGGTAGATGCGGGGTTGAGTGCTCGGAAAATCGGGCAACGGCTTGCGGATATAGGGGTTGCGCCGGAGCAGATTGATGGAATTCTGGTAACTCATGAGCATTCGGATCACGTGTCCGGAATCAGTGTGTGGTCGAGGCGTTACGGGACGCCTGTGTACGCAAATCGGCTTACAACGGAGGCGTTGTCGCGTACGAATGAAGGGGTTCATTGGAGGATGTTTGTGACGGGGAGTGAGTTTGCTCTGGGGGAACTTCGGGTGCAGAGTTTTCCCATTTCACATGATGCAGCTGAACCGGTTGGGTTTGTTCTGAGTCGGGAAAACGTAGGGGTGGGGTTTTTGACCGATCTTGGATTTGCCACCCGACTTGTTCTGGAGCGGGTACGTCCGGTTCACACCCTGGTGATCGAAACCAATCACGACGAAAAGTTGCTTCAGGACGATCCGAAGCGCCCCTGGTCCGTGAAGCAGCGGATTTTTTCCAGGCACGGGCATCTTTCGAATGCTGCGGCTGCGGAGGTGTTGGCGGGGATGGTTTCCGGAAATTTACGACGTGCGGTGTTGGGCCATTTGAGTGGGGATTGCAATACACCTGAGCTTGCGCTGAGTACGGTGCGGAATCGGCTCGCCCAGAGTGGGGGGGAGGCGATTGAGGTGATTTGTGCGACGCAGAACGAGGCGACGCCCCGGATGTTGGTGGGGTAAATCGGGGCTGCCGGAGCGAAACGGGAGGAAAATGGGCTTTTGTGCGTGGATTCTGCACGATTGCTGTATTTGCGACTTCCTTCGGGGGCGGGTTTAGGTGTTCCCCTTAAGGGTGCCCACGAAAGCCTCCACA
Organism: Verrucomicrobiota bacterium; assembly: GCA_037133875.1. Lineage (GTDB taxonomy): Bacteria > Verrucomicrobiota > Verrucomicrobiia > Chthoniobacterales > Chthoniobacteraceae > Chth-196. The sequence goes on along the minus strand of JBAXNG010000003.1, from coordinate 229,394 downwards.
TCGGATTATGTGCAACTGGGTTTTACCCGGATGCAGCGTGACTTGAGTTATCTCATGGAATGTTTCTCGGAAGTTCTCTCCGAGATGGGACAAGCCGACCTCGCTCGAGGCTTGCCCTGGAGAGAGCATTCGCCTTGGAACGGGGAGACGCCGCCCCGTTTGGGCCTAGCGTGGTCCGTGGCGTTCCAGTTGTTGAACATGGTCGAGGAAAACGCGGCGGCCCAGACACGAGCGTTACGGGAACGAACGGAGGGGTTGAGTGCGGAGCCCGGTGCTTGGGGGAGCCAATTGTTGCGTCTGGTTGAGGCGGGGGTTTCGGAACAGGAAATCGCCGAGGTGATGAAGCGGGTGCGTGTGGAGCCGGTTTTGACGGCTCATCCGACTGAGGCGAAGCGACTTTCAGTGTTGGATCAACACCGTGTCCTGTTTGGATTGCTGGAGAAATTTACGGTGGGTGATTTGCCCAAGTTCGAGTCAAGAACGGTCCGGGATCAGGTGAAGGCTGCGCTGGAAAGGCTCTGGCGTACGGGGGAGATTCTTCTAGAGAAACCAACACTTACCGACGAGCGGCGTAACGTGCTGCATTATCTGCGGGATGTTTTCCCAGCCGTATTGCCTGAGCTGGATGAGCGGTTGCGGCAGGCTTGGGTAGATGTTGGGCTGGACCCCGCTGTTTTGCGTCAACGTGGAGTGATGCCCCGGATTCGGTTTGGGACTTGGGTGGGCGGAGACCGAGATGGACATCCTGGTGTCACTGCGGATGTTACGGGTGAAACTCTGGAACGCTTGCGGGTGAACGCCCTGATTGTGTTGAGGGATCAGCTTATTTCATTGGGCGAACGGTTGTCTTTGTCTTCGTGGATGCAGCCTGCTCCGAAGGGATTACTGGAAGGGTTGGAGCGTCATGCCAATGCGCTGGGGGCTGACCTGCCTGAGGTGACCCATAAGGATGAACCTTGGCGGCGGTATGTGGAGTTGATGGTGGCGCGTTTGCCGCTTCAACAGGCTCCGGGGCACTTGGCTCAGCTAAAAGATTCGGAAGGGCGTTATCGTTATTCGGTGGAGTTATTGGTGGATTTGGACCGCTTGGCCCATTCGTTGGAAGAAGTCGGGGCTCATCGGTTGGTGGAATCTGAGATCACGCCAGTGCGTCGTGCGGTGGAGGTTTTTGGGTTTCATCTTGCGCAGTTGGATATCCGTCAGAACTCGGTCTTTCATGCAAAAGCGCTCACCCAATTGTTGGGTGCGGCTGGGTTGTCGGCGGAGGAGTGGGATGACTGGAGTGAGCCGGAGCGGATTCGGTTTCTGGAAAAGGAGCTTCGTTCACCTCGTCCGTTTTTACATCCGGTTGCCTCGGCGGGTCCGGAGGCGGATGCCGTGCTTGGTTGTTATCGGGTGCTTGCCACTCATATTGAGCGGTATGGGGCGGACGGAGTCGGGGCGCTTATTGTGAGCATGACCCGCCGGCTTTCGGATTTGCTCGGGGTGTATTTGTTGGCGAGGGAGGCCGGTCTGTTGCGAGCTTTCCCTGAGGGGATCGTTTGTTTGTTACCGGTGGTGCCGCTTTTTGAAACGATCGAGGATCTGGATGGCGGGCCTGGGATGTTGCGGATGTTTTTGGGGCAGCCAGTAACGATGGCGAGCCTCGCGTTCCAAGCCAAGAGAGCGGGGCGGGCAGGGGAGTTATTGCAGCAGGTGATGGTGGGGTACAGCGATAGCAACAAGGACGGTGGGATCTTGGCGAGTCAATGGGCGTTACAGAAAGCGCAAGGGAGACTTGCGGCTGAGGCCAAACACCAAGGTGTGGAGATCCGGTTTTTCCACGGACGTGGCGGAACCGTGAGTCGCGGCGCTGGTCCCACCCACCGCTTTCTGGAGGCGTTACCACACGGCTCGCTTTCCGGGCATCTGCGCCTGACGGAGCAGGGAGAAACCATTGCGCAAAAATACGCTAACCTTTCGAGTGCCACGTATAATCTGGAAATGTTGCTGGCTGGAGTCACTGCGACAAGTGCCCAGCATGTTCGCGGCTACACCGAACATGAGCAATTTGCGCCGCTGATGGAGAAGTTGGCGAATGCGAGCCGGGTGGCATACCGGGAATTGTTGGATGCCGAAGGTTTCCTGACCTTTTATCGTCAGGCCACGCCGATTGATGCACTGGAGCACAGTCGTATCGGTTCGCGTCCGTCTCGACGGACAGGGAAGCCGAGTTTGGCGGATTTACGAGCGATTCCCTGGGTGTTTTCGTGGAGTCAGGCGCGGTTTTACGTGCCTGGATGGTATGGGGTAGGCAGTGCATTGGAGGCATTGACGGAAGCGGAGCGTGCGTTGTTGGGGGCAAACTTCCGTGAGTGGCCGTTTTTGCGGTACGTACTCACGAATGTGGAGAGTTCTTTGGCGAGTGCGGATCCGGAGTTGATGCGGATGTATTCGGAGTTGGTTCCCGACACAGCGTTAAGAGATCGTTTTGTGGCTCAGATTGATGGGGAATGGCATCGCACTCACCGGATGTTGGAGCAGTTGCGGGGTCAGTCGATGGGGGCAAGGAGGCCACGGATGTTCAAAACGCTGGAACTGCGGAGTGAGGCGTTGCGAGTGCTTCATTTACAGCAGATCGAGCTGCTTAAGAAATGGCGTGGTCGGGTGGACGCTGGGGATGTAGGCGGCGCAGACGCCATGTTGCCGGAGCTACTGCTTTCCATTAACGCAATTGCAAGTGGACTGCGTACCACTGGTTAAAAGCGGCAATTTGGGGACGATCGGGAACGGAAAGCGTTTGCTTTTCCGATTAGGCGTACTTCAGGAGGTTGAGCTTCCGCTGTATTGGGGCGGAAGTTTTCTCAAATCCCTAGAGACATGCTTAAGAGTGTGTACTTTCCGGAATGCAAAGACCTGCGTCCGCCCTATTGAACGATTACCTGAAAGGAATGGAGCTTCTGGAAGTGCTTCGGGAGAAGTTACAGCACATTCAGACCAACTCCAAGAGTCTGACGGAGCTCGGGTATGACGTAGGGGAGATCCAGGTAGCGTTGGATGCGAAACTGTACCGCTTGGAGGTTTGGATTAGTGAAACAGACCGCCAATTGGATGAGATTTTGGATCACTCCGCTCAACGCGCTGATTTGGGGCGGGAACTGTTTCAGTCGGTGCGCCGGACGATTCGAGAATGGAAAGCCATGTCACCTAGCGAATGGGCACAAATGCCGGATGCCATCGTAAAAGAGTGGACTATGATTTTGGACGGGTACGAGATACTCGCCTCCATTTGGAGTGAATACATGCCCTCAGAAGAGGATTAGCGGCAGCCAAATGCCCCAGTAGCAAGTCGGAGCGGGAGCGCAGGCTTGAGGTAGATTGGCCCCATCAAGGTTCTGCGATCCTCTAAAGGAGCCCTGAATCGTACCCCCCTGCGAAGACTCTCGAGGTCTCGGTGCGGATTGCCGTAGCAGGCCAGCTTCCCTGGCGACTGTTACCAAGTGTAGCGAACCGAATATTTGAGAACGGTTTCACCATCGGGGGCGACGGTTGCGGTGAAATGGATTGTTTGACTGTCGTGTTTTGTAAAGGGGCTGCTTTTTTCTGAAACGACCCAGTTTGCAGCGCGATTCATGTGTTCGATGACCTGAATCTGTGCGGTGTTTTTACTTTGGTTCCGGATCCGAATCTCAAACGATTCCTCCAGAGTGTTCCGGGCGTTATCGATTTTGAAGTTGGTCTGCTTGCGTTCGCCGACCAGATCAAATGCGTTCCCCAAGGCGAGGCGGATGGGTTCGTTTCGGGGGGTGTGATCGATATTGTCTTCCCCGACAAACTCGAGCTGATCGCCATCCTTCCGGTAGACCCGGATATTTCCAGCGGGTAATGGGATGCCCAGTTTTGAAGGTTCGTCGTTTTTGAATTCCAAGACACTTCGGACCTTGGTGTTTGCTCCGAAACTGCCCCACTCCTTTTCTAGCATCGGCTGCCCCGAGAATGGGACTGACGAGGCTTCGTAAATATAGACGCGTTTTGTGGGCACCCCGATGGCTCGGGTGAATTCGAGTTGTTTGGTTTCCTGATCCCGGAGGGTGGTGGGCCGGGGAAGGGTATAGAGGTGGAAATCATCGAACGCTTTTTCCTCTACGGGCGCCATGGCGGCTCCAAGGCCTCCGGATTTAGCGGTGGCATATTGGCTAACCGATCTTTGTGGGTGATGGACGTCGCCGGCCATCAATTTGATCGCGGCGTTCTCAAATACTTTTCCGGAGCGGTTCTTGAGTGTCACCCAGCCGTTCATCTCGGCAGTGTCCCCTTTTTCCGGAAGGACCAGATTGTAGCTGGCTTCCCATTCCAGGCCTCCGGTGAGATATGCGAGTTCCGCTTGGAGTTGGGCTGCCGCAGGGCTTTGGATTTTCCAGGTCAACTCAGGCTTTAAAATGTTGTCGTCTTTCAGTCCCGCGAAGAGCGGGCGGCCAGGGAGTTCAAATACGAGTTTTCCGTCGACTTCTATAATCGGCTGCATGGGTGCGCCGCCTGGTACGTGGCCACTCCGAATGACGTGTCCTTCGATCGTCCGATCCGGTTTTTGCGGTTCTTTTATCAGAAACGTAATCGCTTGGGGCTGTCCTTCAAAACGGTCGAGCAGGCTCTGTTCGGTGACTGGATCGTTTCGGTAGTTTTGTTCGAGAATCGACAGGGGGATTTTCCCAGTAGGATCACGTAGGATCACGGAAGAAGGATCGAGGCTCGAAGTTGCGCCGGAATATCGGACGATATTTTCACCAGCCTTGAGCTCGAGGGGGACGGTATCGCGAACGACGGCAAAATGACCGTTGTAGATGGTCAGTCCGGGTTGCGCGGACGCGATGCCGGTTCCCAGAACGAGGAGGGTGAGAGGCGAGAGCTTCATGGGGAGTTTAACCATACCTGATATTTGCCGAATGTCAGATTTGGATTTGTGACAAGAGAATCGTTTTGAGAGCTGCGCGTTTCGATGAGGGGCTATTTTTCGCATCGATAGGTCTCAGAGATTTCAGGCAGGTGGTACACCGAATGCTCTAGAATGAGGGTGATCATCGCCCTAATCCGCCGAGTTTCCCAAAGTTTGCAGGGAGAGCTGCCGGGACTCGATGAAGTCCTTGCAATGCGAGGAACGGAACGGGCGCCAACGGCATAGCAGGCGCACCAAATTCAAAAATGGAACACACCGAAATCAAGGGAAGTACATCGCCAGATGGAGCTATCGAAGCCCACGAATTCTTTAAATCGGTGACAAGAATGCGGGCCGACGACGTTGTTGTGAATGAAAGGTGTCAAAAGACGACAGCTCAAAAACGGAAAGTTATTCTATGAACTCAAGGAACGCTATCGCTGTGCCTGGTATCCGCGAGGAACTGGCCCGAAATTTTATCGGGAGGAAATTGGGTGAACGGACGCGGGATGCGCTGTCAGCCCTATGAAGCAGCTTAAATCGCTGCGGTAATTCCGCCCTTCCCTCATGTGTAGGTAATAGGGCCCCCCTCTCATTCGCCGCCCTGTTTTCCCAAAATTAGCCTCTCTTCTTTTCCACTATTATGCGTCCTCCTCTTTCTCGAGCCATTCAACTCAGTGCAGGCCTTGGTGTTTTGTTCGCCATGGGTTCATTCTGGCATTTTTCAAAGAGCAGCAGTTCGCAGCCTTTGATGGATTCTAGGCAGGCTCCGGAGCCTGTGTCGGTGAATGTCGGAGCGACGCCCACCAATACGAATACTCCAGTAGTGGAGCCAGTGGCAGCAGCTCTTCCGAATCTCAAAGCAGCCGCTGCGTTTATGGGATACGCGATCAAGGGGGAGGTGCAAGGTGCGCCTCTCCCAGCGAAACCGCCGGCGGTCCGAGTGGGAGCTGAAAAGGGCAGAGTGATGGAGATGGAGCCTTTAGATGGTGCAAAAATGGAGCATTGGCCAGTCGGGCAGGAAGTTCATCTGCCGACGCCTGGGGGAGAATTTGTCGGGGTGGTGAACTTGGTTCAAAAGGATGGCGCTGGTTGGGTGCGTGTCGGGGGGAGTCTTACAGATCAGAAAGGCTCGTTTATGTTGGCTGCTGGACCGGAGGCATCTGGAGGGCTGATTCAGTTGCCGGCGAGAGGGGTGGCATACGAAGTGGTCACGGAGCGAGATGCACGCGTCTTGATGGTGGAGCGCCGGCTTGCGGATAAAGTCTGCTCGACACTTCCCATGGCACGGATGCGAAAGCTTGCATCCGCTCCAGCTGCCACCACAAGCGAGGCCCCGCCGCTCTTGAGCAGTAAACCGGACGCGCCTGCGGTGGTGTACCTTGATTTTGATGGCGAAACCGTCACGGACCCTTCGTGGAACGATGGGAAAACCATTGTGGCTCCAGCGCCCAAAGTGACAGCGGCCGATATTACGGCGGTGTTTAATCGGGTGAAGGAAGATTTTGCGCCGTTTAATATCGATATCACCACGAGTCTGGCCCGTTACAATGCGGTTCCAGCGAATCGTCGGACGCATTGTATTATTACACCGAATGACATTGCGGCTCCCGGTGCAGGCGGGGTTGCGTATGTGGATGCCTTTTCATCGGCGGGAACAGGTCTTTCGGCAACGGTGCCGAGTTGGGTTTTTAATGACTCCGTGATTGGTATGGCTGAGGCGATTTCTCACGAGGTGGGGCATACTTTGGGACTGAGTCATGATGGACGAACGAGTCCCGAGGAGGGGTATTATGCAGGTGCGGGGAGTGGGCCCACTGGTTGGGCTCCGATCATGGGAGCTGGGTATGACCGCGAGCTGGTGCAGTGGAGTAAGGGCGAATACAAAAATGCGGATAACAAAGAGGACGACCTTGCGGTGATTACCCGCGCAGTGAATGGGGTTGCGTATGTGTCTGATGAAGCGGGGAACTCGCTGGCGTCTGCCGTGCCACTGAGCGTCGCCGGTACCACCATTAGCCAGACCGGTGTGATCACGGGCAACAATGACGGCGACTACTTCCTGTTTGTTTCTTCCGGTGGGGCGATCTCGGTCACGGGGACGCCATCTTCCATTTCCCCCAACTTGGCTATGTTACTGGAAATTCGAAATAGCGCTGATGCGGTTGTTGCGAGTTCCAATCCGGCGGGAAGTTTGGGGGCTTCCATCTCAACGAATCTTGCAGCTGGGACCTACTATTTACGCGTCGCTGGAGCCGCAAAGGGCGATGTTTTGGGGACCGGGTTTAGCAGTTATGGATCCGTTGGGCCGTATACGCTGACGGGGACGATTGCTGGGATTTCGCTGGTGCCGGCAATTACGAGTGCGGCTCAGGCAGCGGGGAGAGTGGGGGAATCTTTTTCATATCAGATAGTGGCGACAAACTCTGCGGTTTCGTATGCTGCGACTGGTTTGCCCACTGGGTTGATCCTCAACTCGGCGACTGGTTTAATTTCGGGAACACCAGTGACAGCGGGTTCGTATGCTGTGGCCCTGGCTGCCACCAATACCAAAGGGAATGGAACGTTGTCGCTTGCGCTCAAGGTTTCGAGTGTGGCGGTCTCTCTAGCGGAGGCGATCGATCTTCCTAATGCCACAGTTACGAGTGGAGGGAACGCGGATTGGGTGGCGCAGTCTACCGTTACGTATGATCGGGTGGATGCCGCTTCGAGCGGATGGATTAGCGATAGCCAGAGCACTTCGATGAAGCTGGATGTGACGGGTCCGAAAATCTTGGGGTATCGCTGGAAGGTCGATTCAGAGCCGATGTACGACACGCTAAGTTTTGTCGTAGATGGAGTAGTGGTGGAAACTATTAGCGGGGCTACGGATTGGGCGTTGCGGAGTGTGACGTTGGCTTCAGGGGTTCACCATATTGAGTGGAAGTATGAAAAGGACTCGTCGATGTCCAAAGGAGCAGATGCCGGGTGGGTGGATGCGGTAACAATTTCTGAACCGAAGGTGGAACGATTGGGGGGGGACTTGGCTTTTGGGAAAGTAGAGACTTCGAGTAGCGGAAGCCGCAGCTTCTCGATATTTAATGACGGTAAAGCTCCCATTAATGTGAGCGGAATTACATATCCGGAGGGGTTCTCTGGTGCGTGGTCCGGTGTGATTGCCGGGGGAGGATCGCAGAGCGTGTCGGTGACGTTTGCACCGACGAGTATGCGTGTTTATTCGGGAAATTTAACGGTGAATTCAGATGCGGATTCCGGGGCGACAATGCTGCCGATTTCGGGTGAGGGTGCATTGGCCGTCACGCCGCTTACGAGCGGTGTGGCTGTGTCTGATATTAGCGGGGTGGCTGGCGAAAGTCGGATGTATAAGATTACAGTCCCGATAGGATGTTCTGGCCTTAAAGTGGCGACCTCGGGAGGAACAGGGGACCTTGACGTTTATGTAAAAAAAGGATCGTTGCCGACTGTCACTGAGTTTGATCTCAAATCGGATGGTCCCAGTTCGACTGAGTCCGCAAGCGTGACGAATCCAGGGGTGGCAGATTGGTTTGTGCTTTTAGATGGGTATGCGGATTATGCGGGGGTGAGTCTGACGGCGACGCTTACGGTTCCACCGACGATGGTCACGGTGGGAGTTTCATCATCGGGAAATGGAACGGTGAGCGGCGGCGGAAACTATGTGTCAGGCAGTACGGTGGTCGTACATGCGACACCGTCAGTTGGCTATGGGTTTTTTGGTTGGACTGAAAATGGAACCGTCGTGAGTACAATGGCGGACTATTCCTTTGCAGTGAGAGCTGGGCGTGCTTTGGTGGCGAATTTTAGCAACGCACTTTCTCTTACGAACAATGTTCCTATGAATAGAGTGATGGGTGCAACGGGCAGCTTGGTGGCTTACAAAATCAGTGTTCCGTCTGGTGTGTCGCGCCTCACGGTTACGAGTTCAGGCGGGACTGGAGATGTTGATCTTTATCTCAAACGAGGCACTACTCCTGCGCTTTTAAGTTTTGATTATCGGTCGGCTAGTGTTGGAAATAATGAGGTCATGCAAGTGGTGAATCCGGCGGCAGGCGATTGGTTTGTGTTGGTGCGTGGGTATCGCGCGTTTTCCGGAGTGGTGCTTAAAGCGGCGCTCACGCTGAAAACGGCTGTGGGGTCTGCTTCCGAAACGCCAACGGCGGCTGCGTTGGCGCAGATGGTTGGGACTTACGACGGATTGTTAGGAGATGGCGCTTTGCGTCTTTTAGGGAAAATTCGCGTTCAGTTGACTCAAGGCGGAGCGTTTTCCTGTACAGCTGTCCTGGACGGCGTGACGTATAGCTCGAGTGGAAAGTTTGATGTCGAGGGGCGGTGGTATGGGACGATTCGGGTGGGAGGAATTCCCATGCCGTTTCGTTTGGCGGCCGACTTGGTGGGACAGCGTGTGATTAAGGGCTCTCTGGGTTGGGACGGTATTTTTTACGAGGTGGTGGCGATGTGTAATGCGGTTGGAAGCCCTGATGAAGCAGGTGCTTATCCCGTGAGTTTGGTTGCGACACCAGACGCTGCGGGTGGCAAAATGCCGGAAGCCGTTGGGACGGCGGTGGTGGTAGTAAAAAAGGATGGTAGCGCATCGTTAACCGGGACGCTGGGAGACGGAACGAAGGTGACGGCTAGCGGGAATCTTTCGGCTGACGGAAAATGGGCGATGTATATTCCGTTGTACAAAGGTTGGGGGGCGATTGGAGGCTGGTGGATCTTTGAGCCGTGGAAGACAGGGGAGCGCGTGAAGGGCTCCTTGCGTTGGACAAAGGCGGCTGGAGACAAGCAGAGCGCGTTTCCGGACGGGTTCAACGGATTGGTGTCCGGAGAAGGTGCGATGTAGATACCTTTGGCGTTGGCGTGTTACCTCTGGAGCGGCCTAGTGAGGCTTGGGTTTCAGCATGGGCTTTTCTATAGAAGTCCAGATCACGAAACCGCAGATCACAGCAAAGATGGTGGTGATCAAAAGGAGGAGCCAGGGGGATATACTCGCGGTACTCTGGAACTGTCGGATTTTGAATAGGCCAAGCGACTGGAGAAGAGGGGGACACATCGGGGGGGGGAAATAATGGAGACTGATGGGGTCTAAGGAGGCGTGTACAAGAGAAGGCTTTCCGCTATTGGGAAAGGTTCTCATGTACTCCAGTAAAAATGGTCGGTCTCGGTTTGTTTCGGTTATGAATATGTCGAGTTGTCGAGTTTTCCTGAGTGTGTGTCTTTGCGGGATTCTCGTGCCGGTCAGTAACGATTTACGTGCGGCAGAGGTTGTACCTCTGCTGTTGTGGGATGTTCAAACGACGCATTCTAGTAATAGCCAGTTGCGGGAGTCCGGCCGGGGAATGGGGAAGCAGGCGCTCTCGACGCAACAGGGGACTGTGCTGCGCCGGTTTTCGATAGGGAATGAGGGCTGGTATTTTGGGGCGGGATTACAGGGGGAATCGTTTTCCTTTTCGGGAAACAATAAGTCGGGCCTACGTCATCTGCGTGACGTTACCGCTCAAATTTCTCTCGAGTATTTTGTGGGAGAAACTCAGGCGGCATCTTTGAGTTTCAAACCGGGGTTTTATTTTGAGGATAACGTTCGTGCCGGTGCGTTCGATATGCCTGTGCAATTAGTTGGTGGGATTCCGCTTACCGCTAACTTAAACGGTGTCATTGGTGCGGCCGGGGCGAGATTTTATAAGCAGCCCATTCCGATTGTGGGGTTGAGCTGGACGGTGCTGCCGACGGTAAGGCTGGATGCGGTTTTCCCAGAGCCTGCGCTGACCTATTCGCCGGATAAAGCCTTGGAGATTAAGCTCGGAGGGGAGTTGCAAAGCGGCGGGTTCCGTATGGATTCAGGGACTCCGCTGGAATACTATAGTTACCAGATTAAGACGCGGGTGAGTTACTCGGTGACGCGGGTTCTGAAGTTTTCAGGTGCAGTCGGGTATGAGCTGGAACGTAGTTTTGACTATTTTCACCGCGGACGCCGCGAGACAAGTGATGGAGCGATTCTGTTCCAAGTAGGGGCTGGATTGAGCTTTTAGCGTGGAGTTTGACTCATCCAAGCGCGCTGGCCCCAAGCTACGGAGTGAAAGGACAAGGCAGTCGGTTGACGGGGTGAAGAACTGCGCTCGACGCGGCTCCGGTTCCTTAGCAAAATGCGACTCCCCATGGTACCCCCCATTCCTACGGGCAGGCTGCGTGGCGCGAACCGTCTATTAGGTGTTCCGACACGGCAGATTTGCCAATCCCTCATTTCATTGTCTCTGGTTTTGGTTTCAGCGAAACCATTGATCACCAGTGCTCAGGCGCCGGCAGCTGGAGCGCAGTCGGAGGTTGTTCTGGGCGATCGATATAAGGCGGCAATGGAGGATTTTGGGAACGGCGAATACAAAAAGGCCGTCGCGTCGCTGCAGGAGATACTTTCAAAGGCCACGGATGGTCCGGGATGGGATAGCGTGCGTTATTCACTCGCGGCAGCGTTGTTCAACAACAAGGAGTACAAGAAGTCCCGAGAGAAGTTTGAGGAATATTTGAAGCTCTATCCGCAAGGGGCAAAAGTGGCAGATGCCCAAATGGGGGTGGGTCAATGTCAGCTCGCGCTCGGAGATAAAGCGGGAGCCGCGAAGACTTTTGCGCTCGTTGTGAGTATGGGTGGCGCAAATAAGGAGCAGGCGATTTTATCGCAGGCGGCGCTCTTAAAAACGCTTCAGAAAAATGATGAAGCTGCGGGTTTGCTGCAGCCGATTTTGGCGAGTGGAGTCCGGTCTCCGGAATCGGTTGAGGGCGCACTTTTGTTAGCCTCGATTGAGGTGGCTAAAGGAAATCGCGACCGGGCGTTTCAGATCGTCAATATCCTTTATAATCGGCCGGATATTGTTAACAACCCGATCCAGTTAAATGGACTTACATTCGAGGTTGGGGATGCGTATCTGAAGGCAAAAGACGTTAAAAAAGCATTGAGCGCCTATGCGTTAGTGCGAAAGAAAGAGGATGTTCTAGCGCTGCATAATGCACGCATTCAGGCACTCAACCGGAGGATCGAAGCGAATGCTGCCACGGCCAAAGCGGAGCCAGCACGGAGCGTCGACTTGCTGGAGGCGAACAATATTCTCAGATCGTATCTTGAGGCCGCTAAAGGAACGCTAGAGGAGATCGAGAAGACCCCTTCGAATCTGATCCCTCTACGGTTGCGGCAGGCGCGTTGTTATCAGGATGAAGGACGTCAATGGGAGGCGGTTTTGCTTTTTGAATCGGCGTTGAATGCGACGGAAAAGGCAGGTCGGGAGGACTTGTTGTATAGCTTGGGGGCGGCACATGCGGAGCTTGAAAATACCGATGAATCGGTGGCGGTCTTGGAGCTCTACAGCAAGGAGTTTCCAAAGGGGAAAAATGCCGACTCCGCATTGTATCTCGAGGGAACTCAGTTGTTGCGAAAAGAGCGGTACGAGGCGGCTGTTCCGGTATTGAGCAGGTTGGTGGAAGGTTTTCCGAAAAGTAAGGCTGCGGACCGAGCGCAGTTTTATTTAGGAAATACGTATTTTGCTTTGGCTCAGTACCCAAAGGCTATCGAGGTTTACGAAAAGTATGCACAGCAATATCCGACATCGGATCACATCGAAGAGGTGACCTATCGGATCGCGCTGTGTCATTTTTCGTCCGGGGTCTACGCGAAGGCGCTCCCTGCATTTGAGAGTTATTCGAAGGCAAATCCAGGAGGCGCATTTGCTGCGGACGCATTATATCGGACAGGCTTTTGTTACTTTGCTGCGAAACAATATCCGGACGTTATTCAGATTTGCGACGCTTGGGAGACGAAGTTCGGATACGATTCGTTGCGAGGTGAAGTGCTTTCGTTAAAAGCGGATGCGCTTGCTGGAAAAGAGCAGCGAATGGAAGCCGTTGCGGTTTATCGGCAGGCGATCGAGAAAGCCACTACCGACCAAGTTGCGCAGTACGCACTTTTTGAGGCGAATAAACAGCTTCAGAAACTGGGGCGTTGGGATTTAAGCGTGGATCTGTTTCAGGAGTTTTTGAATACACACCCTGAGCATCCTGCGGCTACCGGAGCCTATTACTGGCTGACGCGGGCGATGATCAAACAGGGCAAGACTGTGGAGGCGAAACAGTATTTGGCCGAAAAGATTTATACGCTTATTGGCGATCGCTCGAAGGATGCCGTGGAGCAACTCCTTTCGCAGTTGGCGCAACTGTGCTCGAAGCGTGTGCCGACTCCTGCTGCGTCTCCGGATGCGAGTGTCGCACCAACCGTCTCCGATAACGTGGCGGAGGGTGTTGTGGTACCGCCGGCGCCGGCCTACGATGGCGGTAAAGAATTGGCGAGCTTCCTTGACCCCAGCAAAATGGCGGATGCCCCGTTGGTGAAGGCGCGATTGCGGTATGCGGAAGCTGAGCTAGCGAGGATGACCAAGCGCCCCAAGGATGCGCAGGATTTGCTGGATCAAATTTGTGATCAAACACCGGCAAATGCGCTTGGTGCATCGCTTCTTGCGCAGTGTGGTGATCGGCTGATGGCGCGGGGACAGAAGGAGAAAGCGAAGGTGTTTTTTCAGGAGTTGATGAAAGCGTTTCCGCATTCTGAGCTGAGGGATTACGCGTACAACGGGATGGGGCAATTTGCACTTGAGGAAGGAAAGGCCGAAGAGGCGCTTCGTTGGTTTGATGACGCGATCGACAAGATCGGGGCTTCGACGAAGTTAAAAGATGTAGTGTATGGTCGAGGGCGAGCGTTGTTGGCCTTGCAGCGTTTCGATGAAGCGAAGGTCAGTTTCGAACAGGTGGCGGCCAGTCGAGAGTGGAAGGGCGAGACAACAGCGGAAGCGGTTTATCTACTGGGAGAAGTGTTTTTCCAGAAAGGGGATTATTCAGCGGCGGTACAATACTTCCAGCGGGTATTTGTAGCCTACCAACGCTATCATTCTGTCGTCGCAAAAGCGTATATTCGAGCCGGGGATTGCTTCGAAAAACTTGCGTACCCAGAGAAGGCGCAGGCGCATTACCGAGAGCTGCTACGTAAGGAAAAACTCTCCGAGTTTCCAGAGTACGCCACGGCCAAAAAACGCCTCAATAACGCTCCTGAGAAATGAAACGTCTGTTGTTTTTTCCATGGCTTCTAGCCGTCTGTTTGTCTGCGCGTGCGGAGGATGTCTTCTTAAAGGACGGCAAAGTTGTGCGAGCCCAGGGACTCCGACGTGAAGGGAACTTTTTGTTTGTGCGAACGGTTAATGCTGAGGGAGTGGGTTCGGAGGCGTTATTACAGTTCAGTCAGGTCGAGCGCATCGCCTTTGGGGATCCACCCGCAATGGTTGAAGCGCGCAAGTTAGCCAATGCTGGAAATGCAGCGGCGGTGTTAGAGAAGACTGCATCATTGGTGCCATCTACTCGTCTATTCGCCGACGTGCCCGGTAATTTGTGGGCGGATCTTGTCCGCCTTCGTTTGCCCGCAATTGCGATTTTGAAAGATCGCGATGCGTTGTCGGAGTTGCAAAAGCAGTGGGTAGTCACAGGGGACGCGGATTTGGAGGAGGCATTGAAGCTGGTGGTAGAGAGTCAGGCCGCTGGTGATTCCAAAGCATCTCTGCAGAGGTGGAAATCCGTGGCGGTTCCGGGGGCTACTTCTCTAACAGCAGGCCTCGCATGGCTTGAATTGGGGAAGGCGGCACTAGAGGCAAAGCAATGGAAAGAGGCCGTGCGTGCGTTCTTATCAGTGGAGGTGTTTGTTGCGAATTACCGAATTTTGCATCCACCGGCATTGTTAGGGGCCATTCGGGCTTTTGTTTCTTCAGGGGAACTTAAGGACGCAAAGATTCGAATGGAGGTGCTGCAGGCCGAGTTTCCGAACAGCGCCGAACTGCGGTTGGCTGCGGAGTTGATGCCGCTACCTCCTGTGAAAAAGTAACCATCCAATCTCCATGGTCACTTTCCCAAATTGTGTAATAAGGGCGCGCTATTTGCGAGTCGAGGGAGTGGATGTCAGGGAAATGTAATGGATCCGAGTTATGGATACGCACTCCCCCAGATCTCGAAAAGCGCGTAAGTTAAAGAAGCATCCAGAACCGCTGGATCCTAAGATAGAGCCGCCGGAGAAGCCTTCGGAGCTTCTTTCCAGTCGGAAGGTTCCCGCGCCTGCGGTGTCTCCCGAAGCGAGCGTGGATGGGAAGACGGCCAAGCGAGTGAAGCCGACAAAGCCGCGAGCGTGGCGCAAGCCAAAGCCGATTCCCTGGTGGAGGCGCTGGAAGCAGGCGGGCGGGAGTTTTTTGATGATCAGTATAGGGGTCCACGCCTTGCTGTTGATTGGTGCTGCGTGCTGGGTGGTACAGACCATCAACGCTAAACGGAAACTCACATTTAGTGCTGCTCCGCCCTCAGATGGGGTGAGAGGGCAGTTAGAGTACCGCGTACAGACTGCCCGCCGCGCACAAAGTATGAGTGCTCCACCAGCAGCAAATCGGATCACCACGACTGCCGTGGATGCGAAGGTGGCTCTGCCTGATGTCTCCACCTTTAATCCGGCTGCAATGGTTATGCCCAGCCGGATTGCGGGCATAAGCGGTCCGGGAGTTGCCTTTAGTCCGGGTGTCGCAAAAGCTCCTCTCAGTGTCATGTCAGCAGGTGGTGGTGCGCTGACAGCATTTGGTTTTAAAGGGACGGCAGGAGCTGGGCTACTGGGGGCGTTTTATGATCTGAAACAGACGGCAAACAAAGAACCGTTGGGCACACCGGCGGATGCGGTAGCTGATCTAAAAGCGTTCGTCAAAAATTGGGATCCAGCGATTCTTGCGAAATACTATCGGGCGAAAACAGAGCTGGCCATTCAGCGGGTCTATTTTCCAGAGCTCTCTGCGGTGGAGGCTCCACGCGCCTTTGGTGTGGACGGAGAGGTGAAGCCGAGTTTGTGGGTGGTACACTATCGAGGAAAAGTGGTGCCTCCTAAAAACGGAACATTCCGATTCCGGGGAGTGAGTTCCGATTGGTTGGCTGTGCGGTTTGATAACAAGACGGTTTACGACGGCGGATCGGGGTCGGTTTTCGCGTTGGATAAAGAGGTGAACCAAACGAAGAGTGTGTTCATCGAAATGCGCGAAGGGAAAACGTACCCGATTGAAATCTTGATTGGGAACTATCCCGGAGGTGTCGTTTACGCCAATTTGTTTCTCGAAGAAAAGGGCAAGAATTACGACAAGGACGAATCCGGTGAACCGATCTATCAGTTGTTTCAGATCGGAAAGTTTGAGCCGCCCAAATTAGATCCCGATGCAAAACACGCTCCTCCGTTCCAGAAGGAGCAGATGATTTTTAGGCTCGCGCGCTGAGTTGTGAAGAGTCTGCCCCACCTGCCGATCCGTCTTATTCAGCGGCTTTGGGCTTTGTGGAGCGCTTTACTTTTGTAAAGTCGAACGCTTCTTCTCCGGGTGCTTCAGTGGTTAAACTCTGTGTGTCACCCGCATCATTTTGGAGTTGTTTCAGACGAGCTAGAAGACGATCCACTTCCGGGGTGTGTTTGGGGTCCTTTGAAAGGTCGTGTAATTCCGAAGGGTCATTCGCTAAATCAAAAAGCTGAAGCTTATTGATCTGGGGATACACGATCAGCTTCCATCGATCTTCGCGGATGGCGCGTTGAACCTTTGTGTATGAGGTTAAGATGGCGTCGCGACCTTTGAATGGTTCTCCCTTCAAAATGGGAGCAAGACTCTGACCTTCGCTTCCCATTGGAGCCGGAATCTCGGTCAGTTCCCCAAGTGTCGGGAAGATATCGAGCAGGTAACAAAGTGCGTCGGACTGCTTCTGACGCTGAAGCCCAGGGCCGGAGATCAGGAGCGGCGCACGCATCGAGTGGTCGTAGAGATTCTGTTTTCCAAAAAGACCGTGGCTGCCGATGGCCAAGCCGTGGTCACTGGAGAATACGATGATGGTGTTATCTGCTTTTCCGGTCGAATTCAGAGCCTCGAGAATCCTGGCGAGCTGATCGTCGAGGTATTCGACGTAGGCATAATAATCTGCCAGATGTTCGCGGACTACCGTTTCGGTACGAGGCCAGGGTGCGAGTTCTTCGTCGCGAAGGACCATTGCGCCGTTATTAAATGGATGCTGTGGCAGAAAGTTTTTGGGAACCGGCGGTTGATTCGATTTAAAGCGGGCGTGGTATGTCTCTGGGGCGATTCGGGGATCGTGAGGAGCATTAAACGCTACGTAACAAAGAAAAGGTGCGTCGGAGGATTTTTCCTGTTGGAGAAATTCGATCGCGGCGTCGGCGAAGATCTGGACTGCATGTTCCGTCTGGACGCGTTTGTTGATGAAAGTGTGCTCGTTCGAAATGTCCTGGATAGGAATGGTGTAAGGATCGTTCATGCCACCGAGAAAGACGGCTTTTCCTTTCTGGAAGGATCGCAGTGCAGACTCGCCACCATTGTGCCATTTGCCTGTGATGAAGGTGTGATAACCTGCGGCTGAGAATTGCTCGGGCCACGTCGGCTGGTTCTTTAATTGTTCGTTTACGCGGAACAATGTGCGCCCAGACATCAGCATGGCGCGAGATGGGACGCACACGGCGCCCTGATTTGCCCCCATGCAATAAGCGCGGTTAAACGTGGTTCCCTTGTTTACGAGTAGGTCGAGGGTCGGGGTTTTGATTCCATCGTTCCCGAGGGCGTGAATAGTGTCAGCTCGTTGATCGTCGCTAAACAGGAAGAGGATATTGGGCCGGGATGCAGCGTAGCATTGAATGGCTGCGGTGAGAGCAAGGATGCAGGAGAGGGCGGGAATAGAGAGTCGCATGGTTGGGTGCATTCTGAGAGGGAGATGGGGCCGCAATCAGGGGGGTAGAGGCGGGAGACGTTGGCCTGCAAGTTGGGGAGGGATCTCAGTGTTGCAGGAATTTGACAACGGCTTCGGTGCGCGAGTTTACATGGAGCTTGGCGTATATGTTGCGAACGTATTCGCGAACTGTCTCCATGCTAATACCGAGTTTTGCAGCGATTTCTTTGTACAAAAATCCTTCGGCCAAAAGCTCCAGCGTTTCGCGTTCGCGGCGGGTCAGTGTCGAAACCTCGATCGCGATGGTTCCCATTTGCTGAAAGTATTCAGCGATCTTTCCTGCCATCTGACGGGTGAGCGGAACGCCTCCAAGCCGAGCTTCGTGGATGGATTCGACTAATTTTTCAGCGGCGGTTCGTTTTAGAAGATAACCGTTGGCACCTGCTTTGAGCGAATTGAACAGGAATGGACCCTCGTCGTAAACGGTCAGCATTAGGATCGGGAGTTCGGGAAGCGTCAGCTTTAGTTGCCGTACACATTCAATTCCGGACATACGAGGGAGGCCGATGTCCATTAAAACAATGTCCGGCCGGAGTGAAGGGATTTTGGCGAGGGCCGTTTCCGCGTTGCCGAATGTACAAATCACTTCGAAACCTGGATGTGCGCCAAGTAATGCGGAGAGGCTTTCTCTAAGTCGTGCGCTATCTTCCACGATGGCCACACGAATGTTGGATTCTGGAGGAGTGGTCATACTGGTGTCTTACGGCAGCGCTTGGGTTGCAGCTAGGGAAATGGTGAGTTCGGTGCGACATCCGGCGCCTGGTTTTGTTTGGACGGAAAGGATGCCTCCGATTCGTTCCGCCCGTTGTTGCATGTTTCCGAGTCCATTTCCAGCAGTGGCTGCCTCGTTAAGATCGAACCCGCAGCCATCGTCTTCGATGGTTACTTTCAGGGTGTCGGGTGCGGAAAAGAGAACCTCCATTCGGACTTCTGTGGCGGCGGAATGTTTGAGGGTATTGTTTAGGACCTCTTTGCAGATGAGGAAAAAGTGGTGGCGCGTGTCGGCCAGTACCAGCAGATCAGGCACGTCGTGTGGCCCCGAATACCAGAGCCGGATCGGGCTGTTCTCGAAAATCTCGTCCACGCGTCCCCCGAGATACTCTAGCAGCCCTTTTAAGGAGTCATTTTGAGGCCGTACCGCCCAGACGATTTCGTCTAGGGATGCCACCATCTCGTGGGCAGTCGCCACAATTTTTCGGCATTGCTGACGTACCTGCTCTGGGTTCTCCGCCAGACGCGTACTCATTTCTCCAAGCCATCCAATTTGTGTTAATCCAGCCCCGAGATCGTCGTGAATATCTTGTGCGATACGGTTGCGTTCGGCTTCCACTTTTTGCTGAAGCTCTAGTTCTCGGAGCCGACGGCGCCAGCGACGCCGAGTGAGCGCTCTTACCGCAGTGGCAAGAAGCGCGGCTGCTGCGCAGGACATGGTGATGATAAACCAAGGCTGTTCCCAGACGTGTGACTTGATATCGAGATCCAGAGTTGCACCTGTTTCATTCCATGCGCCGTCGGGAGTTCCAGCAATGACATGGAAGCGGTATTGGCCAGCGGGGAGTGTTGCGTAGTGGGCGGTGCGCTGAGCGCCGGCATCGATCCAGTCCGGGTCCAGGCCTTCCATACGGTATCGGAAACGAATCGACTCGGGGGCACGGAAATGAATTCCTGTGTAGCGAAATTCGAGGTGGTGTTGTCCCGGTGGGATTTCGATTGGGGGAGTTTTAAATGAAGACGGAACGGACGGCTTCACGATTTCTCCATCGACTCGGAGTTCGTTGAGATAAACGGGGGGAGGAAGGGCCGCTGTTTTTGGAAGGGATGGGTCAATGGATACGGCGCCCTTTTGTGTAAGAAACCAAAGTTTGCCGTCTCGAGTACGGCATCCGGCGGGCTGCATGCCGCCTTTGCCTTTTAGGGTGGGGAGGCCGTCTTGAATACCAAAGCTCAAACAGTGGATGTTCTTCCTTAAACCGTTTGCGAAGTCGTTTAGGGCCTTTTGTTCGATACGAAAAATACCTTGGTTTGAATTACACCAAAGGTAACCCAGTCCGTCGTCTTGAATGTGATGGATGGTGGAATCCGGAAGACCATCCCGCCTACTGCAGATGCTAACCCGACCTTCGTGTAATCGAACAAGACCGGCTCCGGCGGTTCCGATCCAGAGAGCGCCATCGGTTTGATGGACAAATGTACGGATGGATTCAGATGGCAGGCCGTTAATGGGAGTCCAGTCGGAAGCATCTACTGGCATTGGGACAGTGGAGTGGAATACTCCATCCGATTGGGTGCCGAACCAAAGGTCACGGTTCCTGTCTCTGGTGATTGCGGTGATGTGAAGGGGAAGGGTGGCTTTTGGAATCGGAACTGGAGAGAGCAGTTCGCTAGACAGTCTGGCGAGCGAGTTTGCCCAGGCCTGGCCTATCCAGAGGTCCCGGTTGTTGTCTTCGAAGAGTGATTGGATGGCTCCGTTTGAGGGGAGAATGCCTGGAACAGGGACAAATCGTTCGCCTTGTTTTTTAAACAGCTTTCCGAGTGTTGTTCCTACCCAGAGTGTGCCTCGAGAGTCGCTCAGGAGGCTTTTGATTTGAGCAGAGGCTAGCCCTTGTGGATCGGTGAATTTGGTGAACAGGCCGTCTTTGATGAGGTTGAGCCCGGCATCTTCCGTTCCGATCCAGACCTCACCTGCCGGCCCCTCCGTGATTGCGCTCACGGAGGCGGAGGAGAGGCCTTGAGCTGGACCATAACTTTGAAACCAAACTTTGTGGATGCGGTTAATCCCGCCGCCGTTTGTGGCGAGCCAAATATTCCCCTCGTGATCCTCCGTAATAGAATGAATCAGATCGCTTGTGAGGCCGTTGCTCGTGGTGAAGCGTTCCATGTCACCGTTTGGATCATATCTAAAGACGCCCTGACCGGAGGTGCCGATCCAGAGGCGGCCTTGTTTGTCTTCGATGGCACAGGTAACGGATTGTCGTTCCCAGGCGGGGGCGGCGAGTTCGGCAATCCATTGTTCGTCTTTCCAGAGACGGACTTTTCCGCCCATGGCAATCCACCAGCCCCCGTTTCGGCCTGGTGCGATAAATTGGTATTGCCCAAATGTTCCTTCGAGGGCGAGGAGGGCCGTATTGTTTTGGAGCTCGAAAAGATGGTTTCGGTTAGATGCCCAGATCTGGCCCTGACGAGTTCGGAAGAGTTTGTAGGGAGCGAGATTGGGTTGATACCAATCGGATGGAGGGCCCGTGAAATGGTCGTTTACGAGACGGTTAATGGAGCCATCTTCTTCCAGAATCCAGAGTGTGTTTTGAGAGTCTGTAACGAGGGCTGTAGTGGGGGACTTTGAGACTGAATCTGGAGGTTCAAAGCGGCTGAAAACGCCGTTTTTAAGACGGACAATAGTGCCTTCTTCGGTGCCAATCCAAATTGCGCCATCGTGGTCTGCGACGATTGTCCGGAAATGGCAGGCTGATAATTTCGAGATTTTGGAGGCTTCGAAAACATCGAAATGCTGGCCATCGAAACGTGCGATGGCATCTGGCATAGAGAACCAGAGGAAACCGTCTTTGGATTGAGTGACGGCAGTGACATTGTTTTGGGGAAGGCCGTGTTGGACCTGCCAGGAGTGAACTTTATAACGGCCTGGCAGTTCAGCCGCGAGCGGACAGGAGAGGGTGAAGAAGAAGCCGAAGGAGAGGAGGCGTAAAACAGAACGAAAGCTCTCGAGTTTGGGGAGAGTTAAAGTGCTGATCATCGGGCGGGGCGGGTTAGCGGGAAGTAACGCGAATATTTGCTGCGCGTTTTTCTAGCTCTTTAGCTTCTCTGAGTCTGTGGGTGGCTTTGTAGACGAGGGCCAGATGATCCAGGGTAATACTGAGGTCAGGGTGATTGGGGCCGAGGGCGGCTTCCTGAATGGCGCGTGAGCGTTCAAAGCGAGGTTCGGCTTGTTGGAATAGACCCTGGCTAATGTAGAGCAGCCCGAGGTTGTTGAGGCATTGGGCGACCTTTGGATGATCCGGGCCGAGGGCTTTTTCCAAAACGGCGAGTGAACGGCCGAATAGTTGTTCGGCTGGCTGATAGAGGCTTTGTGCGTGGTATAGGGCTGCGAGGTTATTCAGGCTGGTGGCGACATCGGGGTGGATTGGACCGAGTGCTTTTTCACGAATGGCTAGCGAGCGTTTGAGAAGTGGCTCTGCAAGATCGTAAGCGCCTTTAGCGTGATAAATGTTAGCCAGATTATTGAGACTACCCGTGATGTCTGGATGTTCTGTGCCGAGGGATTTTTCCTGAATGGCCAGTGCGCGTTTGGTGAGTTGTTCGGCTTGGTTGAATTGGCGTTGGTTGGAGTAAACAAGAGCCAGATTGTTTAAAAGAGCCGCGATATCGGGGTGATCTTCGCCGAGGGATTCCTCCCAAATATCGAGTGCGCGTTCATAGAGTGGAATGGCCTGCTGAGGTTTGCCCTGCGCACGGTAGAGTTCGGCCAGGTTGTTGAGGCTGCCTGCGACATCCCGGTTTTTGGGGCCTAGCAATTTTTCGCGGACTCGAAGCGCGCGCTGATAGAGTGGTTCTGCTTGAGCGTAAAGTCCCTGAGTTCGGTATACTTCAGCTAGTGAGGTTAGTCCGTAGGCGAGGTTTAGTTGCCGATTCCCGACGAGGACGGAGGAGTCCCAAATGTCGATGGCGCGTTTGTGGAGGGATTCTGCGAGGGTGAGCTGGTTTTCGCGGGTACAGAGGACGGCAAGATTTGTGAGACTTGTGGCAACGTCGGGGTGGTTGGGGCCGAGTGCTTTTTCCTGAATGGCGAGTGCTTTTTCGTAGAGGCCTTTTGCGTCTTCGTATCTTTCACGAATGTCGTAAATACGAGCAAGGTTGCTGAGGCTAATGGCGTAATCGGGGTGATCTTCACCGACTGTTTTTTGGGCAAGATCGAGAGCTTTGTTAGTGGCCTCGAGGGAGCGTTCGTACTGGCCTTTTTCGAAATAGGCGAGGCTGGCATCGTGTAATGATTTCCAGTCGAGGGGTTCTGTCTTGAGGGGGGCTTTGGGGTTGGTTTGAGGTGCGGGCGTTGAGGTGGTGCGGGGAGTGGGATTGGGTTCCGAGAGCGGGTGGCTCGGGGTTTCTAGATAGTAACTCGTGGTGAAACGGCGAGGCGCGTAGCTTTCGTCCTTGGTGGCTGTGATGTTATCGGAGCTATAAGGAGGCTGGTCGCGATTGGCACTCCATGTGTAGGCCGCAGCGAAAGCCATAATGGAAAAAGTGATAGATACGGCGACGATCCCGTAGGAAGACGGGTTTCTTTTTAACTTGGGAGGGGGCTCGCCGACATCCCGGAAGTCGTCGTGTTCCCAAAAGTACATCCAATCTTCGTGGTGTTTGGCGCGGTGATAGCGTTGTTCGAAATTGCGGAGCGCATTCAGGAGGAGTTCGCAACTGAGGTATTGAGCGATGTGTAGGGTTTCGTATTGAGTGCCGAAACGAAGGCGTACGGTGGTGTTGCGATATTTGGAGTTTTTGTAATTCGGAGTGACTTTGATGTCGGAGAGTTCCCAGAGAGGCCAATACCAGATGCGGTTCATGTGCGTCCGGATGATGTAAAGAGGGGTGACGAAGAGCCAGGAGCGCAGAGGGGATTGATACCAAAGGAAGACTCGGCGCAGTAGAAACGCTTTTAGCGAGGCAAGAATGAGTGAGAGAGAGAACAGGAAAAAGATGCGTTCGCTTGCCCAGAGAGGCGCTGCAAGTTCGGTAAAAAGGAAGAGGAACCAGATTACGAGAATGAGAACCCAAAACGTTTGCCAGGTCACATCGCTAAGGCGAATGGAATAGTGCGTTTGGTTCCGTCCTCGAATTCTCGCCTTGAGGCGTTTCTGAGTGGAGCGAGGAAGTGATTCAAAAAGAGTGTTTCCGGATCGGATGCGATCGAGTCTGGGGCGCCCCCGAGCAGCCTGCGGAGTGTATCGACGATAGGAACGGGGACGGGTGTGAGAGTGGGGTTTTGAAGAGGATTTGGGAGGGGAATGCTTTTTTTTAGGTTCGGTCTGGGGTTTTGTTTGTTTCTGGGGTGGTGGGGTTTGGGGGGGCTTTTGTTGCGAGCGGGGTGGGGACTTGTGGTTTTGTTTGGTGTTTTTTGGGGGCGGCGCGGTGCGGGATGGTGTGTGTGCCGCGCGAGAAATGGGGTGGTCGTAACGCGCTCTGGAGGATGGGTCCCGGAGAATCTCGTGGGCGTTGTTAAGTTCTTTGAGGAGTTCGTTTGCCGCTTCCCACTGAGCCTTTTGGGTTTCCTGGTTAAAACGATCGGGATGAATCTGTTTAACTTTATGAATATAGGCCTGACGGATCTCCTTGGGCGTGGCGCCACGTTTGACGCCAAGGAGTTCGTACAGGTTTTTTTCCTTCATAATCAGGATGCGAAAGCGGTTGTTAGGCCACAGGGCCGCACTGTCCTGCCGGATTTCGCTGGAGATGAGAGTGAAGGCGGGCGGTAGTCACGCGGGATTAAAACGCAGGAGTGGATGGTTGGGGGAGAGATCGCTCGTGGTAGGATAATCCGAAAGAACAGGTTCGTCTTACAGGGTAATTTGGCAGAACGGATGTTTTCTGGACGGGTATTGTGACATTCCGAGGGCGGTGGTGCTGTTTGTGAGGTCCCCAAAAGTGGGGGGTGGAGTCAAATCGGGGGATCGCTTAGGGTGCTTGGTGCAGGTTAACGTCTCTGGAGGCCACGTTTATTTTAATGAAATCGAGTTCGTTCCATCTTGTTCTCAGTGGGTCTTGGGTTGGTGCAGTGATGGTGTTTTTTTCGGTGGGCGTCGGTGTAGGAAAGGCCGAGGAGCGGGTGATTTCCTTTAACCAGGATGTGCGGCCGATTTTGTCGGAGAATTGCTTTGGATGCCACGGGTTTGACGCGAGCAAACGCAAGGCGAAGCTGCGTTTGGATGTGCCCGAGGGGGCATTGGGTAGGGCGGAAAGCGGAGAGGTGGCGGTGGTGCCTGGTAAACCTCAGGAGAGTGAGCTTTGGAAGCGTTTGGTGACTCAGGACAAAGAGGATGTGATGCCGCCTATAAAGTCGCATAAAACATTGACTCAAAGCCAGAAGGATACGCTGGAGCTTTGGATTCGGCAGGGCGCAGTTTATCAAAAACACTGGGCGTTTGAGGCGCCTCGGAAAGCGCCGTTTCCAAAAGTGGCGGGGGGTGAGGTCGGCGGGAATGCGATCGATTTATTTTTGAAGAACGGGATTCAAAGAGCGGGACTTCGGTTGTCTCCGGAGGCGGACAAGACAACATTATTGCGGAGGGTGACGATGGCGTTGACGGGGCTTCCTCCTCAAATCGCGGAGGTGGATGCGTTTTTGGCGGATACCAGTGCAGATGCCTATGAGAAGGTGGTGGATCGTTTGTTGGGAAGTCGTCATTACGGGGAGCAAATGGCTCGGCACTGGTTGGATGTGGCTCGTTACGGGGATACCCATGGGCTTCATTTGGATAACGAACGCTCGATGTGGCCTTACCGGGACTGGGTGGTGCAGGCGTTTAACCGGAACCAGTCGTTTAAGGAATTTACCATTGAGCAGTTGGCTGGGGATCTATTGCCCAATCCCACTCCAGAGCAACTCACGGCGAGCGGTTTTAACCGGTGTAATGTGACAACCAGCGAGGGCGGTGCGATTGCGAGTGAGTTCCTCTTTCGATACGCCGTCGATCGAACTGTTACTACTGCACAGGCTTGGATGGGGCTGACGGTTGGGTGTGCCGTGTGTCATGACCATAAGTTTGATCCGATTACGCAGAAGGAGTTTTACCAGCTGTACGCATTTTTTAACAAAGCGGCAGATCCTGCGATGGATGGGAACGCGCAGTTAACGGCACCTGTGGTGCGGTTGGCGACTCCGGAGCAGACGGTGAGGATGGGGTTGCTGGATCAGCAGGTAGCGGATGCCCAGAAGGCTTTTAAGGAGGGGATGAAGGCGCTGGTGTATCAGGATCCGGCGGAGATGGACCCCTCGATTCCCGCGAAGGAGACGGAGAAGGTGCTGATAGAGGATGCGTTTCCTGAAGGTGCGCTTGTGGTGGTGCAGCCCGCAACGGAGAAACAAACTTGGGTGACTGGTAATGAAGGACCGGTTTCTAGCGGACTGAAGTCACTCAAAATAGGGGGCAGCGGGGTGGCGCAGAACTTTTACAACAAAGGAGCTGCTCCGTTTGAAATACCGTCCGAGGCACGAGTGTCTATGATGGTGTTTTTGGATCCAGTGGAGGTACCGAGATCCGTTATGATTCAGATCCACTCCACTTCGGGGTGGGCGCATCGGGCTATTTGGGGCGATCCGGAGGGAATTGGTTTTGGCACTCTGGGAACAACGACGAGATACGCGGCCGGAGAGTTGCCACCGGAGGGAAATTGGGCGCGGTTGGAAGTGGATGTGGAGAAGATAGGGTTGAAGGCAGGGGACCAAATTACTGGGATTGCGCTGACGTTGGCGGGAGGTGTTGCGTATTTTGATCAGGTAAGTTTGAGCTGGCGTGTAGATGCTGCGAAAGATCCGAGTCAGTCGTTTAAGGTTTGGCTGGCGGCTCACGAAGGGAAAGAGACGCAGGGTTTTTCCGTGGCGATCAATAAGGTGCTTAAGACGGGGGCCGCGAAAAGAACGGCTGCGGATCATAATCAGCTTTTGGAGTATTACCTTTCCCAGGTGTGTATGCTTACGAAACCGGTTTTGCAGCCGATTCAGAATCAGTGGACGACGTTAAAAGCGGAGAGAGAAGCGCTGGATAAAGAGATCCCTGGTTCTCTTGTGATGAAGGATGTGCCGGAGGGACGGGATAGTTTTGTGATGTCACGCGGAGAATACGACAAACCAGGGGAGAAGGTGTTGCCGAATGTGCCCGCAGTGTTCCCTGCTTTAGACCCAGCATGGCCGTTGAATCGTCTGTCCCTCGCAAAATGGCTGGTGTCGGACGAACACCCATTAACGAGCCGGGTGACGGTGAATCGAATTTGGCAGCAGTTGTTTGGGGTTGGGTTGGTGAAGTCGGCTGGAGATTTTGGTTCACAAGGGGAGGTGCCGGTGGATGCGGAGCTTCTGGATTGGCTTGCTGTGACGTTCCGTGAGTCGGATTGGGACATCAAAAAACTGGTTCGACTGATTGTGACTTCGGCGGCGTATCGGCGTGATTCGGGAGGGGACAACGTATCTTGGAGTAAAGACCCGGAGAACCGAATGTTGGCTCGGGGGCCGCGATTTCGGCTGGATGCAGAGGAGTTACGAGATACGGCCCTGGCGTGTTCTGGATTGTTGGATTTGACGCTGGGAGGGCGAGGGGTGAACACCTATCAGCCGCCTAACATTTGGGAGCCCGTGGGGTTTGTTGGGAGTAATACCCGTTTTTACAAACAGGATCGTGGCAGTGCGTTGTATCGGAGGAGTCTCTATAGTTTTATAAAACGCACTGCGCCGCCGCCTTTCATGGCGAATTTCGACGCTCCTTCACGCGAGCAGAGTTGTGTGCGGCGCGAGCGCAGTAATACACCGATGCAAGCGCTGCAGTTGATGAACGACGTTCAATATGTGGAAGCGGCACGGGCGTTTGCTGAAAGGCTGATTGTGGAAGGGGGGACGCCAACGGAGCGTGTTACGAGGGCGTTTCGGACAGTGCTGGGGCGTAAACCGAGTCCTGAGGAAACGGAGATTGTTCTAGGGGCGTTGAACCAGCATTTGGCTACTTACCAGCAGTTTCCCGATGCCGCTTGTCGATTGGTGCTCCAAGGGGAATCCAAGCCTAATATGTCGCTGCCGATGCCTGAACTCGCGGCATGGACGTTGGTTTGCAATCTGGTTTTGAACCTGGATGAAACTCTGACCCAACACTGACCTGTTTCTATGGATCCTTTTTTTGAGTACCAGCTGATGCAAACGAGGCGGCAGTTTTTCGGGCAAACCGGATTGCGTCTGGGTGGTTTGGCATTGGCTCAACTATGTGGCAGCCAGCTTTTACAAGGAGCTGTGACGGCTCCTAATACGGGAAATTTGCCGCCGGGTTCCGTTCATCCACCGTTGGCGGGTCTTCCTCATTTTAAACCGAAGGCGCAGTCGGTGATTTATATCCACATGAACGGTGGCCCTTCCCAGTTGGATTTGTGGGATTACAAACCGGAATTAAGGGAGCGTTTCAACCAAGATCTACCCGACTCAGTTCGGGGGACGCAGCGTATTACCGGGATGACAAGCGGTCAGAGTCGCTTTCCCGTGGCTCCATCCATGTTTGAGTTTAAGCAGTACGGTCAGAGTGGACGCTGGGTCAGCGAACTTTTGCCGCACACCGCCAAGGTCGTGGATGATATTGCGCTTATCAAAACCGTGCACACATCGGCGATTAATCATGATCCGGCGTGTACCTTTGTGATGACCGGAGCGGAGGTGCCCGGACGTGCGAGTTTGGGCTCTTGGTTATCTTATGGGCTTGGCAGCCTGAATAACGATTTGCCGGCGTTTGTGGTTCTGACGCCGCAGTTTCCTAGTGGAAGTAATGGGCAGGCGCTGTTTTCACGTATGTGGGGGAGCGGCTTTTTGCCGGGGACCCACAATGGGGTGGCACTGAGAGGCGTGGGGGATCCGGTGTTGTATTTAAAAAACCCCGAGGGGCTTTTGGTCGGAGAACGGCGAGTGATGTTGGATGCGCTAAATAAGTTAAACCGGAAGGGATTTGAAAAAAGCGGAGATCCGGAAATTCAGAATCGAATGGCTCAGTATGAGATGGCGTTTCGGATGCAAACGAGCGTGCCTGAGCTGGTGGATATTAGTAACGAACCGGAGAGCGTTTTGGAGCTGTACGGGGCGGAGGTAAAGAAGTCTGGTTCATTTGCGCATAGTGCGCTTATGGCCAGACGTTTGGTTGAGCGTGGGGTGCGGGTTGTGCAGATCATGCACCGAGGGTGGGATCAGCATGGCAGCCTGCCAAAGCAGTTGCGGGACCAGTGCGTAGATACGGATCAGGGGACGGGTGCGTTGATTCAGGACCTGAAGCAACGCGGGCTATTGGAGAACACGTTGGTGGTCTGGGGGGGCGAGTTTGGGCGCACCGTGTATTCACAGGGGACGCTCACGAAAACAAACTATGGCCGGGACCATCACCCGAGGAATTTTTGTATGTGGATGGCCGGTGGTGGCATTAAAGGCGGGATCAGCCTCGGGGAGACTGATGATTTTTCGTACAACGTTACCGAGTCGCCAGTGCATATCAACGAGCTGAATGCGACAATTTTACATTGTTTGGGCGTCGACCATAGCCGCCTGAGTGTGAAGTTTCAGGGATTGGATATGCGGCTGACCGGAGTGGAACCGTTGGCTCCCGTGAAAGCTATCTTGGCGTAACTTGCGACGCCTACGGTGGCCTTTCCCTAATCGGATGACTCTGATTTTGGTGCCAGAAGTTTCGCGTGCGCCTTTTTAAACATATTCATAGCGACGACCACTCGCCGGCCGGGAGTAGGGGGGACGTAATGGGTGAGAATTCCCGGGAACATGACGAGAAGGCCCGGCTCGGGTTGCACGCTAAAGCCGTTATCGAAGCCGAGGGGAGCGCAATTGGGTTCCGCTTCCAGGTAAAGGGAACAACTGAGTTCCGCAGGGTAGTGATTGTGGGGGATCGTGTGATCGGCCTGTTCGTAGATAATTCCCCAGCAATCTTTGACAAAATAGTCCAACCCGAGGGCCTCCATGTTTGCTGAAAGGAACGTTTTGGAGACGTGTCGCGCGATGTGCAGAATGATCTCGCTGAGGGGGCCGAATTTTGGCGTGAGATACTGGCTGCTGTAGGGGCTCACGTAGACGGATTTGACGTTTGACGTCAGCGGATTGGGGTCGGCCGCCCGGAGATCATCGATAGCTTCTCGAGCTAGGCGCAAGGCTTCAGTGTGTGCGGAAAGGTTGCAGGTAAAAATCGGCATCTGGGCCGGAATTAACCGCTGCGTCACAATCATGGGATCGGTAGTTGGCATATCTAGGCTAACGAATCAGGTGATGATGCGCCTATACATAGGCAGCAAATTTCCAGTGGCAACTCCCTGGTGATCTGTGTGTATGCCCCGTAAGTGGAGTTGCTTGTAGTCGTGGCTGCGAGAATTGCCATGAATTGTATGAAGGGCCATCCGCCACATGGCCGATGGTCAGAGACCTGTTTTTCTTATCCACTGGCTACTCTGAACATTCTCCCCATGAAATCGATCCTCGCTCTCAGTGTTGTTTTTGGAATCTCGACCCTCAAATTGTGGGCTGGTGATTACTCAATCCAAACCTTCGCTGGCAATGGGGCCCAGGGGTTTGCGGGTGATGGCGGGGCGGCAATCCAAGCCCAGATCGATAACCCTTTCGGAGTGGTTCGGGGGCCTGATGGGGCCATTTGGTTCTGTGAATACACAGGCCAGCGAATCCGGAGAGTCGCTCCCGACGGGAAAATCAGCACGGTGGCAGGTACTGGAAAAAAGGGGTATTCGGGAGATGGCGGGCCGGCCTTGGAAGCCACCTTTAATCTGCCTCACGAGCTACGTTTTGATAAGGCGGGGGACCTTTACATCGTGGATATGAGTAATAACGCCGTGCGGAAGGTGGATATGAAGACAGGGGTTATCAGTACGTTTGCTGGCACGGGGCAACCGGGTTACAGCGGTGATGGAGGTGCGGCGAATCAGGCGCAGTTTAAGCAGCCGCATAGTATTCAATTTGGTCCTGACGGAGATCTGTATGTGTGTGACATCGGAAATCATGCGGTGCGAAAGGTGGATATGAAGACTGGGCTGATTTCGACATTTGCGGGGACGGGTGTGGCAGGGGCGACGCCGGATGGTGCGCCGATCAGTGGAACGCCGCTTCGGGGACCGAGGTCGCTAGATTTTGATCGCGCAGGGAATATGTGGCTGGCGACCAGGGAAGGTAACCAGGTGTTCAAATTCGATCTCAAGGCGGGGGTGATTTACCATATTGCGGGGACTGGGAAAAGCGGGTTTACCGGAAATGGCGGTCCAGCGAAGGAAGCGACACTGAAGGGGCCCAAGGGCATCGCGATTGATTCCAAAGGGAACGTGTGGCTCGCGGATACAGAGAGTCACACGGTACGGATGGTCGATGCGGCGACTGGGAAGTTGGAGCTGGTGGCAGGCACTGGGGAGAAGGGTGATGGGCCGGATGGGGATCCTCTGCAGTGTAAGATGGCGCGTTTACACGGTATTTTTGTGGATCGAGATGACTCGGTGTTTATCGGGGATAGCGAGGCGCACCGGGTCCGGGTACTGCGGAAGAAATAAGCGGCGAAACGAGCTTTTAACTTTATAAAAATGAGTGCGTTAAAAACAGGGTTGTGTGTTGGTTTGTCGCTCGGGTTGTTGTCTTCGGCGATCTATGCGGACAAAATTGTTCTCGTGGCGGGCGGGCAGCAGGAGGCGTTGCCGGTGGCCGCAAAGGAGGCGAAACTCAAGGAGCCGTTCGGTTGCGATTTTGATAAGGACGGGAATCTCTGGATTGTCGAAATGGCATCCGGAAATCGGCTATTGAAAGTGGATGCGTCCGGGAAGTTGCATCACATTGCGGGACAAGGACAGGCGGGTTTGTCTGGTGATGGTGGGCCTGCACTAGAGGCTAAGTTTCATGGGCCCCATAATCTGGCGGTATTACCGAATGGGAATGTGCTGATTGGAGATACGTGGAATGGGCGGGTGCGGGAGGTGGATGTGAAGGCAAACACTGTCAGCAGCTTGAAGGGGTATGAGGTTCCGGAATCCAAAGCCAAGGGAGCCGGGCCTTACTGCATCACTCTGAGTTTTGACGGAAAGAAGTTGTTCATTTCCGATCTGAGGCAGGTCTGGGCTTTGGATTTGGGAACAGGAACTCTGGATCTGGTTGCGGGGAATGGGAAAAAGGGGGTTCCTGCGGATGGCTCGTTGGCAGTGGATGCTCCGTTAACGGACCCTCGTGCGGTGGCGCCGGATCGTTTGGGGAACGTCTATATTTTGGAGCGTGGTACAAATGCCCTTCGCGTTGTGGATAGAGAAGGGAAGATTCGTACCGTTGTGAACGCGACTGGCAAAAAAGGAGCAGAGGGGGATGGCGGGCCGGCGCTAGAAGCGACCATGAACGGGCCCAAACATATCTGTGTGGATAAGGATAATACGGTTCTGATTGCGGATGCGGAGAATCATTTGGTGCGCCGGTACGTGCCCGGGACTGGAAAGCTGGAGCGGGTTGCCGGCACGGGCCAGAAAGGCATTGCCGGAATTGATGGAAAGCCGGCGAATTGCCAGTTAGCCCGGCCGCATGGGGTGACGGTCCATCCTCAAACTGGGGAGCTGTACATCACAGACAGTTACAATGATCGGGTGCTGAAGGTCGTGAAGGATTAGGGGGGGCTTGGGCGCGGAAGAAGCTAAGGTTTTGTCTGCTTGGGGGTGGGTGTTTTGATGGAGAGGGGGTTGTCCCTTTCCTAGAAATGCGAAGTGAAGCACAAGTCCCTTGAAAGATAATCCTTACACTATGAATGATACCCCCAGCTTAAATCCATTTTCCCGCCGTGATTTTCTGAAGACTTCAGGTCTGACGATCGGTGCAACCTCTTTAACGGGGTTGAGTATTCCGCATGTGTTTGCGGAGGGGAGCGAGCAGTTGCAGGTAGCTCTAGTTGGGTGCGGAGGACGAGGGACAGGTGCTGCAGTGAACGCGATGAGTCAGGTTGGGGGACCAAAGCTGGTGGCTATGGCCGATGTTTTTGAGCACAAGCTCAATGGCAGCTACACTTCTTTGAAAGGGAAATTCAAGGATCAGGTGGATGTGCCAGATAGTCGTAAGTTTCTCGGGTTCGATGCGTACAAGAACGCGATGGACTGCTTAAAAAAGGGCGATATCGCGATTTTCACGACGCCGCTGGCTTTCCGTTGGGTACATTTCAAATACGCGATTGAGAAAGGGCTCCATGTGTTCATGGAAAAACCGGTGACAGCAGACGGGCCAAGTTCCCGCCGGATGCTCGAATTAGCGAAGCAGGCATCGGCGAAGAATCTCAAGGTTGGGGTGGGGCTGATGTCTCGCCATAGCCATGCGATGCAGGAACTCCATCAGCGGATTCAAGATGGCGAGATCGGTGACGTGAACATGCTTCGGGGATACCGGATGCAAGGAGTGATCGGATCGGCTTTCTCTGAAAAATGGACTGGGCCAGGACAAACCGGGCCGCAGACAGAGTTGCTATGGCAGATTTCGCGGTTCCACAGCTTCCTCTGGGCAAGTGGAGGCGCTTTTAGTGATTTCTACATTCATCACGTGGATCATCTTTGCTGGCTCAAAAACGCTTGGCCTGTGAAGTGCCATGGGGTCGGCGGTCGGACGTCCCGTCGTACGCCTAGTGGTGGAGTCTATGTGGACCAGAATTTTGACTCGTATGCCGTCGAATACACCTTCGCTGATGGCGCAAAGTTATTGATGGACGGGCGCTGCATGAACGGGGCTCTCGCTCACTATGCGAGTTACGCTCATGGCAGTAAGGGGATGGCGATTGTTTCCAAAAACGGAGATTGTGGCCGCCCATCGAGTACCTACAAGGGCCAGTCTCCTGATGCGGCGAATTTGATTTGGACGTCTGCGGATAAGAAGACGCCAGATGATCCGTATTTCAATGAGTGGCAGGATCTTTTGGAAGCGATTCGTTCCGATAAACCCTACAACGAAGTTGAACGTGGTGTTATGGCGAGTGTCGTGACGTCGATGGGGCGTTATGCAACCCACACGGCTCAGGAAGTGACACTCGAAGAAATGTTAAACCACGAGCATGAGTATGCTCCGGACGTGGACAAATGGACGAATGATTCGGCGCCGCCGGTGAACGCCGATGAAAACGGGCTGTATCCTATTCCCGAACCCGGGATTAAGACGAAGCGAGAGTTCTAGGAAACGAATCTCAAAAAAAGCCGCAGATGATTTTCGTCTGCGGCTTTTTTCGTTTGAAGCTAAGCGTTAATGAGGGATTCCAGCGATTGGGCGACTGGAGCCGAGGTGTGTAGGATATGGAGCGTTTCCGCACCTTTGTAATGGCGCTTGAGCCCACTTTCCGAGAGGGCTGTAGATGGGACGTTTACGATGAATTCGGCGAAACATTTATCGGTTCCGGTTTTCTGGAGTTGGATACCCTTCTTTGTTTGCCAAAACTCCTCTTCGATTTTGGACAATGCACGTGAGGCTTCTTGCGGGGCGAGGTCTTCTCGGCGTCCCAATGACCAGACGAGCTCTGGATCTTCCGGTAAGGCTACGGAAAAGGGAACAAAAGGGGCAGGAATTGGCGGTTCTTGGGTGATCGTGGGGTCTACTTTGACGTGATTGCTCAGGACGCGATCCGGAAGTTCGATTGCGACTTCGACCCCTTGCCCATTGTCGGCCTGAGTGATTTCGACGTTCTCTTCACCGAATTGTTCGATGAGTCCCCTTTCAAACTCAGCGACTGTTTCAGGCTGTAGATCTGGAAGCGCCCCTGTTTCGCAGAATTTTTCGAAGGACTGGAGGTTCTTGACGAGCCGTACCTCTTTTACGACCTCCTCGTAGATGGCAGAAGCGAGGTGGGGGTCCTGAGTGGTTTTGGGGAGGACTTTTTCGAGTAACGCGAGGAATTGCGCCTCGTTCATGGCTTTCGTTTTCATGGAACCGGCAACGGTAGCAAAGAGTGGTGTCGGCGCGCGATGATTTGTCTAAAAAGCGAGAGCTCGAGTGAATCGGGGCTGGGCTAAGGCAAAAGGGGAGGCGTGAAGAGAGTATTGAGGAAAAGGGAGAGGAGTGCGTAGTCTGTGAACTGGATGTCCGATCAAGATTATAAGGTAAAACTGGAGGTCTTTGAGGGCCCGTTAGACTTGTTGCTGTATCTCATTAAGCGCGATGAGGTGGATATCTATGATATCTCACTGGAAAGGATTACGCAGCAGTACCTTGAGTTCATGGAGGCGTTCAAGGTGCTGGATCTGGAGGTGGCCGGAGAGTTCATTGTGATGGCGGCGAACCTGATCTATCTGAAGAGTCGCACATTGTTGCCAGTGAGTGTTCAGCCTCCGGAGGAAGAGGCCGAAGAGGAGGATCCCCGCTGGGAACTGGTTAGACAGCTTCTGGAGTACAAAAAGTTTAAGGATGTCGCAGCGCAGTTACATCAACGAGAGGTGGCGCAAGAGGCGCTGTTTTCGAGAGTGCCGGAGAGTGTGGATGCGCCGGCGGAACGTCCTTTGGGGGATGTGAGCGTATTCGATCTGATTAATGCGTTTAACGGGATTTTGAAGCGGATTAACCAGAAGGAGGATTTGCGTGAGATTTTCGAAGAAAATTACACTGTTTCCGACAAGATCGAGTTGGTGTTGAAGCTGATGTCGAGTGGCGTTCCGATGCTGTTTACGGAGTTGTTTTCGAGTGTGGTGTCACGCGCTGAGATAGTCGTGACGTTTTTGGCGGTGCTGGAGTTGATCCGTGTGAAGCAACTGAAGGCGGTTCAAACAACAGACTTTGGGGATATCGAGTTGCGGCTGGCGTAGAGGGTTTTTGAAATGACGCTCCAGCAAGTATTACAAGCGCTTGTATTTGCTTCACCGAAGCCCATTTCGGTTGGAGAGCTTGTGGCTGCGCTCAAAGGAGCGGGAGAGTCTTGTGAGGGCGCTGAGGCGCAGGCTTTTTCTGAGGTTTCTCAGAAAGAGATCGAAGCGGTGATGGGCGAGATGCGGGAGGAACTCGATCGCGCGGTCGCGCCGTTTCGATTGGTGGAAGGGGTCAATGGGTGGGCTTTTGTGACGCACCCAGAGTATGCGCCTTGGGTTCGCCAATTGTATCCTGAGGCGAAGCCAGCCCGGTTAAGTGGTCCCGCACTCGAGACATTGGCGATTATTGCGTACCGGCAGCCGGTGACACGTGCGGATATTGAGGCGGTACGTGGGGTTGCAGTGGATGGTGTGATGCAGGTGCTGCTCGACAGGAGTTTGGTGAAAATCACAGGGCGAGCGGATTTGCCGGGACGTCCGCTCTTGTATTCTACGACAGCTTACTTCTTGGAGCATTTTGGGCTGCGTTCTACTGGCGAGCTTCCGAATGCGGACGAGTTGCGCCGGATGGATTTACCGAAGGCCCCTACGCCTGAGGAGAAGTTGGCGAAGAAAAAGGAGCGTAAGATGGAAGGAATCGAAGATGTGACCCCTGAGAGCGCTCCTTCGCCGGCGGGCGCTGCTCCAATAAACAGTGTGAACGAGGGGAATACACCCCGTTCAGAAACAGTAATGGAGGGGGATCTCGGATTCAGCGCTGGTTTGGCTAGTGAATCGGGGGCGGGGTCTGAATCCGCTGGTGCTCGGGAGTGAGAAATAGAATTTTAACAACAGATTACAAATCATGAGTTTGCCAGATATTCGGAAGAAAATTGACGTGTTGGATGAACAGATCCTGCGATTGCTGAACGAGCGTGCTGATTGTGTTCATGAGGTAGGGGAGTTGAAGAAGGCGGACGGATTGGAAATCTATGCGCCTGAACGAGAAGAACAGGTGTATCGTTCGCTGGCGGAACGAAACGAAAGGATTGGCGGACGACTTCCCGAGTCGGCTGTGCGTGCCGTTTACAGAGAAATCATGTCGGCCTCGCTAGCCTTGGAAAAGGACCTTCGGATTGCCTATTTTGGCCCGGAGGCGACGTTTACGCATCAGGCTGCGCGTTCGAAGTTTGGAGCGAGTGTGAAGTATGCGCCGCAGGGGAGCATTTCGGAGGTGTTCGATGCGGTGGCTCGCGGACGGGCGGACTACGGGGTGGTGCCGGTTGAGAATTCATGGGAGGGGGCTGTGAACCACACGTTGGATATGTTTTTGGAGAGTGAATTGAAGGTGTGTGCGCAGATTTTGCTTAGAATCGAACAGCATCTCCTGGCCACTTGTGAGAAATCGGAGATTACGAAGGTGTACAGTCATCCCCAGTCGTTCGGGCAATGTCGCAAATGGTTGCAGTCTCATTTGCCCAAGGCTGAGTGGATTGAGGTTTCGAGCAACTCGAGGGCCGCTGCGCTTGCGGCTAAAGAACACGGAGCGGCTGCAGTGGCAGGTAAACTCGCGGGGGAGCTTTACGGGTTAACGACGCTGGATGCGTCCATTCAGGATTCGCCTGAGAATACGACGCGTTTTTTGGTTATTGGACAGAAACCGTCGCCGGCGACGGGGTGTGATCGGACCTCGCTGATGTTCAGTGTTTCGCATGAGCCGGGGGCTTTGTACCGGACGCTGGAGCCATTTTATCGCTTGGGAATTAACATCGGGAAGATCGAGAGTCGTCCATCGCGTCGAAAAGCATGGGAGTATTGCTTCTTTTTGGATGTCGATGGTCACTCCACAGATCCTCAGGTGATGGATGCGTTATCGGCGTTGGAGAAACAATGTACGCTGGTGAAGATTTTGGGGACGTTTCCGAAGGTGTCTGTCGCCGAGTGAGAGAGGAGAACACTTGCCAGTAGGGAAGACATGGCGGATATTCGATTTTTGTCCCCGAACCTTATTTGATTTTACTCATGGCAGCAGCAAACGATCTCCGTAAAGGCATGTGCATTCGTTACAATGGCAACCCCGCCATCGTTTTGGAAGTGCAGCACCGCACCCCAGGCAACCTTCGCGCTTTTGTTCAGGCGATTATCCGTTACATTGGTACAGGGAAGTCTGCTGATGTGCGGTTCGGATCGACCGACAAGGTTGAAACAGTGGATGTCAACCGGGACACGCTCGAGTTTTCGTATAAAGATCCTACAGGGTTTCATTTTATGAACCCAGAGAACTACGAAACCGTGACCTTTGACGCAGCGTTTGTGGGTGAGGCTAAGGAATATCTAACAGAGAATCTGGCCGTTGAGGTTTTGTATGTGGAAGGCAAAGCGGCAAATTTGGATCTACCTGCATCAGTGGAATTAAAGGTTTCTGAATCGGCGGATGGAGTCCGCGGGGACAGCGCTAATAACGTGATGAAACCTGCGACGCTGGAGACAGGTAAGATCGTGAATGTACCATTGTTCATCAAAGAAGGAGAATTGGTGAAGATTGATACGCGAACAGGTCAATACATGGGACGCGCCTAGGCGCGCTCGGGAGGTGCGGTGAGCCGAGACCGCAAACTTTCAAAAACAGCCGATCGTCGGTCACTGGGGGGGGCTTCGAGCCCCCCTAATGATGTCCGAGAAAAGGAGCCTGAAGGGCGAGGGTATCGTGTTCCTATTTTGTGGCTCAAGAATCTGGCGGGCGTGTTTTTGCTGCCGGTGGCGTGGATATGGACACTGAGTTTCTTTGGGTTGCTTGCTAAAGAAACGGTCCGTAATCGGTTTTGGATTACGGAGGAGTTTTGGTTTTTTGGATTGGGGACGGTGTTGTGGCTAATCTGGTTTGCTGGGAGTCTCTATCTTTCCGGTGAGCCTCGCCCAATACGGGTTTACGTGTTTGGGCATGAGCTAACGCATGCGATCTGGGCCTGGTTGTGTGGCGGGTTTGTCGCGGAATTTAGGGTGGGGCGTGAAGGTGGGCATATCCTCACGAACAAAGCGAATTTTTGGGTAACGTTAGCGCCTTACTTTTACCCAGTGTATTCGTTGATGTTGATGGTGGTGTTTTGTGTAGTGCGTCTTTTTTACGACTTCAGCGAGGATGCGACAGCGTATTGGGTGACCCCGCTACAGGGGTTGATGTTGTTATTGGGCGCTAGTTGGTCGTTTCACTTTAGCTTCACCATTTGGATGATTTGCCGTGGCCAGAGCGATTTGCGGATGCACGGGAACTTTTTCTCAATTGTGCTCATATACATCATGAATGTGGTGTTGCTGGCTCTGCATCTGGTGCTTGCTTTGCCCAAGTCGGGTTTTCGTTTGTTTGGGCTCGAGTTGCTTCGCCACACTGAAAATTTTTCGGAAGCAGCCTGGGGTTTCATGGTTGAGTTGGTGAAGCGAATGTGAGTTGAAGAGGGAAAGGTGAAAGAAGCGTAATTTCTATTTTGACGATAAGGGGAGCCTCCTCCTTATTGGATGTCGGTCTCTGCGATGTTCCCTTTCCGGACGATGTGTCTGGGATAAAGGGGGCTTCTTGGGGAGCTTTGATTGACTCAGGATTTAGAACATCAGATATTTATTCATGTTAAACGGAGTTTTAGGCCTCTTCTCCAACGACATTGGCATCGACCTGGGGACAGCCAATACGTTGGTATATGTTAAAGACAGGGGCATTGTGCTCCGCGAACCGTCTGTGGTGGCAGTTCAGGCAGGGACCACACAGGTGTTAGCCGTTGGGGATGAGGCCAAGCGCATGCTTGGGCGCACACCAGGTAATATTGTTGCGATCCGCCCATTAAAGGACGGGGTCATTGCGGATTTTGAGATGACTGAGGCGATGTTGAGCCACTTCATCATCAAGGTTCATGGAGGTAAGAGCCTTTTACGGCCTCGTCCACGGGTGGTAGTGGCTGTGCCTTCCGGAATTACCGAGGTTGAGAAACGTGCGGTTAAAGACTCGGCTTTGCGAGCAGGTGCACGTGAGGTTCATTTGATCGAGGAACCGATGGCGGCGGCGATAGGATGCGGATTGCCGGTTCAAGATGCTGCTGGGAATATGATTATCGACATTGGTGGTGGAACCACTGAGGTCGCTCTTATCTCACTTTCGGGGATCGTTTATTCCCGGTCTGTGCGGGTTGCGGGAGACGAGCTGGATGAGGCGATTGTTCAGTACATGAAACGGGCCTACAATTTGATGATCGGAGAGCGTACGGCTGAGGATATTAAGATCAAGATTGGCTCGGCTTACCCGTTGGAGAGGGAAGCGACTATGGAGGTCAAAGGCCGGGACTTGGTTGCGGGACTACCCAAGACACTGACGATCACGTCTCAGGAGATTCGGGAAGCGCTATTAGAGCCAATTTCAACGATTGTAGACTCCGTACGGGTGGCGTTGGAGCGTTGTCCTCCGGAGTTGTCGGCAGATTTGGTGGACCGAGGCTTGGTGCTTGCGGGCGGTGGGGCTCTTTTACGCGGACTTGATAAGCTCTTAACTGAAGAGACCGGCTTGCCTGTGCATGCGGCGGAAGATCCACTGAGTGCCGTTGCGGAAGGGACCGGACGAGCCTTACAGGAGTTGCGGTTCTTGAGACAGGTGTCGACGGCCACGGAGACACGCCGTTGATGAGCGGTCTTCCTAATGCATCCGGTTGTATTTCGACCGGATGCGGGATGGGAGTTAGGTAGAGGTTCGGATAGGATATTTATGAGGTTTAGATCCAAGCTGATGGCCTTCGTCATTTTTATTGTGGCGCTGGCTGTTTTGATCTTGGGGGCAGGAAATCAGTCTGCTGTGAGGCAAGCGCAGGCTTCGTTTTTGTCGATTTTGGCGCCATTTCTACGCTCGGGGTCAGCATTGGAGCGCAAATTCACGGCTTTTCGAGAAGGGCTTAAAACGTTGGATCAGTTGGAGAATGAGTGCCGTACTCTGAGGACCGTGAACAAAGAGTTGAGTGCGACAAACCAGTTCTTTCGTGGTCTGGAGTCAGAGAATAGTCGTCTCCGAAATGCGTTGGAATATCGAGAACGTGCGGCGTTTAAGCTTATGCCGGCCCGTATTATTGGGCGCGATATCTCGACTTGGTTTAACCAGATCGTGATTGATCGCGGAAGTGAGGATGGGTTGAAGCGGGATATGCCCGTTCTGACAGAGGATGGATTAGTCGGTAAGACGACTGTAGTCTCAGAGCGTTCCGCAGTGGTGGTGTTGATTTCTGATGAGAACTGCAAGGTTGCGGCGAATGTCGAGAATTCAAGGGAACAAGGGATAGTCAGGGGGGAGCGCTCCTCTTCGGGATCTATGCCGATGGCTTCGCTCTTTTTTCTTTCTAAACAGGCTGCGCTTAAACCTGGCCAGCGTGTGTTAACATCGGGGGTCGGTGGGGTTTTCCCTTCAGGGGTTTTACTTGGAGCGGTACAAGAGTTCAGGGTGCGTGAACTGGACGGGTACGCAACCTTGGTTCCCTCTGTGGATTTGACGACCTTGCAGGACGTGTTTGTCGTGGTTAGCCAGCAGAAATAATGTTTTTCGCCGTATTGGTAGCCTCTATATTTGGTTCGCTGGTGCTTCAGCACTTCCTGGGGGCGGTACCTCCATGGGGGGCGCGCGTATTTTTGATGCCGATTGTTTTCTTTTATGGGGCGCTATCGCTCTCGACCAATGGGATGCTCGTCTTGGCGTTTGTCTCTGGGTTGATGTGGGATGTGTTACATGTGCAGTGGGTGGATGACACTATGGAGCTCGGGGTTGGTTGGTCCGTGTTGGCATATGCCATTTTAGGTGCGTTGGTGAGTGGGCTGCGTCCTCTGTTTTTGAGGGGGAGGTGGGAGGTGCACTGTTTGTTTAGTGGGCTGGCGACTTCGACCCTTGTTGCCTTGGAGTATTTGATGCTTTCCCTGAGACGGGAGCCGCTACATTTCGAGTTTTCGCCTGTGATATGGGGGCGAATCTTTGGGGCGGGTGTTATCGCGCTTGTTCTGTCGCCATTTGTATTTGCGGTACTTGGGTATATTAGCCGATTGATAGGACATCGCCATTATCGTCCCGAACGCGCGGAGGAGGCATAAAGAGATGCCAAGCAGTGTAAACCAGAGTCGAAAACAAAAGGGGCCCAACGCAGAGTTGCGGCTCTATTTTACGGCATTTTTGATGATGCTGGGGATGGCTGTGCTGATTGGGCGTTTGTGGTGGATGCAGGTTGCCCACGGGGAGCGTTGGACCAAGCGTATTTCGAATCGTTCAGAGGTAACTGTTCGCATTCCTGCGGTCCGAGGTGAGATCAGGGATCGCAATGGACTGACCCTGGTTGGAAATCGGGCCAGTTACGAAGTGGATTTTTATTTACCTGATATGGTTCGCGGTTATCGGCAGCAGTTTGGGAAGCCGCCTATGGCTACTTACACCGCACCGGTACATCACATGCTTAAGGAGAAGCGAGAAGAGGATGTAGTGCAGATTGTAAATACTACTATTATCCCGCGTCTTCAGGAGTTGCAGTTGGCAAAAGATTACAACTCCGTTCGTTTGCAGCGCCATTATCGAAATAATACGGAGGTGCCATTCACTTACCTTGAGGAGCTGGATTTCAAAACAATCGCTCGGTATTCGGAGAATGATGTCGGATTACCAGGCGTTGAAATCGCATTGCGTCCAGTGCGGCAATATGTTTACGGAGCTTTAGCGGCCCATTTGCTCGGCTATGTTGGTGCGCCCGGGGACGTGGATAAGCAGCCTGATATTCGGAATTATACCTTTTATCAGCCTGATTCTGAGGGTAAATCTCAGGTTGAGAAGCATTTGGATAAGTGGATTAGGGGGGCTCCTGGAGTGCGGGTCTTGCAGCGCAATGTGAAGGGGGTAATTGAAACGGAAGTGCGAAGGGTCGAGCCTAAGCAAGGGAATCATATTTATCTCACGATTGACGCCAAAATGCAGTTCATCGCAGAGAAGGCACTGCGAGATGCAGGAGTTGGTAGGGGAGCCGCTGTTGTTGTGGATCCTTCAAATGGCGATGTGTTGGCAATGGCGTCAGTACCGTCTTACGACCCCAATGTGTTCATCCCGAGTATTACGGGGGCCGATTGGCGAAAGATTCGGGAAGACGATACTAACCCGTTAACAAATAGGGCTCTTCAGGGTTATGCGCCCGGATCGACTTATAAGACGGTCTCGGCCCTGGCAGGGCTGAGAAAAGGACTAACTGTAAAAAATACGTTCAACTGTTCGGGGGGGGTTAGTTACGGCGCAAAGTATATGAAATGCTGGGTAATGGATAAGCATCTCGCTCCACATGGGAGTTTGATGCTGCCCGATGCACTTAAGTACTCGTGTAATGCGTTCTTTTATCAATGGGGTAATGCTGCGGGTATCGAAAATATAGTGGCAGTTGGGCAAGCGTTGGGATTGGGGCAGAAAAGCGGCCTGCCTCTTTCCGGCGAGGAAGCTGGGATTTTACCGAGCCCGAAATGGTTGGAGGCCGTAAGTCCACAGGAGCGCTGGTCGAACGGATATACAGCTAACGTGTCGATTGGCCAGGGGTCTGTTGAGGCGTCTCCTCTACAGATGTGTATGGTGGCGGCGACTATCGCGAATAGGGGTTTTTCTTACGCGCCTCGACTCGTGTCACGTGTAGTGGATTCCGATGGTCGTGATGCTGTGGATCCTGATACCGGTTTACTTTTAGTGCCGAAGGAGCCGGATTTGAGAGCGGATTTACATCAGTCGGGGATCACTGATGAGGAGATCGAGTTGGTTCGCCGGGGAATGTGGAAAGTTGTTA
Source organism: Verrucomicrobiota bacterium (assembly GCA_037133875.1). GTDB lineage: Bacteria > Verrucomicrobiota > Verrucomicrobiia > Chthoniobacterales > Chthoniobacteraceae > Chth-196. The sequence goes on along the minus strand of JBAXNG010000003.1, from coordinate 186,308 downwards.
ACGAACCCGGCGGCACGGGAAAACGCGCACAGGTAAAAGGCGTGGAGGTGGCAGGTAAGACTGGAACAGCCCAGTTTTGGCGTGAGGTAAATGGGAAAAAAGAAAAAGATAATCACACGTGGTTCATTTCCTTTGCTCCATATGATCGGCCTAAACTTGCAGTTTGTGTGTTCGTGCAAGGGGCGAAATCGGGTGGTGGTGTGTCGGCGCCTATTGCTCAACGTATTTTCGAACAGGGATTGGCGCTTGAAAAGGGGTTTGATCCAGGAGTGGTTAGACTGGATCCGGCGATTGGGAGTTTTGCTCAAATTGAGGAAGTAAATTACAAGACGGGGCCGGCATTTGGAGCAGAGGCATCCGATCATGAGACCGCGGACCACACGGATACGCCGAACAAAACCTCCCCCAAGGTTCGGTCTGTAGAAGGAAAACCTGACATTAAACCTGACGCCGATGAGCGAGGGAAGGTACCTTCCCAACCAGCAAAAGAAGAGCCTCGTGAGAAAAGAGGTTTTTTTGAGAAGCTTTTCGGCCCTAGAAGGACAGAATCCCCCTCGACCACTCCACCCACCCCTGCGGGCTTTAAGTCCCGATGATTTCCAGTGTTTTTTAACCTTTTTACAAAAATTATTTCCATGACAGAACGCGTAAAACGCCTTCTCGGTCTTGCTCGTCGCCAGACCGGAAACAGATTAGTTATTAGTTCCGAGAAGCTTGAGCGAAGGGTTGCCCTTCTTGAAAATGGCATTTTGGAGGAGTATTCAATTGAACGCCAAACCGACCGCAACATCGTTGGATCGATTTTCAAGGGCCGAGTTAAGAATATAGAACACGGCTTAAAAGCGATGTTCGTGGACATTGGCTTCGAGAAAAATGCGTTTCTTCATTTTTGGGATGCCCTTCCTGCAGCTCTGGATAGCGGAGTAGAGCAAGTTGAGCGAACCAAGGGAGGGAAGGAAAAGAAACGGATTACCGCGAAGGATATACCGGAAATTTATCCAGTTGGCAGTGAGGTGTTGGTTCAAGTGACCAAGGGACCCATTTCAACCAAGGGGCCCCGTATTACAACGAACGTTTCCTTGCCTGGGCGGTATTTGGTTTTGATGCCGTATAGCGATCAGTGCGGTATTTCGCGAAAGATCGAATCTCCAAAGGAGCGGGAGCGTTTACGCAAGATTCTTCGTGAGCTGGATGTGCCTGAGGGAATGGGGGTTATTATTCGGACTGTTGGCGAGGGGCAGAGGGCACGGTACTTCGTGCGTGATTTAGGACTGCTCCTTGAGCAGTGGCGCAAAATCGAAGATACCCTCAAGCGACGTCCTGCGCCTTTGTGTGTTTTCGAAGAGCCGGATTTGGTTGAGCGGACCGTGCGCGACTTTTTGACCGATGAAATAGACGAGGTCTATTGTGATGATGAGTTGGCTGTGAAGCGGATGGGGGAGCTTGTCGGCCAAATTTCCAAGCGCTCGAAAAGCCGGATTCAGCATTATGTTGGGACTCAACCAATTTTTGAGCACTTCGGCGTCCAGAAACAGATTGATGACGCGTTCCATCGTCAAGTATGGCTGCCTTGCGGTGGTTATATTGTAATTGATGAGACTGAGGCCTTGATTGCAATAGACGTAAACACAGGGCGGAACAAGGGAGGTAAGGATGTGGAGAAGACGATCTTACAGACCAACTTGGAAGCGGCCGATGAGATGGCCCGCCAGATGAGATTACGCAACATTGGCGGGTTAATTATCGGTGACTTCATCGATATGAAGTCGCGCAAGGACCAACAGATGGTCTACCAGCGGATGAAGGATCGCCTTCGTCGAGATAAGGCAAAGACGCATGTGCTGCCAATCTCGCCTCTGGGATTAATGGAGATGACCCGTCAGCGTGCTCAAGAGTCGATTTCGGGGTCGGTTTATGAGGCTTGTCCGTACTGTAATGGTAGAGGCAAAGTGAAGAGCTCCATGAGTATGAGCGTCGAACTGCAACGAGCGCTGCATCTGGTTTTGAGAAATTATCCGGAGGTCCATGAGTTGAAGATCACAGTAAATCCACATGTTCTGCAGCGTTTGCGTTCCGAGGATGAGGAGCTGCTGGTTGAGATAGAGCGTAAATACGCTGGGCGATTAACGTTCCGTTCGGATGTGACTTGTCATCACGAGAGATTTTCGATTGTGGACGCGCAGACCAATCAGGAACTCAAGTACTAGCGTTTTAACCATGCCTTGAGGCGACTCTCATCATTGCGGATGGGCGTTGTTTTGTTTTGGTTGTGGCCGGTTGCATTTATGGACGCGCACCTTCTGCACAGATTGAGTCCCTTCGTATGGGAGATTACGGAGGGAATCGGATTGCGTTGGTATGGTGTGGCTTATGTTGCTGCTTTTATCCTGGGAGGGAAGTTATACCAGGCCTTGTCCGTTCGGCGTCTGAATCCAATGAACCCGGCCCAAGTTGGGGATTTTATCCAGTGGGCTGCGGTATTTGGTGTGATGCTCGGTGGGCGGCTCGGATACGTGCTTTTGTATGATTTTCAAAGATTTGTGAGTGAGCCTCTCAGTGCTATTCGAGTGTGGGAGGGGGGGATGTCGAGTCATGGAGGGATTTTGGGGCTCGTGTTGTTTACGCTTTATTGGGCGAAGCGGTACCGGTTGTCGTGGACTGGAATTGGTGACAGCCTTGTCGTTGTTGCTCCACTTGGGTTGATGTTGGTGCGATTCGCTAACTTTATTAACGGGGAACTGTTTGGGCGAATCTCTCAAGTGCCTTGGGCGATGCAGTTTCCTACTGAAGTGCGTGAGCATCCTGAGCTCTTGACGGGGACCAAGTTGGCAGAGATGGCTCCTGAGTTGGTTGTGCGCTTATCTCGTTCGGATGATGCAGTAGTGGCTATTCTTCGTGATGTTTTGCCACTGAGGCATCCATCACAGTTATATGAGGCTTTTTTGGAAGGCGTTGTATTGCTAGTGGTTCTGTGGTTGATGCGTACACGCATGCGAGTCCCTCGAGGGGTGCTTACCGGTGTGTTTTTTATTTTCTATGCTTTGCTGCGAATTATTGGGGAGCAGTTCAGACAACCTGAGGATTTTAATTTTGGGATGCCTAGGGGAGTGTTTTTGTCTTTGTTTCTGATTCTGATAGGGTTGGTGTTCCTGGTTGCTGCTCTTATGAGGCCGGAATACGAGGATGGTTGCCGAAAATAATCTCTAAAACCGCATTCCTCTGATTTTTGCGTTTGTCTTTCACTGGCCCATTCTTAATCTCTGACCCCCTTTTCGCATGTTCCGCACATCTACCGAAATGAAGATCCTGACAGGTTCCGCTCACCACGAGTTGGCGGAGCGCATCTGTTCTTATATCGGTGTTCCTCTTGGAGACGCGACAGTTACGTCGTTTCCGGATGGTGAAACTTATGTGAAAATCAACGAAAACATTCGCGGTCGCGATGTGTTTATTGTCCAGCCGACTTGTCCGCCAACGAATCAGAACCTGATGGAGTTACTCATCATGGTGGACGCTGTTCGTCGAGCGAGCGCGGCGAGAATTACTGCAGTGATTCCGTTCTTTGGTTATGCGCGTCAGGACCGGAAAGACCAACCGCGTGTTCCCATTACGGCTAAATTAATTGCTAATTTGTTAACCGCTGCCGGAGTGAATCGTGTTTTAACGATGGATCTTCATGCGCAGCAAGTAGCGGGTTTTTTCGACATTCCGGTTGATCATCTCTACGCGGCTCCGGTGATTATCCGGAATTTACGGCAGAGGAATTTTGTGGATCCAGTGGTGGTATCTCCGGATGTTGGTGGACTGAAGATGGCGTCATCTTACGCTGAGGCTTTGGGGGCTAGCCTGGCTATTGTTGCGAAGCGTCGGAAGAGTGCAACGGAGACTGAGGCGCTTAATGTGATCGGTGACGTGAGCGGCAAGGATGTGATTTTAGTCGATGATTTGACTGAAACTGCGGGAACGATTTCGAGTGCTGCACGGATATTGCGGGAGCGTGGTGCCCGGGGGGTGATAGCGTGTGTTAGTCACGCTGTACTTTCGGATTTGGGGATAGAGAGGCTTATGAAGGCTGATCTACAGGAGTTAATTACAACCAATAGCGTTCCAGTGCGTTCTGTTTCTGGAATGAAAATGAGTGTGTTGTGTATTTCTGAGCTTCTGGGGGAAGGGATTAAGCGGATTCATGATGATGAGTCCGTGAGTTCGTTGTTTGAGATAAGTAAAAACGAGAAGGTGTAAAAGACTATGGCAAAGCAAATTAAACTCTCCGCGCAGACCCGTTTAGGAGACGGACGTACTGCGGTGAAGAAGATTCGGGCGCTAGGACAGGTTCCTGCGGTGATTTATGGGGCATCCCGCCCTTCCCTAAATCTACAGCTAAACTCGCGCGAGTTTTCTGAGGTGCTCTCACATTCAACTGGGGAACAGTTGCTAGTGGACTTGGAGATTTCTGATTCCGGAAAAATAACCAAGCAACTGGCGCTGATTCAGGAAGTTCAGCACCATCCCGTGCGTCGTGATGTGTTACACGTGGATTTCCACGCTGTGAACGAAAACGAAAAGATCCATGCTCATGTTTCGGTCGAGCCGATTGGTGAGTCGATCGGTGTTAAGACGTATGGCGGTCTGCTCGTGATGCTGCTTCATAGCATCGAAGTAGAGTGTCTTCCGAAGGATCTGCCGGAAGTGATTCGGGTGGATGTTTCTGGGTTAAACATCGACCAATCCCTCCACTTGCGTGATCTTCAGCTTCCTGCTGGTGTTGCTTATCGCGGTGAGGGTGAAATCACTGTGATGCGTGTTTCTGCGCCGACTACCGGAGTTGTCGAGGTCGCAGCGGACGGAGCGCCAGCACAGCCAGAAGTGATTCGCGAGAAGAAGGCGGAAGCGGAGAAGGAAAAGAAGTAATTTTTCGCAAGCTACAAAAAAGCCGCCCTTGGATTATCAAGGGCGGCTTTTGTTTTTCTGGTATGCTCGCTCCATGGCTCAAGTAAACTCAAATTGGAGTACGAGTTTGCGATTGGGCTTCAGGTTTAACTATGAGTCGAGATCCGAGATACCGTTTGATTGTTGGTTTGGGAAATCCAGGGCCTGAGTACGTCGAGACCAGGCATAATGTGGGTTTCATGCTTCTGGATCGAATGGCGATTAGGAAGGTGGACTGGCGTCGTGAGAAGGGGTGGAATTCGATGGTGGCGAATGTTGACGGAGTAATTTTGCTGAAGCCGCAAACTTACATGAACCTTAGCGGCGAGGCGGTTTTCGGGGTTGCTCATTTTTTTAAGATTCCTACGGAGTCGATTTTGGTGGTTTTGGATGATATGGCCCTTGGTTTAGGGAAGCTGCGTCTTCGCTCCGGAGGTTCTGCGGGCGGGCATAATGGGTTGCGTTCGATCATTCAGCATCTTGGAACCAGCGACGTAGCACGATTAAGGATCGGCATTGGAGGGGCGGCACACGGAGAGGCCGTGGGGCATGTGTTAGGGAAATTTCGGAAAGATGAACGAGAGGCGTTGGCTGAGGCTTTGGAGAGGTCCGAGGCGGCCGTTTATACTGCGCAAAACGAAGGTCTAGAGAAGGCGATGAACGCTTTTAATTGACCAAAGTGATTCTACTCCGCAAAGTGGTTGGCTCAACTTTTACAAGCGATGAAGAACCGTTACGAAGGACTTTTGATTTTGAATGTGAATGGCAACGACGAAGGTGCCAAAGAGATTATTGAACGCCTCGAGGGGGAGTTCAAAAAGGCTGGTGCTGTTGTGGAGCAGGTCCAGAAAATGGGCACTCGCCAGTTTAGCTATGCACCTGGCGATCTTCAGAGTGGCTATTATGCTAACTTTATTTTCCAATTGCCTCCGGCATCCCTTGCAGGCCTTCAAGCTAAGCTGAAGCTTGATGCGGATGTTTATCGTCAACACTACCTCCGGATTAGCTTCAAAAAGGCTGCCTAAGAGAGCTTGCCTGTTTGGCTTCTTTGGGCTGAACAAAACGTAGTCTCCTAATTTATGCCAAACCTAAACAAGGTGATGCTTATGGGGAACCTTACGAGGGACCCCGAGATTAAATACACGCCCAAAGGCACGGCAGTGGCTGACATCGGGTTAGCCGTAAATCGTGTCTATTCCAGTGATCAAGGGGAACGGCGTGAGGAAACCACCTTTGTCGATGTGGAGCTTTGGGGGCGGCAGGCCGAGATCGCGGGAGAATACTTGAAAAAAGGTCGGCCTGTGTACATCGAGGGACGTCTTAAGTTGGATACTTGGGACGACAAACAGACCGGACAGAAGCGTTCAAAAATGCGTGTTGTAGGGGAAACCCTCCAGTTGCTCGGTGGACGTGAAGGTGGAGCAGCTGGCGGTGACCGTGAAGACGGTGGCGGGCGTCCTCAAATGCAGTCGCGTCCTCCTCAGCGTCAAGCTGTGGCACGTAAGCCAGTGGATCCTGACTTGGATGTGGATGGTGATGATGTTCCGTTCTAACGCGTCTGTATAATTTAATTAAGAAAGGGCACCCTGATGAGAGGTGCCCTTTTTGATTGTGGAGAAGTGGGGGCGCAGGCTACTTACCGAGTGCCTTGTTCCATGCGGAAATGAGGTCTTTCTCGCCTTCAAACAGAGCATCGGTTGAATCGAGAATTTCGATTACTTCGATTTTGTCGCCTTGTTTAACAGAGTCTACGATATCTTGTCCTTTGGTAACTTCGCCGAAGACGGCGTGTTTTCCGTCGAGCCAAGTCGTCGGCACGTGAGTGATAAAGAACTGGCTGCCGTTCGTGTTGGGGCCGGCGTTCGCCATTGAGAAGATTCCTGGCTTGGAGTGTTTCAGCGACTTGTTGATTTCATCGGGAAAGCGATAACCTGGGCCGCCACTACCGGTACCGGTAGGGTCACCGCCCTGGATCATGAAATCGGGGATCACGCGGTGGAATTTGAGCCCATTGTAGAAGCCCCGTTTGGAGAGGTTCAAGAAGTTGGCTGCTGTGATTGGTACCTTGGAGGCGAAGATTGTGCCTTCGATGTCTCCTCGGGACGTTTTTAGAATAATGCGGATGTCGTCCATCGCTGTTCATAGTATCTACTAAAATGCGGAAGGGGAATCTCCTCGTGACATCGAATGGCGATTGATATTATGGAGTTTCCTATGACGAAAACGTTCCTCCTTTCATCCATTGCCGGTGTGTTGCTTGGTTCGGTTACGAGCTCACCTGCGCAGGCACCTGCAGCTCCGACAGGGGCAGCCAAAGAACTAGCGCTGATTAAAACCAGCAAAGGTGATATGACCGTCGAGTTCTGGACGGATGTGGCCCCCAAAACGGTTGAAAATTTTAAAAAGCTGTCCAAGGAAGGCTTTTACAACGGAACCGCATTTCATCGTATCATTAAGGGATTCATGATTCAGGGAGGCGATCCTTTAACAAAAGATTCTGCTAATGAGGCTCGTTTCGGAACCGGAGATCCAGGGTACAAGATCAAGGCAGAGTTCAATGACAGAAAACACGAACGAGGAGTGTTGTCTATGGCTCGTAGTGCCGATCCGGATTCGGCTGGGTCTCAGTTTTTCATCTGCCTCGACAACGCGTCGTTTCTGGATGGCAAATATACGACGTTTGGGAAACTGGTGAAAGGTGAGGATGTGTTGCTAAAGATCGGAGATACACCGGTTGTTTCGAGCGGAAGAGGGGAGGCCAGTAAACCCACTGAGCGGATCGTTGTAGAGAGTGTGACGATCGTTCCCGCACCGTAACAGAATTGTTGCACGTCTTTGGGGCTTTCGAATCGACACCGTTGTGTCTTCTGGAAGCTTCTTTGAGGGGCTCGTGTGCGAAAGCTAGCGGGCCCTAATCGTTTTCCTGATAAGCCTTATGTCCACTTTACCCAATACCGTGAAGGTCGGGATGGTGCAGATGACCTGCTCCTCCGATCCGAATGAGAACCTCGCCAAAGCGATTGCCCGCGTTCGTGATGCCGCTGCTCGGGGTGCTCAGATTGTTTGTCTGCAGGAGCTGTTTACTTCGCAGTATTTCTGCCAAATCGAGGACCATAAATATTTTACGTTGGCCGAGGAAATCCCTGGACCAAGTACGGAGGCTTTGGGGGCGGTGGCAAAAGAGCTCGAAGTGGTCATCGTGGCGTCACTTTTTGAGAGACGGACTGCGGGAGTATATCACAACACGGCAGCAATCATCGATGCAGATGGTTCGTATTTAGGTAAATATCGAAAAATGCATATCCCGGATGATCCTCTCTTTTACGAGAAGTTCTATTTTACTCCGGGGGACCTTGGATTTCGTGCCTGGAAAACGCGGTATGCTAAAATCGGAGTCTGTATTTGCTGGGATCAGTGGTACCCCGAGGCAGCTCGTCTCACAGCACTGCATGGGGCGCAAATTTTGTTCTATCCTACGGCAATCGGTTGGCACCCCTCAGAGAAAGAGCAGTACGGCGAACGTCAACACAGTTCCTGGGAAACTGTCCAGCGTGGCCATGCGATTGCCAATGGCTGCTATGTCGTCGTTCCTAACCGAGTCGGGCATGAAGCCCCGGATGGCGGCCCTGGGCTACAATTTTGGGGGCAGAGCTTTATGGCGGATCCGTCCGGGAGGATTATCGAACGGGCATCTGCTGATCAGGAGGAGATCATTGTTCGTGAGCTCGATCTTGACGCTGTCGATACTCAGCGGACTCATTGGCCATTTTTCAGGGATCGCAGAATTGACGCGTATCAGGGAATAGACCGACGTTTTTTGGAGGATGACAATGTTTGAGCAACGTGGGGCTGATGCCGTTAAGCCGGCTGCTTTGGGGTACCGGATGCCGGCTGAGTGGGAACCGCACGCGGCGACTTGGCTTTCTTGGCCACGCCCCGAGGGGATTTCGTTTCCGGATTCATATGAAAGAGTGATGCCTGCATTCGCGAAAATGGTGGATGCACTCGCTGATTCCGAACCTGTGTGTATTAACGTTTGGAATGCGGCACACGAGGCCGAAGTCCGCTCGCAGCTGACGCGACATGGCGCGCGTTCTGAACATGTTCGCTTCTACCACCATCCTGCGCATGAGCCTTGGTGCCGCGACCATGGGCCCATTTTTTTGAAGCGTGCAGCCGCCCCGGAAACGGTGATCGTGGATTGGGCTTACAACGCTTGGGGCGGGAAGTATCCGCCTTATGATTTGGATGATGCCGTTCCGACTCGGGTAGCGGAATTACTAGAGCTGCCAGTATACGGGCCAGAGATGATTCTCGAAGGGGGTTCCATTGAGGTGAACGGCAGCGGTACACTTCTCACCACCACAAGCTGTTTGTTGAATCCCAATCGCAACCCTCATCTTTCCAAAGAACAGATTGAAGGGTTTATTCGCGAATATCTTGGTGTGTCCAATATCCTGTGGCTGGGAGATGGAATTGAGGGTGATGACACCGATGGGCATATTGATGATCTGACGCGATTTGTAAATCGAACGACTGTTGTGACAGTGCTCGAAACGGATCACTCGGATCCCAATCACGAGCCGTTGCAGGAAAATTTACGCACACTGGAAGGAATGCGATTAGAGGACGGAAGCCCGCTCCAAGTTTTGCGTTTGCCGATGCCAGCCCGGATTGATCGGGAGGACCTTCGGTTGCCTGCGAGTTACGCAAATTTTTATATCGGTAACAAAGTTGTGTTGTTGCCGGTGTTTGCCGATCCCAACGATGCTCGGGCCATTGAGGTCCTCCAGTCGGTTTTTCCTGAACGGCAGATCGTGCCAATTGATTGTCGTGAGCTCATCTGGGGCCTGGGAGCGTTTCACTGTCTAACCCAACAACAACCGGCGTAAGTCGGTTTTTAACCGTTTTTTCTTTTGCCGAAGGGCGTTTTGCCTCTGCCTTGAACTCTATGGCTCGTAAGGAAGCTCTCACTCTTGGACATTCTCCGGACCCGGATGATGCGTTTATGTTCTACGCTTTGGCGGAGAATAAGATCGAAACACACGGTTGGTCTTTCCAGCATACCCTGCAGGACATCCAAACTCTGAATGAAAGGGCAACGCGCGGGGAGTTGGCGATCTCAGCCATTTCCATTCACGCCTATGCGTATGTTTTGGATAAGTACGCATTGCTTCCGTGCGGAGCGAGTATGGGTGACGGCTATGGGCCGATGTTGGTGGTGAATCAAGGGACTGCACTTCCTTCCGATCTGGCCACTGTGAAGGCATGGCTGAAGAGCAAAACCATCGCGGTACCGGGGTTGATGACAAGTGCCTACCTCAGTTTACAGCTGTTTTTGGGCAAGGATTTCCCCTATGTCGTGGTTCCCTTCGATGAAATATTCGAGGCGGTAAAGTCGGGGAAGGCCGATGTTGGCCTTATCATTCACGAAGGTCAGCTTACGTATCGAAACGAAGGATTTGAGAAACTCGTAGATCTCGGGGAGTGGTGGAAGAACGATACTGGGTTGCCTCTACCGCTTGGCGGAAACGTGATACGCAAAGATTTCACTCCCGCTGAGCGCAGTGAAATTAATGTCATCCTTCGTGAGAGTATCCGATACGGATTGGAACATCGTGCGGACGGAGTCAGTCATTCTATGCCGTTGGCACGTGGAATGGATGAGTCGTTGGCGGATAAATTTATCGGGATGTACGTTAACGATTATACTCTCGATTACGGAGATTCAGGGCGTCGTGCGATCCGAGAGTTTCTAGGGCGAGCACACCAGGCTGGATTAATTCCATCGTTGGTGGAGTTGGAGTTTGTGGAGTAACCAACCGGCATCCGTTTTGGTAAACGGCACGAAAAAGGGCGAAGATTGAGGTCTTTGCCCTTTTGTTTGCCTAAGTAAGGCGATCTGTCGCTTAGAGATCGATGCTGCGGCCCGTGCGGAAGCTTTCGTCAGCAGCTACCACAATACGCATCGAATTGAGCGCATCATCCATGTGTGCGGTGAGGTCGACGTTTTCGTGTATGGCTTTCAGAAAATACTGCTGCTCTCGGTAACAGAGACCATCGTGATTGGGTTCGTCGTCCAAGCGGATGGTTTCATCCTTTTTCACGAACTGCCCAGCAGGGCTGAGTTCGGCGTGATGCAGTTTGAGTGCTTGAGTTTGCGTATGTGCGTCGACATTGGCGCTCTGACCTTCTGCAGCCGCTTTGTCAGCCACGATTGATACGCACCCTTTCGGGCCAACGACGTCTTTTACGAAGAAGGCGACTTCGCTCATCATTGGGCCCCACCCCGCTTCGTACCATCCCACTGAGCCATCTTCGAATGTCACTTGGAGCTGTCCGTAATTGACCATCCCTGCAGGTAGTTCCTCCGTGAGCCGGGCGCCGATGCCTGAGACCCGTACAGGGCGGGAGCCCGTCATCTGGCACATGACGTCCACATAGTGAACACCGCAGTCGACGACAGGGGGGATGGAAGACATGAGCGCCTTATGGGTTTTCCACGCGTCACCAGAGCTTTGCTGGTTGAGGTTCATTCGCATGACCAGGGGTTTGCCTAGTGTACGAGCGATCTCGATGAATCGGATCCAGCTGGGGTGGTGGCGCAGGATGTATCCAATGACTAGTTTTTTGCCAGTGGCTTTTGCCTTGGCGACAATACGTTCCGCCATGGGAACGGACTCGGCTAGAGGCTTTTCGATAAATACGTGGCATCCGGCGTCGAATGCGGCTTCTGCGTAATTGGCGTGAGTGTCCGGATAGGTGGAGATGGAAACGGCGTCTGGTTTAGTAACTTTCAGGGCCTCGTAATAATCGGAAAACTCTGGAATTCCGCCTCCGAGTTCGGCGTTGAGTTTGGCTCGGGATTCCTGTGAGCGGGTTACGATCCCGACGATTTCGAAACCATCGATTTGGTGATAGGCGAGAGCGTGAGAGCGGCCCATGTGACCGGCGCCGACACAGAGAACACGGATAGGGGAGGACATTGGATCAGTAGTTTAATTTGGAAAAGTGGAAGGGGTTGACGAGGGGCTTTCTAGCAGAAGCGAAATGGAGCGTCGTTCGTTCAGGCATTACATACAAAAACGCACAGCGAGCGCTCACCCTGTCTTGGGATTAATAAAAGGTCTGTGCTGTTTTGTGGTGACATCGGTTACACTACACTGGTGCGGCGGGTACGTTTAAGGCTGGGTTTGACTGGGGATTTGTAGATTCCTGGGAACTTTGCGGTTTTCAGCAGTAGCCGGCATCTTTTACCCTAATAATTGTGTCTACTCAGGCTTCCGAACCCTCTTCTTCTCAGCTTCCCGTAAAACCAAAACGGAAGCGTCCATTGCTTAGATTGCTTACTGTGCTGGTATTGGCTGGGGGAGCTTTGTTGATACCGCCTGTGTTTAAGGGGGTGCTTTGGGTGTTGCTTGAGGAAGAGGCTTTGCGTCAGGGGGGCGTTTTGAAAATTGATAGTATGGAAGGGGCTCTTTGGCAGCCTTTGGTGCTTCGTGGAATTCGATGGGAAACCTCTCAGGCACTGGGGGGCATTTTACGCGTAGAAGCGGAAAGCGCGGAGGCTGTATTTCGATTTGAAAATCTCCTGCCGAAATCGGTTGGTGGTCCGTTTTTTGAATTGTTCTCGGTAAAAGGGGTGACATTGCACTGGGTCAATAAACAGTCAAAACAGGCAATTGAGAATTCCCGGCCGTTTTACGCAGACTGGAACCTTGGGCTTCCCTTGTCGTGTCCGATGCCTGGAAAGATTCAAATTGGCCTCAAACAATGGGTGGCCGAATCAGCGGACGTAATGCTGAAGGTGGAGGATACCCAACTGAGTCTAAGTCAGATTGCACCTGGGGAGGTGAAAGCAGGGCGAGTGGATGTCCAGGTGAGAGGATGGGAGCGTAGTTTTAAAGATGTGACGGGGCGTACGGCGATACAAGGGACTCGGGTACAGTTTGGGGACATGAAGCTAATGGATGGTGTGCAAGTGATGAGTTTGGTTGCGGATTTAGCGGCGGTTGGGATAGGGCGAGTGGATTTGGAAATGCATTCGCTGGCGTTTGGGGGAGAGTTGCGGGTTCGGGCTCAGGCTTCCCCTGATTCCGTGGATGTCCCTCTGGATGCGAGTGGCTCATTTTCGAAGCTAGGAGTGGCGCCGCTGGCGGCTTTTCTGGGAGTCACCGAGGCGGCGGGTGGCCTGTTGGAGCAAGGGAAGTTTACGTTCCGCGGATCCCCAGGTTTGGCGGATCGGGGTACCGCGACGCTCCGTCTGGAAGCCCGCAATTTTCAGTGGGAATCGCGCCAGTGGGATTCCTTGGTGGTTGGCGGCATGTTACTGGATCGACGGGTGCAAAATGCTGAGTTTTCGCTGCAACAAGGTCATAATCAATTGATTTTAAATGGCGAAATGCAACTTCCCGGGGGCGGGGTGCCGTGGTGGAAAGCGGATTTTGGAATGAGTGTGACCGCGCGAATTGATAATTTGACGGAGCTGTCGGCGCTTTTTATGCCGGAATACAAGTACATGGCTGGTGCGCTTACGGTGGACGGGACGGTGCGTAGTCAGACGGGTGCACTGGGCGGGGCATTGATTGTGACTGGGAGCAAACTCAAATGGCGGAACTCCCCAATTGAGGAATTAAACGCAGCCGTAAAACTGGACGGGAGTGACATACGGATTCTCAATGCGGAGCTAGTGAATCGGGCGGATTTGCTGAGGGGTAAGGGAGTGATTCATGTGGGGGACGGGTGGTGGTACCAGGGGGAGTTTAGGTCGGTGTTTGGAAATTTAGGAAGTTATGCGGATTTGCTACAACCTCCATTGGTCACAGAGCCTTATGTGGGGGAACTGCGTTTGGATTGGACTGGGCGGGGGACTTCCTTGGTTCACGAGGGGACGGTTTCAGGAAAGTTTTCCGGGGTACATCCCCTGAAACCCAGAGGGAACTGGCCGCATCCCTTGCGGGGGGATTTTGCAGGGAAATACGGCAAGGACGTTCTGGCGTTGGATTCGTTTAGTGTTGGGGACGAAAAAGTCTCACTTCAAGGGCGTCTTACAGTTGGCGCAATGGGAGGACGATTTGAGGCGTTGCAGTTTAAGCAGGGGGCGAAGGTTTCCATGACGGGCGATTTGAGTGTTCCGAAGGCACTTTGGGATGCCTGGCCATCGTTGGATTGGGCGAAGGTCGTCAATGCTGACTTGGTGTTGGATGCGAAGTTAAAGATGACTCAACTGGATCTTTCAGAATTTGCTCGTTTGCCTGGGATGCCGTCCGGATTAAGAGGTGAAGTTTCTGGAGAGTGGGAGTCTCATGGAGCTTTCAAAGACCTCCGTGGCAATGGCGCATTGGTTCTGAATAAGGGGGGGATTTCTCTCGGAGATGTTTTGTTAAGCGATACTGCTATGAATGTTGAATGGAAGGCACGGGCTTTGGAGGTGCGAGGTTTGGGATGGACCTCGGCGTCGGGAAAGTATGAGGGAAGTGCGGATCTTGAATGGAAAGATGGACATGCTGAGCCGACTTTAAACCTACAGTTTAACACGTCCAATGCCCGTTGGCTGAACATCGGAGGGCTTCGGTTTCCGGTTCCCGAGAAGAGTGGGCGCTACGATGGCACGATGGCTGGATTAAATGCTACCGGACGAGCAGAGTGGAAGGTTGTTGGGCCGTTCAGCCAACTCGCAGTGTCGGGAGAGGTCCTTTTGAATGGGGTCGATTTTGGTGGGGTTCCCGATTTACGGGTATTTTGGGCAGAGCCTGGTCAGGCGCGAAAATTAGCGCTGGGGATTGGGCCGGCATTTATGGGGCATTCTAAATTGCAACTGCGGGTGAGTAGCGCCGAGGGATTGGCGATGTTGGGAACGCCGGGAACAGCGAAAGTTGATTTTGCAGTGGCGGGGACTTGTGCGAAACCTGAGATCAAAGGGGAAAGCCGTCTCACGCTTAAGGGCAGTGCAGGGGGCAGTGTGTTGATGGTGGATCCGCTTTTATTTCGTTTTGAGGCAGCGGGAACGGAACCCCAGGTTGAAATTCGAGGGAGCGGGATACACGGTAAAAGCAGCTATTCTGTGACGGCGCAGGGACCCCTGAGTCGCCCGCTTAGGGAGTACCGAGCCGAGCCTCCACTGAGTCCGGACACCGTTCGCGGAGTTTTTGAAGAAGGAAAAAATTGGTAGCTGGGTTTGACTGGGATTGGATCGTAAAGTTACTGGGGAAGGGGCGAAGATTCAGGTGGCGATCCAGTTCCGGATACAGGAGAGAGCAGTGGGCGGGATGGTGGATATACACGATTCGCATTTGCGAGGGATTCGAGCATAGTTGAGGATTGCAAGAGTGGGCGTATTCCCTGAGAAGGTGCGGCCAGCTTTCGCAGGAATGGTAATTAACGAGCACTGTGCATGAGGTATAGATTTCAACAAATTATCGAATCTACGGCGTCCTTTTTAGGTGAGCTTACGGTGTTTCGTGGAGTGGGACTGTGCTTGGTTGCATCATTTTTCAGTGCCTGTGCTGTCAGAGAAGGGACGCCCGGCGTGAGAAACACGAGCCGAACATTCAACACTGTTGTGTTGGATGCGGGCCATGGTGCGCATGATTCTGGAGCTCGAATTCGAAAAGGGCCTTATGAAAAAGATTTGGCCTTGGATGTGGTGTTGCGTCTGGCCCCCAAACTCAGGGCCGCAGGTTTTCGTACCGTACTCACTCGCCAAACGGATGTGTTCATTCCGTTAGATGGGCGTGTCGATATTTCGAATGACCGTCACAACGCGGTGTTTGTCAGTGTGCACTTTAATGATGCGGGAAGAAAACCGGTTGTGGGGGTCGAGAGTTATTATTTTTCACCTGAATCCCGGCAGATGGCGGAGCGGATGGTTCGGATTCTTTCTCAAACGACTGGATCGCCCAATCGCGGAGCCCGAACTGCGAGGTTTCGGGTTGTCCGTATGAATGAGAATCCTGCCGTATTGATGGAATGCGGGTATCTCACAACAGCCCAGGAGGCTTCCTGGATCATGAATCCCGCTTATCGTGAGAAGATCGCGGTGGGTTTGGCGCGTGGAATTATTTCGCAGCGCGGGGGCCCCATTTTTCAATCCGTGCCGGACGCGCTTCCTGTTCCGTCCCAGTAAGACGGACGAGTTCTAGCCTGGATATCGCTAATGGGCGACTGAGACCAATGCCCAATAAGCAGCTACGAGGTTTGGGCCGGTTGCTATCCAGATGAGAGCTGCTGTTGCAAGATACGGTCCGAAAGGAATGGCGGACCATTGACGTTTCCCGATCAGAAGTGTGAAGAGCCCATAAAGAGCGCCCAAACACGATGCTGCGACGATGGTGAATAGAGCGGCACGCCATCCGAGGAACGAACCAATGGCTGCGAGAAATTTAACGTCGCCGAAGCCCATTGCTTCTCGAGGAAACACGAGCCATTCGATTTGGAGATTGATTTTGTCGATTTGGTTCAGGTCGTGTGATTGAGCCGACGACTGCGTAGAGAGTGAAAATTGAATGTGGTTTAGGGTCCAAAGGGCTTCACTTTTCATGACGGGTTTCCCGTCAATGTCTCCTGAGAGAACTCCCATTCTGATTTTTTCGGTGCCGCGAAAAAAGAAATCACCCCAAGGCGATAGATCCTCTCCTACGGACAGTTCTGCTTCGTCGCCGTTTCGGATCCAGCGTACGGGGGTCGGTGTCGCGAAAGTCATCCGTTTCCGCCCGAACGCGAGGCGACCGAGTGTTGCAATTGCCCAGAGGGAACCAAAGCCAAAGCCGGCTCCCAGAAGCGACGAAAGGAACGCCTGAGTGTTTGATTGCGCACTATGCAACTCGGGTAAAAGGAGGGAGAAAATGAGTCCGGCTACCGCTCCGCCCCAAGTGATTTCGTCCGGGATAATCATGTGCTCGAGATCTACGAACGTCGCTACGATCAGGATCCCGAGTAGGGTGAAATAAGGGAGTAGAAGCAGTGGCGAATGGTAGGGAATGACAATCGCAGCGGCTGCAAACAGGAGTGCAGTGAGCACCTCTACCAGTAGATACCGAATGTGAATCGGACTTTTACAGGTGGAACAACGACCACGAAGCAGGAGCCACGACAGAATGGGGAGATTTTCCCACCAAGGGATCGTTTTCCGGCAGTGGGGGCAATAAGACCGGGCGGGAGTACGGACAGAGAGACCGAGAGGGAGCCGATAGATACAGACGTTGAGAAAAGATCCTACGAGAGCTCCAAAAACGGCCGAAATGGCGGTAATCACGTTCGGCGACAGGGAGACAGTCATGGAGACGAATCTTGTAACGGGGAGCCGTCTGAAATGTTACAATGACGACTCGGGTGACTGGGGGGCTTCTAGTTTTTCCGGAACGAAGCGGGAGAACTAGGGGTGGGTGTCTTGGCTTTCCTTAGATGGCCGAGGCTTGTTGAAGAGCGTCTTCTACGTGTTCGCAGATGGAATGGAGTAGAAACTTGTGCGCTTCCTGAATTCTTGCGGTGACACGGGTATTCACGAGTAGCTCGATGTCGGCTTTGCCTCGGCAACGTCCGCCGTCGCGTCCTAACAGGGCGATGCTGTGAAGATCGAGCGCTTTGGCAGCCTCGATAGCGCGCATGATATTCGGGGAATTGCCACTTGTCGAAATGACCACCAGAACGTCGCCGGGACGTCCAAATGCCTCAACCTGGCGTGCGAAAGCCCATTCGTAGCCATAATCGTTACCGATGGCTGTCAGTAGGCTCCCACAGGCACTCAGATTGAGTGCGGCGAAAGGTTTACGGTCGCGAATGAAGCGACATGCGTATTCAGTGGCGAAATCCGAGCCATCTGCAGCACTGCCCCCGTTGCCGGCGACAAGCATCTTGTTCCCTCCAGTTAAGCATGTTCTGATGGTATCGGAGGCCTTCAATAAAACCGGCTCTAGGAGGCGGAGAGACTCAAATGTATTGAGGGCATCGTTTACGGAGTTCTGAAAGGGACTCATGCAGTCATCTGTAGCTTAGTTTTGAAGATGAGGCGCTCAAAAAAGCGGACTTTACGATCAGAACGACGCGAAAGTTTGTGGCCGCCATGAGTGATTCCTGCGCAACGCTCGACACAGAGGAGGGAGTGTGGCGTCTTGTCTCTGTATGGATTTGTTTACACTTTTGACTGAGTTGTCGGAGCGTGCAGGGGTGAGTCCGGCCTCCTTTCTGTATACGTTTATCGAAGATACACTCGAGAATGCGGCCGAAGACCCTGAATTTCAGGCAGATTGGGTGGAGGTGGCCGAGGATCGCGGGGATCGTTCCGATGCGGTTGCCTTTTTTAAGCGTGTATTAGAGCCGCGCTGAACTCGCACGAGGGGGAGCGGCGTGAGCGTGTGGTGAACTTGCGGCCCTGTCCACCGATGGGTTGTGTTGGATAAGGGGCACCAGTGGATGTACAAAGTTCGACGAAATAGAAAAATTAGACGAATACACACGTCCGGAGAGGGGCTCAAAAACGATTGGCAATGGCCTCGCTATTGTGGAGATTCAAGGAGCCCCCCAGCCGAAGGAAGATGACTCCTGAAGCGGAAAGTGCAGTGAAGTGCGTTTTTAAAGGGGCATCAACCTAGGAATCACGATCGTGCCGCTTTTTATACCTGACCTTTCTTGCGTCTCAGCCCGCTGCTGGATTGAGGCGACTTTTGTTTTGGGCACGATCCGAGCACCATTTTGGACGACGTTGGGGTCGAGAAGAAGCGCGGGCGGTTTCGACAAGACGAGGTGGTAGTGAAGGGGTTGAGCCGGTTTTGCACTGCGCCAAGTTTGAAGTGAGTTGAAGTAAGCTTTTTAAAATAAGATCAATGGGAACTAACGAGAACAATTTAAAGCCGAAGCCGTCGGGTGTTTGGAACACGGCGTTTGTGACCATCGCGCAGTGGCTCGACTCTGACTACCGCCGCGAAGACGCTCCGGACCCCGCACTTCTACCTTCCAAAGTGGATTGGCAACGGACGCTGCCGTTTATATTTCTACACGTAGGGTGTATTCCTGTTTTTTTCGTAGGGATCAATACTACGGTTGTTGTGGCTGCTGTCTTTCTTTATGTGATCCGGATGTTTGCGATTACCGGTTTCTATCATCGGTATTTTTCACATCGCACGTTTAAGACTTCGCGGGTGGCTCAGTTTCTTTTTGCGGTTTTGGGCAATAGCTCCATGCAGCGGGGGCCGCTTTGGTGGGCGGCCACGCACCGGCATCATCATAAATACTCAGATCACGCCGAGGATGTTCACTCTCCTGTTGTAAACGGATTTGCGTGGTCTCATCTCGGGTGGTTGACGTCGATGAAGAACTTCCCGACTGCTTACAAAAATGTGTCGGATCTGGCGAAGTATCCCGAGTTGGTCTTCCTGAATCGATACGACCAGACGGTGCCGTTTGTTTATGGGTTGGTGATGCTTGCCATCGGTTGGGTGCTGGAGAAGTTTTTCCCACAATTAGGGGTGACCGTTGGCCAGTTCTTCATCTGGACCTTTTTTGTGAGCACCACTGTACTTTTGCACGGGACCCTTTTTATCAATTCTCTTGCACATGTCTGGGGGCGTCGCCGTTACCAAACAGAAGATCAAAGCCGGAATAGTTGGCTCCTGGCATTCATTACGTTGGGAGAAGGCTGGCACAATAACCATCACCACTACCCCCACTCTACCAGGCAGGGATTCCGCTGGTGGGAGTTTGACCCGACTTATTATGGGCTCAAGGTGCTCTCGTGGCTGGGAATTATCTGGGATTTACGTCCTGTTCCCAAAGCGGTGCGGGATGAGGTTCATTCGATTTCTTCTTAACAAAGAGAGCCTTTGCAGGGGCACTTGTTTGCCTGAAGATTGAATCAAAGATCAAAAGGCTTTGAAGGCGACATTCGCTTTCAAAGCCTTTTTTGCGTGCCCCGCTACGCCCCGAGTGCTGCAAGGAAGGATGCTGCTAGTCCACTGGTTTGGGTGGATGTGAGGGCGGCGTACTGCGTGGGGCTGAATACCGTGTACAGCGAGCTTGTGGTGAAGGCTCCAAGCTCACTACTGCTCAAAACTTGAATCTGGATCGTCGAAAATCCGGCGAATGACTCGGACGACAAATTGCGAATGAGGCTTGTCGTGAGTAACGTGATGGTGACGGTGCCGAGTGCCGCGATCTGGGCGGGCTGAAGTACCGCGTCTTGGCTCGAGGTTAATGCGGCCAGTTGCTCCTTTGCCAGTGCACTGATCTGGCTCGTCGTGAGCACTGTGATGTCGCTGGTGTCCAATGCTTGAATCTGGAGAGTCGACAGCCCTGTGATTCCACTGGTGCTCAGTGCGATGATCTGCGCCGTCGTTAATAGGGCAACTTCTGTGCTGTTTAAGCCTTTTACATTGAGGGCGCCTAATCCGTTGATCTGTTCTGGGGTTAACGTGAGGATCTCGGTGCTGCTTAACGCTTCAATAGCCGCTGAGCTGAATCCGCTCATTTGAATGGACGTGAATGACGCAATTACGCTGGTGGCAATCCCGCTAACCGCCGTCGCGCTTATTCCTAAAAGCTGGGAACTCGTCAGCTGACTCAGAATCGCGAAATCCAAGACGGCCATTTGTCCGGATGTCAGTCCACTAATCGCTGCGGCACTCAGCGCTCCGGTTTGGGCGGTGGTAAATGCGGAAATTTGAGACGTACTCAATCCCGTTGTTTCGTTGACCTGATTTTTTGTCAGGCCACTGATGCTCTGGGTGCTTAGATTGGAAAGCTGACTGGTGTTGAGTCCCTTGATCGCGGTCGGCGTGATCGAGAACACTTGATCTTTGGTGAGAATAGAAATGACTTCGGGGCTAAATCCGCTGACCTGAGTTGCTGTAAGAGCCGCGATCTGATTTCCCAAGCCGCCAATTCCACTGGTACTGAAGTGATTTATTTGGAGAGAGCTTAAGGCGCGTGCCTGTTCGTTTGTAAAATTGCGGATAAAGCTGGCACCGAGTGCCTCAATCTGTCCGGTAGATAACCCGTTGATAGCGTTCAGATTGATGGAGGTGATTTGAGTGTTTGAAAATGAATTGAGCGACAGGGTGGTCAATGCTCCGATTTGGTCCGAAGCGAAAGCGGCAATCTGAGCGGCACTGAGGCTGCTGCTTGTTAACGACAGAGCCTGGATTTGTGTGGTGGTGATTCCCGCAATCGATGCAACGGATAAGGCTGCGAGTTGTGTTGTGCTCAATAAACCGACTGTTGTGGGCGTAATTCCAGCAATTTGAAGGGAGCTCAAAATGCTGATCTGTGCGGGGCTGATTCCAGCGATGGCGGCGGAGTCCAGAGCGCTTAGTTGTGCTGAGGTGAAGGCATTGATTTCAAAAGTCGTGAGGGCGCGGATCTCAGAGGAGGTAAGGACTGCAACTTGTTGCTGGTTCAAACCAGCGATGGAGTCTGGAGTGAATGCACTAATTTGAGCGTTCGAGAGGGATCGGATTGAGTTTGTGGAAAGGAAACCAATTTGAGCTGATGAAAGGCTGCCTAGCTGTTGTGGTGTGAAGCCTTGGGTTGTTGCACTTGTAAGAGATGTGATCTGCACGGAGGTGAATCCGGGTATGGAGGTGGGGGTGAATGCAGATAGTTGATAGGAGCTTAAAAATGCGATTAATGCGGGATCCAGTGCGCTGATTTGCACTGAACTAAATGCGGCGAGTTGTGGTGGAGTCAGGGAGGACAGATTCCCGAAAAGACCGATTTGTCTTTGTGTTAAACCGGAGATTGCAGTGGGGGAAATACTGGGAAGCTGCAGTACCGTTAATGCATTGAATTGCGAATCCTGCAGCGCGCCTAATTGTTGCGGGCTGAGTTGGGCGATTTGGTTGGAGCTGAACGCAGTGATGTCAGCGAGTGCCGAAACTTGAGACGTGGATAGACCTGCCACGACCGAATTATTCAGGTAAGCGAGCTGACTTGCGCTGAGTTCATGAATTGCTGTTGTCCCTAGGACGCTGGCCTGTAATGAGGTGAGGCCTGAGAGACTCAAGGGCGACAGAGACGCGATTTGGGAAGGCGCCAGAACATTGATGTCCGAGGTGTCGAATCCGGAGACTTGGAGGGAGGATAGCAGGTTGAGTTGGCTGGTGCTTAAAGTCGATACTGCCAGGGTGTTGAATGCTCCGAGCTGGGTTGGGCTAAGCGCGGTGACTGTGGCGGTGGTGAGTTCGCTGATTTCGGCCGAACCAAACCGGGTGAGTTGACTGGTGCTAAGGCCCGTGAATTGGCTCGTGGTCAGGTCCTGAGACAAGTCGAGCACTGCGATTTGAGCGGAAGTGAGTCCACGGATCGCGTTGATGCTTAACGCGCCGATTTGTGTCGAGGTCCACTGCGCAAAAGCGCTTGTGCAGAAGGAGCCGATTTGTTGCTCACTGAGGACTGCAAGGACTGTGGTTTCAAGGAGCTCCACCTGCGTTCCGCTTAAGGTGCTGATCTGCCAAGAGGTCAGGTTCGTAATGGCGGTGGAGTTGAAAGCGGCTATTTGTTGGGCTGAGAATGCTGCTATTTCCGAAGTGGTGAGTCCCTTAATCGCTGTCTGTTTGAGGGCACGGATATGATTCGTGGTGAAGGCGACGACGATCTCAGGCCTTAATCCACTGAGTCCGGATGACGTAAAGCCTGCGATTTGGTTTGTCGCGAAAGCAGCCACCTCGGCTGTTGTAAGGCCTGCTACACCGCTGGAGCTTAATGCATTGATTTGGGCACTTGTAAGGCTGGCTATCGCTATGGTGTTGAATGCAGAGATTTGACGGCTTGAAAGCCCATAGACCATGCTTGTGCCAAACCCGAGGACCTGCATCGAGCTTACAGTATCGAGTTGTGAGGTCGTGAGCCCGCGAATCGCATTCGCGTTTATGGCACTGAGTTGAGTGCTGTTTAGTCCGGAAAATGCGTTGGGGCTAAGGTGTTCTAGTTGGGTACTGGTGAGTGCTGAGAGGCTGCTCGTGGTGAGACCTTGAACTTGAGTGGAGCTAAAAGCACTCCACAGATCGGGAGTGAGCGCTCCGGTAAGTGTTGGTGTGAAAGCGCTGAATTGTGTGCTGGTGAATCCCGTCAGAATGGAGGAGCCAAATGCAGAAATTTGGGCGCTGGTGAGACCGTTGATATTGGCTGTGGTTAGTCCCTCAGATTGCGCACTGCTGAGTAAAGTGAGTTGAGCGGTGGTGAGTCCTTTGACAGCTGCGATGCCAAGTGCGCTGATTTGTGATGCGGATATCGCAGCAAACAGGGTGGTGCTGAAGGCGCTGATTTGAACTGCGGATAAGAGTCCGAATTCAGCGGAACTGAGGGCTGGGATTTGCGAAGAGGTGAGGGCTCGAATTTGAGAGGCTTGCAGCCCTCGGATACTTGTTGTTGTGAGAGCGGCGATTTGTTCGGAAGTGAAAAGGGCGATCGCGAGGGAGGTGATGTTCGGGAGTTGGAAGTTGTTCAGAATACTGATGGATTCCGGAGAAAGTGCTGTGAGCTGTGTGCTCGAGAGCGCTTTGATTTGGTCCGCCGAGAGGCTCCGAATAGCCTCGGTGGTAAGCGTGGAAATCTGGGCGCTGCTAAATACTCGCACTTGCTGAGAGGAGAAGGCCGAGATCTGAGCTGAACCCCAAAGATGTATTTGATTTGTGGTGAAACCGCTGAGAGCGATTGTGGAGATGCCGAGCCATTGAGGGGCGCTCAGTACGCCAAGTGCGCTGGAGGTGAGCCATGGAAGCTGACTGGAAGTGAGCGCTCCAACGTGATAGAACTGGAGGGACTTAAGAGCAGTGGTGCTGAGTGCTTCGATTTGAGTCCCACTGAGGCTTCTAATTTGGCTCGTTCGGAGCGCGGTGATTTGCGGGTAAGTTAGAGAGTTGATTTGTGCAGTGGTCAGTGCCCGTATGGAAGCAGTAGACAGGCTGGAGGTTTGGGTTTGCGTGAATGTTTTGAATGCAGTGGTACTAAGTGCAGCCCATTGCTCCATGCTCAGTGTGTTTAATTGGGATGTTGTGAGCCCTGAAACTTGAGTAGAGCGGACCGCTCCTACTTGAGTTGTTGTCCAATTGGAAGTTGCGGTGAGCGAAAATCCGGCGAGTTGAGACGGGGTAAATGCAGTAAATTGCGTGGGTGTGAGAAATTGAAGCTGAAGGCTGCTAAATGCTGCTAGCTGGGTAGTTGCGAATCCAGGAACGGCTGCGGGTTCAAATGCGGTTATCTGGGCGCTGCTGAAAACCCGAAGTTGAGTGGAAGTGAAACCCGGAAGCTGATTCGAAGAGAGTGCACCTAATTGAAAGCCGTTGATTACCCCGATAGCAGAGGTCGAAAATTGGCCAATTTGGGGGGCGCTAAAAACGCGCAACTCCGCTGTGGAGAGTGCGCCTGCTTGAGCCGGTGTGAGGGCGACTATTTGTGTGGATTGGAGCCCTTTGATTGCAGTGGTGGACAGGGACGCGATTTGCTCAGTGGAGAGCGCTTTGGTTTGTAGGGCGCTTAGAGCCACCACTTGGGTTCCCGTTAGTACAGCGATATGGCCCGATGAAATCCCGGAGATGATGGTGGTGGATAGGGCTGCTATCTGGCGTGTGGTGAGATTTTTGAATACACCTGTTGTGAGATTTGCCAGCTGCCCGGAGTTAAGCACGTTCACCTGAATGGTGGTGAATCCCTGAACCTGTAGAGAACTGAGCGCCTGGAGCTGTAGTTCACTCAGAGAACGGATGCCGGATGAACTAATACCCGAAAGTTGTGTGCTACTGAACGCTTGGAAGGCGGGCACACTGAGCGAGGTGATTTGATTTTCGGAGAAGCTTCCGATTTGGGCACTGAGAAGGCCTCTGATGGCTGCGGTACTCAGCGATTCGATTTGTGTACTCGAGAAAGACGGGATTTGCGACGTGCGCAGTGCGCCTATTTGCAGTGGAGTCAGCAGGTGGATCTGGTCCGGGTTGAGTGCCGTAATGGCTGCTGAGGAAAGGCCGCTGATCTGTTTGGCTGAGAGGCTCTTGATTACGTTGGGAGCGATGATGCTGAGTTGGCTGCTCTCGAGGGAGTTTAGCTGCGTGGACGTGAATCCGATCAGCTGGGTGGACGAGAGTTCGAAGAGTTGTGTGGTTGTCAGACCGTCGATTGCTTCGATTAAGAAAGCACCGGACTGGGCACTGGATAGCGAGTTGAGGGATTCGGGGCTCAACGCCTGGAGCTGACTGCTAGTGATTGCTGTGATCTGGCGAGTGGATAGACCTCGCAGGGTTGCGGGGAGGATCGCTGCAGATTGAGTGGTGCTGAGAGAGCGGATAGACGCGGTTGTCAGACCTGCGATTTGGATCGAGGTCAGCAACTCCATTTGAGTCGGGCTGAAGCCACGAATTCCAGTGGTTGATAGCCAGCTTAGCTGTAGGGCGCTCAAGACGCCTTGTTCCAACGGGGTGAACGCCGCTATCTGGCTCTCGTTCAGGGCTGCCAATTGCTGGCTTTGAAGGCCCTTGATTGCGAATGTGCTGAGTGCTGCTACCTGAGTGGTGGCGAGGGTTGTGAGCTGAAACGTGCCAAAGCCACTCATTTGCCCTGCGTTGAAAGCTCCGAATTGAATGGGGCTAAGAAGTGCAAGTGTTCCAGTGGAGAGCGTCGAAATCTGCCTTGAGTTGAGGCCCTTTAGAATACTGGGTTCCAGTGCAGCGAGCTGAGTGGTGCTAAGGGCGTTCAGCTGGGTTGATGTCAGTCCGGTGATTTGTACGGAGGTCAGTGCTGCGATCTTTTCTGCAGAAAGGTTTGCAAAAACGGGCAGAGAAAAGGCTGCAATCTGTGTGCTCGTGAAGACGCCAACGGTCGTGGGGGAGAGTGACTGAACGAGAGTGTCGTTGAGCGAAGATATCTGACTGGTCCTTAATGCACGAATGGCACTGGTGTTCAGGGCGGCGAACTGAGATGCGCTGAGGACGCCGAGTTGCCGCGAAGTGAAGCCGATTGCCTGGTTGGGATTGAGCGCTGCGAGTTGCTGCTCATTAAGCTGAGGTATTCCGGAGAGCGCGAGACTGCTGACTTGGGAGATCGATAAGCTCCGAATCTGGGGTGTTGTAAGAGCGCCAAATTGTTCACTGGAGAGGCTGGCAATTTGCGCCGGAGTCAGCCCGTACAGGGAGGTGGACGCTGTAATGGAAATACTCATTTGGAAAGGGAGACTCACTGCGATCTGGGTGCCTCTCGGGCACTATACCTGCCGAGAGGAGGCAAATCGACGTAAAGAGCACGAATGTGGGTTGCCCCTCCATTCGTGCTCTTCGTATGTCTGAACCAACCCGAATGGTTTGTTACTTTACTCCGAATCGTTCCATTCCGTAGTCGCCCACGGGTGCGTAGATGGTTTGATCCAATCCGGTAGCCAATTTCGAGAGCTGAAACCATTGGCGTATCTGCCAAGTTTCGACAACGCCTTCGATTCCGGGCCAAGAGACCCGCATTAACCGATCGCCGTTTGTTCCGAGTAAAGAGGATCCGCGAACCATCAGTTCGTTCGGATTCCACTCCGTTTTCGCCGTTGCTGACTTGGTGAGCGTAGCGCTGTCGGTGAGTGTCAGTCTGCTGATCCCACTCTCTTCAGCAACGTACAGGTTGCGTCCTTCGGCAGCCAATCGGGCATCGTTGCCAACCGGGGTGCTCACAACAAGGGATGCGGCAAGTTCGTCTATTAGGCTGACCTGAACCTGTCGCCCGTCCGTTCCTGCGGCGTCAGTGAGGCTTTCCGTGTAAGCCAGAAAACCGGAGCGGGAAACTTCTCCCACTGCGAAGAGACGGCCGGGAATAGTTACAGGTGTGCGTTGAATTGGTGCTGCGGGATTTGAGAAATCCAGAACCCCCAAACGGTGAATACACGATAGTGCATCATTGTAATCGTTCGACAGCCGCTGCTGGTACGGCGTGAGTTTTTCACCGTAACCAAATATGAGGAGTCCTTCACCGGCGCCTACTGTGGAAACCATGGTTTCGGTTGTGTTCTCGAGTTTTTTGGATGCGAGTGCGACGGGAGCTGTTGGAGTGCCGATATCAAAAGCTCTAACGATAGCGGGAGTTATTTCCTGGCGGCGGTAGGGGATGGGTTCAGCCACGAGTGAGGTGGCGACCTTGGCTGTTGCACTAGCGGCTGTCAGGGTCATGACGGGACCTCCCCAATAACTCCAAGGCCTGTTTTGTGTCACTACAGCCGGGATCGTTTCAGTGATCCAAACGAGATTGCTGATGATGCAATCTGTTTCACTGGAGTCTAGTTTAATGGAGGCACTTCCAAGGAGAGGGAGGTTCGGAAGCGCTGCGGTATCGTATACGTCCAGAACGAGTTCGGATTTATCAGTGGTTGTTGACGCGGCCCCAAGGGGGCGAGCGTAGAACCAATAGTTCGTGTTCCAGTTTTTCCGGAGGACGTAGAGTTTGTTGGACTTCAAAACCGCTTCCTGAACGGTGCCATCTCCCAACTCGACATCCGTAAGAATGGTCGAGTCTGAGGCGTTTTTCGAAATACGAATGGCTGCTCTTTCCCCTGACCATACGGCACTGGAACCGTCGCTTATTTGGAGAACATATTCCCCCGACTGGACGACCTGGTTTACTGGCCAAGCCAGAAGGACATCAGCCAATACGCTGGGTTTATCTCTGTTGTCGATATTGGCGGTAATGAGTTCCTTCTGTGAGATGGAGGTGAGGATTCCGTTTACCAAAGTGGCCCGGCGAGGGGCGAAGTCGTGATCGAGCCGGCCGCGCACGGTTAAGCTGCCGCCGTTGGCGAGGTTAATGTCGACTAGTCGCACGAAGGATGCCTTTTCTGTGGTGCTAGTGTTCGTTTTAAGCGTGCTTTGCAAAGGGAAGCGAAATCCAGTGAAGGGGATAAGTGCGAGGCCATCGTCAGGCAGGACTTTCAGAGCTTTTTCATCATAGGTCGCCTCGCTGTAGCCCCAATTGGTTTCGTCTACCAAAACTCGGCTCTTGAGTGTCGGATTCGCGAGGTCTGAGACGTCGAAAAGAGAAGCTGCGACTTTTCCTGTGTCTTGGCCGATGGTGAAAAGAAACTCACCCTTTTCCCCCATGGGTTCGATGTAAGTGGAGAACCCTGGGACCTCGACGTGCCCTTTGATTTTTGGGGCGGATTGATCGGCGAGATCGATTACCCAGAGGGGGTCGATACGTTTGAAGGTAACGGCGTAGAGCTTTCCGGAGGTGAAACGGGTTGCGAATAATTGTTCGCCCCGAATGATTTCCAGAGATCCCAATTTATTTCCTGAAACGTCGAAGTTCTCGAGTGTACTGATGGGCGTCCAGTTCCAAGTGGCGTTCTCGTATCGGACGGAGACGGCCGAAAGAACCTGGGAATCGTAGGATACCTTGAACTTATCGTAGACGCTGCCGTTGACTGAGACAGGGGTTGGCGTGAGTCTTGTTGCACCTGCCTGACTGAGTTGGAACAGGGTAATCGAGCTCTTGTTCCAGCTACTCCAGTTGCTGGTCGTGACGGCGATCCAGTCGTTTCCGGAAGAGATTAAAGCGTTGGACGACAAGCCTGCTATGGTCTGATTACTTTGTGTCGTTTGGGTTCCGTCCGCTTGAATGACGGTTTCAGTGAGGGTGGTGTTGCTTTCGGACGTGTCCTTCGTTGATGCGGCCCAGGCGACATTCCAATCGGTGGTTACGGTGTAGAGTTTGTTTCCTGCCATGCGGCTGTCTGCAAGCCAGCCTTTGATCGAGGAACGTGAAATTTCCGTGGCAGTTTTCCCTGCAACTTTGACAACAACGACATCAGTTTCACTGGAGCCCGAGCGGTAATCGCGGGTGAGTAGTACAAGGAGACGTTCTCCGGGTGTTTGTTCGGGGAGCAGATAAAGGTCCTGTCCAATTGCCGGCATCCGGAATGTCGCATTCAGTTTAGGCGCTGCCGGGTCGCTGAGATCTAAGACCTGTAGTCCACGGAGTTGGTTGAAGAAGTAGACGGTAGAGCCGTCGGTTTTCCAGATATCGGCTTCTACGGTTGTGGTGGTGGCGGCTGTGTCGTTGGTTTTTGCGCCTGCAGTGGCCGTGGCAAGAGGAGTAACCGTTTCTACCGTATTTCTTGTGAGGGCAGTTTGTGCAGAGGCGGCTGTAGCTTGGTATCCAAAGGCGGGGGTTTTTGCGAACTGACGCGTCCCTTGGTAGAATGCCTCTGGGAACTTTTGTTGTTTTGCGAACGCTTTGGCTCTTTGGGAGTTAATCGAACCTGAAGCTCTCCATTCGGCGATGATTGGATCTTTGGGCGGGGTGAGACTAACGGAGGTTGGCTTTCCATTGAGCGAGAAGGTGCGCCAGCGGAGCCACTGCTTTTTGCCCTTTAATCGGACTTCCACTAAACAATTGGTGCAACCGGCGGGGATACCGACGGTGATGGATTGTGGCGATGTTTGAATACCAAGGCTTATATTATTGCTGGATGCGGCAGAGCTGCCGCTTCCTTGGGCAAAAAGGGCTGCGATGAGTGCGCCAATCCAAAATCGACTGCTTGAATCGGCTTTTGTGGATGTCTGTGCCGTCTGGTAGTTCATACTGTTTTTGAAAGTGAAATTAGTCCGACGCTCTGAATGGGGGTGGCTGGATTCTGAGAGCCTGTTTTTTGTAACCGGATCAAATCGTTGCCTTCTGTTGAGAAGAACGTCTCTCGACTCGAGTTTTGTCAGTGAGCGCCGCTTTTTTTTAAAAAAATCTTGGAGGGGACTTTGGGGGCAGGGGTATTTGGATTCAGAAGAGTCAGGTTTTGAGGAAGGGTGTGACTGAAAGGACATAGCCAGAAGGGTTCTCCGCATTTGCCACGCCGATTTTACCGTCTAGAATAACACCGCTGATCCATGCTCGATGCTGATTCATTCCAATACGCTATAGAGAACACGCAGGTGATTCTTGCTCCGCAACGTCGTATCGAGACCTTTGGGTCGACGACATTTCGTTTCTACATTGTGTCCGAATTGATGGATTCAGTGAATCAAGTGCGGGTACGAGATGGACGTCTCCATGCCGACAAGCCGCTGATCATTGCTCCGAATCATCTGGAAAGGATGATGTTGGATGGGTTCGGTGAACGGGCCGAGCAGTTTATGGAGTGGATGAAGGAGAATGCCCGGCACATGGCAGTATTGAAATATGGGTTCCAGTTTCGGAAAACGGATGTGACGGAATCGATTGTACACAGCCCTATAGAGGAGGTGATTGATCGGCTAAAGGATGCGGTGGATTACTCAGAGGATCCGTTGAGTGCGATTATCCAGGGTGTGGATGAAGGATGGGAGGTGAGTTTGCTGAAATTTGCGTCCGATATGATTCAGGAATCGTCTGGAGGGAACATGGGGGATTTTCGACGTAGGGGGTTGCTGTAGCAGCGGAATTGGTGGGGGAATTGTTGTGGGTGGATTTCTTAAAGCGTTGGTGTTGATTGCTCTAACTGCCATTGTTTTTGGCGGTGGAGGGTATTACACTTATTCACTTTTTGTGAAACCGGAGGTGGAGTTGCAGAGGGAAAAGGATTCGCCAGTGCCTCTGGCTCCGGCATTTGAGGATTCCACGATTGGAGAGTTTCAGAAATGTGCCCAGGTGGAGGCCGCAGGCGATCCATTGGCGGCGCGGAGTGCGTATTTGGAGTTTTTGGAGACTTACCCTGATTCATCGAAGGCCGAGGAAGCCAGATTTAGGGTGGGGGCCATCCAGCTCGGGCTTTTGTTCACGCCGAGAATGACGCCGGGAAAGCAGGCCTATGTGGTGAAGCAAGGCGATGTGATGAACAAGATCTGCAGTCGCCTGAAGATCGCTCCTGATCTGTTGATGGCGATTAACCATTTGGAGAGTAGCAATCTGCGCATTGGGCAGAGACTCTATTGGATGCCCTCTCAGTTTTCGGCGGTTATCGACCGTCCTGGCTCCAAGGTGATGATTTTGCAAGGGGGCGATTTTTTTGCGCAGGTGCCCGTTATTTCGGTGCAGGGAAATGCTCGGGTGGGTGCAATAAAAAAGGGGGCGCAAGCCGTTGTGAGTGTCAAGGTTTCCGATAAACCCGGCTGGAAGGATGGTCAACGCGTGGCATCTACGGACAAAGGGTATGCGGATTCTTTACACTGGATTGTATTTCAGCCGGGGGGACATACATTGTACGCCGAACCTGGAGCGGGCGTTGAGAATGTGCCACGTCCTACATCTGGTTACGGTCTTGCGCCGGATGTAGTGCGTCAACTCTCGGCATTGCTCCGAAAGAACGAGACTGTCACCATCCGCTGATCCACTCATGAAACTGCAGCCGCTGGAGTTTGAAAAACCCGTCCTGGAACTGGAGGCAAAAATTGCTGATCTCAAAAGCAGCTCTGCCGCCAACGATATTAATTTTGAGTCTGAAGTCCGTCGCATGGAGTCAAAGCTCGAACAGATGCGGAAGGACATTTACTGCAACCTGACAGCTTGGCAACGGGTTCAAATTGCGAGACATCCGGCGCGTCCATTTTCGATGGATTACATGCAGTTGGCGTTTCAAAACTTTGTGGAATTACACGGCGATCGTCTCTTCGGTGATGACGCTGCGATGCCTGGGGGGCTAGCGACCATTGGGAAGTATCGTTGTGTGGTCATTGGTCACCAGAAAGGGCGCGATACGAAAGAGAATCTGAAGAGGAACTTTGGAAGCGCTCATCCGGAAGGGTATCGTAAAGCACTCAAGTTGATGCGATTGGCTGAAAAGTTTGGCCTTCCGTTCATTTCCTTGATCGATACTCCCGGGGCATATCCGGGAGTGGGGGCTGAGGAACGGCACATATCGGAGGCGATTGCGTTGAATTTGCGGGAAATGATGACGCTTAAGACTCAAACCGTGGCTGTGGTGATTGGGGAAGGTGGTTCCGGTGGAGCCTTGGGAATAGGGGTGTCAGATCGCGTTTTGATGTTAGAGAACGCGTATTATTCTGTGATTAGCCCGGAAGGGTGCGCTGCGATTTTGTGGAAACATCGCAAACATGCGCCGGAAGCGGCTGAAGCGTTGAAGCTGACGGGGGCGCATTTATCCGAACTGGGACTTGTGGACGGGGTAGTGCCAGAGCCGTTGGGAGGGGCCCATCAGGATCAGGGAGCCGCGATTGTGAATTTGCGGGAGGCGATTGTAAAACAGTTGGACGCATTAGTTGGAAAGCCAATGGATGTCTTGCTGGAGGAACGCTATCAGAAGTTCCGGAAGTTTGGTGAGTTTGCCGGGGACGTTGCGTAGGCAGGTGATTGGTCCGTGGAATACCTCGACAAGGTGACGTTGTGCATGACCGAGATCAGATAGAGGTTTGTCGTCTGGAGTTGCTTTCCTGTGTTGGAGTGCCTGATGAGGAACGGGCTGAAGCGCAGCGTCTCACTGTGGATTTGCGGTTGTTTCCGGTTCGTGATTTCACGGCGCTCGGAGATGACATAGTCAACACGGTGGATTATTTCGCACTGACGCGAAGAGTTCGCCGACTTGCTTCGGATCGCCCCCGGAAATTAATCGAGACGTTGGCGAACGATATTGCGGAGTGTGTTCTCAGCGAGTTCGCAGTGGCCCGGGTGGAGGTGGAGTTGCGAAAGTATATTTTGGCAGATACCGAGTACGTGGCTGTTCGAGTGTCGCGAGGAGCGTGATAATAAGTTTTAAGGAGTAGATAATATGGCTTCGGTGAAAACCCAGGGATCCCCCAAAAAGTTGAATTCGAGAAGTCCCAAACCTCGTTTGATTTATGCGGATTCTGAGCGGGATCCGGATATGCTCTATGCAACAGGTTTTTTCGTTCCGGACGCCTTTGTGTTTTTGGAGCAAAAAGGGAAAAAGAGTATCGTTTTGAGCGATTTGGAGGTGGATCGAGGAAGGGCGACGGCTCAAGTGGACGAGGTGTTGGCGCTTACGGATGTGGTGAAAAGTTTGGGTTTATCCGTCGGGGCGAAGGTGGACGAGTGGTTGCCCCGATTTTTGCTGAAGCGAAAGGTGACTTCGGTAGAAGTGCCTCAGAATTTCCCGTTGGGGGTTGCGTGTAGTTTGGGCGAAGCGGGGATTGAGTTACACGTGGTAGACGGGTTGTTTTGGGCGCAGCGCGAGTTGAAGAATGAGACTGAGTTAAAATACTTAAGGAATGCGCTGAAAATTACGGCTCAAGGAATTGCACGTGGGATCGAGGTGCTGGCTGCATCCACTATCGGAACGAACGGTGTGCTCAAGTGGGGGAATGCAGTGCTAACATCGGAGCGGTTGCGTGCGGAGATCGACTCGGCGGTGTTGCGTGCTGGCGGGGCGCCGGCTAATACGATTGTAGCGGGGGGAAATCAGGCCTGTGATCCGCACGAACGGGGTTCTGGACCGTTGCGATCTAGGGAGTTGATCATCATGGATGTGTTTCCTCGAGACCCGAAGACGGGATATTACGGGGACATGACGCGAACGGTGGTAAAAGGGGGAGCCACGGACGCACAACGCCATCTGTGGGACACGGTTCGTGTGGCGCAGCAAATGGTGATTAAGGCGATGAAACCTTGGGATTCCGGGAAGGCTCTACATGAGAGCGTGCAGCAGTTTTTTGAGGTCCAAGGATTTAAGACGGAGCAGCATAAGGGGCGCTGGCGTGGTTTTTTCCACGGAACGGGTCATGGTCTCGGACTGGAGATCCACGAAGAGCCACGATTTGGGCGAGCCGTTTTCACACCAGGGCAGGTTTTAACGGTGGAGCCGGGAATCTATTGGCCGGGAGTCGGGGGCGCTCGAATTGAGGACGTGGTGACAGTGACGGACCGCGGCGTTCGGGTTCTGTCGAGTTTGCCCGTGCAATTAGAGGTTTAGGCGCCGTGTTGCGTGTTTGCAACACAGCCGTAGGTGGCCGCTTTCAATGTCTGGTGAGCGTGCTGAAATAGGGGCCGCCTGGTTAGGAGGGTTTTCCGAAAAGGCGTTTCCAGAATGAAGGCTTGGGAGGAGGCGGCGGCGCCTCTTTTTCTTGAGGCGGTTCGACGGGGGCCGCTTTTGGCACAACTGTCGGAGTCATTGGAAGATCGATTTCTTTACCGTCTTCGTCCTTCGGTTTCACAGCCTTTGCCTTGGATGGATCCTTGAAATACTCTTTCAAAACCATGCCGATCATCGGCGCTGCGTTGGTTCCGCCGTGGACATCGTGATTGTTCGCATCTCCTTCGTAAAGAGCTGCGAATGCAACACGCGGACCTTCTGCGGGGGCAAAACCCGCGAACCAGGCTGCTGTGCGTTCATTGGGTTTGGCTCCCCATTGGGCGGTTCCCGTCTTACCGGCGACGGTGATTTTATCGAGTCGAGCGGAGCCCGCGGTCCCTCTCGATCCATTTACAACGAGCGTCATTCCCTGACGAAGTGCCCCCATCGTTTCGGTCGGGATTTCGATCTTACGGCGGATGCGGACAGGGTACGCGTTTGCGACCTCTCCAGTGACGTCTTGAATCTGCTGGACTAAGCGGGCCTGATAGAGGAGGCCGCCATTTGCGATAACGGACATCGCTTGAGCCATTTGTAATGGAGAGATTTCCGTGTCTCCCTGGCCGATCGAAAGGTTTGCTACACTGCCGCCAGCGAGGCGTAACCCTTTTTTGCGGAGATATTCTTCTGTGGGAATGCGGCCGCCTTTTTCATCTGGAAGAGGGATGCCTGTTTTTTCTCCCAACCCTAATTGGAGGGCGTAGTCCACGATGACCTGCCCGCCCATTTTGAGTCCGGCCTGATAGAACCAAGTGTTACAAGATTGCTCTAGGGCTTGTGCAAAATTCAGGCTGCCAGTGCCTTCTTTTTTCCAGTTGTGAAAAACGTGGTCGCCGATTTCCATCGCCGGCGGGCAATCAAACTCGTCGTTTGGGGTAATTTTCCCGGAAGCTAGCCCAGCTAGGCCGACAAAACATTTGAAGGTTGATCCAGGCGTATAGGTTGATCTAAAGGTTCGGGCGATTAGCGGCCCATTTGGATCTTCATTCAGCGCTTTGAAATCCGCCTCGCGAATCGTTGGCACGAACTTGTTGGGGTTAATCGGCGGCCAAGAAGCCATTGCCAGAATATCGCCATTATGTGGATCGATGAATACGAGTGCTCCCCGTTTGGCTTTTGCTGCCAATGCCTGCTCACACAACTTTTGTAATTCGATGTCTAAGGTCGTAACAACATGTTTGCCGGGAATCGGGTTCAGAGTGACCTGCTCCGAGGCTTTTTTTGCGGCTCCGTTGTAGATGACATTCAGTTGTCCGGGCTCGCCGCGTAGGACGTTATCGAAACTCTTTTCCAGTCCGTCCCGGCCTTCAGTGTCCGGCCACAACGGCTCACCATTTTCAACTGGGCTATCCAGAAAGCGCCCCGTCCGGCCAATGTATCCGAGTAAGTGGCCCGCAAGCGTTCCGTTGGGGTAGTTGCGAGCGTAGAACGCAAGAAGATCCCACGAGTCACGCTTTTGTGCATTAACCTTCTGTAGATCGGATTCTGATAGATTCTCGATCAGCACCCACGAGAGATGAGGCCGGTTTCGGTAATGTTTGAGCGCCGCGTCGGGTCGGGCTTGAATATTACGTCCGAGCACTCGGGAAATTTCCCTTGCCTCTTCTTGGACAAAAGCGGTGACCTGCGCCTCGGTAAAATCAAAGGGGCGCGGAAAAATAAGCGCTAAGTTGGTTCCGACTCGTTGATTCACGAGAGGCAGTCCGTTGCGATCACAGATCAAGCCCCGAGGGGGCGGGATCGCGAAACTCCAGGTGCGTGCTTGTCTCTGCGTTTCCAGAGTCGGGGTGTAAACCGGAGCGGAACTGGCGGCAGCAGGCTTATTTTCCGGCGCGGACTCGGGAGTCTGCGGTGTCTGGGCAGAAATCCGGGTGAGCGGCAACAGTACCACTACGGCAACCAGCGAATGGGCTGTCGTAGTTTGAAAAAAGAAACGGCGACCTGAGGATCCCATCAGGCGATTTGGAAGCGAGGGTTCTGGGAAAGGAAACGCTTGGGATTGCCGTATACCAAATGATCGATGGCCTCGGCTGAATGGCCTCGGCGTCGCATTTCCAATGCCGTTCGAGGAACCGCAAGAGGCTCCGAGCGCCCCCAATCGCAGGCGCAATTTAGCCAGATATTTTTCATGCCGGCCTGTTCGACCATATCGATGGCCCGCGCAGGGGTGGCCTTGGATTCAGGATACAGCGTGATACCAGCCCAGAAACCGGCGTCGAGGACCATGTTCACCGTGTGCTCCTCTACGTGGTCAATGATGACTCGGTCGGGATTGATTCGCGAATCTGACTTTAACAGATCAAGAATGAGTCTGGTCCCCTTGAATTTGTCCTCTAAGTGAGGGGTGTGAACGAGGATCAGCTGATCATGTTTAGCGGCTAGATCGACGTGCTCTTGTAGGATGGTGAGCTCGTTTCGGGTGTTTTTATTCAGACCAATTTCCCCGATACCCAGAACGGTAGGGCATTTCAAAAATTCAGGGATGATACTGATCACCTCGCGAGCCAGTACGACGTCTTCGGACTCTTTGGGGTTGATACAGAGCCAACTATAATGAGGAAGACCGAATTTGGCGGCTCGTTTGGGTTCGTAATCTGTGAGCTGACAAAAGTAATCGTGAAAGCCGTCTACACTGCTGCGATCGAATCCTGCCCAGAATGCGGGTTCGCAAACAGCGGCGCAACCAGCAGTTACCATGGCTTCATAGTCGTCGGTAGTGCGACTGACCATGTGAGCGTGAGGTTCGATATAGCGCATGGAAGAAAAAAGCTAACGGGGGATCGGCAGGGGGCGGACCGAGCGGCTACGCTGTGTGGGTGCCCGGCCAGGCACCGCACGCACCCTTGCCGGGTGCGGCGGCGAGAGGTTCGGTAGTTGGGTCACTTAGGGTCATGAGAACTTCTTTGGCGCGAGATGGCTCGTTAGCCGAGAGGTTCTTCAGTGCTTGTAATAGAGCGGTGTGGCGAAAGTCCACGTCTCCATCTGCCCGGTCGACGCGATCCAAGAATGCGGCGAGCTCTATGAGCTTGCAGCGGGCATCCATAAAATACAGGTCAAGAACCTGTTGGCGTGTCATGGCGGTGGGGACTTTAAGTCTACTAAAAGCGGTCCAAGCGACTCCTAAGCACTACTCTTTTTTGAAGTCGTCGTGACCTTTTTTCTTGAGGTCATTCAGTTTGTCGAACGCGGCTTTTGCGGCAGCGGCGTCACCTGCGTTTACTGCAGCTTCAACGGCTCCAACGGCTTTGTCGAAGTCAGCCATCTGTCCCTTAAACTTATCAAGGTAAGCTGCTTTTTGTGCTGCAGGTTGGTCCGCAGTTGTTTTTGGTTCCATCTTGGCGGATGCAGCAGAAGTCTTTTTGATCTCTGCGATCAGCGCCAAGTTTTCCGATTTCTTAGCTGGGTCTTCGATCTGCTTTTTCAAAGCTTTGTAAGCTTTGTTCATTGCAGACATTTCTTTTTCCATCGGAGTGTCTTCGCCATGGGCGGCGGTTCCGAGGGTCACGAGTACGGCTAGGGGGATGAAGTGTTTAAGCAATTTCATACGGGGTATGTTCGGGGTTAGTAGTTGGAAGGGCCTTTGCCAATCCTGTTTCTACAGTCTTCTTCGACTGTTTCATGGATACCAGTGTTCAATTGTGGGGGGGATGATTTTTTTTAGCCTTTTAAACGAGTGAATCCCCTTGCGCCTCATGCCGCCACCAGTTGCCATACTGGTTTCATTTGTATTCTGATATGAGCGCTTTGCCTGACGATTCCCGTAAACTCTTTGGCACCGATGGTGTCCGCGGTGTGGCCAACCTAGAACCCGTTACGGCTGAAACGGCCCTCAAGCTGGGGCGGGCCGCTGCGCATGTCTTTAGTCAGAATGATATTCCAAGAGCCACTAACAGTGAACGGCCTACGATTGTTATCGGAAAAGATACCCGCCTTTCCGGATACATGCTCGAAAATGCTTTTGCCGCAGGTGTCATGTCCCTAGGGGCTAATGTCCTTTTTATCGGTCCTTTACCAACTCCCGGAGTGGCCTATATCACCCGATCTCTGCGCGCGGACGCTGGGATCGTGTTAAGCGCTTCCCATAATCCTTACGCTGACAACGGGATTAAGTTTTTCCGTTGTGATGGATATAAACTTGATGATGCGTTAGAGCGTCGGATCGAACAGCTTGTGTTTAGTGGCGAGATCGAGTCCGTGCGGCCTACAGCAGGGAGAATTGGCCAGGCAAAACGAATCGATGACGCATTGGGTCGGTATGTCGAGTTTGCGAAGGCGAGTTTTCCTAAAGGGATGAATTTGGAGGGGATGCACATCGCTGTAGATTGCGCCAATGGGGCGGGCTACAAATCCACCCCCTGCGTACTTCGCGAACTAGGGGCGCGTTTGACCGTGGCGCACAATAGTCCCGATGGGAGGAATATTAACGAAGGGTGTGGAAGCACCTATCCGGAGGCGATTAGCCGCTTGGTGAATGAATCCGGCGCGACGGTGGGGATCTCCCATGACGGGGATGCTGACCGGGTTCTGCTTTGTGATGAAAATGGCGAGGTGGTTGATGGGGACGAAATTTTGGCAATTGCCGCCTTGAACTTTATGCGGCGCGGGGAATTGCTCCGTAATACGCTGGTGGCAACCGTGATGAGTAATTTCGGCTTGGATGAAACCCTGCGAAATAACGGGGGGCGGGTTTTACGGACCGGTGTGGGGGATCGTTATGTGATTGAGGCCATGGTTCGGGAGAACCTGAACGTGGGTGGGGAACAAAGCGGGCACATGATTTTCCGCGATTTTGGCACCACAGGGGACGGATTGGTGAGCGCATTGCAGGTGCTCCGTATTGTTGTGGAGACTGGTAAGCCTTTGAGTGAACTGAAGCGTTGTCTTACGAAATACCCTCAGGCGCAGCGGAATCTGCGAGTTCAACGGAAGCCGCCGCTGGCTGAGTTGAAGGAGGTTGCGGCGTTGGTACAAGCTGCCGAACGGGAGCTCGAAGGGCAGGGGCGCGTTCTTCTCCGTTACTCTGGGACGGAGCCGAAGGTGCGGTTGCTATTGGAGGGGCGTGATGATGCCCAGATTACCGCAATGGCGGACCGAATTGCAGAAGCTTTGCAGTCCGCAATCGGAGTTTAGCCGTCGGTGAAGGAGAGGGCGCGCCGGATTCAGCGGCGCGCCATTTCCCGAAGCCCATTAGGCCATTCGTAGAATCAGGCGAATGGCGTCGAGGCGCAGACGTGCTGAGGCGAGGGCCGTCCGCAGGGATTCCTTTTCCTGATGTCGTGCATCGATTTCAGCTTGGCTGACGTGGTCATTAATCGCTCGGAGGTCTTCGAGGCGTTCGATTTCCTTTTGGAGTTGTGTATCCATTTCGGCCGTCGCTTCGATCACCAGTGCCGCCATCTTTTCAGCTCCCAAGGTTTGGCTTTTCTCAAACATTGCTGGCAGAAGCTTCTTCTTGATCGCGCCCTTATCCAAGAGTTTGGCGATTTCTCCTTCTTCCAGAGGCGCTTCTTCCAGAAGGTCGTCGTCGCTCAGATCCGTGAGCGCGTGATCCACGAGAATACGGATCGGCGTGACAGGCAGGAAACGGTCGAGATGCAGGTTTGCTGGGGCTACGCATTCCACAACGAGGTAGCATTCGAGCAAAAGCGACTCTTTCCCCGAGTTTTTCCAGACACCGAATGCAGTGTTGCCGGATTCGCTGCTTAGTAAAAGGTCGAGGGCACCGTGGACCATCGGATGATCTGGGCTCATAAACGTGAGATCTTCACGACTCAAAGCGCGTGCCCTTTGAAAAGTAATCGATAACCCGGTGTCAGGAAGGCACGGGAACGCACCTTTCATGAGATGCCCTGGAGTCAGAAGGTGACTTCGATTTCTTTGATCCAAGTTCTCGATGTTGACGCCGAAAAAGTCTGCAAGGCGAATAAAGAAGTTTTCGAATTCCGTGCTTTCATCGGATGCTCGGATTTGTTCGATCGTGCTTTCCGCTTTTTCGGGTCTGCAGGAGTTCAGCTCCAGAAGCCGATCGTGACCGCGCTCGAGCTTTTTGGTGACGTTGGCGCGGAGTTCTTTCGTTTTTGCCAGGAAAACTTTGAGGCGTTTGGTGTCGGGATTTTCCAGCAGCGTGTCGAGATCTTCAACCAGTTCTGCTGCGATTTGAGCCGCGCCATGGACGTTTTTTTCAAAGGCGTTGAGACCTTCATCGTACCATTTTGCGAGCACTTCGGATTCGTCCCCTGGGAAATACGGAACGTGGATCTGAATTGTTTCGGTTTGGCCGATTCGATCAAGTCGACCGATTCGCTGCTCAAGCAGCTCGGGATTACGTGGTAGATCAAAGAGGACCAAGTGATGCGCGAACTGGAAGTTGCGGCCTTCGCTGCCGATTTCAGAACAGATCAGGATGCGCGCACCGTCTTCCTCTGCGAAATACGCTGCGTTACGGTCGCGTTGTACGAGCGTGAGGCCCTCGTGGAAAATCGAGGAAGGCACGTTGAGTTCCTGAAGAAGACCTTCGTGAACTTTCTCCGCCAGTTTGCGGCTGGCGCAAATGAGCAGGAACTTTTCTTCCGGTTCTGCTTTCAGGAGGCCTGCGAGCCACTTGAGTTTGAGAAGGGTAAGGTCCGTTTGTTTCGAGGTTTTAAGCTTGGCCAGTAGGGCTTTTCTTTCAGGAAAACCTGAGAGTGCGGCGCGAGTATTACGGAACATCACACGACCGGTGCCAAACGAATCCAGTAGCGCTGAAACGAGTCCGCTTCTGGCGGATTCGTCACCGGATTTGAGTTGTTCTAAATGCCGTTTGAGGTGCGGGGATTTGCTCGTGAAAAGTTTCTTGTCGGCAGCGCTTAGCGTTTTCCCTGCGAGAAGACGGTCGACCGCCTGCGCGACTTGTTCGTAATGATCTGCCTCGGTCTGGAATTTCTCGAGGTCGGTATAACGGTTCGGGTCCAGCAACCTTAGTCTGGCAAAATGACTTTCCGGCCCGAGTTGCTGTGGCGTAGCGGTTAGAAGGAGGAGGCCTGGGGTTTTGGCGGAAAGCGCTTCCACGAGTTCGTACTGTGGACTAGCGGCGTCGGGGTGCCATTCCAGATGATGTGCTTCGTCAACAACCAAGAGATCCCAACCAGCTTCCAATACTTGTTTGGAGCGGTCTGGGTTTTCGGAAAGGAAGGCGATACTACAAATCACCAACTGACTTTCCAGAAACGGATTGGCTCCCGGCTGGTTCAGCTCAATGGATTCACAACGTTCCACATCGTAGATGCTAAAGAGCAGGT
Source organism: Verrucomicrobiota bacterium (assembly GCA_037133875.1). Classification (GTDB taxonomy): domain Bacteria; phylum Verrucomicrobiota; class Verrucomicrobiia; order Chthoniobacterales; family Chthoniobacteraceae; genus Chth-196. The sequence continues at coordinate 145,139 of JBAXNG010000003.1, read as the reverse complement.
TGAATCTGCGCCACAACTCTACGAACCACTGGTGAATGAGCGGTTCAGGCAACAGAATCAGGATGCGCTCGGCCCTTCCGGTAAGGTGCAGGCGATGAAGCGTCAGACCGGCCTCGATCGTTTTACCCAGTCCAACTTCATCTGCCAAAAGCACGCGCGGTAGCAGCCTGGACGCCACTTCAGCGGCGATGAACATCTGGTGCGGGATAAGGTCTACTCGGCCACCAAGGAATCCGCGAACAGGAGATTTGCGAACGTCCGTTCGACGCAGGAGCGATTCCGCGCGGAGTTCGAAGACGTGGTTTTCGTCGACCTGAGCTCCGAATAGGCGGTCCTCGGGTTTACTGAAGCTGATGAAGTCGGAGAGCTGAGCTTCGGTGATTTCGCGTCCGGCGGCTATATAGGTGAGCAGGCCATTGTTATCGATAACAGAGTCGACGCTTAGTTGTTCCCCGCTGTGCAGTTTAATTTTGTCGCCTTCCTTAAATTGAACGCGGCGTAGTGGAGCACTCTTAATCGAGTATTGTCGTTGCTCGGAAGCGGCAGGGAAGAACATTTCGATTCGTCCGAATTCGACTTTGAGAACGATGCCCAGACCCAGTTCGGGCTCGCTATCACTGACGAGACGTTGCCCAGGAATTGCTTTGGCTATTTCCATGAAAAAAGGGGGAGATGATATGTCAGCTTATCCCGTCGAGGGAACCACTTTTGCAGGAGAGCGTGCTGAGTTCCTAATTTTTTAGGATCTGACGCGCAGCTTTGTATTCGCCGATTTTTTGAGCGAGTTCGAAAAAACGAAGGATCTCGTCTTCCCCAGCAGATTTCATCCATTTCTGAAAGCCTGTTAGGATGGCTTCATAATCAGCGTCATTCAATCCAATGGGCGGCTGGATTCCGGGAGCTGATTCTTCAAGGATGCGTTTTTGCATCCTGAATCCCTCGATGGTTTCTTCCAGCAGAGAAGAGTTTTGGAGGCGTCGGGCAAGGTCAATTTGCATTCCGTGCATAACAATGGCGCCCTGTTCGTCGCCGTCTTTTTCGAACGTGCCTGCGATCGAAGCCATCATATTGAAAACTTCCCAGGCAATTTCTCCTGCATGGGGGACTATTGATCTGGCTGCGACCTTCGAAATGGCCTCGCTGAAACCGGAGTGTCGATAGGCGTCTTCGACACGGTGAGTTATTTGTTCGCTGTAGACCGAAAAGCCACGCAGGGATTCCGCTGAAACGAGCTCACTGATTGCGTCGTGAGGCTTGCCGGCCTGTGTGTGCTGGAGTGCTTTCAGGTATGGGCCTAAAGCATTTTTGGGATCTGCTTTTGAAAATGCTGCAAGCGCTGATTCTTTTTCTTCCGGGGGCTTGCTCAGGCGAAATCGTGTTAATTGCAGCGTTGCGTGGCCGGGGTGTAGAGCCGCACTTTTCAGGAGAGCGTTTGAATCGTGGTTGAGGAGAAAGACGGCTACTGCGGCATCTGGGGTATTGGGATGGGCCTGTTGGTATCTTGCGATGTTGTCTTCTGATAGCGCGGGGAGTTTACCTGGCAGAGCGTTCTGAATGGGGGATTCAGCGGACAGGGCGGCTTTCTCGGAGTCTGAAAACGATTGGGCGTGCTTTGAGAGCGATATCTGTGCGAACGCAAGTTTGTACGTCAGTACAAACGTGATTCCTGTGGCGCGGGGCCAGCTCCAGAGGTTGCGTTTCATGGGTTCCAACGCAGTGTAGTCTCGATGGATCGGGGCTTTGTTTTCATAAAACAAACGGCCCCGGAATTTTGAAATCCCGAGGCCGTTGGTTAACGAAAAGAGCTGGCGCTATTTCTTAAGCGGATGCTCCTTCAAGATCTCTTCCACCATGTAGAAGTTGGTACGCGACTCGGTTTCAGCGCGGATCTTTTTGACTTGTTCCGCTTTTACCGAGGGCAGGTTGTTTCCGAAGGACTGGTTCACGTAAGTCAGGACACCAGCGACTTCGTCGTCTTTGAGTAGAGGTGCAAAGCCCATCATTGGAGGTGTGCCTTTTTCCGGGCCGAATTTTTCTCCATGGAAATCGAGTGCTCCATAGAGTCCTTTCAGCACCACCTTGATTGCGCGATCCTGGTCGCCGGCCAGCCATTCGCTCTTGGCGAGAGCTGGGTAGGTTCCTTTGACTCCGTTACCGTCAGGTTGGTGACAGGTGACACAGTGGGCTTCGCGGTTGAAGACCTCTTTACCGATATTGTAGAGGTGCATGTCCTCTTTGGAGAGTTTCTTGTCGGTTGGTCCGTAGGAAGTTTCGGGAGAAACACGGAGTTTGGCCATGAGGAGAGGATCCTTCTCAAGAACCCCTTTACCTTCTGGTAGAGAGCCCAATTGTTTGAGCGTCTCTTTGTAGCAGTAGTTGATGTAATAATCCTTTTCCAAATCCTGAGTGCGAACGAGGTCGATGGCTCGCAGTGTGTCTTTACCGCTAAAGAAACTCAGCGCACGGACTACTTCCAGACGGACCCGAGGTGATTCGTCTTTGATCGCAGTAGCGAGAAGATCCATTGCGTTGGGAACACGGTCACGCCAGTAACAGAGGACCCGAACGGCTTGGGCTCGGGCCCGAGGCTCGGGAGATTTCAATACATCGTTCAAGAGCTCAAGATTGACTGCGTCATGCCACTGATGAACCCAGAGCGCTTCGAGACGATTGTGTTCATAGGTGGGCTCGGACTTGCTCAGGCCTTTCTCCCACTTCTGGACTGCCGCAATCACTTCTTTCGAGTCGTGTGTATCTAACTCGATCTTCGCACGCATGCGTACGTTGTCTTCGTGTTCTTTGAGCAACTCCAGAAGTGCCGGGATGGGTTCGCCTGCGATTTTCTTGGGAGTCAGCAGGGGACGGCTAGGGTAGGTGATCCGGTAGATACGACCATGTTGGTGGTCGCGGTTTGGATCGCGGAGATGATGTTGAAGGTGACCGATCAACATCTGCGACCAGTCCATGACATAAATGGAACCGTCTGGAGCCACTGCTACTCCGGATGGACGGAAGGCAGGGTCGTCAACAACACTGGTTTGGACGAGACCGGGTTCGATTGTTTCGGCGGAAATTCCAGCGCCTTCTTCTTTGATTCGTGCACGGAACACGCCTTGGAACGTGATCACGTTAGCGTTGAGTAGGTCGCCCTGCATTTCATCCGGGAAATGGCCGCTGCTCAATAGGGTGGTTCCAGCGCAAGGACGGGAGGGGCGTTTCCAGTATTCTTTCATCTTCGGATGCGCGCCGGAGTCGAGATGACCGGAGAACGCAGGTCCAAAATAATTCGCGTTGCCTGTGCCGTCAGTGATGAGGTCGTTGCCCCAGTAATCGAAGACGCGACCGTGAGGATTGGCGAAGCCGTACGGGACGTGACGCTCGAATTTTCCGGTGTGTGGTTCGTAACGATAGATCGCGCCGTTTACATTCCGAACAGGGCCGCTGGTGGATTCGACGCCGGTGCGGTGGAAAACACCGTCACTGAAGTAGAGGGCGCCACCGGGTTCGTAGCAGATGGAATTGGTTTCGTGGTGAGAATCGGCTGCATCGAGGCCGTTGACTACACGTTCTTTCCAGTCGGCTTTACCATCGCCATCGGTGTCCCGCATGAACCACATGTCGGGAGACTGCATCACCATGACGCCGTCTTTGTAGAGTTGGAACCCGGTGGGGCAGTTCAAGCCATCGGCAAAGGTGGTGCACTTTGAGAATTTGCCGGTCTTTGGATCGATATCGAACACCAAGAGTTTATCGAAGTTCGTGGTGGTTGGCATCGTTTCCGGGTACGTCGGCCAAGCGGCGATCCAGAGACGGCCTTTGGTGTCGAAGTTCATTTGCACTGGGTTGACCAGTTCAGGGAACTCTTTCTCGGTGGCTACGAGCTCGACTTTGAAGCCCTCGGGTACTGACAGGTGTTTGAGTGCTTCTTCGCCGCTGAGATATTGTCCGACTTCGCGGTTCGGCGGGGTGAGGTCAACCGGTGGCAGGTTGTTGTCTTCGACTTTGAAGGACTTCCCTTGAGCCACGGCCCATACGGCTTTGTCGCGGTTCGCAGTCTTGACGTCTCGTTGTGCGAGTTCTTGACCGAGGATGGTTGCGTTATCGACTTTGTTTTCGGGAGTTGTGCCGTACTTGATACGGGAGCGACCGCCGAAAATATTGAATTGATCAACGGAACGATAGCGGTGGTGCCATTCGGTGTTCTTCTCGAGAACAGCGTCCCGAATTTTTGCGATCGAAGGGTCGCTAACGGAGGGGGCTGTTTTCCCGAAGATCGCCTCAAACTGGATTGGAGCGAGTTGTTTGTCGCCTTCGTCCGTGAGGTGGATGCCGTTGATGGTGAGTGGCGCTTTTGCTTTTTGGAACAGCTCTTTCGAAGCATGGAAGAGGTCGACGAACGGTACGTTCAAGCTCTTAGCAACTTCAGCCATGGCGGAAGTATAAAGCTCCAGATTCTTGTTGTTTGCGTCACCGGAGGAGAAACTCGGGTTTTTGAGGTCTTCGTGTGCGATTGGTGAAAAAAGCACTACCTTCGGATGTCCTGCGCCGAAGTCCGTTGCTTGGAGATCTGTTAGGTAAGTGGCGAGATTGGTTTTGAATTCGGCCAGACCTGCCTCGCCTTTGAATGATTCGTTAAATCCCCAATAAGCAAGAATGACGCTGGCGTGAAAATCAGTGCCGGCGCGGTAAACAACGGTGTCTTTTCCTTTGGTGGTTTCAAGAATCCCCTTCTTCATTCCGAGAAAATATTCAGTCGCAGGAACTTCGTCGGAGCGGAGGTGGAGATTGATTTCGTCAGCGGTGAATCCGAGGTTTCGAACGGTGAGCTCGAGTTCTGGGTGAGCTTTGTGAATGAGCGTTTCAAGCCAAGCGTGATGCTGTTGGCGATCAGCGAGGCCGCTGCCGACGATGGCGATATGGTCGCCTTTTTTCAGTTGTATCGTTTCGGTCTGAGCCGCCAAAAGGACGCTTGGGGCGCAGATGGCAATGGTAGTCGATAGTAGGACTGACTTCATGGGTAGGGGAGAATGCAGGGAGGGTTTGTAATGCTAGGGGGCGGACAAGGCGGCAGGGTGCTGCGCTCCCGAAAATGTTAACCTGCAGGATGTGATGCGTCTCTCACATCTTTGGGTGATGGAGTGTCTATGGGGGAGCTTGTCCTGTGGTACCGCTCAAACTTTTAGGATGCCTGGCTGTATCGCTAGTGTGGTTGCCCTGGTGCGGTCAGGGGCCTCGAGTTTTTGAAGAATATGACTTACTCGCACTTTCACAGTTACTTCTGTAATGCCGAGTTGGTCGGCAATTTGTTTGTTGGGCAGACCCGTTGCCGCCGGATCCAAGAGTTGACGTTCGCGTTCGGTTAAGGCCTAACGCGTGTCCCGTTGCGCTACGCGTTCATTGATGGAGGCAGGGAAGTAAGTGCCTCCTTTGTGAATTATCCGGATCGCCTCAAGGAGTTTCGAGCGGAGGATCGACTTTGGAGTGTACCTCTGAACTCCCACCGTGGTTGAACGCGCGATGTCTGTGCGACAACTTTAAGGGGGCAGTTGGTGAAACACCGCCAGCTCGAGATGGCTAATGGCTGCTACTGAGTCATAGAAGCGCGCGACTCGATAGGGCTCAACAAGATGGTGGTTAGGGGGCCTGAGAAATAGAAAAAAATGGAGCCCATTGTAAACGGGCTCCGTCTTTCGAGGAACAGAACGAATGAGTGGTGGAGGTCTTACGCGAGACCGACGTGTTTCAGAGCCTCGAGCGTGGGGCCTTCGAAAGTGGCTGTTGGAGTGTTTCCAACGAACCCGATATCTTTCATTCCTTCCGGTGTCGTGTAGAAGCCACCTGCGGCCACGTATTTGAATCGCGCAAAATCCCTGGCTGGCTTTTGCAGTTCTTTGGATTTGGCCGTGTAAGCGACGTCATCACAGAGGCTGTTACGCTGGTCTTGTGTGATGCGGGCTAGCGGTTGCTGAAAGCGTTTTTCGGCTTCGGCTTCGAACCAGGCGATACAGTCCAAGATGGGTTGACGGTCGGATTGTTGCGCCTCGTAGGGCGAACTGATCCATTCGTCGATAAAGTCGTGGACGTGGAGCGAGGACGCGCTTGGGGACGTTTCGTCGGCAGGGAAGATGATGTCACAAATCAGAGCCGCACTGGAGCGTTGGGAATCGGAGAATGAGAGCGGCCAGAGATCTCCGGGTTTGTAGATTTTTGTGAGGTCAGGATCTGTTCCGTATCCTTTTGCGACTGGTTTGTATTCGACGAGTTTGCCTCCTTCGCCGCCCTTCCCAAGTGCTGTTGTGGCGGTCACTGCGGCTAGCATCCATTGAACGGCTCTGCGCCTGTCCATGGGGGCCAAGATTGTATGTTCTGAGTTCAGAGGGTTCATGATTACAGGTTTCCTTTACGCATTTCTTCGATCATGTAATCGCAGGCTCGCCAGGCGAGTGCCATGATTGTGAGGGTTGGGTTCTTGTCCGCGTTGCTCGCGAAAACGCCGCCGTCATTGACGAAGAGGTTTGGGCAGTCCCAAGTTTGATTCCATTGATTGCAAACGGATTTTTGCTGTGAGGCGCCCATAATGGTTCCTCCAACTTCGTGGATGATATCACCGCCTTTGTGAATCGCTTCACGACCGGTCGGCTTGGGTTTTGCCGGTTTGCCTCCCATGGCCTCGATGATTTCCACGAAAGTCTTTTGCATGTGCTCTGCTTGCTTGAGTTCATGTTCCGACCACTTCCAATGGAAACGAAGCACGGGAATACCCCACTTGTCTTTGACGCTGGGATCGAGTTCACAGAATGAATCTTCGTTAGGGATCATTTCTCCGCGTCCAGAGAAGCCCATGTGAGATCCGAAAAAGCGGCGAACTTCGTCTTTATACTTTTTGCCGTATCCTTGCGTGCCTCCACCAGTACCCATGCTCGGCATGTTACGACCGGAGCCAAATTCGATGTGATATCCGCGGGCGAAACCGAGTTTGCCGGCGAGTTGTTGTTTGTAGAGCCACCAGGGAATGTACACGTGGCCGCCTGCACCTTCTTCCGCATGCGGTGGAAGATTTTCTAGAAGCGGGATCTGACCGCCTAGATCTGCTCCCACAGTGTCCATGATGTATTTTCCGACGAGGCCGCTGGAGTTCGCGAGTCCTTTTGGGAAACGTGCGGACTGTGAGTTTAATAAAATCCGAGCGGATTCCGCAGAGCTCGCAGCTAGAATCACGGCGCGCCCTTTAACAGTGATTTCTTTACCGGTGGTTTTATCGATGAAAGACACCCCTGTGGCTTTTCCATTTGCGTCTACCGTGACTTCACGCGCCATGGCGTTAGGCAAGATATCGAGATTGCCGGTGGCGAGGGCAGGCGGAAGGTGGACCGTGGTCGACTGATAATTAGCTTTAATGGAGCAACCGCGGCCACACGGTGTCGCCCAGAAACAGGCGGCTCGTGCCTTCATCGCATCTGCGAGGATACGCTGAGCCCGCTCGTTACCTGGGTGAAGTTTGGCTGGGATGTTGTCCGCGTCCTGGCGAACGCTGAGGACGGCACGGTGAATGGGAATGACAGGGAGACCCATGGGTGCCGTATGTTTCTTCGCTAGTAATTCTCCGACGCGCGCCTTTGGGGGAGGGAGTAGGATGCCTTCTGGTGAATCCGGAGTGTTTTCTAGTCCTTCATTCGATCCGTAGACCCCCACAAGCATTTCGACTTTGTCGTAGTAAGGGGCAACATCGTCGTAGCCGATGGGCCAATCGAAACCGAGACCATCTCGGGAGTAGGGTTTGAAATCGTAGGGGCCGTTACGTAGCGAGATACGTCCCCAGTGGTTGGTGCGGCCCCCGAGCATACGTGGGCGCCACCAGACAAAGTGTTCGTCGGGGTTTTCGGAAGCGTTTGTGTAAGGTTCGCCTGGTACGGTCCAGCCACCGTCTACGGTAGAGTCGTAAAAGCCGAAGGGTTTGTCTGTTGTGGAAATGCCTCGGAGCGGCGCGGAGGCGTTCGTTTGAAACATCGGCGTCTCTTTGACCGGGTCATAATTACGACCGGCTTCGAGCATGAGCACTTTGACGCCGTTCATGGTAAGTGTGTAGGCGGATTGTCCGCCGCCTGCTCCTGAGCCGACGATGATGACGTCGTAGACAGGCTGAAGTTGGTTTGTATCGATAATGGGCATAAGGGGGATCCTGTTGCGGGACGAGGTAGGTGGTTTTGAGGGGACTGATGTGCTATTTGGGGAAACCTGCTTCCCGTTCTGCTTGGACGGGGGCGGTTGGAATCAGTTTAAATTCCTCTGAGGTTGGCACAGTGAGGTGAATTGTTTTGGGGCTTTTGTCGTCCAGGTTCTCATTTAACTGATCTTCAGAGACGGGCAGAGACTTGACCCCGCCTGTTGGTACTTCTAGCCCAGAGGCCCAGATAATTGCGTTGAGAGCGAGGGTGCGGAATCCGGGAACCGACCAGTTACGGTGATAGTGTCCGCCTGTAAATCCGACGCCGCGTCCACCATCTGGGCGTTCGATACCCCACATGAGGGTTTGGGGCTTATCTAAGCCCGATACGCCGTGTTCATTCCACATGTTGATGTAACGTTTAATGCGGTCACGAGTTGGCGTAGCTGTGACGAGATCGAGAACTTTGGAGCGGTCCTGAGGGAAACGCATATTGTAGTAGAACTCGTCGTAAGCTTCTACGGGTTGTGTGACGCCGTTTGCGATTGGGTGTTTAGGCAGGACATTGAGATCCGCCACCCAGTGTGGGTTTACGGACCAACCGCTTTCGAAAGCGCCACCGATCCAGGGACGATAGTATTTTTCGCCTTCGGCGGGTGATGGATGCACGGCATAGTGCATAAAAACGAGGCTTGTGCCCTTTTTGGTGAGGGCGTCAATTTTATCCCAGCCTTTGCCTACGACGCTGGTGCCGTCAGCATAAATGACAATGGTCTTAACTCCATCCAGGACTGTTTCGTCAGTTGGCCAGCCCTGAATGACGGAAGCGTGCACGTCGAGGCCACTTTGCTCGTTAAGGGCCTTTGCGAGGAGTTTGCAGCCGGCATTGAACTCATGTTCTCCCGGGCCATGGCTGCGGGCGCCTGCAAGAAATAGCACGTTTGTTGTAGCGCCGGCAGAGGCGGTGATTACGAGGGAAAGCAGGAGCGCAAGTTTTGATGACATAGAGGGGGAGTTAAATTACGTGAAAAGAGTTTAGGAGATCCATGTAAAGAGGTTCGCCTAGGTGGAGATTTGTTCTCCAGTCGTGATCGGAAGTTTCGTTGGCCTGGTCACTGATGAATTTGTAACAGTGAAACTCCGTGTTGGTTGTTTTGCAGGCTTTTGCCAAAGCGTATGCTTCCATGTCGACGAGATCTGCTGGGATCGCGAGGTCGGAGGATGTAACGAAGCTGTCGCCGGAACTGCAGATGAGTCCGGGGTGCCCGAAATCGAGTTGGATATCTTTTTCGAACGGGGTTTGTCCCGGAGCAAACCCCAGGGCTGTTACAATCATGTCCCTTTGGATGAACCGAGAACAGCGGTGTAGGCCGGAGCCTACCGTTATGCCGCCAGCTGATCCGAAATTCCAAACACGGCGAGGTCGGTAGCGTTCGATAAGTTTCGCTGCGGCAATACCTGCGTTCACTTTTCCGACCCCGGTTTGAAAGACATTTGGAAGTTTTGCCAATGTCGGAGCTTCGTCAGAGAGTGCGATGAGGATAAGATCATCCATGACAGGTGAGAATGGAGTGAACGGTTACATTCGTGTCACGAAGAAGTTGTTCACCTCCGAGAAATTCAAGGTTTATGACGGAAGCCAAGTGGATTGAGTGTTCCGATACTCGAAAGTGATTTTTGAGTAGAGAAACAATCGCGAACGCTGTGCCTCCAGTGGCTAACACATCATCGATGATAATGACCTTCTTTCCCGCAAGCTCGCAACTGGCTTGCATGCTGATGGATGATGCAGCGTACTCGTAGTTGTAGCTTTGGGTAACGGTTTGTCCCGGGAGTTTGCCGGGTTTCCGCGCGAGGTGGAGTGGTAGTTTTGCTGCGTAAGCGACAGCAGCGCCCCAAATGAATCCGCGTGCATCTGGACAGACGATCGCGTCCATTTCTTCATCAGCGCAAATCTGGGTGAGCTGATTTACGGTCCAAGAAAAGGCATCGGGATGTTCGACGATTGGACAGATGTCAAAAAAGCTCACTCCAGGTTTTGGCCAATCAGGGACTGTTCGGATGATTTGCTGTAGTTGGTGTTTATCCATAGGTCGAAGCGCTCGATCAGATTTACGATACTTATGAATTTCTTGAATATGAAGCCGGTCGCCCAAAGACACAAAAAAGCGCGTCCAGAATTGTAGACGCGCTTTTTCGGGGAAAGAAATCCGGATTCGGTAGTTATTGTTGAAATAGAAGCATTATTGGCTTTGGGAACACTCCGAATACAAAAATCGATACAACAAGAATAGCTATGGCGGTTCTTGTTAGGCCGGGCACCGCAATCGGGGTGGTTACGGATGGCTCGTTCCACCACATTGCTGCGATAACACGGAAGTAAAAGTAGAATCCTGCCGCTACGGCAACAATACCCAAACCTAAAAGGAGGTATTGCTGTGCTCCTATTGCTTGTGCGAATATAAGAAACTTACCATAGAAACCAACGGTGAACGGTATGCCTGCGAGTGAAGCCATAGCCACCAGAAGTGCGCTTGCAAGGAAAGGCGACCGTTTTGCGAGTCCATTGAAATGCTGAATATCATCACCTCGGGATTGGCTTGAGACCAATGTCAGAATCATGAAACTCAAAAGAGTCATCAGCATATAACCAAATAGATAGAAGCCTATGGTGGCTCCTACCGTACCAAAAGGGCTTGGAATGGAACGGATGCTGGCGATGGCTACCAACAAATATCCGGCATGGCCGATGCTGGAATAGGCCAGCATCCGCTTGAGGTTTTCTTGATTAAGGGCTGCAAGATTTCCGAAAAGGACTGTAGCGCCGGCCATTAAGGTGAGTATACAGAGCACCTTGTTTTGGATCGATGGGACGTTGAGAAACGGTTGTATGACGCGAAGCAGCAGCAGTACACCCGCTGATTTAGAGCCAACGGACAGGAATGCCGTAATGGGTGTAGGTGCGCCTTGGTAAACATCCGGAACCCAGCCTTGGAATGGCACTGCGGCGATCTTAAATCCAAGACCAACCAAAACGAGTAAGAACGCGAAAAGTAGGGCAGTGTCAGAATCATGAATGGTAGTCATTTTCTGAGCAACGCTTTGGAGATTCGTCTCACCTGTGAGACCAAAAATCCAAGTAATGCCGTAAACGATAAAACCTGTGCTGAGGGCACCTAAAATCAGATACTTAACTCCGGCTTCGAGAGACGCAGCACTGCCCCTGGTAAAAGCAACAAGCACGTAAAATGAAATGGTGACCAGCTCCAGGGCGACAAAGGCGAGAATAAGGTCCTTGGCAGAAGCCATGAACATTAATCCTGCGCAAGTGAACAGCGGGAGACAGTAAAATTCTCCTAACCCGGCGTTTGGTCGGGCGGCTGGAATCGATTTCGCGAGAGTCTCTTGGGAATCTATTGCCATTATTAGAATGCCAATAGTTGTTAGCAGCGCGAGCCGCTTAAAGAACAACGCTGATGGATCTGCGCTATAAAAATTCCAATAACTGCCCGGTTCGGGAGTAGGCGGATTTGTTTGCAGTAAGAACGAGCCTAGAAAAACAAGAGCTAGGACGGCGATCCCACCTTTAGCTAAACCACGTTTGTCCGCCCCGTTTGAAAACGATTCAACGAGGAGGAGAAGCAGGCCGAAACAAAGGACGACGATTTCGAGTGTAATTGGCGGAAACATGTTCAGCTAGCGGAGTGCCAACTCCAAAGTGGGTTTTAAGTAACTAATGAAATACTTAGGGAAAAATCCGCCAAGCAACAGGAGAGTAATAAGCGATCCGAGTACCAATTTAGAAGATCCGGTAAGATCTGCCCATTTTGATGAGGATTCCGTGGGGGCTCCGAGAAATGCCGATTTGTAAGCACGTAGCATGTATACGGCTGAGATTACGACCCCCCAGAGGGAAAGAATGGTGGCAGTACGTATGAAACTGCTTCCTGGGTCTTTGAAGGCCCCAAAGAATACCATCGTTTCACTTGCAAAGTTTGCAAAGCCGGGGAGTCCGATAGACGCAAAAGTCGCCATCGCAAAGCAGATTCCTAAGAAGGGTACGGACTTAGCTGCTCCTCCCAATCGATCTAAACTTAGCGAACCTTCACGCTCTCTGATTGCTCCCGCGACCGCAAATAGAGCAGCTACCGAGAGACCGTGAGCGAACATTAATAGCGCGGATCCGGTCAGACCGATGAGGTTGAGTGAAGCAATGCCCAGGAAAATGTACCCCATGTGCATGACGCTTGAATAAGCGATAACGTAATCGAGTTTACGCTGAGCAATGGTAACTAATCCAATGTAGAGAATATTCCCAAGAAGTGCGAGTAGGAGAAGGTCCATGGCGGTCCAGTTGCTGTAGACTGGAAGCTTACCCGCATCAGGTAGAAGAGGGACGACTAGTCGGAGCATTCCATAGAGGCCAAATTTCTTAAGCACACCCGAATGGAGCATTGCAACTGGGGTGGGTGCAGAAGCGTATCCGGTCGGTGCCCAGGAATGAAATGGGAATAGTGATACCAAGATTCCGAATCCGACCGTTAGAAAACACCATGGACGCAATTGTTTGGCGACCGGTATGAGGTGATGCATCTCTATCTGTTGTAACTTAACTAGGTCGAACGATCGATTTGGTGAAGGAATGGCCAAGAAGAGGTCAACCAAGCCGATTAGAAGGATGATACTGCCGAGGGCGAGATATACAGTTATTTTCCACGCTGCGGCCTGTCGTTCTCCACTGCCCCAGAGGCCTATCATCAAAAATGTCGGGATAAGTGCGAGTTCGTGAAAAGCGTAAAAGAAAAACAGATCTTGGGAGGCGAATGCTCCTGTGACGCCTGCACTGATCAACAGAATACAAGCGTCATAGAGTTGTGGACGCTTTTCTGCCTTAGGGGCAAGCCAGACCGCGGCAAGCGAGACAAACGCTGAAAGGAGTAATAACAGTAAACTAAGTCCATCAACACCCAGTGAAAATCGGAGATCCAAACCGGGCAGGAGCGGATCAGATGCGAATGTGAACTGATAGCCTGCTTTGGTCCGGTCGTAGGCAAACCAAATGGTTAAGGTGAGTGCGGTTTGAAGGAGCGCACAGATTTTGGTTAATCCACGGTCACCTTTTCCTAGGAGTAAGGATACGGCACCGAGGATCGGAACTAAGAGCAGAATGGTAAGCACGAGCGCAGATTCCGGTTATTTGATGAGAAGGTAGAGAACGGTCACGACACCCGCTCCAAATAGGAACGCGTAACCTTGCAGATTTCCGAACTGGAGGAGTCTAAAGAGATAGCCTGTTCCTTGTGCCGCTCCACTAAGTCCACGGACTATAACGCCATCAACTAAGTAACGATCGATCCAGCCGGAAAGCGATGCTAACATATCCTGCGTTCCGGCAATTAAAGCCGCATAGAACTCGTCAATATAGAAGCGGTTCGAAAACAGTGAAATTCTAATTGGATCGTTGTTTTTGCCTTTGTAGATTGCTAGGGCCGAAGCGGTGCCAATAATGAAAACGCCAATTGCGAGAATCGGCACTAAAATAGTGTGAGGCGCTGCATGCACGGCATGGAAGTTTTCGTGTCCGAATACGAATTCAGCGAATATTGGATAGCCTGCGATGACCGACAAAACAGCTAGGAGAATCAGAGGGAGGGTCATTTGGGCAGGGCAATCATGACCGTGTTTAGCAGCTTCTGTGCGTCCTTTTCCAAGGAAGGTAACGATTAGTAATCGCGTCATATAGAACGCGGTTAGCAAAGAAGTAACAAGTCCGACGACAAATATGCCCGAGCTCTTGTGATAGGCAGACAAAAGAATTGCGTCTTTTGAGAAGAATCCGGCTAGTCCAGGGAAGCCCGAAAGTGCCAAGGTGCCGATCAAGAACGTGATAAAAGTTTTCGGCATGGTGGACTTGAGTCCTCCCATTTTCCAAATGTCTTGTTCGTGATGTAGCGCGTGAATGATTGCGCCTGAACCCAAAAAAAGAAGTGCCTTGAAAAAGGCGTGTGTAAATAGGTGAAACATGGAAGCGGCCCAAGCGCCAACACCAATCCCAGCTACCATCAAACCCAGTTGGGAGAGGGTAGAGTACGCCAAAACGCGTTTAATATCGTTTTGTTGAGTTGCCATCAGCGCTGCCATTAATGCTGTGATGGCTCCTATCCAAGCAATTACAGTAAGCGCAATTGCCGACGGTTCGAGAAGAAAAAATATCCGGGCTAGCATGTATACACCAGCCGCGACCATAGTGGCCGCGTGGATCAAAGCGGACACAGGGGTGGGGCCTTCCATTGCGTCCGGAAGCCATACGTGAAGTGGAAGCTGAGCTGATTTCCCTACAGCCCCGCAGAAGAGGCATAAGCCTGTAATTGTTAGCAGTGTTGGGTTTTCGGTAAGCTTTCCGATGGAGTTTTGTATCTCGGAGAAGCCCAGGGCGCCGGTTGTGCTCCACACGAGGAGAATGCCGGCCATGAAACCGAAGTCGCCAATGCGGTTGGTAAGAAATGCTTTGTTAGCCGCCTTTGCTGCTGATTCCTTGGTGTACCAGTGTCCGATTAGGAGGAAGCTACTGACTCCAACCAGCTCCCAAAAGATGAACATCATGGCTAAATTATCGGCCAAAACGATGCCCAGCATCGAAAACATGAATAACGAAAGGGATCCGAAGAAACGCGATTTTGCGCTATCCTCGGCCATATAAACTGTAGAGTAAATGTGAACGAGCGCTCCAATTCCAGTGACGACTAAAAGCATCACTTTGGTGAGTGCGTCGATCTTCAGACCTATGTTTAGCTTGAAGATTGGGCCTAGATCTATCCATGTAAAAGTCGTCGATAGAGCTTCAGGAGAAATGCCGAATGCCATGAGGCTTCCGATGAGAGACACGAAGACTGCGGCTAAAGAAAGTGAGACGCTGAGCGATTTGGAGCGATGCGCGAATAGCAGCACGAGAATAGCGCTTAGCAGCGGAGCCAATAGGATGAGCCAAGGGAGCGTGTGATCCATGAAGGTGGTCGTGGTTAAAACTTCAGGGACTGTATGTCCTCAACGTGGGTTGTTTGGCGCGCCCGATAGAGTGCAACTATGATGGCTAGTCCCACAGCAACCTCTGCAGCCGCAACGGTTATGATAAAAAACACTAATACTTGTGCGTTGTAATTTGGGAGACCGTCAGCGCCAACGTGGAATCGGGAAAATGCGACCAAAGAGAGGTTTGCGGCATTTAGCATCAATTCCAAGCACATGAAAATGATGATTATGTTTCGACGCAGTAAAACGCCGGCGAATCCCAGAGTGAACAGAAGTCCACTCGCGAGAAGATAGTTATTTAAGGTGAGTTGATTCACTTGCGAAGTCTGTTATTTGAGTTCGCGTCGGGATAAAACAACGACGCCGATAGTGGCCACCAATACCAAGATGCCCACCACCTGGAATGGTAGATTAAAATAGGTGAAAAGAGTAGTTCCTACCGAGCGGACGTCATCAAGTCTTGTAACGCTCAATGCAGGGAATGGATGTTTCCCTTGGTTGAAACTCGAGAGCACGTACATTAGTTCCGCTCCGAATGCGGAACTTACGAGGACTCCACCTACGATGGCTAGCTTGTTGAAGGAACGACGCTTTTCCGACCTAAGATCGAGTAGCATGATGATAAATAGAAACAGAACCATCACGGCGCCTGCGTAGACCAAGATTTGTATGACGCCAATAAAGAAGGCGTC
The DNA here is from genome assembly GCA_037133875.1 of Verrucomicrobiota bacterium. Lineage (GTDB taxonomy): Bacteria > Verrucomicrobiota > Verrucomicrobiia > Chthoniobacterales > Chthoniobacteraceae > Chth-196. The sequence continues at coordinate 129,254 of JBAXNG010000003.1, read as the reverse complement.
TAGTCCGACAAATAGAGCGGCCAAACAAACAAATGAGCCCACTAAGCTAAGGGCGCTGGCGACAGGGTCTCGATTTAGTATAACGGATACCCCCAAAGCCAACATTAACGCTGAGAAGAGCCAAAATAGAACAGGTGACATTTGAAGTGGGTTTATTTGACTGGATTCCACTTGTGAACGAGGTCGGGCATCGTCCCGCCCAATTCGTAAAGTTTCTTTTTGTTGTGAACCATTTCTGCACGGTTTTCTCCCGTGATCGCGTAATCTTTGCGGAGATAAATAGCTTGTTCTGGACAAACTTCCTCGCAGAGGCCGCAGTAAATACAGCGAATCATATCGATTTGAAATTCTGCCGGGAACTTCTCTACTTTTGCGTATTTATTATCGGAGGGGATTTCTGCCGGGGTAATTTTAATGGCGCGAGGTGGGCATATGAACTCGCAAAGTTGACATGAGACGCAGCGTTCGCGCCCATGTTCGTCTTTCACCAATGTAGGGGCGCCACGGTAATACTCGGGGAGCTCTGAGTCCCATTTTTCCTCCGGATACTGCATGGTGACCTTTGTTTCGCCCGCCAGCATTTTCCTGAGATGCTTGAGGGTGATTGCTAAGCCGGCGATAATATTTGGGAGGTATATCTTCTCCCAAAAGGTCAGGTTAGGGCGACGGACTGTATAGGCCATGGTCGGATATGGGAGAGGGGCGTTATTTCCAGAGGGCGAGGATCGCCGCGGTTAAGAAAATGTTGGCTAGGGCAATTTCAAAGAGGTACAGCCATCCGAGCTTCATCAACTGATCGAAGCGGAATCTTGGCAGTGTCCAGCGAATCCAGATAAACAGGAAAAGAAGCATTGCTACTTTCGCAAAGAAAACGGAGATGTGAATGAACCCTAGTATCACTCCTGTAGGGGTCGTTGAAGACTCCATTGTATTCATTGGAAGGAATGGAAGGTGCCAGCCACCGAGGAACATCACTACGATGAGAGATGATCCCACTATCATAGCCGCATATTCGCCCAAGAAAAATAACGCGAATTTCATTGCTGCGTATTCGGTGTGGTAACCAGCGACGAGTTCTGTTTCCGATTCGGGAAGATCAAAAGGAAGACGGTTTGTTTCTGCAAACATCGAAATCGTAAAGACGATGAACGAAATAATTATTGGCGCCCAGAGGACGAGCTTTTTGAGCTCGAAAACTCCGTTGGTGAAAGGCATTAGAAGCCATCCATTATCAATCTGGTATTGGATAACTTGAGAGAGATTCATGTTTCCAATGATCATAAGTACAGGCACGGCACTTAATCCTAGAGAAAGCTCGTAGCTGATCATTTGAGACGATGCTCTAATGCCGCCTAGGAAGGGATATTTTGAATTGGATGCCCATCCTGCGATGACGATACCATAAACACCGATGGATGCGATTGCGAATACGTAAAGAATCCCAATATTTACGTCGGCGATAACCATTTTTTGCCCAAAAAGGAAATTACCGAAGGGAATCACTGCGAGAGTGGAGAGTGCAGGCACCATTGCAAGGACGGGTGCGAGCCAGAAGTAGACCTTATTCACGTGCCCCGGGGTAAATTCCTCCTTGAGCATGAACTTCATGGCATCTGCTACAGGTTGTCCCAATCCTCCAAGGAAGAGCTGAAGGTCTTGCTTGAATCCTAACAGGCTTGTTGGGAAACCGGTCCGATTCGGACCGACGCGGTCTTGAATCAGAGCGCTGACGCGCCGTTCCGCGTACACCGTGTAGGAAACGAGCGGTAATACTACTAGGAAGATCAAAAACAAAGTCTTCCCAACAGAAGCGGCTATCAAGAGCCACGGGATGGAGGCAATGAAATCCGAGAGAAATTGCATCTTGGTTAAGCGGTTGCGGAGACTGCAGATTCTGATTTTGAGAGAATCTGGATACCCAGATCGCCAATTTTACTAAGGTTGATTCCGGAGAACTCGTTCACGTCCTGCGTAAGTACCCGAAACACGTCTTCGATCTCAGTAAGAGCTGTGGATTGGCCACATCCTTCGAGTAAATCGCGAATGATTTCCCAATCGTCGCGGGACTGTCCTGGAGCGTTCACTGCGCGATTAAGGCGCTGTAGACGCCCCTTAATATTGATCATTGAGCCGCGTTTTTCTGCCCAAGCCGCTCCTGGCAATATGACGGTTGCATACGGTGTTGTTCCGGTTGGTAAAATCGCAGTAACCACTAGTGCTTCTAGTTTCTTTAGGTCCTCGGCTACCAGTCCTAGGTCGGTGAGGTCCTCCCCGAAGGAAATCACGCCTTTAACGGCGCCTGATTTGATACCGGAAACAATAGCTTGTATGTTTTGTGCGGACTCTTTTGCTGCCAACCCTAGAAGTCGCGCTCCTGAGGTGTTGGGGTTTCTATCTTCAGGTATCAAAATACCGTCGGGTTGACCTGTTCGTGCAACGATGTCGATGAGAGTGATTCCTAAAGCGGTTGCCAGTCTGCGTGCTAGGTAGAGCTCTTCGTTGGTCAATCTGGCCGATGCAACCATGGCTACTTTTCCTGAAACGGACTTTAGCTGGTTTATCGCGTTAGATAATGCTTCGGACCACTGGGATTGTTTCCCGTTTACGGATGGAGCCGTGATTCGGCTCTCATCTGCAAGATACTTGTAGTTTAATCGATGAGAGTCCGGTAGCCAGACTCCATTTACCTCGTTGTTTTCTCGAGGTGTAATACGATATACCTTATTTTCGCGACTTCCGATTGTGATATTGCAACCGAGTCCGTCATTAACGTCGATTGTTTTGGTTTCCTTCAAAAACCAAACGCGCATTTTAAAACGGAAGTCGGTGGATGTGAGCGCTCCAACAGGGCATATATCCACGGTGTTGAGAGAATAGTTGCTCTCAAGTGTCTTGTCGGGGTGGCAGGCGATGGTGGAGAAACTTCCGCGATCTACAAAACCCAGAACATCGTCTTTGGCTACTTCCTTCATGAAGCGGATGCAACGCGAACAAAGGACGCAACGCTCTGCATCAAGAGTAACGCGAGGTCCCAGTTCGATGTTTTTTGGTTTCTTTACTTTGCGTTCTAAAAAGCGAGAGGTGGAGTTGCCGTATTCAACGGAAAACTCCTGAAGGCGGCATTCGCCCGCTTGATCGCAAATGGGGCAATCCAAGGGATGGTTAATGAGTAAAAACTCCATCACTCCCTTGCGGCATTCTTGAACCATTGGGGAGTCAGTTCGGATACCCATGCCTTCTGCAACGTCCTGTGCACAAGAGATCTGTGGCCGGGGAATCCACCCAATTTCAGCTCTGCCATCCTCTCCTATGATCGGCTTGCGGTCTGGGCCCATTTTAGGCATGCCCATTTCGACCATGCACATACGACAGTTGCCTGGAGCCGATAGCTTCGGGTGATAGCAATAGCGGGGGATAAACTTCCCAGCCTGAGCGCAGGCTTCGATTACTCGAGTGCCTTTCGGGAATTGCATCCAGACACCGTCGATCTGGACATTTAGCAAAGGAACGTCAGTGCTCATCTCGCGTCAATAGGGTTAACGGGTGGCGGCCGGAGCCATGATTTCGTGACTGTTTCCGCGAGGAGCAGGAACTGTTGGAATGGATTCGTTTTTGACGAGTTCATCCACATTGTATTCAGGTGGCATTGGCGGAGGGGTCTGCTTTTGTGCTTTTGCCGCGAACTCTTCTTTGAATTTGGCAAGGAAACTCTGGGTTGGCCAAGAGCAAGCTTCACCAAAAGCACAGATCGTTTTTCCCGCGATGTTGTCTGCCACATTCTTGAGTGTGTCGGGGTCTTTCTCTACCCCTCCTCCTGCAACGATCCGGTCCGTAATTTTTTTCATCCACTGTGCCCCTTCTCGGCAGGGGGTACACTGACCGCACGATTCATGCGCGTAAAACTCGTTAATGTTATTTAGGACCTCGACCATATTACGGCTGTCGTCCATGACAATGACCCCACCGGATCCCGCCATCGAGCCGGCGGCGGCGAGGGTATCAAAATCCATAGGTAGATCTTCGAGTGATAACTCTTGATCCTTGATTTTGTATTTTTCGCCGGCGCGCAATACTTTAGCGGAACTTCCACCAGGGATTACTGCTTTTAAAGTCTTTCCAGGCTTCAGGCCGCCGCAAATATCGTTGATGAGCTCTCCCAAGGTTACCGAGCCGACAGCTACTTCATAGTAGCCGGGCTTCTGAATGTCTCCAGAGACGCACAGAATACGTGTCCCCGTATTGTTTGGTTTCCCAATTTTTGCGTATTCTTCACCGCCCATAGCGACGATGTGTTTCACGTGGCAAAGCGTTTCCACATTATTCACAATCGTTGGGCATTGATACAGGCCCAGAACCGCTGGAAAATAAGGGGGTTTGATTCGCGGATACGCGCGTTTTCCCTCGAGTGACTCAATCAAACCGGTTTCTTCACCACAGATGTAAGCACCTGCGCCTCTGTGCACATAGATCTCTAGGTCGAATCCAGAGCCCAGAATGTTCTTTCCTAGGAACCCGTTGGATTTTGCCTCAGCTAATGCTTTCTCGAGGATTTGCGCACCTTCTGGGAACTCTCCGCGGATATAGAGGTAGGCTAAATTAGCTCCCACTGCGAAACAGGAGATGATCATGCCTTCAATTAATTGATGGGGATCCTGATGGATAATGTATCGGTCCTTGAATGTTCCGGGTTCGGATTCGTCAGCGTTACAAATCAAGTAGGTGGGTTTCGGCCCTCCGCGTTTAATGAAGCTCCACTTCATTCCACAGGGGAAACCAGCTCCTCCGCGACCCCGAAGTCCACTCTTCTTGACCTCTTCTACTATATCCTCCTGTTTCATTCCGAGCGCTTTTTTAAGCTGCTCGTACCCGCCATCTGCGAGATAGGTTGCAATGTCGTTATTCCAACCTGCACGATCTACGTTTTTGAAAATCAATCGATGTTCACGTGGATGAGGCGACTTAACCTTGGCGGCGGTGGCGTCAGATGCCGTCAGTTGCCAAAGAGCCGCAGCGTCCTCGATTCGAACGTTTTCTTTGAAAAGATCATCCACCATCGCCACGGGAGCGGAGCCACAGCTGGCGAGGCATTCGACAAATTCGATTGAGTAATTGCCGTCAGGGCTAATGGCGATTGGATTTCCGTGGCCGGCATTGTGGACGGCGTGCCCTCCACACTTTGATGGTTCGTGGGAGTGGCCTTGATCCCCGTGCGGGTGACCGTAATAGCCTTCCTGCCATTTTTTGATATCGATTCCAGCGGATTTAGCTAACTCATCCCGGAGCTTGTAGCTTCCTGCCATGGAGCATGAGAGAGTGCGGCAGACACGGATGTGTTTTCGGCCAGCGGGTTCCCGACGGAACATTGGGTAGAACGTTACTACTTCCAGCACGTTAATCGGTTGGAGTTCCAACTTGGATGCAATCCATGTGACACCCTCGTCGGAGACGAATCCGAAGTGTTCCTGCCAGAGGTGAAGAAGGGGAAGGGTGGCGCTGCGCTTGGAGACCGGGTAGTGGGTGATGGCCTCGTCAATCTTTGCCAAGAGCGCTGATGGGATCGTCATTGCTGGTGTCATGGCTGGTGTTTATCGGTCGCTGGCTTGGCCCATTGGGGGACCCTGTTGATTAATTTATTGTCAAAGAAATGGAGTTCAATCACTTGTCCGTCTTGTTCGTAGTAGTAGCGGGTGACTGGCACTTGTTTCTTTTGGGTTTCGAGCTCGATTGTGGTGTTTTCAACACGGTCTGGCAGGCCCAGAATAGATTCGACTTCTTTTGGAGTTAAACTTTTGCGTCCGGCTAGGTCAGCTTTTTCTTTGCGTGAATTGACTGCTTCGATATTTGCATTGGTAATCTCAGGTTTGCATGCGCTGGCTGCTGCAAAAAAGGTTAGTGCAAATAGGAGGCCGAGGTGGTTCATCGGTCGCATTCGCCCATCACAAAATCTAGAGAACCCAATATTGCAACAACATCGCTCATTAGGTGGCCTGGGATGATCTTGGGAAGGATGCTAAGGTTTACAAACGATGGAGCCCGGATTTTTAAACGATGTGGCACTCCGCCTCCTTTGGAGTGGATGTAAAATCCTAGTTCACCTTTCGGGTTTTCTGCTCCGAAATAGACCTCTCCAACTGGAGCGTCCACGCCTTCAGTGTGCAATATGAAGTGGTGTATGAGTTCCTCCATTTTCGTAAGCACCGAGGTTTTCGGCGGAGGGAAATTTTTTGGATCCGAGACCGTAATCGGCCCAGAGGGGAGCTTGTCGATTGCTTGACGGAGGATCTTGACGGACTGGCGCATTTCTTCAACGCGACAGAGATAGCGATCATAACAATCACCAGTGGATCCAACTGGAATATCGAAATCGTAGGTTTCGTAGCCGAGGTAGGGGTGCGCCTTACGGAGATCATGCTCAACGCCTGATCCTCGAAGATTGGGGCCCGATAGACCAAAGCTGATGGCGTCTTCTTTGGAGATAACGCCAACGTCCTTTGTACGGTCTACGAAAATGCGGTTGCGAGAGAGGAGGTTGTCGACTTCGTCCAAGGCTGGCGGAAACTCCTCTAGGAATCGCCGGAGAGCAGGCGCAAAATTAGTGGGCAAGTCGCGAGTCATTCCACCCACGCGAGTATAACTTGTTGTGAACCTTGCACCTGAGATCAGTTCGCACAGGTTGTAAATTTTTTCACGCTCTGTGAATGTATACATGAATACGGTTAGTGCCCCCGTATCCATTGCAAAAGCCCCTAATCCAAGAAGATGTGAGGAAATTCTGGCTAGCTCGCAACAAATGACCCGAATGGCTTGGCCTCTTGGGGGGAGCTCCCAGCCCATCAGCTTCTCAACCGCCATTGCGTATGCGACGTTGTTTGCCAAAGGAGCAAGATAATCGAGTCGATCCGTGTAAGGGATAAACTGATTGTAGGTCATGTTTTCGGCGATCTTTTCATCGCCGCGGTGTAGGTAACCGATGTCAGGAATGGCCTTTGTGACGATTTCGCCATCCATCTCCAAAACGAGCCGGAGTACACCGTGAGTCGCCGGGTGGGATGGACCCATGTTAAGCACAAGTTTCTCACCGAGGAGATCGGTGGATCCTGATGCCAATTGCTGAAGGCCCACTTGCGTTTTAGCGAGTGGATCGAGTTGTTCGAGCGACTGTGATGTAACGGCCATAAACTGGGTGCCGAGGCAGGATAACGGTAGGGACGGCCGGAATGTGTCAGCAAGCCGATATTGTGAAATGTTTCACAAGCCCTTGGGGGAGGTGAAGATTTTTACGCGAATTTTATTCGCGCACGATAGATTTGAGGGCGGAAATCGAATAATACATGGGTATTCATGAAGCGCAGAAGGTTTCTACAAGTTGCGTTGGGCGCGTGTGCTGGAGGGGGAATTTACGCTCTGGGGGCTGGTCCCAACCCGATTGTAGTGGAGCGATTGGATGTTGTTGTTGATGCAAAGTGGACCGGATTACACGGTCTTAAGGTGGTTGCTCTGAGTGATTTTCATCTGTATCCGTTTACAGAATTGGCATTTCTGAAGCAGGCATTTGAGATAACTCGGAGCCTGAAGCCGGACCTGGTGGTTTTGCTTGGGGATTTTGTGGATTCATCAGTTGATGCAATTGACGAACTGGCACCAGCGTTGGCGACAATAGATGCGCGTCTGGGGTTGTATGCGATAATGGGAAACCATGATTGCCGAAAGGGCCCTGAGATCGTGCAAGCCGGTTTGGCTAAGGTGGGAATTGAAGTGCTTCGCAATCGTGGCGTTTCGCTGCACCACGGAGGTTCAGACCTTTGGTTGGGAGGAGTAGATTCGTTTTGGGGGGAGCCGGATTTGGACAAAGTACTGGCGATGCGCCCCACCGAAGCGGCGTCTATACTACTGGCTCATGAGCCCGATATTGCTGATCGAGTGGCCTCGGCAGGGGTTCACATTCAGCTTTCTGGACATAGTCACGGGGGCCAAGTGAATGTCCCGGGTTTGGTCCATGGGGTGTTGCCGCGAATGGGGAGGAAGTACGCATTTGGTTCCTATCGGGTGGGCGACATGTTTTTGCACACGACACGAGGACTTGGAATGACTGGGCTTCCCGTTCGCTTTAGGAGCGATCCTGAGGTGACGGAGATTACGTTGGTTTGTCGTTCGGCATAAAGTAAGTGCTTTGGTTAAAGAGGGTACAATGAAGTTGAGTGTGTCATCGTGTCGCACTAAGAAAAGGGGATGTCCGCGCTAATGACCCCAACTTTGTTGATCGTTGATGACGAAAAAAATACAAGGGAGGGGCTGCGTGCGTCTCTCGAGGATAGTTTTGATGTTTATGTAGCAGTAGATGTTGCCGGAGCCTTGGGGGTACTGGAGCGGGAACAGGTTGACGTTGTTCTTACGGATTTGCGTCTCGGAGGAGAGGATGGAATGCAGCTTATAGACAAGGTCTTAGCTTTGCCTCATCCACCGGTAGTCTTGATGATGACGGCTTATGGATCAGTGGATGCCGCTGTTGAGGCAATGCGGCGCGGGGCGTACGACTTTGTGACGAAACCCGTGAATATAGACCGTTTGGAGATATTACTTCATCGGGCATTGCGTTCTCGGACGACAGAGAAAGAAGTGCTTGAGTTAAAGAAGCAGGTTGAAAAGCGGTATGGGTTGGAGCGCTTAATAGGCGAGTCTGGAGTAATGCAGGAGGTGTATGATACGATCCGGCAGGTGGCTCCCACGCGGGCAACGGTCTTAATTCAGGGCGAAAGTGGGACGGGTAAGGAGCTCGTGGCTCAGGCGATCCATGCCTTAAGCGAAAGGCCCAAACTGAAGTTTGTAACGGTGCACTGCGCGGCATTGTCGGCGCAGTTACTCGAGAGTGAATTATTTGGTCATGAAAAGGGGGCGTTTACGGGGGCAATTGAACGGCGGATTGGACGATTCGAACAAGCGAATGGTGGAACTCTGTTTTTGGATGAGATCGGAGAAATTGATCAAACGACGCAGGTTAAGTTGCTGCGAGTCCTGAGCGAGGAGCGAAGTTTTGAGAGGGTCGGGGGAAATTCGCCAATTAAGGTAGACGTACGTCTTGTTGCGGCGACGAATCGTGATCTGGCAAAAATGGTAGAGGAGGGAAAGTTTAGGGAGGACCTTTTTTTTCGATTGAGCGTGGTGCCGATTACTCTCCCTCCTTTGCGAGCGCGCATGGAAGATCTGGGACTTTTGGTTGCTGCCTTTTTGAAGTCTTTTGCTCAAGAAAATGGGAAACCGGTTCGAGAACTGACATCGGATGCGATGCAGGCTATCCTCCACTACCACTGGCCGGGGAACGTACGTGAGTTGCGTACGGCGATTGAGCATGGAGTGGTGATGGCAGCGGGGCCGAAGATCACGCTAAGAGATTTACCCTTAAATGTGCGCCAGCCCCCAGTGAATCAGGTATTGCCGAAATCGAAGCTGCCTCCTCAGGCATGGGGATCAGGTCGAGGCGAGCGCCTGAACCTTCATTTAACCGAAGATCGGTTGATTTCCCAAGCGCTGGAGGAGAGCGATGGGAACGTTACTGCAGCGGCAAAACAGCTTGGGATCAGCCGCCGGACCTTGCATCGGCGGTTAAAGGAGCTGCGTCAGAATGACGGAGCGGTGAGCTAGGTCATTTAGCGAAAACCGGATCGCTTAGAGCCATTTTTTTCGTTTGAAATAGTAAATCTGGGCTACTGCTATCATTCCCATTAACGCGAGGCAGGCAGGGTAGCCGAGCGGGTGATGGAGTTCGGGCATGTTCCATGGCAATACCTGGCCATCTTTCTCGCCTTGAAAATTCATTCCCCACACCCCTGCCAGAAACGTCAGCGGAATGAATATCGACGAGATGACTGTCAGCACCCGCATGATTTCGTTTGTGCGCATGCCTACGGATGATAAGTACATTTCCATCAGGCCAGACGCGACGTCCCGATAGGACTCTATTAAATCCATGACCTGTATGGTGTGGTCATAGCAGTCTCTGAGGTAGACTTTTGTCTCGCGGCGAACCAATCCACTTTCGTCGTGAAGGAGTGCGTTTAAGACGTCCCTTTCCGGCCACACGTAACGTCTCAGGTTGGCCAGGAGTCGCTTACACTCGTGAAGCTGTTGGACGTGTTCTGGTGCTGGATTACGAATTACCTCATTATCCAGTTCTTGAAGGGCTTCGCCGAGCGCTTCAAGCATTGGAAAGTGATGGTCTACAATTGCGTCTAGTAATGCGTAGCAAAGGTAGTCGGCTTTTTGTTTTCGGATCAGTCCTCGGCCGGTTTTGAGGCGTTCGTGCACCGGAGCAAAAGTGTCTGTGGCTGGGTCCTCCTCGATGCTGATCAAGAACCCTGGCCCTAAGAACATACTGACCTGTTCGCTCGATACGACTCCATCGTCATCTTGCACGATCATTTGGGCCACAACGAAGATATGGTTTTCGTAGGGTTCTACTTTTGGGCGTTGGCTAAGATGAAGGACATCTTCCAATGCGAGTGGATGGAGACCGAAGCGTTGCCCTAAATCTTGAAGGAGAGAAACATTGCTCAGCCCATCGAGTTCAACCCAAAGAACGGGCCCGTCGGGCGTGGTTTCGGGAATTTCATCGACGGATTGGATTTCGCGAAAATCGAGCACCTGTTCGTTGTAGCGGGCATACCGGAGTCTGGGCGGCGCATCCGATGCTTCCTCGGGAGCCATGAGGGTTGCTGGGGCAGTACCTGGTATGGAGTATCGAACCTTACGCATTTGGTGTGCCTTTTCGGAGGGGGTTACGCAGTTGTTGGGGAGGCAGCAACGATTGCGGATACGGTTACGCGTCCGGATAAGGCCCGATTTAGGGTGAGCTCATCGGCATACTCAAGGCCTGATCCTGCGGGCAGTCCCTGTGCGAGGCGGGAAATGTGAACTGGAAAGTCCGCTAAAAGTGCCGAAAGATAATGAGATGTAGCTTCGCCCTCTACATCAACTCCCAGCGCTAGGATAATTTCTTGGGGTGGATTTGATTTAACCCGTTCGATTAATTGCGGAATACGGAGGGATTCGGGGCCAACGTGATCCAATGGAGAAATCCGTCCGCCTAGTGTGTGGTATAAGCCGTAGAAAGCTCCCGAGCGTTCCAGCGGAAGGATGTCGGTCGGCTGTTCTACAATGCATAGAATCCGCTGATCACGAGTTGGATCTGTGCAAAGTGGACAAGGATCCGATTCCGTAAAGAAACCGCACACGCTACAGCCGTGGACCGAGGATTGCAGGGCGTTGATGGCCAATCCGAGACTTTCCGGGTGCGCATCTGGTGATTGGATCATCCAGAGTGCAATACGTTCCGCGCTGCGGGAGCCAATTCCCGGCAGGCGCTTGAGCTCACTGATGAGGCAGCGCAGGGCGACGGGATATTCGGCACGTTTCATTTTGGGGCACTCACTCAATGCCCGTCGAGAACGAGACCTGCAAGAGCTTCTTGTTCGTCAATTCGATGAAGGAGTAAATCAATTGCGTCGTCGTTCCCGTGAGTGGGCTGGGCCGCTTTAAGGAACCTGCGCGCAGCAGTCCAATTTCTCTTCCGGAAGTGGGAGAATCCTTCTTTGTAGTGAGATAGGCGTGACTGGGCCTCTGGCGTTAAGGTGCCGGCGATGGCCAAAAGCTCGAATACTTCCTCTGGCGCTTCAGGAGGAAGTTGCCTTTGGAGCAGGTCAATAGGTCTCAATTCAACTGCGGGTTCCGCCATTTCGCGGGTTTGAGCGCTGATGAGAATCCGGGAGCCGTAAAGTTGATTTGCTCCGGCCAGACGTCGGCCCCACTCGGCTGACTCTCCGGCAATTCCGAGACGTAGAGAGTGGGTGGGGCCAAATTGTGCCGCTAGAACTTCTCCTGTGTTGACCCCAATACGAACATCGAGCTCTCTACCCCACTTGATCTCGCACTCTTCACTGAGCGCCTCGATTCGATGTTTTAGCGCAAGGGCGCATAATACTGCGGACTCAGCGTGGGATTCGCTCCCTTTGGCGCATGTGAAGAATGCACGGAAACATTCGCTGTCGGCGCGGTCGGCTTGTCCTTCGCGGGCTGCACTGGTTTCGGTGCAGATACTCAGGAGCCTGTTGATGAGATCAGTGAAATCAGTCGGAGGTAAAGAGGACGCCAGTTGCGCGTGGTTGAGTATTTCGCAGACCAGTACGGAGGCTTGAATTCTGGAGGCGATTGTCTCGATTGTGACTGGCGGTACGGTTGATTCCTCCCTTTCAGTCACCGTTAAATTTGTATCAGAAACGGCTTCGACAATGACCGGAACGGTATGAGTCGAGACCTCAGAAGAATTGGGTTCTGTTGCGATTGTGCCGGTGGAGGCTTCGCTCGCTGCTACGGGATACAAGTCAGCTAGAGTTACTGCTGGGCGAAGGCGTGGTTTGGAAAGATCTCTCGGCGGAGCGAGAACAGGGACGGAGTGGGCGGCGTGTCGAGCCCGGAGTAATCTGGGAAGAAGGGCTGAGCCGATCAGCGTGCAGCCCAGTGGAATGACCGGAAATTCTTTTGCGAAAACGTGAGCGATGTAGGCTGTTAGAGGTAGTTGTACTAGCGCGCTTGCCAATACCGTACACCGCCAATGAATGGATTCCACGGTAGTTGCGACCCAAGCCATGCCCAGACCGACGGGAATCAAAACTGGGAGCTGCCAAGCGATGGAGCTCAGCAGCGTAGCAGCGGAATCGTCTGAGGAGGTAAAATATCCGAGGACGGCTTCGATGCTACAGGTTAGCCCCACTGCCGAAAGACTGCAGAGCAGGCTCGAGGCAAAAAGCTGATATGGCTTTGGTCGGTCGCTGTGATCCACAGCCCTTTATGAAAGCAGGACGTGGGCCAAGTTTGATACAGAAGATTGTCAGGAGACGTATGGTACTGGCACATTTACAGCATGTTGAATGTGGTATTAGTGGAGCCAGAGATCCCGCCGAATACTGGGAATATCGGTCGACTGTGTCTGGCAACTGGATCTGTGTTGCATCTTATTGAACCCCTTGGGTTTTCGTTGGATGATAAAATGTTGAAGCGTGCCGGGCTGGATTACTGGCAGCATGTACAAGTTCGGCATTGGCCTTCGTGGGAGGCCTTTGTTTCCGGACAGCCGCCTGATGCGCGGATGTTTTTTTTGACCACCAAAGAGGATCGTCCGTATTGGGGGCAGGCTTTTGTGGATGGCGATTTTCTCGTATTTGGACGAGAAACGCGAGGGTTACCCGAGGCGTTATTGGCGTCGAATCCGGAACGGTGTCTCACTATTCCGATGGCACCTGAAACACGGAGTCTGAATTTGGCGACCTCAGTGGGAATAGTGCTTTATGAGGCGGTTAGGCAGTTGCGGTCACCCAGTAGTCTATAGAGATGCTCCCGAGAGGGTTTCGGGCGGCATCTTAGAATGGGTATCGCTGGGCTAACGGCATTTTGCGACCCAAGCCGAATGCCCTGGATGTGACTTTGAGGCCGGGAGCTGCTTGGGCGCGTTTATATTCGTTTAAAGTGACCCTGCGTACGATCCATCTCACGGTTTCGGGATCGTATCCTCGCGCAATTATTTCATCTGTGGACAGTTGCTCCTCCACAAAGAGCTGCAGAATGGGATCCAGAATTTCGTAGGGGGGAAGTGTGTCTTGGTCCCGTTGATCTGGTTTTAATTCGGCGCTAGGGGGCTTGTTGATGGTGCTCCAAGGAATAATCTCGCCCTCCCGATTGATCCAGCGTGCCAGACGATAGATGTCCGTTTTTGACACATCGCTAATCACTGCGAGGCCACCGCACATGTCGCCATATAAGGTGCAATATCCGACTGCCAATTCGCTTTTGTTTCCTGTGGACAGCACCAAGTGTCCGAACTTGTTGGAAAGTGCCATCAGGGTCATTCCCCGAAGGCGAGGCTGCATGTTTTCCTCCGTCTCGTTTTCAGCTCGGCCTGCGAAGTGTTCAGTGAACTGTTCCCGAAATGCATTAAACGCGTTTTGAATCGGGATTTCTAAAAATCGAATCCCCAAGTTTTTCGCGATGTGGGCTGAGTCGTCCACGCTGCCTGTACTTGAAAATCGGGTCGGCATGGTGACGCCGAGTACATTTTCAGGTCCTAGTGCGCGAGCCGCTATGACTGCGACAATCGCGCTATCGATTCCTCCACTCAGGCCTAGCACGGCCGAGCGAAACCCAGATTTGTGTAAGTAGTCACGAACTCCAAGTACGAGCGCGTCAAAGAGCGACTCTTCAGTGCTGGGAGCGGTTATTTCTGCAGGTGGAGCGCTTAGGTCGCCGACGGAGATGTCTTCCGTAAAACCGGCGAGCTGCAGCCGGGGAAGGCCATCTGCACCGATCAGGAGTGAGTGGCCGTCAAACACGAGCTGATCATTGGCTCCGACACAGTTACAGTATGCAATCGGAACCCCGTTTTCTCGTGCGACTTGTTTCAGCATTTCCAGACGCCGTTCGGGTTTACCGACGGCGAAGGGGGATGCGCTTAAGTTGAGAATGAGCTCTGCGCCTTGTTCAACGAGGTTCTCGGTTGGCGATTTTTTGTAAAGGGCTCGCGGTAAGTATGAAGGCGTCCAAATATCTTCGCATAAGGTGATCCCTATTTTTTTACCCGCGATTTGAATCGGCTCATTTGCTGTTGCCGGCTGAAAGTAGCGGTCTTCGTCGAAGACATCGTAGGTTGGAAGATGCGTTTTAACGGTTTTAGCGACGATTCGCCCGTTTTGAATCACTGCCGCTGAGTTGAGGAAGGGGCGTCCAATTCCTGAATGGATATCTACAAATCCGACGACCAGGGGAACGGAGCCGACCTGTGCTGTCAGATTTGCGAGTGCTTCCAAGTTGCGTGGGACGAAACGCGACTGGAAAAGAAGATCCAGCGGGGGATATCCCGTGATTGCGAGTTCCGGTGAAAGCACAATTTCGGCGCCCTGCTGCACAAGCTTCTGGTAGGCCGATACGAGACGTTCCGTGTTTCCTGCGATATCTCCAACCGTGGGGTTGAGTTGAGCAAACCCGATTTTCATGGAAGTGATCTCTTGATGGGCTTTGTGTGGGCGTTTCTTTTGGTACTCAAATCCTTGTAAAAGGCGTTTGAGGGCGCTGTGGCGCGTTCGCTTAGGCGTTCAGCTCGGCTAAGACCTCAGGATCTCGCACGTCAGCCCAAGATCCGGAGAGTTCGAGCGCGCGGACTTTGTGGCTCGCTTGAGCCAGGTTGCGAATCGCATCGGTGAGTTCGTATTCTCCCCGGGGGGAGCGTTCGAGTTTAGCCGTGTAGTCGAAAATCGATGAGCGGAAGCTGTAAATACCGGCATTGTACCAGGGGCTTGGTGCTGGGCCGGTTGCTTTTTCGATCAGATCGGTCAGGTGAAACGACTCATCCACGACCACGCAGCCGCCTTTGGCCATTTCTTGTTCGTTGCGTTTAACGCTCACTAGGGCCTCCGCACCCTCAATTTTACAGAGGCGCTTATAGTTCTCTGGATCTACCAAAATGTCGCCGTAAGAAAGAATAAAGGGTTCATTTTGAGCGAATTCACGGGCGAGTTCGACGACGCGTCCCGTGCCGTCCTGGACTAATTGGGTGACATATTGGATGGCAACGCCAAACTGAGAGCCGTCCCCGAAAAAGCCTTTCACAACATCTTCACGGTAGCCGACAACGATTAGGATTCGTTGAATGCCTGCTTCTTGTAGGCCTTCGACGATGTGTTGTAGGATCGGCTTCCCTTTCACTGGGATCATTGGTTTGGGAAGATCGTCGGTGAGTTCCCTCATGCGGGTTCCTCTTCCGGCGGCTAGCAGAACGGCGCTTTGAATGGAGTTCATCGAATGGCTGTGGAGTTACGGTTTTTGTCGTCTTGCGGGCGACCGGCGGCGACCCAAGTCTCAAATAATTGCCAGCCGCGGTTGAGAAGAGTTGCTGCTTCAGGGAACCGATTTTCAGACCCTAAAACGACCACTTCGAGGCGTTGCGGTGTAATGTAGAACGTTTCGCCGTCTTTTTTAACTTCGGGAGAGCGAGCCGATGACACAATTAAGCATTGGCCAGCGTGTTGGGTGGTGCCCGTTTTGACGCCATCGATCGAGTCGCGCCCAAGAAGCTCGTTTGTGTTTTGAAGCCGGTAGTTACTCGTAGTGCCATCGGCTTTCCGGATAACGATTCGGCGTTCTTTCTGGGAGACGATAAATCGGAAAGCGGCGTTGCTCATCGAGTAGGCGGTGAGTTTAGCCATGTCTTCAGCTGTGGAGTAGGGCAGGCGTCGCTCCAATGTGTCCAACCCGTGTGGGTTCATGAAACGGGTGTTCTGCATGCCGAGCTTTCTAGCTAACGCGTTCATTTGCGCGATGAAAGCGATGTTGGGTGCGGTTGCTTCCTTTGGGGCAAGGTCCTGACCGATATGAAAAGCTAGGGTTTCTGCCGCTACGTTGTCGGACTGCAGTAGCGCGGCATACAACAAGTCCCTTAAGGAAACCTGATCTCCTGGGGCCAATCCCGCTCCTTGCTGCGAAACGAGGTTTTGTGCGGAAGGAGGAACGGTTGCGAATTGATCCAGGCTCTGCTTGCTGAGATGGGACCAATCCAATACGACGGTGGCGGTCGCAATCTTTGTAAGGCTCGCGACCTGAAGCTTTTTCTTCGAATTGAAAGAATCCAGCACGTGGCCAGTGGTGTGATCGATGACAACGTATGCACTTGCAGTGAGATCTTGCGCCTGAGTGCATGGTTCAAGAATTGTTGTGGTGGCGAGAATCACACCCAGGAGGGCGCTGAAGCGAGTCGGCAATTTCATGACGAAGAGGCAAAGTGAGAACAATAGAGGCCTTCTCTCGTAAGGCAAGGGAAGGCCTCTGTCCTCAACTGCTTCGACGGTCGTATGGATCTATGATTTCAGTCTCAGAGACACAATCGTGCCTCCGTCTTTTCTGGGAGCGATTTCGATGGTTCCTCCATGGAGTTCGATAATCTTTCGACTTACCGTGAGCCCCAGTCCAACGGCTGTTCCCGTCGATTTAGTGGTGAAAAAGGCATCGAAAATAGCGCTCCTGTTTTCCTCGGCGATTCCGCATCCATTGTCTTCGATTTCGATGGTGGCTATTTTGTCTCCACTCCGGAAACGCTGACCGGAGCGGTTTCCCGAGTCGTGGGAAATTTCCGGGCCCAACGTGTGTTTTGAGATTTTGATCGAAATGAGACCCTCTCTTGCGGTTGGGGGAATAGCCTGAATCGAGTTGGTGAGGATGTTCACCAGCACGCGTTTCAGTTCCGGAGGGTCTACGAGTGCGGAAAGCTCCTCGGTTGGTTGTTCGATCGTGAGGCGGATGCCTGTGTTTTCAAGAATCGGGTGGATTTCTCGGATCGCGTCTTCGGCAATTGGACCTAGAGGGTGCCGGTCTAGGCTGAGCGTGTTGTTGTCCGCTAATCCCATCACGTTTGAGATGATCTGATTGGCCCGAGTAATGGCTTCGTGCATGGAAGCCACCACTTCTTTGTTCTCTTGGGTTCCAAGTTCGTCTGCGAGGAAAGAAACCCCCATCTCCAGAATGGCTAAGGGATTTTTGATTTCATGGGCCAGACCAGCCGCCAACCGCGAGAGCGACTGGGCTTTTTCAAACTGGATGAGCTGGAATTGTGCGGCCTTTAACTGCTCGTTGGCGTTTTGTAGTGCGGCGTTGGTTTGTTCCAATAATTCCGATGCACGCTTTTGTTCGGTGATGTCCCGAGTGATTCCCACCAAACCACAGACTCGTTGATTGGTATCGCGGATGGGAATTTTTGTAGAAGAATCCCATCGCTCCAGACCATCGACCCCGATCGTGGGTTCTTCCCGATTGAGCATCGGCATCCCCGTTTCCAGGATGGCGCGTTCGTCGGCCAAATATTGTTTGGCGAGAGCGGGAGGGAAAAAGTCTGCGTCTGTTTTCCCGAGAAGACTTTGGAGGTCATGCGCGCCGACTAACCGGGCCAGAGCGACGTTACACATGATAAAACGGCTCTGGAGATCTTTGGCGTAGATGATGTCCGGCATGGTATCGATTAATGTCCGAAGAACCGATTCCTGTGTCGGGGGTGACAACACCTGCGCTGGGTTGCTTGATTGTTCCATGGGAAAGGTAGTGGGGGGCGTGAAACTCGCTGTCCCCACTGTACCTGTATTATTAGGGCAAACCTAATAATATTCGTGGGGTGACAGAGCGGTTGCAGTCGTGTGATAAGGGCTCAACTGCATGCTGGATTAAATGCATCTACTTGGTACCGAAGGCCCAGAGGTGTTCCTTAGTTCTGATATACACCTTGTTATCCACAAATGCCGGAGAAGCTGACAGAAACTCGCCAAGGTCCATTTTGTGGAGCACTTTTGGGGCGTCTGTTGCGTCTGCGTCCAGTTCAAGAACGGTCCCGCTGACTGACGCGCAGTAGATGCGCCCTCCCGCAAGGGTGGGGGAAGCGTAATAGTCGCCAGGGGTTCCCAAGCGTTGCTTCTCGTAGTGCAGTTTACCGGTTGCTGCATCATACAGCGTGACTAGGCCTCCGTCTTTTACGATGAGCAGACGTCCATTTACAAAAAGAGGCGACGCTACGTAGGGCGCTCCTTTTTCGTTACTCCACAAAACGTGCGACTCGGTGATGTCGCCGCTTCCGCCGGGCTTAATGGCTAAAACGACGTTTTTGCCCTTTCTCATCCATTCCAGTCCACCTTCCCATTCTTCCCGTTCGATAAAACCGTTCTGGTTTTTGTCCTGAATTTTAAAGAAATCGCGAAGCCCCGACCCTTCAGTTTCAGCAAAGGAAATGCGTCCATCGCTGTCCTTATCTAGTCCTTTGAGTAAACCATCGAAACTGGGCATCGGGTCTGCGGCCGTTCCGGGACTCCATGTGGCGATGTACAAATTCCCGTCTGCTCCTGCAGTAGGGGTTGTGCATGGGTAAGCGGCCAGTCCTCGGACGACCCAACGTTCTTCCCCTGATTTGAGATCGTATGCTTTCGCTCTCGTGTCTCCGACTACTACGAGTGAGCCGTCCCACACCATTGGAGATCCGAAGCTGACTCGGAAATCTTTGCGGGAATGTTTCCAGACTTCTTTTCCTGTGAGGACATCGAATGCGTAGAGGCCATTTGCGGGGCCGTCTTCATCGCGGAGTAAATAGACCAGACCGTCGTGAATGATTGGGGAAGTTCCGGTGCCGAATCCGTCTTTGGTTTGGGGAAGCGGCATAGGTTTTTCCCACAGGATTTTGCCATTCAGATCAAAACAGATCAGCCCATACGAGCCGAAGTAGCTCACGATGCGAGTGCCGTCTGTTGCACAGGATGATGCGGCCGGAGACCCTAGTTTCTCGAAATAGGCTTCGATATTTTTTGGGGAGAGAGTGTGTCGCCACACAACCGTTCCGGTGGGACGCGAGACCGCAAGGGTTTCAAGTTTTCCGTCTGCAAAGCCGGTGAGAAAAACGAGGTCACCAGCGATCACGGGAGAAGAGGATCCGGACGGAAGAGGTGTTTTCCAGAGGAGATGTTGTTCTTTGTCGAGATTGAGCGGCGGCTGTTGGTGTGGCGCAGCGGATAGTCCAGAGGGCCCGCGAAACTGAGGCCAGGCGGGTGGTTCTGCGTGGGCGCAGAGGTTTGAGGCCATTAGCAAAAGGACAACTGGACGTGCGATCATAGCGAATAACGGATGGAGTTTTTGAAATATGGGATGGCTGTTTGATCGAGGTCAACAGGTGGGATGTAAAACTCGGGTTTCGTGCGGCAGCGCTTAACGAGAGGAGAACGATGCAGCCTTTGGCCGGAGGAGTCGATTCTCCGGTGTATGCGGAAAGCCGGGAATGAGTTTTGAAATACGAACGCATGAAATCCGTTCGTACGGGTGGCGTTTGCCGAGCTGGGCAACACGCCGGAGGAGATGAAGCAAACCGAGGCCGGGGGCAATGGGGAGCCTGCGGAGCTAACCTTGGAGACGGTGATCAGATGGGAGAGAGGCGACCTTGTGGCCGCTTGGCTACACGCCTGATTTTTCGTTGCGTGTGGCCCACCACACTGCTCCAAGAAGAAGGCTGACGGTCGTTACAAGAGGTCCGAAACTAAACATAGGTTGGCGACGGGAAATGCCTTACAAATAGCGCTGAGTCAACGTGATTCCGAACTTGGCTCGTAGAATTAAACGAGTTTGAGTCCAAGGAGGGATGCGAGAGCCAGTTGATACATTTCACGTTTCATTTCAGGAATCCACGCCAGTTGAAACTCGTCGGGGTGAATCCATTTGTAATCCTGAAACTCTGGATTGGGCAGATCGACCCGGATGTCGTTGGGATTACCATGGAATCGGACGAGGAAGAAATGCTGATCCTTGCCGTCGTAGCCTTTTACTTTGCGCCCTTTTCCGAAGGTGTAGCGGAACGGACCGTCATTGTGGAGATGCTCCCACTGGTCACCCGTGATTCCGATTTCCTCTTCGATTTCGCGAATGAGGGCTTCCATGAGTGACTCGCCTTTATCGACGCCCCCCTGAGGAAATTGCCATGCCCCGCTCTGCCCCAGTCGTTCGCAAATCAAAATGCGACCTGAGGGATCTTGTAAGATTGCAGCGACGTTTAGACGGTACTTTGGCTTTTTGTCCGGCATACGGTGGGAGCTATTCGAGTGGGGCGGAAACGGATTCAGCTTTGGCTGATTTGGATTTTGCGGCTTTTACTTTCGCTTCTTTGGGGGCTTTGGGTGTCTTGGGTTTCCGCTCTTCGAACTCGAACCCGACTTTTTCCCCGTCGAGTTTTAGAAATGCTGAGAATGGACGGCCCTTTTTGGAAATAAACCGCCGCAAGAGATCTGTTTTCCCTGTCTCGCAAAGCTTTTTTGTCTGCTCTGCGGAGATAGCCTGCTGCAGGATCATTTTTCCCATTCGGAACTTACAGGTTTTGGTGGCTACATGTTCGCATAGGAATGCGGCTTCGGTTTCTACGACCTCGCCTTTTTTACAAACTGGACATGGCGCGATACGAGGGAGGCCCGACAGATCCATCGTTGCCCCCTCGGCATCATCCTTTTCAAAGTCGAAACGTTGTTTCCACTCAGATTTTTCGTCGAGGTGGACATGGGCCGCAAAGGCGCGGCCTAACTTGGAGCGAAAGCCTTCCAATGGGCCAACTTTGCCATCCTGTAATAAGGAAACGACCTCTTCCCGTTCAAATTCCCGGGCGGCCATCGTTTTCCAGACAGTCAGTTTGCATCCAGTACACTCGTAGCAACGGAAGCTTTCTTTGAAGCCCTCATGTGCACAGCGTGGACACTTCACTTCCAGTGGTTTGAATTGGCCGGAGACCTCTTTCCCCATGCTGGCCCGGACTTTTTCGACCAGATCTTTCGTGAGAGTCCCGATCTGGGACATGAAATCGGCGCGAGAGAGCTGGCCCCGTTCCATTTGCTTGAGGCGGAATTCCCATTCCCCAGTCAGCTCCGGCTTTGTGAGTGCTTCGGCATGTAAATCACGGAGCAACGTGATCAATGACATGCCCTTTGCCGTTGCTACGAGATCGCGCCCCTGACGTAAGATATAACCTTCCGCAAGTAGCCCTTCGATGATCTGCGCTCGAGTTGCTGGTGTGCCAAGGCCGCGTTCGCTCATCGCATCGCGCAGCTCTTCGTCGTCGACGAGTTTTCCCGCGCCTTCCATGGCGGAGAGCAGCGTGGCTTCGTTAAAACGGGCGGGTGGTTTTGTTTCCGACTCTTTGACTTCGAGGGAATCGACCTGTGCCGGTTCTCCTGGTTTTACCGCGCAGACGGCCTTTTCGGAGTCTTCGTCGTTTTCGGCCTGACGCCCGTAAACGGCCATCCAACCCGGATCGACGATAATTTTACCATCGGTTTTGAAGGCTTCGCCCTCGACCCGAGTAATGCGGGTGGTGACTTCGAATTGAGCGGCTGGGTAGAAAACAGCGATGAAGCGGCGCGAAACGAGGTCAAAGATGCGTTGTTCTTTATCGTCTAACGTTTTCGGAGCCGTACCGGTGGGGACGATGGCAAAGTGATCACTAACCTTAGCGTTATTGAAAATCCGTTTGTTCGGACGAACCCAGCCTTTGTCGAGGGCATGGGTTGCGTGTTTTGCAAGGGTCGGGTCGGCGATAGTCTCGAGTACGGTTTTAGCCGTGGCGAGATGGTCTTCGGGAAGATAACGCGAATCCGTACGAGGATAAGTGAGGACCTTGTGTTTCTCGTAGAGAGCCTGGGCGATCTGGAGGGTCATCCGGGCGGGGAACCCGAAGCGTTGATTTGCTTCCCTTTGAAGGGTGGTCAAATCGTAGAGTAATGGGGGCGCTTGAGTGGTGGGTTTCTTTTCCTCCTCAATGATCCCCTTTTTCCCGAGGCACTTCGCGTAGATCGCTTCGGCCTTGGCTTTGTCCCAGATTCGTTCTGCCTTAGCGATTTCGTCGGAACCCTTTTTCTGAAAGGACTCGTCAAACCAACGGCCTCGATAGCTGCCCGCTGCGACATCGAAGTCTGCGAAAACTTCGAAGTAGGTTTTTGCTGAGAAAGCGCGGATTTTCTCTTCTCGCTCCACCAAAATGGCGAGGGTTGGGGTTTGGACACGGCCTGCTGGAGTCTTGTGGAAGCCGCCGTCGGCTGAATTGAAGGCCGTAAGGGCGCGGGTGGAGTTAATGCCGACGAGCCAGTCGGCTTCAGCCCGGCTCATGGCGGCGTCTGCCAAGGGCAGCATTTCTTCGTCTGGACGAAGGCGACTGAACGCGGTCCGGATGGCCTCTGGGGTCATGGACTGAAGCCAGAGGCGTTTTTGGGGTTTGTTGACGCCCGAGGCGCGGAGCACGTTCCTGAAAATGAGTTCTCCTTCGCGGCCGGCATCGCAAGCGTTAATGACGCTATCAATGTCTTTACGTTTGAGGAGTTTCTTTAGGACGGCCAGTCGTGCGGCATTGCGCTCAATCGGCACGAGATCAAAATGAGGCGGGATGGATGGGAGATTTTCGATCTTCCATTTTCCGCGAGCTGGTTCGGAGCCCTCAGGTGGGGCGATTTCCAGAAGGTGACCTACGGCGGAGGAAATGACGAGTGACTCGCCTTCGAAGTAGTCGCCTTGGCGTTCAAACTTGCCAAGGGCGCGGGCGAGGTCCTGGGCGACACTTGGTTTCTCGGCGATAACGAGGGATTTTGCCATACAAAGGGAATTCGGTCAGGGGCGGTCGGGGGCGGCAGAGGTCGCCATGAAAGACCGATAGAGGCAACCGTGGAATTCACAAAATGGGAAAAAAGACCAAAAAAACGTAAAAATGGACGTTTTTGCCGAGGGAATAGCCCCATTAGGGGATGGGTTGAGGGACAATGGCTGCGCGGAGTTTTGCAACTTTGTCTTTCGTGGCCGCCAGGGATGAGTCGAGTTCGATGGCAGCCTCCCACGCGGCCAAGGCTTCGTCAGGGCGCTCGAGTTTTTCGAGGACATCTCCAAGATGGTCGTAGACTTCCCCTGCGTCTTCCCTGCGCATTTTGTCGACGGCTTTACGAAGTTCTACGAGAGCGCTTTGAAAGTCACCTCTGCGGTAATGCCACCAGCCGAGGCTATCGAGGTAGGCGGGGTGGTTGGGACGCAATGTGAGCGCTTGGCGTACCAGTTCGCCGGCTTCGTCGAGGTTGATGGACCGATCGATCCACATGTAAGCGAGATAGTTTAGAGCCTCGGCTGGGTTGTCCTGATTCAGGGCGATGCTTTTTTTAAGGAGAGTCGCTGCTTTCTCGAGTAATCCGGCGCGTTCGGCGGCAGCACCGTAGGTGAGGTAGAAGTCAGCAGTGAGTGCATCCTGTTGTGCGATACTATACAGGCGCTCTGCAGTGGCGAAGGCTTCGACGGCTTCGAGGTGGTGTTTGGCTTCCGTCAGGGACATGGCCAGAAGCATCGAGATCGTGGGGGAGTCCGGAAAAAGCTTTTGAGCTTGTTTTGCGGTAAAGGCGGCTTCCTGAGCGCGATGGAGTCGGAGCTGGAGCTGGATAACGCGGACATGGTCGTCGTGGTCGCTTGGGTCCGTTTCGAGAGCTGCGCGCAAATGGCTGAGGGCCATGACAAGTTGGCCTTGTTGGATGTAAAAATCAGCTGCCATCTCTCTGGCGGTGGTCACGAGTGGTTGTTCGCGCAGAAGGTCTTCGAGCATCTCGATGGCGAGGTTGCTTTTCTCGCTGGCAGCGAGGGTGCGCGCCCATTTCATGGCGATCGTTGGAGAGTTCGACTGGGTTTGTTCCTTAACTAGGAGCTGGGCTCTTTGGTAAAAGGAGCCGGCTTCCAGGAGCTGCCCAGTGAGGGCGTAGTGATCTGCTGCGCGATCGAGACACCTGGGATCCCTTGGGGCGGCATTGAGGGCCTTTTTAAAGAGGCCGTTGATTCGTTCCAGAGTGGTCTTTGGGATAGCGGGGGATCGCAAGGTGTACGCGTTGCGAAAAAGGTCTCCAGCGGACAGCCAGAAGTTTGCTTCTGGAATGGTAAGGGACTCGGTCTTTTTGAAGATATCGTCGACTTTTTGGGATAGCTTTGCGGTCGTGCAGACTTCGACGAAAATAGAAATTGCGGGAAACTGATCTGGGGCAAGTTTGTAGGCCTTTTCGGCGTATGCTAAGGCGTTGTCGGGTTGATGGAGGGTGGTGAGGTGGATTCTGGCAATTTCAACCAGCGGAGCGGACGCTGTGGGGTTGGCTTGCTGGGCATCTTTGAGAATACGGAGCGCTTCAGCAGGCTGTTGTTGCTGGACGTAATGAGCCGCCAGCTGGATGGCGAGAGGGAGGTTGCCGGGAGCGAGGTCCAGTGACTTTTGGAAGTAGCCAAGGGCGGTCTCCACTTCTCCCTGTTCCTCGGCGAGTGTCCCTAGCGTAAACCAAATGATCGCCTGATTCTGTGCGTCAAGCGGTGAACTGAGGAGGAGATCTGGGGAGATCGGTTCGGGCGGTGACGGGAACGGGTCTGCAAACACAAGCCGCGCTGGCGTTTTTGACACCGGCGCGGCTGTTAAAGCTGGTTCAGTCTCCTGGGACTGAGAAGATTTTGCGGCCTTGGCTGCGTTACACAGCCTCGGCGAAAGGCAAAAGCATATAAACGCAGCGGACAGAGCCAGCTGCGAAGCGAAACGGACGGTAGCCATTGGCGCACGGTCCATTCGCATAAAAATGCCTAGCTCTTGTAACGCAAGCGTTTCTTGTGGCGGTTTTCTTTCATCCGCTTACGGCGCTTGTGCTTGGCGATCTTTGATTTACGTCTCTTTTTAAGGGAACCCATGAGTAGTTATTGGCTTGCGTTGGGGGCGAGGAGCGAATCAGGAAAGTGGTTAGGCTTCAATGCCTAATTTCACTCTGAGCCTGATTCACTCGTGATTTTGATGTTAATAAACCAGTTTGTTGAGTGGATATTCAATGATTCCTTCCGCGCCCAACTCTTTGAGCTGTGGAATGATTTCGCGGACTATCTTCTCGTCGATAACGGTTTCCACGGCGATCCAGCCTTTTTGGGCCAGATGCGCCACTGTGGGATTTCTGAGCGAAGGCAAGGACGCGAGGAGCTCCTCGAGTTTTGCCTCTGGCAGATTCATTTTAAGACCAACTTTGTCTCGAGCGGCAAAGGCTCCTTTGAGCAGTAGAACGAGTTTCTCGAGCTTAGCCCGTTTCCACGGGTCTTGGTTGGCTGCCTTGTTGGCAATAAATTGAGGGGAGGATTGGAGGATTGTTTCCAAGATCCGAAGCTTGTTCGCTCGGAGCGAGGAGCCGGTTTCTGTCACGTCCACAATAGCGTCCACTAAGTCGGGCACTTTCACTTCCGTGGCCCCCCAGGAAAATTCGATCGTAGCCTCGACTCCGTGCTCTGCGAGGTAGCGGCGGGTTAGTTCCACTGCTTCCGTCGCGATTACCTTTCCTTGAAGGTCTTTGACCGACTTGATGGGAGAATCCTCCGGCACGGCGATCACCCAGCGCGTAGGTTGCGCGCTCGTTTTTGAAAACGTCATCTCGGCGAGCACATCAACATCGGAGCCGTTGTTGTACACCCAATCCCTGCCGGTGAGGCCACAGTCTAGAAATCCGTGTTCCACGTAACGGCTAATTTCTTGGGCACGCAAGAGCCGGATGACCATTTCGGGATCATCCACAGAAGGTTTGTAGGAGCGGCTGGCTCCAGAAATGACAAAACCAGCTTTTGCAAACAGGGCAAAAGTGGGCTCCTGAAGGGAACCAGTGGGAAGGCCAACTCGAAGTATACGCGAATCGCTCATAAGCGGGGCGTTGTTTCTAGGGGGGGCAGTGGTTGCCCTGCGAGGAAAAATGCTGGCGAAGCCTGCGCGTTTGGAGGAAAGGCCTAATGAGGTATGAGTTGGAGCCCGAATCTAATATTCGCCGGAATAAGACGGATGCAGGGATCTATTCTTTTTTTGGGAGGAGGAGGGCTGTGGGGGATGATAAAGTTGGACTGATGTCGAGAGGATCCTAAGGAAAGGTTTCTTTAGCGGTTATGAAATTGGATTCTATCGCATTCAACCTCCCATGAAGCACATCTCTCTCATTGCCCTGTTTCTGCTTTCCCTGCCCCTTTTTGGTAAGGAAGTCACCTTTCAGAAGCTTACTCTCACCAATGAATTTGTGGCCGAGGGCTGCGCTATTGGGGATTTTAATAACGATGGAATTATGGATGTTACGGCGGGCTGCTACATCTGGTTCGGGCCTGACTTCAAGCGGAGGGAAACTTTCACTCCTCCAAGTGTGAATGCCAGCGGGCCGACCAAAACTCCGTACGATCCAGCCAAGGGCTATTCCGATTACTTTTTGAGTTACGCTTACGATTTTAACGGTGACGGCTGGGCTGACATCCTTGTCTTTGGGCTTCCGGGCGAAGCAGCGCATGTGTTCATCAATCCCAAGGGAGCAGGGGGAGACTGGGAAAAACGTGTGATATTTGATGTGGCCGACGGTGAGTCACCGGACTTCAAGGACGTCAATGGGGATGGTAAACCAGACCTGCTGGTTCATTCGAGTGATCTCAATAAGCCGAAGGAAGCAAAAGGCAAAGGCGGGGGGCAATTGGGCTTTGCTGAAATCGATTGGAAACATCCGCTGGAAAAGGCCCGCTTCCGTCCTATCACTCCGAAGTCCAAGGAGAATGACGAGAAGTATTTCCGCTACACTCACGGATACGGTTCCGGCGATATTAACGGCGATGGGCGTGCCGATATTTTAACAAAAGAGGGATGGTTTGAGCAGCCTGCCGACATGAAGGCGGACAAGGATTGGACTTTCCATCCAGTGCCTTTTGCACCACCCGGTTCGCGAGGTGGATCGTTTATGTTGGTGTACGACGTGAATGGCGATGGGCGCAATGATGTGATTACGGCATTTGATGCTCACGGTTATGGCCTTGCGTGGTTTGAGCAGAATAAAGATGGCAGTTTTACCGAGCACAAAATCATGGGTGAAACGGCCGCGGAAAATCCCTATGGCGTGAAATTTAGCCAGCTCCACGCCATGCAATTAGCCGATGTGAACGGAGATGGAGTGTTGGATCTCGTCACGGGCAAACGTCGCTGGGCACATGGGCCCGCTGCCGACAAGGAGCCCGAGGCCGATCCCGTACTCTACTGGTTTGAGATCAAGCGTGATGGGAAAGGTGGGGCTGAATTCATCCCACACCTAATCGATAACGCCAGCGGCGTTGGAACACAGGTGACCCCCGGCACTTTGAATAAGGACGGCAAAGTTGATATTGCCGTTGCGAACAAAATGGGAGTGTTCGTGTTCTTGCAGCAGTAAAACTCAGGGCTTGGCGGGAGGCTGTGGTTTCCAGCGATAGTTCCGGTGCATGTACAGATCGTCCGCGACCTGGAGAAGTGCTGTGGCTTCGTTTGCGATTTCCTGAGCCTCTTCGTCCACTGGGATTCGTTCGAGTTTTCCTTTGGGATCCCCTTTAAATTGTTCGACGACTTTGTTGAGAGATAGCGCAACAAGTCGGTTATCGCGGTAGATCCCAACGCTTCGATTGTGGTTGAGCATTGCCCGACGCGGAGCTGGAACAGGGCTTAGGAGGTCGCGTCCGAAAAAGAGTGAATCGTAAGGGCGACCGACTATCGAGAGGATCGTGGGCGCTACGTCGAGTTG
The DNA here is from genome assembly GCA_037133875.1 of Verrucomicrobiota bacterium. Lineage (GTDB taxonomy): Bacteria > Verrucomicrobiota > Verrucomicrobiia > Chthoniobacterales > Chthoniobacteraceae > Chth-196. The sequence goes on along the minus strand of JBAXNG010000003.1, from coordinate 101,121 downwards.
GCAGCCGAGCACATCGCTTTGAGTGCCAGGCTGGATTCCATCGGCAAAAACGAGAAATGGGATCTGATAGCTGCGAATAGGCAAGGTCTCGCTGCCATAAACACGTGCTCCGTGGTCGGCGATGACGACAAAGATGGTGTCTTTCCAAAAGGGCTCTTTCTTGGCCATGTCGAAGAACCGTCCGATCGAGTAGTCGACGTATTTCACTGCGTAGAGGCGATTTTTGCGGTAGCTCGGTTCGGGGATTCTGCCGTCGGGATAAGTGAATGGTTGGTGGTTGGAAACGCTTAATGCGGTGATAAAGAATGGTTTGCCGGCGGCGTGATCCTCTTTCGCTTCGGTCAGTACCCGGTCGTAAAGATCTTCATTACAGTGGCCCCAAACATTCGTGAAAACTGGCGAAGTGAAGTTTTTCTGCTCTGTAAAGTTCTGGAATCCATTCGCTAAGCTAAATCGCCCAAGGCCGTCAAATACGCCCCGTCCCGGGTAAATAAAACGTGTATGGTACCCGTCGCGACCGAGAACGGTTGCCAGTGTTTCACAGTTTTCGGAAAGAGTACGCGCCACGATGCTGTCTCCGGGGAGTGGGGGAAACGAGGCAACAACACCTTCAATACCTCGGATGGTGCGATTTCCGTCGGCGAAAAGGTTCGTGAATAATAGACCTTCGTCCACTAGTTTATCCAGACGGGGCGTGATGGATTCAGGCGCTCCCTTCCGGCCGTTGAGTGCTCCCCAAAACTCGCTTCCGAAGCTTTCTTCCAAGAGAATCACGACATTGCGCTTTGGTTTGGATGTGTCGCCTGGAATGCGGCGCTGAATCGAGAACGGGTCAGCGCTCCACTCGGCGTTCGGGGTGTCCAATAGCGTTCTTGCTCGTTTGTATGCTTCTTCTTTGTCGAGTGTGATGAAGAAGTCTCCGTAGGAGAGATGTCTGGTCCAAAGCGCGATGGCTCCTGAGACGAGTCCATTTCCACTCAACTCGTTCACGAGACGCTCGGAGCTCCATTGCACCGGCATCTGGGTTGTGCCTGCAACTCCAAGTACGATCAGGGCGATCCAGCTCAGAAAACCTCGCGTTCTTGCTCCAGGGCGCGCACCGGGCTGTAGCGGGAAGTATTTGATGGATACAAAGCAAACACCCAGCGAGAGGATCGTGCATAACGTGACGATTGGCCCCACTGGGTACATCTGTTTGATGTTGTTAGAGACTTCCGTCCAATAGTGCAGGTAATCGATCGCCACGGTGTTGAAGCGAGACGCATATTCGTGAAAGAAATAGTACTCGGACTGTATTATGAATAGTATAAGTCCCCACCACGCAGCCATTAGTATGCGCCCAGGCCAGACGAGCCAACGTTTCTGAAGGGTTGCATCTTTAATCTTTAAGGCAGCGAAGATGATCGGGCTCAGCACAAAAAGGCCGACTAGCAGATCCAGCCACATGCCTGTGCCATAGATACGGATGAGATCGCCGCCGGTGAGTGTTAGGTTTTGGCCAAATTTCCATTGGAGGATTGCCCTCAAGATTCCTGAAAAAACCACAAACACAGCCAGTTGGAATGTGGCTGCTCGTAGCCGTAATGTGAAAACGGACGTGGGAACGGATTCGGATGTCATGCGGTCGAAAGTTTAAGGTGGCAGCGCCCAATTTTAGCGGGTGCATAACATGACATTGAAATCATAAAACGGACAGAGGTTTGCGTGTATTTGGGTTGGTTTAATGGATGTAATGGGCTTTTGTTCAGGGATTAGTGTCGGTTTGCTGGTGGTTGTTATGTCGCCGTCCGGCTGGCTTGTAATATGCTCCTTTATCCCCTGTGGCGTATGTGCGGTTTTGGTGTGTTGGTTGATTTTGGATGGAAACGGCCAAATAATATAAGAAAACGGCCACAACTGGATTGACTCTAAACTGCGGTTTCGATACATATCTGAACTATCAAATCCGTTGGTTAATAAAGCGTTCAAGGGTGAGGTGGTAAGTGGAGCGCAACAGTTGATAGAATCCGTCAATTCAAGCGGTATTAATAAATAAGCGGCAATATAGTTCGCTTCCGCATTTGGTGTTTATCTGAATGTTTCGTTGTGTGGGTCAGTTGCAGGTGCGGTGTGTATTGAAGTTTATTTGCGTGTGGAAGCAATTGGTTGCATGATTGTTGGGAGATTAATAATAAACCAAATGTAAGCTATAAAATATATAATAGTTATGAAAACTAACCTAATGCGTTCCCGTCGGTTTAATGTCTCTGGTATGACATTGATTGAAATTAGTTTGGTGATTGCGTTGATGCTTGGGCTAATATCTGTGGTATTTCTTGGTATTGGTTCCTATCGTAAAGGGTCCGATAAAGCTCGGTGTAAAATGCAGCTGGCTGCTGTCCAGAAAGCGGTTCGGGCACAGTCTAACTTTCTTGGACTGACAATCGGTGCCGCCTTTTCTAGTACAGATGCGTTCGGAGCAGGCAAGGCGCTGGAGAACTCTCCTGTATGCCCAACGGGAGGTACCTATACGTGGATGGCCACAGTGCCCCCGATTAACACGCCCTATGGCAACTGTAACTATGTGGATGGAGATGGCGTGACGACCCACGCACTGGTTGCCGGGATCGCTGGCGACACCCGGGATTGGTAATCGGGCTATCGTTCTGAATGCGTTCCGCTGATGCCACCCTTAGTGAGCCGACAACATGTTTAACATCGTTGATCCTAATGAACTAACGCCTGCCGCTGTTTATCGGCAGGCGTGCCTCGTAAACTCGAAAACGAGTCGTGGGCGGGATCGGGGCTGGTATCAGCAACCATTGGAAATTCCATACCAATGGCACCTTTGGTTTGATGGCGGACGTGAGGTGCGTTCCGCTACCTATTCAAAGTCGGATAATACGTGGCGTCCGGGTCCCACTCTTAGTCTTGCGACGCTTACTACAGGGGAAGGGGCATCCGACTTACTTCAGGAGTTGATGCGAGGCGCCCATTTTAGCCAACGGGCTAGTGCGTTGGGCGTTGTTTTGCATGTTGCCGATGAATTCGCTTTGGCTGAGGTAACGCAGGGAAATGATGGAGGGGTGGGGGGCGAAGATCTAGGGATTCTGCATTACAATCTCATTGAGGATCCATGCGAGATCCTCGTGGATAAGGAGGTGTCGGTCGCTACCACCTCGTGGCGGCTTTTACCTTTTTGGGGGGCAGGGCCTGAACAGGAGCGTTGCACCGCTATAGCTCTTTCGCGTTCACGCGAAGCATTTTTGCAAAATCTAATCGATCTCGGGACCGAATGGCGTGTGCCGATTCGGGTAGCCGTCACATCGGCTGCGTTGGAAACACTGGCGGCATTGCCTTTGATTGAGCCCACCTCGAGAGGTGGCCGACTGGTGGTGGTGACCTACTTGAAGTTTACAGCGGTGTTTGCGGTCTCTGCTCTAGGCGAGTTACGAAGTGTCCGGTCCCTTTTGCATAGGGGAAGCCAGCTCGTGCCCATGGGGTTTGGGGATATTTTGTGGAACATGGCTATCAGTGCCGAGTTGACTACACCCGGTAAGAACGCGGGGACTCCTCCCCAAGTGTTGTTGCTTTCCGATAATCCTGCGGCCTTGCAGGCTGCGGCTAAAGATTTGGAGGCATATTCGCAGAGCCGGCAGACCATTGAATTTGAGATGCAGGATCTGTCGACGCATCAAGCCCTCGATGCGATCCCCGGCAGACGGCCTGAGTTTCTGGTTTACGATGTCGCTTCGTTGGCGGCTGCGCGTACTGCGGGAGGGGTTCTAAGTCAGGCCCAGACTTTCCGAACTCTTTGGACCGACTGGTTGGGCAAATGTAACTTCTTTGATACAGGTAAAGTCGACTCGGTCTACCCAACCTTGTCTGACCTGCGGCTGCTCCGGTGCGCTTCGATTCTCGTGGCCATTCTGACACTTGGCCTGCTCGGTACGGCCGCAAATGGCTTCTATTCGTTGTTCCAGGCGATGAACCATCCGTCATGGAGCCTGACGCCAATGGAGGTGAAGCGGACGGAGGGTTTGCAGGCAAAGCTTGCGGAGGAAAAGAAGCAGATCGAGATAACCTCGCGTCTCTTGCAACCGCGTTCGAGAGGCTGGGTCGCGATGGAGTTTCTCTTGCAGTTGTTTCCGGAAGACGCGGGAGTTCGTGTGGATAGTTTTAGCTACAACTTTGACGTGAGTCGTCCGGTTGGTTCGCCTGCGAGTTCTCAGACTGGAGCCAATGCAGGCTTGGTAAGGAGTTGGAATATTCGTGGCGCAGCGAACACGCAAACGCTGGAATTACTGAACGAGTTGAATAGCCAGCGTGGGTTGAGTGAATTGTTTAGTCGTGTTGCCAAGACCACTGGAGATCCGGGGTACAAAGTGGATGCCTTGCGCCAATTGACGGTTACGCAGAATCAGGGAAGGAATCCAAAATACAACGCAGCCGCTTCTCCATCCGAGGTGGCGGCGGATCCGCTGGTGTCGTTGCCCTATAATTTTGAAGCGACCATAACCCAGACGTTTTCCGAGAAGGACGTGTTGGCGTTGCCAACGGAGAAACCGTTTTGATGTTATGAGTGCGTATACGAAACCCATTCTGAGATACGGTCTAGCAACGCCTGGGTTGTTCACCTGTGTTCTGCTCGGGTTTGTGTTGATACTCTCCAATAAGCTCCAGCAGATTCGGACTGTAAAACAAACCAGGCATCAACAGCACCTTGCCAGACTCGCTGCGATTCAAGCGATGGAGGCTGAGGTCGCACCGAAGCGGAAGGCTTTTGAAAACCAGAAGCGGGTTCTTCAAGCGGATCCGACCCAGATTTTCACGCGCAGTGCGGACTCCATCGTTTCGCGGTTTCAGCGGGTGGAGTTGGAGCGAACAGGTATGGTTTTTCCTCTGGAGCGTGGAAAAATTGGGAGGTTGGTACAGTTGGATATTGGCCGGGTGAAGAGTTCGTTTGAGGGGGGATTTGGTCCAATGCAGGAGACGTTGTTGCAGGTGGAATCTTTGATGCCTCAGGCGCTGCTGGAGGAATTAAAAATCACTCGAAAGGCGGATGTCCTTCCCAACAAACCGGGACATTTAGTTTTAGAGACGACGCATCTTTGCTGGAAGGCACCGGAGGCGGTCCAATGAAGCACCTGCTTTCCAACAAGTGGGTATGGTGTGTGTGCTGGTGGATTCCATGTGCCGTTGTCGTGGGGGCAGAAGTTGCACCAGTCGCAAAAAAGACTGCGCCGCAGAGTCGCATTGAATTGTTTGTAGGCCGTGGAACAGCGGGCTGGTTGCCTCAATCCAACATACTTCCGAGTGCAGCAGATATTGATGGCAAGGCCCAAAAGCTCGGAGCGAGGCAGCGCAACCAGGGCCCATTCGGGCTCCGTATGTTTCCTGTGGAGGAAGTGGCAACTCCGACGGTGGGCGCGGTCAGTCGCGCGGCCGATCGCATTACCCTAAATCAGGCAATCAAGACGCTGCGGGTGAATGGAATCAATTTGGAGAAGAAAGAGTTTCTTCTTGGTTCCAGAAATGTGTTCCAGGGCGACTCGCTGGAGATGGCGTTTCAGGGGGAGGTGTTTTTGGCTGAAGTGGTGGAGGTGGGGGCGACCCAAATTGTATTTCGTGACAATGCACGGCAGGAGACGGGAGTGCTGGCGCACAATCTCATCCAACATCTCGTGCTGGAGCCGCTCCAAAACCGCCCAAGGGATGCGGGGCTGCAAGGTCGGTTAAGCCCGATGGAACCCATAAAAAATCAGCGACCATGAAGATGTTCCCCCCCAAACAGACTCAATCGCATCACACTCTCCACGAGTGCGACATCGCCCCCGGTTCACGCTACGCCGCAACCCACCACTGGTTGCGGCGAATTGTTTTTATGGGGTGCATTTGCGCCACGGTGTCCGTGCCGGCACAGGCCCCGCTCGACCTCACACACACCTTACTCGCAGCCTCTCCGGTGGCCCTGCCTCAAGCAGAACCTTCTTTGGCGCCAATTGCCACTCAGCCTTCACGGAACACCGGAGTCGTTTCCAGCGCCGCTGCGGCGGGCTCCTCCGCAGCACTCGCCGACGCACTGGCTGCCGCTGCGATTCCTAGTGTTCCGGCATTGCCTGCTCCCAATGCCAAGGGCGCATCTCTTCCAGAACTCCCGGCCGATGGGTATTGGATTGAAAGCGCACCTATCAATGAACTCTTCCAGTATCTCGCCAGATACGCGGATCTCCAATTCTTCAACAATAACGAATTGTCGGATCCCAGGTACAATGTCACTGGGCATCTCAAACTGACGGATCCCATCCGTCAGATGGAAGACCTGGCTATCGCGTATGGCCTCACCGTTTATCGCCAGGGCCAAACCGTGCACCTCATGAACGAGGCGCAGATGAGTCGTCTGCCGGTGGAGTTTATGTCGTATCAGCTCAAATATCTGCGAGGAGCTGGTTCGCCCCGAGGAAGCAGTAGTGGGAGCGATGCAGCCGGTGGAGGTGCTGCGGTGGCCGATTTTGAGAAACTCAAAGGCATCATTAAACCCATGCTCACTCGGGATGTTGGGCAAATTGAGTTCGAGGAAAAGACGAACACACTTCTGGTAACCGACAATAACGTGAAGCTGAAGAAAGTGCGGGAAGTCCTCGAAACGCTGGATATCGCAAAGAAACAAATCGCGATCAATGTGCGTATTTTACGCGTTAGAAAATCCAAGGCGAGCAACGTTGGCGTAGACTGGAGCGCAGCGTTGGGAGGGGGCCCCGGTGCGGGTGTGCCGATCAATATTAGCCAAAGCCTCAACGCCCTTTTTAACCTTCCTGATGTCAAAACATTCGCGGCAGGTCTGACTTCGGTTGATAACCGGGGACAGGGCATTGTGTTTGATGCGATGCGGGTGCAGGCGATTCTGCGGGCCTTGCATGAGCACGATCTTGTTTCGCAGGAGTCCTGTCCAACAGTGATCACCGAAGACAATGAGCAGGGCATCATTTCTTTTGTGGATCGTTTCCCAGTCATCACATCAACGGTTACGGCCACAAGTGCCGGGCAAAGCACGACGGATAAGGTGCGTTACAAGATCGATGAAGAGGATGCGAGTTCCGTCGATAAACCCGATAAAAGCAGGGAAATCGGGGTGACTCTTTCCGTGACGCCTACGATCTTGCCGGATGGAACCGTCCGAATGCGGTTGCGGCCTCGGGTGGCAAACGTGGTGGAAGTTGTTACGGGAAAAAGCGGGAACTCCTTTCCTCGGGTGAGTGAGTCCACAGTGGAGGGAATTAGCCGGATCCCGAATGGGCAGTCGCTGTTTTTGGGTGGATTTTATGACTCCAACGAGAAGCAGGGAAGTAAGAAGGTCCCGGTCTTGGGTTCCATTCCATTGGTGAGCCATTTGTTTAGTTCAAAGAGCAAAACAAACGAACAGATCAGCCTCGTGTTTATCATTACACCGACGGTGTACGATGCATCGAGTACCCGTGAAACGGATGCTGTGAGCAAAAAGATCCGAACCAATTCCGGCTTTAATCGGACGAACTCGAATGGGCTGGCAAGCCCGCTTCTTCCCGATTCGAACGCGACTAATGAGTATCTGCCGCTGCCTTCGGATAGCATCGAGCCGAAGGCAGAACCCAAGTCGAAGAAGAGCACAAAGACCCCGGCGAAGCCTGCCGAGAAGGACAGTGCTCCGCCCAGAGCTATTCCTGTTCTTCCACCCGGACTTCGTCGGTAGCCACATTCTATTCCCCACTTGTATGCCTGTTGAAGAAATCACCGGTATTCATTTTCCATCCTGCAATGCGCCGAAGGATCCGGGGGTGATTTGCGGAGTGTTGGATGCTGTTTCGGCTTGTTGCAGTCGGCACCTACTTGCAGGTGGATATTATACGGAGCAAGAGGCGGAGGATGTATTGAGTGCGTATCAGAGTGGCCTGAGTTTTTGTTGCGAGCCGGGGAATGTGGCATCCGACTTCATCGCGTTCACAGCAGAGACACAGGCGAAGAAAAATGGGCTTACGGCGGAAGGGGAAGTGGCGCGAATGCAGAGGTTATTGCGCTGGAGTTTGTCGGATCGGGTGAGGTGTTGGTCATTCGGTGTATTACCAGGTGCTGTTGATGCGTTGTACTGCCACTGCGTTTCGACTCGCCTGCCGTGTGGATATTTGGGGTGCCCGTCGATGTTAGGCGGGGAGGCGAGTATTGTGCATGTGGCTGGGGTGAATCCGGTGTCGGCTCTCGTGGTATCGGCTTGGATACGCCAGGAGATGACAGCTTCAGGCGAGAGTGAAGCCCCGTTTGTTTTTCCTCTGATGGTGGATCTGCCTTCCTGGCATTCGATGCTGCAACGTCATTTCGGAGAGTTATGAACCTGAACCTCGACATTAACTTTAATAAGACGATCGAGCAGTTGATCGTAAACGAGCTCCGCCAGGCGTTTCTTTCGAGTGAACCGATCGGCGATGCCGCGCTGGTCCACAAATCCTCTAAAACACGCATTTTGGGGGCGATGGGTAAAGTCGCGGAGCTTCCGGCGTTCCCGAGTGTGCGTGCGATGGTGGACCTTGGTTTTGTACGTACCTGTGATTTGGGAGTTTTGTCTCGGGATAAGTTTGTCCCACTGCGACGTACCAATGAGCAGATCCTCGTTGCCGTTGCCAACCCGTGGAATTACCGCGCTGACGAGTATTGTGCCGCTCATTTTGCGAATGCGGAGCTTCTGAAAGTCGTGACGTTGGCCGCTGAGATTTCCTCGATTATTGAGACCGCGTCTAGTTCGGCTGGGCCGAGTCGCGCCGAGTTGGATGCATTAGAGGTGGACGAATTCGGTGGCGAGATTCCGGATTTTCCAGTCACGCGTCAGCATGATGAGCCGATTGCGCAACTGGTTGCAGCGATGGTGTCAGATGCGATCAAACAACACGCATCGGATATTCACCTGAAAACCGAGAAAACGAGCTGCCACTACTGTTACCGGATTGATGGGGACCTTGGGGCGCATGTTGAGGTCCCGCTCAAATTGCGGGATCGGATTGATGCGTTCCTTTTAAATTTGATGCGTTTGGCGCCGGAAGAACGAAGCAAGCGACCAGGTATCTCGGGACGATTTACCGCGAGTTATTATGGGCGATCGGTTGGGATACGGTATGAGCGGCACAGGACGTTTCGTGGGTATCACGTGACGATGCGTCTTTTGGATAAGGCGCATTTCGAAGCCCGGTTGGGTATGGGTACGTTAGCCTTTGATGAAGGAACGTTGTTTGCACTCGAAAAAGCACTGGCGATTCCTTCCGGGATTATTGTGATGTCCGGACCGACTGGCTCGGGGAAGTCCACGACGGTGAATGCGATGCTTCGCCAGTTAAATCGGCCCGAGGACAATATTCTCACACTCGAGAACCCTGTGGAAGATGAGATCCACGGCGTTACACACTGCGAGCTCAAGGATAGCTCCGAGTTTAAGCCGATGATCGCTAGTTTTATGCGGAGTGATCCGGATGTGATTTTTATGGGAGAAGTGAGGGATCGCGATTCCGCTGAACTGGCGATTGAAGCTGCCATTACTGGGCACAAAGTACTCACTACGATTCACACGCCGAGTGCATCCCAGATTATCGAGCGGTTCCAGCAACTGGGCATGGAGCGTTGGAAAATTGCGCAAACGTTGAAGGCGGCCTGCGCGCAACGCCTGGTAAAGTTATTGTGTCCGGCGTGTAAGGAGCGGCACGAGGGGGTGAGTGAACATGAGATCCGCCTCTTTCAATTGCCCGAGGAGTGGTCTGAGCGTGTGGTGTACCGGCATAACAAGCTTGGATGCGCTGAATGTCATGGGCGTGGTTATGCAGGAAGGACTGCGATTTTAGAGATTCTGCCGATTAGCCCAGCGCTCGGGGATGCGATGTCTAAAGGGGAAATAAGTCCATATGAACTCGAGCAGAGGGTGCGCCGGGAAACTGGATTGCCGTCACTTCGAGATAACGGACTCAAATTGTTAAAAGAGGGGCGGACCGACTTGGACGCTCTTCGAAAGGTGTTGGATATGACGGGATCAGATTAATCGCAGTGCCGCAAAAGCGGCGAAGAAGTGAACCTTTACCAAACTGATTATGGCAATATTCCAGGTCACGTTGCGGAATTTGAAGGAGCCGAGTGTCTCCAGGAGTCTGGAGGTGCAGGCTCCGAGTCGTGAACAGGCGGCACTTCAGGCAGCACGTGACGGATTCCTGGTGGCGCTGGTGAAGCCTTTGCCTGCGAAGCAACGAAGCGAGAATGTCGGTAAAGGGTTTTCTCAAAAAGAGCTGATAAAGTTGTTTCGCGGCCTGGCTTCCATGCTGAAAGCGAACATCACAACGGCCGATGCCTTGTTGTATTATGCTCAAGGGTTGCCCGAGCCGGAACTTCAGGCGTGTCTACACAACATCCGTGAACGCGTCGAGAGCGGGCAACCGGTTCATTTGGCTTTTGCAAAGGAGCGGCATTTCGATGGCACGATTATTACGATCATCGAAGCTGGGGCGGATTCGGGGCAATTGGGGCAGGCATTTTCCTCGTTGGCGCGCAGGATTAAGACGGAGATGACGTTTCGCGGGAAGTTGCGCAGTGCGCTTTTGGTGCCGGGAATGGTGATCCTTTTTCAGATTGGATTATTTATTTGGTCGCAGACGAGTGTGGTTTCAAAAGTGGAGGCGACGATTAAGGGGATTCATCAGGAGCCGGATCCCATTTCCAAGGTGATCTTTTCCTTTAGCCATGTGGTGCAGTGGACGTGGCCCTTTTTTGTCGGTGCCCTTGTGGTGATTGGCGTGGGAGTGGCAAGATCTCCTGGGTTTAGACAAGGGGCATTGCGGTTTATGATGCAGCGCTGGGTGTTGCTGCGGCGTTTGGTGATGGGGTTGCGACAGAGCAGCTGGGTCGGGACGCTACAAATGCTCTATGCGAACGGAATCAATCTCGCTCGTGCTTCAGCCATTGCGGCTAAGGTGACGGAAGGCACGTCGCTCTACGACGGGTTGATGCGCGCCAGCAAGAGTTACGAGGGAACAGGGATACCTTTCGCGGAGGCTATCAGGCGCAACACAGACCTCGACCCTCAGGTTGTGCACATGATTGGGATCGGCGAAAAGTCAGCGTCTCTTCCTCAGCAGTTGGAATTATTGCGGGACATTTATGACGAGGACACTGCGGCTTATATGGGCGATTTTACGGAGGTGATCAATTTCATCACGCTGGCCGCTGCGGTGTTTTTGATCGGGTTGGTTTTTTCCGGTGCGATGCTGCCGATTTTCTTGATGGGTCCAAAAATGATGAACTCCGGCTCGATGTGAGCCCTTTTACAATATGTGCAATTCGCCCGTTGCTCGAATCGCGTTGGGTTTCGTTTTGCTCGTTAACTGCTGGGAAGTTCCGGCAGTCGGAGCGCCTCCGAAGCCTGAAAAAACACGGCTTGTACCTCGACCGCTTCCGGGAGACGCCTCGCGTGATGTTGCAAAGGAGGAACACATTACCAGGAAGCCGTTCGTGGAAGGTGGACAAACTACGAGGGCGGAGAGTTTGCCCGGTGGAGATAGGGCCAGGATCGTGATGATCCATCGCGGGGGTGGCGTTGCTTCTGCGGCAGCGGATGGGAAGAGTGGCGCGCAGCCTGCAGTTGAGGACGGGAAGGATGGTAGTAAACCGGCGCCAGCGCTTAGACCTGGGCAGATACGGATTTTGCCGAAGACGGATGCGAAACCAGCAGTCGTTTGTGAGACGAGTGCGCCACGGGAGCCATGAAATGAATATGCGATATTCCCATTCGAGATTTCAAAAGCAGGCAGGGTTTACGTTATTAGAGATCAGTTTGGTGATGGGGCTGATTCTCGGGCTTTGTGTGATGATTGGGTTTGGGTACAATTCAGTAAGCGACTGGAAGAAGGGAAAAGACGCGGGACTCTCCTTGCAAGCGGTGTATGCGGCGCAGCGGGGGTATATGGCGGATAATCCCACTGCGGATATTGCTTCGGTGAGTGCAGCGCAATTGGTGGGGTATTTGCCTCAGGGCTGGAGCGTGCTGCCATCGTTTTATGGAAAGGATGGTGAGGTATTAACCCTAAAGTTTTCGGTGATGCCGCCGATTCTATTATATGGGACCAGTGCGTATGATCCCTCAGGCAAACCGGCGGACGGTTTATGGGATGTTGGTGAATAGGTTTTTGTGAAAGTGCCCCCCTCTTTTATGAACCACACCTTTTTCAAACCTGACAGCGGAGGCGACACGGCAAGGCAGCCGAGGCTTTCGATTTCACACGGAACAAAGTTTGGGCATCGAACGGGATTGGGGTGGAACAAGAAGATGCGTGTTCTGGTGGAAGCTCCGTCTGATGTGCAATTGACGGCAGGCTTGCATTTATTTGTGGCGCCCAATGGTTCTGGAAAAACGACATTGATGAGGACGCTTGCTGGTCTGCATCCGGCGCTAAACGGGGGGGCGGCGGTGACCGGGAGGATTCATTATGTGTCGGATCAGATGCAGTTGGATGAGGAGTTAACCCCTCGAGCTATTTTTCGAATCTGGTTTTCTGGGGACGCCTTGATATCAGCGACGCGGTTGGCGGAGCGGCTGGGATTGGAGGTGGGGTGTGTCTTTGGGAAGTTGTCGCGTGGGAATAAACAGAAGGTGCTTTTGATTCTGGCTGAAACCATGGCTGCGGATTCGGGTCCTAGCCTTTTGTTTTTGGATGAACCATTGGCTGGAATGGATGCTGAAACCCGGGCTGTGGTGGCGGAAGTGTGGGCTTCGACGAATGCATCGATATTGCGTCTCGTGGTGTTGCACGAGTTGGAGGCGGTGAGGAAAGCAGACTCGTTGTTTACGGTGTGCAACGGGGAACTGCGGCACACGTTTGAGAGGGCGGGCGATTCTTGGAGTGAAACCTGTCGGCGTTTACGAGCGATATGAGAAACTCTGATTCTCGGTATGCGTTGTTTTGGCTTTGCCTGGCTGGAGTTGTTCGGCGGGGGAGTTGTTGGTTGGTTCTGCTTGGGCTTTTTGTGTTTGTGTGGGGGGCTCCATTACTGACGCCCTGGGATGAAAAGCCGCAGATTCTCCAACCGGCTCGGGCGCAGGCTGCATGGATTTACGTTTGGATGGTTTTGTTTACGTGGATTCCATTTCAGGCGGCTGCATTAGGAAGGCGTTTGCGAGCTGAGGGATTGCTGGAGTTTCTGCGAGCGCGGGGTGAGGGCGCGTTTTCCGTGTATTTGCAGATGGGCGCGGCCGTGGCGGTGTGGTTGGTGGCGCTGGTTCTGTTGGCTTGTGGGGTGAACGTGATGTGGTGTTCTCCGAAGGATCCGATGGAGGCGCAGTTGTGGTTGGGGCTTGTGGCGCAGTATGGCGCTCTGTTTTTGGTGGTGGGGATTCCGTTATGTTTACTCGGCGTCGCCTTGGGGACAAAGGCGGGTGAGGTGGTCGCGTTTTTGGCTCCGGTCAGCCTTTTGTTTTGTGGATTGATTGCCGCCTCCTGGTTGGTTCCGCTTTTGGCTGGGAGCGATTTGACGCTGTTCCGGAGTGCGTGGGTGCTACTCCCACACTATCACCTCGCGGACCTGACTCCCCGTCTCATTTTTAAAATGGGGCCATTGGGGTGGGCTCAATTTCGGGACACGTTGGTGTGTCTGACGCTTCAAGGTGTTTCTTTAACCCTACTTGGACGATGCCTACTCCGTACTCGTTCCTAATGATTTTGGCGGTGTGTGTTTGTTGGTGCTTATCCGCGCTTTTCGGGAGTGTGCCTTCAACGGGTTTTACGCCTGCAGAATCGGCAAATCCGTTAGGCCTGGGCAGGAGTGTGTATGGCTCGCTGGTTGCCCGATTGATGAAAGACTCCATGCACAATTACTGGCATGCGGGGTGTCAGGAACACGGGCATGGACATGTTGTTATTCCAACAAGTGAGTCGATTCCTGCGCATACCCACGAGAAAGACATGGTGCATCATCCAGAGCACAGTGCGGTGCCTGGGGAAAGTGATGAACGGGGAGGGGAATCGCTACTGGAGAGGGCAATCGATCGGCTGGCGGAGTTGGAGGATGCGCGCAAGACACCAACGGCTGGAATGAAGATCAGCAAGGCGCATCGGCGGTATCTGGACGCGAGTGCAAATTGGCAGTTGCGGTTGGCTTACCATCTGGATCCAGGGGATGCGACCCTTTACGAAATTATGCACTATACGGTGACTTCACGAGCAGGCACGCAGGGCGAGGCCAGGAATGCAGCGATTGCGTTGGCGAAAGAGACGCTGGATTTTGCGTTATCCGAGCAGGGGAGTATGGTTGCCGCACTGACGGGTGCAGGTGCGGCTATTAACCTGCTAAATGCCGATATGGTGAGGGGGGCGAGTGTGGAGGTTTCCGAAGAGGAAAAGCGGGAGCATTGGGAAATGTTGGGGAGGTGTTTAAGCCGGTATCAGCGGCTTCGGCAGGAAGCGGTGTCTGAGGGGTGGTGGGAATCTGTCCCACAAGTGCGGCGTGCGGAGGTGGCGGCGTATGCTGCCTTGGTTGAGAAGCTGGCAGGAACGATTGGCCGTAAGCTGGCGATGAGTGCCAACTGAGAAGGTCGAACGGGGGAGTTAGTGTTCGTGTTGGTGATGAATATCGGGGTAGTGCGGGTGGCTATGTTCGAGGATCTCGTGCCGGTGCCAGTGCGAGTGTGGTTCTCCCGGGGGATCAGTCGGTGAATGTTCGTGTTGGTGATGTGCGTCGTGTACGTGGAGGTGTTCGTGTTCGAGCACTTCGTGGCGATGAAAATGGTTGTGTTCCTCGGTGAGGTGCAGAAGTACACCGATCGCCATGAGAGCGGCGGCGATCCAGAACGTGGGGGTAGTCGGTTCTCCGTAGAAAAGAATGGAGATGGCAGTTCCGATAAAAGGTGCCGTTGAAAAATAGGCGCCTGTACGCGCCGTTCCCAAATGCCGGAGTGCTAATACGAAGAAAACAAGGCTCAGGCCGTAGCTAAAGAATCCGAGAATACCGCCCTGAATGAGGGCAGACCAGGTGGGGTGAGAATCGGACAGCTTCCACGCGATCCCCAGATTGATGGAGCCGGAAACAAGGCCTTTGAGGGCCGTGATTTGTACCGGATCAGCGGCTGAGATTTTGCGAGTCAGGTTGTTGTCGATGGCCCAGCAGAGGCAGGCGCCAGCTATTCCTAAAGCGCTCCAGGGTATTCCACCGTCTGGGGTTGAAGTGTAGGAGAGAAAGACGCTACCCGAAAGAATCAGGAGCATGCCAAGTAAGATGCGGCGGTCGAAATGTTCGCGGAAAATCCACCAAGCGATACTCGCCGTGAAAACGCCTTCGATGTTTAGCAGGAGCGATGCGGCTGAGGCAGGCGTATGGCTCAAACCGTATGCCAGAAGGACTGGCGCGACGATCCCACCCACAATAGTCGCACATGCTAGCCAGGGGAGGTCGCTCCGTTTAAGGGCCGCTTCTTTGGGGATTGGCCCGAACAAAAGACGTCGAAGTCCCATCCATAAAAATAGCCCGAGACCGGAGCCCGTACAAAAGAGGCCGCCCAACCATTGGGGCGACATGTGCTCGAGGAGGACCTTTCCAAACGGGGTGCTAATCCCGAAAAAGGCGGCGGCGAGAATCGCCAGCAGTGGACCGCGTTGGATCGATGGGTGTGGCGGTTGCGCGGCCATAATGGGGAGGGGGAGCGGGAGCAATCAGAGCCGGTCGACGATATCGTTCGGGAGCTCGTTGTCGTTCTTTTTTTCGGGCGGAAAATGTTGGGCTAGCAGGGCGCCGATTCTTGAGATGCCTTCTTCGAGTCCTCGTGTGAATTCGCGGGTACGGAAAGCTTCCTTCATTGATTTGACGATTTCTTGCCAAAAGACGAGGCCGCAGAGTTCGTTCACATTTTTGTCGCCGATCACTGCAAAACGCCGTGACTTCGGGGCGAGTAAAATAAGGACGCCATTGCGATGGACGGTTTTCTCCATGCCGAGTTTCTGAAACTCTTTAACCGCTTCGGCAATGGGATCGTCGACCTTGTGATGTACCAGAACCACCCGGATTTCTCCGGAGGTTTTCGATTCCGCTTGGGAGATCGCATGGAGAACCCGGGCACGGTTAATTTTCGGTGGGAATAAACGATGTAGCCAGTTTTTCATTACCAATCTCCTCCTGCGCCGCCGCCGCCGGAATCACCGCCGCCGCCGGAAAATCCACCGGAATCACCACCACCGCTGCTTCCACCACCACCGCCGCCCCCCCAATAGGTAGGGCCACTGGAACCGTAGGAATGAGCGCCTTTATTTTTGAGAACGAAGAAGAGGACGACAAGAATCACTATGACAGCCCAGACGGGCAGACCTTCGTCTTTTTGTTTTCGGGCAATTTTGCCGGTGCCTTTATATTCGTTTTTGGTAGCTGCGAATATGGAGTGAATCCCATCGGTGAGCCCACCGATGTAATCCCCCTGTTTAAATCGGGGGGCGATTTGTTCGGCTATAATGCGCTTGCATAAGGCGTCCGGGAGAGAGCCTTCGAGGCCGTACCCCGTGGAAATGTAGATCTTTTTGTTATCCCGAAAGACGAAAAGCGCCGCGCCATTGTTTTTGTCCTTCTGTCCGATTTTCCAAGAGTGAAAGGTCCGGACCGTGAAGTCTTCGAGAGCGGCGCCGTCGGGTAGCTTTGGAAAGATCGCAACGACTATTTGGTTGGAAGTGGCCGCCTCGAACTGGACGAGCTCCTGGTCGAGCGCCGTTGCAATGTGCTTTGGAACAACACCCGCGTAATCGTTAAAATGGCGCTTGGGTGCCGGCGGCAAAGAATCGTCGGCCCGTAGCTGACCCACGAGGATCAGGCACAGGGCCGCGATAAGGTGGAAAAACCGGTGCATGGAGCACTGCGGTTACTGTTTGGCTGGAGCCGTCTTATTGAAATCGAACTGAACTTTGGGGGCGTTTTCTGCGCCCGCAGAAGCTTGGAAGTAGGGACGGGGGTGGTGTCCCGTTAAGCCTGCGAGAACGACAGCCGGGAAAGTTTGTACGGCAGTGTTGAATGTCTTCACTGTTTCGTTGAAGCGCCCCCGTTCGACGGCGATGCGATTTTCCGAACCTTCGATCTGAGCCTGTAGATCTCGGAAGTTTGCGTTGGCTTTGAGTTCCGGGTAACGCTCGGAAACAACGAGGAGACGCGAGAGGGCGGACGAAAGCTGACCTTGTGCTTTTTCGAACTGTTCGAATTGTGCGGCGTCTTTCGGAGCGTTTTGGGCGCTCAGTTGAACTTTCCCCACAGAGGCGCGAGCTTCCGTGACTTCCACGAGGGTGGATTTTTCGAAGTTAGCGGCTCCGGATACGGTGTTGACGAGGTTGGGAATCAAATCCGCTCGCCGTTGGTATACGTTTTGGACCTGCGCCCATTGGGCGTCGACAGCTTGTTCTTTACCCACGAAACCATTGTAGACCCCGACTGCGGTCATTCCAATGGCGACAACTCCGAGGATAATGGCTCCCAGAATACTTAAGAGGATGATGGCGGTTTTGCTCATGCTACCTCCCCCCTTAGAGTGGAAAGTCACCAGCGGCAAGTGGGGCGGCGTAAAGACGGTGTTTTTCCAGAGAAAATGTAGGCTATCCCAGTTTTGAACGATGGAGTCCGGGTTGATGGCGTAGATGGCGTTTTCTTGGTATCGTTTTGAAATAAGGCTGTTTACGTTTTATGTCACATTATCCAACTGTTGCCCCCACGGAACATGCTGAGTGCCAGATTTGTCATCGGCACTTTGAGGCGGATGAAATCGTGTTGGGCCAGTCGGTACGCCCTGCGGTTGTGGATATGATCCAGAAGGATCATCCAAATTGGCAGGAACAGGGTTTTATTTGCCTGCCTGATCTCAATATCTACCGGAATCGTTATACGCAGCAGTTAGTCGAGGAGGATGTGGGCGAGATCACGGAGCTTGAAAAGGAGGTTATCGAGAGTCTGAACGAGAACGAGTTGCTTTCTGTGAACGTGAACGATGAGTTCGCGGAAAAGCTGACGTTTGGACAGGCACTTTCGGACAAAATTGCCAGGTTCGGAGGGAGTTGGGCGTTTATATTGAGTTTTGGTGGGGTGCTTGTGCTCTGGATTTTTATCAACACCGCGATACTTCCGAAGGAGAAGCAGTTTGATGAATACCCATTTATTCTCCTGAACTTGGTCTTGTCGTGTCTGGCGGCGCTACAGGCACCGGTGATCATGATGAGCCAGAATCGTCAGGAGGCCAAAGACCGTCTCCGAAGCGAGCAGGACTATAAGATCAATTTAAAGGCAGAGCTCGAGATTCGGCATATGATGAGCAAGCTAGACCAATTGCGCCAACATCAGTGGCGGCGACTCCTTGAAATTCAGCATATCCAGTTGGATTTAATGAGTGAACTAGCGCAGAAACGCTCGGCGCCGAAAGCCTCGATGGGAGGTGGCGAAAAAGCTTCTCCTGAATCGGCGAACTGAGGGCAGTTTGATTTGTTGCAACTTATCGGGTCTTGGGGTGTTTAAGTTTAGAACCCCCTTCATATGCTACCCAGACTTCGTGTTCCTTTTATTCCGCTAGATGATCGGATGGATCGTCTCAATGTGAACCAATACAGTGGTTTGCTGTTTAAATTGGGGTTGGTGGTTTTGGGAGGGAGCGTGGCTTTTGGGGCCGATGTACCTGAGATTTCTCCAGAGAAGGTCCAATTTTTTGAGACTAAAATAAGGCCTATATTTGCGAATCACTGCCTTGAATGTCATTCCTCGGAGAAGGGGAAGGTTAAAGGCGGGTTTAATATGGATACCCGGGACGATGTGCTGAAAGGGGGGGAGAACGGTGTTGCGCTCAAACCTGGGGACGTTAAAGGGAGTTCTTTGATTAAAGCAGTGGAATGGGTGGATGATTTGCAGATGCCCCCCAAGAAGAAGCTTGGCGATGAACAAATTGCGGCACTAAAGGAGTGGGTTGTCATGGGCGCTCCGGATCCTCGTGTGGGTGCGGGAGGACCACGTTTGACGAAGAAGGATCATTGGTCGTTTCAGCCCGTGAACCGCCCCACTCCGCCGACGGTGAAAAATGCAGCTTGGTGTAAGACTTCGGTGGACAAGTTCATTTTGGCGAAGTTGGAAGAGAAGCAAATGTTGCCTGCCGATCAGCCGGATACTGGTAGTGAGGACGACCGGCGCACGAAGAAAGAAGCGTTATTGAGAAGGGCGTATTTTGACTTGATCGGCATGCCTCCGACGCCACAGGAAATTCGTGAGTTTATTCAGGACACTTCTCCAGGGGCGTTTGAGAAGGTGGTGGATACGCTACTGGCTTCACCGGGTTATGGAGAGCGTTGGGCTCGCCACTGGATGGATACTGCGCGGTATTCGGATACTACTGGGGCTATTGCGAACAACCTTAGGGGGGCCGATTACCGGTATGCTTACGCTTGGGCTTACCGCGACTGGGTGATTGGCGCTCTGAATAGGGATTTGCCTTACGATCAGTTTATTCTGAATCAGTTGGCGGCCGATAAAATTCAGGATAACGCGAAGGAGAATCTGGCGGCTCTTGGTTTTTTAACGGTTGGGCAGAGGTTCCCTAACAAAGACGATATCATCAACGATCGGATCGATGCTGTAGGACGCGGGTTTCTTGGCTTAACCCTTGGCTGTGCGCGTTGTCATGATCATAAATTTGATCCGATCAAGATGTCGGATTATTACGCTTTGCGAGGGGTGTTTGCGAGCTGTGTGGAGCCTGCAGAGGGTCCGATAGTCGGCGGGGATCCGACCTCCAAAGAGTATCAGGAGTTCACCAAGAAAATGAACGCCCTGGAGAAGAAGGCGTTTGAGACTGTTTTTCAGATGGAACAGGAGATTTCTGAGAAGCTTCGTGCGCACGCTGCAGCGTATTTCGAAGCTGCGTATTTAGAGCGAAAGAAGGATGATCCGGAGGCAAAGAAGCGGGCTGAACAGGTCGAAAAAGAGGCCAAGTTCGGACCGAGAGAAGAGAACTATATCCGGGATCATCTTGTCAGAAGAATGGATCCGCGGGATCCTGTTTTTGGACCGTTTGTGCAACTGTTGAGCAAAGATGCACCGGCAGAGGGTGGTGGTGGACGGCGGATGAGAGGGGGGGGCGGTGGGCCCAACCCGTTGGTTACGGAATATCTGGCAAAGGCAGGGAAACTTCCGAATGATTCCACTACAGTGGCTGTTCTTTTTCAAAAATTTGTAAGGGAAACCATAGATCCTGCCATCAAGGGGGGGATTTATAAGAGAATAGCCGACCCGAAATTGGACGTGGCAAATTCGCCGGAGAAGCCACTGATGGAACTGGCTGCGTTCCCATTGAGATTAGCGGCCGGGCCGGATGTCACTACTGTTGAGGGGGTGAAACGGTTGATTGGAGCTTGGGGGCTGCGGGATGGGGGGGCGCTGGAGGCGCGCTCCGGGCTGAGTAAAATGAACGAGTTGAAGATATCAACGGCCGGCGGTGCTGTTCGGGCGATGGTATTGGAGGATTTGCCGAAGCCGGTGGACTCTCCGATTTTTCCAAGAGGAAATGCTCCGAAAGCAGGAGAGGCAACGAAGGTTGTGCCTCGGCGGTTTATTGAAGTGCTGACCAAGGGGGGGAACCCGGAGCCATTCAAGGAAGGGAGTGGCCGCTTGGAATTGGCCCAGGCGATTGCGAGCAAGGAAAACCCGTTGACGGCCCGAGTGATGGTGAATCGGGTGTGGATGTACCATTTTGGAGAAGGGTTGGTGCGGACACCAGATGATCTGGGGAATCAGGCTGGGCAGGCGAGTCATCCTGAGTTGCTCGATTTTCTGTCGTCGTGGTTTATGGACGATTACGGCGAGAAAAAGCCGGCTTGGTCTCTGAAGGCTTTGCATAAAGCGATAATGCTCTCGAGCACGTATCAGCAAAGCAGCCGTACGCTGTACTTGCAGAAGCAGGAGAAAATGGATCCGTCGAATCAGTTGCTCTGGCGAACCAATATACGGAGGCTTGATTTCGAATCATTTCGAGATTCTTTGCTGACGATGTCAGGGACGATGGACAAGACGGTATATGGGCCGCCGGTGAATCTGGTAAGTGAGCCCTATTCATTCCGGCGTTCGGTTTACGGGTACATAGACCGGGGGAACGTGCCGGATTTGCTGATGCAGTTTGATATGGCGTCCCCTCTTGAGCCGAATACGAAGCGTACCTCGACGATTGTTCCGCAGCAGGCGCTGTTTTTGATGAATAGTCCCTTTACGATGGGAGTGGTGCAGCACATCGCAAAAAGACCGGAGTTGGTGAATGCTGTGGCCGTTCAAAAGGACACAAGGGCTGGAATCATGGCGGTGTTCCAAATTGTGCTACAAAGAACCCCATCGAAATCGGAGTACGATATGGCGTTAGCTTTTCTGCAAAAAGAGGCCAAAATGCAGGGGACGGAGGTTCTTGAAACGAGTCAAATCGCTGCGGACGGGATGAAACGTGCCGAGGCGCTGTTGAAAGCTGACCAGAACGCCACGGGGCGGCGCGCTGCGAAAAAAGCTGTCACGAACGAGGGGGAGTTGGTGCAGCGGCATGCTCTTTCCCCGTGGGAGAGCCTAGTGCAGTCGCTGATGTTTTGTAACGAAGCTGCGTATTTGAACTGAGTTCAAGGGGGGGATTTGAGCCGTCCGGCATGGCTGTCTGAATTGTAAGTTAGACGGCGGAACAATCGCTTGCAGAATGGTGTTTTTGTGCGCGACTTTGGGGTGGTTACTCTGGTATTAGAGTCTTTTCCTATATTTTTATGACCAGACTTCCCTCCCAGAATGTCGGATCTCCGACGAGTCGTCGCGGATCGGTGTCGCTCTTACAATGGACTGCGCGGGTGCTTCCATTGGCACTTGTTGGCGTTGGCGCGACGAGTTTCGCTGCCGAGACCGAGGAGATTTCTTCGGAACATTTACAGTTTTTCGAAAACAAAATTCGCCCGATTTTTGCGAATAGTTGTTTGGAGTGTCACTCCGCTGAGAAAGGCAAGGTGAAGGCCGGTTTCAACATGGATACCAGAGCCGATATCTTGAAAGGGGGCGAGAATGGATCAGTCCTAAAGCCTGGGGATGTGAAAGGGAGCGCCTTTATCAAGGCGGTGGAATGGGCTGAAGACCTTCAGATGCCTCCCAAAAAGAAATTGAGTGACGATGAGATCGCTGCTTTGAAGGAGTGGGTGGAGATGGGCGCTCCGGATCCCCGTACAGGCTCGACCGGTGAGAAGATTTCCAAAAAAGATCACTGGGCTTTTCAGCCAGTCAAACGTCCTACTCCACCGACGGTGCACGCGGCTGGTTGGTGCAAAACTTCGATTGATAAGTTCATACTCGCCAAACTCGAAGAAAAGGAAATGCTTCCTGCGGACCCACCCGATACCGGTAGTTCGGATGAGCAGCGACGTAAGAAGGAGGCGCTTCTAAGGCGTGCTTACTTTGATCTGATTGGGATGCCACCGAATCCGCAACAAGTCCGTGATTTCGGAAACGACACATCACCGAATGCCTTTGAAAAGGTTGTGGATGGACTCCTCGCTTCTCCAGCTTATGGAGAGCGTTGGGCCCGGCACTGGATGGATACCGCTCGGTACTCCGATACCACAGGGGAAATTACGGAGCTCCGGAGTAATGACTACC
The DNA here is from genome assembly GCA_037133875.1 of Verrucomicrobiota bacterium. Lineage (GTDB taxonomy): Bacteria > Verrucomicrobiota > Verrucomicrobiia > Chthoniobacterales > Chthoniobacteraceae > Chth-196. Next base: position 78,483 of record JBAXNG010000003.1, on the reverse strand, counting down.
GTTATGCGTACGCTTATGCATACCGGGACTGGGTCATTAACGCGATCAACAAGGATATGCCGTATGATCAGTTTGTTCTGAATCAGTTGGCGGCGGACAAGCTCCCCAATAACGATAAAGCGAATTTGGCTGCCCTTGGTTTTTTGACCGTTGGTCAGCGATTCGAAGACAAAAGCGATATTATTAACGATCGCATCGACGTGGTTGGGCGTGGCTTTTTAGGGCTAACTCTGGCGTGCGCTCGTTGTCATGATCACAAGTTTGATCCCGTCAAGATGACGGACTACTACGCCCTTAAAGGGGTGTTCTTGAGTACCGCTGAACCACATGAAGGTCCAGTGATTGCGGGGGATCCCAATACTCGGGAGTACCAGGAGTTCGAGCAGAAGCTTGCGGTTTTGCAGAAGCATGCTTACTCGACTGTCTATCAGATGCAGCGGGAATTCGCGGAGACGTTCCGTCAGGCTCCTGCGGCATTTTTCGAGGCTGCCTATTATTCTAAAGACACAACGGATCCTGCGGCACTGAAGAAGGCCAATGAGATTGTTGTTAAGAACAAGTTGGAGCCAGGTATCGGCGGGTTACTGAACTCGACGGTCGTTCGACGCTTCAGTCCGAGAGATCCAGTATTTGGACCATTCGTCAGTATTCTCGCTGCGCCGGATAGTAAGGAGCAGGCGTTGCAGCGGATGATCGAGGCGAATGCTAATCCCAATGCAAAGGGGCCGAAATACAACACGGTTGTTTTGGATTTCTTGAGCAAGGCAGGTAAGCTTCCCGGAGACGTAGCCTCTATGGCGGCTTTGTTTGAGAAGATGATCCGCGAGAAGGTTAATCCGATTGTTGGAGCGCCTCCCACAAAGGGTGCGGACCCTGTTAAGGATCTGGAGAAGGGTGGGATCTTTTTGAAAATCGCGAATCCTCAACTCGATGTCGCGAATTCTCCTGAAAAAGGGTTGATGGAGCTTGCCGTGTTTCCTAAGCGTCTGATCGCAGGGGCTGACATGACAGAGGACCGGGTTAAGGATACCATTCGGGAATGGGGTGTTCTCGGGGGAGGACCTCAGTTGGAGCGTCGCTCGGGTATCATTAGTACCATTAATGAATTGAAACTTACGAGCCGAGGCGGCCCAGTTCGTGCGATGGTGTTGGAGGATTTGCCCCAACCTGTGGAGTCGCCAGTGTTCCCTCGAGGAAATGTTCCGAAGAAAGGCGAGGAAGGTGCTCCTGTACCACGCCATTTCTTGGAAGTACTTTCAGAGGACGGTTCTCCCGAGCCGTTTTCAGAGGGAAGTGGCCGCTATGAATTGGCAAAAGCCATTGCGAGCAAGTCTAATCCTCTGACCGCTCGTGTAATGGTGAACCGGATTTGGATGTACCACTTCGGTGAAGGTCTAGTGAAGACCCCAGATGATTTGGGAAATCAATCGGGTACGCCGAGCCATCCAGAGTTGTTGGATTTCCTCACATCGTGGTTCACCGACGATTATGGGCAGGGCAAGCCTGGTTGGTCCGTAAAGGGGCTTCACAAGGCGATTATGATGTCGAATGTGTACCAGCAGAGCAGTCGTAGTATCCATATGGCGAAGCAGCAGGAAATGGATGCTGGGAACCGTTTGTTATGGAGAGCGAACGTTCGCCGTTTAGACTTCGAGGCGTTCCGTGACTCTATGTTGACCATGGGGAATATCATCGATCGTACGATGTTCGGCCCACCGGTAAACTTAGTCAGCGAGCCGTATTCGTACCGGCGTTCGGTGTATGGTTACGTAGATCGCTCAAATGTACCTGATTTGCTGATGCAGTTTGATATGGCTACCCCGTTGGAGCCCAATACAAAACGGACTTCTACGATCGTTCCTCAGCAAGCACTGTTTTTGTTAAACAGTCCGTTCGCAGTAAGTATTGCGCAGCAGGTTGCTCGGCGTCCCGAAGTGGTACATGCGGTGGTTGAGCAGAAAGACTCGCGTGCTGGAATTATTGCGATTTTCCAGATTGTGCTTCAGCGGACTCCGAGTCGTGAGGAGTTCGAAATGGCGGCGGAATTCCTAAAGGCTGAAGCGAAAATTCAAGCTTCGGTAGCTGCAGCGACAGCATCCACGACCATGAGTGCAATGAAAGACGCTCAAACAAAATTGAAACGTGCTACTGACAGTACGGATTCCCGCAAGGAGATCGTAAATGTTGGATCGTTGGTTCAACGGGCAACTCTGACTCCGTGGGAAACTTTGGTTCAGGCGCTGATGTTCTGTAATGAAGCAGCGTACCTCAACTAACGATTAAATTAGTCTTCACTGAAGGCTGAGACGAACCGCCCGTCGGAGTCAAATTCCGATAGGGCGGTTTTTGTTTTCAATAAGAAGACGGGATTTTAACTGTTAAAATTGAAAATAGATGAACTCTGTTCGAGTTGCCCCGAAAAATAATAACGTTAAGAGATAAATGACGTATCCAGGAATTGCCCAGCCTCTGAATTCCGCTGAGAGCCACTGTTCGCGGAACCGTGCTAGATAAATATATACGAGGCTCGCACAGGGAATCCCTAATAGCGCGAACTGAGCTTCTGCTTCAAATACTGTTGGGTGTATGATCGTCGCAATCATTTCGCTCGCAATCGAGAACGTGGGAGAGCGGAAAAATATTCGGGTGAATGTAATTAAACAAAAGACTAGAGCGATTCGTCCCACTCGCTCCCAGTGTCCCATTTCAAAGTCACGCTTGGGCGTGCTGCCTCTTAAGTCATGCCAAGCTCGTTCTATGAGAAGGAACGCGCCGTTTAGGGCACCCCACGCGACGAATGTCCAATTGGCGCCATGCCACAATCCTCCAACTAACATGGTCAGGAAAAGGTTTCGGTAGGTGTTCATTCGTGACCCGAAACTCCCACCAAGCGGAATATAGACGTAATCACGGAGCCAACGAGACAGCGTCATGTGCCAACGCTTCCAAAAGTCAGATATACTCACAGCTAGGTAGGGTTGCCGGAAGTTGATAGGCAGCTCGTACCCCAGCAGTCGTGCACAACCCCGGGCTAGGTCGGTGTAGGCCGAAAAATCGAGGTAAACCTGCATGGAGTATCCGAAGATTGCTACCAAACATGCCCATCGGTTATGTGCGCTAGGGTGCTCGAAAACTTGTTCGATGAATGGGGCGAAATTATCGGCTAATAAGATTTTTTTACCGAATCCGATCGCTAAAAGGTGAATGGCTTGTTCGGTCTGTTCGGGAGAGCATCTGCGATTCTCCGCTAATTGTGGAAGGAGTTCGCTTGCTCGAACGATTGGCCCCGCGATCAGCTTTGGAAAGAACATCAGAAAGCTGAGGTACTCAAAAAAGCTCTTTTTAGGCTGCAAATCGCCCCGATAGACATCGATTCCGTAGCTGATCGTCTCAAACGTATAGAAGGAGATTCCAAGTGGCAGGATGATGTCTAAGTGAGGGGGCGTCCATGCTACCCCAAACATCCCTGTCCCCAGACTTAGGGAGTCGACGGCCATCTGACTGTATTTAAAGAAAAGCAGGCTCCCGATACTCCACGTAATACTTACTATAAGCCAAGGCTTACGCTTCTGCTTTATTGGAATCGCAGCCATACGAATCGCGACCTGATAGTCGATGGCTGCTGTTGCTAGCAAAAGCAGGATATAGGTAGGGCTCCAGCTCGCGTAAAAGATAAACCCCGCAACGAGAATCCAAGTGTTTCTGAGCCGCAGTGGAAGAGCTGCGTTAAGAACCAAAACAGCTGTGAAAAAATATAGAAACGTTAAGGAGTTAAAGTACATAGGCCAATTCGTGCTTATCTTCGGATTAGCGTGTGGTGATTTATTGTGAAGTCCTGGCTTTCCCTTGTAGCGCTCGTTGAACTTCTGGGATGCCTGTTATTCTTTGGCCGAACTGCAAGGAGTACCGTTCGGCGGTGTTCACGCTCATGTGGCCCGGATCCCCAAAGCTCTCGTTGTCCTCTATTGCATCTGAATCATCCACAAACGTAGCGCCTTCCTCTATGCATAGGCGCTGCATACGATTGCGCCATACAACGTGGGGTCGGCTGGCACTCAGGTATTCGCGGTACCAAGGGGCAACCGGCAGTTCCACGACTATGACGTGGCATCCAGAGTGACGTGCTTTTTGCAGCATGAAGCGCGTGGCGTTGTATTCCCATTCCCCCACCTGAAGTCTCGCGTATTTCCTAAGGTAGGTAGCGGATGCGCTCTCAAAGCGTATTTTCCAGTCAATCACTCGAAAGGGTTCGTAACCCGCTATACTTGGCAGGTATTCCCGATCAGCTATCCGCTCATTAAATTGCAGGCTCAGAATGCGCTTCTGGAGACCTGTTATTACTTTGGTTATTATCGGTAGCTCCGTGAGCAGGTCTCTGATTCGGGATCGACAACGGTATGGCGTAAAAATGCTGCCAGTAGCCACATCTAGCGTGCTCTCCAGTGGTGCCTTGCAAGACCACAATATTTGCAGATCTTCGACCCGTAGCTGGTTTATCTTCTGTGTGAGTCTGTGCTCGTCGAAACTCAGTGGATTTGGGGCCCAGATAATCAGTTTTGGGATAGGGGACTGGTTTAATAGACCCTGCAGAATGAGGCTTACATGTTGGGCTAAACCAGAGCCGTCTTCCGCCAGGTTATAGATGGTTCCAGTGTGGTGGCCTCCATCACTCAGACCGTGTGTGAGTCGTTCAGGAGATAGCCCTACATGCGGTCGCGAATCCCCGATAATCGCGATGTCGAGAGGCGTGTGTCTCTTGACTATAATATCGGATGTTTTGCTTGGGCTGATTGCGATCGCTAGTAAGTAGGCAACCAGTCCGAATAAAACCCAGACTAGTGAAATGTTAAGCACTAGAGCTGGATGCCTTTTGTTTGTATCTGAGCTTTGCTCCTCACGCTTTACTTGAAAACACGTTACCCCCATAAGTTCACACCCCTCCCGTCTTAAAATCGAATCGGCCTTTACGGACGGCTCTGTTTTTCCATGCTAACGGCGGATATTTTAGCCGTGACAGCGATGCGACGAATGGTTGCTTTCACTCCGGATACGAGTGTTTCCTCGAAGAAAACGTCCTAACGGACCTCGTTTATAGGGGTGGTTCTTGCGTCGATGCGCTAATGGTACAGTCGTCTGTTTGCATGAAAAAATTCCCCCTATTTCTTTTGTTCTGTGGTTTCGCCTGGGTTTTTTGGCCTAAAATTCAATCCGCTTGGCGAGGTGATAGTGCAGCACAATTGACTGAGCGCGGCGGCAAGGATTCTCCCATGCGTAAGGTGGATGTGCCTGCAGTTCCTGTGGTTGTATGTGATGTGCAGCAACGGGACGTCCCTTTGTATCTCAATGGAATCGGCACCGTGCAGGGATTCAATACGGTGACTGTTCGTAGTCGCGTGGACGGACAGATTGAGAAGATCCTTTTTGAAGAAGGACAGGACGTGAAAGCCGGCGACGTCTTGGCTCGTATCGATGCACGCCCGTTTAAAGCGGCTTTGGCTCAGGCCATAGCAAAAAGACAGCAGGACGAGGCGCTTTTGGAGAATGCCCAATTGGATCTGAAGCGAGATTTGACGCTATTACAGGAAAAGGCGGGGACAGCCCAGAAAGCTGACACTCAGAAGGCACTGGTAGCTCAGCTCGAAGCTGCTCTTAAAGCTGACGACGCTGCGATCGAAGCGGCAAGGGTACAACTCGACTACACGACTCTTCGGTCTCCAATCGCCGGGAGAACAGGTATTCGTATTGTGGATGAGGGGAACGTCGTTCGATCGGGGGATGCGGGAGGGGTTGTGGTTGTCACTCAAATGAAGCCGATTTCAGTGGTTTTCAATTTGTCGGAGCAACATTTGCCTTCAATTCAGACTCAGAAGGGGAAGTTGGGTGTTCTTGCGTTGGGGCGAGACAACACGACTCTTTTGGCGGAAGGCGTGTTGAGCGTTGTGGATAACCAGATCGATTCCACAACGGGCACGATTCGGTTGAAGGGCACGTTTCCAAATGAATCTCTGGAGCTGTGGCCGGGCCAGTTTGTAAATATTCGGCTCCGTTTGTCGGTTGCTGCTAATGCTCTAGTGGTCCCTGCGGTGGTGGTGCAGCGGGGGCCCGTTGGGGCTTATGTTTATGTTGTAAAAGCGGATGACTCTGTTGAACTTCGCGTCGTTAAGGTGGCTCAAATCGAGGATGGGGGCGCCCTTATCGAAGAAGGCTTAAAACAAGGTGAACGGGTTGTTGTGGACGGGCAATATCGACTTCAACCAGGCAGCAAAGTCAAAGTGACCGACTCTGCAATGCGGTCCACTAGCCCTGAGAAACCTGCAGCAAAACATTAACTGTGAATCTATCCGAGGCCTTTATTCGACGACCGGTTGCCACCGCACTTTTGATGGTCGGATTGGTCCTTGCGGGTCTGTTGGGGTATTATTTCCTGCCGGTTTCGGCCTTACCGCCCGTTGACTTCCCGACTTTAGAGGTTCGGGCGGACTATCCTGGGGCGAGTCCTGAGGTGATGGCGTCAAGTGTCACGACCCCGCTTGAGCGCCAATTTGGTCAGATCAGCGGCTTGGACTCCATGACATCCACCAGCTCTTTTGGACACACTGGTATTACGCTTCAGTTTTCCCCCAATCGAGATATCGATTCAGCGGCTCAAGATGTTCAGGCTGCTATCAATACTGCATCAGGTGTGTTGCCGAGGAACTTGCCGGCACCTCCTGCATTTAGCAAAGTAAACCCTGCGGATACGCCTATTCTGACGCTGATGGTTTCCTCGGACACGATGCCGTTGGAGAAGGTGAACGACTTTGCGGATACGGTTTTGGCGCAGAAACTGAGTCAAGTCACAGGGGTCGGTTTGGTTACTATTCAGGGCAACCAAAAGCCGGCAGTTCGAGTTCGAGTCAATCCGGCAGCCCTTGCCTCGGTTGGATTAAGTTTGGAAGACGTACGTGTATCGTTGTTATCTTCAAATGTTAATGCGCCTAAAGGTAGTTTTGATGGGAAACGCCAATCATATGTTATTGGTGTCAATGATCAGCTATATTCGGCTCAAGCTTTTCGCTCTTTGGTTGTTGCTTACAAAAAGGGTTCTCCAATTCGTCTTGCTGATGTTGGTGACGTTATTGATCATGTGGAGAATAATAGGCAGTCGGCTTGGGTGAATGGAAATCCAGCCGTTGTGGTGGATATACAGCGGCAGCCGGGTGCGAATATTATCGAAACCGCTGACAGAATTAAGCGGTTGTTGCCGCAACTACAGCTCACTGTGCCTGCAGGGCTTAAACTTTCGATTCTTAATGACAGGACGGATACCATTAGAGCCTCTGTTAGGGACGTTCAGTTTACCCTGCTTCTGACGGTTGTGCTGGTTGTTTTGGTTATATTCGTTTTCCTGAGAAAGTTTTGGGCGACTGTCATATCGGGCTTGGCTTTGCCTTTGGCGCTTATTGGGACATTCGCGGTCATGAAGATGTGCGGTTTTAGTCTCGATAATTTATCGTTGATGGCGCTCACAATATCCACAGGTTTTGTTGTGGATGACGCGATTGTCATGATTGAAAATATTGTGCGGTATATAGAGCTGGGGGAGATGCCCTTTAATGCTGCTTTGAAAGGGGCGAGGCAAATAGGTTTCACTGTAATTTCTCTCAGTGTTTCACTGATTGCAGTGTTTATTCCTCTGCTCTTTATGCCAGGAATTATTGGGCGTCTATTTCGAGAGTTTGCAGTGACGTTAAGCGCGGCAGTGGTTGTTTCTGCTGTCATTTCCTTAACGCTAACTCCGATGATGTGTGCGCGGTTATTGAAGCCCGAAGTTCCCGGAAATCATGGGGCATTCTACCGAATCACTGAGACATTCTTTGATTCGCTGCGAGATGTTTATGAAGTCGGTTTGAAGTGGGTTTTACGACGTCAGGCATTTACCCTTTTCATCACCATCTTGACACTTGTTGCGACTGTGTGGCTATACGTGGTTGTGCCGAAAGGGTTATTGCCACATCAAGATACCGGTATGATTCTTGGTGTTACGGATGCAGCCCCATCTATTTCTTTCAAGTTAATGGCCCAGCGCCAGGCGGCGATTGCTGAGATAGTGAAGGCTGATCCGGATGTGGAGAGCGTTGCTTCTTTTGTTGGTGGTGGGGCAGTTAATTCAACGGTAAATACCGGAAAATTATATATCCGGTTAAAGAACAAGGAACATCGCAATGTTAGCGTCGAAGAAGTGATTCGCCGATTGCGTGAGTCTACTTCCGGCCTGGCGGGTATAACTCTTTTCATGCAAGCAGTTCAGGATATCCAATTGGATAGCCGAACAAGCCGGACTCAGTATCAGCTTACCTTACAGGATACCGACGAAGACGAGTTGGACCAGTGGGCTGCAAAACTGAGGGACCAGCTTGGATTACGTCAAGAGTTTGCCGATGTGGCAACAGACCAGCAGACTGGTGGCCTGCAGATCAAATTAGATGTAGATCGGGATAAGGCTGCGCGGCTTAACGTGCTTACTCAAGCGATAGACGACACCTTGTACGATGCATTTGGCCAACGACAAGTGTCTGTAATTTTCACGCAGCTGAATCAGTATCGAGTGATCCTCGAAGTGGAACCAAATTTTCAGATGTATGCAGATGCCTTGGAGAAGGTATTTGTTAAATCAACTACCGGTCAGTTGGTGCCATTGAGTGCATTTGTGTCAATGCGAACGTTATCAGTGCCCTTATCGGTGCAGCATGAAAGTCAATTCCCCGCCGTAACACTTTCGTTTAATCTCGCTCATGGTGCGTCGTTAGGACAGGCAGTGGACACTATTGAGCAGGTGAAGAAAGAAATTCACTTCCCCGCAAGTGTACTCACCTCGTTTACTGGCAGTGCAGCGGAATTTAGGACGTCGCTTGCAAGCGCCCCGTGGTTACTCTTGGCTGCTATCATTGTGATTTATATTGTACTTGGGGTTCTTTATGAGAGTTATGTTCATCCGCTTACGATTCTTTCTTCATTGCCTTCTGCAGGGGTTGGGGCCTTGTTGGCGCTGTTAGTAATGCGGATGGATATGTCGTTGATTGCTCTCATTGGTGTTATTCTTCTAATCGGTATAGTGAAAAAGAATGCAATCATGATGATTGATTTCGCTTTGGAAGCTGAACGGGAACATGGATTGAATCCAGAGGAATCGATTTTTCAGGCCTGCTTGTTGCGCTTTCGACCAATTATGATGACGACTATGGCAGCCCTTCTTGGAGCGCTGCCCATGGCTCTGGAAAATGGTACGGGTGCGGAATTGAGGAAACCCTTGGGAGTCACTATCGTGGGGGGATTGATTGTGTCACAGTTTCTGACTCTTTATACTACTCCGGTTATCTACCTCTATTTGGATCGGGTCTCGCGTTGGTTCTCGATGTGTTTTAGGGGAACTAATTCTGATGCAAATGTTGCTGTTTCGGATGGTTAATCTGAATCTCACATGAATTTATCCGAGCCGTTTATTCGACGCCCAATAGGCACATCGCTTCTGGCGTTTGGAGTGTTGCTTCTTGGATTGGTTGCATATCACTTTCTCCCGGTGGCGCCACTGCCTCGGGTTGATTTTCCGATGGTGCAGGTGAGCGTTACGTTGCCTGGGGCCGATCCTGGCACTATGGCAGCAACAGTGGCTGCACCTCTCGAGCGGAGGTTCGGACAAATCGCGGGGATTACCGAGATGACGTCCCTGAGTAGCGTCGGAAACGTGAGTGTTAATCTTCAGTTCGATTTGGATCGAAAGATCGATGGGGCTGTAAAAGACGTACAGGCTGCGATAAGTTCCGCTAGGGGAGATTTACCTGGGAACCTTCCGTATCCGCCCTCTTGTCGCAAAGTGAATCCTGCAGATTCACCGATTATGATTTTGTCTTTGTCCTCGCAATTGTTTTCTTCGGGACGCCTTTATGAGTTCGCCGATACTATAGTTGCACAGCGGATCAGCCAGGTAGACGGAGTGAGCCTCGCATCTATCAATGGTGCCGCAAAATCAGGGGTTCGTATTCGATTGAATCCTGGAGCATTAGCGCTTTCAGGTCTGGATTTGGAGGACGTACGTCGTGCGGTTACCCAGTCGACGATGTTACTTCCCAAAGGTAGTATTGATGGCCCTGATATCAGTTACAGTATTGAATCTAATGATCTACTTGTAGATGCGGCTGACTATAACTCGGTTGTTGTAGCGCAAAAGAATGGTGTGCCTATTACCGTGGAAAGCGTTGGGCATGCGATTGAAAGCGTCGAAAATACTCGTGTGGCAGGGTTGTCTGGTGTCACTCCTGCGATATTAATCGCTGTTTATAAACAATCAGATGCCAATGTAATCGAAACGGTTGATCGAATTACTGCGGTTATACCTCAACTGCGTGAATGGTTGCCTCCGAGTGTTGAATTAAAGATTGAGAGTAATCGAACGAAAACGATACGAGCCTCGGTTGACGAGGTGCAGAATTCGTTGTTTCTGAGTGTGGGGTTGGTCGTTCTTGTGATGTTGTTGTTTTTAAAGCGTTTCTGGCCCACGTTTATAGCAACGGTGACCGTGCCTTTGGCGCTGATGGGGACATTTGGGGGGATGTATCTCTTCGGCTATAGCTTGGATAATCTTTCCTTGATGGCGCTTAGTATATCTGTTGGTTTTGTTGTGGATGATGCGATTGTTGTTATTGAGAATATTTATCGATTTATTGAGGCTGGGGAAAAGCCCTTGAATGCTGCATTGAATGGGGCAAGGCAAATTGGATTTACTATTGTTTCAATAACGGTTTCGCTTGTTGCTGTTTTTATCCCATTGTTGTGTATGGGGGGGCTGATTGGGCGCCTGCTTCATGAATTTGCTGTCACATTGAGTTTAGCGGTTGTGATTTCAGCGGTCATTTCGTTGAGCCTTACTCCGAGTTTATGTGCGAGGTTTCTGACGCCGCATAAGACAACGAATCGTCTAAATGTTCTACAGCGTATAGCGGATAGGGCCGTGGATACTCTCCAAAAGGGCTATGAACTGAGCTTGCGGTGGGTTTTTAGGCATCGCAAGTTTGTGCTATGTGTTGCGGTTGGTAGTGTAGGGGTTACCTATTGGTTATACGGGTTGGTGCCGAAAGGTTTTTTTCCGCAACAAGACACAGGAATGATGATGGGTGTGGTCGAAGCAGCGCAGGATATTTCATTTCCGGCAATGTCTAGAATTCAGTCTACGATTGCTAAAATGGTGATGGATGATCCTGCGGTGGATACGGTGGCGAGTTATTTAGGCGGAGGGAATAGTGCCCGCATGTTCGTGTCTTTGAAACCGCACCATATTCGTGGGGTTTCTGTAGAGGATATTATAGCGCGTTTGCGTAAGGTTACAGGTCAAGTCCCGGGAGTGCGTGTTTTTTTCCAGGGAATGCAAGATATACGAGTGGGGGGGCGGACCTCTAAAGCGCAGTATCAATTTGCCATTCAATCGTCAGACCTAACGGAACTTAATGAATGGGCGCCTAAAGTATTAGCGGTCGTGAGGAAGATTCCTGGTCTGCGGGACGTGACGAGCGATCAACAAACAGGAGGTTTAAAAACAAGCGTTATAGTAGATCGTGATGCGGCTTCACGTTTGGGGGTAGACGTGTCAGATGTGGACGCGGCTATCTACGATGCTTTTGGGCAACGACAGGTTGCAACCGTTTACAAACGCTACAATCAGCATCGCGTAGTTATGGAGCTGGAGTCCGAGTATTTGGAGGATCCGTCTTCACTTGATAAGATATTTATAAGGGCCAATGACGGACAGATGGTTGCGTTAAGTAGTTTTGCACGGTTCAAAGCAGGGAGTGCGTTGTTGTCGGTGAATCATCAGGGCCAGTTTGCGGCAGTTACGATATCGTTTAATCTCGCCCCGAACGGGGCATTGGGAGAGGCCACTGATGCGGTAATGGCTGCGGTTTCTTCGATGGGCTTGCCGGAAACGATACGTGCTAGTTTTCAAGGAACCGCACAAGTCTTTCAGGAGTCTTTGGCAACAGTGCCTAAGCTAACCCTTTGGTCTTTGTTAGCGGTGTATCTGGTCCTGGGAATATTGTATGAGAGTTTAATTCATCCTCTGACTATTCTATCTACACTGCCTTCTGCGGGATTGGGTGCATTGATGTCGCTTTATTATTTGGGATACGATTTGTCGATGGTCTCTTTTATTGGCATTATTTTGCTGATGGGGATTGTGAAGAAAAATGCCATAATGATAGTCGACTTTGCGATTGATGCAGAGCGTAACGAGGGGATGTCTCCTGAAGATGCGGCATTCGCAGCGTGTGTTACACGCTTTCGACCAATTATGATGACAACCTTAGCGGCTTTGTTTGGCTGTCTGCCTTTAGCTTTTGGAACTGGGGTGGGTTCTGAGTTGCGCCGTCCTTTAGGGGTTGCAGTTGTAGGGGGGCTTCTTGTTTCTCAGGTGCTGACTATATATACTACGCCCATTGTTTATTTGGCGTTCGAACGAATGAAACAAATTTTGAAATTTAAGCAGCCGGTCTTTCTGAAGAAAGCAGCCGTTTAAGTTGTTTGAAGGTATTTAGGGAATGGTTATTGCGTGGCTTTACCCGCCTTAAGGGAGGCTCTGGCAGCAAGGAGATAGTTCAAAAGGAGCGTTTGTTGTGCTGAATTAATTTTAGCAGGTTCAGCCATGTCGGAGACGATGCGTCCCCACTCCGATGTCGAGAATGCCAAGGGTGAGTCTAGCGAATGGCATTTCGCGCAGGGGCCGACAAAAATGTTCCGCCCAGTTTGCAAGTCGGTGATTTTCGCATTACCCCCACCGAAAGCGGCCAGTTGTGGAGTAACAACAGGTGGAGGAGTTGTGCATCCAGATAAGAGGGCTACCGATAATACTGTGGTCGTCACCCGTCCCGAGGAACGGATCAGGAGTGATTTGAGGTTCTGGGGGCCAGTTGGGCGGTTTTGGGGAGTCGTAGTAGTCACGCTTTAGTACGAATGTTCACAATGAATCGAATCTGCAGACCTAGTATGGATTCGCGCTTTGTGGTGTGGGAAAACGCCCCAAGGGTGCGGTAAAATCGATTTTTCCGGAACGAAAAATTAGGGCCAATGTAGATGTGAACGGTGTGTGGTAATCAAAAAGCCTGTATCGCGTCACTTTTTGAATCTTTTTGAGGGTTCCCGTCCTCTTTTTGCCGCGCTCTTCCGTAACTCTTCTCGGGGGGGGCTAATGAATCATAGAATGAGCGAGGAAACTGAGTCCGGGATGCGGGTGTATCTTCGGGAAATAGCGAAAACAGCGTTATTAACGCTACAGGAGGAGGTCGAGTTAGCTGGTAAGATTAAACTGGGCGATTCTGCAGCGCGTGCACATATGATTAGCGCGAATCTCCGTTTGGTTGTGAAAATCGCCCATGATTATGCCAATTTTGGGCTCCCAATGTCGGATCTCATTTCCGAAGGGAATATAGGATTAATTAAGGCAGTGGAGCGATTTGATCCTGCAAAAGGAGGCAAGCTAAGTACTTATGCTGCTTGGTGGATTAAGCAGAGTATTAAAAGAGCGCTGGCTAACCAAAGTAAGACGATCCGTCTGCCTGTTCATCTCGTGGACAAAATTGCGAAGATACGGCGCTTGTCGATGAGTATGAGTGAGGATTTGGGGCGGGAACCAACGGATGACGAGCTTGCGGAGGAGGTGGGCATATCTGCCCCGAAACTAGCACAGTTGCGTATTGCGTCCCTTCGGCCAGCTTCACTGGATGCGCCAGTGAGCGAGGATGACGGAAAAGAACTGGGCGAAACTGTAGGAGATTTGGAGGCGTTAACGCCTCTAGAGCAATTAAGTGATAGCAACTTGATTGACGAGTTGGGAGGAGTAATGGGGGTGTTGGACGAACGCGAGAGACGTATTATTAGCGCTCGATTTGGACTTGAGGGAACCGCTCCGAAAACCCTTGAGGAGGTAGGGAAGAAGTTTGGCGTAACTAGAGAGCGGATTAGGCAATTGCAAAATGGTGCCCTTGGTAAATTGAGGCGCGCCTTACGGAGAAGGGAAAAGCCTTACTCAATCTTACTGGGGGAGGGGCCGGCGGGATGAGGGGCTAGGCTCGTTGCACCGCTGGATTTTCCTTGGATCTTTGTGTACCATGCACAGCTGAGAAATATGGCGACTTATCTGTATGAGACCGTGGATCCGTCAAAACCTGTCGAACACTTTGAGATCCAGCAAAGTATGAGGGATGAAGCGTTGCAGGCGCACCCTGAGACGGGAGTGGCGATTCGTCGGGTAATCAGTGGTGGTTTTGGAGTGCTGAGCAGGGCAGGACAATCTTCTGGCTTGGGCACTGGGGTTTCTACAACGGGCAGGGCTTCAGGGGGCGCTGCTCAACGATGTGGGACAGGGTGCGGATGTCATTGAAGTTTGGGAACTGTTTTTGAGGGGTACATTTCGGGAGGGCTGGATTTTTGATAAGATCATGCAGGAGTGAACAGGGGCAGAAAATGGGGTGTCTTAGGGAAAGGCGCTTGGGTGCCGTTTGTGGGTTCTTATGCATCAATATCTTTTGTTTTTATTAATTCTGATTCTTTGGCTGCCGGTGTCCTCATTTGTCGAATGGGCTTTTCATCGCTATGTGATGCACAGACCGTTCGGCCTTTTCGCTTATCCGTTTAGAGACCACGCGTTGGGTCATCACAGGGTTTTTCGGGCAGATCATACGTATCATCTGAGTAAACCCGCCGATCGGGGAGCGATTCTGATGGGTTGGTGGAGCGGGCCTGTTTTGTCTTTAATCGGAGCATTGCCTGCTCTCCCTTTGGCTTTGGCGTCCGAGAACTGGGTGATTTATTGGGGGGCAGCAAGTGGTGCCGCGCTCTATTACTGCGCCTATCAGTATCTGCATTGGTGCATGCATGTTCCCAAGGGGCGGACGATTGAAAAAAAACAATGGTTTCGCAGATTGAATGCTCATCACCTTTTGCATCACCGGTATATGCACCGGAATTTCAACGTAGTTTTACCCCTCGCGGATGTCTTACTGGGAACGTTTATTGAGCGAGCTAGGACTCGGTTCACTCAACCGAACAGTCCCGCAGTGCCGGACGTGCAGCCTGTTAAAGCACGGGTTTCCGCGGAAGTAAGAGCTTAGGAGAAAGGGGTATTAAGGGACATTATGTGGCTTTGATGGAAGGCTTCGGCAGTGGGTTTTCTATTATTGAGGGTAGGAAATGCGGAAGCCACTTGGCGGCTTGGGAGTCTCGGCTTTAGTCTGGCTGACGCCCTATGAAGAAGACGAAATCGACTCCGACAGCTCCCGCTAATTGCATCTGTTATCTGGCAGGTGCAGGTCCAGGGGACTTGGGTTTGGTGACGCTTCGTGTGCGTGAGCTTTTCGAAGTGGCTGATGTGGTTGTGTTTGATTATCTATGTAATCCCGAATTGTTAAAGTGGGCGAAGCCGGAGGCGGAGATCATTTGTGTGGGAAAACGTGCGGGGCAGCACAAGCTCCCTCAGGACGAAATTAACGCATTAATTGTGGCGAAAACGCGGGCAGGGAATCGGGTGTTGCGCTTAAAAGGAGGCGATCCTTTTTTATTTGGGCGCGGAGGAGAGGAGGCCGAAGCCTTAGCGTTAGCGGGGCTGCCATTTGAAATTGTGCCGGGAGTGACGTCGGCGCTTGCGGCGCCAGCTTATGCAGGCATCCCGGTGACGCACCGCGATTTTGCTTCGGCGCTTGCCATTTTTACAGGGCACGAAGACCCATCGAAGGAAGATGGCTCAGTGGATTACGATCGGATCGCGTCGTTTCCGGGAACAAAAATAATGTTAATGGGGGTCGAGCGACTGGAAGCGATTACTCGAAAGTTGGAGGAAAAGGGTCTTTCTCCTCAAACTCCAGTGGCCTTGGTGAGATGGGGGACAACGGGTAAACAAGAGACAATTACCGGTGTATTGTCGGATATATCGGCAAAAGCTCAGGCTGTAGACTTTAAGGCGCCGGCGGTGGCGGTGTTTGGCGAAGTGGTTACTTTGCGTGAGAAATTGAGCTGGTTTGAGAAGCGTCCTCTCTGCGGGAAGCGCATTGTGGTGACGCGTAGTCGTCAGCAGATTGGCGGCTTAAGTGGCGAGTTGCGTGAGTTGGGGGCTGACGTGCTGGAGTTGCCGACGATTCGAATGGAGCAGCCTTCGGATTTGAAATCGTTTGGGGAGTTGGTTCAGGATGTACATCAGTATGATTGGTTGATGTTTACGAGTCAAAATGGCGTGGCTGCGTTTTTTGAGATGTTTTATAAAATATACAACGATGCACGTGCCATTGGCGGGATTCGAATCGCCGCAGTCGGCTCCTCTACGGCCCGAAAAGTTCGGGATTATCACTTCGCTGTGGATCTGCAGCCCTCTGAATATGTGGCTGAGGCAATGATCGAGGAGTTTCAAAAAACTTACGGTTCCGTTGAGAATCAGCGGATTCTTTGGGTTCGAGGAGAGCTGGGAAGAGACGTTTTGCCCAAAGAACTGTCTCGCTTAGGAGCGATCGTGGATGAGGCGATTGCTTATCGAACGGTACCTGAAACGGAGGATCCATTCGGCGGAATCGACCGATTCAAAGCGGAGGGTGCGGATATGATTACGTTCACCAGCAGTTCTACTGTGGAGAATTTTATGGCCCTTAAATTGCCTATCCCCGAGGGCCTCAAAACCGCTTCGATCGGACCGATCACTTCACAAACGATGCGGGCTTTAGGGCTGCGCGTGGACGTCGAAGCTGCGAAATCGAACATTTCTGGATTGATGGATGCAATCCGAGAGTATTACGGAGTCTGAATGTGCTTGGGCGTTGATCGCCTTTTTTCCGCGATATGGAGAGTTAGGGATCGTTTTTGGTATCGGGACGGGGCCCGAACCACGAGTCCGCCTTTGTCCGTGCAGCGATTCTGTGAGCCTCTTTGATATGAACCGCTACGGCGGCAATGGCTGCTGCAATGGCCGTAAGGTCGTCGCTATAGCCGGCCACGGGGATGAAGTCCGGAATCAAATCTAGCGGCGAAAGAAAATAAGCGAGCGCTGAGAGAATCGTGCCACGGGCCCAAACGGGGGTGTCAGGATCTTTCAGTGTATTGGCGAGGATTAGGGCCTGCTCCACCAAATGACGGCCAATCGTTTTGGCGTGTTTTGCGATCTTTTTCCAGAGACGGTATTCACTGAACGATGGGTCGTTATCCGACATAATAGCGATCAAATGGGCGTTGCGTTTAGCCTGCACTGCTGCGCAGGCAGCGGACAAACATTCAATGCTACTGAAGGCTACCGATTGCTAGAGCATTTGTTCGACAAATCTACGGGAATCGAAAAACGCAAAGTCGTCCAGTTGTTCGCCGGTTCCCACAAAACGCGTTGGGATGCCCAATTCATTTTGAATGGAGATGACACAGCCGCCTTTGCCTGATCCGTCTAATTTCGTCGCAATGAGGCCGGTGAGACCTGTCACTTCTTTAAATTCGCGTGCTTGAACCAACGCGTTCCCTCCAGTGGTCGCATCGATTACCAGGAAGACTTCATGGGGGGCGGTGGCGTCGGTGCGCGACAAAGAGCGACGAACTTTGGCCAATTCCTGCATGAGATTCGCTTTGTTGTGCAGGCGTCCAGCGGTATCGCAAATCAGAAATTCAATGTTGCGAGCCTCAGCGGCACGATAGGCGTCGTAACAGACTGCTGCGGGGTCAGCGTTGTATTGACCTTTTATGAGATCGCATTGAATTCGTTCTGACCAAACTTCCAGCTGTTCGATCGCAGCGGCTCTAAATGTGTCGGCAGCGGCAAGCAGGACACTGTGTCCTTTCTTTTTAAGGAGATATGCCAGCTTTGCCGTGGACGTGGTTTTGCCGGTCCCGTTGACTCCGACCACAAGGATCACTTTGGGTTTTGACGGGAATGGGCGCAACATGTGTTCGTCCCTCGGCAGGACTTTCATGATCTCTTCCCCCGCCACCTCTACGATGCTTTCTGCGGTCAATGGCTCAGTGCGAGTTTGGAGGGTCTTCATGATTTTCATGGTCATGGGAACTCCAAGATCCGAGCGGATGAGAGTCTCTTCCAAATCGTCCCAATCCACTGTCTTGCCAGTGAACTTTTGGATCAGGTTTTTGAAGAAGCCGAATGCCATGAGGACAATTATGCGGGTTTAGGTGTGGTTTGGCGGGGGGGACGTGCTGGGATGGCTTCATCCGAGCGGATCCTGTCTAAGATGCCGTTCACGAAACGGCCTGATTCCTCCGAACCAAACTTTTTAGCTATTTCGATGGCTTCGTTGATAGCGACAACTGGCGGGACTTCCAAATTGTGCATCATTTCGTACACGGCAAGGCGCAAGATGTTTCGGTCCACTGCCGCAATTCGCTGTAACTCGTAGTTGCGCGCAAATTTTACGATGAGCGCATCGATTGTTGCTCGGTGAGAAAGCACACCGTGTACGAGTTGTTCGGCGAAAGTCTTGGCCTTCGGAGCGGTGGGAGGCGGTTGTACCGTCGCGTCGGGTTCTTCGGGATCTACGGAACCGGCTCGTAATCTCCAAAAATCGTCATCAGGGGCGGCTTCGTCCGGGCCGTGAGAGTCGAGTTGGAAGAGGAACTGGACAGCAGCCTCACGTCCTTCGCGTCGGAGACCGGGTTTTCCTGATTTAGATCGAGATGCGGCAGGGCGAGGGTTACTCATTCGGCGGATGTGTGATGGGTAAGGCGTAGGTTTCGGACAGTGCGCAGCATGCGGACTGCGGCTCGGGCAGCTTCGATGCCGCGATTGAGATCTGGTTCGAGGCATCGGGCCGTAGCCTGTTCGGCTGTTTTGACCAGAAGGACTTCGTGTAAAACGGGAATCTTGTGTTTCAGGGAGCTCTGCATAAGAGCTTGAGTGATGGCTTGGGCAACTAACGTGGCGTGGGCAGTTTCGCCATCTAGCAAAACACCAAAAGCCGCGATGGCGTCGACTTTTCCAGATGCAGCCAATAAATCGACGGCCAGAGGTAACTCAAAGGAGCCCGGCACCTGATAGTGGACGATTTCCGACTGAGGCGAGATGGTCTTCAATTCGGCTTCGAAATGAGACGCAAGTCCATCCACCCAAGTAGGGTTGTAGAGACTTGAGATGACCCCGACTTTCCAGGGGGTGTTGCAGGTCTCGGGACGAGGTGGCATGAGGCTAGACATGAATAAAAGAGCGTTGGGCCCGAAATCGGGCGGTCTGTATGGATACGGCAGAGACGCCTTTGGGCAAAGCAGAAATCCGTGCTGACACCTACTAAAGGTAGGGATAAGATTAGGGTATGTTCCCCAGGCTGTTTCTGATGGCCGTCGCGTTCAGTAGCGCGTTCGGTAACGCAGTGGAATCCATCCCAGTAAGCGGGGTACCCGGAGACGAGGCAAAAAAATCCAATCCCGAGCTAGGAACTGGCGCAGACAGGATGGGGGTTTTTCCTCCTTCCAACTTTCCGCTAAAGCTGGAAGAGCGTTTTCTTGGCAAAAGACTGAACCGGGATCTTTGGAATACGCATTTGGAAGTGTTTGGACGGTGGGGGGATCGCTATCACAATGATAGTTATCTCAACTACCTGAGTGATGAGGATGTATTGGTGGAAGATGGGCGCCTGCGTTTGCGTTCGGACTTGAGATCCGTGGAGGGCGACAATCCCCCGGGAGAGTATGATTACAGCTCAGGATTGGTCTCTTCGCATGACAAGTTTGTCTTCACCTACGGGTATATTGAGATACGAGCCAAGTTTCCGGGAGGTAAAGGGGTTTGGCCCGCGTTTTGGCTCATGCCACAGAATCATCAATGGCCTCCCGAGTTTGATATTGCCGAATATTACGCGGGACGAAATTTGATGCATTTGGGGCTGTGTTACGGTGACTTTCCGGACATCAACTGGGACAGTGGTGGCAACAATGACGTGGATTTTGAGGGGAGTTGGAACACGTTCGGGCTGTTGTGGCTTCCTGGTAAGGCGCAGTGGATTCAGAACGGGGTGGTAAAACGGGAAGTTTTAGGGGCGTATGTGCCGTCTTGTCCCATGTATGTCATTCTGAGCAACGGAGTCAGCAGCAAGATTGGCCCCTCCGGAGAGCCTGATCAGAAGACGGTTTTTCCCAATTACTTTGAGGTTGAATATCTCAAGGTTTGGGCGGCTCCTGAGACAAACGTCGCGGTTTCCGGAAAACCTCTCCCATTCGCAAATGACGCAAATCTTAAAGGCACGTCGAAGGCGGGAACTCCTTGAGGTGTTTAAGGGGGGGCTGCATGTCTCTTGGGGCCCGGGCTCTGTGGGCTGTTTGAGCTTGTAGATTGCAATTAATGAATATCCTCACGCTGAAATGGACCTGTTCCGTCAGCTGTTAGCAGAGTTTTTAGGGGCTTTCGCGATTGTGTTTGCGGGAACGGGGGCCGTTATCGTGAATATTCAAACTGGTGGTGCGATTTCTCACGCGGGAATAGCTCTGACCTTCGGTCTGGTTGTTCTCTCTATGATCTACGCTCTGGGCGAAGTTTCTGGCGCCAACTTTAATCCTGCGGTCACGCTGGCGTTTGCCGTCGCAAAACGATTCCCCTTTAAAAAACTGCTCCCCTACGTCGGAAGTCAGTTCGCAGGGGCTCTCGCAGCGAGCTTTCTACTCCGTTTTCTTTTCCCAAATTCTCCTACTATGGGGCAAACGTTGCCTTCCGGTGGGCCTCTGCAGAGTTTTGTATTCGAAGTCATCCTGACTTTTTTCCTGATGCTCGTGATTCTCCGCGTTTCGACGGGCGCAAAGGAAAAGGGGATCACTGCGGCGATCGCTATCGGGGCTGTGGTGGGATTAGAGGCCATGTTTGCTGGACCGGTTTGTGGTGCATCGATGAATCCTGCGCGTTCTCTGGCTCCGGCTCTTGCCAGTGGCCATCTCGAGCACCTGTGGGTCTATATGATTGCTCCGTGTCTCGGGGCGATTTTAGCCGTGCCAACAGCGCATTTTCTTTCCGCTTCTACTAACGCACCTCAATAGACTTCTTTTTCTATGAACGTGTCGTCTCTCCTGGGCATCCTTTCAGCCAATCCACAACACGGTCTCGCGTTTATTTTGCCGGATGGCGGGCGGATCCCTCTTCACGCCCACATTACCGAGGTCGGTCGCGTTGATAAGTCCTTCCTCGATTGCGGGGGAACACTCCGCAAACATTCGGTTTGTCGCCTTCAATCCTGGGTTGCCGATGACTTGGATCATCGTCTTTTGGCCGGAAAACTCGCCGCCATAATTCAAAAGGCAGCTGCTGTATTGGAAATTTCGGATCTGGATGTGGATCTGGAATACGAGGATGGGTTCGTGTCTCAATTCCCATTCGAGGATGCTGCGGTGTTGGGGGATCACATTGTATTCCGTCTGGCGAGCCGCCACACGGATTGCCTCGCGAAGGACGTTTGTTTACCGCAGGCGCAGGGATGCAATGCGACAAGCGGGTGCTGTTAATCTGAGTCTGTGTTGTTATGGAAAAACCAGTTGTTCTGATTTTGTGCACCGGTAACTCGTGCAGAAGCCATTTAGCCGAAGGCATCTTGCGTGCGGCTGCGGGGGATATGATGGAGGTTTACAGCGCTGGCTCCAAACCTGCGGGCTACGTCCATCCGAAGGCGATCGAGGTGATGCGCGAGATCGGAGTCGATATTGCCTCACATACCTCCAAACACATGAACGATTTTTTGACCCAACGGGTCACGACTGTGATCACCGTCTGCGGTAATGCGGATCAAGCCTGTCCCATTTTTCCCGGGCAGGTGAATCGTTACCATTGGGGCTTTGAAGATCCAGCTCACGCCGAGGGAACAGAGGACGAAATCCTCAATGTCTTCCGTAAGGTTCGGGATCAGATCCGGCTGGTCTTCGAGGCCTACGCTGCGGGTTATTGGGAGGGAACTGGTAAGCCCACCGTGTAGGGCATGGACAATCGGTTAGTCTCGGTGCGTCGGGGTGGGGCGGCCGGGACGGAATTGTTCGAGATGCTCCAGAGTGGCGCCGAGTCCGTGGACGCTCGCTACAGCGGTTGGGAGAGCTTCTTTTAATGCGTTGGTTAACACTTCAGGCGACGCTTCTGCCCGCAGGTTCACGATGAGTTGCCCGGATTCTGCGGGGTGTTCCAAGACGATCGAGAGTTCGGGCACAAAATCATTCCGCACGAGGTTGATGACTGCGATGTCTCCCAGACCGCTGTTTGGGCTGAAGGTCATCTTGAAATGTGCGATCTCGGCATTCTGGCTGGCGAGTCGGGTCTGAACTTCAGTCGCGAGAGTTTTTAAGAATGCGTTCGCATCAAATTCACGTTCCCCTTGGAGCGCCACGGTCGCATTGAGCCAACCGAGAAGTGCTTCACCATCTGCGTAGATATCGTAATCCACGATCATGCTGTCGTGGACCTCCTGCTCCTGGGTTTCCATCAAGGAAAACCACGCGTCCAGATTCTGGTTTTCCTTTGAGGACACGCTTAGAACGTGGGCTTTGGGGTAGGCTTTTAAAATGGCAGCTTGAAGTTCGTGCAGACTGGCTGAGTCCAGGAGTTCTGCCTTCGAAATGACGATGGTATCCGCTTCTTCGAGTTGCTTTTGGTAAATGTAGAGGACTTTGGAGGAGAATGAGCCGCCTGATTTTAAACCGAAAATCCGTTGCGCACGAATGGGGTCAACCAAAACACTGAGAGGCGCGACCGTGAAATGATCACCGTACATCCGACGTAGCGGATAGGTCACGGTTGCGACCAGGTCGGTGCAACTCCCCACCGGTTCTGCGATGAAAACGTCCGGTTTGTTTGCTTCGGTAAGCCGATCCGCGGCGTCGACGAGTGAATTAAACCGACAACAAAAACAGCCTCCGGGGATTTCTTCGGTGGCGAAGCCCTTGGATCGGAGCATAGCGGTGTCGACCAATTCCTGTCCCTGATCGTTTGTGATGAGCCCTACTTTGAGTCCTTTGTTACTGAGGTATTGGGCGAGTTTGGCAACCGCCGTGGTTTTTCCGGCGCCTAAAAAACCACCGATCATGATGTACCGAGCTTTTGTAGCGGAGATGGGGGAGTGCGACATTTTAACGAGAGGGGCTGAATGATTGAAATTTTAGGAGCGAAAGAGATCAGGGGACAGAGAAACGGGACGGTTTTCTGACGTGGTCTTAGGGAGCGAGCAGAATTTTGCCAAAGGGTTTGCCCATGTTCCCTGCGGGGACATCGATGCGTAGCAAGGACGATATCGTTGGTACGATGTCGGTAATGTAAAACTCGTCTGGGTAACGTCCTTCACGAATTTGGGAGCCGTGGAATAGAACGGGTATATGGGTGTCGTATGAGAAAGGCGAACCGTGGGTGGTACCCGAAGCGGTTGCGCCTTTTCCACTCAGGATGTAGGGCTTGTAGACAAGAACCACATCGCCGCTGCGTTCCGCGTTGTATCCGTTCAGAACGAGGCGTCCCACGAAACCGGGGGCTTGGCCGGCGAGAAGTTCGTCTCGTGTAAATACGGCGTGGAATTTGCCGGTGGCTAAGGCCCATTCCCGAATAAATCCTGCGACAGTCGCTGGCGTGAGTTGTTTGGATCGAAGGGTCTCATGGTTCAGATAGAGATGCCCGTTGATGAGTTTACGTTGTGTGAGGTAAGCTCCGTCTCCGAAACGCTCGTTAAGTTTCCCGAGCAGATCGCTCATTAACTCCACTTCGTCGGTTCGGGGGGCGTCCAAACCCTGCTGGTTTGCGAATTCGGGGGTGGGGGCCACTCCGTGATCGGCAGTCAGCACAACGAGAGTGTTGGATTTCCCGATCTTTTGATCCAGATACGCAAAAAAGTCAGCCAATTGGCGGTCTAGGCGGAGTGCCATGTCCTGCACCTCCTGAGAGTAGGGTCCGAAACGGTGGCCGACGTAGTCGATCGAGGAAAACGAGACAGTAAGCAGGTCGGGGTTTGGGCCTTGTCCGAGCTTTTCACCTTCAATGGCGGCTTTTGCAAAGTCAGCCAGTAATTCGTTACCAAAAGGAGTTGGAATAATGGTCTCAAAGCCCTCTTTCTTAGAGGTAGCGACTGTGTGGGGGAACGTTGGGGATTGCTCGCCATGGAGCACGCCTTCGCCAGGAAGGAAATCTTCGCGCTCGTAGGCGTTTGGCTCCAGTAAACGGTCCCACGTTTTCCCAATGTAGCTACGAGGTTTTTCGAGAGCGTTGAATTTCACGACCCACTCGGGCAATTCCTGACGGTAGTAGGTGCTGGTAATGAATTTACCCGAGCCTGATTCGAACCAGTAAGCCCCGGTAGGCTGTTTGCCAGCGGGCAGAATTGCGCCGCGATCTTTGATGGAGAGACCGACGACCTTCGACTTAAAATGAAGGCGCATTTGGTCGGCGAGAGTGCTTCCAATGAAATTCCGAGGCGACATTTGCCCGGCGGCATCGTTTGAACCAACCCCCTGGACTGAGTTGTCCTGGCAGCAATACATCGATTTGCCCGTGGCTTTATCGAACCAGTCGTTTGCGATAATTCCATGAACCGATGGTGTGGAGCCACTTAGAAAGCTCGCATGTCCGGGCCCTGTCAGCGTCGGGCAATAGTCGTAACGCGCAAAAGTGAGGAAGGCGCCGTGATCCGTGAGTCGGCGGAACCCGTCCTCGACGAACTGAGAGTGGAAGCGCTCGAGGTAATCGTAACGGAATTGGTCGACCAGAATGGCGACAACAAGTTTAGGTTGTTCAGCATGCAGTGGTTGAGCGGAGGCCAAGCAAACTAAAATTGGGAGGATACGGTGCAGTTTCATTGCTGGCAGGTTTATGCTGAACAAACCCGAGGATGACTAACCCGAAATAGCACAAATCGATTTTACTTTCGGATACCACAAGACCGCTTCGAGTGAGTTGTTCTTCGAGATTGGATGGTGGGCTAATGGTCTTATCAGTAGTTTGTTATGCTTAACTGGATTGGGAGTAGGAAAAGAGACATGAGTGAATTCTGAGCAGAATACACTTCCACATCTTTCAAAAGGTGTGGTTGGCGCCTAGAAAGGCCTCTCGGGGACTAACGGCCGAAATCGTCCTGCAAGCGCACGATATCATCCTCGTTTGAAGGATGTTGTGCGTCGGTGTGCCGCCAGATTTCGGCGATCACTCCCCATGTGTTTAAGCCGATCAATCTATGGCGTTGCCCTTGGTCGAGGCAGATTTTGTCGCCTTCTCGCAGGGTGTATTGATTCATTTCTTCGTCCGTGTCGCTACTCGCGACCGCTACCGGACCTTCAACACAGCGCCAGATTTCGGCTCTCCGAAAGTGGTATTGCCAGCTCAGACGTTTGTGGGGAGCCACCATTAAAATCTTTGGACTCAACTTCCCTGATAGGCTCAAAGATACCGGGTCTTCATCGGGGAAAAACTGTTCGATAAACCGCTGGGACTGATTTTCGCTAATGACGTAAAAGCCTCCCCATGGACGGGATGTGTCTTCTTTCGTGATCTCAAGACCGAGACGCTTTAAGATGTCTTTTACTCGGTTGAAGGTCTCTGTTCCTGTTTCCATGTGGCGGTTCTGATCCGGGTCGGTGCGGCTAGTCGAGGGTATAGGTGGCTTTTACTGTGGCTGGGTTTGCGACGTCTTGAGGGGTATTATTTGCCAGCTAGCTCTGAGGAGGCGAATTGTTTTTCGATTGTGTGAGCTGATCTGGACGCTTCTTTGTACGGAATATGGGCGAGAAGCTTTTGAGACAAAAAAGAAGCCCCGAAACATGGGCCGATATGCCACGTTTCGGGGCGGGAGACTTTCGTTCTAATGTCTAGTGATTAAGGAGCCGGGAGAATAGGGGTCGTCCAACCGGCGAGGTCTTCGGGTTTGACGTGAGCGTTGCGTTTATTCACTCCCATCCAGGTTGGGTGGTAGGGCCCCACAATCGTGGTATCCAAATCGGGTTTGATGGCGCTTTCCAAGCCGATGGTCCAGAAGGCTGCGTTGACGCTCATACGGCGGAAGCCGTCATTTTCCAGATCGCCGGATCCCCCGTAGGTTGTCGTGAATACGCGTCCTTGTTTTCCTGACTCGCTTTTGTAGGTGCGCACCCAAGCGCCTGCCATCGGGGGCTTCGTGTCGTCGTTCGGAGCCTCCGGTGTCATCCCGGTCAATGGTTGCGCCATGGCTAGAATTTCGCTGCCTTCGATGGGGTAGGCATTATATCCGCCTAGTTCCGCCCACATTTTTGTGACCCCGGTTAACACGGGATGCTTTGCTTTTTCGGGGACTATATCGAGACGAGTGCTGGATTTGTGGTTGGGCCCGTAGTGTCCCACCCAAGTCTCTCCCAAAACCTGGCGTCCGAATCCACCTTTGTAGTTTTCCCCGGCGAATTTGTAATCGTACTTCGCGAATGCACTGTCCGTTGGGATTTTGAAGCCGTGTGTGGCCGTCCGAAAGCCCATGACCGGCCCGCCCCGATGAAGGTAGTCGACGATCGGTTGCATCTGCTCCGCCGGGAGATTCTGAAACCGGGTGAACATAATCATCAAATCGGCGGTTTGGAGGAGTTCCGTTCCCGGAATGTTGGATTCGCCTGGTTTGATTTCGCCGGTCGCTCGATCTACACCGAAAAGAACCGAGCATTTGAAACCGTGGTGTTTGGCCAGAATTCTGGCCAGAGCGGGAAGCATTTCCTCGGACTTGTACTCGTGGTCGCTCGCAATCAGGACAATGTGTTTACCTTTGCCGGGGCCGCTGTCGCCTTCGTATACCAGCGGAGCGGCCACCGAAAAAATCGGAGCGGCAAGAATGGGAAGGGCGAATAGGAGTGTTTTGAATGTCATTGGAGTTCGGGAGGTATCGGGCGGTTGTGCTTGGGGGCGTTCAGAGCAGAACGCAATTCGGCCGCGATCGTAGAAGGTGCGAAGACTGGCGTCCCTCGCATCTTTGGGTGAATTCTCCAGTCGGCTTACCAGACTGGCCTATTAGCTCCCGTGCGCGAAATGGCGGTTTAAATTCGCGTACACTCCATTACTGGTGAGTAGCTCCGCATGTGTGCCGCGCTCGACGATTTCGCCTTCCTTCATGACGAGGATGAGGTCCGCCTTACGGATAGTGCTGAGTCTGTGTGCTACTACGAAACTGGTGCGTCCCTTGAGCAAAGTGGTGAGTGCGGTTTGAATTCGAGCTTCTGTGAGTGCGTCGATAGCGCTGGTGGCTTCGTCGAGAATCAGGAGCCTCGGGTTGACCAGGAGAGCTCTGGCGAAACTCACGAGTTGTCGTTGGCCTACGGACAGATTGGTGCCGCTTTCGCCAACTTGCGTTTCAAAACCTTGTGGCAATTGCTCGATCAGATCTCGGAATCCGAGTTTCTCGGTAACCTGCCGGGCCTCTTCTTCTGTGGCGTCGGGGCGCGCAAAACGGATGTTATCCAAGACGGTTCCTTCGAAGAGGAAGCTCTGTTGGTGGACGACGCCCATTTGTTGGTGAAGGGATTCCGAGCGGAGCTTCCGAATCTCGATACCGTCGACAAAGAGTTCCCCACCCGTTGGGAGATACATCTTGGTGATCAGATTGGTGATTGTGGTTTTGCCGCTTCCCGTATGGCCGACCAGAGCGATGGTCGCTCCGGGCTCCGCAACAAAATGGATGTTGCGCAGTACGGGTCTGTCTTTTTCGTACGCGAACGAGATGTCGCGAAACTCGGCGTGAACCCCGAGGCATTGTGCGGTGGAACTCGGTGGCGGTAACGGGATCGCGCCGTCTGCATCCGTCCATTCGGGTTGGGTATCAAGCATCCGGAAGACGCGTTCGGCCCCGACCATGGCGGCCAGCGCAGTGGCGTATTGGTTGCCGAGTTCTTTGATGGGGTCGAAGAACAGGGAGCTTAAAAAGAGGAACTGGACGATGTTTCCGACGGATGTGACGGAGTTCGCGGAAAGTACGCGCCATCCGCCAAGAAACAGGATCAGGGCAGTAAAGATCTGTGTTTGGAATTCCAATAATGGAAGAAAGACGGCCGAGGTTTTAGCCGTAACAAGGTTGTAGCGCGCCTGATCGCCGACGAGATCTCTGAAATAATGGGCGTTTACTTCTTCTCGAACGAAACCCTGGGTGACCCGGACACCGCTGACGGTTTCTGTGACCGTCGCTGTGATGCGGCTGAAGCTTTCCGTAGCGCGACGTTGCGCTTCTGCAACACGATTGGTGAAGGCTCGATTTAGAAACCACACGACTGGGCCGATCCCCGCGACGGCCAGAAACATCACCCAATCGTAGTAAATCATCAGGCCAATCGCGACGACCATCTGGCCAAGCTGGACCACACTGATAAACACAACGTCCTGCACCCCGGTCCGGATACTGTCGATGTCAGAGGTGACGCGCCCGATGATGCGGCCGACTTTGGTCGTGTCGAAAAACGACATAGGCATCTGCATGACGTGCCGGAAAACGGCGGCCCGAATGTCGTGAATCACCGCTTCGCCGAGCTGTAACGCGTAGCGGTAACGGAAGTGGAACGTGAAATTGGTAAATGCAGCGAGAGCCGCAAAACCGAGGGCGCCGAGGAGGATGCCCTGTGTGTCTTTGTGTTCGATGGGACCGTTTACGACCATGCCCATTGCCCAGGTGCAAAGGGGAAGTAGGGCGGCACGCAGCAGCACTTGAGCGACCAGTTTATTACGGATTGAGGCGTGTGGTTTGGCGTAGGAAAAAACCCGGGCCAGGAGCGTGAAGACACTGATGTCCGGCCGATATTGCGTGGTTTCCGTGTCGTGTTTGACGTGGGTAAGTGGAACAACACGCGGTTTCATACAGCCAGGGTCTCGGGTCCGTGTGTTTGCATTTGTGCGGCTTCCCGGTAGTAGCCGGGCTGCTGCATGAGTTCTTCGTGAGTGCCAGACTGTACGATGCGGCCTTTGTCTAAAACGAGGACGAGGGATGCTCGCCGAAGCATGCTGGGGCGATGTGCGACGACAAACGTGGTGCGTCCTTCCATCGCGCTTTCCATCGCGGTCGCGATCTCGGTTTCGGTCCCGGGATCGACGGCTGCCGTGGGGTCGTCGAGTAACAAAATGTGTGGCTCGAGTAAAATGGCTCGGGCGATGGAGAGGCGTTGCTTTTGTCCGCCGGAAAGGCCGATGCCTGTTTCTCCGAGGATGGTTTCATATCCATCGGGTAGCTCCATGATGAAGTCGTGAGCGGCGGCGATTTTGGCGGCCCGCTCGATTTGTGCTTGAGTGGCTTCCGGATGACCGAAGGCGATATTGGCGGCGATCGTGGTACTGAAGAGAAAACTTTCCTGAAACACGAGCCCCACGCTGCGCCGGATTTGTTGCAGGTCCATTTGGCGCGCATCGAGGTCATCGATGAAAACGTGCCCCTCCTTTGGGTCATAAAAGCGAGGGATGAGGCTCAGGAGTGTGCTTTTTCCACTGCCAATCGGGCCTACGAGAGCAACACATTGACCGGCCTTAACCTCGAATGAAATGTTTTGAAGGACGGCGGTGGTTCCGTAATCGAAGCTGACATTTTCGAAGCGGATAGTGCCTGCAATGTTGGGGTGGCGAATGGGGGTTTCGGGCGATTCGATTTGGACTGGGGCGTCGAGGATTTCAAAAACGCGGGCAGAGGAGCGCAGACACTGTTGGGTGGTGTTTGAAATGTTGGCGATGTTTGCGATTTGTCCGGAGAATTGCTGTAGAATCGCAGCGAATCCGACAAGCCCCGTGCCGATGCCGATCTCACCTCGCACGGCCAGAATTCCGCCATAAGCGAGAAGGACGATGATATTCGCCTGGCTCAGAAAAATGGTGGTCGGAAGGAAAATGGTGAGGCGTTTGAAAATCCAGTGCTGCTTGGTCTGAACGGTATCGTTTGCGAGGTTGAATCGTTCGAGTTCAGCGGATTCACGAGCGAATGCTTTAATGACTCGGATTCCCCGAATGCTTTCAGCCAGACGCTGCACAAGGCTGTCGTAGAGATCGCTGGCTTCCTTGTATGCGGGTTTTACGAGTCGGGAGAAAACAGCGGAGGCGATCCAGACGAATGGGCTGGAGGCAAGGCAAGCAATGGTAAGCTTCACGTGAACCGCGAGCATGTAGGCCAGGGACGCGGCAACGGAGACAATGAGGATGATGATTTGCAACAAGACTCCGTCGATGAAAAGCCGCACATATTGAACGTCGCCCCCGAGGCGATTGATGAGGGAGCTACTGGCGTTGGAGTCGAAGAAACGAAAGGAGAGGCGTTGGAGTTTGTCGTAGCACTGAGCGCGGAGATCTACCACGAGACGACCCTGGAGGAGTTCGGCGAACCAGACGCCATTGAGGTATCCTAGCAAAAAGCGGAGTGCGCCCAAAAGTAGCATCGCGCCGGAAACCGCGCCGATGACATGGAGTGGAGGCCAATGGGACGGGGGTGTAAGCAACGCGGGCCATTGAGGGGGGCGCACTGTGGGATCGACGGCATGACGAATGGCGTCGATGCCGAGGCCGGTGAGGCCGATCCCGACCATGGTGAGGGCGAGGAGAGCGAGCTGGGAGAGGAGAATTCGCAGGCAGCCCCAGCGATAACGCCACGTCAAAGCGAGAAGACGGCGGATAAGAGCCCAGTTGGAGGGGTCAGAAGCTTTCGACTCGGCGGATTTCAATGCGGGCGGGGCGGGCGGTGTGCGTCAGCGGGGGGGGCTGACGCACGCTGGAAAGGATTAAGGCTGATATGGCCTAGGTGTGAAGATTGGACATGATGCGCTGTTTCACAATGCCCCGGACGCGTTCATCAAACGCGGGATGTTTGGCGCGCAGCAAGTTGAAGTCCTCTTTTGGAAGACGGTGTACTTCACAATATTCGAGGGCCCGGATACTGGCGTTACGGCGTTCACCGGATACGAGCGCCATCTCTCCGAAGGGAGCGCCGGTGCCCAATTTGGCGATACGTTTCCCGTTGATTAAAACTTCGGCGGCTCCTTCCGCGAGGAAGTACATGCAGTCGCCGATGTCGTCCTGCTTGATGATGTAGTCGTTGGGGAGAGCGACTTCCGTTTCGAGCATCCGTGTGATTTCGGTGAGAAATTCATCTGGTTCGTGTTCGAAGAACTCTACTTTTCGGAGGTTCTCTTTGTTCCGTGCGCTGGCCTTAATGTTACCGAGTAAAGCGCGGGCACAGGCTTCTGCAAACGGAGTGTCGTTAATGCTGGCTTTCATTTCACGAACCGTAATGCCCTTACGAAGGTTGCTCTTCAGGGACTTGAACAGGGCTAAGTCGGCTTCGGGATCGTGAAAAGGTTTGCCAGGCGAACTGAGCGAGCTCACGCCACGGACGGGCAGTAGAACGGTTATGGGCCCCTTGGAAAGATTGAGTTTTTCCGCGATGGCCTTGCCTGTTTTTACACATTCCTCGGGACTGGTGCGCATGTAGCGCATTTTGTCCGTGAATTTCTGGAAGGTGCGTTCTCTTAGTCCTGCCAATGCCTTCGGGTCTTCGGCGACCGTGACCATATCAACGCATCCTGGAACTACCACTGCAGGAACACCCGTGAGTGCAGCTGCCAGAAGGCGATCCGGTCCGGCTGATAGTTGGCCCCCCAGCGTCTCGTCGGCGCATTCGCGCAAACTCATATCGAGAATCCCCGCCGCGAGTTTACTGTCGACAATGGATTCCAGGCTGTGACCACCGGCTCCATCCGAGGGGATCCTTAAAACTTCGTATCCCGCTCCTTCGATAACGGCTGCGGCGCGGTCGACGCCGGCTGTACACTGAGGAGAGGTGCTGATGACAACCAGCGGCTTGTCGCCGGGATTGGTGTTGGCTGAAAACTCTGCGATTCCGCAAATGGCGCCGGTCGCTTGAGAAAGAATGGGGCGAAGCAGGCGATTCAGCCCGCTCACGTCCGCGACGCTGGGAAACATGATGATGTCGCGGTAGCCCACGTACTGAGAGGTGCATCCCAGGGAAAGGGACGAAATCATGATCTTCGGAATCCCCATGGGAAGGGCTCGCATGCCGGCGGTGGCGATGGCGGTGCCGCGTTCACCTCCGATGGAAATGACGCCATGGATTTTGCGATCCGCGAGTAACTTGAGTAATACTTTTCCCGAAGCCTCGGACATTGCTGCTACGGCAGCGTCTTGATCGGGGTAAACTGTGCCGGCTGGGATTCCGGCGATCTCCGCGACCTGTTGACGGGAGATATGGGGTTCGACTTTTGGAGGCTTGCCGGAGCCGACATCGATCAGAAGGGCTTTATGGCCGAGGTGCTCGATGTAGTCGGCGACAAATTTATGCTCAGTACCTTTGGTGTCGAGGGTTCCGAGAACGGCGATGGTAGCCATAGCTTCGCGATAGTTTTGGGGGGTGATGGCGGGCTTTAACCCACCGTGACGGGATCATTTTACAACAAATCTGTCGGAGTTGAAATAACTGAGTTTCTCGGGGAAATCTTTATTTTAGGGGATCCGCCGCCGGTCGCAGGGGCGTTTTTGGGGGGCGAATGAGCCCATTTCAGGCGGATGTGCCTGCTGCCAGATGCGACTCGCTTGCCTATCTAGCTCACGGGTTGCATATTCTGTCCCCCCGTGAAATTACTTCTCGCTCCCGATAAATTCAAAGGATCTCTCTCTGCTGCTGCCGTTTCCGATGCTATAGAAACGGGCTGGAAAGCGGTTTTTCCGGAAACCGTCTTTTTGAGAGCCCCGATGGCGGATGGAGGTGAGGGTTTTTGTGAAGCGTTACACCAGGCTTTGGACGGCGAATGGATGAGTGTGCAGTGTGTGGATGCTTTAGGCCGCTCGATTCAAGGGCGTTATGTGTGGGTTTCTGAAACTCGGACGGCAATCGTTGAAATGAGCGAAGCCTCCGGGCTGTGGCGATTGAAGGCGGATGAGCTGGATCCTTATCGCGCGAATACCTTTGGAACTGGGTTGATGTTGAAGGACGCCGTCAACCGGGGCGCCAAACGGATTTTGGTGGGTCTCGGAGGGAGCGCCACAACCGATGGCGGGATTGGTATGGCGGCGGCACTCGGGTACCGATTTTTGGGAGCGAATGGAGAGGTGTTGGAGCCAGTGCCTCAGAATTTTGAGCGGATTGTGAAGATTGATCGCACCCAGGTGGGGGTTTTCCCGGAGATTGTAGCGGCGTGTGACGTGCAGAATCCGCTGTTAGGCGCGCGGGGGACGGCGACGGTGTTTGCGCCTCAAAAAGGAGCGGATGCGAAAGCGGTGGAGTTTTTGGAGTGCGGGTTGCGTCACTTGTCGGACCGTGTGGCGGAGGCGACGGGCCAGGATTATCGCGAGGTTGCCGGGGTTGGGGCTGCGGGGGGGATAGGGTTTGGGTTGTTATCGTTTTGTGCGGCGAAAATGGAGCCGGGTTTTGATTTGGTGTCTGAGGCCGTCGGGCTTGAAGAACGGATTCGGGAGGTGGACATTGTGGTTACTGGTGAGGGGCGTTTGGATGGGCAGACTTTAGAGGGAAAAGGCCCGGCTGGAGTGGCGGCGCTAGCGCGCTCGTACGGGAAGCGGGTGATTGCGTTTGCCGGTTCTATTGCCGAGGATCCCGCTGTTCTCGAACGGTTTGATGCTGTGGTGCCGGTTGTGGACCGGCCAATGAGCCTTCCTGAAGCGATGCAGCAGGCGCCGGCTTTACTCGAACGGGCGGCAAATCGGACGGCTCGCCTCTTAACCCTCTCTCTTTCCTTATGATTCAAAAACGTATTGCACTTCTATTTGCCGGTCAGGGCGCTCAAGTCGTTGGTATGGGGCGTGATTTGGCGGATCAATTTCCTCAGGCGGCTGAACTTTTCGCGAAGGCGGACGAGGTGTTGAGTTATTCCCTGAGCAGGATTGCCTGGGAGGGACCGGAAGCCGAGTTAACGCAGACGCGGTGTTGTCAGCCAGCGTTGTATGTGCATGGTTTGGCGTGTCTTGCGGCGTTGCGGAGTGTGGTTGGTGAATTTCCGGTGGCGGCCGCTGCCGGGCTTTCGTTAGGAGAGTTTACGGCGCATGCGGCAGCCGGGACGTTTGATTTTGAAACAGGACTGCGTTTGGTGGCTCAGCGCGGGACGTTTATGCAGGAGGCGTGTGAATCGACCGCGGGAGGTATGGCGGCGATGATCGGCGGGGAAGAGGAAGCGGTTCGCAAGGTGGCTGAAATTGCAGGGGTGGATGTCGCGAACTTCAATAGCCCTGGTCAGATAGTCGTTTCTGGAGAGCAAGAGGGTGTGAGTAAGGCGGTTGCAATCGCTAAGGAACACGGAATTCGTATGGCTAAGCCGCTCAATGTAGCGGGTGCTTATCATTCCCGCTTGATGAGTACGGCTGCGGAAAAGTTGGGCGCAGTTTTGGATACAGTGGAAATGAATACACCCGCCGTGACCTTGATTTGTAATTTCCGTGCAACACCTGTGTCTGGGGCGGCGGAAATACGGGAAACCCTCAAAGATCAGGTGACGGGGTCGGTTCGCTGGACACAGACGATGTTGCACCTACTGGATGAGGAGAAGATCGATTTGTTTATCGAATTAGGACCTGGCGGTGTTTTGGCGGGGTTACTGGGGCGCACGAGGAAGGGGACGCCGATTGTTTCGGTGAGTGATGCGGCTTCTATTGAAGTGGCAGCCGCAGCGATACGCGCCTAGAGGAGCGGAAAGGAAGGAAAGTACAGGAGCGTACTGAAGTCCAAGTGAACGGACTGAGGAACGTGATAGGGCCGGTTTCGCTGAATTTACAGGAAACCGGCTTGTTTAAAGGAGTACCACGGGGTGCGTCCGTTGTCTGCAGAGCCGAGGATGACGTGATCGAGGAGGTGGACTTGGAGTAGTTTAGAGGCCTTGCCGAGCTGGGTGGTGAGGTTGCGATCGGCCTCGCTTGGGGCTGGATCGCCGGAGGGGTGGTTGTGGACGAGCACAAAGGCGTAGGCGGCGGCCATAAAAACGGGTGCGAAAATGTCGCGCGGATGGGCGATGCTTTCGTTGACGGTGCCGGAGGAGATTTCTTCGACCCGCATGAGTTGGTAGCGGGTATCGAGGAGAACCACGCGGAGCGATTCTTTATTGAGGACGCGCATTTCAAAGCCGAGGAGCTGAAAGATTCTTTCGGGGGAGTCGATGCGCTCTTTGCGAAGGTTCTCGGAGCAGATCCTGTTGGCTAGGCCAAATGCTGCCAGAAGCTGTATGGCTTTGGCCGGACCGATTCCTTTGAGGCGGACGAGTTCTTCGATGCTGCATCGGTACAAACCACCGAGGGAGCCGTACCGATCGAGTAAGCGTTTGCTGAGGTCAATGGCGGAGAGACCTGGGCAACCTGTTCTGAGAAGAATGGCAAGGAGCTCGATTTCGGCTAGGTCCGCTATTTTAGACGCTCCCAAAGAGCCGAATTTCCCTAAAGTTGCGTCTTTGCCGAGTTTCTCAAGAGGGGATCGGCGTTTGGACGAGCGCTGGGGAATCGATGAGGGAGAGCCGGGTGAGCTCGGTGACTTGGGTGGAGCCTCCTGAGGTTGCGGACTTTTCACATAAGCTGAATCGCTTTCAGCTATGGCGCAGGTTCTTTGCCTGGACCGGAAACTCTTACAAATCGGAGAGGACGATTCTGCGGCGGTAAGAATTCTCCTCGCAGAGTCTTGTGAGGAAGAACTCTTCGAGACGTGAGTAATGAACTCGCGATCCTCGCCATTGCGAGTTGCCGCTCATGGTTATGGTCCGCCCACCCCTTTATTCACCCATGGGGGCGATCATAGCGTCGAGTGTCGTACAGAGACCGATGAGTGATTCGCGATAGACGGAATGTTCGAGGACATCGAGCGACTCCTGCGCTTCGGCGAGCATTCTGCGGCCCGTGGCCACAGTGAATCGAACGGCTCCCGTGTCTACGGCATGTTGCACGAGGCCACGGATTTCGGCTTCCTCGCCCTGCAGGATCAGGTTGCTGATGCGTTCGCGCTCTTCTGGGGAGCTGGTTTGGAGGAGGTGGATTACGGGGAGCGTCAGCTTGCCTCGCCGAAGATCGGTGCCGAGAGTTTTACCGACGTTTTCTTCGTCGCCGGCGAGATCGAGGCAATCGTCGTAAATTTGGTAAGCGGTTCCGAGGCGGAGACCGAATTCCCGAAGACCTTCCATGACAGCGGGGGATGCCCCGTTGAGGAGCGCTGCGAGTTCGGTTGCGACGGCAAAAAGCGCGCCTGTTTTCATCTCCAGGATTTTATAATAATCAGGGACGCTCAACTTTAGGTCGAAGCGACGCTGGGTCTGGATGATTTCCCCGGAGCAGACTTCACTGGCAGCCTCTGCGATTCGGCGGCACATCCGATTATCGTCAAAAGCGGAGGATAGGCGAAGGGAATGGGCAAAGAGACAGTCTCCCAGTAGGACGGCGAGTGAGTTGCCCCAACGAGCGTTGGTTGTGGGCTGTGAGCGGCGCTTGTCGGCCTCGTCGAGGATATCGTCGTGAACCAGAGTGGCTGCGTGTACGAGCTCAACGATGACTGCGAGATTTTCGTGGTCTGGGAGAATATTTCCGGTGGCACCGCCCGCCAATAGAGCGAGAGCCGGGCGAAGACGTTTGCCGTTACTCTCAATGGCATAAGCCACATAGCTTTCGACCGACGGATCAAAGGCTCGAGCCTGGGCACGTATACGCTGTTCGACGGAGACCAAGGCTTCCTGTACGGGTTCAAAGGCCTGTTTCAGGGCGAGTGTTTTATCGAGAGGCGTCTCTA
Organism: Verrucomicrobiota bacterium; assembly: GCA_037133875.1. Taxonomy (GTDB): domain Bacteria; phylum Verrucomicrobiota; class Verrucomicrobiia; order Chthoniobacterales; family Chthoniobacteraceae; genus Chth-196. Next base: position 41,797 of record JBAXNG010000003.1, on the reverse strand, counting down.
TTTCGGGGCGCGGATTCACTGTGCTTAAGATAGAAGCGTGGCGAGTGAAGTCAATGAAACCGCCCTTTTCCGCTGTGAGTGATACGGCCAGTTTTCAGAGATACTGCGATAACCCTTATTCTGGGTAGTTGCCGGATGGCAGAAATCCGTACAAATTAGACGTAGTTCGAACCATTATTTATGCAAATCGCACAACAACTCTCCATCTTTCTGGCCAATAAACCCGGTACCCTTGCTGAGGTGTGTGAAGTGTTTGCCGAGGACGGCATCAATATCTACGGGATGACCATTTCGGATACGACAGATCATGCTGTGGTCCGCATGGTGGTGAGTAACCCGGACAAGGCGCTGTTTCTTCTCGAAGAGCGTGGCGTGTTGGTTGTTGAAAACAATGTGCTCCTTACTGAAAACGTGAATAAACCCGGTTCCTTCGGGGAAATCGCACGGAAACTGGCCAAGGCTAAGATTAACATCGAATACGCTTACCTCGCCACAAGCCCCGGCTCGAAAAAAGGCCTCGCTGTGATCCGCGTGAGCGACACCAAAAAGGCCATCAAAATCCTCGCTGACGATTAGCCGAATCTCGCCGAAGGGCTTCAGGCATCCCCGCTAATGGGGTTCTTTGCCTCAGATAACCGCGGTTTCCTTCAATGGAGCCGCGGTTTTTTGCGTCTGGGAGGGATCGGGTTTCCCTGTTCGCTGGTTAACTGGAACGTTGCCGTAATGTCTCAAATGCAGCCCCCAGATGGGAGGCGACATCGCTGGCAAGGAGGGATTCGTTGCTTCGGGTTCCGTGTGAAACAAGGGCTTCGGCGCTTCTGCCGCAGAGCCACGCTCCGAGCCTCGCTGCGTTGTGCGTGTTTAGTCCCTGTCCCAGAAGCCCGGCGCAGACTCCTGTTAAAACGTCTCCCATCCCTCCAGAGGCCATGCCGGGCGTGCCTGTGGTGTTGAAACTAATCGGCTCGCGCCGAGTGCAGATAACGCTTCGCATTCCTTTCAGCAAAAGGGTGACCGGCCATTCCTCGGTAAATTGGACTGCAATCTCTCTTCTCGAAAGCCATTCACTTCCGGGAAAAAGGCGGGCCATTTCTCCGGGATGCGGGGTGAGGAGACGCGGGCCCTGACTCTGTTTCAGCGCACTTAATTGGGTTGCGAGGATTGTGAGTGCATCGGCGTCGATTACGGCGGGCCCGGGAAAGCGACGGATCAATTCTAACACAGCCTCGGGATGGTCCAGTCCGAGGCCGGGGCCGATGGCGAGTACATCGGAGCGGGTGGCGAGAATCTCTTGAAAATGGTTGAATGGCCGAACCATACACTCCACGGGGGCGATGATGGTCGCCATGGGATACAGGGATTCTGGGATCCATAATGTCACCAGTCCCGCACCAGACCGTAGAGCGCCGGAAGCCGCAAGAGCGGCGGCTCCAAGCGTACCCTTTGATCCGGCAACTAATGCGACGCGGCCGCAGTCGCCCTTGTGGCAATCGGCGGAGCGGTGTTTCCAGAGAGGGGCGAGATTATGCGGTGTGTTTAGCTCGTCGCTTGTGTGCGATTGAACGCGTATCGACAGTTCGTGCAGCGGGATAAGTGCCAGGCGCCCTACAAAGTGCTCGGCGTGGTCCGTGAGAAGGCCTGTTTTTGCGAATGCGACGGTAATGGTCACATCTGCGATGACGGTGTCTTGGGAGGCGATGCCGGATTCGCCGTTGAGTCCCGTTGGAAGGTCGAGTGCGAAAACTCGGGCGTGGGAGTTCTCGCGAAGGGCGTTGATTGCCTGAGTGGCATCGCTAATAGGCGGGCGTAGAGGGCCACTTGCGCCGATCCCGAGAAGGCCGTCGAGGATTATAAGAGGCAATGCGGGATCTGCTTTCCAGGACTGAAAATGCGAGAGGGGAAGGGTGTCGCATCGTCCGGCCTCATCCCATTTTTTGGAGGTCAACGGAGCAAGCGTGTCTGTTGGGAACGCTGGGATCAGATAAACCCGCCAGCCTTGCTCAGAAAGAAGGCGGGCTGTAACGAGGGCATCGCCGCCGTTGTGGCCTTTGCCAAATACGGCGAGGCAGACACCGGGGGTGGGGACAAATTGGCGGATTGTGGCCGCCATCCCGGCACCGGCTTCTTCCATGAGGGCTTCCGCTGAGACGCCATCAGCAAAAGCCTGACGCTCGAGCGCCTGGATGAATTCAGGCGAGAAGATGCTCATGAAAGAGGACGGTAGAGAATAGCCGGGCCTTTTAGGAACGGAACTGAACGAAGAGCCGGTTGGCTTCTTCGAGGGTTTCCTTACTTCCGACGTCAAACCAGGTTCCAGGAACGCTCCAGGTTTGTACTTCGGTACGCTGGTAGAGCCACTGTACAAAACGTCCGGGTTGGTCAGGGTTATTGCCCTCTGCGATATAGGTTTCGAATTGGCCTACAGTATCCTTTGGATAATAATAGAGGGCGATCCCGATCAGGGTGCTCTTGGGTTCCGCAGGTTTTTCTTCAAAGCTGGTGATCTGTCCTGCGCTTCCAACTGCGACGACGCCGTATTTACGCGCTTCTTCCAGGCTTCCTACGTCGTAGAGCCCTAGAACTGGCTTTTTTGCGGAATCGCAGAAGTCGCCGAATTTTTCGAGACTTTCGGAGAACAGATTGTCACCGGCCACGACGAGCAGATCGGACTTATCCAGACCGGCCTTTTCGATCACGAGACGGATGTCGCCGATGGCACCGAGTTTGTCGGCATCCCCGGTGGACTTGTCGTTGATGATTTCGACGTTCAATTTCGGGTTAGCGGCTTCGTAGCCCTTTGCCCATTGCTCGAAGTCGGCTGCAAATTTGTTGTTTGTTACGACGTACACTTTCTCCAGGTTTTTGATCGGAGCGAGGTTGTCGATGACCCACTCCATCATTGGCTTGCCTGCGACATCCAGCAGGGGTTTTGCTTTAGTGAGGGTGAGGGGATAGAGTCGGGTTGCGTACCCGGCGGCAAGAATCAGTACGTTCATAGACAGGAACAGTTTTGGATTTGAAGATGGAGAGTGTCGAGCGGGGAAGCGGAGGGAATATTTCTTCTGAATCGATTATCGACGTCTTTTTTTCGATAGTCTGGTGGCTTTTGTGACAAAATATCCGCTTTGTGACGTTTTTCGAATAAGCGCCCTATGACATTGCCGTTTCCCAACCCTAAACTGGAGTCCTTGCCACAGGCAGAGGGCGTGGGCGGGGCGGGTGATGGTTGCTCGATTGAGCCTTGGAGGGTTTGTTATCGGGAAATGGGAGCGAAACTGCTGCTTTATGCACGCCAGTTTTTACAGCCTGAGCAATTTACCTTGGGGCAAGAGGCTGAGGATGTGGTTCAGACAGCCTTTGTCCGATTCTGGAAATTGTATCCCAATGCACAGCCGGAGCAGTATGGCTTACTTTTTTCCGCAGTCAGGACTGCTGCGTTGGATGTGTTGAGGAGTTCTCTTCGACGGACAAAACGAGAAGATTTGTATTCGGTCGAGGTCCAAGATCTTCGTGATTCGGCTGCCGTACAGGCGGGACGGGACTCCTGGTTTGTGACGGCGAGTGATCAGCAGGCCAAGGCGGATGATATTCAGGAGGCTTTGCAGAAGATTCCGGCGGAGCAGCGGGAGGTGATTGTCTTAAAGGTGTGGGGCGAGTTGACGTTTGCCCAGATTGCCACGTCGTTAAACGAGTCGCCTAATACTGTGGCTTCGCGTTACAGGTTGGGTATTAAGGCTCTAAAAAAGGAGTTAAGCGCATATGGCTATGCCGGCTTCTGATTTTGAGTTGGCATTGAAAGGCCTGCGTCCAGTGCCTCCGTCCCGGAGGTTGGAGGATGCGATTGGCCGCATGTTGGCTTCTGCCGGAGAGGGGAATATCGAAGATGGGACCGTTGCGTCCGAACTTACGAGCTGCAAGCCGGTGGTTCCCGGTCCGGAGCTGGAGGAGGCGCTGGAGGCTGTATTGCCTGTGGACGTCGAAACGGAGAATTTATTACATCGCCTTCAACCTGCTCCGATTCGTGCGGAAATTGAAGAGGAGTTGGAGGTGGAACTAGCCGAGGATTTGGCGTTTGAAGCGTGGCTTTCGGATGCTCGTCCCAGTGCGCAAAGTGGAACGTGTGAGCGAGCTGTGGGGGCACAGATCGGGTTTCATAGTCTTGAATCCGCTGATCCGCATTCGCAGCTGGCGCGAACGCCAGGTTTGTCGGAGTTGGACGTTCCAGTAGTGCGTCCTCGGGTGAACAGGAACGTGAGATGGCTCGCAGCCGCTGGGTTGGCCGCTGCCATTGTGATCAGTGTCCAGGCTGGATTTTTGGGTTCTGGATTTTGGGCACCGAAGGGGACTGAGTTCGATGCGCAATCGATCGCGGAAGCCGCCGAGATGTTTAAAAATCGGTCTGATACGCCCCGTACGAAGGGAGACCAGACTGCGGATACGGGGTCGGAACTATCTCGTTTTGGGGGCGGGGCGACCGCGGATGGGGGGCGAGCTTCTTCGCTGAGCAGTGGAAGCCCAGCTCAAGGGGGGCCCTCCGATACAGTGATTCCCTGGTCGGGGGCGATCCCTCACAATGTTCAGGAGGCGTTGGCTGCGATGACACAGGGCGGTGCAGGTACGGGTTTACGGATTGTCGGAGGACAAGGTGATTTGGCGGCGAGATTGGAGCGAAAGCAGGGAGAGCCGGATACGAGTGGGGGTGTTTTTGGAGGGCGTTTTATGGCGGTTGGGGACACGGGGAAATCGCCGTCGACTTCGGTGGCTACAACCGACACGGGAAAGAAGGGTTCTAGTAATGGTACGCTCGGCAGTGAACAGGATGCTGTACCTTCTGTTGTACGGGCCATTGCCGATGGCGACTTGGCGAAGGTGTTGCCTTCTGATGTGCTGGATCGGTTATCCGAATTGCCAAAACTTTCCGCGAATGTGCCGAATTCCTCAGTGGGGCCATCCGGGCCGAGTATTCCTGATATAAAGGTGTCGTCTATGGGTCCGACTGGATTGACCTCGGGGCCAATCGGGGAGGTGACAGTGTCAGCCGGTGGGCTGGGGACTGCGGATATTCCTACTAAGCAGGGCACCGAAGGCGGAGGCTCGACTAAAGGGGATTCAACAACGATTCAGATTGGTGTTCCGGACAGAAATGTTACTACGTCAGATGGGGTGGGGATAGTGCCGTCGACTGGGCTTCCGAACGGAAAAGTGACTTCTGGTGAGGTGACTTCAAGTAGTCTTTCGGTGCTTATTTTTACACAAACGGACGATAATGTGATCGTCGAACTCCGGGAAAAAAGGGGCCAGATGATCGCTGGGATTTTAACTTTGGGCGGTGAGGTCTTGGCGAGTGGGCCTGTCGCTAGCCGTGAGGATTTGATAGATGTAGGGCAAAAAGCGTTGATGAACATCAAAACCGCAGTAGTTCCGAAAAAGGGGGATTGAGTAGGGGGACTGGCGTCGCGTCCTGAGACTGGCAGGCGAAATGGGGGCATCTGCGAGGCTATTCTCGTTGGCGATTTCCTTGGAAACGCAGTGCCCCTGCTCTGCCTCGGCTTTCCGAGAGTAGAAGGGGATTTGCGTAAGAGGTAGTTTTCTGGAGCCCTTAGGATAGACGCTTAGAGGGAAATGTTCATCTGGACTTTTCCTAATTACTGGGCCGGTGGCGTGTTTTATCCGTGCGAAAAGTCCGCTTTTACTCTGGAGAAGGTGTTGACAGCAGGTGTTCCTCAAGTAGCATGGCCGACCGATTTTATTCTTAAGCCATGGCTAATACACCTTCTGCAGCAAAGCGCGCCCGTCAAACTGAGCGTCGTACATTGATCAACCGTCGTACGGAGTCTTCTGTTAAGAAGCAGCTCAAACAGGTGCGTGAAGCGTTGACGTCCGGCAACAAAGCTACGGCTCAGACTGCTGCAAATCAATTTGTGTCCGTTTTGGATAAGGCAGTTAAGACGGGCAATGTGCACCGTAATACAGCAGACCGTCATAAGAGCGCTATCGGCAAGGCTCTTGCTGGATTGAACTAGTCGAGCTTTAGATTCAGCCGAATCAAAATGAAGGGAGCCTTTAAACGGCTCCCTTTTTTATTGGCTACGGGCCAAAGGAGTTCGCCTGCTAAGGGAAGGCCTCACTTGTTCGTCCCCCTCCTCTTTCGGAAGATCAGTGTGAGGAGGGTACAAAAATTGAGGACGGCGGCGTTGATGCCGACGTCCTCAAATGGATCTTCTAACTCACTAAGGCGAAGGGCCTTCGTGTTTTATTGGGCTTACTTCAATGAACCGTTGAAGCCAGCCTTGTTTAGAGCTGCCGCAAGTTCCTTTGTGCTGAACTCACCTTCGACGTTGAACGAAGATGCGCCTTTTTCCGCATTGTGTGAGGTGACGCCTTTGACCGATTTTACGGCATTTTCAACTGCGGTGACACATTTGCCGCAGCAGAGGTGAACTCCAGCAACGGAGGCTGTTTTGACGGTTGCGTCTGTTACCGCAGGTGCCTCAGCGCCTTTGCCGAAGTAACCACCTTCGACTAGGGATGCGACTGCTTTCTTAGCGGAGTCAGCGTCTTTAGCTGTAATGGTGACAGTTCCTTTGTCTGCAGTCGCCGTTGCGCCGTCTACTTTGGAAACTGCGTCACTGATGCCTTTTTCGCATTTCTTGCAGCAGTTGTGTACGCCTTCCAGTGTCAGGGTTTCGGCTTGGAGGGAACCGAAGGAAAGCAACGCGATTGAAGTGAGGAGGAGGGTGGATTTCATAGAGGAAGATATGTGGTGAATGGTCCTGCCAAAAAAACCAGAACAAATCTTGTCATCCTACACAAAGAGCACCAGTGGCGTGTCGTCTTGGCACATTGTTGGGACCTCTATCCCCCTTCCTGAATCGGCTTGAACCCTGCGCTCCTCACATTTCCAATGTACTTTCATTCGTCGTTTCGCTCTAAGCCCTTACGCCAGAATCGATTTCACCACTTTCCCGTGAACGTCGGTGAGACGGTATCGCCTTCCCTGAAACTTATACGTCAACCCTTCGTGGTCGATGCCTAAGAGATGCATAATCGTGGCCTGCAGATCGTGGATGTGAACTCCGTCCTGTACGATGTTGTACCCGAATTCGTCAGTCTCCCCATAGACCATTCCTGCTTTCACTCCGCCTCCAGCCATCCAAGTCGTAAAGCAACGGGGATGATGATCGCGACCAAAGTTAGTGCTGAGTTTGCCCTGGCAATAGTTGGTCCGTCCGAATTCTCCTCCCCACACAATCAGTGTGTCTTCGAGCATACCCCGTTGTTTGAGATCCAGAATCAGCGCTGCACAAGCCTGATCCGTTTCTTTACAAAGCTTCGGAATGGATTTTGGAAGGCCGCCGTGGTGATCCCAGTCTTGATGGTAAAGCTGAATGAAGCGTACGCCGCGCTCCGCTAGTCTTCTTGCTTGCAGGCAGTTTGCTGCAAATGTGCCCGGAGTCTTTGCGTCTTCTCCATACAACGCAAACGTGGCTTCTGATTCCTCACTCAGCGCTGTGGCGTCCGGGATACTGCTCTGCATCCGGTAGGCCATCTCGTAGTTGGCGATACGTGCTTCGATTTGGGGATCCGGTGTGGAGTCCAGTTGATGTTGGTGGAGCTGTGCAAACCGGTTGAGCATTAAGCGGCGGCTATCGTTACTGATGCCGCTGGGATTGTTCAAATAAAGCACCGGATCCTTGGATGGACGGAACATGATACCCTGGTGGTCGGATGGCAAAAAGCCGTTCCCCCAAAGGTGCGCTCCCAAAGGCTGTCCGCCTTTGTCTTTGGTTACCAATACGACAAATCCAGGCAGGTTCGAGTTCTCACAACCTAACCCATAATTAACCCAAGCGCCCATACTGGGCCGTCCTGGGACTTGTGATCCGGTTTGGATAAAGGTCACACCGGGGCCGTGGTTGATGGATTCGGTGAACATCGACCGGATCACACATAACTCTTCGGCCACGGAGGCCGTGTGGGGTAACAAATCACTGACCCATGTGCCGGAGGGACCGAATTGATTAAACCCAAACGGTGAACCGACCATCGGAATAGACGACTGATTTCCTGACATTCCGGTGAGACGTTGTCCGCCGCGTACCGAGTCGGGTAGCTGCTCGCCGTTTCGTTTTACTAGTAGGGGTTTGTAATCGAAGAGGTCCAGTTGGGATGGTCCTCCCGACATAAACAGATAAATGACCCGTTTCGCTTTTGGAGCGAAGTGTGGGAGGCCGTGGGGACGTTCATCCGATTGCGCGGCTTCCGGGTGATCTGTGGGCTCTGATGCAGTCTTAGCGGCGGCAGCGGAGGCATCGCGTTGCATCAGATCTGCGAAGGCGAGGCTACCCAGGCCCATACCGAAGTTTTTTAGGAAATGCCGGCGGGGGAGACGAAATTCCGTGTTCATAAAGGATTTAAAGAGGAGCAAAGGGTTCGTGAATGATGCGAGAAGAGGTGGAAGTGTCTGGGGGATTCAGTGCGAGAAAGCCTTATTGTTTCACCACGGATCCGTCATGGTTCAGGAGGGCTTGGGCGAGAACTGTGGCGGCTGCCGCCTGTGGTTCCGGAAGGTTCTTATTGGTCGCCGTCTGGCCGATCTTTAGGAGCGATTTCGCTTCTTCGGGATGGCTGGTGAAATACTCGAGTTGCTCTCGGTAAAGCGCTTCCGAAATCTCTTTCTCGCGGTTGTCGGGGAATCGGCTCAGGCACGAAAGGAATCCGTCTTCGACCATGGTGCTGATATTTCCCTGGTGTTGCTGATGTAGTTTTTCTCCGAGGACCCGGGCTGCTTCCACGTATTGCGGGCCGTTCAGAAGAATCAGCGACTGAAGCGGAGTGTTGGTGCGTTCGCGTTTGGCTGCACAAACCGCCCGTCTAGACGCGTCAAACGACATCATTGCGGGTGGAGGAGAGGTGCGGCGCCAGCGGGTGTAAAGACTCCTGCGGAAGGAACCTTCGCCCTTGTCCGCATTGGCGGGGCGGAACGCCTCACTCATCTCATAAGGCGTGACTGGGGCGCCTCCGATTTTGTCTACCAATAACCCGCTCGCTTGCAAAAACGTGTCGCGAATCATTTCCGCTGAAAGACGGAAGCGCGGTCCTCTTGCCAACAAAATGTTCTCGGGATCGTCCGTGAGTAGTTTCATATCCGCAGCACTCTCCTGACGGTAGGTGTGCGAAATAACTACGGATCGCAGCAGCGCTTTGGTGTCCCAATTTGAAATATATTGTCCGGCTAACCAGTCCAGAACTTCGGGGTACTCGGGTTGTGCTCCCTGGCTTCCAAAATCGTCTGCTGTTCTGGTGATCCCGCGTCCAAAAAGGCTTTGCCAGTAGCGATTGATGGTGACTCGTGCCAGAAGCGGGTTACTCGGATCGGTTAACCATTGAGCCAATCCCAGCCGGTTAGTGGGCGCTCCTTTGGGGAACGGATTGAGCGAGGCTGGTGTGCCTGCGAATACTTCATCACGACGTTGGTCGTATTGGCCCCGGAACAGCACGTAAGCCTTTTTGGGTTTGGGGATCTCTTGCATCACCATGATTTCGCGCTGCTTGTTCAGTGCGCCTAAAAGCTCTGTACGCGCTGCTTTCAGGGACTCCAATGCCTGGCTGTACTCAGGCGAACCAGTCGCAAGGAAGAGCTCAAATAGACGCGCTTTATCCTCGGGACTCAGCTTTTCCACAGCACCTTCCTGTAGATTGGGAGCTGCATTTTCATCAAATGTTTGCAGCACCTCCAATTCACTCAGGTTCCGCGCAAACACACGGATATCGTCCACTAGCCCATTTTTGAACCCGCGATCCCGCATCCGTTCTCCCAAAATGATGTGATCTTCACCGACCGGAGCGATGTCTCTGGATAACGTGTCTTTGATGACCTCGGTTTCGCACGGGTGCCCGTTGACATACAATTTGAGTCCGGCGGCTTTACCCGAGCCGTCCGAGGAAACGGTGACGTGAGTCCATTCGCCTGTTTTTAGAGGACTCGTGGATTTGATGGACGCGGCGTCTCCGGGCCAGAACCGGATCATCGACCATTTGAGACGTCCGTCTTCGATCAGCAATTCGAAGCCGCGGCTGGCGGCATCGGTCCAGGCTTTTGAGCGATGAAGCACAACGGCCCGTTCTTTGACGTCTGGAGTTTGAATCCAGAGTGAAATCGTGAATGGGTCTGCTCGGTTGAATGCTCCAACCTTCAGATTCAGGGCGTCGTCTCCGCTAAACTGGATCGCGTTGCCGCTTCGTCCGGGGACGATTTTGTTTTCACCCCCCAAAGGAATCTGGAGTTTTGGGTCGATGGAGTTGGCAAGTTTGTGGTTTTTGTCGACGGCATCGAATTTGAACCGCGCGATTTCAGAGGGGATTGCGGCGTTTGGCGCGGGTTTGTTTGCGAGCCAGGAAACAAAGGCGGACTGTTGGGATTGGCGGACGGAAGCGAGTTGGGTCTCTGCTGAGGTGAGATTGCTCTCGAGCTGTTTGATCCGTGTTTTTTCCTCTGCTGAACGCAAGTTCATTGCAGGCGTAGGAGCGTCGCCCGGGGAGAAGAACGAGTATAGCCCCGCTTCATCAATATCATCAAAGAAGGCGAACAGTTGGTAGAACTCCTTCTGTGTGATGGGGTCGAATTTATGATCGTGGCATTTGCTGCATTCGAAAGTAAGCCCTAGGAATGTCGTCCCGAATGTGATGACCCGGTCGTTTACGTATTCGACGCGGTATTCCTCCTCGATGGAGCCGCCTTCGGCTTCCTGCTGGTGGAGCCGGTTGAATGCGGTGGCTAGGACCTGTTCTTCCGAGGGATTGGGGAGGAGATCTCCGGCGAGTTGCCAGGTAACGAAGTCGTTGAATGGGAGATTTCGGTTAAAGGCGCTCACGACCCAATCGCGCCAGGGCCAGACTTCGCGGTCGCGATCCACTTGAAATCCAAAACTATCTGCGTAACGAGCCACATCGAGCCAGTCGGTGGCCATTCGTTCTCCGAAGGAGGGGGAAGCCAGGAGACGATCGACTAAACGTTCGTAGGCATCGGGGCGTGTGTCGCTTAAGAATTCGCGGACTTGCGCCGGGGTGGGGGGGAGCCCTGTGAGGTCGAGTGTGACACGACGCAGAAGCGCTTCGGGTTTGGCCTCCGGGCGGGGAACAAGATTGCGTTGTTTGAGGTGGGCAAAGACGAGACGGTCGAGGTCATTCCGGGGTTTGGGGCCATTGGGAAGGTCGGTGGGAATGGGGACTGGTTTGACTGGGATAAAGGACCAGTGGTCCTGATATTCAGCGCCTTCAGCGATCCAGCGGCGGAGGGTGTCTGTTTCTTTTTTGGTGAGTTTGGGAAGTTTTGCGTCCGGGGGAGGCATGACTTCGTCTGGATCGGTGCTGAGAATTCTAGAGAGAAGATGGCTGCCGTCTGGGTTTCCTGGAACGAGAGGGATGTCACCACTTTTGGGTTTCTTCATTGCGGCATCGCGAAGATCGAGGCGAAGACCGGCTTTTCGATGACCGCTGTCCGGGCCATGACATCCGAAACATTTATCAGAAAGGATGGGTCGGATATCGCGGTTGAATTGGAGTGGAGCTGGAGCGGCGGCGGCGAAGAGAGGAAGGGGGGCCAGGGTGGGGGTGAGAAAGGCCAGGGAGCCGAGGACGCTTGTGGCTAGGATAGCGGGACGAGTGCGTGGCATAAGAAAGGAGGGGGGATTAAGATGAGAACTTAAGAGGCTTAAGCGGCTTAAAAAGGGGGCGATTTTTTAAAGGGGGGCGCCTGTTTGGTAGGCGGTCTGGATTTCTTCCGGGGTGAGGGCACGGGCGAAGAAGGTGAATTCGTCGATTTTACCGTTCAGGGCACGGGCGCGGGTACCGGTTGTCTGGTTGGTTGTCCAGTTTCCAAGTTCGGCGTCTGCGGGGATGAGTGGGCCGGTTTTCTTGATGGGAGTCGTGCTGACGAGACGGCCGTCGAGATAATGGCAGACGGAGCGGGTGGCCTCGTTGTAGGTGGTGGCCAGAAACACCCAGCGTCCGAGGTCATTGGGTCCGATCACCGGGGGGGAGAAGTGATTTTCGAGGGAGCCGGGGTTGACCCCGAGGATCATTTCGCCTTTGTCGCTGAGTTGCCAATGGATCGCGCCGACTTTGAAGGAATCGGTGAGGAGGAGGGAGCTTAACCAACGATCCCAGCTTTCGATTCGTACCCAGGTGGCCAAAGTGATTGCGGTGTATTGGCCGGGAATATGAAGGCGGACGCGGTCGGAGAGGCCTTTAAATTCGAGCGCGTGTTTTCCCGGCCAACGGCCCTGTCCCCACTGGCAGCCGACCACGGCGCCATTGAGGGCCGGTTCGGAGTTTGCTCGAGTGTTTGGGAGGGTACGGGACCAGGGTTCGTTCGGTTCAAAGGTGTAGTGGAAGACCGTCTCCGGAAGTTGTCGGACACGAGTGCTCTCGGTTTGCCAGCGGGAAACGGTTTCTTTGGAGGAAACGGAAGCGAGGCTCAGTAGCTCTTGGCGGCTAGTGAAAACGTTGCCATTTGCCTGAAGTGCGGCGGGAGTGAGGCCCGCTTCCCAGCGGAGCGCTTGTCCCGCATAGAGGCTTTCTGGACGCGCGTTTTTGGGATGCATTTTGACTTCTCCCTCGATGACGTGCACTTCCGATTTGCCATCGTGTCCCACAGCGAGACCGAACTCCGTGCCGAGGTCTTCCACATCCATGTCGGGCGCGGTGATGGTGAAGCCGTGGGCTTGTGGCGGGACGGAGGCGCGAACTTTTCCCTGCCTGCAGATAGCGCGTTTTGGTGAGATGAGTTCGAGTTCTGCGGGTCCTTCAGCGACCACAACGGCTCCATTCACGAATTCTAATTGGACCAGTCCACGTTCGAATCGAAGGGTTCCTGAGCCGAGCTGGCTGCCCGTTTGTAGCGAACGATCTCCGGCTTTCCACTGAACGTCTACGCTTTGGGTGAGTACGGCTAGAGTGGAGGAAGGCGGAATGACGTCTAAGGATGAGGCTCGAGAGAGCCAGAGGGAGGTAAGGCAGCCGAGAGATGCGATGACGGCTGCGGCTTTCCAGTACCAGGGTTCCTGTTGGGTTGCGGGAAAGGGCGTGATTGTTGGAGAGGCTAGGCGGATATGGCCGCAAGAGGACTCGCGGAGGACAGTGTCTGCCTGGAGATAGCGGCGAAAGAAACGTCGATTGTCCTGGGAGTCCTGGAGGAGTTGTTCGAGGCGTTGGGTGCCTTTTTCGTCCACCGTGCCAGAGGAGTATTGGGCCAGCAGTTCCAGGAACTCAGGAGTGGGTTGGAAGGGAGGGGTACTCACGGTGAAAATGGGTTAGGCAAGTTCGCCGTCTGCGAGGGAACGGTTGACGCAATCGAGCAGGCCGAGTCGGATTCGGTGGAGGGCCTTGTAAAGGCTACCGGCGGAACGACCGGCCTGTACGGCGACTTCGCGGATCTGATTGTCGTTTCCGTAAACACTGTCGACCCATGAGCGTTCCCGATCACCGAGTTTTTGGAGACAGGCTTCGAGAGCTTTGCGTTCGAGATCTAGATTGGGGAGTTCGTCTTCGGCCTCTTGGGCGAGTTGTTCCATCAGGGTTTCGGTAAAGACATGGCGATCTCGGGCCTTACCCCTGCGGTATTTGAGGGCTTCGAAACGAGCAACCATACACGCCCAGCGCAGGAAATCGGTTCCTTCGGTGAACGAGTCGAATTTGCGCCAGAGAACGAGGCTCGTTTCCTGAAGCACTTCATCGGTGTCTTCCCAGCGAGGAAGGAGGGAGCGCAGAAACAATCGGAGGGCGGGTTCGGTTTCGGCAAAAAGGGAAACGAACCGTTCGTCACGATTTTGGGGGGACATTGGGTTCGGGGCTGCGGGTTGCATGAGCGTACTGGGGGCTTGTCATTATCACTCCCGCTCGAATTGGAATTGCCCAAGAAAAGTGGGATTTTCCTTAAAAATTATTTTAAGCGGGTAGGGGGAGCTAAGGAGAGTGTGGGCGTTCTTGGGTGGGCGTCTTACCGAATCGCTCTCGATAAGCCCGATTGAAATGGGAGAGATGATTAAACCCGGCTTCGAAGGCGATGGAACTGATGGTGTCGTCGCTGGAAATGAGGTGTTGGCGGGCGTGATCGAGGCGGAGGTGCAGTAGGAACTCTGTGTAGGTAAGTCCTGTAAAACGAGGGAATTGGCGGGCGAAAGTGGCCTTGCTCATCCCTGCCAATTGAAGTACCTGTGTCATGGAGAACGGTTCAGCGTAATGGGCGAGTGCGTTCTGAATGACACGTTGGATGCCAGGCTGATGGCGGGTTCCTTTTTGTAGGCTGAAATCTTGTTGGGAGAGCGAAAGAACGGTTTCGGAGGGGACAGCGGCGAGGGTGCCTAAAATTTCAAGTAAGAGGCCCAGTCGCAGCGGGGAATTGGCTGGAAGCATTGCCTCCAAGAGAGGGGCAATGGTCCGTGCGATTTGTGGCGGGAAAAGCAGGCCGTTTCCGCTGCGCTCCCACAGGGGCATGAGCGTTTTGAATTCGGGCAAACTCCGGATGGGGTGGTCGATGGGCCAGTAGAACTGGATCGCCAAACCGCTGGAACGCTGGAGTCCGTGCCAGCAATGAGGAAGTTGGGAGCCGATTAAAACGAGCTCCGGGCCCGAAAATTGGGCGATGTTGTCGCCGACAACCCGAGTGCCTTGTCCGGATTCGATCCAGGTGAGTTCGAGTTCTTTATGAAGATGCCAGTGGTCGCCGGCACCTTCAACGGGGGTGGTTTTCCCCCCGGCATCGCAGTAATCGACGTCTTTTAAGTTTTCGCGCCAGCGAAGGAGTCGGAACGATTGATCCAGCGGGGGCGCTGGAATGGATTCGATGTGGAGAGACATGACCCAAAGTAGCTTTTGAGGCTCAAAAATTGAGCAAACGACTGCCCAATGATGAGGCTACGGTGGGTGCTTTGCGAGCCCGATTACGCGGAGCGCTAATGCAGGCTGCCGATGTTATCGAGGCTATATTTGACTAACTCTCCCATGGTGCGGAGTTTAAGGAAGTGGTCGTCCTTGTAGAATTCCGCCAGTTCGGTTCGGAGTTGGTGCACTTTTGGTAGCGGCGCGAGGGTTTCCTGAGTCATGGCGTCCATGAGCCAGTTGAGACGGTTCCGCTCAAAACGCATACGAAGCGACATCAGGGAACGTTCTTCGTGTTGGTATTGGTGCATGGATTTGACATCCATGTGTTTCATCCCGAACTGCACGAGTGGGTTATTGCCCTTGAAATATTGAGGGCGATAAAAAGAACGGCTGCCTTCGTAACATTGCTGGTCAAAATCCAGAGGGCGTAGCCGGTACTGGACTTCTTCGAAGTCCGGGGTGACGTCTACGACGTAGTTGCATGGGCGCATATCACCCAATAAACGGATAAAACAACGTTCGTTGAATTTTACAAATTCCTTGGCGATACGGACCTCCATGAAACCGGGGTCCTGAAGGTGTTTGCTGATAAACTGATCGCCGGGGATGCCGACGATATGCTCCTCGACCAACGTTTCTTTGGAAACGAAGTAGAGGATGCGGTTCGGGGAGAGCAGATGTTCCAGTTCGAGGCCGTAGATGCGGGAGGAATCGGCTTTTTTGATGTAAAAATAATCCTGGTTATCGTTGTAGGCGTTAACGATACGGATTCGAAAAGGCTGCGAGTTCCCAAACTCACAGAAGTCGATGCGGTCGACACGGAGATGGTCGATGAAGGAGGATTCCGCCGAGGCTTTCAGGAGGCCGTAGGTGTGACGCAACCCGTGGTGGAGTTCGCGCATCTCGTGGGCGTTATAGATGACGGTCTGCCAGAGGGTGTCGCGGCCGTTTTTATCCAGAAGGGTGGTGCATTCGGTGAATCGGCGCAGGGAGTTGTATTCGATGGGGAGGTTTATTTCCCGGGCGAAAGAGCGCATATACCCTCGGAGAGCGGGTTGTACGGGGTAGAGGTCCTTTTTTTTGGAGGGAACTTGCATCTTTCTGGAGCGGGATGGCTGCCGTTATTTGCGAGAATACGAGGAGGGGGATTGGAGACTGTGGCGCTTTAGGCCAGCAGGGTATCGAGGTGATCGAGACAGATCTGGGACCAGGTTTCCAGGGAATCGCGGAGATCGAGGAGTTCGTTCTTGGTGAAAAAGCGCAGATCCGTGATGGCGGCTTCCCCGCATTCGATCTGATCGGTGTCACATTCAAAGATGTGCACGACTCCGATGTGAACCCGGCCGACTTCCGTGGCGTCGTCATTGAGAAGAGCGACAGGGCGTTCTTTATAGGGAGTGTTGATTTTCAGTTCCTCGCCGATCTCACGGCTGAGGGCGTTCCGGTACGCGGCGAGGTCGAATCCGTCGTGGTTGGTATCGGTATCGTTCATGTGGCCGCCGATGCCGATGGAACGTTTTGCGGCGAGCCGTTTTTCCCCACCTTTAGATCCTCGGACGTAGGATAAAATGCGTCCTTGGTGGGTGAAGATGGCGTATGGGATGATCTGTTTAAATGAGGGGTCCAATTCG
This sequence comes from Verrucomicrobiota bacterium, assembly GCA_037133875.1. Lineage (GTDB taxonomy): Bacteria > Verrucomicrobiota > Verrucomicrobiia > Chthoniobacterales > Chthoniobacteraceae > Chth-196. The sequence continues at coordinate 25,286 of JBAXNG010000003.1, read as the reverse complement.
GCGGCTGGTCGCGCCATGAAGCGCGGTGTGGGGGGCGTCAGAAAGGTATTCAGATAACGGTCTACCTCGAAGTGAAGCCCCTGAAAGCTGCCGAGGGCGTCCAATGTAGCGCGTGGTACAACCAGAATCATCTCATCACTCATAGGGGGATATTCACTGTTGGAAGGGATTCTGTCGATCCTTTGGGGCGACAACGAACGGCTTGTGACCCGCCTGCAATCAGTGGGAATACGGCTCATGACTTGCTTGAAACGATTCTGAACTGAGCACATATCTCTCTTATGGAACTGCGTCCTGACCTCAAACTTTCCGGTATTCTAGCCCCTCTTTTCGCCATACGCGGGAAAGCGGACCTCGGTGTGGGGGACGTTGCTGCCTTACGCGAGCTTGTGGACTGGGCTTCGGCTCATTCTATCGGGGTGGTCCAGGTGTTGCCTGTGAATGAAACAGGGCACGATAATTCGCCCTATAACGCGATTTCGTCGGTGGCGCTGGATCCGCTGACGTTGGAGATTACGTCCAAGACGTTTCCTGAGCTTAAGGACGCGGAGATCGCTTTAGAAACGGAGAAGGCCTTTGAGGGGAAAGACAGGACAGGTCCTGTTTTGTACTCAGTCGTGAAGGGGTTGAAGGCGCGGCTTTTGGAAATGGCGTATGAGCGATTTGCGGCCCAGTCGTTGAAGAAAAATGACAAAAGGGCGCGTGGATTTCGGAAGTGGATGAACGAGGAAGAGACGTGGTTATCCGGGTTTTGTTTGTTTCGGGTGTTAATGAACCGGAATGAAGGGGGGGAACGTTGGGATATGTGGCCGAAGGCGTTGCAGACGTTGAGTTCGGCGCGGGCCTGGCTCGAAAAACAAACGGCGGCCGTGCGTAAGGAATGGGACAGGGAGATGAAGCAGGTGGCCTATATTCAATGGAATGCCTGGATGCAGTGGAAAGAGGCCAAGGCGTATGCGGAGTCTCGAAACGTCGCGCTGATGGGGGATGTGCCTTACGGTGTCAGTTATTACAGCGCGGATGTGTTTAGTTTTTCGGAGTTTTTTGATGCGCGTTGGAGTTGTGGTGCACCACCCGAGCCTGCGTTCCAGCAGGACATTTTCACGGCGCGTTGGGGACAAAACTGGGGCGTCCCTCTGTATCGATGGGATGTGATGGCCTCCCGCAACTACGATTGGTGGCGGCAACGAGTCCGGAAGGTTCGGGAAGTTTTCCATTTGTTCCGAATCGATCACGCGCTCGGGTTTTTCCGCGTCTTTGCCTTCCCCTGGCGTCCAGAGCGTAATCCGGAATTTGCGGAGTTGTCGGAAGATCAGGCCCGAGAGCGGACGGGGGGCGAGCTACCTCACTTCATTGTGAACTCGGATGATACCGATGAACATCGGTGGGCGAACCGTGTTCATGGGGAAACCATTTTGCGCGTTTTGCTGGAGGAGACTGGACCGTATCGGTTGATTGCCGAGGACCTCGGAACGGTGCCGGATTACGTGCGCCCAAGTTTGCAGTCGATGGAGATTGCGGGCTTTAAGGTGCCGATGTGGGAGAAGGATTGGGATACCAGTTTGGTGGCGAGCCAAAATTACGAACCGTTGTCGGTGAGTACGTATGCGACACACGATCACGAGCCGTTGCGTTCGATGTGGGAGCACTGGATGGCCGTGATTGCGGCGGGTGAATCGGGGTGTTCGGAGGATGCCTCGGCCCGGGATTGGGTGTGGTGGGAGGTGCGCCGGTTAGGGCGCTGGGCGGGGTTTGAGGTGCCATGTATTTTGCCGTTTGAGCAGGTCCACGAAAGCCTGATCAAAGGGTTGCTAGCCTCGAACTCGTGGCTGGCCATCTCCATGGTTACGGATCTTTTTGGGACTTCGCAGCGCTTTAATGTGCCGGGAGCCGTGGCGGATTCGAATTGGAGCGAACGCGTGGCGTTACCCGTTCACTTGTGGAGTTCGGATCCCGAATTAGCGGCGCGTATGGAGCGGTTGCGTCCTGCGCTGGAACGGAAGGGGAGCTGATTGGAGGCGAAATTGGGGCTCAGGGTGTTGCCCTGGGCTACGATAAACCGCGCTGTAGGCGCACCGGAGGCCGGTGTCATTATCGAAACGGAACCGTGAACAGGTCCTTAGCTTGCTTACATCTCTTTTAGCATCGAACCGATCGTTCGATAGTAATTCGCGTAGTAGCTGAGGATGCCCCAGCCGATGTAGGCGTAGGTCAGGATGAGCAGACCTTTCGGGAGCCATTCTGCAAGAAGCTCCATTCGGCGCAGACCTGCTTGTTGGTATTGCGCCGCGATCAACGTCAGCTCCCGGTTGAGGTCGCCTGTTTCTTCTCCTACGCAAAACGCTCTGACAACCGCTTCGGGAAAGACACCGGTAGCCGTGAGCCCGTCCGAAGTGGAGCCACCTTCGCTGATGACTTTCGCAACTGTGGCGCATGCAGCCTGAATGACGGGACTGCCACTGGCGCGACCTGAAGCCTCCAAGTTAAGGAACACACTGATTCCGGCATTCAATTGCATGTTGTAAGCCGAACAAAATCGAGTGAGCGCAAAGTCGCGGCGTAGGGTTCCGATCACTGGGAGGGCCCTCAGAATGGAATCCAGGAGTATACTGGTTTGTGCTTTCCAAAGAATGATTCGGACGCTTCCCCAAACTGCCCCGAGACCGAGCCAAAGGAGCGCGATTTGGGAGGCGGCTCCGTAAAGCGCGTGGCTAATGCTTCCGTGATCTCCAAACAGCGAAGGGATACTGCTTGTGATCGCCACAAAATGCAGGAGGAACAGGGGGTAGCGTAGTTTTGCCCGGATGGTGTCCTGGGCCGTCGCGATAGACTCGTAATATTGAGCGCAGTGATCGAGTCCGGCGGAGAGGTTGCCGCATGTATCGGCTGCTGAAACGATGCCGACCTCGAGTGGCGAAAACTGGGCTTCAGGTACGCGAAGCGAATCCGCAATGGTGTCTCCGGCTTTTAAGCGTTCGCCGATCGCGTGTAGGGATTTTGCGGAGTTGCCCCTGGCGTGTTTCGCGAGGGTTTGTGCGGCTTTAGGGAAGGAGATACCGCTTTTTGCTAATTGAGCGAGGTCCTGAAACAACCGTGCTTTTTCCGAGGGGGACATAAGCACAGGTTTGTTCCGAGTGCGGAACAAGGCAACGCCCGAGTTCGGCGGGGCGGAGAACGCGGCGGGCCGAAGGGCCGGTGGCAGAAGCAGGTGCCACCGGCCAGAGTCAGCGAGTGGTGTTAGTTTTTAGGAGCGTCCCAGTGAGCGTCGAAGAATCCGGCGTTCACAATCTCCCCGGGGTTTTTCGGATCCGCGGGGGTGTTGAGGTTCACTACCGCCCAATCGGGGAGTTTCGCCACTTGTTGAGCGTTATTCAGTAACGGCTCTTCGCGCATCGTGGGGCCGCTGTTTATGACGATGTATCGCGCAGGATTCAGCGGATTGGGATACACAAGTACCGGTGCATGTTCCGTGGCTGAATACGTTTGGCTGCCGAAGACGAGTTTTTCACCGGTCCACTGGAGCGGCAACTTCGGAAGAAGCTTCGCCAATACAGCGTTGCTACTGGGATCGCCCCAGAGCACGAGATTCGAGTTCGCGATGTCGTCGGCGCTGATTGCTTTATCGTCTTTGACTCGCACGTCTCCACGGAACACCTTCCGCCAGAATGACACGGCGTGATCGAACTCCGAGTTGGCCCAGGCTCCGACCTTATCGTTGAGTGCTTTGCCTGTCGGACGCACGAACACGAACTCGCTCATAAACGCGTGGTCGATTGGACCACACAGACCCGGTTGTTTTACCAATGTGCCCGGTTTGGAAACGGCTGCACCGGCGATCCATTTGTCGCCCTCGCGATGGAACTGCAGCGCTGTTTTATTCCACGCTGCGGGCAGCGTTTGCCCATCCAGAACAACACTCTTGATGCGTTCGCCGGGAGCGCCGCTCTTAAACGGAAACGATAGTTGCAGTGCTGCTACGTTTTTGGTCTGTGCGACAATTTTGGTTCCATCGACTTCGGCTGTGACATCGGTGCGTTCCCATTCCTTCGTGAGACCGTTTACTTTGACCCAGCTCATTTCAGGGTAAATGAGCGTGTATGTGGTGAATCGCACCTTCTTCGGTTCAGGATCGAGTCCTTTGGTTGCTGCTGCGGAAACGATCTCTTCGATTTTGGGAATCGAGTCCGGATGATACTTGTGCGGGGTCTGTGGTCCGATGATGTGTGGAATCGTGAGCCCTTCCTTTTCGAGAAAGCGGATCATGATTTCGGCGGCTTGTTTCTGGCCGTCGATCTCGCCGGAATACGCCACCGTTGTGGTGTTGGCTAAATTAGCGGCGTACAGGGTGGAGTCGTACCAGCGGTAGAGGACTTGTTCCCACCAGGGAGGCGGCGTTTTCCCGTCTGCGAAAACTTTACAGAACTCGGCGGTTTCTGCAAAACCAGCGCCCGGCGCTACCGCTGCCCATTTGCTCGTGAAGTGAGTGCCGAATTGCCATGTACTCGCACCGCCCATCGAAAAGCCACGGACGCTGATACGGCTAGAATCGATATTGTAATGGGTTCGGGCATTTTCGAGGACCTCAAAGAGATCACTTTCACCTGCAAATTTGTTGGCACAGCAGTACCGTCCAAAGGGATGCAGGACGATGGCTTCGGGTGGTGTGAATTGGCCTTTGTTTTTGAGGCGATCGGCGAGGAATGCCAACTCGGTCGCTTTCTCGGAGCGGCCGCGGAACCAGAAGTCGAGACGGCGAGGTTTGGTTTCTTCGGGTTTCCAGTCTTCGGGAATCACGAGTCCGTAGGGCTGGACGGAGCCGTCGATTTTGGAGACGTAGCCGCGTACAACGAGGCCGGTTGCGGTGGTCCAGGAAGCCTTGCCTTCGCGAAGTTCTTTGGCGCGTTGGAAGCCGAGCTCGAGTTGTTGTTTGGCGGCGTCGACGTGTTTGATGTCGAAGAACTCGTCGTAGCGTAATGCCCAGTCGACGGCTTTTTGAAAGATGATGACGTCTGGCAAAAGCGCCAGAAGCTTGGGTTGCGCTTTTAGCGAGACTCGAAGTGCGTCGATTTCTTTAGCCAATTCGGCGACTCTGCTGGTGAGGGCCGCGCGTTCTGGTTCGGGGATTGCGACACCGGGAGGAGGAACCGGTCGGACATCGGCCGCCATAATAGGGGATGCGAGAATGAGCGAGGAAGTGAGGGCGCAAGTGATGGAATAGGCGGGTCGAATGGAGGGAAGCATAAGAAGTTCTAGGAAGGAAAAGCTCGAAAAGGCTGTCCAAGGATAATCCCAAAAGACGGGGATTCTTGGTGGTTATTCGCCTTCGAGGGAGGCGGGTTAGGGGGCTCATGTACTCTGAATGAGTGAACCGAGCGTGGGGGGTACCTCGCCAAATGGACTTGGCGGAGAATGTGGGGAGACATGCTTGTCGGATGTCTCCCCTGAAAGGAGCGGGGGAATCTGAAAGCGGTTAGGCTTTCTTTACAAAACACGCCTTGAGGCCGATGGCGCTGCCTTCAATTTTGCAGGAGATCTCGTGGTCGCCGTCGACGAGTTTGATGTTTTTGGCCTTGGTACCGCCTTTGATCACCTGGGTGGAGCCTTTGAGTTTCAGATCTTTGATTAAGGTGATGGAGTCCCCGTCATTGAGGACAGTGCCGTGGGCATCTTTGACGATGCGCGGTCCGTCGGGTTGTTCTGCGCGGGGCCATTCGTGGCCGCAGGTGGAACATTCCCAGCGATCAGCGTGTTCTAACACATCGGTCATTTCGCACATCGGGCAGGCTGGATTACTCATAAGGGGAAAGAATACGTGCTCGGGATCCCAAGACTCAACCGTGGACTTCGGTCGAGGTACGTGTGTTTTTGGGGAACAATCCTAAGCGATCGGGGCCGTCTGGGGTTGTGTTGTTGAATAAACATCCCCCCTTAAACCATGAAACGAATTTTGCTCCTTAGTCTTTGTCTCGGCGCTTCAGCGTTTGCACAAGATCTCAAGCCGATTACGTCGCCGGATCTGAAGACTCCGCTTCCTGCAGAGTGGAATGTCAGGCACGGCACTTGGGACCTGAAGGACGGAGTGATGAGCGTCGCGGAACTTCCCGAGAATAAACACGCAGCAGTTTTGTGGCATCAAGTGCCGCTTCAAACTGGGGCGGTTGATTGCGAGTTTATGTTGGATGGCGCGAAGACGTTTATTCTCGGATGCGATGGGGAGAAACACATCGGGCGTATCGTGATTACCCCGCAAGCGATTCGTTTAATGGACGATTCCACCGAGGTGAAGGGAAAGGTGCCGAGTACACTTCTTTCCACCGCGCCTCTGGATTTGAAACCGGGGCAATGGCACAAGCTGCATTACGAGTGGAATGGAGATCGTATGGCTGCGACTTTGGACGACGCGAAAGTCGAGGCGACCAACCCCAATCTTGGACTCAAAAAGTCGCGTTGGTGGTTTGCCGTGGGGGGTGCTTCGCTGAAGATACGCAATATAGCCGTGGCCGGGGTGCAGCCTTAAGCGGGGGCGTTTGAGGCCGAGCGAGCGCCTGAAGGAGAGCTGGAGTCACTTGGCTAGCGAATTGGAGGTTTGGCTAGCCACGTCGAGTCACGAAGCTGAAATGCACGGCCGGCCCACTGTTCCGTTGCCACGTGATTGAGAAACCATTCGAGCCGGCTGAGGATGGCCGTCCGTCCCGGCGTTTTTAGAGCGATCACAATGACCCCTAAATGGGTCGGATACTGATGCCCAAGCGTATGGAAGAAATCACGGTCCGTACTCAGAATGACCGCGCCAAGTTCGAGTGCCTTGTGAACGACTATGTCATCTGCTGAGCCAGCCAGGCCCAAGTCTCGCAGGTCGTAAACTTCGTGGCTCAGGCTTCGAAGGAATGCAGTGGCGCTTTTCGGGAAGTTTTCGTCGAGGAGGAAGATCACGCTACGGCCTCGTAAGAGGAGCACTGATAGTTGCTAAGATCTTTTGCGAACTCTAGGGCGGCCGCAACGTCGTCTCTGGTCACAGATGGGTAATCTTCCAACAAACTCTCAATGGAATCACCTGCCGCGAGGGCTCCCAAAAGAGTGGAAACGAGCACACGCGTACCTTGGATTACCGGTTTCCCGTGACATATCGCTGGATCAACGCAAATCCGAGAGCTCATGGGAGTATATTCCTACTATGAGGTATTTCTGTCAACGGGGCATGGCTATCAAGACGGAGGGGCGGGGGTGGTCACACACGAACAGTCAGTCATTCGCTCGTGGGCGCTAAAACGTGATTGTCGAGCGTGATAATAAGCCACCCCGCGCTCTTCGCCCCGCTCGGATCACTCCGTGCGGGCCTCTCGGATCCGCAGCCTTATTCCCGGGTGAACGAATACAGGTGCGCGCCCCTTGCCGCGACGTCCAGATACAGCCCTTGTGTGATCAATTCGTTCCCATCCCGGATCCACCGTTCGTCGCCCAGGCGGTCGGCCATGTGCCAAACGCCGTTCTCCAGCCCTTGAACACCGAGTTGGACGCGACATTGCGCCTGGTGCGGCGCCATGTTGACCACAACCAAATCGAAGTGGTTTTCTTTCCCCGTCTCCTGCCATTCCACGACGTTGATACATTGCGATGTCGGGTTGTCGTCCCACGCGCGGCGAGGAGTCAGAATACGGCCGTCACCTTTGCTCACTGGGCTCTGCGCAAATGCGGGTAAGAGAGTCCGGTAAAGTGCGTGAATAGCGTCGTCGACCGGTTCGATGGCGCGGCGGGCCAGCTGTACCCGAGCAAAGCGGCGTACCCCTTCGAATTGGCCATCGTGCAGGAAACGCATACCTGGAAGCCCCATGGCCAAGATTGCAGCGGCGCGATGCCTTTCGTAATCGACACTCTCGGCGATGCGGGGTTCGTCGTGATTTTCGAGAAAATGCGCACGTCGACGGTTGTGTTCACCCATGCCTAGAAGGTGGGGTTGAACGTCCCAGGCGCGGTCGTGAACGATCAAATCGTACAGATGTTTGTCGTAGGCGTAGTCGAATCCGAGTTCGCAGAGTCGCCCTTCGAGGCCCCAGTAGGCTTCGGCCAAAAATAAGAAGTCCGGGTGATCCCGTTTCACCTGGCTTATGGCGTCGGCCCAGAATTCGCCGGTGGCAACTTCTGTATCGAGAGGAACGTGATTCCAGGTTCCGTGGAAAACTTCGCTGAGAAGTAACATCGCCATGTCGCAGCGTACGCCGTCACATTTTTCGGAGACGGAACGCAAGAGGGCGCTCATCGCCTCGCGTGTCGCTTTGCGGCGGTAATCGAGCTGAACCGTGTCCGTCCAACCCGGGAAATACGGGTCTTTTCCGTGGGCGAGAAAACGAGGGCCGTTCGGTGTGTCGAGCGGGAATGAATGAGGAAAGGGATGTTCCCTTGAAACAAAGAGGTCGGGTTGCGCCGAGACGAAGGCGTGGTCGAGCCCCAGATGATTGGGAACAAAATCGAGGATGAGTTTGATGCCTCGTTTGGCGAGTTGTTTACGGAAAGTCGCTAGGGCTTTGTCTCCGCCCAATCGTTCGGAGACGGATAGATCTGCTACGGCGTACGGGGAACCGAGAATGTCGTCTTCTGTCCAGCCGGGCAGCGCTTCGTGGTAGGCGTTGAGAAGATCGGGGTGGGTGAGGGCTTGTTCGCGGGATTTTGGGCCGGTGGGCCAAACCCCCATGAGCCAGATATGTGTGAACCCGTGTTTTTTGAATCCGTTGAGATCTTCTTCTGGAATAGAAGCCAGATCGATGGCTCGACCGTGTTTCAGAGAGAGATCGGAAAGCCACTGGCGGGCGTTCACTTCATAAAGGAGCGGGTGGGCCATAGGACGGGAATATAACCGAAATGTGTCTAGCTCAAGTGGTGAGATGTGTCGAAATCAGGGCTTACTCAGGCAGGGTTGCGCCGGGTTGATCCGGCCATAGGGCGAGAAAGGCAAGTTGGGCTTCTCGGTCCGGAACAGCCTCGTAGTTCTCCCGTAATAGAAACCGCATCGGATAACCCGCTTCTAACGCCAGAATCGTCACAGTTTCGTCTTTCACGGTAAAAAGGGCCCGCCAGGCCCCGCATCCGATGACGTTTTGCTCGGGGGAACGGCGCCGGATTCGGCGCGTGCGATGAGGGCTTGGGTCGCGGGAGAGCAGTTCTTTGAGTCGGGGAACAAAATCGATCTGCCATTGTTCGTTCAGCCAATGTGCCTGGGTTTCGCTTAGGGCTGAAAGGACAACGGTGAATTTGCCGGGCGCGGCTAACGCCGAGTCGACTTCATCGATCCAGCCCGCTTTGGCCTCGGGATAGGAATCAAACGAAGGGACGTACGGTTTGATATCCAGAACCGGGGTGCCGTCGATGAGGTCGCAGGGGCCCAGGACGAGGTGGTTGGATTTTACCTCAAGGAGGCGGACCGGGGTGATGCCGAGGGGATTTGGACGATAGGGCGAACGGGTCGCAAAGACACCCCGGCGTTGGGCTGTGCCGCGAGGGGGCAATACAAGGGGGCGCCAGTTGTTGTTGCGGTGAAACCACCAGATGAGCCAGATCCGTTCGAACCCAGCCAGGTCCTGGAGGGCTTGTTCGTATTGCTGATTCGGGACGAGCTCGAGAATGCTGTGTTCCTGGTCCGATTCATCGGGCTGATGGCGGGCCTGAAACTTGAGTTGTTTCGGAGCGCGGATATGGCCGATGGGATGAAGCGAAAGGGCGGGGTGCACTGGTTAAGAAAGGAGATTCAGCCGGAGCGGGGCAATGTCTTAATGAGCGGTGGTTGCTGCGATTCGTGCGAAATAGCAGCGGGTGTCATCCGGGGCAGGGCTTGGAACGAAAAGAGCGCCGCAGTGAGGACACAGGGCGCTCTTGGATTCAACTGAGGTCGAGATACCGTTTATTTGGCCGGTTCCGCGTTCCAAACCTTGATGTCATCGAAGAAACCGTCTTTCCCGCCGACACCGAGTTCGATCTTGGATTTGGTTTCGTGGCCGATTCCGGTGGATTTCAGGAAGGCGGCGGGTTTGCCGTCGATTGAAACGCGCATACATTCACCGACTGTTTCGACGACCATGGTGTACCACTTGTTTTGTTCGTAGGTACCGGGGAAAGTGGCGCTACGTCCGGCCATCAACTTATTGCGTTCGTCTTTTTTGGACGGGTCATTGGCCATTTCTTTCAGGATCAGGTTCTGTGATCCCTCGCGTTCGTCCATGATGGTGACGCCGTTTGGACGCAAAATTGCGCGGGAGATATGGCCGTAATGAGAGCCTTTGTAAGCGCGGTCATCAAATTCGACGTCGATGGAGGTGGCTCCGGCGAGTTTGACTTTGACTTCAACGACACTGTCTTTGGTGGGAATTTCCAGACCGTGTACTGCCGCGTGTGCCTTCTGTTCGGGTTTTCCGTCAGCCGCAGGAATGTTTACATCGCGGGTTTGGGTTCCTTTGAGGGCGCCGTTTTCGACTGTGAAGGTTGGAACCACTTTGTGCCAGACTTTGGCGGGTTCAGCGCCTTCGAAGTCATCGGAGAAAAGCAGCTCCTTTTTCTTGGCGATGGGCTCTGCTGGGATGGCTGGCAAATCGACTGCAAATGCTGCGGTGGTTACAAGAAGTGACGCAGCGAGGAAGGTACGCATAGATTTTGGGGGATTATGAATAAGTGAGGGGGAACCTCTTTAGGTGGGTTTAGAGTGTAAACCGTCAATGATGACGATTCACAATAGGAATGTTTCTTAGGGTTTCTCACTGGCTCAAACCAAAATTTGGCATCCCTGAAAATCGATATTGATGCGGAACGACGCCTCATTCGGATGAGCTGATTCATCGAGAGTGTTTTGTTGCGGCAAATCACCTGAGTCTACCAACGCCAAACGGGGGGCCTTTCGATAGGTGAATTTTATACCTGAAATGAGGGGTAACTATTCGCCGACTGCTGCCATATCTCTGCAGTAATCGGGTCAGACGGATGCCGATCCGTTTCAATAAACGAAACAGCCACACCCTCAAATGATGAACCTATCTGAAGCCACGAGTGCGACTCCAATCGAGCGCCATTTACGCCGTGTACAGCAGAAGAGTTTATTAACCCGAAATGCGGATTCTTAAATTCGCACCTGCCTCGACGCTAAATGGAGGGCGCCAGCAAATTGAACTACTGGTAGATGACATGCAGTTGTTGGGCCTTTGTCGGCCACCTTGCTTTGAATTATCGCTCAGTGACCAATCATCCATCAATAACCTTGAATTTTTACAACTCACACATGAAATACGCCGGATTTTGGCAACGATTGATAGCTGGATTAATTGACTTCTTCGTCCTCTTGATTCCATCGGCAGCGATTGCATTGCTGAGTGGCAGTTCGAAGACGCTCGCGTTCATTTGCGAAACTCCACTAGGACTGCTCTATTGGGGATATACATTTTACTTTCTCTCCAAGAGAGGACAAACGATCGGTAAACAAGCCATTTGCATCAGAGTTGTTAATATTGATGGCTCTAAAATAACTCAGACCACAGCATTCCGGCGATGTATAGTAGATCTGTGTATTGGCATCATATCTACAATTGGAGCACTCTGGGGCATCGCCTGCATTTCTCCCGAGGAGTTTGTCTCTCTAACTTGGACTACACGCAACCTCGCTATCCAAAAATTCCAACCAAACTTTATACGGTGGGTAGATATTGCCTCTACGATTTGGGTTTGTAGTGAGGTGCTTGTCGTAATATTTAACGTCAAAAAGAGGGCACTGCACGATTTTATCGCCGGGACAGTTGTCATTGTAGATAGCGTCCCAGGAGAACCTATTGCCGGTATGCGCAAGCAACATGATTCTTAGCTAATGTCCAAAACAAGCATTGGGTTCCTTATAGCCAAACTTGCACCCCACGCTGGCCTGACAAGTCACTGGAGCAGAACGCCCTACATGCGTCATGCGTGCTGCTCGCTTCGCAGCAGCCCGCCCGCCGCACTCCGGGCGTCGCTCAGTTCTGGCGTTGGGCGTCCTAAAGATGACCGTAATCCACCTAGAAACGCTAATCGAGGCCCCAATAGATCGTGTTTTTGATCTATCGAGGAGCATCGATGCGCATCAAGATACAGCAGAGCACACGCGAGAACGTGCGATTGCCGGGGTGACATCTGGACTACTTGGCCTAAATGAAGAAGTCACTTGGGAGGCATCGCACTTTGGGATTAAACAGCGGCTCAGAGTCAAAATGTCAAAGTTCGATCGGCCAAACTACTTTCAAGATGTGATGCTCGAAGGCGCTTTCCGCTCTATGAAGCATGATCACTCTTTTAAGGAGGTAAGTGGTGGAACACTTATGACCGATAGATTCGAGTTCAGCTCTCCCTGTGGGTTCATTGGCCGATTGGTAGATGTTTTGATTTTAGAAAGATATATGCGGGAATTTATTCTGAACCGTAATGCCATTCTAAAACGTACGGCAGAATCGGAGGACTGGAGGCGTTACCTCTAATCTGAGGGGTATCCACCGATTCCGTAAGGCCGAGCCCGCATTTTCAACACCTCTTCAGTATCCTGTATGCTGGAGCCGAGGTCGTCCGGTTGGTCAAATCAGGCGTTCAATCACGAATCATCTCCCTACGCCAGATTCGCCGGAGATTCGGCAAACCTGTGCGAAGCGCCCCGGATTTTTTCCGAAGTTCGGGGTCTCAGCGATTGAGTGAAGGTACTCGCTGTTAATTTTTTTTGTTCAGCAACTCGGCGAGTAACCCCATCGATTTAGCGTAGTTTTGAAACACAAAAGCCCGTGCTTTGGCCGCCTTTACACGGGCGCCGGCAGGGTCTTTGGCAATGGCAACAACAGCGTCCGGCATCTTGCTTCTTTCGGTGTCGTTATCGAAGTCAAAGAGCCATTCGCCGAGACCGATGTCTTTCCACATAAATCCCTTCGTGGTTTGCGATTCCCAGCGACAAACAATCGCTGGGATCTCGTGCCCAATACACATGATCGGAGAATGCATCTCGTTGCCAAAAAGGCCGGCACTGCGGACGTAAGTGCTCACTGCTTCGTTTGTGAGCCAGAAGTTCTCCCTCCACACCACCCGTGATTTGACGTCTTCGGGCAAACGATCGAAGAGCATTTCCTTCCCAAGCGCCATTTGGGTTTCGTCTTCGGGGACGATGAGAATCTTCATCTTGGTCTCGCGTACCACACGAATGATGGCTTCCCGGAGAGGGGCGTGATCACGCTCTTTCAGGGAGTTGTTTTTCTCCTGCTGCTCTGGATTTAGCGCTTTTTTCTTTTTTGGGATCAACCAGTACGGCGTGGTGTTGTATCTCGGAATACAGCACAGGAACTGCCCGTCCTGGAGATCGTGTGCTTTGAGGAAGGCATCCGCCTTGGCGTCATTGCGCAAATCCACCGCAAAAGCTCCATCCGGTCCAAACGCCATGACGGGTGCCTTCACCCCTTTGCTCACGGCGAGCTCGAGAGAGAGACTGTCTCTGAAGTAGACGAATGCAGCACCGTTTAAGGTCTCGATGACAGAGTCTGGGCTGCTGCTGGGTGACAAGGTGATGCCATAAACGCCGTAGGGTTTGCCCGTTTCCTTCCGCCAACGAGCGACTTTTTCGGCAGCAACCAGTGAAGGGCCGGAGCCGTGTAAGAGAAAGTCACACTCACCGAAGGCCTTTTTGACGGCCTCAGCCGTTTTAACGACCTTAAGCTTTGGGAAACGTTCCATTAGCATTTCCTCCACGCCATCGCTTACGTCTCCTGGCCAGAGGAGGATTTCAGCCTCGGGGAGATGTTTTTCTAATAGAGCGAGAACACCAGGGGTGTGGCCGATGTCACCGATGTTGACCGTCTGCCAGGACGAGCAGAGCAGGATCCGTTTCGGGGTGTTTTCACCGTACACACTTGTGAAGGACGAAAAGAGCGCTGCGGCGGCGATGGACTGGAGAAAGATGCGACGGTTCATAGGGGCTTTCCCATGGGAGTCCAAATCACGGGATATTGGACAGCAATTTTTGCTCGGACGCGGATTAAAGATGGGCCTCAACGGATGCCCTTACCAAGTGTTGTATACTGAATATGTCATAGTCACTGGGTCCCGCTTCGCAAAAACTCGCTGGCGATTGTTTCCCCCACCGTCCAAATCCGGCACACTACGTTCCCTTCCATAATCATCTTATGTTTCCCCAAAACCGACGCTCCTTCTTACTTCACTCCACACTTACTCTGACTTTGCTGGCCTCGAGCCTTTGCGCTTCCGCGGAAATCACGGTTAAAGACGGCCAGAAAATCGGTTTCCTGGGTGACTCCATTACCGCACAAGGCTGGAGCAATCCCGGTGGTTACGTCCGGCTGGTCATTGCCGGACTCAAGGCTAACGGCATCAATGCGGAGCCGATTCCCGCTGGCGTCAGCGGCCACAAATCCAACCAGATGCTTGCCCGGCTCGGAAACGATGTACTGAGTAAAAAACCGAATTGGATGACTCTCAGTTGCGGCGTCAACGATGTCTGGCACGGCCTCAAAGGTGTTCCTCTGGATGACGCGCAGGCCGCTTCGGCCACTTACGAAATGAAACCTGGGGAACCCGAAAAAGGTACCTATCAGAAAAATATCACGGCGATCATCGAAGCCGCCAAAGCAGCGGGAGCCCAACCTGTCATTCTAACAGCCACCGTCATCAAAGAGGACTTGAACAGTCCCGAAAACGCAAAGCTCGCTCCTTATAACGACTTCCTCCGGAAAGTCGCGCAGGAGAAAAAGCTGCCCATCGCCGACCTCTACTCCATGTTCCAGGAGAAACTGAAAGCGGTTAATACTCCGGATAAAAAGGTTCTGACCAGTGATGGCGTCCACATGAATCAAGACGGGAACAAACTCATGGCTCAGGGGGTCTTGAAAGCCTTCGGTCTGAATGATTCTGAACTCCTGAAAGCCGAGGCAGCCTGGGCTCCTCTCATTGTAGAAGCCGAAGAATACGCGAGAAAAGCCGCAGAAGCCAAAGCGGAAGCAGCCGCCAAAAAGGCCGCGGAACAAAAAGCAGCGGGAGCCAAATAACCGGTTTCGGGTTACCGCGCAATGGGGATTCGGCCCTTCCCTTCGGACGTACTGAAATGGCAGGAATTTCCTTTTTACGTCCGTATGGGGGAATGGGCCGCATCGCCGCCGCGTTAACGATATCCCAGCCGTGAGGGAGCGAGAATCACCCAAAAGAGGGAAAGAAAAATGGAAAATCTCACCCTATAAGTTGCAGGTGAATTCACTTTTCTTATGTCAGAGTGGGCGGATTTTCTTCTCGAAGTTCTGGATATCGCTTCCTCCGTGTCGCCCTCTTGCGGGGCGGCAAAGGATGATTATGGGCCGGGTACCCCTCTGAGTTACCTCACCCCGAGGGAAACCACGCTGCATGAGTTAACTCTGCCCGCCGGAATTGTGCTGATGCTGATCAGCATTTTTGGCTGGATCCTTTATTGCATGTCTCGTCCCGAGAACGAGGTTCTGCTTTCGGTCGGGATCGTTGTACCGTCGGTCGCTATTTTCGGGGGTATGCTCTGGCTCCAGCGGGTACTCCTCAATCGCGGACTGAAGCGGATGGCCGAGGCCCGGAAGGCAGAGGCCGGACCCGTGAAACAGCCGGAGTGAGACGCAGGACGTATGAGCGTGCCTGCGATTCCACCACTTTCAGTCAGATGACGCTGCTCTCGCATCTGGCTGGAGTGCCATCCGTAATTCTGGTTCCTATGCACACTTATTCCTCGTCAGGCCTGGGGCATCAGGTCGGCGATTGGTGTACCGTCCTGGGTGATCGGAACCGGGCGGGAACCGTCCATCAGATCCTTTTTGGGATCAATCCCAAGCGCGGCCAGTACCGTCGCGTGGAAATCCGGAAGCGTTACCGGTTTCTCCACGATCTTCTTCGATAACTCATCCGTGGTCCCGTAGGCGCCGCAATGGCGGAGGCCGCCTCCGGCCAGCACCATCGAAAACGCTGTCCCTTGATGCCCTCGGCCGCCTTTCCCATCAAACTCCGCGGGACGTCCGAATTCCGTTCCCACAACCACGAGCGTTTTATCCAGCATACCCGTGCGTTTGAGGTCGGCGATGAGACCGGCCAGAGCGGTATCGAGTTCCTGAATGAGCAAGTGTTGATTACGAATCCCTTCGTTGTGGATGTCCCAGCCACTGCCGTTCAGGAAGTTCAGGTTGTGTGAGACTTCCACGAAACGGACGCCGGCCTGAACGAGGCGGCGCGCAGTGAGGCAACGTTGCCCGAACTCGCCACCGTAAGATTCGCGCGTGGTGCTGCTTTCTTCCTCCAGATTGAAGTGGCGCATAAACTTCGGTCCAGCGAGTCGGAGCGCTTCCTTCTGGGCTTCTTCGTAATCCGCCAGGCCCGACTTGGGTGGGATCTCTGCCTGAAGTGGTTCGAGTAGTTTTTTGCGGCGTTGAATCCGTTCCTCGGTGACGTCGGCTGGGCGGGTGAACCCGTTGGGGCCGGTTTTGGTATCTACCAAATAAATGTAGCCGTCTTTGGTTCCGAGGAACCCGGGGCCCCGACTCACGTTGGGATAACCCACGAGGATATAGGCCGGAACGGATGGATCCGCAGCGCCTCGTTCATGTGCAATGATGGAGCCAATCGAGGGGTACACCACGTTCCCGCTGATCATACGTCCCGTATGTACGAGATTTGTGGCGAAAGCGTGTTCATCGATGACTTTGTGGGTCACCGAACGAACGGCGGTGACTTGTTCCATCCATTTGGCCGTGTGTTTGAGGTGTTCACAGACTCGAACGCCTGGCACGGCGGTTTCGATGGAGGGGTAGAACGAGCCTGCTTTCTTGGAGCTGGAACGGTTGTCTCCGAGATCTTTCGGGTCAAACGTGTCGATCTGGCTCATCCCACCTCCGAGCCAGATGAAGATACAGTGTTCTGCTTTACCTTTGGGGAAGGTGGCTTGCGCAAGGCCGGATTGATTTCCGAGCCCCAAGCGCCAGGCGAGGGGAGCCATAAAAGCGGATGCTAAAAAGGAACGGCGATTCATAAGGAAATGAGAATTAGGGGGTGAATACGAATTCGGGGGCGTTGAGGAGGGTCCAGACAACGTCTTCCAATCGAAGGCGCCAGGAGGTTTCGAGCCACGGTGTGACGGGATCGCCTTTCCGAGCTTCGGCTTCCTGTTTCTGGCGGACAATCGTGGCGTCTGGATCGAGGTGGTTGGACCACGAGACATAATACGCGGGGCGGCG
Organism: Verrucomicrobiota bacterium; assembly: GCA_037133875.1. Lineage (GTDB taxonomy): Bacteria > Verrucomicrobiota > Verrucomicrobiia > Chthoniobacterales > Chthoniobacteraceae > Chth-196. Next base: position 8,058 of record JBAXNG010000003.1, on the reverse strand, counting down.
GGGTTCGACTGGGGTTGCCGCTGGTTTCGGTGAACTGAACCGATCCTCGTAGCCTGGGGCTAGGACTTCCGTATACGTCTTGCGTTCGACGTCGGACGGCAGGCGGGTGAGCAGTTTGAGAAACAGTGAATCCAGCAGTTGATTCAGTGGCTGTTTTTTCAGGGCGAGTGCCGTGATGCCGTGATCGTCTGTTAAGGTGGTCAGCCACGTTCCCATGATTCCGTTACTGAGCACAGCGGGTTGCAGGGAGTTGGGTGCGTGATCGCGTATGCTGCTCGGATCTTGACGGCTACCGCGCCAACCGAAGGCACTTAACACATCTGTGACCGCCTGAATTCGAGGCAGGCTCAAGCTGGGTCGATCACGCTCATTGGATGTTGAGGTTAGCATCCAGGCTTTGCGAGGTTGTCCCAGGGATATGGACGTGGAGAGATCGCGGATCCCGTCGATATCGAGGCTGGCTTCTTCAGTCCGGAACGGTTTTTCGGTCGCGGTGAAGAGGGAGTCGACGATTTGTTCGGCCGTGAGACGCCTTGGGATCGGTGTGGTGTACAGCGGATTCACTTCACGACGTGCTTTGATGGAAGCGCGTTGGTAGGCATGCGAGTTCAGGATCAGTTTGGTGATATGAGTCGTTTGATAACCACTGCGCACGAGTTCGCGTCCCAACCACCGGAGCAATTCCGGATGGGTGGGTGTGCCACGTTCCCAGTCGGCAACAGGCTCAACGATTCCGCGGCCCATGAGGCGCGCCCAGATACGGTTCACCATCACTTGGGCGAAGCGTTCGTTTTCAGGAGCGGTGATCAGGGATGCGAGGCGGTCGCGTGGATCTTCCGGCTGCTCGGCAACGGAGTCGGCGACGTTGTCTTTGACGAAATCGGAGAACGGCCAGGTTGGTTGGACGAGTGTGTCGGGTTTGAGGGTGACCTCGATCAGCGGTTTGCGTCCCCCCGAATGGAGTTTGTCCATGGGAACGCTGCTGGTGGACGGCACTTTGATGGGTTGCGCACCCAGTTGCGCCGCGAGCTGGAAGAGTTGTTCCTGTTTGTAAGAGTGCGCTGGGGCGTCGTGACAGCGGGCGCACTTCATTTCGACTCCAAGGAAGGCGGCACTCACGATGGTTCCTTTGGCAGCCATTGGTACATCGTTTTGGGAGGCCACACCAAATCCGGCTGGACCGCCAAAGCGTTCGCTGCCCTTCATCCGGATGAGCTCTGTGACCATCAGATCGAGCGGTTTTTGATCAAGGAGTGATTCCTGTATCCACCACCGGAACGGGCCGCTGTTATTCAGGGTTGGATTGAGGATGTTCGGGTTTTCAGCGAGCACATCCTGCCAGTAGCCCATCCAATGGTCTGCACTTCGTGGATCCGCTAAAAGACGGTCGACGACTTTTGCGCGGCGATTGGGATTTGTGTCCTTTTGAAAGGCCTCTATTTCGGCGGGTGTAGGTACGACGCCAACGGTGTCCAAAGTAACACGACGCAGGAATTCTAGGTCGGAGCAGAGAGCCGTGTATTCTGTCGGAAGCGGCGGGAATTCCGGCCAATGTGCGCCTTCTTTGATCCAGGTTTCGAGCAGAGCCGATTCTTTCGGGGTGAGGCGGTCACCTTTTGGAGGCATGACCTCGTCTGGATCGGTGGATTTGGTTCGGGTAAAGAGGCCGCTTTTTTCTGGAGCCGACGGGACAAGCACTGGTTCACCGGATTTCGCGCCTTTGAGAAGGGTTGCGAGGTTGTCGAGGCGAAGGCCGCCCTTGGCTTTTCCGCCCTGATGACAATCCCGGCATCGGGCTTCAAGGATGGGCTGGATCTGTGTGTAAAAGTCGATGGAGCCCGATTTGGCTTCAGAAAGCTGGCTGGCGAAGGCAGCAATTTTGGCTCCGATAAAGTGGTCAATCGGATTCAGCGAAGGTGTGTTCGGAGGAAGGGCTGGCACAGGCTCTTCTTTCGTACTGGAGAGCCATTCCGTTGCGTGTTTGCGACGGCGTGCCCAATACTCCGAGCTTTGGTTCCGTGCTTCTGCGCGGTGTTTCGCGTTTGAGGCAGCGAGCTCGTTCTCGGTTTGTTCGCGGTACTTTTCCCAACCGGCATCTGTGTAGGGGATTTCGGTTTTCTCTGGGGTTAGGATTTTCCAATCGTAGCTGCCCTCGGGTGAAAAAGCGGCGACGGTTTCTCCGAGTTCCGGGCGGTTGTGTCCCTTGCCGCGAACACCTCCGATAATCGTTTCCAAAATCACCAGATGTTCGCCGGATTCAATTTCGACCTCACACCAGCTTTCTCGGTTTCCGGGCGGTGCAAATCGGAAAGTGGGTCCGAGATCGAGGAACTGATTTTGAACGGTGACCGGGCGATTATCGGATTCCGGCGGTGGAAAAGGGGTGGTGAGAATGGGTTTGCCATCCACAAAAAGACAGGAGGCTCCCCGGCCCCGGAGAAGAAAGCGGTGGCGGCCAGCGGGAATGTTTACGATGGCGGAGGCTCTAACGAACAGCGGGTTGGGGCGGTCTGCCCGGACACCGGTATCGACATAGAGGTGTGGGAGTTCGAAGAAGCCGAAGGCCGCGGCTTCGTGGACTTCATCAGCGACCGGATGAGTTGTTGGCCAAGTGTTTTTCTCAGAGAGACCTTTGAAGCAGAGTTCGAGGCGGATTTTTCCGGGAGACAATGTTGCACGATCGACTGGAGGAGCCGAAGAAACCTTTGGTTCGGTGAGTTTTGGGAGGAGTGGTTGAGGCGGGGGCAATGTCGACGCTACGTCGTTCCCTGCTGCATCGTTTGTGGGAGTCGGGTTGGTTGAGGGTTCGGCTCCTTTCTGAAGGGTGGCTGCGGTCGCCAGGGGTAAGATGGACGCCAGAAGCAGGGCTGGGGTGATTTGGGAAAGCCTGATTGTGGGTGATTTCATAAAAACGGGTTGGATGCGGTGGGCTGAGAAGTTCGAGTGAACGGTTGGGATGGGAAAGTTGCGCTGCGGGTAGACACAGGCCGGGAGACTCCAAGCGGCTGACGGGCCGATTCGGAAAGAGCAGGGGGAACAAAAACGCTCGGGGGGGAGCGGGAACAGGTGGCGGGTTAGGTGGCGATCTTTGTGTAGGCTTCTCCTTCGTTGAGAGTGGGGCGTTCGGGGCGGCCTTTGTATTTAAAAACGAGGTCCATGTTATCTAAACCAAGCAGCCAGAGGATCGTGGCGTGTAAGTCGTGCACGTGAAGGGGGGTGTCGACGGCGCGCAATCCCAGATCATCCGTTGAGCCGATGCATTGGCCGCCTTTTACTCCGCCACCGGCCATCCACATGGTGAATCCGGTCGGGTTATGGTCGCGTCCATCGCCTTTTTCACTCATCGGTGTCCGGCCAAACTCTCCGCCCCAAACGACCAGTGTGTCGTCCAGCATTCCGCGTGATTTCAGGTCTCTTAGCAGGGCCGCAACGGGCAGATCCATGGCGCGGCAAAGCTCCGAATGGTTCTTTTCGATCCCTTTGTGGGCGTCCCATTTACTGCCGGCTCCGTGATAAATCTGAACAAAACGCACGCCTTTTTCGACCATGCGCCGCGCTAACAAACACAACTTGCCCATCGACGCAGTTTCGGGCCGATCGATCCCGTATAGTTTTTTGGTCGCCTCGGATTCTTTGTGGAGATCCACGGCGCTCGGGGCTTCGGACTGCATCCGGAAAGCAAGTTCGTAGCTATTGAGTCGAGCCGCTAGATCTGTGCGGTCCGCGAATTTATCCGCGTAACGTTGGTTCAGATCCCGAATGAACTCGATTTTGGAACTCTGTTGTTCTGCCGAAACGGAGTCCGGGGTGTTCAGATACGGGATCGGCTCGGACCCGCCGTGCATCCGGACGCCTTGATAGACGGCTGGCATAAAGCCGGAGGCCCAGTTGCGTGGTCCGTTGACCACGGAAGTCTGGCTGTCCTGCATGACCACAAACGCTGGCAGATCATTGTTTTCGGTGCCCAGGCCGTAGCTTACCCAGGAGCCGAGGGAAGGGCGGCCGCCGAGAATGGAGCCGGTGTTCATCTGGCAGACTCCGGCGGAATGGTTGATACCGTCTGCTTTACAGGAACGGATGACGGCGAGGTCGTCCGCACATTGGGCGGTGTGCGGGAGCCAGTCGGAGATCCAAAGACCGCTTTGCCCGTGTTGTTTCCAAGTGCGTTTGGATCCAAGGATCGGCGATTTGCTTTCGCCCATCGCCGTAATGACGGAGCCGAAGCTCTCGGGCATCGGTTTACCGGCAAGCTGGTTGAGCAGGGGTTTGGGATCGAACAGATCCATGTGGGAGGGGCCGCCCTCCATGAAGAGAAAGATGACGTTTTTGGCGCGGGCCGGTTTTGGCGGTGTCTTAGCCTGCAATGGCGAAGTGAGGGCAGCTGCGTGAGCGGGTTGCAAAAGGCTCTGGAGTGCGACGGCTCCCAGCCCGACTCCCGATTGGAATAGGAAATCCCGGCGCGAATGACGGGGTTCAAACTTGAGGCAACGTGGGTCGTTCATTCGGTGTAAAGGAATTCGCTGCTGTTAAAGAGGGCGTGACAGAATGCGGCAAAAGCGTTGCGGATATCGGCATTTCCATTGACCACTTCCGCTTTGGGAATCGCCCGTAGATCCTCGGGCGCCTCAAGATTGTGACCATTTCCGGAAAGGTCTGCCATGATGTCCGGTTTGGATTCGAAGCGCCAAAAGCCTTTGGTGGCGGGGTTGGCGTTTTCGGATTGCAGTAATTGCATGGCTGTGGGGAGAACCCCTTCCGAGAAACGGACGTCGTCCAGTACGCCATGGAATGAATCGGGGGAAGTGCCGCTCTGGGACCCCAAGGTCACAGGGAACTTATTATCCGGGATCCCGTAGATATCGCATGGAATCGTGTCTACCAGGAGCGGCTCGTCGTCGTTGGAGAGATCCTTCACACTAAACGTTACGGATCCCGGGCCGTTTTGGTCGGCGTAATTTATCGCAGCTGACACAAAATAGGGTTTGTTCATCTGGATGCGTAGCCCTGAGAAAAAGGGCACTTCGGCGAGTTTGCCGTCTTGTTTTAGCCCAACCGTTTGGAGGGCGATGACCATGGGGGTTCTGCGAGATTTTTGTCCCGTGATACCCAGTCGCCAGCCTGGTGTGGAATAGTTGCCATTCCATTTTCCTACGATGGTCCGCAAGGCTGCGGTATCGGCGACTGTCCGGGGTAAAATAAAGGCCTCTACCGTAAATCCGTCTTTGGCGTTGATGCCGATGGAGTCTTTCGCCTTAAACCCCGATGTGCCGCCGGGTTCAAACAGGGCGCCTTGTCCGTCGCGGAATGGGATCTTTTCGGGAATGAATCCGCGATGGCTCAGGGCTGCCGAATTGCCGGTACCGATCTGCACCTGACGTTGGATGAACTTTTCAGCGGACCGTAGTTCTTCGGGTGAAGGAGGACGGCCATAGGCGAGTTGATAGGCGGAGGTGATTTTTTGTGCGATTGGCAGGGAGCGATTACCTGGGGTGGAGTGAAGGACTCGTTCGGCAAACGCTTTGCTGCGCTGGAGCATGAATGGACTGTTGATGAGCAACAACGACTGGATCGGAGTTGTGGTGACGTCTCTCGAGGAGGCGCTCGCAAACCAGAGCGGGGCGTCGAAAGCATCCGTGAGAGGGTCCCGACCATTGCGCATGATTCTTGTGTAAACGCTGCGCTTCGGATCGGTGAAGGGAACCCCTGCGCCGCCTCGATCTTCTTTTAATTCGCCGCTCACGAAGAAAATCGAATCCCGGATTTGTTCCGCTTCGAGCCGGATGGGTTGAGCACGCCAGAGCAGACGGTTGGTGGGGTCTTTTTTGAGGCCCGCTTCCAGATTGGGGTGATTGGAGGAACGGCGATAGGCCGCGCTGGTGAGAATACGCCGGTGAAGCTGCTTGATATCCCAACCGTCTTTGACGAACTGGCTGGCCAACCAATCGAGTAATTCGGGGTGTGAAGGCGGTTCGCCCAGTTTGCCAAAGTCGCTGGCGAACGACGCGATTCCCTGCCGGAAATGCATTTGCCAGATTCGGTTTACGAAAACACGAGCCGTTAACGGGTTCTCGGGACGAGTGAGCCACATTGCAAGCGAGGCCCGGCGGCCTGTGCTGAAGCCTTGCTCCGGAGGATAAATGGCGGCAGGCGGGGCCGGAAACTCATTTCCCATGACAGTTGGAAACGCGGGGCCCACTTCGGTTCCCTTTTTGGGGATTTTGGTCACGGGCGCTACACTTCCGACATCCGTTACCGAAAGGATGGGGGGCAATGGCGCAGGCCGGATGGAGTCAAATTGAGCGAGTTCTCTGTGGAGGCGGCTCAGTTCTTCGCGTTGCTCACCTTTGATTCGGCGTTCCAGACGTTCCCATTCGTATTCGACCTGACGCCAGGCAAGGGCGGCGAGTTGAGTTTCCAATGGTGTGCGCTGTTCCGGCGCCTTGCGGATCATCTCCTGAATGTCGTCAGGAAATTTGGTGACGGCTTCTTTCTCGGCGCGCGCCCGGTGCGGGTCTTCTATCGCGGCGATTTTCTTGAGAATCGGGAAGGTCTTCTCTTCCCACTTTGCGAGTTTCCAGTGGTAGTTTTCCCGTTCTACAGGGGTCGCCGCAGGGCGGTCCTGTCTGGGAAGGATCCCGGCAAAGAACGATTGCAGTGCAAAATAGTCCTTCTGAAGAATCGGATCGAATTTGTGATCGTGGCAACGGGCGCATTGCATTCCCAAACCCATGAAGACGTCGGCGGTGGTGTCGGTGACATCGTTGAGAATGGTCTCCCACTGTCCGCGGGCGTCCCGGTTGTTGTATTCGTAGATCCACATCCGGAGATAACCGGTGGCGGTGAGGGCCTGGGGATCTCCCGGGAACAGCTCATCACCGGCGAGCTGTTCCTGAACAAAACGATCGTAGGGTTTGTTAGCGTTAAACGCTTGAATGAGATAGTCGCGGTAACGCCATGCCGTGGGGCGGTAATCATCGACGCGATAACCGTCGCTGTCAGCGTACCGGACGAGGTCCATCCACAACCGGGCCATACGTTCCCCATAACGTGGGCTTTCCAGGAGGCGGTCTACGAGTTGGTCGTAGGCTTCCGGGGTGTTGTTGGAAAGAAACGCTTCGATTTCAGCCGGGGTTGGAGGAAGACCGGTAACGGCTTGAGTCACGCGACGGATCAAAACACGTTTTTCGGCTTCGGGGGCGGGCTCCAAATCTTCCGCTAACAGACGCGCATCAATAAAGCGGTCGATGGGGTGATTGCCGGTGGCCGATGTGGCAGGGGCGGGAATTTCGGGTTCTTGTACGGGAACAAAGGCCCACCACTTGCGGTCATCTTCTGTAATTCCGCCGGGGGCGCGTTTGCTCGGACCGTTTGGAAGAAGGGAGCTCTGTGCGGTTTTGGGCCAGAAAGCGCCTTCCTGAATCCAGGATTCGAGGATCTTTATGGAATCCTCCGAAAGGCGATCCCCTTTTGGTGGCATCTGGGTTTCGGTGTCTTTGGAGCGGATGAGTTTTAGGAGAAGGCTTTCTGCGGGTTTACCGACGACGAGCGCCGGGCCGGTTTCGCCACCTTCGAGCATTGCGGGCAGGGAATCCAGGAGGAGACCGCCTTTGTTTTTGCCGGAGGCGTGGCTGTGGCACTTAAAACAATTGTCCTGAAGGATCGGGAAGACTTTCTGTGTGAAAAAGGCTTCGTTTAGGGGTTGCTCAGCAAAAGTGAGGGATGCGGGCGCCAAACAGAGCAGGAGCCCAACTAGGAGGCGTTTGCTCCTGAAGGATCGGGGAGAGCGGGAAAGAGGGACTGTTTGGGAGGCTTTCACGGCTTTGCGGTTCTGAAGAGGTAGGAAAGGCAGCTACGAACGGGGAATTCAAAAGGGGGGTAGGGGGCAAACTTAAGCTGTATTTCCAGATTTCTCCAGATGGGAAGAGTATGGGGGATGCTTTCAAAAGTGACTATCCCCCACGTGGCGGATGGCCGGGTGGGGGAGGTTCAGTCGGCTGGGAGCGGTTCATTCGCATTGGGTCTGATACCTCGAAGCTTGCTTCGACTTTTGCACGTTTG
>JBAXNG010000002.1:0-320626 GCA_037133875.1 Verrucomicrobiota bacterium | reverse complement strand
TGAGATTAGGTGGTGAATACGAGATCCGGCGATCGAGCAAGAAAGGGACGTTATCGATTTCGATTGGCGTGGAGTTTTAGATTTCTAGCCGAATCTAGGATAACCCAAACATTTGATGAGCTGAGAAGTGGGCTAACTTATGTCGGGTGGCTGCATTGAGTGGTTCACACCTGGCTGTATGATTCCAACTCGTATTTCAGATTTGGTTCGACTTTATGTCGCTTTCGGCGGGAGCAAGTTTTCGTTTAATGCTTTTGCGATCGCTCCGCCTCGACTGTGGACGTGGAGCTTTTCGTAAACCTTCCGAATGTATTCGTCCGCTGTGTAATAACCGATGCCAAGTTGAGCGGCGGCTCCTTTAATAGTGGATCCGTCTACCAAAAGTTGCAAAATCTGAGTTTCCCTTGGCGTGAGCCCGTAGTCGGACTTTTGCGAAGGAGGTTTGGACAACATCGCCAAAACACGCTTCGCGATATGAGGGTTGATCGGAGAACCACCGCTGTGGGCTGTGCGGACAGCGTCACCGATGGCTTGAGCTGACGATGTTTTCAGAATGTAGCCGGTGGCACCTGCACAAATGGCTCGGAAGATCTTATCGTCTTCTTCAAAGACCGTTAAGATCACAGTGTTTGTTGTTGGCGTCTGGCTTCGGAAAACGGGGAGCGCATCAATTCCGCTCATCCCTGGTAACTCTACATCGAGTAAAATGACGTCAGGGATGTCTTTCAAGGCGATGGCGGCCAGAGCGTCTTCACAGGACGAAAATCGGCGGCTACATTGAAGTCCCTCGATTCGATTGAGCGCCTTCATCAAGCGTTCGGCGTAATTTTTGTGGTCCTCGACGAGCCATACATTGATCGGAGGTTTGGAGTCAGTCATGGGAGGGGAGCTCGATGGTGATTGTTGTTCCTTTTCCAATCTCAGATGTGATCCGGACGTCGCCTCCGTGTTTGTTTGCGCGACGTTTCAAATTTCCAAGTCCCATTCCGTTGGGACGGGTGTTGCTAGGGTCGAAGCCGCGGCCATTGTCCTGAATGGTCAATAATAGTGTCGAGCCACTCTGTGAGAGATCAATACTCGCGATCGTAGCCTGTGCGTGACGGGCCAAATTGTGGAGTGTCTCTTTAAAAATCAGGACAACGTCGCGTCTTTGTTCTATTGGGAGCTTATTAATTGCAGGTCCAGCGTGGCCATGAATCGTGTAAGTTACCCCTCTCAGGATGCGCTCCGCCGTTTGCGCGAGGTGATCGGTGAGGTCACCACTGCCGTATTTAGCCGACTGCGTTAGCTGGACAAGATCGCGCATGGACTCGATTGCCTGCGCCGTGATCTCACGGATTTCAGCCAATTCTGAGCGGATCAGTTCGTCGTTCGTATGGGTCGCTGCATCCTCAGTGATAAACGCGATACACCCCAGACTACTCCCAATTTCGTCGTGTAGATCCTGAGCAAAGCGAAGCCTCAGAGTGGCGATTTCTTCGCGTCGTCGCCGTTTCTGAATTTGATAGTAGGCGATCATGGCGATGCCAGACAGAGCAGCCAGAGTAAGCAATCCATAGCGAATATTCCCTTTTATGACCTGTACGCGTTCTTCTCTCTGTAATTTGGAGAGGTTTATTTGATGAAACATCTCTCTCCGGTGAGACAAACCTTGGAGCCATTCAGGCCAATCCACAATATTCGCCCGGCTCGTAAATCCATCCACAAGAGCGGCAGCGGCCCATCCCGGTTGTGGATTTAAACTCGAGGCTGTTACAGGTTTGTGAAGAGCGATGTTTTGGTCCCCTGACCACGCCTGAAGTTCGCTTAGCGCAAAAACGTAAAGGCCATTAGAGTCAAACAGCCGCAATGAGGTAACACGAATGTACCGGACTGGCTTGTCTCGGTCTGCGGGACAGAAACTCACTGGATTATCGCCGGGAGAAATTGCGTCCCGACGAGGGAATGCAGCTCCATCGCGAAAGCCTTTCAGTTCAATCGAGTTCACGAAATCGGGATTATCCGATACCTCCACTTTCATTTCCACCGGCCATCCGTATCCCGAGCGATGTGCGAACTGAGGCGGATGTGCGGGGAAGAGCCGAATCTCATCCAGCGGATACGTGTCGCCCAGATCTACCTGAACCCATGCGGGTGGCGGTTCTTTTGTGCGTCTAAAGTCGACCGGTTCGCTACAGTACCCAAGTGTTGGGCTGGCGGTGCCACCTTCTGGAGCGCCAAGGGACGTGTGTCCGTCTACGAGGTTGGAGAGGCCCCAGACAGGTAAGGCTCCCATTGTTTGGCTGCATGAAAATGCTGCGCGCGTCACCGGTTGAGCCATATTACGTTTTCCACTCAACGCCATGATTTCTCCCAGAGCAAAGAGGGACTGTTTTCCTTCAGAATAGAGTCGCGTGGCGGTGACTCGAATATAACGCGTCTTTAGTCCGGTAACGGGTAGGTAAACTGGTAAAATGCCGGGGTTGGGAAAATCCTCTCCTGTAAAGTCAGCGACGACGCTGTGGGTTGAGCGGTCTTCGTTAAATAGCTCGACTCTGAATCGCAAAGGAAAGCCAAAGCCGGGACAAGCCACACCACTGCCACTGGATGCCGCAGGCACCAATACCACGGCATCTACAGCCGCTTCTCTCAGTAAATTGAACTCCACCCATTCGACACGGTTGTGGTTTGGAGAGTAACCGCTGTGATAACCGATACGCTCCGTGAGTTGAGGCACTTCCACTGAAGGTAGATCCTTGAGCTGCTCTTCGAGAGTCTGTAGCCGCGCATCCAGCTGTCGGAGGTCGTTGCTAGCCCACTCAAATGGGGCGGCAGAGATCGCTTGAGTCTGATTCAGAAGAGGAAATATCCCGGCGCAAGTCAACAGGCGAAGTCTGCGGAACGGGTTCATTTGTACCGCAGATTGATACCAAAGTGGTTTCTATTCATCCAGCGCCAACAGCGAAATGACCCCGAGAACTCGGGGGTACGCTTTCCCAAAGTTTAGGCGCAAATTTGGCTTGTTCTATACGAGTACACCCCTCCGCAAATTCCACCTTTATGTCCAATATCCAATCTCAACGCTGGCTTCTTTCCCGTCGTCATTTCTTGCGTGGCTTTGGGACCGTTATGGCCCTGCCTTTACTGGACGCAATGACACCTTTGCGTGCTGCTACTGCGTCGGCGAAACCCCGGCGAAGTGTTTTTGTTTATATCCCGAATGGGGTTAATGGCATGGAGTGGCAGCCCAAAACGGCGGGGAGAGGCTATGAATTATCGAACTCGTTGAAACCACTGGGAAAATTCCGTGATGAGTTCACGGTGTTTAGCGGGCTCCATCATCCGAACGGTATCGGCTCGGCCCACGTCTGCGCCGATACTTGGCTCACGGGTGCGAAAATCGATTCGGGTGGTAGTCGAAAGTACGAAAATACGATTTCTTGTGATCAACTCATGGCGAACGTCACGGGATTACAGACTCGGTTTCCTTCGCTGGAATTGTCGATTGGCTCGGGGACAGGTTCCCCGTTGAGCACCAGCACCCTCGCATTTTCTCGTGATGGTGTGCCTTTGCCTGCAGAAGATAATCCACGGAACATCTTCAATCGGTTATTCGGGGATGAGCCGGGAGGCATCGCGGCCCAACGGGCGCGGTTGCTAAAACGTAGGAGCGTCCTGGATGCGGTATGGGATCAGGCCAAGTCCCTGCGATTAGCGCTCGGAACCGACGATCGAACGAAACTCGACGAATATCTCAATGCAGTCCGAGACGTCGAACAACGAACTGAGCGGCTGGATGCGTGGTTGGATGTGCCTAAGCCCGTAGTTGATAGGAAGACCGCAGATATTTTCTCCAGAGATGTTCCACGATCCAAGGCCGGCGAATACTGGAGGACAATGTTTGATATCATCGTCCTCGCATTGCGGACGGATATGACCCGAGTCGTCACCTACATGAACGGGAGCGAAGGTAACGGGTTAGCAATTCCCGAGATAGGGATTACTCAATCGCGTCACAATCTGTCCCACCACAATGGCGATCCACTCATTTTGGAGCGTCTTGCTAAAAGCGATGCGTTTATCATGGAGCAATTCGCTCATTTTTTGAGCGAACTTCAGAAGACTCAAGAGCAGGGCGAAGCGATGCTCGATAGCACGATGATCCTTTTTGGAAGCGGGATGAGTTACGGGCACAGTCATTGTAACGCAAACCTGCCAATTCTCTTGGCCGGTGGACGTGGACTAGGGCTCAAACACGGGCAGCACCTCGATTACAACCGGCCTTTTATGAAGGAGGATTACACCCTGAGTTACGAAGAATGGCGAGGACTCAGCGGCAAACCTCGGGATGAGAAAGCGCGACTGAGCAACGTGATGCTCACGATGCTCCAGAAGATGGAGGTCAACACCGAGCGTTTTGTCGACAGTCTCGAACCAGTCTCAGAATTGATCTAACGCGGCTCATTTCTTTTCCATTCAATCTCCCCCTTTATGTGCAAAATCTCGCATCGAGTGAGTATAGGTGTCTGTGCCCTGGTGTTTGGTCTGGCGTCACTGCACGCCCAGGAGGCTGCACCAAAGGTTGATTTGAAGTACCCCTTCCGTGTGGGGTGGGCCAACGAACACCTCCCGTGGTATCAGTGCAAAACGGGTGAGTTCCCTCCGCATCATTCCGATAAACGGATTGGCGGTGAGTTGGTGCAGGCTGACTTTGTTCATCGCAAAGGTCAATTCCGGGTCAACAAAACTGGGGAGCTGATGGATTTTACGATGCCGCCCTATGGCACCGTCAACTACCTCAACACGGAGGCCGATCTGCGGGACATTCCGCTCGGAACGTTTTTCTTATTTTTCCTGAATCAGGATCCTGACGGTGAGTTCACGCGTCTCGCAACGATGCAGGATCAGTTCACGATGGATGCTGGGCACGGCTTTTCTTACCGAATCGAAGAGGTGAAAGTTTCGGAAGGCAAACTGGTCCTTCGGAAGCAGAGCCCGAAAAAGAACCAACCTGACTTAGGGCAAAGTGAGTTAGAGGTGTCTGCTCAAACCCGTTATTGGAAAGGTGAGCAGCAGGTCGAACTCAATGACGTAGCTGTTGGAGATGTCGTGCTGTTTAATAAAACGGGGGCATTTGGAGACGGTCGTGGGCGCTGCACGGATCTCTGGATTGGTGAGGAAACGCATCAAAAAGTGAGTGAGATTCAGCGTGCGAAACATGCGGAGTTTGTGAAATTTCGAGGACGCCCTGGCTGGGTCGATAAGGCTGATGGTAACGAAGTGACCGTGAGTCTTTTTAGCGGAGAGGCGAGCGCGTACGAACGGACCTACTTGGAGGGTTTCAAAGTCGGGATGGATATGCGCGTTATTGTCGCGAACGACGAACTCCGGACATGGCATGTAGGACGTCATAATGAACGGGCTAAGTTGAAGGAGCTGAAAAAGACAGCCGTGTCGGCATATGGCACGAGTGGTTTCCAAATGACCTTCACGGTCGATAATATGCTCGAGGGATTCCGCAAGGGGCGTGTGGTTCGGCTATTTGGCTCGGAATGGAAAGGGGACAGTCAGCCGTACGGAGAAAGTTTGTCGGGTTACGGATTCGATGGGATGCGGACGCCTGAACTCGACGAGAATGTTGCCAAGGAATATCCGACTCAATTTCCATTTCGGACGGAATACGGAAATCGCGATTTGCCTTGGTACCAGCTAAAGGCGGGTGTTGTTCCGCCGTTGTTTTCGGAGCACGTTGCGTTTGGAGAACTTTTGGAGGTAGATTCACTGAATGGTTCCGGGAAGTTTCAGATGGACCGGACTGGGCAGGTTGTTTCCTTTGAACTCACGCGGGAAAAGGCCAGGTACAAGGTGTGTGTTAACAAACCATCCACACACGCCGCCCCAGCATATTTCGAAGAGAGGATAGCCTCCGTTCGATATCTGAATACGGAAGCGAGCTTATCGGATATCCCGATCGGGACGCGTTGCCGGTTTCACCTCTATCAAGATGAGACGGGCGCATTCACCCGAGCGTCGCTTGTCAGTGACGAGTTTAGCTACATGGCGAACAGCTTTTTGAGTTACAAGATCGAGTCGATCGATCTGACACAAAACAGGCTGACCGTAACGCGGGGTATTCCCGAGGTGAGGGACTACAACGGCGATCTGCAGCAGCCTTTACCGGTGGGGCGGACGTTTCTCAGCCTCAAGGATCAGACACGCCTATGGAAGGGCGAGCAACCGGCCAAAGCTGCAGATCTGAGTGTGGGCGATATGTTGTTCGTTAATCTGAGCGGAGAATACCCTGGTCATCCTTCCACCTGCACCGAGATCTGGATCGGCAAAGAAACGCATGCCCAGATCACTGAGGTTCAAATTAAAAAGAACAAAACAGCCAAACACTAACCAGAGGACCAATTCTAAATGAAACGCGTTTCACTCATGTTGGGAGCCGTTCTGTCTCTGGCGGGGACGGCATTAGCGGAGAAAAGTGGTGGCGACACTGCCGGCTATGCACAGATTGTTAAGCCGTTCTTTGAGGAGCATTGTGTCAGTTGTCACGGAGAGAAAAAGAAGAAGGGTGATCTGCGGGTAGACACCCTCAGCATGAATTTTGATTCCCCGGGCATTTTGGGACATTGGAAGGAGATCATGGACCGGATCAATTCCGGAGATATGCCTCCCGAGGATGAAAAGAGGCCAAAAGCCGGTGATCTTTCCAAGGTCACGGACTGGATTACGGCCCAGCTCACGGAGGCGGAAATAGCATTGCAGTCGTCTGCTTCAGAGCGGGTCTCGTTTCGGCGGCTATCACGGGAAGAATACGCAAATACTGTTCGAGATTTGCTTGGCGTGACATTTGACGTAATGGATCCGAGTGGTTTGCCGGATGATCCCGACTGGCATGGCTTTCAGAGAATCGGGTCAGTGCTTACCATTTCCCCCTCACATGTGGAGAAGTATCTATCCGCAGCTGAGACGGTTTTGAGCGAGGCGTTGTGCTTGGATAAACGCCCTGCGACTGAGTTGGTCAAATGGGGGCCGTTTGACATCCGCCACGAGGCATGGAGTAAGTTCCAAAAGGAATACGAGGCACGCGGAATTGCCGATAAGGTCCGCGTCGATGTGATGCCTAATAACGGGGCACTGGATTCTCACGATCTGGTGATCAAGACGGCTGGGGACTATCTCGTAAAGGTGAAGCTTAGCGGGCTCCGACCGGTTGGCGGGCGCGCGCCACGGCTCCGATTGTATGTCCCGTCTTTGGGGCGTATCCTGTTCGATCAAGATATCGAGGCTCCCGAGAACAGTCCACTGACTGTCGAAGTTCGCGTTCATTTACCTGCAGGGAGACATCGGGTCCAGACCATGAATGTGACGCCGGGGCCCCATCCGGATAGTGCGCGTGCGCGTAGCACCGGAGCGCCAAGGGCCTTCACTGGGCTAAACGCTCGTGTGCCCTGGCAGATGAAGCTGACCGACGATTATGGAAATGTGATCGAACCGGTGCTTTTGGTCGACTCCATCGAATGGAGTGGTCCTGTGATCGATGGCTGGCCTACCGCGGCGTATCAACGGATCTTTTTCGGTGGCGACAAGGTGGTGAAAGATTTGAGCTACGCGCGGGAGATCATCTCTCGCTTTGCGGAAAGAGCCTGGAGACGCCCTTTGCAAGCGGAGGAGCTCAACCGTTTGGTACAGGTGTTTGAGCAGGCGCAAAAGCTCGACGACAACTTCGAGGTTTCCGTGCGGGCATCCCTGCTGACCGCGATGTGTTCAAAGGACTTTTTGTATCTTCAGGAAGGGAATGTGACGACCCCCACTCAGAATCTCACGGACTGGGAGCTCGCCTCCAGACTTTCCTATTTTTTCTGGAGCAGCATGCCGGATCAGCAATTGATCTCGCTGGCACGTGAAGGTCGTCTCCACGAGCCCGGCACTTTACGGGCTGAAGTCCGGCGCATGACAAGAGACCCCAAAGCCGCAACATTTGCCGAGTCGTTTTCAAGGGAATGGCTCCAATTAAAGCGCGTAGGGATGTTTGCGCCGGACGGCAAGTTGTACCCAGAGTACGACGATAACCTCGAAAAGAGTATGATCAAAGAGACGACAGGATACGTTCAGGAGGTCTTTGAGAAGAATCTCAGCCTCCGAGAGTTTCTTCAGTCCGATTGGACTATGCTTAATGAACGGCTCGCCAAACATTACGAAATCCCGGGAGTGAAAGGGGACCGGTTGCACAGGGTATCGCTTTCACCAGAGGCGCATCGGGGTGGGATTCTGACACAAGGAGCGATTCTGAGCATGACCTCGGACGGGACACGGCATCGTCCAGTACATCGCGGGGTGTGGCTTTTGGAGTCGATTATCGGTCGTCCTGCGCCACCGCCTCCGGCAAATGTGCCGCCCATTGAACCACCGCCTACAAGTGCACCGAAAACGACGCTTCGCGCGAAGTTGGAAGCTCATAAGCAGGACGTAAACTGCGCGGCGTGCCATCTTAAAATCGATCCCTTGGGAATCGCGTTTGAGAACTACGACGCAATCGGTCGCTGGCGTACGGAGGAGGTGCAAAATGCCGGGGTGGGGGAAAATCCAAAACTCGATCCGAGTGGCGAGCTCAATGACGGTCGGAAGTTTGCGGATGCAGATGGCCTAAAGAAGATCCTTGTGAGTGACCTCGATAAGTTTACGTCTGCCTGTACCGAAAAATTGGCGACCTACGCGATGCGACGTGCGCCGAATTTTGGCGATCGTTTCGAGCTAAAGGCTATTGCAGAAGGGGCGAAAGCCAGCGGGTATTCGTTCCAGACATTGGTCGAAGAATTGGCATGCAGTCCCCTGTTTCAGAAACGCTAGCCCGGTTGTGAAGCGGGGGGCGGGCCGCGGTTTGGCTGCTCTTAAACTGCACGTTTGGGAGCCTCGGCGGATGATGCGGCCTGCTGTTGTCGCATCGCTCTGACGCAGGAAACGGAGTCAGTGACGGATGGTGAGATTGCCCATCGCTTTGAGGTCGTTGAATTTTGTTCCGCTTGGAAAGAGCATGTAGAATTCAGGAGTGTTTCCGGCGAGCCTCTGGCGGCAAATGTTTACGCCCCACGGATAGGTCGTCGTGGGACGTTGGCCTTCGATTGGTTTTACTTCGATAAGCGCTTCGACGGTCCAGCGGTCTGCGAGTTTCTTAACCGCGATGTCTTTGACGGTGTAAAAGCTCGGTAGATCTTCGGATTTTCCGGTGATGCATTCGTCAAGCACTACGCCTTCGGAGTTTACTACAATCAGGGGACGAATTCCCTGAGCTGTTTCGAGCCGTATCTCGACGTTGTCGTCTGCGAAGATCGCGAGTGAATCGCGTTCCCGACATGTGGCTCGAATCTTTGGCATCTTGGGCTCGAAGCACTCGATTCCGACAACTAGGGCAGAGTCGTCTTGTAGCCACCGGAATGCGACATTGGTGGTCAGATGATTTGGAAGATTTCCAGTCGTGAGATTGCGCAATGGAGTGGTGACTCGGTCTTCCGTTTCTTTCCAGAATGGTTTTTCAAGATCTCCGTCGATCTGATGTTTGTGCCTGGCGTAATAGCCCGTTATCGCGCCTCCTGTGCGTTGCAGGTTGTCGAATAACCCGTGTAAGGGTTCCATTTCGGACGTGATTAGATCGATTCGTTTTCCAAAGATGGAGTCTCCTGCTTTGGTTTTCGCCCGTCCCAAAATCTCGAAGTATTTCTCAACATCCGCAGGTTTTAGGAAACCGCCATTCGCGCTCACTTCATGGGGTTCCGACCGGCACCAGACAGACTCTGCGAACTCGTAAAACTCCCGCATTTCTTTTTCGGCCGGCCCAAAAAACAGGGAGTAATATTCGTTTAGCTCAGTTTGAATATCGAGGTGCCGATTCCACTCCAGTTTCGCGTGAAGGTAGATCATCAGATGCGAAAGCCCGGGTTTTCGGAGCGACGAGGTCGCTTTGGTATTTGCATACTCGGTGCTTGTGACCCAAGGAACCTCCACGTCGTATCCCACACTGCGGTCGTAAGCGCCTTTGAGGTTCTCGATTAAAAACTTTGTGAAAATGACAGGTACTGGAGGGGTTGCTCGAATGGGGGCGTGTTCGAGGTAATGGTCTAGGATGAGGAGTTGTTGTTTTCCATCGCTCATGCGTTCTAGCCATTCGTTTCGAAGAGCCAGGTCACGGTTTGATGGGGCGGACATCCACATCGAATTGTGCTGCAGGATTCCGACTGTGACATTGTCTGGGATCTTTTGTGGATTTGTAGGCGGCAGCGTTGTGCCGCTGTAGGCCATCACCGTAAATTTCCGGGTCGGATCTTCCGCCATGACTCGTTTGCGGACGTCCATATTGAAGTCCCATAGGTAGTCGGTGAAACATCCGTAGGTGCCGCGTTCGGTTTTGTTCCATCCGGCAGCAGCGTCTGCGGAATCGATGAGGGACCATCCGTCTGGTTGGCCGAGTGAGTCGTATGCGATTCCCGGATAGACCTGACGCGTGTATCGGAGTGAATCAACGAAATCGGCCCGTAGCTTTTCGCTGGTGAGTTTTGGCGATTGGTAATTGGGTTTGCCTGCGATTTGCCCGAAGTATGCGGGATCGGCTTCTTTTCCAAAGTAAGTGAGGCGACCGACGGCGTGGTAAAGAGGGAGGACAAATGAGGTTCCAACCTTCATCGATTTGTACCACAACATTTCATCTTTGAACGCACCTCTTGTGCCGTTGTGAAAGATACGCTGAGGGAACTCCGGTTCCTTTTTTAGGGACTGTGGCTTTACCGAGATCGTCTTCAAATGTGGAATGACGACTCCGATCTCAGGAACGGGCATGTACCAGCGTAGTCCGAGTTGTTCGAGTAAATCGTATACTGCGTACAATGTGCCTGTGCCGTCTTGAATGTGGAATCCGCAATCTCGGTTGTAGTCGTTCTCGGGATAAAAGCTCGGGGTGCGCCATTTGTGCCCCGTTAGTTTCTCCCAATCTTGCTGGGTGAGGCGGCTTTGCCGGTCTTTGTATTTTCCGAAGGTTGTGTCGGAGTGGTAGATGTCTTTCCCGAGCAGGACGACATGGTGTTCACCAACGACGACCTTGTAGCCGTCGGACTGAATGTCGTCGGAGGACACCCCGAGGTGTTGAGTCATCTCGCTTTCACCGACATAGATTTGATTGGGAACGTTTGCCGATACGACGTTCACAATGGGTACTTGCGCGCCCGAGATTTGTTCGATGCGACGCTGTAACTCCTCTGCGGCGGTCTTCGTTCCTTGGTGAGGCGTTTTTGCGATAACGATTTCGCTAATGGGTGCTCCGTTATGTACGAGCTCTACAGCATGGGAAAGCTGAGTGAATACGAGCCAACCAAGGGTGCAGGCGGGGAGACGTTTCATGGCCGTACTTTGGACTGGAGTTTGGAAAGTGCCATTTCGAGCGCATCAGCGGGTGGGTTCACGGACGTTGTGATGGCCTTGTAAGACGCAGTAGCTTCGTCTGTCAGTCCGAGTTGAGTTGCGACTTCGGCGCGTCCGATTTGGATCATGCTCCAATGCGGTTGCTGTGTGATTTGTTTCAGGTTTTCGAATTCACGCATGGCGGCATCACCTTTTCCCTGGGATGCGAGAAGCTTGGCACGTGCGACTCCCGCCTTGCAGAGAACGGTGAGTCCTCCTTTGAGGTTATAGATTTCACTGTACGCCGCTAATGCGCGTGGATCTGATTTGTCCTGGTCCGAGTAAAGGCTTCCGAGTCGAAGATAGACCTGAGCTTTTTCGTAGTCTGAAGCGGTGCTTTTCAGAGCCGATTGAAAATCCGCGATCGCGGATTCGGGGTGACGAGTTCGGGCGAGGGCATTGGCTCTGCTGGTGAATGCCTCGTACATTAGAGGATCGGGCCAGGTATTGAAATCGAGGTCCTTGGAGATCGCGACGAGCTCTATGTATTTGTTCTGCAGGGCTAGTGTGTTCAGCTGGCACAACACGGAGAGATGTTTGTCGTGAATCTGGGCTGCGAGAGCCGAAGCTGCATCGTCGTTTTTAAGGCGGGTTTCTAGGTAGGCATTGAAAACGAGCGCTTCATCTCTGGCGATGGTGGTTGGCGCGGATTGGATGAGATTTTCAAATGCCAGCTTCGCGTCGCTGAGTTTGCCCGAGTTGTAAAGGCTGAGCGCTGCCTGATATTTCTGAGGAAAATTGTCTGCCCACGCAAGACACGGGGAGAGCAGCAGCGAGAAGAGCAGGGGGACTGTGCGTTTCATTAGGGCCGGATAGGAGCAAGTGTGGTGCCGTGGCTTCCGTATTGAAATCCACCTCTGAATAGTGGTGTGGATCATCCGGGCTCGGGGCACCGTTGCTTCGCTATAAGGAGAGGCCTGTTACGTGGCCGCTTGCTCTTTGGTCAGGGTATGCGCGAGTTTTAATTCACGCATCGTTGAACGTTTTTTGGACTGATGGTCGTTCATACGGCGGAGGATGTCGTCCAGAACACGGACTGCGCTTAATACGTGAGGTCCTTTGTTGAGCATGACACACTCCGCTCTTTGCCCCATAGCTGCGTCGCTGATTTCAGCGCGTGAAGGCAAGCCATCTTTCGCTAGAGTTTCTAGGACTTGTGTGGCCCAAATGACAGGGACGTGTGCCGCTTCACATATCCAAAGGATCTCTTCCTGGATTTCAGCGAGACGCTCAAACCCGCATTCCACCGCGAGATCGCCCCGGGCGATCATCACTCCGCAACTAGGCGCGCGCATGGCCGTGAGGATCATATCGGGAAGGTTTTCAAATCCTCTGCGAGTTTCTATTTTCAACACGATCGCGGGTGATTTGTTTCCGAGTGTGCCCAAATGTTCCTGTAACATTTCTACATCCGAGGCGCTGTTGGCGAAGGAAAGCTGAACGACATCGGCGTGTTCTGCGACAAATGGCAGAACTGCGAGGTCATCAGGCGTGAGTGCAGATAGGCGCAGGGTGCTGTCCGGGAGGTTAATTCCTTTATCTGCACGGAGCTTTTCCCCTTTGGGCCGAGCATGTGTGATGCGAACCCTGGCATGGGTCGGCAGGAGCTCCTCTATGATGCCACCAATTTTTCCGTCATCGAACCAGATGGATTCCCCGGAGCGGATGTCGTCGAAAATCGAAGGAATGGTGCAGCCGATAGAGGCCGGGGTTAATATGCGGCCGTCGGTATCGAGAGTGGCGGGTCGGCCTGGAACATGTTCTCGGGTTAAGAGAAGGATATCGTTTTGATGAAGTGTTAGGAATGATTCCTGGCAGGTTATGGGGAGAACAGGGGCTTCTCGGAGTTCCCGTTTGAGATCGTGGTCTGATTTGCGAATGATAGTGCCGGGGATGATATACGCTGTGCTTGTGGATTCAGCCCAGACACCGGTTTTCGTGACATCGACAATCCGGAATGAGCGTCGTGCTTTGCGGGCATCTGTGAATTTTATGACGTCGTCGGTCTTTAATCCCCGGAGCCATTTTGACGGAACAAGAAGGCTCGCATTTGTGGGCGTTGGAGCTGGATGCGGTTTGGTTTGCGCGGATAACCAAATACGCGCGGAGGTTTGTACACGCCCGAAAGCATCTCGAGAGGGTTGAATTTTGACGACGATGGGAGGCGGTTCGATGGGGCCTGTGCGGAGCTTGGGGCCGGCAAGATCCATGACAACGCGACAGGAGCGGCCGACTGATTTTTCGGCTTTGCGGAGATGTTTGATCATACGGAGCCAATGCGCTGGCTCGTCGTGGGCGCAGTTGATGCGCATGCAGTCCATACCTTTTTTTAGCAAGTCGTGGACTAAGGTGTAATCATTGGCCGCCTCGGATGGCATGGTGACCATGATCCGGACGGGACGGCCTGGGGTGGCGTCTCCCAGGAGGTTTTTTGTGTGTTGAAGAAGGAGTTCGTGTCCCTTCGAAAAGTCGAGGTGATGGGAGTCTGGGAGACTCGGTGTGCCTTTTTTCCCTGCAAGGGAGTGGAGCGCTTTTAGTGCGGCATCCACGGAAGCTAAGACGTGAGGCTCGATCAGGCCGAGGGAGGCGAGTCCGAGCGTGCGCAGATGTTCTTGGAGCGGTCGAAGATCTCGTTTTCTTAGAGTGAGATACTGGAGGAGATTTCGTGCGCTGTCTGCGTAGGCGGGATGAATTGCTGGAAGATGGCGTTGGGGAATTTGCGATTCGGTTAAGAGTTCGCT
This sequence comes from Verrucomicrobiota bacterium, assembly GCA_037133875.1. Taxonomy (GTDB): domain Bacteria; phylum Verrucomicrobiota; class Verrucomicrobiia; order Chthoniobacterales; family Chthoniobacteraceae; genus Chth-196. The sequence goes on along the minus strand of JBAXNG010000002.1, from coordinate 306,452 downwards.
GCGCAGTTCCCGGACTTCCTGAAGTGTCCGAAGGATGTCAGAATTTCGGGTATCGGTGTCTTTGGACGAATTCTTCACGGTATAGAATCGTTTGGCTGCGGATTCCGTGCGTCAATGTGCGTTGTGTTACAAACAGATGGATTTGATGGGGGTAAATGTGGAGCCGGTGTAGGTATCTGTAGGGGAATGGTTAGTGGGCGAGCGTTCGTGATTGTCACGATATTGTAACTCTCCGCGCCTTGTTGGGGTTTAGCGGGGCTGTTAACTGGGACGTGAACCTGCGGCTGCCTATGAAAACTTCGTTAGCGTTCTGTCCGCATCCGTCCGATCTACGAAGATTGGTCGAAGATCATGGAATTCATTTGTGCTACAGTGGTGTGATCACGGAAGCCATTTTGACAAGTGTTGGCGCTTCGTTACGGCACAAACTCGAGTTGGAGGGGATCGATCGCAAAACGCGGAAAAGTATTTTTTCGGCGTTTGTGGAGCAGGCTCAAAACGTGATTCGGTATTCCTCAAAGGTGCAGGACGCGCCCGTTGTGGCACGGTGGGGCGGCGCCGAACTCGGTGCATTTGGAGGAGTGTCACTCCTTGGTCCTTATCGGTACGGTTCTTTGGCGGTGGGAACACGCAAGGATGGGATGCATTACGTGACATCCTCGAATGTGATAGTTGCGGGTGAAATTCAGCGGCTAAAGGAGCTGATTGATGAGATTCGCCTGTTAGATCGCGCTGGATTAATGGCACGAATGAAAACGATCTTAAAAGAAGGTGCGCCATCTGGCTCGCGTGGAGCTGGGGTGGGTTTAATCACGATTGCGCGGGAGGCGTCTGGCGGATTGGATTATACCTTTAAAACGATAGATACGGGGGATAATCGTCTTCCTCACGTTGAATTTACACTTCATTCCTATTTTCAGAACTGAAAGGAAACCCTAGCACTATGGCTTCGTTAATGATTCCTTCAGAGGTAAGAACTCCCGAATTGAATTTCGATTGGGATACCGGGGTGTTTTCGATTCGAGGCGAATCTTATCCGGAGGATGTGCAAAAGTTTTATGCGGGTCCTATAAAATGCTTTTCGGATTGGTTGAGGGAACGGCCGGGAACACCGCTGCTGTTTGAGTTTAATCTCACCTATTTTAATAGCTCGAGTGCGAAAGTAATTATGGATCTCTTTTCGCTTATTGAGGAGGCTGCAAATGGAGGGCGTCCTGCTTCGGTAATGTGGTACTACGCATTTGATGATGATAATGCGAAGGAGTTGGGCGAAGAGCTTGGTTCGGAGCTGAAAACTGCAAAATTTCAATTGTGTGAGTTTACCAATTAGAAAAGGGGGTTCTATGGTGTCAATGTTTCCAGAGCCTCAGGCGGGGGTATCTGACTTGATGAAGAAGAGGAAGGCGATCTATGCGTCTGAAAGGTGTGAAGACGTCATTAACATGATCCGAAAAGATGCCTCCTTAGAATATATGGCGGTGATTGATAAGGCTGGTGCGCCGATCGGATCCATAGAAAGGCATTCTTTATTGGCGACGGTTTCTCATCCGTTACATTACGCCGTATTTCAGAATAAACCGATAACGGAGTTGCAGACGTCGAGTTTTATTAAGGTCGAAGCAAGTGCATCTTTTGATCGCTTGAGCAGTTATCTGGCTGAGATGGGCGTGAGTTTGAATCAGGGAGGGGTAATTGTAGTTGATGATGATAAATACGTGGGAGTGCTGGATAATGCTGATTTGTTAAATCAAATGATGCATTTGAATGCGACTCGTTCAAAGGAACTATCAGCCGCGCATGAAACGGTTATGGATAGCGTCAATTACGCTAGCCGTATCCAACAGGGGTTGCTTCCCACGGTCGATCGGTTTCGTTCGCTCGTGAAGGGAGTCGGATTGGTTTGGGAACCGAGAGATGTGGTGGGCGGGGATATTTACTGGTTATCGCCGGTGCATGAATCCGGGTGCTTCTGGATCGCGATGATTGATTGCACGGGGCATGGAGTTCCAGGGGCGATGGTTTCGATGCTTGTGGCATCGGCTTTGGATCGAATTTTTGAAACTAGCCCGGAACTAGCACCGGGAAATGTACTAGCCAAGCTGGGGGATTTAGTCCGCCGTGCCCTGCATCAGGATAACGAAGAGTCGTATTCAAATGATGGATTTGATGCGGCACTGATTCGTGTGGCACCTCAATCAGGGACGATCGTTTATGCGGGGGCGCGGATTGGGTTGTTTGTGGTTCCTCGGGACGACGAGCCGATTCAGCGGATCAATGGGAGCAAATCGGCATTGGGGTATAAAGGGGTGGAACCCCATCAGGCGTTGCCCAACACACTGCTGAATATTGCCGAGGTTAAGGCGCTGGTTTTGGCTACGGACGGCGTATTTGATCAGCCTGGGGGGCCGTATTGCCGCGCCTTTGGTCCGCGTCGGTGGATGGAATCCATCCAATCATTGCGGCATTGTTCGCCGGAATCGATGGCGAGTGCGCTTCGGGATGAAATCGATCAGTGGCGAGGGCAGGAGACTCAACGCGACGACTATTCCGTTTTGACGATCGGCTTCCAGTAAACTGACGGGAATCGCGGAGCTTGAGTGCTTCTGTAGCTTGGGCATCTTTTGGCTATGAGCGTTGTCCTTTACCAAATGCCCCATAGTCCGTATGCGATCCCAGTTCGTCAGGCGTTGACGGCGTGTGGGGTCGCTTTTGAAACACGAGATGTTCCGAATTGGGATCGGAGTGAAGTGATTCGACTCACGGGAGGCGCGTACTATCAAGTCCCGGTGTTGGTTGATGAAGATCGCGTCGTGTTCGAAACACACGGAAATTCTCTGGAAGTTGCTCGTTATGTCGATGCGACTTGGGCCGGAGGACGTCTTTTTCCAGAAGTGCTGGAGGCTCCCAATTTGTGTCTGACGGAGTGGATCGAAGACGTCGTCGAAGGTTGTACGTTTAAGCTGGCCGATATTCACTATGTTCCTGCGATTGAGGATATTGTGGCCCGCACGATGGTGGTGCGGCACAAGGAACGTAAGTTTGGCAGGGGATGTGTGGAGCAGTGGACGCGTGACGCAGGTGCCATCCGTTCTGAATTGGACGGGTTGCTATCTCGGTGTGAGACGACCTTAAAACGTTCACCGTTCCTGTTGGGCGCTTCGCCTGTGTATGCAGATTTCGCGTTGTTTGGTGTATTGGGAAATCTAACACATCACGGGTGGAACCGCCTTTCTGAAGACCAAGTGGCTCTGGAGGGTTTTGTCCAGCGATTGAGTGCCTGGCGGTTTTGAAGACGAGCCGCGTTAAACCCTGTGATATTTTTCGAAGGGTTTGCGCTTCTCGGGAAAGTAAAAGGCGGCCCTCTCGGAATCGGGTTATCCTAACGATTGGCTGATTCGGAACAGAATCAATTCCACCATTGGCCGCGGCAAATAGAGCCGGCTCTGATATTTAGCCTTGAGATTGTTATGGGGTGCCACCGGAGAGAAGAACGTGCTTTCAATTTGAAGCACCCTGGTGGGCTTGTGTTGATGATGCCCCGCCATTCCGTGGGTTTTGTGCATCACTCTGGCAGTGGAAATCGCCTTTCGTTTCGTGTTCACGAAGTCGAATGTAGACCATTCCTTGTCAGTCAATGAGTCATCAAACTCCTCCTTAGGGGAACCCGTAACGAATTGCACGGCCACTACGTGTTGTGCGAGATCCGTGACAATGTAGACCGTCTCAAACTCGCCTTCAAACGTCCCGTTAAAGCTGTGCCCAAGCAACGAATGGTATGGGAAGCCTGGACATATAACCTCACTGGTTGTGCTGACTTGTCGACTTACCCCAAGGGCCTTAATCGCTGCTTCGAGGGGCATTAAATAGGTGATGTCTTTATAAATCGTTAACCCAGGCTGCGGGTCTGTAGATACAGAGGGTTTCGCGTGGTGAGAGAGAAGCGATTTGAGTTCCTTCATTGTTTCCACGTTGTCCCGAATTGAGGTCGCCCACTCTGGATGCAGTACAATACCCGAGGGCGTTTGCGCGGAGGCAACAAAGGTTGAAACGGAAAGAAGGAGACCGGTAATGATGATTTTAATAGTCGGAGTCATGGTGGAAACTGAACCGCTACCGATACTCGACGCTTTCCCTGAGTAAAAAGAAGCTGATTCTGGGTCCAAATTAAACAGGATTACTTCACTGCCTGTTGTTTGTCTCACTAGAAGCTTCCTTTTCGTGGAATCCGACACGAGGGAATATTCATTAATTATTTTTATCGTAGCGATAGGTTAATACGATTTTTCAAATCGTACCGCTTTCCATTAGAGTCATTACCAAGTCGCTTAGCTTGCGGAAAAGATCGTGCCTCTTGTTACTCGGCCTCGAATTTCCAACAGCGCGCGATTCAGACCACTAGATTCTCTTCCCCCCACGGATTATGCCCCCCCTCTCCAGAAATCTGTTTCGAGGCGTATTTCTGCGCCTAATTGTCATTCCATTAATAGTCGCTCAAATCGGGCTTCATTGCTCCTCAGGAGTCGCCGACGCTGCCGAAAATCTGGGGCCCTTTTTTGAACGGGATTTCCCATTTTTTCAAACGGCCGTAGACCTGTCGCCCGAGTCGCTTTCGAAGGTTAGCAAACGCCAAATCGTCGTCCGCGGAATTCTTCTCCCCCAGGCAGACGGATCCACCGTTCTCTTCGATCAGGAACTGCTGCGCCTAGCCGCATGGTGGCAACCACCAGAGGGGCAGCCGCCGGTCACCCTCTTGTCGATGGCCCAAAACTCCTACAGCGAACCGCACCGCAAAACTGGGCAGGAGTGTCCCAAAGCTACAGCCGTTCCGCTTCAGACAACCGCCTTTGCGCCCGGCATCGGCGCCAGCCTGGCCCAACTCGCCCAGGATCCTCGCCCGGAACAGGCTGGCTTCGAATGTGGTCGCGGTCCGCTTTCGAACAAGGATTGGCATTTTGACGGAATCGAAATGTTGTCGGGCAAAACCGTACTTCAATACCGTTACGACCAAATCATCGTTCGCGAATGGTACTCGTCCTCGGGCGCTGGTTTGCAACGCACTGTCGAAATCGCTCCACACTCGGAACCTGTTGTTCTCGCACTAGCACAGTCCACCTCCGCAAATTGGTCCATCGGCAGCGATTCACATGCAGAGTCTGCATCTCTTTCCATCCATGCCGGCAACACGGAATCGAGTTTCCTTATAGATTCCCAAAACCTCGCAGCAGTTTTGCCCCCAAGCGCAACCCTTCAGACATACACTTTCATTTATTCGAGTTCATCTCGCACCATCCCACCCACCACGCTTACCAACACCTCCTCCCAACAGGGCGCCCGGCGCTGGCCGAAAACCATTACGACCAAAATCCAGGCTAATTCCGTACAATCCAACGGCCTGGCTCTCGACAAAATCCCGCTCCCTCTCGAGAACCCATGGGCTCGACGTGTCCGGCCATGCGATGTTGCTTTTTTAAGTGCCAACCGTGCCGCGATTGTTACCTTTGACGGGGATGTTTGGTTGGTGGAGGGATTTGAAAATCAGACGCTGGAGGAAGTTAAATGGCAACGGTTTGCGTCTGGACTAAACGAACCAATGAGCATCGCAGCCGTTCATGGCACGCTTCAGGTTTACACACGCAACGGAATCGTCCGCCTGCACGACCGAAGCGGAAATGGAGAAGCCGACTGGTACGAAAATTTCTCGGATCAATGGATTCAAAGCTCAAGTACACGTGCCTTTCCTCTCGATATGGTCATGACCAAGGACGGATCAGCCTACGTGACTCAGGGGGGCCTTTTCACCGCCAACAAACCTGGATCCATATTCGCTGGGGCCATCACCAGGATTTTACCCGATGGCAGATCCTCTGAAGTTTTTGCAACTCGAACACGGGAAGCCTACGTCACGGTTCATCCGAAGACGGGACTTGTTACTGCTACCGATCAGCAAGGTAACTTTATCCCATCCTCCGTGTGTTATGTGGTCAGTAAGGGGGATTCTTTCGGGTTTGGTGAAGAAAAACCTCAAAAGTTGACACCTCCGTTGACCTGGATTCCTCACACAGAAGACAACTCCTGTGCATCTCAGGTTTGGCTCGATGGTGAAGGAATGGGGCCTCTCTCCGGTCAACTGATGCACCTCTCTTACGGACGGGGTGTGCCATTCTTAATATCGCCAGACTTGGACGCCCCCATTCCGCAGGGCGCCGTCATTCCGATGCCGTTGCCCACGGAAATCCCGCTACTACACGGGCGGATGCACCCCAGCGGAAATTCTGTCTACGTCACTGGCTTCCAAATCTACGACTCCCGTACAGCAACCAATTGGGGGTTGGGCCGCATTCGGATCACCGGAGAGCCGCTTCCTTTCCCTATTAAAGCACGCTCCTGCAAAGACGGAGTTCTTCTTACATTTGCAAACCCATTGGATCCAAGATCCGTCAAACCAGAGGGCATTTACGCGTCCGAGTGGAATTATAAACGGTCAAAGGAATATGGGAGCCCGCGTTTTAACAAAAAGGGTAAACCGGGATCAGACCCGTTAGCTGTCGGACAGGTGCTGCTGTCACAAGATGGCTGCACGGTTTTCGTGCATCTGCCAGGCCTGGAGCCCGTCATGCAACTTGCCATTGAGCACGAGTTTAAACTCAAAAACGGCACACCAGCAAAAGGCAGCGTCTATTTTACTATCCATCAACCCCACGTCATCGCATTGGAAGCGAATGGGTTTCCGGGGGTGGATCTTAATTTAAGTGTCCCCGTTGTTCGGGAAAAAAAACGGATTCCACCGTCAGTGTCCGAGGGTAAGGAGCTGAGCCAAAAGATGGGCTGTATAGCGTGCCATTCCACGGACGGGAGCTCCGAAGGAAAGACCGGCCCGACATGGTTCGGACTTTTTGGCAAAGACCGCATCTTTACGGACGGCTCTAACGAAACGGCCAATGAATTTTACATCCGGACATCGATCCTCGAGCCTGAGAAGAGGATCGTTAAGGGCTTTCAGCCGGGAATGGCCAGCTACAAAGGCATCCTAAACGATGACCAGATTGATTCACTCATCCTGTACATCCGGACTTTGAAATGAACTGAATCCGGGAAATGATATCTTACCAAAGTAATACTCAGGCTGCGCGATAGGTAGACGCTCCGTTGCTCTCGTGAAGTCGCGAACCCGCGCCACCTCTAAAAAATATTCCACCTGATAAAAGCTCCAAAAAGCTCCATCGTTTTTTTTGATCTTAACCATCAAAAACCACTTTTTTACAAATTAATCTTAGCTGCCAAAATCCCCCCAACAGCCATGCATCCCCCGTGCAAAGTCCCCCGCATCGCTTCCCTTAAAATCACGGATGACTTCCGCGCTCACCTCCAATTTCTCCATCTGGACCTGCCGTGTGATGACTTCCTGAACTCGTCGTGGCGTGCAGACTTTGCCTCGACGCGTTCGCAAGAAGGGATTCAGTTTCAGCCCCAACAACGATAACGATCGTAGGCCTTAATCGTATCGCAAACTAGAGCAAGGAAAACGTCTATGATTGGGAACAAACTCGCAAAAGTCGCTTTGATCTACGGTATCACCCTCGTGAGGGCCGTGTTCGCTCAAGAAGACAAGCCTCAGGGGCTCCCGAAACCATCCGTAGCCACTGAGACCGGCATTCTGGATCAGCCAGACCGCGCGGCTTGGTTTCGTCTGGCCCGCTTCGGTGTGTTCATGCACTATGTGGGCGCTGAGTCGACGACCGCCGCGGATTGGAATGAGAAAATCAACCGTTTCGATGTGGAAGGTCTGGCCAAACAACTCGAGTCCATCGGCGCGCGCTATTTCTTCATCACGCTGGGGCAGAACTCCGGCCACTTTCTTTCGCCAAACAAGACCTACGATTCGATGGTGGGGATCAATCCAAGCAAGTGTGCCCAACGCGATCTGGTGGCCGATCTCTACCAGGCACTCGAACCCAGGGGTATCCGGCTCATGGTTTACCTACCTTCGGGGGCCCCTGACCGCGATCCAATTGCGATGGACAAACTGGAGTGGAAGCGGGGGCCGTATCCAAACAGGGAGTTCCAACTGAAGTGGGAATCGGTCATCCGCGAATGGTCGGAGCGGTGGGGCAAACATGTTCACGGATGGTGGTTCGACGGGTGCTATTGGCCCAACGCCATGTATCGCGGCAAAACCGCGCCTAACTTCGAGAGCTTCGCTGCGGCCGCACGCTCCGGCAATCCGGACAGTATTGTCGCGTTCAACCCCGGCAGACTCGGGACGCTCATGCCCATGTCTCCGTACGAAGATTACACGGCGGGCGAGATCAACGATGTCGAGACGGCACGGCCAAGACCTCGCGATGGGGCTCAGCCGCACCTGGCCAGCTTCCTCGGCACAGGCTGGGGCAGAGGCGCGGAGCTGAGATACACCGATGAGCAGATCATTTCCTGGACGCTCGGGCTAACGAAGAAGGGCGTGGTGGTCACTTATGATGTTCCCCCCAGGCAAGCCGACGGTCTGATCCCGGAAGTGTTTTTGCAGCAACTCAGGAAGATTGGCGCTGCCGTGCAGGGCGCCCCTTCACGTTAGAGTTAGAGTAACCCCGAATGTTCCCCAGTTATCAGTTTAACAAGCCACCATTACAGGAGGAGACAACATGACAGAACACGATAGGAACAAATTTGGCACGAGGGCCGCCTCCGTTCGGATTACGGACCGGCTCTGGTCTCTGTCGCGAATCTCCGCGATAGCCTTTTCAATCGGTGCAACCGTTTCGGGCGTGACCGCTGCGGAGAAGTATACGGATGTCACGCCCCCCTCGCCAGAGAAACTGAGACTGATGCGATCGACCCAGACTGCGGTCTCTCCGCAGAATCCGTATCTGCCGCTAGCCATCGAAGCCCAGAAAGCGGCGTGGCCGAGAGTGCGTGCGGGGCTCCAAAAGCAGGTGACTCGGGTAACCATTCTCACTCCCCGGACCGACGACATCTTGAGTGCGGACGATACGTTTTGGGTTGTCTGGAGCGCGTTTGCCCCAGAGGGCCCCCATCGGATGGATGAGCAGCGATGCAAAGAGGCGCTCGACGTGCTAGAGTTATGGACGACCTCGCTCGAGAAGCGCCGGGCGCCGCACTGGGACATCCTACCGGCTCTCGAGGCTGTCGATATTGCTTATGCGGCATCCCAAGACGGCCAATCGCTGAAGCGCTGGATGGGGCGTTTACGCGCGTCTGTGGAAGCGAATTATGGTAGTAATCACGAACCAAAGAGCTGGTCCGCGTGGACGCCCAACCCACTGATTCAGTCCACTCCGATTCTGGCGCTCGGGGCGAAACTGGCGGCTGCGGCGAATCCTACCGATGAAGCGCCTGCGCGTTGGGAAGCCATGGCCCGGGAGTGCCTGCGTCGAACGCTTCCTTTGCAGTTGCCCGGAGGTGCGTTCGCCTATGTAGCTGATTCGGGGCCGGACCCGAACTATTACGAGTTGGATTCGACGTTCCTGGGTCGCTATTGGCTCGTGAGCGGTAATCCCGACGCGTTGGCCGCGATGCAGCGGATAGCGGGTTACTCAAGGTCTGCCACGATTTCCGGAAAGCCAGATGCCGCCGCATCGCCCGTGTGGAAGCATCTGTGGCAGCATATCATGCCCGAGCAGGCGGTTCATGCGCCGGAGATCATCGCCACATTGTCGGGTGACCCCGTGACGAAGGCCGTGGCGAACCGGAGACTCACCAATGCCGATGTGACCGGTACATCATCGGTCTATTACATGTATTATGCGCTCCGCTGTTGGGATGCGGACGTGCCAGCGCAGGCGCTCGACCAGCGCTGCGAGTTCGACCGGAACTCCAACGGCCCCGCGCTTCGTTCCGGCCCATTCGATGTCGTTATGCCCGCCCGGCCTTATACCGACGCGACGTTCAGCGTTTCCTTCGCCTCGGCGAAGCGCTTCGAGGCGTTTCTCAGCAGCACGCGGCTGGCACTGTATCCTGCGGGCAAACCGAATGTTCCGGCCGGCAATGGAACCTTCTGCATGACCTTTAGCGACGATGTTCCCCGACATGCCTCGATTGTCGGAGAGAACTGGATCGCCGCCGGATGGCATTTCACGCCGCGACCGAACGGAAATCGGGAAAACGCGCGTCCGGGGCCGGCTGACCGGACGGACCTCTGGTTCGCCGATGCCGACGGCGCCGGAGGAGTGGTGTCGCTCCAGGTCCGGGAAGCCACTCCGCTCATGGAACCGGCGGGCTGGCTAATGCTGTCATCAATGCCCGAGCAACTCACGGAAGCCTCCATCCTCAAAGTGGGGCCTCTGAATTTGGAAATCGGTGGCGACTTCGCCGAGAAACAATTCGTGGATCAGCCGGGGCCGCCTCAACCAATGGTCGGCGTGAAGCTCACGCTCAAAGACACCCAGCCGCAATCGTGGCAGCCGGATAGACGCTTCTACTACTCGTTGACCGCATGGCCCGAGGGGGGCAAGAAGTGGACCGTCGAGGAACCGCGTAGTAAAGACGGGATCGTGCAACTCGCGCTGCAGCGTGAGCGGGCCAAGAGGGTGTTATTAGTGTACAACTCCACCCCGGTTCCGACGACCTGGCAGCCTGACGAGGATGTCTCGAAAGCGTGGATGTCTCTCACGAAAGGAGTTGGGGTTCCCGCGCAGGTAATGAAAGGCCGTCCCACGGTGATCCCAGCGTATAGTCTTCTGGTGTGCGAGTTGGTGCTGAAGGATTGATTCAATCCAACCGGAGGTGCGCATCGAATGGCGTCAGCAGCGGAGACCATGCGGAACCGCATCTCGATGGGTATCAGGGTAACCGTTTCCTAAACGGTGCGACGATGGCTGGGCACAAAGGTAACTTTTGTGCCTGGCCCCCCCAGAAACCTTCCGCAGACAACAAGCCCAAAAACAAACACCCGCCCCACGCACTCTAGTTTTGAAGTGTCCCACGCGAGGGGAAACTTATCGTCGGCAGTGCTGCTCAGGGCGTTTTTAGAGAGAAGGTCCGGGGATGGATCGGAGTGCTAGTTCCCGATGTGGATTAAGTCGCTGGAAACCGAGACGGGGCGGTCATCGGTGACGAGGGCAAACCAATCGGCTGCTTCAGCTGGAAGTTCAGCTTCATACGACGTTCCATCAGCCTTCTGCGCCGGCAATGCAATCCATTCGCGTTTTTTCACGTCGTCCTGTGTCAATGCAGGCGGTGTTGCTTTGGACCAATAAACTTCCACCTTCGTGAGCGGGTGAGGCGCGGTGATGCTAAAACGAGCCAGGTGTGGATTCCCGGTCTTCTGGACGCCAACTTTAGGGAAGGGCTGTCCGAGGTCCTTTAGGTAAAATTCAAAATACGGTACTTCCATCGCAATCCAGTTTGCTTTGCCGCCGGTCGGCGTCGGATACGGCTGAAACGCAGTAGGCGTGAAAGGAGCCTCAGATTTCTTTTCGAAAACACTGCCCCCGGGCACTGAGATCTTGTGATTCGCGTTCGGCGCGAAAAGATGATTTTTCTCGCTCGGGATTGCATCGAGCGTGGCCTGAACTGAATTGGGATATCCGAAGAAATCGTTGCTTGCGGCTGCGAGAAAAAACGATGCCTTCATGTTGGGGACACGCCGACCCGCATCGAGATGGTTTAGCCATTCGACGCGCTCTTCCTCAGGCATCTGAGAAAGGGCACCTTGTCCATATCCGCGATCCATAAAACCGCAGCCATACAGTGCCATTCCCGCACGCACCTGATCGCCGGCCAGCCCGCAGACCATCGTTGTCATGTATCCGCCCCATGAAACTCCCACCACGCCAATGCGCTGAGTATCCACCTCGGGCTGTGAGCGAAGCAGGTAGAGTGACTTCATGGCGGCGAGCACTGCGTCGAAAAGAGAGCTGGCTCCCGCGTCCGGATTGGCCACCCAACGTCCCTCGCCGTATTTGTAAGCACTCCATTTGCCTTTGGTCTCCGTGAGCTTTTTCGGGTCGGCAATTCCCGGCATATCCGGCGCAACGGCAATATAACCGCGCTGCGCCCAAGCCATCGCTTTTTCCACTTCTGCGTAGCCGCCGCCGCCGTGAAGGACAAGTATGCCGGGATGTTTGCCGGGCGTTTTGGGCGTGGCAATTACCGCAAAAATTTCCGAGTTCTCCCGCGAACGGAATACGACGCGACGCACGCTGATATTTTCCGGCGGCTGATCGGAGGCGGCAACTTCGCGCAATATCTCCGGCGCGTGGCCATCAAGATAGCGCGCGAAGGGATCGCCTTTTGGGGCCGGCAAGGAGTTGGTTTCGGCAGCGTGGACGCCTGCGCCAAGTGCCAGCAGTAGAATGAGCAGAAAGTAACGTTTCACGGCGTGGGGTCTTGTTGGGGGGGTAAGTCGGGGAGAGGCTTCAGCTTCGCTCGGCGGAATTTTAAAAAATAAAAGCAGGAATTCTTTCTTTCGGTACTGACCGGCAGAGAGGCTAAATATTAGATTCAAAACAGGTGCTCCCTGAATGGGGGGACGTTAGAAGGCATCTCGGGAACGCGAGGAAGGCGATTGGGCAAATGGCCATCGGGATGCCGCTGGGGGAGAGATGCTCTGGGCCGAACGCACGCCGCAATGCAACGAAAAGGGGCGATTTGACGTCCTCGGATGGAGGGGGACGGTGGCGGAGTATGTACTACTGAAAGTAATACTAGAGCTGCTCCTTAGGTGTAAGTCCCTCGGAGCCAAAATGGTGGAGGCGAGGGGAGTCGAACCCCTGTTTCTAAAGGTGGTGTTTTTAATGTTTGCCGTTGTTTAAAATGAGCAACTTATACAGATGAAAACAGTGGTGGACACTGGCAAACAAGGGGAATTATAAGGGGAGTGTGGTTGACCTTAAAAAGCGCAAATCCAAGTATTACAGCGTTCGGTTCTACGATGCTTCCGGGAAACAGTTGGAACGGTCGACGAAAGAGACTGATTACAAAAAGGCGCTTCGGATTGCCTTGGCCTTTATGGATGCTGCCCAGACAGCAAAGACCGCAAAGCATACGCGGGAGGTGATAGCGGAGCTTCACGAGCGCATAACTGGCGAGTCTTTGGCCTCCCAGTCATGGCGGGCTTTTACGGAATCGTGGATCAATCGGAAGAACCCCGAGGTGAAACCGTCCACAATGGAGTTTTACCGGAACGCTATTGGGAAGTTCTCATCATTCCTTGGGGCGAAGGCTGACCTGCAGATGACCGAGCTATCGGCGGCGGATGTTGTTGGATTCCGAAACCATGAATCCAAGTTTCTCTCTGCCAAAACGGTCAACCATGACCTCAAGGCCCTTCGGATGGTGTTCCGTGATGCGTTACAGGATCGGGTTATCAGTGAGTCACCTTGTGAGTTTGTGAAGACTACTAAGGGCACCCCTAAGACCAAGAAGACACCATTCACGATTCCGCAGCTTCAGGCCGTGATGGCGGTAGCGGACGAGGAATGGAAAAGTATGATTCGCTTCGGATTGTACTCAGGGCAACGGATTGGAGACATCGCTAACCTGACGTGGCGGAATGTGGATTTGCAGACGATGCAGGTTCGACTGGTACAGAGAAAGACGGGGAAGGCCGTAATTATACCGATCAAAGGCTCGCCACTGGTTCCCTACGTCATGGCGATGGCGGCAGGTGATGATCCAGACGCCCCGCTTCATCCACGAGCGTTTGCAGCTTTCGGGCGTGCTGGGCGTTCGGTAACGGTTTCAAATCAGTTTTGTGATTTGTTGGCTCAAGCGGGGCTGCGTGAGAAGAAGAGCCACAAGAAGAAAGCGGACGGGGGTGGCCGAAGCGGTGCGCGTGTCTCTGGTGGGCTTGGGTTCCATTGCCTGCGAACCACCACCATCACTTTTGGCGCGGAGCTTGGTATCCCCAAGGAAGTCATCATGGCGCTGGCAGGGCACGATAGTGAGGCGATGAGCCAGCATTACACAAATGTCGGCCTCGACTCATTGGAGAAGGCCGTGGGCGCTCTACCGAAGATTTAACCAATAGATTCAAACGCATGAACACAACACAGACCACAAATCGACTAGAGACACTGCAACAATTAGCCAACGAAGCCGGGGTGCCGCTCGCATGGATTGTTGCAACGACTCTTGCAGATGAGCTTGAGAACGCTGGGGACGTAAACTATGGCCTCCGTGAAGACTGGGTGGCGATTTCCAAGTACCGCTACGAGACCAACCACCAAGAGACTTCGGAAGTGGCGAAGGCGCTGCAATCGGGACTTCTGGCCGCAGCGAATTAATGGAGTGCTGTTATGACGAAGAAACGCACTATGGCACCCAAGCGACCACGGAAGCCCAAGCCAAAGCTCACAGTGAAGGAATTGAAAAAAGCAGCGGGGCCAATTGAGGAAGATAGAGGGCGCCCTCTTAAAATGTCAGCCGCAGGTAGTGCGACGCATTATTTGGCAGTGAAGGCTGTAACGGATTTTTTTGAAAAGGGATCTCCGAAGGCGCGCATTGTTGAGTCCGTCACAGAAGGCAATGGGGGCGCACAATTCGCTGAAATCCCACTCGATTTGCTCGTGCAAACAGCAGCCACATTGAGAGTCAGCTATGAAAGCGCGCAGGCAACCGTAGAAGCAGCAGCAGAGCTTGTTTCCGAGTGTCAGTCGCTCTTGCGGTGGTCTAAAAAGGCCAAGGAGGTGGAAGAGGAGCTGCAGCATCCAGTTGAGTTTAATGATGCGATTCGAGAGATCACTGGCAACAAGAACCCAGCGAGAGCCAAAGCCTTGTATGAATATTTCCTCTCAACCCAATACGGCATCCAGTCTTATTTCTGTAAAGAGATCGAAGATGAGGCAGAGTGGATAAAGAAAAGGGTGCAAGACTTACAGGAAGTGGGGTTTCCTCGATCTTTGGTGGAGACGGAGAAGACGAGTTATGCAAGTGAAGCCTCCAAAAAATTGATGAAAGCGAATTGGGAATAAAAAAGCTCTTGCGCCTACATAGAATACAAAACCCGCGTTCTCTGTTACGGAAACGCGGGTTTTTCGTACATAAAGCGGGTTTGCTCATACAAATGTTGCGGCGGTGTTAGTGGGATGCGGCCTTTGGCGTACATAAAGCCAAAAATCACGATTGCTAAGATGCGCCCATGCAAATGCATACGAGCACATCCACTAGCGTTTATCCTCCGACCGAAACCAACAATCGCCCCACCGATATCAAGCCGGTGTGGCTCCGGGTTCCTGATGCGATTCGCCTCACGGGACTATGCCGAAGCTCGATTTACGGGCTGATAACTTCCGGCAAGGTGAAGTCATTCACCAACAAGATCCACCGGGACTGCCAACGCGGCACCCGGTTGATTTCCTACGATAGCTTGGTTGCTTACATGGAACGGGCCTATCAGGACGCCGTTGCTAATGGTCAGAACAACTAAAGAGCCCGTGCACCACACAATGGCGGCACACGGGCGAAGTCTTTCACGAGGTTCCAACCCTACCACGCCTTGAGGTGCACGCGCAACAAGCGCACCTAATGAGATTCGATTCTCTTATGATTCAGGCCATGAAGGAGCGGCTACCGCTTCCTGACCTTATGGCATTCCTTGGGGCCGGAGAACACACCGAGAACCCAACATGGTGCCCGTTCCATGAGAACAAAAAAACACGGGCGTTCTCAGTTTATCAGACCGACAAAGGCTGGAAGTGGAAATGCCACTCCCAATGCGGGAGCGGTGACGAAATCGACTTCATTGAACGTTTGGACAAGTGTTCACGGGCGGAGGCGTTGGAGCGGTACAGCCAGCTTTCTGGCGTATCTGGTGGCAGTTATTGCGCCCCCGCTCGAGCTCCTAAGGCGTCCGCCATATCCGCAGCACGCCCAGACCTGAAGCTTCCTGATGACTTGCACCAAGGCGACCGGAGCGAGCTGCAATCCGTGGCAACACTTCGCAAGGTGAGCTTCTGGAGTGTGGCGACCATGCAGCAAAACGGCGTCTTGCGCTTCGGCACGGTGTGCGGTTCGGCTTGCTGGATTGTCACGGACACTTCCGGGCTGATAGCCGAGGCGCGGCGAATGGATGGCAGGTTGTTTTCAGCGTTTGACGGTGGAAGCGAACGCAAGGCACACACGCTTAAAGGATCGTCCAAGGCTTGGCCTGTGGGACTGATGCTGCCCGATAAACTCCACGAATCATTCCATAAGGTTCTACTTTGCGAAGGTTCGGGGGATTTGGTGGCGGCGTATCACTTCGCACACGAAGGAGGCGAGGAAGGCCAGAGTTGGCTTCCTGTGGCGATGCTGGGGGCGTCCAATCGGATTCACCCGGAAGCGTATCCACTCTTTCGGGGAAAGCGCGTGAAGCTCCCCCACCACGTTGACCCCAACGAGGCAGGCCAGAAGGCGGCAGAGAAATGGGCGGAAGACCTTGATCGGATCGGATGTGATGTAAGCACATTCAACCTTGAGGGACTCCGTAGAAGTGACGGTTCCCCAATCAAAGACTTAAACGACTGCACCGACATTCACCCCGGCGATGCAGCGGAATTGGAGGGGCTTCTCAAATGAACGAATTTCACGAACAACCGGGGGCGGAAGCCTCCAACGAAACGACAGAACAAACACCCCCAACCGCACGAAGCAACCGGGACAAGCCATACCGTAAGATTGAGCCGGAAAAGCTGGATACTGAAGCCTCAGCTTTAACCACAAATCCCCCGAAGCTGCCGGATGCAGCTCTGTACGGCGTGGCCGGTGAGATTGTGCGGAAACTTGATCCGTACACGGAAGCGGATCAGGCGGCGTTGCTATTCCAGTTGCTGACTTGCTTCGGGTCAGTGATAGGGCGGACAGCGTATTTCCAAGTCGAGGCAACCAAACATCACGCCAATCTGTTTGCTGTGGTGGTGGGGCAGAGTGCCAAGGCAAGGAAGGGCACATCAGGGGACCGGATTCATTCTATATTTGAAAGTGTAGACACGGAATGGGCAACCAATCGGATAAAAACGGGGTGTTCAAGCGGGGAAGGGATTATCGCTCAAGTCAGGGACGACCGGACTAACAAAGATGGGGAGGTTGTTGAGGGGGTTAGAGATAAGCAGACGCTATTTTCGGCATCTGAGTTTGCCCAATTACTCCGGGTGATGAAGCGTGACAGCAATACCCTTTCTACGGTGCTGCGGGATCTGTGGGACAGTAGGCCGCTTGAAATATTGGTGAAAAACGACCCGATTAAGGCAACCGGGGCGCATGGCTCCATCTTGGGGCACATTACTGTCGGCGAGCTGCAAAAAGAGATTCGCGACACAGCAGAGATGTTCAACGGTTTCGCCAATCGCTTTTTGTGGGTGTATGCGAAAAGAAGTAAGATGCTCCCAGAAAGTGAGGATCTGCCTACTGGCTACTTTACGCGAGATATTGAACGACTTAAGGAGGCTGTGGCCTTTGCTAAAAGGTGCGGAAGAGTACGGCGAGACGAGAATGCAAAATTACTCTGGGCACAAGTCTATCGCGGGGTTCTCGCGTATGAGCCAGCCGGATTATTGGGCGGAGTAGTGGGCCGGAGTGAGGCGCAGGTGGTAAGGCTTTCACTCATCTTCGCCCTTCTGGATTGTTCGGATGAGATCCGTGTTTGTCACCTTCGGGCGGCGTTGGCGTGCTGGCAGTATTGCGGAGAGTCTGCACAGTTCATCTTTGGGGAAGCGCAAGCTGATCCAATGAGCCGGAAGGTTCTGGATGCGCTGCGAGGCAAGCCGGAGGGATTGACTCGAACACAGATTCAAAAGGACGCTTTCAATAACAACTGTCCGGCCGAAAAGCTCAATGCCACTCTGAAAGCATTGGAGCAAGCCGGACAAGCGAGGAGAGAGCAGCGACAGGGACAACGCGGTGAGGTGGATCACTGGTTCCTAGCCTCTCCATTCAAAATGCACGAATTTAACGAACATTGCGGATAATCGAAGTTAACACTCTTGAAATTAGCACCTTGGGTTTTAGTGCATGTTTGGGGGCGCTACGAAATTAACGAAGCCAGAAGCGGAGAGTTCGTTAAATTCGTAACGCGCTAAAAACGCCACTATTTCACAGTAGGCTGAAATGCAGTCAGTTAAGTACTAAAGATGCCTAATTTCGTTAAATTCGTACTTTTCAGCAAGTAGTGAAGCACGGACGACACATCCACCAGCAACACGCCAAGCGATTCCATCACGACGGCGAGCTGAGTTGATAGGTGTGCGGTGGCTCAGTGTGCTGTCGAACTAGAGACGGTTGGACTATCCCCCAAGTCCTGCCGTCTCTTTTGCGTTTGGATGGCAGGTTGTCCGCTGTGGTCTATTGGGCGAGGCCGCAGCGAGCGTTTAGCGTGGCGTGATCCGAAGGGGTGTGGAGATTGTCATCTAGTCCCAGAACAGAGGGTCTTTCATTTCTAAAAAGCGTCTTCGTTTCATGGCCGAGTCGCGCTTCATAAATTGAGGATCTTGTGAGTATTCCTCGCAAAAGAGTTGAAATTCCGATTCCAGATTCTCGGGGATTAGCCAATTGAACTGCCTCTTCAAGGTCTTCTGGTCCGATGCGGAGTCCAGCGCAGTTAACGAACGAGTGGAGTTGGAAGGCATAAAAATTCCGAGTCGGGGTAATCAGACTCACATTCCGGTGGCGCTACGTTTATCACGAACGTCGCATCCGACAATTATTGCACCGGAAACTTTGATGGGTAGTTGGCTGGCAGATAGGTTTTCACCAACCATTCTTTAGCGACACTTATTGCACCTGAACCCAAAAGGGGCGAATCGTAAGGCAGTGGCATTGCCTTATATGGAAGCGTTGCCAGATAGTCGTTTACGGCCTTGGTGATTGCAGCGTCATAACTAATCGCGAGAACAGATGTTTTTAATTTTCCGTGTTCAGTTCTTTTTTGGGTGCACGTGAATGTCTTGGGGGTTGGCGACTTCCAACCACCACCTATATCAACGCTAGGAGTGCACGCTGCTTGTGCATAGAGACTACTTACATCGACCCCCTTTATTCCATCTGACGGGAAATACTCGAAACTGTCTGAAAAGAAACTAAACCAAGGAGTCTTTCCGCTTATTTGAAACTTCAACGTGTTCCAATACTCGAGGGAGTTTGCATCCTTTATGGGGCCGTGTGAAAAAGATTTGCCTCCATTTTTGCCGGGAGGCTCACTCAAAGTGATCTTCTCTGTGAGCGTAAATTGTTGCCCTGAAGCTTTTTCAACTACAAACGGCCGATCGAGGTCAACGATCAGAAGGGTAGATTGGTATGGGGGAAATGACACAGGAGAGGACGCTGTGATTGAGTCACCTGTGACGGTCTTCGAGAGAGTTGAGACTTTGAGTACGAGGCAAGCCGCGTGAACCGGCATCAGAGGAGCGGAAAGCGCCAAAAGTAAACTGGGGTGCCATAGAGTGAATCTCATGTCCTTGAGAGTATTTGAGTACGCACGACCGGCGCAAGGGGTACTAGGATTCCCTCTAAAATAGTGCTAAAATAGTGGCATGAAATCACTTGAACGTCCGATTCCACCAAGACCACCGAAGGGCACACGCTGGGGCGGTAGAGCCAAGGGAACGCCCAACAAGGTGAACCAAGGTATCCGGGAAGCGATTCAGCAGGCATTCGACGAAGCCGGGGGCGTGGATTATCTCGTGAATCTGGCGAAGACCGATCCGAAGACGTTCGTGCCATTGCTGGCGAAGATCATTCCAACCGAATTGAAGACAGAGGGAGCCGGAGGGCTGAACATTAAGATCAACCTTGGGGATTAGGTGGAAGGGTGAACTGAAACCAGCGGAAGGCTTGGCGGAACCTTCAAGGCTGATGTGGCAGATGATTGGTCCGTCTGGATATGCTGCAAGCGGCTTCCTATAAGCCGATTCCTGACGTTTTGTTTTCGCCCGAGGGTGGTGATAGCGGACGCTTTGAACCCAATACGCGCAGGCACGCGCGCGAGGGGTCTGGAAGAGTGAATGGAGGAGTTTCGAGACAACTCCACTCGCGCGCGAGGGAACGGGGTACGAGTGGGGTACTTTTGCAAAGCATCCACGCACGCACGCGCGCGCGAGGAAAGCTACGACGGCAACCGAGGCGATGTTGAGGGCGCAGGAATCCACGCACGCACGCGCGCGCGAGGAAAGCTGGCATAAGTGGGGTACTTTTTTGATGCGTCTACGCACGCGCGCGAGACAGAAGCTGGAGGCGGCTGAATACTTTAACACATCAACGCGCGCGCGTGGGGAAGCCTTCCGGTTCACTGACACATCGCGGAAGGCTTGGCGGAACCCTTAAGGCATCATGTGGCAGATGATTAGCCTGTCCGGATGGGGCAGAAGCGGACACCTAAAACGCAGACGCCGCTCATAAAGAAACGCCACTGGACACCAAACCCTCAGACGGATGGGAGGTTAAAGAAAATACTTAGCCGGGGGTATGGGGCATCTCTAACTCATTCTTTAAGCGTCGACCAACGGGGTAACGTGATCGGGCTTATGTCTCCCCCACCCCAATAAAGGCACGTCCGATGTGGGGGCAAGCAGGTGGCTGGTATTCGCGTTACGGAGTGGCGTGAACCAACATTACTTCAAAACCTAAATCTCGCACAGTACCGGCAGATTTTGAATTACCATTGAAAGTATTCCAATACCCCGCGGTTGCGTAAACACTGTCTCCAACCGTAAGAGTGACCATAAAGGAGGAGGAGAACATATTCTCTTCTGCCGAATATAGAGAATGAGCCTCCACGCCCTGCAGGCGGGTTCCACTCCTTATGATATCCGCACACACATATACTGGGTTATAACTGGATACATTACCCAATGAATCCAAGTTAGCCCCAGATTTTAGCTGGACATGTAAATTAATGTAATACAGTCCAGCTTTCGTTATAGTCATAGTATCTCCAGCTGTGTTGATGGTAACTCCATTTGTGAAAAGCTTTGTGAATGGGGCCGCCAATTTGATGTATCCAACACCGATCGGCCCATTATCAACATCCGTGGCAGTGACGGGTATGGATCGAGTGGCGTCGGAGTAGAGCAATGCACCGATAGAAGCACGTGCGGATTCAACTCCTCCGCTCAATCCTGCGACTCCTTGAGGCCCAGTGGCACCCGTATCACCCTTAGGTCCGGCAGGCCCGACTGGTCCAGCAGGCCCGGTCGCGCCTTTATCGCCTTTTGGCCCAGCAGGGCCTGTAGCTCCGCTGGTTCCACCAGAGGAATTTGACTCTCCTTGGGGCCCCTGCAATTCCACTTCCAATTGGGCCGGCAGGCCGACTTCGGGACCTTCCTTTGAAGGAATAGTGACACTTGCAGTCAATTTTACAGGCTGCATCGAAGCGGCGGCGATTGCCAACCCCGCGTTTAGGGAGCCCGACTGCACCCATTCTTGCACGACACTTGTTACATCCACTGAGACAAACCGCATTACGCCCATTGCATTTGTAGATATCGAAGCAACAGGCGCTTCCGCGTAAGAGGGCCAATCACTTGCGGTGGCCTCACTCCATGGGCTTGTTACTTTATGCACAGTTAATCCGTTTCCCTTGGCTCTTATCGCAGGAAGAAAAAGACGCAGCCGAGCGAACCGAATCGTTGCGTCTTGCGGAATGCCAGTCAGGTCAAAACCGACAAAGGCCGTATGCGTCGCATCCACAGTCAGGGTTTTTGCCCGATGCGCCGCAGTCGTAAGTCTTCCATTAAATGCAGTGGTATCATCACTGGCGGGAATGGTCAGTGCCTGCGCATGGGTACAAAATAGAAGAGACGAAAGAATTAAGGCTATGCGCGACGCAAACGTGTTCATGGGCGGATCTCAACGAAAGCAAAACTAGATGCAAGAAAAACATCGGAGTTGGGGGCAACATCTCGCGAATCGAAGGGCGAACCCGAATGTGACACGCCCCCATAGTAGTATTCTTTTTTTTGGCAGGGGCCGTGCAGGTTCCGAAGGGGAGCGGTTCCTTTCCATGAGACCCCCCAAATATTCTGACTTCACTTTACTATGAATCCGCACGTTTTAGCCCCCGAAGATCAGCCGCATATCGTTTCTATCGAGGCTATTGTTGACTGCCTAGGGGTGACAAAGGCGCGAATCGGGCAGCTTGTGGCGTCTGGTGTGGTGGTGAAGTTGGGCCGGAACCAATACGACCTAGGAGCGAGCATTAGAGGTTACACGCAGACACTAGAGAAGAGAGCGGGCAACGCAGCTACTAATGAGCTTCTGGAAGCCGCCAAGATGGCAAAGGTCGAGATCGAGACAAAGAGGCAAAAGCTGGCCTACGATCAAGAATGCGGGGTATTGATCGACGTGGCGCGCGTTCGGGAGTCAGGCGTGCGGATGGGGGCGTTATTGTCGGCAACGCTACGGAGCAAGCCGAGTGCATGGGCTCCGCTGCTCGCAGGAAAGAGCGAAGACGAAATAAGAGAGATACTGGAGCGGGAAATCGGCGTAATGATCAAAATGCTGATAAGCGAGTTCGAGAAGAGCACGCGCCCTAGGTGCCGGTAGACCTCGGTCGAAGTGGAGAGTTTGAGTATTTGCCCTCGATTCGACACACACGAACGAGAGTAAACAAAGGCAGCGACAAGGGGAGAAATAAGGGGAGTGAGCCTGCTCCTTAGATGTAAGTCCTTGGGAGCCAAAATGGTGGAGGCGAGGGGAGTCGAACCCCTGTCCTGAAAGCCGTCGTCACAAACATCTACATGTTTAGCACCGCCAATAATTTAGGAGAAAAACCGCCGGCGGGCGGGCAACTTTCCTCCGATTGACCACGGACGATCTCACTTAAGACGGCGGTCTCTCCCCTCTTAAGCCAGCCTGCTGTCGTTGTCCCCGCGCCTAGCAGGCGTTGATGCGAGAACATGCGGATTAATTAAGCCGCAAGAGCTAGATCTTCGTAATCGTTAGCGTTTATTTTTTGCCCAGATGTTTTAACGAGGCCAACCAGGCTTCCTCGACATGCCGTCTGCGCCTCTAACAATCAGTCGAGACCAGTACGCCCCCACGGTTTGGAACAATTTAACCCGACACTCTCGCGCCAGATTCAACTGTCTGCCTCTCATCAGCCTCCCAAGTTCGCATCTCAATCTCCCAATTACTCGGGATCTTCAAGATGCTCCCTAAAGGAATCGTTCAGAGCGGCACCCTTATCGCAGGTGCGTAGATTCTAGCGCAAAACACCCGGGGTGCAAATGGAAGTGTACATTGAAGGGCCTGTTTCTTTTTCCGCTCGAGGCATCCCGCTCGGGCTGCACCCATTTTTCCGACCCATTTGAAAGGTTGTCATTTTCGTTGCCAAAATTGCGCACTGGCGATTGCCAAACCATTCCAGTTAAACGAAAATAGCCTTCGTAATGCTCCCAGACGACGAGCCCATCTCCAGACGCGGAATCTTCGGCAAACTTGTGGCTGCCGCCGCCGGTATCTGCCTGCCTGGCGTCTGTCCTCGAATGGCCTTCGGCGAAACCTCCTGGACTCTCCTAAAACATGACGGGAGAGACTATTTACCGTTAAAACAAATCGGCGCTTTTTACCGATTAGGCCCGTTGGAACGCTCGGTAAACGAGTTTTCGCTGAAAGTCGGGCGTTCCCTCCTGAAGGGGCATTCGGATTCCCAGGAGTTTTACATTAGCCAGCTGAAGTTCATCCTGAGTTATCCGATCCGCGAGATCCTCGGTGAGTTGTGTATGTCTCGTATGGATCTCGTGAAGCTTTTGGAGCCCGTTTTGCGCCCGAGTAAAATCCCTTCTGCAGGGAAAATTGATACCATTGTACTCGATGCAGGGCACGGAGGGGCGGATTTAGGAGCCGTGGGACGTCTGGGATACGAAAAGGATTTTGCTTTAGACGTCGCTTTCCGGGCACAAGCGCTCTTTTCGCGCGCCGGTTATCGGGTTCAAATGACCCGTGTACGGGATGAGTTTATCTCGCTTGAAGACCGCACGCGGTTCGCGAATCGGTTCGAAAGAGCTCTGTTTATCTCCATTCATTTCAACTCCTCGGGAAATGGCACGGGGGTCGAAACCTATACGTTGGCTCCTCGTGGCGTTCCTTCCATGGCCGCCGATGGGCCGCTCGTAACCGATCTGGTGGCTTGTCCGGGTAATGCACGGGACGCTGAAAACATGGCTCTTGCTACGGCTACTCACGCCTCGATGGTTTCCCATTCCAGACTGCCGGACCGGGGAATTAAGCGGGCCCGTTTTTTTGTAATCCGCGAGACTGTTCTGCCAAGTGTGCTTCTCGAAGGTGGCTTTGTTTCTAATTCCGAGGAAATCAAACGTATCGCGATGCCGGAATATCGTCAGGAACTCGCTACCGGAATTTTGGAGGCCGTGCAGAATTACCGCCGCGCGCTCACACCGGAGCCCGCTTCGTAACCTCCCATTAGCCCCAAATCTAACCCGATCTATCCTTGATACGCCGTTTTTGGCGTCCCTTGCGACCCCTTTTTTATTGTGAGTACCTCCTTTTCCAATCCGTCTGAACCCGCTGGTAACACTCGACCCATCGGGGTTTTTGATTCTGGAATTGGTGGGCTCACTGTGGCCGCTGCACTGCGGGAAGTCTTACCAGGCGAAGATATTTTCTATATCGGCGACACTGCACGGGTGCCTTACGGAGGCAAGAGCGCTTCAACCATTGAACGTTATAGTCTGGAAATTAGTGGGATGCTTTTGGCGGAGGGTGCGAAGATGATTGTCGTTGCCTGCAATACGGCCTCCGCGCTTGCGGTTCCTCGATTACAGGAACTGCTGCGTGTACCGGTGATTGGTGTGATTCAACCCGGCGGTGAGGCCGCAGTGGCTGCGACCCGAAACGGGCATGTCGGGGTGATTGCCACTCGAGCTACTATTAAGAGTCAGGCTTACGAAAAGGTCATCCAAAGCCTGAACCCAGCGGTAAAAGTGAGCGCCCAGGAATGTCCTTTGTTGGTGCCGTTAATTGAAGAAGGGTGGCTTGATGATTCGGTAACCAATCAGGTGATCGCTCGTTATTTAGATCAAATGGTGGGGGACGGGATTGATACTCTGGTTCTAGGTTGCACCCATTATCCGCTATTACGCAAGGCGTTAGCCGCATATGTCGGGGATGGGATTACCCTGGTTGATTCCGCTCAAAATTGCGCCATGAAGGTCGATTCCGTTTTGAAAGAACGCGGATTATCTTCACCCGCGGGACATATCGGGGAATTGCGTATTGCGCTAACGGATCCTTCCAGTGCGTTTTTGAGGGTAGCCGAGGACGCACTCGGACTCAAAGTCGGCGAGGTCCAGGTGCGCGCAGTCCAAATGGTGAATCCCTAAACCGTTTGATCGGTTTTAGCGGGACCTTGGCCTCGGTCCCGTCATAGGCAGTTGGGAGCGCCTTTGCGAAACGCGGTAACGGTTGGGGTACTAGATTCGAGCCGCCCGGCATTGATGCGAGGTGAGGAGGGGTTATAGGGTGTCCGGATGATTCTCGGGATTGATCTTGGAACAACGAATTCATTGGTGGGCGTCTACGAAGCTGGTTTTGCCACCCTTATCGCGGACGAAGAGGGCGCTCTGTTGACGCCTTCCGTGGTTCATTACCCCGAGACTGGCGAACCTGTGGTGGGGCGTACGGCTTCGAGATTACGAACCGTGGCTCCGGAGCGGACGGTTTATTCCGTGAAACGATTGATGGGAAGAAAAGCGGGGGAGGAAAATGTCGAGGATCTTGGGTACAGGGTTGTTTCCGGTCAAGGTGGGGCGCTTCGAGTTTCCATTGCCGGAAAGGAGCTTCTGCCCGAAGAAATATCCGCCCAAGTGTTGGCGAAGCTGAAACGGGACGCCGAGAAATCGCTGGGAGTCCCTGTCGACAAAGCTGTGGTGACTGTGCCTGCCTATTTTAACGACGGACAGCGCAACGCCACCAAGAAAGCGGGAGAGCTTGCAGGTTTGGAAGTGGTTCGGATTTTGAACGAACCAACCGCAGCGGCTTTGGCTTACGGTTTGGATCGCTTGGAGGAGAAGGGGAAGGTCGCCGTGTACGATCTGGGGGGCGGGACATTTGATATTTCGATTTTGGAGCTGAGTGGCGGCGTGTTTCAGGTCTTATCCACAAACGGCAACACACGTTTGGGCGGAGATGATATCGATAACCGGCTGGCGGATTATTTTGCAGAGCGGTTGGGGGTTGTGGATCCGGATCTGATTCAGAAAGCCCGTCTTCTCGAACTTGCGCGGGATACGAAACACCGGCTCTCAACCGAGGAAGAGGTACTTGTTACTGTGCCGTTTTTGACGGGGGGAAGTTCCGGGGAGTTGTCTTGTAAACGCAGCGATTTGGAGCGCTTGAGTGCCCCCATTATCGAAAAAACTCGGTCCCATTGTTTACGGGCTTTGGCGGATGCGAGGATTGAGGCGAGTGAGTTAAAGGAAGTGATACTCGTAGGAGGAAGCACCCGGATGCCGTTGGTGCGTCGGTTTGTGGAGGAGGTGTTTGGGCGGATTCCCAATACGTCTCAGAACCCGGATGAAGCCGTGGCGATTGGTGCGACTTTGCAGGCGGGGATCCTTTCCGGGGCGCTGCAAAACGTTGTTTTGCTGGATATTACGCCGTTGTCGCTTGGCATCGAGACGTTTGGGGGGCTCATGAATGTGATCATTCCCCGTAATACGACGATTCCGTACAAGGCTGGGGAGATGTTTACCAATGCGTTGGCGGGTCAAAAATCGATGCTGGTGCGGGTGTTACAAGGGGAACGCGAAATGGCCAACGACAATTGGGAGTTGGGTCGGTTTGAAATTCCGTTTGAACCGCTTCCTAAAGGGCAGGCGCGTGTAGGAGTTCAGTTTGAGATCGATGCCAACGGAATTTTAGCGGTTCTGGCACGTGACACTTTGACTGGAGTGGAGCGTGTTGTGCAGATGGCAAGCGCAGTGGATGTGAGCGATGAAGCGGTGGAGAAGATGCTCGAGGATTCTCTTGAGAACGCTTTCGAAGACATGAATACCCGCGTGTTCACCGAAGCAAAATTGAAGGCGGACGAAATGTTGCCCTCAGTGCGTACTGCTTTGAGTAAGGTCGGCGCCCAGCTCGATACGGCTGAGTTGGAAGAAATCAACCGCTGTATGGAAGCTGTGGATCGTGCTCTGGAATCCGGAGCCGCACAGCCGTTAAAACGGGCAACCCTCGCGCTGGATGAAGCCACGCAGCGATTAGCGACGCTCCTGATTCAGCAAGTGATGGGACAAAGCGCCTAGCGGATTTTCCGCCCAGCCGCCTATTTTTCCGGAAGCCCGTAGGTGGACGTCAGGTAGTTGATCAAGGCAGACACCTGATCGTCCGGAGTGGGGGCGCCGAACTTGTCCTTCATCTTTTTGACAGACGCTTCCCAAAATTTACGAGGCATGGGGGGCTGCGATGCCACGTATTCTGTAGAGTGGCACATCAGGCAATTGGCGGTGGCGAGTTCCACACCGGGGCCTGATTTGTATGTACCCGTCTCCGGTGGCAGTGTGATCGATACATCTGCCGCTTGTAAAAGTGTGGGAACTAGCAGAACGAGAAGAAGCGAGGCCGTTTTCATGGGGCAAAAGAATTAAGCGACGGTGACTTCAGTGGATTCGACGACGTTGCGCATGTAGCCCGAGGGATTCCACAAAGGCTCGAGAGGTTGAGATTCGCCGAGGCGATTGAAGGCCCGGCAACGGATCTCCACCGATCCTTTTTGGGATGGCGTCCAAGCGAGCGTCCATTCGCGGAACGAATAACGGCCGTGATCTTTCCCCAATATGGCAGGTTTCCATGTCCGTCCGGCGTCGGTGGAAACGAGGACTTCGGTGATTCCGACGCCGCCATCGAATGCAATTCCGCGCAGGAGTGTGTCTTTGCCGGAGGAGATTTGATCACCAGTGATCAGGCTCGTGAGAAAGGAGCGAATGTTAAAACGGGTGATGGGTACGGTGCTTTTGGGCGTGGTGCCGGGTTCGACGCAGTGCCCGATCGTGTTTGGAATCCGGTAGGCTGGATTCATATAAAACCCGTCAAACACATCACTCACCACGGTGAGTTCATGTACGTGTTTGATCCAATAAGTGCCGTAGTAGCCGGGAACAACGAGCCGGAGGGGAAAGCCGTTCAGCATGGGGAGCGGTTCCCCGTTCATTTCGAAGGCGAGCAAGATTTCGCCATCCAACGCGTGATCGAGCTCGAGTGCCTTGATGAAGTCCGGGGTTTTCGGGGTTGGCGGAGTGTCCAGTCCGTCTACCACGAGCTGTTTCGCTCCTGCTTGAATCCCTGCGCGCTCTAACAAGTCTTTGAGCCGTACTCCTCGCCAACGTGCATTACCCATGGCGCCGTTTGCAAGTTGACCGCCCCCGACGCGGGGTTTGAAAAAGCCCCGGCTATTTCCAGAGCATTGGTTAACGGCAATGACTTCGACGTTTTCAAAACCGGAACGAAGTTCTTCCAATGAAAGCGATAGCGGCTTTTCCACGAGTCCCTTGATCGAGAGCCGGAACGTTTCGGGGTTGATCGACAGAGGAATGCCAGAAAGATGGTAACGGACGAAAAAGGCGTCGTTGGGAGTGATGATGCCTTCGTTGAAAACACTAAAAGGCGTTTCCAGTTGGGGGGGGCGATGTGTGAGGAGAATGAGGGGGCGCTTTTGAGGAAATTGGACCAGTTTCCGTTCTCCGTTAGCGAAGGGCAGTTGGACGAGATCCTCGGCGATTACCTTTTGCGTTCCCAGAACTGCGGCACCTAGGGCGGCGACGGATTGGGTGAGAAACTGCCGGCGATTCGGTATAGGGGAGTCCATGGATTGGGGAGCTTACGGATAGTTTCAATTAGAGTGGCTGAGACTAAAAGCGCAAACAAATGGGGTATGCGCATGGTTCCATGGATGTTTATCTTAAAATATCTAAGAAAATGCGTCCCGGTCGGATGGTTTTGGCATCCATCTCACCATGAAAAAGCGCCTAAAACTGACTCTTGGAATGTTGTTGCTCGGAGGTCTCCCAGCTTTTGCTGCGGCCGTGTCTGAGAACTCGGAGTCCATATTGTTTTATGGTAACTCCCTTGTAGAACGTTTGTTGGAAGGCGGGGAGTTGGAAGCGTACCTGCAATTGGCGAAGCCGACTGCAAACTTACAGGTTCGCAGTCTGGCCTGGACGGGGGATGAGGTGGGTTATCGGCTGCGTCCCGAGGGGTATGCAGAACACATGAAGAGCCTCTTGGAGCACTGGCCTGCTAAGACTGTGGTTGTTGGCTTTGGAAATAATGAATCGTTTGGGGGTGAGGCTGGGCTGGGACAGTTTCGGAAGGATTGGGAGACGTTTTTGAAAGAGATCCGGCGGTTGCATCCGGATGCCACGTTGGTGTTGTTGTCACCGATTGCGGTGCAGGGCGGGGGGGCGATGGATGTTCGGGCGAGAAACAAAGAGATTCAGGCGTATTCGTCTGTCATCGAGGAGATCGCCAGAGCACACGGGGCGCGGTTTGTGGATTTGTTTAGTGCGAGTCAGGATACCTATGGGCGACATGCCGAAGCGTTAACCACCTGGGGGATTCACCTGAACCAGTCCGGTGTTCGTGAAATGGCGAAAGTGGTGGCCCGCGGAATGGCAGGCGGCAGTGTTGTGGATTCAGTTAACGGCGATCGGGTGGCTGAAATTGCTAAAGCGGCGGCACAGAAAGCGGAATGGGTGGGTGATGTTGTGCGGCCCAAAAATGGAGTCGTGTACTTCGGGGTACGCAAACGTCCGGAGGAATATGCCGCGGAAATGCCCCGGTACCATCAGATGATCGAGCAAGGAGACGCGATCATTCACGAATTGGTTCGGAATCCGGCGAAGAAATTTGCGGATTTCGCGCGTCCCTCGTTGCCGCCGTTGCCGGAAGGGAAAAGTATTCCGGACAGATATAGCGGCGGGATTCTGAAGGAACCAGAGGAGCAACTGAAGGATCTTACCGTAGCCGAGGGGTATGCGCTGAATCTGTTTGCTTCGGAAAGTGACTTTCCTGATCTGAAAAATCCGGTGCAGATCAGCTTTGACGCGCGCGGCCGTCTTTGGGTTGTGACGATGCCATCGTTTCCTCACACGCTGCCGGGAGAGAAACCAAACGACAAAATCCTCATCCTGGAAGACACTAAACACACCGGAAAAGCCGATAAATGCACGGTGTTCGCGGAAGGCTTCGATGCGTTAGACGGGGTCGCCTTTCATGAAAAAGGTGTGATCGTTTCTGCTCAACCACGGTTGCTTTTGCTCAAAGATACCGACGGTGATGGGAGGGCCGACACACAGGAGGAGTTGCTTCGGGGTGTTGATGTGACGGACTCGCATCATGGTGGAATGGTCGCAACGGACCCGTTAGGGCACGTGATTTTCTCGGATGGAGTTTTCCATCGCTCCCAATTCGAAACGCCATTTGGGGTAGTGCGTGGAATTGATTCCACTACCTACCGTATGAACTTGGGGACGGGGCGGATTGAAATTGAGTGGCAGGGACTCACTCCGAATCCTTGGAAAACCGTCTTTGATCGATACGGGAACGTGTTCCAACGCTTTGGCGGCGGACATGTCCTGGATGGCCTGGCTCAGGGCTGGACTCCATTGGGGGTTTATCAACCGTATGGAAATGGCACGACGGTGAATTATGGAAAAGGCTCCGCTGCGAGTGTGATTTCGAGCCCGAATTTTCCCGACAAATTTCAACAAGGCGTCGCTTCGGCGGCTTTGCTCGGAAGTTATGCAGTTACGATTTCGACGCCAAACGTGGATACGGGAACGGTTGTCGGAGGGGAACGGATTGATTTGCTGGTGTCACAAAACTCGGCGTTCCGTCCGGTAGACACGGCTTTTGGAATGGACGGGGCCCTGTATGTGTCTGATTTCGCGAGCCGCATTATTGGGCATGCGCAGCATCCGATGCGTGATCCGCAGTGGAATCATACACGTGGCCGGATCTGGCGTGTGATTTCCAAGGAAAAGCCTGTTGTAACGGAGTGGCCGGCGATTGAAGGCGCGACCGTTCCTGAGCTTTTGGCGTTGTTAAAACACGGCCAGGACCTGGTGCGGGAACATGCGCGAATCGAGCTTCGGAAAAAGGGTGGGGAAGTAACGGCAGCCGTGGATGCTTGGGTGAAGACACTAGATCCTAAGGAGCCTGGCTTTGAGCAATCCCTCTTAGAAGCGGTGTGGGTTCTGCAGGCGAGAGACGAGGTGCGGCCTCTGATGTTGGCGCGGTTGATGAAGTCAGAGGATCCACGGATGCGAGCTGGAGCGGTACAGGTGTTGCGGTTCCAGAGTGCGAATTTTCCGGAGGCGCAGGCCTTTCTAAAAGAGGCGGCGCAGGATCCGCATCCCCGGGTACGTATGTCGGTGTTGAATACGTTATCGCACTTACGCGGAAACGAGGTGAGTGAGGGTGCAGTTGCTGGGGCAGGAGCCAAAGTAGGGGGAGAAGGCCATGTCACCCACATTCGGGCGGGTAGCCGGATTGACGGTGACAAGGTTATGGAGGGCATGAATCAGAGTGAGCCTGCACTTCAGCAGATGGTCGCAGACTGGAAACGCGGAACGAAACCGGGCAAAGGCCGTTCCGTGCCCGTTTTGGAGGTGAATCCTGCGACGGTGGTGAGCCAATGGGTGAGCCTCGGCGAAACAGAAACGACGGTTGAATCGGGTGCGGTGTCCGGGGGGAAGACCGCGAAGCCAAATGTGATCAAAACACAAATGTATCGGACGTTTGTCGAAGCGCAGACTGCTCAGACCGTGTTGCTCAACGTGAAACATGGATACGTGGATATTTCGGCGAACGGAGTGCAGTTGTTAACCTCAGATAGCCCTTATAGTTCCCAACAACAGGTGCAGGTGGATTTGACTCCGGGTCTGAATGTGATCGAGGTCGGCTTCCGGAAGTTGAAGGCGAAGACGGATCATCCACCGGTGTATTTATGCGATATGGTCGGCCAACCATTGGAGGAGGGGCTGCGCGTTCCTCACGACGCGGAGCAGTTGTCGGTTTTTGTAGTGAAGTGGGATGCGGCGCATGCAGCGGAGGCGAATGCGCTGAAGGTCCAGGCTGTGCCAAATCTAATGCAGTTTGCGCCGAAAGAATTGCGGGTAAAAGCCGGACAACCTGTGCGGGTTATTTTCGAGAATCCGGATCTCATGCAGCACAACCTCGTTTTGGTGAGCCCGGGGGCGGAGGAAGAAGTGGGAAGCCTGGCGGACCAAATGGCAGCAAAGCCCGATGGGTTTGCGAAAAACTTCGTGCCTGAGTCCAAGAAGATCCTGCACGCGACGGCACTCGTGAATCCCGCTGGTAAAGCGGAGTTGCAGTTTACGGCTCCGAATGTTGCGGGCAGTTATCCCTATATTTGTACGTTCCCCGGTCACTGGCGGGTGATGAAAGGGGTGTTGATTGTCGAGTAACGCAAATTTGGCGGCCCCTGTTTTTGAATGAAGACGCCACAAATGAACGCGCTACCACGGGTTGCTTTGTTGGTGGATACGTCCACTAGCTGGGGGCGTCGTGTTCTTCTGGGCATCAACGCCTACACGCGCGCTCATCACCCCTGGCATTTGTTTGTAGAAGCGCGTGGGCTTGGCGAGAAGATGCGGATTCCGGATGGATGGGAGGGGGAAGGGGTGATTGCCCGGATTGGGGATTTGGAAATGGCGAGGCACTTAAAGACGCTCCACTTACCGGTCGTAAATGTGTCTGGGATCGAGTTGGGCGATGTGTCCTTCCCTCGGGTTTGTACGGATCTTGTCGCCTCGGGGCAAATGGCCGCAGGCTATTTTATAGAACGGGGCTTCCGGAGTTTTGCGTATTTTAGCATGCGCGGGTTGCAGTACGTGGCGACGCATCAGCAGGCGTTTCAGGAGGCCATCAGCAGAATTGGGGGGCGATGTAGTGTTTTTGAAGCGGTGCCCCGTCTGGAAGCGGAGCCGGAATGGGGGATAAACCGGGCAGGGTTGGCGGAATGGTTGGAGTCGTTGCCGAAGCCGGTTGCGGTATTGACGTGGAATGCCAGTGGGAGCCGTGAGGTGTTACACGGGTGTCAGAGCGCCGGGTTGCGGGTTCCTGAGGAGGTGTCCGTGTTAAGCGCGTCGGATGATGATCTTTTATGTGAGCTTTCGCCGGTGCCTATCTCGGCATTGTTTGTGTCAGGAGAAACCATCGGGAATCACGCAGCCCAATTGCTGGATCGCAGTTTAAGAGGTGAAGATGTGTCGGGGGCGAGCATTTCGGTTGCTCCAATCAACGTCGTCCAGCGGCAATCGACGGATACTTTGGCGCTTGAGGATCCTGTCATTGTGCGAGCGCTGAGCTTTATTCGAGAGCGCTCCCGGGAACAGATTCAGGTGGGCGATGTCGCGAGTCACGTCGGTGTGTCGCGACGTATGTTGGAGCGTCGTTTTTTACAGCAGCTGGGGCGCTCACCAGCGGAGGAAATTCGGCGAACACATTTGGACCGCGCTAAGGTGTTGCTTCTCGAAACAAGCTTGTCGATTCCAGAGGTCGCCGAAGGAGCGGGGTTTGGTTCTCCGGAGTACCTGGCACAGGTTTTCCGAGCCGATGTGGGGATGAGTCCGCTAAGATTTCGGCGGGAAGTAATGGGACGCTAGAGAGTCTATTCCACCTCGTCGCCGGCGGTCGTGAGTTTGACCATCGGTAAACGTTCTTCTTCGACTTCGACGGGTGGATGGATGTGTGCCTCTAGTCGTGCTTTTAGTGCGAGCCATTCGGGCGAATGGATTTGTGCCGGAGATCTGGGACGCGGCACTGGATTCTCGATAAACTCGACTATGCCTCCGGGGTTCGTTCCCATTACCAGGATCCTGTCGGCTAGATAAGTGGCCTCATCCAGATCATGCGTGATGAAGAGTATTGTGACGTCTACCTTGCGCCAGATCTGTAACAAGTAACTCTGCATTTGAGCGCGCGTCTGGGCGTCCAGCGCACCAAACGGCTCGTCCATAATCAAGATGCGAGGGCCTTTTGCGAGTGCTCGTGCAATCGCCACGCGCTGTTTCATTCCCCCCGAGAGTTCGTTCGGATAGGCATCCTCAAACTTCGCGAGGCCGACCATATCTAGCCACTGCCGGGCCTCTGTTTCGGCGTTGCTGCTGTCCATTCCGCCCATCTCCAATCCAAACATCACGTTCCGTTTTACCGTAAGCCAGGGGAACAGCGTATAACCCTGGAACACCATGCCACGATCGGGTCCGGGTCCGGTGATCGTATTTCCGTCCATGAGAACAGCTCCGCCGTCCGCTTCATCCAAGCCCGCAACAATTCGTGCTAGGGTTGATTTTCCGCACCCAGATGGGCCAATCACGCAAATGAATTCGCGGCGATGAATATCGACAGACACACCTTCGAACACAGTCCGTCTATCGTCGCTCTTTCCAAATTCTTTCTTCAGGTCGCGGATACTGAAAATTACGGGCCGCTGTTTGATCCTGAGAAAGCGCTCCGCCACTTCCGGAGTTTGTGTCCGATAATCCGGGATGGTTAAGGTGATGGCGGACATGGGAGTTCCTGATCGGGTTTGACGACGGATGTGGAGCGGGAGTTGGAGGGGTTCCGAAAGAGCCAACGAAAGGGGCCGCCAGGTTTGGTGCCCTTAGATTTCCGCTTCCATGGGAAGAGAATGGTGCCGATCCACGCGAGGAATAGGTCGCTGCCGAAACCGATAACTCCGATCATTGCGATTGCGGCATAGACGTTATCGAAGTTCCGATAGCGGGCTTGTTGGTTAATAAAATACGTAATGCCGGACATGGTGCCCACCACTTCGGCGACGATGAGATAAGTCCACGCCCAGCCGAGCAGGATACGCATGTCAGTGTAAACGTCGGTGATAGACGCGGGTATGATTACCCTTTTGACCAGGCGCCACCGCGAGGCCCCGAGGGTTTGTGCCGCTTCGATGAGTGAGGGATCTACCTTGCGAACAGTATTCGCAATGACGAGGACCTGTTGGAAGAATGTTCCGATAAAGATGATCGCGATTTTTGGAGGATCATCGATGCCGAGCACGGCTACACACAATGCGCCGAACGCTGGCGCTGGCAGGTAACGAAAGAACTCGATGAAGGGTTCGTGCAGCTTGGAAAAAAAACGGAAGCTGCCGCACAGAATACCGATGGGAACCCCCACAATGGACGACACCAAGAACCCCCACAGAATGGTTCGGATACTGTGGCCCAGGCTTTCGTGCAGCCACGGTTCGCCCGGTAGACGGGGGGGCGTTTGGAATGCGGTGACAAATGCCAGAGCCACCTTGTGGGGCGGGGGAAGGTAAACCGGGTTCACTCGGTAACCTTCCGGGAGTTGTTGTTTCGCCGCGGCCATTTTGGCGCATTGCGCGGCAAACTCCGCTCGAGGCACATCCATGTCTTCGGCGAAGTAATCGACCTCGCCCGGTGTGGTCACCCGGACTAGCGGATGCCACACCCAAGGAAGGTAGCTAACAGCACACCAGAGTGCTAAAGGGAGCACGAATGACAGGATGGTAAGCTGGATCTGCCGCTTGCGCGGTAGTTCCATTTTCAGTCCCAGCCAGTCAAGGTGCGCCATGGAGACGGTTACTTAAGGCCGTTGATCACACCTGGCAGCACGTAGCTTTCAGGTTTCTGTGATGTCTTGTAGACCTTGTTATCCATATTGAATTTGTCGCCTAGTGCCAGTGAACCGTAGATCGATTCGAGACCCGGTCCTTTCTGAACGGCAGCCTTGGCTTCTTCGAGCGTCAGAAAATGGGTGCCCGGAATGTTTTTGGCGTAATCCGACGCATCGACACCGACCTTCGCTGCCATGATCTTGACCGCTTCTTTCTGCGTCTTGGAATCCTTCAGGTAATCAACACACTTGTAATAAATACCAGCGATCTTGGTCCATTCGTCCTTATGTTTCCCGTAACTTGCGGGGCTTACAGCAAGCACGTCATAGATCAGACCCTTTGCATCGGAGCTCGTGAACAATTTCTTCGAGCCACCGACCTGTTTGAGGGCAGCCCCCGAAATTGGGTACCACGCGCCGATCGCCGACACTTTCCCAGAGGCAAGTGTCTCCGGCGTTTTATCGGTCGCGGTGTTAACGATCTCAACATCGCTTAACGTCATACCATTTGTTTCGAGCGCCTTTTGAAGAAGCATGTGTTCCACCAACGTTGCTTCAACCGCGACCTTTTTGCCTTTGAGATCCTTGATGGATTTGATTCCGGGCGCTCCAATGATCATATCGCTGCCCTCGCTATAATCCAGCAGGGCAACAAACTTGCTCTTTGCGCCTGTCGCGCCCGCGACTAGCGCGTCCGTTGCCACGATGGTCACGGCATCCACTTTGCCGGCTGAGAATGCGTCAATGGACGGCAGATATTCAAACCAGACGAGCTCCACATCGAGTCCGGCGTCTTTGAACCAACCTTTTTGTTTGGCGAGTTCGAAGATCGTGAATCCGGGCCAATCGGAGTACGCAATTTTGAGCGTTTCAGCTTGGAGGCTTCCGGCAGCGATAAAGCCTAGGGCCAGGGTGAGGGCACTTTTTAGTTTCATGGATTATGGTTTGGTTCGAGTGCTGTGTGGTGAAAAAACTCGAATCGCTCTATCGCAACCTCTGTGCCAGTGCTGTGTGTGTGGTTGTAAGTGGCGTGTTCACAACGTTAAGCGCGTTTCTGTAGTGATATGCGCA
This sequence comes from Verrucomicrobiota bacterium, assembly GCA_037133875.1. Taxonomy (GTDB): domain Bacteria; phylum Verrucomicrobiota; class Verrucomicrobiia; order Chthoniobacterales; family Chthoniobacteraceae; genus Chth-196. Next base: position 269,807 of record JBAXNG010000002.1, on the reverse strand, counting down.
GTGCCTCTGTGGTGTGAGGATGGGATAAAAGAATCACACGCTGGCCGAAATCGCGCAGTCTTCTGTGTAAAACGAAACAATCTTTATGTGGTGTTTGGCGTATGACGAATGTCTGGCTTCATGTGATGCTCTTTACCTGATGCCCTAGCATGGAGGTTGCTAAAGGTGTGCTTATGCCAGACGCACAAAAGGCAGGGACAGCTGCCCGAATCACCATCTCGCTTCCGGAACAGTTAGCTATCCAGTTGGACGCTATGGTCGCTGCGCGTGGTTTTGCCAGCCGCTCCGAGGCGATTTCCAAGATGATCAGCGAGCAACTTGTGTTGCATGTCCAGCGGTATGGAAAACACGTTATGGCTGGTACGATTACTCTCATTTACGACCATGAAAAAAGTGGTCTGCAGAGCCGGCTGATGAAAATTCAGCACAAGTATTTGAAAGAGATTATCTCCTCGCAGCATGTGCATTTGGAGAATCATCACAGTCTCGAAGTGATTTTGGTGCAGGCGCCCGGGGTTCGTCTGAAACAGATCGCGGATGAGCTTATTGCCTGTAAAGGCGTCTCACATGGATCCCTCAACGTGACCTCTACTGTCCTGCCTCCCATTTACTAAATTATGTCCACGATTGATCCAGAGTTGATTCGTTTTACGGAGGATGTTCCGGCTGGTGCCAACTGGTCTCACGTTTTGAAGCGGGGATCCACGCTTCGAATTTGTGCCGGTGGTGATGGCGCGAATGTGTCGGCTTTGTTTTATAACTTCGAGCTTCTGAGTGAGCGTCTCAATCTTCCTGATACCCTGAAATGCCAGCATACAGCCCGTTTGACGGCGGGGCACTGTTTGTATTCGGACATGGGGCGGATTCTTGTTTCAATCCCCGAGGATACTTGTGGCTGGCATGATCCGCTCGCTGGGTGTTCGAATGCAAAAGGCGTCGCCGCACTCTACGGGGATCTGAATTATCAAACCGCGCGAAACGGATTTCTTCGAAACGGTCACGATAACTTTCTCGTCGAGCTCGGAAAATATGGAATGGATGAGCGAGACCTTGCGATGAACGTGAACTTCTTCTCAAAAGTTACGGCGGATGAATCGGGCCGCCTTTCCTTTGTTGAGGGCTTTTCCAAGCAGGGAGTGTACGTGGATTTACGTGCTGAAATGAACACGTTGGTTGTCTTGAACACGTGTGTCCATCCGTTGGATACGGCACCGGTATATCAACCGCAACCGGTGCATCTCACCGTCTGGAGTTCACCTGCGCCGGGTCCGGACGATCTCTGCCGCAATTCGTGTCCTGAAAATCAACGGGGTTTCATTCTCAGCGAACGCTATTTTTTATGAGCACTCTAGTGGAAAGTCATTTCAATCCGGCACACGCGATCGTCGATTTTACGCTGCCAGCCGGTGAACCGTGGATGCATCTAATCAAGGCAGGACAGACATTCCGGATTGTCGATGTGGAGGGAAATCAGGCTGCCGATACGCTGTTTTATAGCGCCGCCGATCCGGCGGACCGGTACAGTGCTCAGGATACCATTCGTGAGCAGGGTGCCCTTTATCTGACGACTGGGACGCGTCTGATTTCCACACGTGGCAATACGATGTTAACGATCACGGCGGATACCTGTGGTCGACACGACACGCTTGGTGGCGCCTGTGCATGCGAGAGCAATATGGTGCGGTATGCGATTGAGAAACGTTCTATGCACGCTTGCCGGGATAGCTTTCTGCGCGGCTTACAGCTCTGGCAACCCACTTGGTCAAAGCGGGACATCACTCACAATATCAATTTTTTCATGAATGTGCCTGTCACCCCGGCGGGTGGGCTTACCTTTGAAGACGGCGTCTCGGGGAGTGGACGGTACGTTGAAATGCGTGCTGAGATGGACGTGTTTTGTCTGATCTCAAATTGCCCGCAGCTGAATAATCCCTGCAATGCGTACAATCCAACGCCTGTGCGTTTACTGATTTGGAACTGATGTTTACCAAAGTTCTCATTGCTAACCGGGGCGTAATCGCCCGGCGAATCGAGCGCACATTAAAGCGTCTGGAAATAGGTAGTGTCGCAGTGTATTCGGACGCGGATTTGCGTTCACTTCATGTGGCGGATGCGGATGAGGCGGTTGCTATCGGACCGGCAGCGGTCTCGGAGAGTTATCTGAAAACGGAGCGTATCCTGGAAGCCGCGCTGCAATCCGGAGCACAAGCAGTCCATCCAGGGTACGGCTTTTTGAGTGAGAACCCAGAGTTTGCTGAGGCTTGTGAACGCGCCGGTTTGGCGTTCATTGGCCCGACTCCGGAACAGATGCGTGCGTTTGGGCTTAAGCATACGGCCCGCAGTTTGGCTCAACAGCTGGGCGTGCCGTTGCTGCCGGGCACTGGATTGCTCGATTCTGTCGAACACGCCTTAACGGAGGCGGCTGGAATTGGATATCCGGTAATGTTGAAGAGTACCGCTGGGGGCGGGGGAATTGGAATGCGTGTGTGTGCAAGTGCGGTGGAGTTGCAGGAGGCTTTTGCTGCGGTGCAGCGTTTGAGTGCGAGTAACTTTAAGGAATCGGGTTTGTTTCTGGAGAAGTTCGTGGCGCAGGCACGCCATATCGAAGTGCAAATTTTCGGGGATGGCCGGGGGCATGTGGTGTCTCTCGGGGAACGGGATTGTTCAGCGCAGCGGCGTAATCAGAAGGTGATTGAGGAAACGCCAGCCCCCGGTTTAACGGAGGCTCAACGGGCGGAGCTTTGTGATGCCGCGGTGAAGTTAGGGCGGGCGGTGAATTATCGGTCTGCGGGAACGGTAGAGTTCGTGTTCGATGCTGAAAGCGGTTCGTTCTATTTTCTCGAAGTGAACACCAGGTTACAGGTCGAACACGGCGTGACGGAGGAGGTGACTGGGGTTGATCTGGTGGAGTGGATGATTCGTGTGGCCGCTGGAGACGTAGAGTTTCTAAAAGAATACCGGCATCAACCTTGCGGGCATTCGATTCAGGTGAGGTTGTATGCGGAGGATCCGAATAAGAACTTTCAACCGAGTTGTGGTTTGCTGACAGAGGTGCGTTTTCCAGCCGGTATTCGGTGTGAGAGCTGGGTGGAGAATGGGACGGAGGTCACGCCGTTTTATGATCCGATGGTGGCCAAGGTCATTGTGAAGGGAACTGACCGAAGGGCTGCGATCGAACGGATGCTCAATGCGTTGGATGACACTGCAGTTAGTGGGATCGAATGTAATCGGGAGTATTTGCGCGAGGTGATTGACTCACCTGTGTTTAAGGCTGGGACCGTCACGACTGGATTTCTGGGGCGGTTTGTGTATGCGCCCCACACGGTTGATGTACTCGATGGCGGGGCACAAACAACGCTCCAGGATTATCCGGGCCGGGTGGGGTATTGGGCGATTGGGGTGCCTCCGTCAGGGCCAATGGACTCGCTTGCTTTTCGCTTCGCGAATCGACTTGTGGGTAATGAAGCTTCATCGGCTGCGTTGGAGATAACGATGACTGGGCCCACTCTGCGGTTTAATGTGCCAGCCCGAATCGCACTCACCGGCGCCGATATGGGGGCGGAGCTTAATGGAAAGCCGATTCGATTGTGGGCGACAGTGCAGGTTGGAGCCGGAGATGTCCTGCGAATGAAGGCGGCGACTGGTGGCGGCGCGCGTGCTTATCTGGCGGTGGAGGGGGGATTTCAGGCGCCGAGTTATCTTGGAAGTCGTGCGACGTTTACTTTGGGAAACTTTGGTGGCCACGGCGGGCGCGCTTTGCGGTTGGGGGATGTTTTGCATCTGAGTCCTGAGCCTAGTGAGAAGCCTTCCGATCCTTCGGTTTTGCCGACGGATCTTATTCCTGTGTATTCGAACACCTGGGAAATTGGCGTGATTTATGGCCCACACGGTGCGCCCGATTTTTTTACGGAGTCGGATGTGGAGATGTTGTTTTCGACGGGCTGGAAAGTGCACTACAACTCGAATCGCACGGGTGTCCGGCTGATCGGTCCGAAGCCTGAGTTTGCCAGACCGGATGGAGGTGAGGCGGGGCTGCATCCATCGAATATTCACGATAATGCGTATGCGATTGGCACCATTGATTTCACCGGTGACATGCCGATTATCCTGGGTCCTGACGGGCCGAGTCTTGGCGGTTTTGTATGTCCCGGATGTATTGTGCAGAGCGAGTTGTGGAAGATCGGTCAGTTGAAACCGGGTGACACCGTATTGTTCCACCGGCTGACGATGGCGGCTGCGAATGCGCGTGAACTATGTCAGGATCGCGAGATTGAGACGTTGGCGCGTCTGCCCATGCCGGGTCCGGTCTCGGGTGCCCTTGAGGATGCGGTGGAGTTTCGTATTCCTGAAAAAGCGGGTCGGGTTGAGGTGTGTTATCGGAGGGCTGGGGATAAATATTTGTTGGTCGAATACGGACCGTTGGTGTTGGACCTGAGTTTGCGGTTTCGAGTTCACGCCTTGATGCAATGGCTCGAGCAACGCGCATTATCTGGGGTATTGGACCTAACGCCGGGGATCCGTTCGTTACAGATCCACTATGATTGCCGAACGCTTCCACTCGCGGAACTGAAGAAGATTTTGGTGCAAGCAGAGGAGGAATTGCCTGCGCTTGACGCCATAGAGGTGCCTTCCCGAATTGTGCATCTTCCACTTTCCTGGGACGATCCTTCGACGCAATTGGCGATCGATAAATATATGCAATCGGTTCGTCCGGATGCGCCGTGGTGTCCGAGTAATTTGGAGTTTATTCGCCGGATAAACGGCATCGAGAGCATCGAGGATGTGCGGCGAATTGTGTTCGACGCGCGTTACCTTGTGCTCGGGCTTGGAGACGTGTATTTGGGCGCCCCTGTGGCGACGCCGATGGATCCGAGACACCGACTGGTGACTACGAAGTATAATCCGGCACGTACATGGACGCCGGAGAATGCGGTGGGAATCGGCGGAGCGTATATGTGTATTTACGGGATGGAGGGGCCCGGGGGGTATCAGTTTGTGGGACGAACAGTGCAGGTGTGGAATACACACCGGAGTACGGCTGACTTTCCTGCGGGTAAACCGTGGCTGTTGCGCTTCTTTGATCAGATTCGGTTTTATCCGGTGACGGCGGAGGAGTTGTTAAAACATCGGGAGGATTTCCTCACTGGGCGTTTCCAGCTCAAGGTTGAAGAAGGGGCGTTTCGGCTCAAAGATTACCAGGAGTTTCTGGAGGCGAATGCAGGTGGAATTGAGGCGTTCCGCGAGACTCAAAGGGCTGCATTCTCAGCTGAGCGGGAGCGTTGGGCGGCCGCTGGCCAGAACGTTGCGGAATGTGTGGTTGAGGCTGATGCTCCGAATGTGGCGGTGGAGTTGCCTCCGGGCGGACAATTGGTTTGCGCGCATTTACCGGGGAGCATCTGGGAGATTGTGGTTGGGGAAGGCGATACGGTTGCGGCGGGGGACAAGCTGTTGGTGCTTGAATCCATGAAAATGGAGACGGCAATTGTGGCGCCTGTAGGCGGTGTTATTCAGCGTGTGGTTTGCGCCAAGGGGCAACAAGTCGAGCCAGGACAAGGGTTGTTAGTCCTTGTGGAGGCGTGAGTGCCTGAGGCGTCGGGAGGACAGAAACAACGTCAGTGCGAGCAGCAAATATGAACCTTAAAATATGATCCGATGAGTGCTGAAACAATTCTCTTAGCTGTGAACGGAACCCTGATGCGGGGTCTCGAGTTAAACCCTAATCTGCTGGCTGTCGGGGCGAGCTTCGTTTGCGAAGATCAAACGGCACCCGTATATCGACTGTTTTCGATTGGGGATGTGCATCCTGGGATGTTCCGGGTTGCGAGTGGTGGTGTTTCCGTGGCTGTGGAAGTGTGGGCAGTGCCGCCGGCTGGGTTGGGCGCTATTCTCGCCGGTGAGCCGCCCGGGTTGTCGATTGGCAAGGTGATGTTGCGTGAGAGCGGCGAAGTGCTTGGTGTTTTGGCGGAGCCGATTCTTTGCGAAGGCCAGCGGGAAATCACGGATTTCGGAGGGTGGCGGGCGTATCTTGCGGGACGATAGATTTGCGGGGCTAGGGGCCCGTTGGCGAAACTCCGTACGAACGCTGGAATGACGCCGCGTATCAGTAGGGGTCTTGGATGTCTGTCGTGTTTCAATCCGTGTATACGATCTGCCGTATCGAGACTCCCTTCGAAAAGGCGGCGTCGGATTCGGGTCATGGGAGGTGGCCCGTCGTAGAAGGACTAGAGAGTCTTGATGAGTTCCCAATTTGCGCACATTGGGAAAGGCGATGCGGTGTTATTTGACGTAATAACATTCGTGACTACAATGTGGATATGCCACTTGAACTCAAAATCCGTAAAGTGGGGAATTCCCTCGGGGTCGTGCTCCCGAAAGAAGCGCTGGCGAAGCTGAATGTAGAGGAGGGCGATACCATCATTTTGACCGAGGCGCAGGACGGGGTCCGTCTCACGGCGGCAAACCCTGAGTTTGCAAAGAGTATGTCGGTGTTTGAATCCCTTAGTCGTCGGTATCGCGACACGTTAAGGGAACTGGCCAAATGACGTCTCCCTACTGGCTTACGCGTGAGGAATGTCTGGCGCTTCATGATTTGATGGTGTCTCAGTACGGGGGCAGTGTTGGTTTGCGTGACGAAGGTCTTTTGGAATCCGCCTTAGCCCGGCCTCAGCAGCTTTTGGCTTATGGAAATCCCACGATGCCTGAACTGGCTACTGCCTATGCTGCGGGAATCATCAAAAACCGCCCGTTTCTGGATGGTAACAAACGCACTGGGTTTATGATGGGCGTCGGTTTCCTGGAACGAAACAGCTGGGATTTTTTTGCGGATCAAGCAGACGCCGCCCTCCGTACTCTGGCTCTTGCGGCAGGTGCTATGACCGATGCCGCTTATGCCGGCTGGATGGAGTCCAACTCGAAGCCGCCGTCTGCGTGAGGTCGGGCCCACGGGGTGAGATTCGAGAAGTGTGAGGAGGCAGCCGTAGAATAGAGTCGAGACCGCGGAGGGTTTTCCGTACACAGAGTGCGTTTTCGAAATTACAGCACTCCCCGATGAAGAATCCGGAATCGATCCCTTGTTACTGCATTAGTCATGTTCAGCCTGTGGTGCCGGAGCGGTTTTATACCGATGTGGTGGCCTTGGGTGAATATGGGCGGGACCTGCCCTGCCATGTGAGCAAGGTGGATTCGTTTTGGGACGAGGCACGTCCGGTGGCGTTTTCATCGGCGGGATTGGCGGTGATTCCGAAGATTGTCGAAGCTTCCTCAACTGCGAGCGTAGTGGGGATTTGTTCCTACCGAAAAATCATTCTCCCGAAGGCCCATGCGCCGATAAATCCCTTGAGGTTCCAGGTGGAGACCCTTTTGAGCGATGTGGAGGGGCTTTCTCTGGCGGACTGTCTGCCGCCAAATCTCGAACACGAGTTTTTGGTAACTGGTCCTGTTTATTTTACGGATGGAATTATCGGGCAGTATTCCAAGTACCATGTGCTGCGGGATCTCTTGGATTACGCAGCGTTGGCGATTGAGCTCGGGGTTTTGAGTCAGGAAGAGGCGAAAGAGTTTTTGATGTGCCCGATCCTGATTCCTGGGGGATGTGATGTGGGGTTTTATCCCCGGCAATGGCTTCTGGAGACGCTCGGTAAACTGGAGATCCTGGGACGGGAGTTTGTGAAGCGTTATGGAAATCGGATTCTGGGCTACGATCAGTTTAATCGAAGGGCCCTGAATTTCCTCGGGGAACGGTTGGGGTCGTTTTTTGTTCTGAGTGAACTGATGCGACGGTATCAGGGGCAGATCACTTACAATATTGGAAATCGTTATCCGAGTGGGAGTTCGCAATTAATGGATCCTTCCCAAACACTCACGTTTATCCCGCCGGAGATATTTGGAAGGATGCACGTATTTGTGGAGAACTACGGCACCTATAGCGGTGGGTTGGCCGATTAGGGTTTTGTCTATTGCGCCGGATGTGCGCGCCGAGAGAGATGCGAATTATTCCGCTTGGGACCAGATATACAGGTCTTCTACCTTTTTCCGCGCCCAAGGTGTTTTCCTGAGGAACTTCAGGCTGGATTTGATGCTGGGCTCGAAATTGAAGCAACGGATGTCGATTCGGTATCCGAGTTCCTCCCAACCATAACGTTCCACGAGTGTTACGAGAATGGTTTCCAGGGTGAGTCCGTGTAATGGATCCTTGGGATGAGGCTGAGTCATGGGAGAGTGAGAGGATCGGTATTTGCGAGTATCAGCAAAGGGGGCGAAAAATAAAAAAGACTCGACGCAAAATGGGGTAAATCCAATAAGCTGAGTGCGTATGGCTAAGGGAAATAACAGTCAGAAGAAAGAAACGAAGAAGCCTAAAAAGGAAAAACCAAAGGTTGTGGCGACGCGGGTTACCAATCGCTAAAATCTCCAGGTCAACGTGAAAGAGGCGCATTCTCCTTATTTAAAGGAGGATGCGCCTTTTTTGATTGCGGGTATCTGAGGGTCTGAGGGGCCGATAAGCGTTACGGAGAAGTGGCGATCCCACGTCAGATGACCCAGTCGTCCCACGAAATATTGCGTTTGTCTTTGTTCAGGACGCAAAGCTGGCGTTCTTCGTAAAATACAAGCGATCTAGGCGGGACGCTGTGTGTGAGGAAAACCGAAGCCGCGACGGTCGACCCGGCGCCCACAACGGTGTCGCCTCCCATGATGGTCGCTCCGGAATACAAGGTGACGTGGTCTTCCACGGTGGGATGACGGCGTTTGCCTCGCAGAGCCTGGCCGCCGGATAGGGATTTTGCGATTAAAGACACTCCTTGATAGAGCTTTACATGAGATCCGATCACCGAGGTTTCTCCGATTACGACACCGGTGCCGTGGTCGATAAAGAAGTGGCTTCCGATTCGTGCTCCGGGGTGAATGTCGATGCCGGTCCGAGCATGGGCCCATTCGGTCATCATGCGGGGGATGAGCGGGACGTTTAAGTGGTAGAGCAGATGCGCCATACGCTGGATGGCGATGGTTTCTAAAAAGGGATAGGCGACGATGATTTCGTTTGTGCCGGAGGCGGCTGGATCACCCTGGAACGCTGCTTGTACGTCGGTGCAAAGAAATTCACGGACGCGTGGGAGGGATTCGAGGAAACCGTTGAGGACTTCGTTTGCGTTTGTGGCGGATTGGGACTCGGTGTGGAGGCGCAGGCTTTTGTTCAATTCTTCGAGGAGACGGTCTGCGACGGAGAAGATTCGATGGCCGGTGACTCTGGCGAGGTGTGTGGAATGAATCGGTTCCTGGTCATGGAAGCCGGGGAAAAGGAGTTGGAGGAGGTCCTCGCAAATGGTTGCCAGAGCGCGTTTAGAGGGCAGGTTAGAGCCGTCTATGTTATTCATGCCACCGGCGGTTCGGTAGGAGGCAAGTATTTCGTCTCGGATTTTGCTGAGGTTGAGTTCCATCGAGGGTAGACGGTGCTGTTTTAAGCGGGTGGCATCAACGCTGAATCGATATTCGGTGTGGCAACATAAAATCGGAGGTAGACCACGAAACAAACGTGTTTTTTATCCCAGCATTTAAATTGGTTGCTAGAGTGCGGGGATGGCACTTTCTAAAATCGCAACACCTGAAGTCGTGAGTCGGCGCGACTTGATGTTTGGACTTGCTGCTGCGGCAGCGTCGCAGGTGGCCCTTGGTGACCGGATGGCTCTCGCAAACGAAAGCAAATCAAACGAAGCCAAAGCAGGGCGTCTTAAACAATCGGTTGCGCACTGGTGTTTTGGTTCGAGTCAGTGGAAATGGACGTTGAATCAGACGTGTGAGGCGGCTGTGGAGTTGGGGTGTTCCAGTGTGGAGTTGTTACAGCCTGCGATGCTCGAAACCATTCGACCGTACGGATTGCAGTGCGCGATGGTGTCGTTCTCGGCGAAGAAAGGTCCGGGGTTTGTCTATGGATGGAATAACCCCGAAAACTGGCCGATGCTGGAGGCTGCAACGCGGGAGGCAATTGATGCGGCGGCGGCGTTTGGGGCGCCCAATGTCATCGCTTTTACCGGAATGAAGGCGCGGCAGCCAGGGGAGCCGGAAAAAGGCGAGTGGAGTATGGAGGAGGGGGCCGCGAATTGCGTGGAGGGAATGAAACGCGTGATTGGGTACGCAGAGCAAAAAGGCGTGAACATTTGTTTGGAGATGCTCAATAGCCGTGATGGTTCGGGACGGATGACGGGGCATCCCGGGTATCAAGGGGATCACGTGGATTACTGTACTGGGATCCTTGGTAAAATCGGTTCTCCGCGGGCGAAACTGCTGTTTGATATCTATCACGTGCAAATCATGGAGGGAGACTTGATCCGGAGATTGAAGGAGTATTTGCCCTTTATTGCGCATATTCATACGGCTGGGGTTCCCGGGCGTGGTGAGTTGGGGGCCAAGCAAGAGATCAACTACCCTGCTGTTATGAGTGCGTTAGCGGATTTGGGTTATCAGGGACATGTCGGGCACGAATTTATCCCGACGCGTGAGCCTATGGACGGACTTCGGGAGGCTGTGCAGATGTGTAAAGTGTAAGGGTCGGCACGAGTCATAGATTTATGTCTTCGGGCAATCGTGGTCCCGAAGTCTGGTTGTTTTACGAATCCCCCCCGGGACTGTTTTTGAATGAATTCATCGTTTTTATGCCCTCATTGCTCGCTTTCGATGGAAGCCGAGCCGGAGTATTTTGGTGCTGAGTGTTCTTGTCCGGGGTGTTCTCAGGTTTTTCGGATTCCAGCTGCGGATGCGGTTTCGGAGGATCGCGAAGCGTTGGTTTCCGCAAAGGAGGAACGGGATCGGCTGTCGAAGATTTTGGAGGAGGTGCGCGGACAATTGAGCTCCGTGGAGTTTGAGCGAAAGCGATTGGCTGAGGAATTGGGGGAGGCCGTGAAGGACAGAACGGACGCGAAAAAGCGTCTCTTTGCTCAGGAATCCGAGGTGGCTGCTCTGAAAAAAAGCCTGACGGATGCGGATGCGCAGACGGGCCAATATCAGGTTTTGCTGAATGAACGGAACCGTCTGCAGGAGCGGATCCAGGAGCTCAATATTCAGAATAAAGCTTTGGAGCCAGTTCCGGAGTCGTGGGTGTATACAGGAGGGCGAAATCAATCGAATCCCAATAATCGGGGAGGTCTGTGGTGGCTTGCTGCCGGGGCGTTTTTGGGGGCGGCGCTGGTTATTATGTCGTCCCCGTTTCTCTTCCAGCGTTATCCAACGCTTGCCCACGTCCTCAAAGGAGAGGATCGGACTTTGGCGCAGTTGAAGGAGGAACTGGAAGAACGAGCCGAGCAGATGTCCGAGGCGGAGGGGTTATCCCAGAAACTACAAAAGGGTGAGGGGAGCTCGAAGCGTTTGCCTGACCAGTTTCTTGGTTTTGCGTTGGGGCAACCACTCGGGGATCGGTGGCTTAATGAGGAAAAGCCGCTGTGGACTGAACTCAATGGACGCTTTCAGAAGGCGAGCGATTTGGTTGGCCAATCGGTCACCGCGGTTTTGGTTCCTGATAAAGAGGGACGTTTGCAGACTGGGGCGTATGTAAGGCTTTGTCCCAAGGATTTGGCGGAACTCACCCCTTTCCTGGAGTGGGCCGTGTCGGTTCAGGATCAGATGAGTGTGTCCTGGGGGGATCCGACGACGATTCACCAGATAGCGGGAGTGACTGATATTAGCGAAGTGGTACTCAAAATTAAGGACGGCGGGGATTATTACGAGGCGGTGTGGGGGCGTGAGGGGGAGAAGACACGAGTGGTGCTGAGTATTCGTTCGATGAGTGAACGCAATGTGGTGTTTCGTCTCGAGTATCAGAATGTGCAGTTGTCGTCCGAAAAACTGCCGCCAACGACGGGCTCACCGGCTCCGAAGCCTTGATTGGAGTTCTGCAATCGGCCATCCGCGTTAGACGGTCGATCGGCATCTCGGGACTGAGTGGGCTACTCAAAAGTGAGTAGCGCCGCACTGCCCGGAGGAAGCGTTGCCGCTGTTTTGCCGTCCAGAACGGATAGTTTATCTGCGGCCTCCGGTTTCCATGTCCCGTCTTCCTGAACGGAGCTGCCGCCTAAGGTCACGTCTTTAGTCGCTGCTATAGACGGCGCGCTGAGGCGCATCAATGAAGCGCTGCGAGCGGTCGTCCCGGATTTTATCTCAACCGTGACCGGATGTGTGAGGTCTTTGTTGATGAGCGTTACGCGAAGCTGATGATCGTTACCCATCACCGCGTGCGCTGTGAAGTTCGCGGCGCTCACAGATTCCGAAGAAACCATCCGACCTTGCCCAGCCTGCCGGAACATTAGTAGTCCGTAGTAAAGTGGCGCTGCCTCGTAGTGCCCAGACTCTGCAATGTAACAGATCGGCGCGTAGTTGCCTGCTCGAAACCCGCCGTGCACATTCACTCCGGCACAGCCCTCCTTGGCCACCTCGAACATGGTGTCGACCGCCCACAATGCAGCCGCGAAGGTATCACTTACTCCCGCTTTTCCACCGCCGGAAGCGGTATTCCATTCCCCGAGTCGGAACGGAATCCCTGCGGCCTTGGCTGCTTCGAGCGCTGGTTGCCAATCCTGCGGCATACGGAAATGCATTAAGTTTTCGATTGAGGCGAATCGGAGTGCCTTTGGATCAGCTTCTTTGCCGGAAAGCGGGTAAACGTGATGGGTCGCCAGAGCGATCTGGCCTTTGAAATCGGCGACGAATTGCGGCATCCACTGGCTTGACTTTGTAATTGCCGGACCGGCTAGCGGCGCTGCTGGTGTTTTGGCTAAAATCGTAGTCACGTAGGGCCTGAACTCCTCTCGGTACTGCGCATACCCCCAGGTGCCCGGTCGGATGCCCTCCCGATTGGGGCCTTTTGGATAAAGGTTCGGCTCATTTCCTATCTCAAATGCCATGACTAAATTGCCGCCAACACTGAGGGCGTACGCAGCTTCGTCAGCCGCCATATCGGGCACTGTAGACGCTAGATTCACCCCGTGAATGACTCTCCAACCACTTTTGCGAGCGAAGGCGTAGAGATTGTTGATTGACTCTGGGCCGAGCGTTTTAGCGGCTCTCGAGTAACCATTTCCCTTCATACTTTCATTCGCGCTCTTTTCCGTGGGCGACCAGAAGCTGGAGTCCACTTCATCGCCGCCAACGCGCAAAACACCGGGACCGAGATTACGGCAAAGAGTAATGAGTGTGGTGTTTCTTTCTGTGAAGCAATCGCGGGAGAGAATCTTTTTCTCGCAACTCAGTCCCAGAAAGTCGTTGGGAATCGGAAGCCCGAGTTTTTCTAGATAAACGGTGACCGTCGCCTTTTCTACAAGTGCATCATGGTTGGATGCCTTTTCGATTGCACTAGCGAAAATGGGTGCAAGTAGCGGCGAACTCAGATGGATGGCGAAAATCAATCTACAGCGTGAATGTTGCATAAGAGTAAAAGACGAAGGCGACGATTCACCAAGGGACCTACGCGAGCAGACCTTCAATAACGTGACCGTGCACATCGGTCAGACGCCGGTCGATTCCGTTATGGCGGAAGGTGAGCTTCGTATGATCGATTCCGAGTAATTGGAGAATCGTCGCGTGAATGTCATACACCTGCACGGAGTTGGCTCGGTCCGCGGGTTTATAACCCCATTGGTCGCTTTCACCACACGTCACACCGCCTTTGATTCCGCCACCGCAGAGCCAGTTCGTGAACACAAATGGATTGTGGTCGCGCCCTTTCCCGCCCTGGCCACAGGGCATCCGGCCAAACTCTGTGGTCCATAGAATGATCGTGTCCTCCAGTAGGCCGCGTTCTTTAAGGTCCTGAATGAGCGCCACAGTTCCCTTGGCCATACCCATCGCGAGCGGACCGTGATCTCGTGCAATGTCCTCGTGGGAATCCCAGTTTCGGCGGGGGAACCCGTTGTCGTTTCCGGACCAGATTTGCACGAAGCGCACTCCACGTTCTAAAAGTCTTCGGGCGGTCAGACATTTTCTGCCGAAAGCGTCCGCTTCCTCGGCGGCGTTGATTTCTTTCGGCCACGACTTGGTGCTCTGATCGATGCCGTAGCGCTCGAGCACTGCTGGAGATTCCCCAGAAAAGTCGAGAGCACCGGGCACCGCGAGCTGCATCTTTGCGGCGAGTTCATAACTGCGGATCCGTGCATCCAGACGAGCGTCTCCGGGGCGTTCCGAGGCGTGGCCTCTGTTGAGTTTAGCGAGAAGATCGAGCCCGTCTGCTTCGCCGGTTGGTGTGATGTAATCCGATTTCGGCGGCAATAGATCTTCGATCGGTCGCTCTGCATTAACCCGTACGATGGTGCCTTGATGTTGTCCTGGCAAAAAGCCGGAGTCCCAGTTTTTCTGGCCGTTGGAGGGCATTCCACGCAGATCCGGTAAGACCACGAATGCGGGTAAGTTTTCGTTCATGGAACCCAGGCCGTAACAAGCCCAGGAACCGATACTCGGAAAACCAGGAAGCACAAATCCGGTGGTCTGCAGTAGCGTCGCCTGACTGTGGACACCTGATTTTCCCACGAGATTGTGTACGAACGCCATCTCATCCACGACGCTGCCGAATGGCGCGACGATTTCGCTGAGCATCTTGCCGCATTTTCCGTATGGGTTGAATTTCCACGGTGAGGAGAATGTTTCTCCCGCAGCGCTCTGGAACAATTCGACGGGCTCGCCGGGATCCCATTTTTCGCCGTGCCGTTTGAATAGCTCGGGTTTGTAGTCCCACATGTCTACGTGGCTTGCGGCTCCTGCCATGAAGAGTTGTACCACGCGTTTTGCTTTCGGTGGAAAATGGAGGACCCCACTGGTTCGGCCCGGGGTGCTTCCGAGAAGGTTTTCGGATCCCAGCAGACTTGCGAGAGCGATCCCGCCTAATCCGCCTCCGGAACGGAAAAGAAACTCGCGGCGGGATACTGATTCCTGGACGTTTTGGCGATGATAAGGAGAGGTGTTCATGACGCAGGGGGCTTAGTCGACAAAGGAGAATTCGTTCAGATTGAGCAGCAGGCGGCAGGTGTTTGGCAGCCCGTGTTTTTGGGTGAACTCAAGGAGTTGTTGTTTTTCGAGCGCGCTCGGTTGCCGGTTGAACGCCAACTGATATGCCGCCGTGAGGCGGGCCTCAGGCTCGGGACTTAGCGACTCGAGACGGTGCGCGAAGTGTTTTGCCATCGCAACAATGAGGCGGTTGTTTACCATCGCAAGAGCCTGGAGTGCGTTGACCGTCTCGTTGCGTTTCTCTACTGCCATGGACGGATCCGCGCAATCGAGCACCGCCATAAACGGTTGCGGTTGAGAGCGCACAATGAACCGGTAAATCGAGCGCCGGTGAGTCTTCGAGTCCTCCACATCGCTCCACTCGTACTCGTAATGAGGGGAGTGTTGGGGTTTATCGATCACGAAGTCCTGATATCCAGGCCCGCCCATCTGGAGATCGAGTTTTCCTGACACCGCCAGAACCGTGTCGCGAACCGCTTCGGCTTCGAGTTTCCTGCGATTCATCCGCCACAAAAGTGTGTTGTTTGCGTCGAGTTTTTCGTTCTCAGGATTTCCGACCGAGGACTGCCGATACGTGGCACTCGTGACGATTAGTTTGTGTAGCTCTTTGAGAGATTGGTTCCCGTCGCGGAACTCGGCCGCCAGCCAGTCCAATAACTCGGGGTGAGTTGGGAGGCGGCCCATTTTCCCAAAGTCACTCGGCGAATCGCAGATTGCGCGCCCGAAGTGGTATTGCCAGACACGGTTTGTGATGGTGCGCCAGGTAAGGGGATTGCGTTTGTCACTAACCCAGCTTGCTAGAGCGGCACGGCGTTGCCCTTCGGGTTGATCGGCTGGAATCTCAAATTGTGCGGGCAGTTCTTTGAAAAATGAAACCGTTCCAGGCAGCACTTCTTGCAGCGGTTGGCGTACGTCTCCACGTTTTAGGACAAAAATGGGCCGCGGTTTTCCGCCGGACGCACCCGTGCCTTTGAATGTACCCGTGCCCCGGTGAATGGTCCCGACGTATGCCATTTGCGGTGGTGGCAATTTTCGTAGATCGGCAGCGAGTTTTGCCGTGGCGGCTTCGTTATCGGATATTTGTTGGGAAACCGCTGCCGGATCTTTGTCTTCTTTGGCTCGGAGTGCGTTTCGCTCCTGTTCCAATGCGGCGATGGCTGTTGCGTCCGGCGCGGTGCGTGGGCCGTAGAAGTATCCGTCCACCAAATTCCGGCGTCCCCATCGTGTAGCGACTTCAATGGAGTCCAGTGATGTGACGGTGACACCCAAGGCGAGGTTGCGTCCTTTGGTGTCGAGTACCTCAAGTTCTGCTAGAGCGAAGATGTAGTCGTTTTTGCGCGGTGCGAGTTTGGTAGCGGTGAACCGGATGTAGCGGCCTCGTTCTGTGGCCTGAATGATATTGGGACGGCACTCGGGGTTCGGTACGTCGGCATCGAGATGATTCTCGAGAACTTTCACCCCCACCTTGAAGCTGGGGTCATTCGAGAGTTCGATTTTGTAGCGAACCGGAAAACCAAACCCCGGTCCGATTCGGTTATACCAGTCGTGGCAGGCGACGTATCGGATTTGTTTAAAGCTCTGAATCGACCCCAAATCCAGTTGCACCCATTTGGTGACGTCTTGCTGGGATTCGATCTGGCTGTGGTAACCAAATTCGGGACGTTCGACGGCGCTTCGCCCTTCTTTGAGTTCCTCGATCTTCTTTTCGAGTAAGCCAATGCGGACTTCCTCTTGAGCGGTCCTTTGGTTGTTGAGGCGTTGGCGTTCGTCTTCCAAACGCCATTTCTCGTTTTCCAATTGTTGCCGTGTTGCTGCGATTTGGGGGTCTGGATCAAAGGGTTTATCGGCGCGATCTAACGCAGCAAAAACAGCCTGAAGGCGATAATAATCCTCCTGTTTGATCGGGTCGAATTTGTGATTGTGGCACCGTGCGCATTGGACCGTGGTTGCACAAAAGGTGTTCATCGTGTTTGCGACCATATCGTCGCGATCGAGCAGTCGGGCGATTTTGCCGTCGGTTTTGCTTTCGGGAACTTCAGCGTGTCCGACGTAATCCCAAGGCCCAGCAGCGATGAAACCAGGAGCTGCCCAGCCGTCTTCGGTGCCTGGAAAAAGAACGTCCCCAGCGATTTGCTCCTGAATAAAACGAGCGTAGGGTTTGTCGGAATTGAGAGAACGGATGACGTAATCGCGATAGGGCCAGGCGTTCGGGCGGGGTTTGTCTTTGTCGTAACCGTGTGTGTCTCCGTAGTGCACAATATCGAGCCAGTGACGCGCCCAGCGTTCGCCGTAACGAGGTGAGGCGAGTAGGCGTTCGGCCAGTTGTTCCAAGGCCTTCTCTTTATCCTGTGCGGCTGCTTTTTCGAACTCTGCGGTTTCCTCGGGGGTCGGTGGAAGACCGGTGAGATCATATGTGATCCTCCGGATCAGTGTGCGAGGATCGGCTTCTGGTGCGGGGGACATTCCCTTTTCCGCTAGTTTTTGGAGAATAAAGCGATCGATGGGGTTTCGCGCCGTGCCGTCGGGGATTGAAGGTTGTTGAAGGGTTTTGAGGGACCACCAGTCTAAGGGATCGGTTTTAGCCACAGTTGGGCTCTCGGGCCATTGAGCGCCCTGATCGATCCAAGCGCGTAAAACGCCGATTTCCTCAGGTGAGAGTTTGTCTCCCTTAGGAGGCATTTTGGTGTCGGGATCCAATCCGGCGACGAATTGAATGAGTGGGCTTTCGGCGCTTTTGCCCGGATGAATGTTTGGGGCGTGTTCATCGCCGCCGGTGAGAGCGCTGTCTTTTTGGTCCAGCCGATAGCCGCCTTTTTGTTTTTCCTCGCCGTGGCATTTGATGCATTTGGCTTCAAAGATCGGTTGGATATCTTTGGTGAAGTCGATTTTTCTATCGGCGACAGGGGGCAGGGAAGCGGCTGTCGCCAGAGGAGTGAGGCTGAGAGCGGGGATGAAAACCAGGGGGGACAGGAACTTCATGGCGCTGATAATAGCCGCTGGCGAAGGGTGCAGGAATCACGCAAACGCGTGGTTTTGGAGCTTTTTGTAATTCGGGGCTTTGGATGTTTTAGGAGCTTCAATTGGTTTGATGGCATAGCTGCAACGTGAATAGAGACGTGGGATGACGAAAAACCTGAGTTTCTATGCGCCATGTTCCTATTGGAGGATCGCGGAAGTTGTGAATTGGCTGCGCGTGGCCACGGTGGCGGAGTGCAAGTTCGACCCGGAAGTATGCGGCGGTATCTGCGTGAATGAGCCGTGTGTGATTGACCGGAACATGGTTAGTGGCCGAACTTGTCAAGACAGTGGGTATTTCGTGGGTCCGTGGATCAAGATGTTGGAAAGTGCGGCGGTCTAACATGGGGCGTTGGTTTTTGGGTTTTTTTTCACCACGAATTAACGCCTGCTTCTACGGATTGGTCGCTTTCAGATGTTCCGGAAGGAGTGTTTGTCGGATGAGCCTATTCTTTGATGTCGAATGGCCGGTTGTTTCTAAAACGGGCGGAGAGGAAATGGAGATGGACCCGGTTCTATTGGAGGTATGGTGAAAAACCTGAGGTTTTCTGACACAAAGCCGCAGTGTTTGGAACGCCATATGGGTCCAGAATGCGTTCCGCATATTCATTCGAATCTGGCTTTACACACCGGCCGGCAACGGTCCTCAAAGAATTGTTCTCCCCAAATGAAACCCATCTTCCCCCTCCTATCCACCGTTCTGTTCTCGTCGCTGGCCGCTTTGCACGCCGCCGATTCCGTCGCGAACCTGCACCCCTACGTCACGGCTGGTGATCCGAACATTGGCCGCGCCTTTCGCATCGCTGTGGGTGACATTGGCAGCAGCGTCGTGCCAATGGCGGCGGCGACAACATTGCTAAATTGCCCGCTGAATGCCAAGCGCTGGGAAACGGTCTCCGCCCAGGTGGTCGAGGTTGCGGGGACCCGTGAGGTCATTCCCGAGCGCCCCTGCTGCCTCACTGCGGGGCTAGACTACGGCTTGTTTCAATTGGACGTCATGATGCACGGATGGGACGGTGCGAGTTTCCTCTCGGCGGAGGCAGTGAAGGGTGAACTGCTCGCCAATCTGCTCATTGGAGAAAACGGTAGAATCCGTAGTGGTGATCTAAACACCGGTTTAGGTTGGTCCATTGGCGCCTGGGAATACTACCTGTGCACGGGCGATCGGCCGTTTCTCAAGGTAGCGCTTGCGGCCACGCTGGGCGCAATCGAGGAATTCGAACGAGACGAGTTCGATCCGGAATCCGGCCTTTTCCGCGGCCCGGCAATTTTATGCGATGGCCTCTCTTCTTACCCGGACTCCTGGGCAAAAGATATGGCTGGTAAAGGACACATAGCCAAATGGCCAGCGGCTCACCCGGATAAGAAGGTTTCGGTCGGCCACGGCCTGCCGATGCACGCCATTTCCACCCAGTGCATCAATTACCAGGTCTATCTCATCGCCGCACGGATGCAGCGCGAACTCGGCCTGCCGTTGGACCCGACTTTGGAACAAAAGGCCGCGCGGCTCAAGGCAGCCATCAACAGCCGCTTCTGGCTTGAAGATGCAGGATTCTACCGTTTCCTGGTGGATCCCTTTGGTGGTAGCGATCAACAGCATGGTTTGGGCAACGCTTGTGCCATCCTCTTTGGCGTCGCGAGCCCGGAGCAGAGCAGGCGCGTACTGGCCGGCATGCACATCACGCCGCAAGGTATCCCGATCGACTGGCCGGTGTTTCCACGCTATGCCTCGCCCGACAGCGCGACCTATGGCAACCACAACGGCACGATCTTGCCGCTGGTCAGCGGCCTCTGGTCCCAGGCCGCTGCCAAGAACGGTCGAATCGATCTCTTCGCACTGGAGTTGAAAAAGCACGCCGACCGTGCTTGCCGCGATAATCAGTTCGCCGAAATATACCACCCCACCACCGGAGAAATCTATGGTGGTATTCAAGAGGGCATGACTGGTCGTGGGGGCAAGAGTATGAAAGCGTTCGTCGCAGCGAGGGTGGGTGGCGACGGAGAGTTGACGCCGGAGAATAAGTTAAAACTGTTCCCCCCTGTGGAGGGCAAAGAAGGCATGCAACTGTGGCAGGCATGTGGAAGACAAGTCATGAGCGCCACGGCCTATGTGCGCATGGTGCTACAAGGGCTCTGCGGCATTCATTTGGACACCGAAGGCCTCACCTTCCACCCGACAGTTCCCAAAGGCATGAGCCCGGTAGCGGTCTATGAATTACCATACCGCCAGGCCGAGCTGGAAATCCACATCACCGGGGAAGGTAACGTCGTGAAAAAGCTTACCGTCAACGGGCAGGAGGCCCGCACCATCCCAACGACCGCCACCGGCAAGCAGGTGGTCAGGATCGAGATGGCCGAAGCGAACAAATGAGGCATCAACTATGAAACCTTCTCTATCCCTCCTCGCTTTCCTGCTCTTCGTGCCTCTGGCCGCACTTCACTCGGCACTTTCTGCAGACGCGCGCATCGTCATTGCCAGCGAAGCGGGCGCAAAGCTCGACTGCAATGTCTCCAAAGGCGGCGGCACGGATGACACGGCTCTCATTCAGGATATTCTCGACCGCGCACCGAAGCTCGGTTCGCTGAAGCTGGTTGTGGATGGGCCGGTTCTGGTGAAAGGGCTGAAGGTTTATTAGTAATGGAAGCCTACGCCGAAAGCGGTCGATCCTCAAACTGCCGGTCCTTTACGAGTCTTTCACGGCTCCTGGGATAATCCGCGGGTAATCAAAAGTCGACAAATGCGCCTCTAATGAAGGAACTGTGATGTGAGGAAAAACCTGAGGTTTTCTGACACAAACCCGCAGTGTTTCCGGTATTAATCAGGCCTAAAATAGATCCCGCGTAGTTGATCTGGCTCTCTGTAGCCGAAATATTGAAGTCTATAGCTGTCGGTTTTCTCCCCCTATGAAACGCAGGCAATTCCTCCAGAGTCTTGGCGCTACAGCGCTCAGTTTCCCCTGTTTCTCGAACCTCGCCCTTCATGGGGCGGAAGTATCCCCTGCTCCTAGACGCTTGGTTTGTATCGGACTGGACTTCGGACTGCGCCCGGAATCCTTTTTCCCTAATGGCGAGGGCCCTGAGCTCGCATTGACCCCGTTGTTAAAGCCGCTCGGAAAATGGAGCAAACGCATGACCGTTTTCTCTCAATTAGAACATCCCAACGTTCAGGGCGGTCATTACGGAGTACATGCCTTTTTGAGCGGGGTACGCCGTGAGCAAGGCACGAATTTCGCCGATGGGTGCATTTCCATTGATCAGATGGTTGCTAGTAAACTGGGGGGATTAACGCGATTTCCGTCGTTGTGCCTTGGAGTGGCTCCGGGTGACTCGATTTCATGGACGAGTGCAGGAATTGCGGTGCCGAAGATCGAAGATCCCTGCGCGGCCTACGACCTTCTCTTTAAGCCGATGAACAAGACTGCGAAGGAAGTTCAGCAGAAACGTTTGGACGAGAATCAATCCGTGATTGGCCTTCTTCAGCAGGATGCGAAGCGGGTGGCTCCTCTGTTGGATCGGTGGGACCGGGAGAAGATGGACGAGTTTATCGGAGCCATGCGTGATTTTGAAAAAGCGAACGAGACCGCGTTGGCCTGGAGCGATAAACCGACCCCCAAGCCTGACGGTGCAAAGCCGACGTTTGACACCGCAGGGTGTATGGACAAGTTGCGTGCGACATTCGATGTCGCGGCCTTGGCGTTACAGTCGGACTCGACCCGGATCATAACGATGAATATTGGGGGCAGTCTGCCGGTGACCAACATCGCGGGGGTGAGTCGTGGGTACCACGATTTGTCCCACAGTGGGCAGGACCCGGACAAACTTCGGCAGCTTGCGCTGGTGGAGTCGTCCTTAATGGCGGAGCTCGATCATTTTTTGGAAAAGCTTTCGGGTATGAAGGATATTGCGGGCGGGAATGTGTTGGATAACACCACCGTCATTTTTGGGAGCGGGATGGGGAACGCCAGTTCACATGCCAATACCAATCTACCGGTGTTGCTTGCGGGGGGTGGTTTTCGGCACGGAAAACATCTATTCTTCCCAAAAAAGGGACGGCAGCAGACACCGCTCTGTAATCTGTTTGTGAGCGTACTTCAACAGATGGGTTTGGAACGAGATCGCTTCGGTAGTAGCACGGGAAATTTGAATCAAATGCTGCTCTGAGAATCGTACGAGCAGAAGCGCTCATTGGTATGAAACCCATGTCTGCCATCTTTTGAACTGGAATATGTTTTTCACATTTCGTCGTTTCGCTTTGGGATTGGTTTGCTGGGTGATCGGCCTGGTAGCCCCGGTTGCTAGTGGACAGGAGGCTACAAAAGCGGTCTTCAATCCCCAGGCCTTTCTCGACCGGTACTGCTTTAAGTGTCATGACTCCGAGGTTCAGAAAGGAGACCGCCGATTAGACGATCTGCCTTTGAGTGTCGGAGCGGATGTGTTGATAGCGGAGCGCTGGCAGGAGGTGATGCATCAAATTCAGTTGGGCGAAATGCCGCCGCCAAAAAAGACTCAGCCTTCTGCAGCAGAGCGGCAGGCACTCTTTGCGTGGATTGAAGGGGAGATTCAAAAAGCGCAGGCCGCAGGGGATTTCAAAGGAGGGCGCGTCGTACAGCGTCGGCTTAATCGCAAAGAGTATTTGTTCACGATCCGAGACTTGTTTGGGTTTAGCGACGATTTTGATCCAACGAAGACGTTTCCGGCTGAGGAAGAGGCGGACGGGTTTCGTAATGTGGGCTCGGTGTTACGGACTTCTCAGAGCCACATCGAAGAATACCTCATCGCTGCGGATAAGGTCTTGGACATGGCCTACGATTTGGCAGATGTGGACGGTCCACCAAAGTCTGAGCAATGGAGGGAGAGCGCGGATACTTTTAAGGCTGGGAATCTCGGGTTCGGAACGGGCGTTGTGGACGCTGAAAAGAGCAAGGGGGCCCCGTACATCTTTCTGAGTTCAGGAATTCGTAGTTACAAACAGATCTACGATGCGAAGCTCTTGATGAGCGGGGTAT
This sequence comes from Verrucomicrobiota bacterium, assembly GCA_037133875.1. Taxonomy (GTDB): domain Bacteria; phylum Verrucomicrobiota; class Verrucomicrobiia; order Chthoniobacterales; family Chthoniobacteraceae; genus Chth-196. The sequence continues at coordinate 246,807 of JBAXNG010000002.1, read as the reverse complement.
CCAAGCACGGGGTATCGCGTTCGGGTTGGTATGAGATCGAGGTGGATGCCGCAGCAGTCAATCGTCATCATCCTTACGGCAAGGACTTGATGCAGGCCCTCGACGTCCCGATTTATAAGGACCTGAAGCTTTACTACGATGATACGCAGCCCATGGTTCTTGGGATCGGATGCCAGAAAGCATCTGCGGACGGGAGTGAGTGGAAGCAAATCGTGCCCAATTTTGGGCACCTTACCGCGTTGGCGGACGATAAGGCCCAAAAAGTACGGGCAAGAATCTGGCTGGATCGCGGGATGGTTCCCTATTTGTCGTTTGTGAACGGTCCGCCTAAAGGAACGAAGGGGCAGTTCGTTTCAACAACGCTGTATCGGTATGATAAGAGCGTGCCGAAGATAGACAAAAAGGTTTGGGAAAACCTGGCGGAGCGGGCCAAACGGGACGAACTTTATTACCATCTTTATAAGGGCCCGGAGATCCATGTGAAGCAGTGGGCGGTTTCTGGTCCACTGGCGGAGGGGCGCCCTGAGGCTGCCAGAAAGCTTTTGTTTGGGGGGATTCAGCCTGATGCGACAGCAGTGCCGGACGAGACGCTTTCTACCGAGTTGCAACGGATCGCAAGTTTGCTGTTTCGACGGCAGGTAGCGGGTCCGGAAGTGGAGGTGTTTGCTGCAGAGGTGAAGAAGCATTTGGATGGGAAGACGTCTTATGCAGAGGCGGCGCGGCCGGTGTTTAAGGCGTTGTTGTGTTCCAGTGAGTTTCTGTTTCTCACCGAGCCGGAGGCAAAGGTAACGACCGTTACCCCTATGCAGTTCGCGAGTCGACTCGCTTATTTTTTGAATTCCGGACCACCGGATGACGCGTTGCGTGTGCGAGCTGGGCAGGGATTTACTTTTGAAACACTCCGGGCCGAGGTGGACCGGTTGTTAAACAGCCCGAAAGCAGACCGTATGGTGCAACGATTTACCTCCGAATGGTTGGGGCTAACCAAGTTGGGGCTAATGCCTCCTGGAGAGCATGACTTTCCGCTTTATCACATTTACCGTTTAGAGAACGCGATGAAGGCGGAGACTTTCGGGTTAGTCGGGGAATTGATCCGAACCAATCGTCCAGTTACCGGATTGGTGAATGCGGATTTCACCTACGTGAATGAGGGTTTGGGTAAATTGTATGGTCTTCCTGAAGTTTCCGGAGACGAATTGCGGCGGGTAGCGCTTCCTGCGGGTTTCCCGCGTGTGGGGGTTCTGCGGCATGGAAGTGTGCTGACAGTGACGGCAAATGGAGTGGAGACGTCGCCTGTAAAACGCGGCGTCTGGCTTCTGGAGAAAGTATTTGGCACACCGCCTCCTCCGCCTCCTCCGAATGTGCCTGGATTGGAGCCCGACATTCGAGGGGCGACCACGGTGCGGGAACAATTGCAAAAACATCGCTCGATTGCCTCGTGCGCTGAGTGCCATCAAAAGATTGATCCGCTAGGCTTTGCTCTGGAGGCGTACGACCCGGTTGGACGTCTAAGGACTGCTTATGTGAACGGTGCAAAAATCGATTCCAACGGAGAATATCGAGGCGTTGCGGTGCGGAGCGCTGAGGATATTCGCGATTATATGCTCAAACATCCGGAACTCTTGGCCCACAACGTGGCGGAGCGTTTGATGACGTTTGCGCTTGGGCGGAAGTTAACACTCCAGGACAAACCGGAGATGCGACGGATTGTCGAGGAATGGGGTAAACGCGGATTGGGGATGCGGGAGTTGGTGCATTTGATTACCTCGAGCGAGTTGATGCGAACCTTATAACGGCTCCAGATCGAGTTTAAGGACAGGGCGCGCGGTTGGGCGTTAGTGTACTCTGCCAGAAACGTGTAGCCTGTGCTGGGCAGCCTCAGGCGGGGCGTATGCAGTTTATAAGGGGCGAGCCACGGAGCCTCGATGGGCTCTGTCTCCGGTGGAGAGATGAACAGAGCGCCAATGGAGTTGGCTGGCAATCAGCACCAGCTCAGAACGGCTTGGAGCAAAAAAATATCTCTTATTGTTCGCAACCTTTCTGCGGAAGTGGTGTTTTCCACTCCAGAAAAGAAACGGTTCCTTTTGGTTTAACTCCGATCCCCCCATTTGTTCCCCATGAAGTTCACCCCCTTTGTTTTTACCTGTTTCGTGGCTGTTGCGGTCTGCCAGTCGCCCGCTGTTGGAGCTGCTTCTGTAACCCCGCCCGAAAAGCCCAATATCTTGTTTATTATGGCCGATGACCTCGGCTGGAGGGACCTCGGGTGTTATGGCAGCACTTTCCATAAAACCCCAAACCTCGACCGACTCGCCAGTCGGGCCGTCCGGTTTACACAGGCGTATGCCGCGAATCCGTTATGCTCCCCAACGAGGAGTAGTGTGTTGACGGGCCTGTGGCCTGCTCGCACCGGGATTACGGCTCCGGTTTGCCATGTGCCGGAGGTGATGCTGGAGAAGCAGTTGCTACCGGGAGGCCCAAAGCGCCGTGTACTGGTCGCGAATAGCGTGACCCGGCTCAAAACCGACTATCTCACGTTGCCTGCGATTTTGAAGGAAGCGGGTTATCAGACCGGGCATTTTGGGAAATGGCATCTCGGGCCGGAACCGTATTCCCCATTACAACACGGGTTCCAAAAAGACTGGCCGCACTCGGCCGGACCGGGACCCGCTGGCAGTTATGTTGCGCCGTGGAAATTCCCGCCGTCGCTCGGAATCCAAGGACAACCCGGCGAACACATCGAAGATACGTTGTCGTCCCAGGTTGTGAAATTCATTCACGAAAACAAAGACCGCCCGTTTTATGCGAACTACTGGCAGTTTAGCGTCCATGCGCCGTACGACGCCAAGGACGCATTGGTTGCCAAATACCGCACCCAAGTAGATCCAAACTCTCCGCAGCGAAATCCTGTGTATGCAGCGATGGTCGAGTGTCTGGATGATGGAGTCGGCCGGGTTTTAAACGCTCTGGAGGAATGTGGCATCGCTGACAAAACCATTGTGGTGTTCTTCTCTGATAATGGGGGTGTCAGTTGGGGCGGAGCCGATGATGACGGGGCGAGTCATAACAAGAGCGCTCGTTTTCAGGCGGACATGACGGCGCCTCCAACGAGCAATCTGCCTTTACGTAATGGCAAGGCCAGTCTGTACGAAGGCGGTGTACGCGAACCTTGTCTCGTTCTATGGCCCGGAGTCACCAAACCGGGGACTACAAATGATACGATCATTCAGAGTATCGACTGGATGCCGACGCTTCTGGAGATGGCCCGGATACCGATGCCCGCCAAAGCAAAGCCTGATGGTCTGAGTATAGTTCCAGCTCTCAAGGGTGGCGAGCTTCAGCGGGAGGCTATTTTCTGTCATTTCCCGCATGATACGTCAGCCAGCGGGCAACGTCCGGGAACCAGCGTTCGCCGGGGGGACTGGAAGCTGATCCGCTTGTTTGCTGATAACGAAGACGGCAGCGACAAATTGGAGTTGTACAACCTGAAAACCGACATTGGAGAAACCAAGGATGTCGCCAGTGAGAAACCTACGGTCGTGGCTGAACTCAACGCGCTGATCACTGGTTTTTTAAAAGAGACAGATGCGGTGATTCCAAAGCTCAATCCCGGATACAAACCTGTAGCGAAAACGCAGCCCTAATTTAGGCGAATGGTCCGTCGGATGTGTTGTCGAAAGCCGTCCGACCGTTCCGTAGATCCTCACTCCCTTGATTTGACGTCACTCAAGTTTACCTAACTCTATGACACCTGCCTTCAAAGTCCTCTCCATGCTGGTTGTGGTGCCGTTGGCGACTCTCCACGCAGCCGAAGTGGCCTCCTCCGTCAAGAAGACCAACGTCATTATCTTGCTAGCGGATGATCTGGGACACGCTGACTTGGGCTGTCAGGGATCCAAAGAGGTCGTTTCCCCCAATATTGATTCCATCGCAAAGAACGGCGTTCGCTGTACGGCGGGTTATGCGAGCGCGCCACAATGTTGTCCGTCTCGTGCCGGGCTCCTGAGTGGACGGTACCAAAATCGCTTTGGGTTTGAGGCGAACCCGGGGCCCGGGGCAGAGCCGACCGCCGGGTTGCCTGCGAGCGAGCGGACCCTGGCGGACCGGATGAAGGCTGCTGGTTACGTGACTGGGATGATCGGGAAATGGCATCTTGGACGGGCAGAGCAATTCAGACCGTATAACCGTGGATTTGATGAGAGCTTCTATAGTCCGAATGGCGGAGTTTTGTTTCCGCAAAAGCAGACGGGCTTTCTGAAGGACATCTTCCGTGGAGTGAATCCTGTGCAAGAACCGGAATACTCAACGGACGCATTTGCGCGTGAAGCGGTGTCGTTTATTGATCGCCATCAGAAAGAGCCCTTCTTTTTGTATGTGGCGTTTGTGCCTCCGCACTGGCCGATGGAGGCCAAGCCTGAAGATCTCGCAAAGTTTTCGCACATCCCCGATTTACACCGCCGAACGATGCTCGCGATGATGGCGTCGTTGGACGAAAACGTGGGGCGCGTTCTGAATAAACTACGCGAAACGAAGCTCGATGAAGAGACGCTGGTGTTCTTCCTGAGCGACAATGGCGGCCCGACTGGTAAAGCGCGCACACAGCCAGACGCCGATTTTGAGTACGGGCAGAACACCTCGAAAAACGATCCCTGCCGTGGAGTGAAGGGGCAGGTGCTCGAAGGCGGTATACGCATTCCGTTTCTTGCGCAGTGGAAAGGGCACATTCCCGCCGGAAGCACCTATGACAAACCGGTGATTAGTCTGGATATCGCTCCCACGGCCCTCAGTGTCGCAGGAGTTGGTGTGGGTGAAAAATCGACTGCGGATTTGGGGTTGGATGGGACCAATATTCTTCCGTTTCTAACGGGAGCTAATGCTGCTGAGCCCCACGACTCACTTTACTGGCGCTTTCGTTTTCCGCCTGAGCGGCCCGAGCAGCACCGTTGGGCAATCCGAAAAGGCGACTGGAAACTCGTAAAAGATGGGGACAACAAACCCGCCCTCTATCGGATCAGCACGGACATTTCGGAATCGCAGGATCTCGCAGCGGAAAAGCCGGAGCTCGTGGCAAGTCTTACCCAAGAGTGGCAACGTTGGGATTCAGAGAACAAAGAGCCACTCTGGGGCGGCTCGAAGAAGCCTGGGATCAAGAAAGACGCAAAACCTGTCCCAGCCAATTAACCCGTCCAAACATCAGACCAATTTTTCCTTGAGCGCTTTCGCCACGGCTTCCGAGCGACTGTTGACTTCGAGTTTGACGTAGATCTTCCGCAAATGGCTGTCGATTGTGTGAATGCTGAGCGTCAGCGCTTCGGCGATCTCCTTTTTGAGTTGGCCAGCCGTGAGAAGATTCAGGATCTCAATCTCACGTTCGGTGAGGTCGTAATCCTTGGTTGGACGTCCAAATTGGGAAAACATCTCCAAAACACGCCGTGCAATCCGGCCATTCATCGGTGCCCCGCCGGAAACCACCTCGCGAATCGCAGACGTGATTTCTTCCGGGGGCGCTGTCTTGAGCAGATAACCCGCAGCTCCTGCACAAATGGCCCGGAAAATCTTATCGTCGTCGTCAAAAACAGTGAGGATCAGGATCTTCGCCTCGGGCAGCTTTTCTCGGAGTAATGGGAGCGCCTGCAGTCCGCTCATTCCGGGAAGCCCGACATCGAGTAGGATGATATCGGGTTTGTGGGTTGGGGTGATCGTTGCCAGTGCGTGTTCGCTCCTCGCAAAACCTTGGATGTTTTCGAAGCCGTCCTGACTTTCCAGGACTCGAGCGAGAGTCCGGCGGAACGTGGTATTGTCTTCAATGAGCCAAATCTGAAGCGGTGCAGGGGAACTCATGGTAGCTGGAAGGTTAACTCTACTTGGGTGCCTTTGCCCGGAGAGGTGGTGATCTGAAACTTTCCGGCGAGGGTTTTGGCGCGTTGCTGAAGCAGATCGAGTCCGAGTCCGGTCTTTGTAAGAGTGGAGTCGAATCCCACACCATCATCGATGACCCGGAGCTGGAAATCGGCGCCCCTTTGTTGAATGGAAATTCGGACGTGTTTGGCCTGTGCGTGTTTCCGGATGTTGTTGAGGGTTTCTTTGAAGAACAGAAGAAGCTGGCGTTCTTGTTCCAGATGGAACGGGCCGGGCACATCGTTTGCATCGAATGAATAATCGGTTCCCAGTAAAAGTTGCGCGGCCGTTTCGCGAAGCCGGAGCACAAGCCCTGAGGCGGAGCGGGGGCCAGGTTGTAGAAGCCAGACGATGTCTCGCATTGAATCGGCAGTGTCCTGCGCGATTCGCTGGATTTCGTTCATATCGGCGCGAGTGTGTTCCGGGGGACGGCTGAATTCGGCGGCAAGACGACTCAGTAAGGCGATACTGCCGAGGTTGCTGCCAATTTCATCGTGAAGATCTGCGGCGAGACGTTTGCGAAGATCCTGAAGGTCCCGTTCACGAAGGCCGCGCTGGCGAATCATCCAGAGAACGATTCCGACTCCAAGGATGATTGAGGTGACTAGGGTTGCGAGGGCGAGGCGATGCAGGGTTTGAGTGATCGTGAACGCTTCCAGCGCTTCGAGGCGGCCCAATTCGCGTTGGAGTTCACGCCTGCGCGAGAGGCCGCGTAACCATTGGTCCAGCGGCATCAATCGGCCGATACTCGTGAATCCATCGGTCAGAAAAGCCGGGTTCCATTTCTGGGTGATGGTTTGGTCAGATGCCGTGACCTGGGCGTTTGCGGCAACATTGCTTCCGTTGGAAAGAACTTCCATTTCACTGAGCGCACAGACGAAGTCGTTGCTGCGTTGCCAAAGCTTTGTGGCGGTGAACCGCACGTATCGGGCTGGTTTCTCTCCGGCAGAAATAGAAAGCGGGTTTCCCTTCGGATTTTCGGCGTCGGATTCCTCAAAGGAAGCGATGGGCGTGGCGTCCGAAAGGTCCGGTTGGTTGCCGATTTCGACTCGGAACCGAAGTGGGAATCCGAAGCCGGATCTGGCTGGGAAATCGACTGGAGCAGCGCTAAAGAGGCGGATTTCATCGAGGGGAATTTCGCGTCCCAGATCGATTTGTACCCAGGTGGTGAGGTCTGGTTTTTTAGCGATCGCGGAGTGATAGCCGTTACTCGGAGAGGGGTCGTTGAGGATTGGGCTGCCGAGAGGGGTGAATCCATCGGTGGCGTTAGCGGGGTCCCAAGCGGGAGGATTGTTGGTGGAGTCACTAGCGGTGACAGGGCGATGGGCTGCGAGATTGCGATCCCCGCGTAGAACCATGAGTTCACCGAGCGCGAAAACGGAACGAGTGCCGTGTGTGGAGAGTTTGGTAGCTGTGATCCGGATATAACGGGCTTTGGTGCCAGGCAGGTCGGCGACCACGGGCAGGGAACCCGGATTGGGAAAATCGGTTTCGGTGTAATCCGCCAGGACTGTGGACTGGGAAAAGTCCGGCGAGTTAGCGGTTTCGATACGGAAACGTTTTGGGAAACCGTAACCTACGGTTTCACGAACGCCATCCGGGAGGGTGACAGGGACGAGGGCGATGGCATCGAAGGATTCGATATCCCCGAGGTCGACTTGGAGGAATTTGGTGACGAGACCTGCGGGTGGGGCGAAGTTGCTGTGCCAGCCGAGGTGGGAAGTGTTTTCGCTACCGAGGAATGCGGGAAGGGCGGCTAATTCAGAACGGGTGGCGGAGAGCTGTTGTTGAACAGTGCGGACGTCCTGGGAAAAGTTTTGGGCGAGTCGTGTGGAGATGTCGCTTTCGGCGTACAAGAGCCCAGGATGAAGGGGGAACGTTGCGAAAATAGCGAAGATGTTTCGCAGGTGGAACATACGAAGGTGAGGTGTGAATGTGGTGGAGCGTTTTATCACGAAAAAAAGGGGAAAGCCAAGAGCTGCGGATGGCGGGGTTCTGGACAGTAAAGCAGCGGAAGCGGTGGGGGGAATGGCATGTGATTTTTACACGGTTCAATCGGGACAGGAGAAGAGTGCTGGACCTAGAGTAGAGGGATGCTCCCTGAGGAGATAACGGATTCGAAAAAAGAAACGCGACGCTTACTGGTCTCGGCTGCTGTGGTGGCCGGATTGGTGGGGGTGCTGCATTTTACGCCTTTAAAGCAATGGTTGGCTGAGGCTCAAAACCTGAAGGCCGTGGTTGCGCAGTATGGCTGGAAGGCGCACGCGTTGTTTGTGGTGGGGAGTGTGGTCGGGATTGCGTTGGGGTTACCTCGGTTGGCGCTTTGTGGGCTAGGAGGAGTGTTGTTTGGTTTTTTGGAGGGGGTAATTGCGTCGCAGTTTGCCGGGGTACTGGGGGCGTATGGTACGTTTTTACTGACGAGGATGTGGGGGCCGAAGGCTTGGGTGCAGGCGAAGTTGGCCAATAGCGAGCGGTTGCGGGCGTTGCTTGCGAAGCCGAGTGTTGGTGCCATTTTTGTCGCAAGACAAATGCCGGTCCCCGGGGTGGTGCCGAATGTTTTATTGGGAGTGCTTCCTACGAGACATTCGACGTTTCTGATCGGGACGTTTCTGGGATATTTGCCGAGTAACATACCGGTGGCGCTGGCGGGAAGTAGTATGGCGAAGGAATCGCTGGCTAAAGCGATTGCGCAAGTTTCGCTGAGTATGATGGCGCTTGGGGTCTTTAGTGCGTTGATCTTGTGGATCCGGCGCCGGGAAAAGATCTAGAAATGACTGGCCTCCGTTTTTAAAAAAGACATAACCCATCCTCTCATCTTGATGGGGTGATTTGTTTTGGTGGAAAGGGCTTGATTCAGGGGCATCCGATCGGGAGACTGCCTACGCCTGATGTTCTTTTGAAACTTTGTAGAAAAGGGGAAGACCGTGAGAACCGGTCACAGTTGCGCTGCGGTATCGCATCAATCCAGACCCACAACCCGTGCTTAGGTGCATGGGTCCAAAGCCAATTGGAGTAATCCAGTGAAGGCGAGGGGCGAGGACGAGTGTTGGTAGATTTTGGCTCTGAAAGTTTGGAGCTGAGGTCTGCGCTCAATACTCAGGAAATGCGGAGTCCGAACATCCTGTTTACGAAGGCTCACCTGTCTCAACACAAACGTGATACGTTTGTGTTTGGGATTTTACTTCATCGCAAAATGAAGCGTGAGAGCAGTGTTCTGGACCCAAGTGGGTTCGTCTGCTCGCACCGCAACTAGACGAATCCTTATGAATAACACCCCATGTGGGCGTGGCTTCAACCGCCACCGCTCTGTACTCTGTATTGGTTTTTCCGCTTTGGCATTTCAGACCAATGCCGAAAGCCCTTCTGTAACCAAGGACCCAACGACTTACCTTCCGGATATAAACGTGACTGCACGTCGTCTGGAAGAGCATCCGTTGGATGTACCGGCTTATACTCAGGTCCTTTCGCGTGATGTTATCGAGCGTAGCGGAGCCAGTAACCTGATTGAGCTTCTAAAGAGCGAAGCGAATCTCACGTTTTCGTCGTTTTCCAGTAGCCCTACGGATACTGCCATTTCATTACGTGGAACGGGTAATGATAGCGGGAATGGGCGGACATTGATTGTTATAAACGGTATCCGGATGAATCGTCCCGATATGGGGCAGTTTAATTGGCTTCAGTTTCCGATACAGGATATCGAAAATATCGAGATATTGCAGGGGCCTCAGGGGGGGTACTATGGAGACAACGCCTTAGGTGGAGTGATTAAGATTAATACACGGGGAATTCCTGAAAATAACGGTGGCCGGGTTAATGTGATGGCAGGGTCTTATGGTACATTAAAGGCTTCCGGAGATTACGCACATGCGTGGGGAAATTTGTGGGCGTCATTATCTGGGGGGCATGAGCAAAGTGATGGCTATCGAGTGCACTCCAAATATAACAGCAGCTCCGGTGCGTTAAATTTTGGGTACGATAATAATAAGAATTCGGCGACACAGATTGGTGTTTCTTATCTCGATTGTCGATTCCAGCAGCCGAACTCACTGACTCTCTCCCAGTTTAATACGAATCCACGGCAGGATGGGGGTTCGTTTGCTGAGGGGTGGAATAAGACATGGCGTTTTACCGCGAATAACCGTTTGGGAGGGAAAGACGAAAGCCAAATTACAACGGATTTTGGTTACTCCCAGGCTGAAGAGTTTTCGAAGGCAACTTGGGGGACTCGTTACAACCGGAGAATAGACGGAGGCTCGTTGTCACCAAAGGGTGTTTATAAAACGGATAAAGGCACAGTGCGGCTGGGGCTGGATCTGAATGCCGACCGTTTAGACGTCGTTTCGTCCCAACCGGCGCAGGGTAAATTAGAGCGGCTCGGAATATCACCTTATCTAGGCGGTGAACTCTTGCTGCATGAGAAGGTATCGTTGTCCGGAGTTTTTAGAAGGGAGTTTAACGAGATTAGTGCTGAGAGTTCTGTTCCTAAACAACAGCATTCCAGGCGGAGTGATGAGGGTGATGCTTATCAATTGGCTGTTAATGTTCGTCCAACAAATGCCACAAGGATTTATGCAAAATATGATCACGCTTATCATTTTCCTGCTACGGATCAGATTGCGTATTATCAGGGGTTTGCATCGCCTTTGTTTTTTAATCAAAACCTTAAGGCGGAACGCTCGGGTAATTATGAGGTGGGTGGCGATTATAAAAAGGGATCCTGGCAAGGAGGTGTTGCCGCTTATGTAATGAAAACGGTTGATGAGATATCCTTTAATAATCTCACCAATCTAAACGAAAACATCGCGAAAACCCGTCGCACAGGAGCCCAGACTCATTTGCGTTATGACAACGGTACTTACGGTTTCAGACTTCGTGCCGATTATGTGGATGCCAAGGTCACTGACGATCCAGCAAACCACACCGATGGCCGGATTCCTCTGACGCCTGCCTGGCAGACTTCGGAAACCCTATTTTATCGTCCCGTGACCGATTGTACGGTCTCGGTAGGCCATCGTTATAAGGGAACCTCCGGCTCGAGTCCTGCGGGGTCCGGAAGTATTCCGTGTGTGAACTTCGTAGATGTGAAAGTGACGTACGACATTACGGCTGCCTGGTCGGCGTATGCTGGGGTGAACAACATTGCGGACCGCAAAAGTATTTCGTCGAACGTTTGGGGGGCTATTTACCCTGACGAAGGACGGTTTATGTTTCTCGGGAGCACTTACAAATTCTAATGCCCGGATTCCTCCAACTGCGCAGTGTCCTGAGCTTCCTGTTACTTTGTTCATGGGAGACGCTCTGGGCCGCCCCGATCAGGGTGGTATCTCAAGCGGTTGGCACGGATGAATTACTCGTGGCTTTGGCTGAGCCGGCGCAAATAGCCGCGCTCAGCCACATCTCGAGGGCGGCTGAGTTTTCTGCGGTCGCGAAGGAAGCGTCGGCTTACCCGTCCATTGCGCAGGGGGATGCTGAAACGATTTTGAAGTACCAACCAACGTTGGTGCTCGCTGCGGATTATAGTCGGGTAGAACTCGTGGAGCAGGTGCGCAGAGCGGGGGTGAAAGTGATTGTGTTTGACCGTTATCACACCATCGAAGATGCGTTCGCGAATCTCCGGCAACTTGCCGCCGAGTTGGGGGGAGAGGCTCCAGCGAGGGCTGAGGCCATTGTGCAGGATTGTATTGGCCGTATTCGGGTGTTGGAGGAGCGCCTGAAAAACGTGAAACCGTCGCGAGTGATAGCGCCTTCCACGTACGGTGTGATTGCGGGTGCCGGAACGACGTTTGATGACATTTGTGTTCATGCCGGAGCGGTGAATTTGGCTTCCAGCCTCGGTGGGTTACGCGGGCATCAGGTTCCCCCAAACGAGAAAATCCTAACGTGGCCGATCGATTCGATTGTGATCGATGGAGCTGAAGACGCGGCTGCGCTGGCTCCGTATCTGACACTGCTGCCGTACAAGTTTTTGTCGGCCGTGAAAGAACGCCGGATGGTGCGCCTTGAGCCATACATGCTGAGTACCGTTTCGCATTATCGGGTGGCTGCGTACGAGATGCTGGCGCTCGGGTTACATCCGGAGGTTTTCCGATGAGTAGAGCTTCCTCGGGTTTCAGAGGAGTCTTGCTGGTGGCGTTCGGGGTGTTTATCGGGTTGGTTGTTTTGTCTTTGGGGATCGGGGATCTTTGGCTCAATCCTTGGCGTGTCTGGCAAGGGCTAATGGGGCGAGATGAACTCGCGAGTGTGGTGGTTTGGCAAATCCGGATGCCGCGTACGATTGTGGCCTGTCTGGTGGGCGCCTCGCTGTCGGCTTCGGGTCTGGTAATGCAGGCGTATTTTCGAAACAGCCTTGCGAGCCCTGGTTTGTTGGGGGTGAGCAGTGGTGGGGCGGCGGGTGCGGTGATTGCGATTGCTTTGGGAGGAGGGGCACTTTCGATTGTGACGGTGCCGCTCATGGCGATTTTTGGGGCTTGTCTGGCCACTGGTGCGGTCCTTCTGCTCGCTCGGAGCGGGGCCGGGACTGAGCGACTGTTGCTCTCGGGCGTGGCTTTGAATGCGTTGCTGGGGGCGGTGACGAGTTATGTTTTGTCGAGTGGAACCCTGGGGTATGAGCGAAACGCGCAGATTGTGTTTTGGCTTTTGGGAGGGCTGGAAGATCGCACTTGGGAACACGTGTGGATTGGTGCTCCGATAGTGGTGTGCGCGCTTTTGTTGATCCCGTTGGGGCGGCCGATGGATCTGTTAAGTCTGGGGAGCTCTGAAGCACAGAGCCTCGGGGTGAATGTGCCCAAGGTGCGTTGTTTGCTGCTGATTTTATCAACGGTACTGACTGCTCTCGGGACTGCGGTGGCTGGAACGGTTGGGTTTGTGGGGTTGGTGGTGCCTCATCTTTTACGATTGATGGTTGGGGCCGAGCACCGCCGGTTAGTGCCCTTGTCGTTAATTGGAGGAGGGGCGTTTGTGCTGGCCTGTGACTTGGGAGGGCGACTGTTTGGGAATCTGAGGCTGGGGGTTGTGACGGCGTTGGTAGGTGGGCCGTTTTTCTTGTGGCTCTTAAGGAGGCGCGAATGAGTGCGATTTCGTTGCGGGCAATATCGGTTCCGGGACGCTTGCGAGACGTGACCCTCGAATTGCAGCCGGGGCGTGTGGTCGGCGTAATTGGGCCGAACGGGTCCGGGAAGTCGACATTGCTTTCTGTGCTGGCTGGATTGCTTCCGGCGGATGGTGAGGTGTTTTGGAAAGAGCAGTCGCTGCCAGAAATACCGTTTTTAGATCGGGCACGTTTCCTTGCCTGGGTTCCCCAGGAGGCCGCTTTTGAGTTTGGTTTTACGGTGCGTTCTGTTGTGGGGCAGGGCCGATTTGCGCATGGAGACGATGGCGCAGGGATTGAAAGTGCGTTGGCACAAATGGATCTGTGCTCACTTGCCGATCGTTTGGTGAACAGGCTTTCCGGCGGGGAACGTCATCGCGTCTTGCTGGCGAGGGCGCTTGCTACGGAGGCTCCGGTGCAAGTCTGGGATGAACCGTTGGCGGCGTTAGATGTGCGCCACGGCTTGTTGACGATGGAGGTGGCTAAAAAACGAAGGGCGGCTGGAGACACGGTGATTATGTCCTTACATGATTTACGCCTCGCATTTGCTTTGGACGAGGTCGTGGTGCTCTCGAATGGTTCCCTTGTGGCGCACGGTGCTCCTGAAGCGGTGCTGACGCCAGTCTTGTTAGAAACAGTCTTCGGTGTGAGGGCGAGCACAGGCCCGAGCCTGACGTTTGAATTGCCCTAAACCCAAAAACACATCGCACAGCTGTGTGCGATTCTGGCGTTCGTCCGTGAGAGTGGAGCGAACGGTAAAGTCTCTAGCGGGATGTCTGATCTGGAACACCCCGCCTTGGGACCGAATATCAAGGATCGCGCGGTCCGTTTAGAAGCCGCGCAGAATGGTTAATTGAGGTCCGGAAAGATTCGAGGTCTGTGTGCTGGTTAGCGCACTCCACTGGGTGTCGGTCAAGACTGAGACGCCAATGGTTGTGTAGGATCCCGTCTGACTTGCCGAGAATGCGCTGAGTTCAGCGGTCGTGAGCGCAGCGATTTGATCGGTTGTGAAGCCGATAATACCGTTGCTTCCGAGAGCGGAGATGAATCCGGTTGTGAGGCTGATGACCGTAGTCGTTGCGATTGCAGCAAGCTGGATGCTTGTGAGCGCGAAGTCCTGATTCGTGTTCATCGAAGCAAATTGGAGCGTGTTCAGTGCAGTTATACTGGACGTGTTCAGTGCGACGATCTGCGCAGTCGACAGGGTGGGGATGACTGTCGTGCTCAACAACGGGACCTGGGTTGTGGTAAGGGCACTGATCGCGGAGGTGTTGAACGCATCGAACTGAGTCGATGATAGGAATGTGATATCCGAGGTATCGAATCCTGCGGCCGCCGTGGAGCTGAAGAATGACGCTTGGACGGAGGTTAATCCGATAATTCCCAAAGAGGTTAGGGCTCCAGCTTGGGAAGCACTGAAGACGCTGATTCCGTCGCTTGTGAATCCCTTAACCTGGGCAGAACTTAATAAACCGATCTGGGTGGTTGTGAGCCCAAGAATACTCGTGGTGGTGAGGGCTGCGAGCTGTGTGGTCTTTAAGACTTGAACGTCGCTTGTGGTTAGCGCCCCGATCTGGGCGGAGTTGAATCCTTTTACGGCGACCGTTGTAAGCAGCGTGACGACTGCTGTGCTCAGGGTCGCGAGTTGCGTCGTTGTCATCACAGCAATCTGCGTGCTTCTTATTCCCGTTGCCTGAGTGGTTCCTAATGTACCTATTTGGGTGGTGCTTAACACCGGAACAGCAACCGTGGTGATGCCTCCAATACCGGTTGAGGTCATGATGGCTATCTGCGAAGTGGTAAGGCCGCTGACTGAATTGGAGGAAACCCCGGCTAATTGGGTGGCAGTTAAAGCCTTCACTTCTACGGTGGTCAGGGCTCCTAGTTGTGTTGAACTCAATCCAAGAAGGACTGTTCCGCTAAGTCCAACCAGTCCAACTGTAGTGAGGCTCGTGAGCTGCATCGTGTCCATTACGGACGATTGCACACTGGTGAGTCCGGCGCCTTGAACGGACGTAAATGCAGAGATTGCCGTTGTTGTTAGTCCGAAAATGGCAGCGGTGGTGATCGAACCGATTTGGGTGCCGCTTAAGGCATTGATTTCCGTAGTGAAGAGAGCGCTGATTTGAGAGGAAACAAGTCCTTTGATTGCAGCGGAAGTGAGTCCACTAAAGCCGAGGGTAGTGAAGTTCGTGAGCTGGTTTGTATCGAGGACCGAGACTTGTGTGCTCGTGAGGCCTGCTACTTGAAGGGACGTGAGGGGCGCGATAAAGGAAGTGTTTAATCCTGGTAGCGCAGCGGTGGTTAACCCAACGATTTGTGCACTGCTGAGCACGCTGATTTCTGTGGTCAACAGTGAGCCAACTTGGACCGAAACGAGGCCTTTGATTGCATTGGAAGTGAGTCCAGTGAAGCCGAGAGTGGTGAAGTTTGTGAGTTGGTTTGTGTCGAATACCGTGGATTGCGCGCTCGTGAAGCCCAAGGCCTGAACGGAGGTTAATGTCGCGATGGAGGAGGTGGTAAGTCCGGGCACAGCTGCAGTCGTTAGAGCTGAGACTTGGACGCTACTTAACACACCGATTTCTGTGGTTAAAAGGGATCCGACTTGGATAGATGCAAGACCCAAGATTGCTGCCGAAGTTAGCCCGCTGAAACCGACTGTGGAGAAGTTTGTGAGCTGGTTTGTGTCGAAAATCGAGACTTGCGCGCTCGTAAAGCCTAAGGCCTGGACCGAGGTGAGTAACGCGATGTTCGTTGTGGTGAATCCGACTGCGGCGGCCGTGGTGAAGTTTGTGATTTGAGCGCTGCTGAGCACGCTGACCTCGGTTGTTAACAACGCGTTGATCTGATTTGAATTGAATCCTTTGACAGCCGTTGATGTGAGACTCGCAAATGCCGTGGTTGTGAAATTTGTGATGAGGTTGGTGTCCAGTCGGGCAGCTTGGTTGCTGGTGAACCCGATCGATTGTTGGGAGGTGAGAACGGCGATTTGGTTCGTGGTCAGCAACGGGACAGCAAAGGTGTTTAAAGACGCAAGCTGTCTTGAGGTGAACGTCGATACTTGTGCGGTCGTAAGCCCGCTTACGGCATTCGAACTAATCCCGCCAACCTGTGCGGTATTAAGAATTTGTATGTTTTCGGTAATGAGAGTGCCGAGCTGGAAGGAGTTGAATCCGCGGAATCCTGTAGCGCTCATGCCCAATAGCATAGTGGTCGAGAACGCCGCGAGTTGGACGGTGTTCATGAAGGCGATTTCATTACTGGCGAAGCTAGTGAGCTGCGCAGACGTGAGTGTGGCGATCTGCTCGGTGATGAGTAGCGGTACAGCCAGGGTGTTAAATCCACTGGCGCCCCCAGGGGTTAGAGCGGCGACCTGGGTGGTGGATAGACCTGTGATGGCATTGGAGCTGATTCCTAGAACCTGGTTCTGGGTGAGGACCTTGATGTTTTCGGTAATGAGAGTGCTGAGTTGGAAAGAGTTCAAACCGCGGAACCCAGTTTGGCTCATTCCTTGTAATGCAGTTGAGGTAAAGATCGCGAGTTGAGCGGTGCTCATGAAAGCCAGTTCGTTACTGACGAAGTTGGTTAGCTGTGCAGAGGTCAGTGTGGCGATCTGGTCTGTGGAGAGCTGAGGTACAGCCAAGGTGGTAAATCCACTGGCACCCGAAGCGCTCAGTGCGGCGACTTGGGTGGTGGTCAAACCAGCGATGGCAACTGAACTGATGCCGCTGATTGGTGTATTAGTGAGGACCTTAATACTTTCGGTGATCAGGGAACCCAGTTGGAAGGAGTTCAGTCCGCGGAACCCATTTTGGCTCATGCCCAAAAGGGCTGTGGTAGTGAACGCCGCTAGCTGAACGGTGTTCATGTACAACAACTCAATGCTTGCAAAACTTGGCAATTGAGTCGAGGCAAGCGTTGCGATTTGGTTTGTGGAAAGTTGTTGAACGGCGAGTGAATTAAATCCGCTCGCGGCAGTAGAGGTGAGAGCTGCTACCTGAATTGTGGTCAAGCCAGCGATCGCATTGGAGGTTAGCCCACCAATTTGGGTCGCGTTTAGAACCTTGATGGATTCAGTAATCAGGGTGCCCAGTTGGAACGAACTCAGGCCACGGAACCCTGCGGCACTCATGCCCAATAACGCTGTAGTCGAGAATGCTGCGAGCTGAACGGTGCTCATGAAGGCCGTCTCGTTACTGACGAAACTCGTGAGCTGAGTGGAAACGAGGGTCGCGATCTGTTCGGTGATCAGCACGGGGACAGCCATCGTATTGAAGCCACTTGCGCCTCCAGCGGTGAGGGCGGCTACCTGAGTGGTGGATAAGCCAGTGATGGCACTGGAAGTGAGGCCTCCGATCTGAGTCGCGCTAAGAACATTAATATCCGCCGTGATCAGTGCGGCAACCTGACTCGAGCTGAGTCCCCGGACCGCTGTTGCACTTAGCCCCAAAAGGGACGTTGTTGAAATCGAGAGAAGCTGGTTAGTCGCGAAGACTTTCGTTTCTTCGCTGGTGAGCCCCGCAATTTGGATGGACGTTAACATTCCGACCTGCGTGGTCAAGAGACCGACCGCCGCATCGGAGCTAAAGGCACCGACTTGAGCTGCACTCAGGACTGCAATGTCCTCGGTGATTAACGCTCCGACTTGCGTGGACGTGAATCCTTTCGCTGCCGTCGCACTTAAGGCGGTTATCGATGTGGTCGTGAACGTGAGAAGTTGCTGGGTGCTAAATGCGCCTATTTGGAGGCTGGTGAGAGCGGCAACTTGTGTCGTTACGAGAATGGAGATTTGGATAGTGGATAGTCCCGGAACCGATAGGGGGTTGATTCCAAGAATCTGCATCGTGGTGAACGAAGTCAGAATGTCCGTTGTGATGCCTGCGATTTGGGTCGAACTGAGTCCCTTAATCCCACTGGAGCTCATCGAAAGCACAGAGGTTGGGGTGAGGCTCGCGAATTGTGTGGAGTCCAGTGCGGCGATCTCGGCGTCGGTGAACCCGGCAATTTGAGCTGAGTTTAAGATGGAGATTTGGACCGTTGAAAGCCCTGGAAGCGAGTTGGTGTTAAATGCGCCAATTTGAGCGGTAGTCAGCAGCGCCATTTGGTCCGTCCGTAACGCTGTGAGCTGACTGGATGTGAATGCACCGAATTCCAGAGTCGTTAACGCATTTAATTGGGCGGTACTCAGCGCTTGGATATTGGCTGAGGTCAGGCCCGGAACTGCGCTTGTGTTGAATACACGAACTTGCGAGGTGGTCAGAGTGGACAGCTGAGCGGTTGCAAACGTGGCGACCTGAATGGAGGTCAGACCAGAGATCTCGGCAGTGGTTAAGACCCCAATTTGGGTTGAGGTCAGGAGACTGATGTGGGCCGTGGTTAAACCAGCAACAGCAGCGGTGCTGAATGCCGCCACTTGGGTGGTCTTGACCGTCAAGAAATTCGCCGTCGTGATGCTGCTCACTTGGTTCGAGGTCAGGGCAGCAATTTCGGCAGTCGTAAGTGCACCCATTTGAGTGCTGGTTAATAGCAAAATGTGAGTGGTGGTGAACCCAGGGATACCAACCGTGCTGAAGCCGGCGATTTGCGAGGTCTTCAGAACCGATATTTGCGTGGTTGTGAAGCTGCCGATTTGTAAGGAAGCCAAAGCTTTTACTTGGGTTGCAGTGAGTGCGGCAGTCTGAGCTGTGTTTAACGAAACCAATTGGCCGGTGGTTAGACCCGAAATTCCAGCGGTGCTAAGAATTGCGATTTGATTTACTGTTAACACCTGAATTTCCGTCGTCAGGAGGCCTTGTACTTGGAATGAGCTGAATGCAGTGATGGCAGCTGTGCTGAGGCCAGTGATTGCCGTGGTGGTGAAGTTTGTGAGCTGGTTTGTATTCAGTGCGCTAGCTTCTGCGCTAGTGAATCCGGAGGCCTGGACAGAGCTCAGAACGGCAACGTGTGACGTGCTTAAACCGGCGAGTCCAGAGGTAGTGATTGCTGCGATTTGAGTCGATCTGAGAGCCTTGATGCCGTCCGTGGTCAGGCCATTGATCTGAAGAGAACTCAAGGCTGACACGCCTGTGGTACTCAGACCGGCGAATGCAGTGGTGGTGAAGCTTACCAGTTGGCTTGTGCTCAATATCGCGATGCCATCACTCGTGAGTGCCCCGGCTTGAGTGGAGCTGAACGCTGCAACCTGTCCCGTACTAATCGCCACTATAGACGTGGTATTGATCGCAGCGACCTGGTTTGTGCTGAGGGTCGAGATCTGTCTGGTAGTCAGAGCGGAGAATTGTCCAGAGGTCAGGATCTGGATCCCGAGGGTATTCACTCCGGATAAAGCAGCGGTTGTCAGGCTTGCGAGCTGTGAGGAGCTGAAGACGGCAATCTCGGAAGTTAACAGCGCGCTGGTTTGAACTGAGGTGAACGCGCCGATTTGAGCAGCTGAAAGAGCGACGACGGAGGTCGTGGTGAGGGCTGGTACTTGATCCGTAGTGAAGCTGGCGACCTGTTTTGTCGTGAATGCAGCGACTTGTTGCGTACTTAAAATCGAGATGGCGGTTGTGGTTAGGCCTGGGACAGCAGATGTGCTGATTGCCGAGACCTGATTGGCGCTGAGCAAAAGGATGTCGGCAGTTGTTAGCGCGCTTGTTTGAGCGGCATTCACAGCGCCAATTTGTGTTGTGGTGATGGCGGTGAATGAATCTGTCGTAATAGCGCCAAACTGATCCGTGCTCAGACTTGCAATTTGGCTTGTGGTGAAGCCTGGAATTGAAAGCGAGGTAATCGCTGCGATCTGCGCCGTGTTTAGTGCGGCAAGTTGATTGTTTGTAAAACCCGAAATCGAGGCTGAACCTACAACAGAAATTTGAGTCAGCTGGAGTGACTGAATTTGATATGTAGTGAACCCGCTTAGCTGGGTAGATCCTAATACCTGTACATCGACCGTCTCCAACGATGCTACTTCACTCGTTGTGAGTCCCGAGATTTGAAGTGTGTTTAGGACACCGACTTCAGCGGTGGTTAGTGCAGCAATGAGGGTTGTGCTAAATGCGACAAGCTGGTTGGTAGTGAGGCCGGCGATGGCGTTCGTCTGAATCACTGCGACCTGAGCCGTGCTAAATACACCGAAATGGTCCGTTGTTAAACCTACGACCTGAGTGGAGGTGAGGGTGTTTACGAACGTTGTGTTTAACGACGCCACCTGGGAGCTGGTTAATCCCGAGACTTGGATGGAAACCAGAGAGCCGATAGTGATCGAGTTGAATGAGCCGATTTGAGCGGTCGACAGGCCTGCAACCTGTGTCGGTGTGAGCGCGGGAATCGCCAGTGTGTTTAACGCCGCGAGTTGGCTTGTGCCAAACACCGAGAGTTGGCGGGTGCTGAATCCGGTTACTGCGACCGATGTGATTGCCCCAATCTGGAGAGTTGTGAAAGTGGGGATCTGAGCTGTTTTGAAACCAGTTGCCTGTGCTGCGCTTAAGACCGTGATAGCCGAAGTGCCGATTCCGCCTAACGCTGAGGTTGTGAGGCTGCCGACTTGAGCTGCACTTAATACAGCGATCTCGGAGGTCGTTAGGGCGCCGGCTTGAGTCGAGGAGAGCGTGGCTACTTGATTCTGAGTCAGGCCCGACAGGGACACTGTGCTGATAGCGGCGATTTGTGAGGTGCTGAGTGTGCCGACCTGCGTTGTCGTAATTGCCGCTAGGGCAGTTGGGGTGATTGAAGCAATTTGGGCCGTCGACACTGCTGTGAGTGTTGAGGTCGTAAGAGACGCAATCTGAGCCGGAGAGAGAACGGTGAACTGGTTTGTTGTGAGTCCTACGATTTGAGTGTTCGCAATCGCTGGAATCTGCGAGGTGCTGATGCCGCTGAGGCTGTCGGTGGTGAGGAACGCTAGTTGCGTGCTCCGGAACCCAGTGATTGCACTGCTCGTGAATGCGGCGATTTGAGCGGAGCTCAAAGTTCCCATGTCAGCGGAATCAAAACCGACGACCTGAGCGGAACTCAGGACTCCAATCTGAAGTGAGGTGAGTCCAGAAACTCCGTCTGTACTCAAGGAACCAAGATCTGCAGAGCTTAGTCCGGCGATGGTGCTGGTGGCAATGGTGCTGACAAAGGCGCCGCTCTTGGTAGAGAGTGTAGTTGCAGTGTACGCAGCAATAGCGGCGGGCGTGAAGGCGGTGAGTTGGGGAGCGCTAAACGCGCCGAATTGTGCGTTTGAGAATCCAGCTGTTTGGGCCGCTGTTAGCAGGCCGATTTGGGTGGTGGTGAATCCGGTGAGTGTTGGATTGGTAAACGCGGACAGTTGAGTCGAGGTAAACGCCTGTACCGGGGTGGCTGCGAAGCCGCTGACTCCGGCTGACGTTAATGCCGCCACCTGAGTGGTCGATAGTGAGCCTGTCACGCTGGCACTGAATCCGCTGATTTGCGTCGATGTGAGCACCGCAATTTTTGCGGCGCTCAAGCCTGTGGTTTGCACAGGTGTGAATAAGGATGTCTGCGTTGCCGTGAATCCCTTAACTGTCGTTGTTGTTAACGCGTCAATTTGCGTCGCGTTAATCGACTGAACTGCACTGTCGGTAAGTCCGCTAATGGCCGTGGAGGTAAGAACGGCCATCTGGGCAGTGGAAAGCCCAGTGACAGCACTTCCGGTGAAGCCTGCCGCCTGCGCTGCTGTTAATGCGGCGATCTTGGCTGTGTTGAGAGAAGCGACGTGGCTTGCGTTCAACGCGGCGATTTGACCACCGGACAACCCTGCAAAAGAGCCCGTCGGTAATGCGTCAAGCTGACTGCCACTTAATGACTGCAACGAGGCGCCGCTTAAACCAGCGGCACCCGTGGCGCTAATAGCTGCGATTTGGGTGTTTGAGAAAGAACCGATCACAGATGCACTCAAAGCTCCGATTTGGGAGCCGCTCAGGAACGTGATCCGGCTCGCATCGAGGCCAAGGGCTTGTGTCGGGGTGAAGACAGCGATTTGGGCAGGGGAGAGAGCCGCTGTGGAGCCAATTGTTAGGGCAGCAATTTGAACGCTGGTTAGAACCTGGACGGATTCGATGGGCACCCCAAGAATCGCAGTCGGCTTGATCGCTCCAATTTGTGTGGTGGTAAAGGCGCTGACGAGATTCACGCCAAGACCACTGGCTTGCGTGGTTGTGAGCGCGTTGATTTGAGGCGCAACCAAACCGGATGCCTGCGAGGTTGTGAGGAGTGCGATTTGAGATGAGGAGAATCCCGCGATGGAGGCGGCGGGAAGAGCGCTAATCTGCACGCCGCTTAATAATGGAAGGGCTGTGAGGCCCAATCCACTGACACCGGCTGAGGTTAGCGAAGCAATCTGAGCGCCATTTAATCCAGCGATGATCCCTGTGTTTAAAGCAGCAACCTGAGATTCGGTTAAGCTATTGACCTGAGAAGGCTTCAGCGCTGTTCCCTGCGAGGTGCTAAGAGTGGATACCTGGCTTGTTGTAAGACCGGGAATACCTGTTGGATTGAATGCTGCGATCTGCGTGGAAGTGAAATTCCGGATCTCGTCGATGGTTAGCACACCAACAGCTGACGAGCTCAATCCGGCCATTTGGGGGGCGGTAAACTCTTTGACGACACTGGTGCTCAATGCTCCGATTTGTGTGCTGTCAAAGACATTGATCGCGCTAGACGTGAATCCTACAAACTGGAACGGTATCAAAAGCGCGAGTTGTTCCGGCTTAAATCCGATCACGCTAGCAGTCGTAAGTACGGCGAGTTGGCCATAGGAGAATCCAGCCAAAGCAACCGTATTAAAGGAGCCAACCTGAGTGTTGTTTAACGCAATGAGGGGGCCGGCGTTGAATCCCGAGACTTGAGTGGAGGTCAAGAGGGCGACCTGAGTTGTCGTGAATCCTGGGATACTTGTGGGAACAAATGCACCAATCTGTTGGGAATCGAACACAGAAAGGGCCGCTGTGTTGATGTAGGACACTTGGGAGCTCGAAAGACTCTTCACCTGAGCTGTGCGAAGGCCAAGAGCTTGAGTCGTTCCTAAGATTGAAACTTGCGATTCCGGAACCAGCCCCTTGATTGCGAAAACGCTCAGAGATGAAGCCTGTGACGATGTGAATGCAGCCAATTCCATCGGAAGCAAACCGCTTGCCGCGCTTTGCGAGATGGCAGCTATTTGATCGGCTCCAAAGTTTACAACGCCGCTGGATGTGAGCGTCGAAATCGCAACACTGTCCAGTACCCCGATTTGTACGGGGTTTAATCCTGCTAATTGCGAGCTTTCGAAGGCGGCCAGCTGCTGGGTGGTAAGAGATATCAAGGATTCAGGGCGAAGCGCCTGAAGCTGAGTGGAGGTGAATCCCTTGAGCGCCGCTGTGGAAAGACCGTATGCGATGTTGCCGTAAGCACTAATTTGAGTGCTGCTCAGAGTGCGAACCTGATTCGTGTTTAGTCCCGAAAGTTGGGCGCTGGTAAGGGCATTGACCTTGAAATAATCGAGGGCGGCAAGGGCGCTTGTGGATAATGCAGAGAATTGATCGACGCTAAACGCCCGCAATTCTTCACCGCTGAGTCCAGGCGCCGCATTTTTGGTCAAAGCCGTGATTTGAGTCGATGAGAAGTGAGTGATCGCAGATGTGGAGAAGGCCGATATTTCGGTGCTTGCGAACAGGGCGATTTGTAGGGAATTGAACCCGGCGACGGATAGTGAGGTGAGCGCTCCGAGTTGGGAAGTGCCTAGGCCTCTGATTCCGGGAAGGCTGATTGAGTTAATCTGTTGGGTAGTGAGACTCGATATGACTTCAGTCGAGAGCGCCGACACTTGAGAACTCGTTAAGACGTTTACCTGACGGCTTGTCAGTCCGGCGACTTGAAGGGAAAGCAACGCTGAAAGTTGAGCTTGAGAAAGGGCCTTTATTCCTGATGGATTGATTGCCGCGATCTGCGTGCTGCTCAAAGCTGAAAGTTGGCCGGCGCTCAGTCCGTTAACGGCTCCGGTGCTTAATGCGGCGATAGCGGAGGCGTCCAATCCTTGAATGGCGTTGGTGGAGAGCGAGGCGATCTGCGCGGTGTTTAATGCTTTAATGGCATCTGAAGATAGGCCGGCAGTTTGGTTGAAATTGAGCGCGCTCAAAATCTCCGGTTTCAAGTTGGAAACGGTACTGGGGCGCAGTGCGTTTAGTGCCGAACCTGAGAATCCGAGGAACGCTGTAACGCTCATCTGACTGAGCTGTGTGCTAGTGAACACGCTCGCGGCGTCAGCGCCGAAGCCCGCTACTTGGGTAGGGCTTAAAATGGCAATTTGGTCGCTGCTTAGCCCGCTTGCACCGATCGAGCTAAGAGCGCCGAGTTGGATTGGTGTTAACCCCGAGATGATGCTCGTGCTAAGAGTGCGAATCTGAGGAGCGACGAATGTGTTGAAATCGGAAGTGTCGAACCCAGCGAATTGAGCTGGCGTGAGTAATTGCAGTTGTTTAGGCGTGAGCCCCGAAATTCCTGTGGAGGTGAGAGCTCCGAGTGCAGCTGGAGTAATGGAAAGAAGTGCTGTCGTGGAAATGGCGCGAACTTGGGTCGCATTGAGTTGCCCGATGGCATCGGGACTCAGTTTGTTAAACTGATCGGCGTCAAAACGTTCGATTTGCGAGGAACTAAATCCGGAAATGCTGGCTGAACTGAGTGAGGAGAGCTTAGGTAACAATTTTTCCAGCTGATTGTTGGAGAGCCCGCTGACGGCGTCCGGGTTTAACGAGCCGAGCTGGGTGGAGGAGAGTGCTGCAACTGCCGAGGCATCAATGTTCGCTAATTGATCCCCGCTTAACGCACCAATCGCTTCGTTATTCAAGAAGCTCACGGTTGCGGAACTGAACATTTTAACCTGCGTGCTGGTTAATCCTGTGGCAGCGTCCGAGGACAGAGCGCTGAGCTGCGTAGAATCAAAGTTCGTAAGAATGGAAACATCCAGAAGGGCGACCTGGTCACCCGTTAACCCGCTGATCCCTGTCGAGCTTAAGGAGAATAATTGGTCTGGGGACAGAGATTGTAACTGATTGGAGCTCAGTCCGCTCACTCCGTCGGCGCTTAGTGCAGCGACTTGATCTGTCGAAAGATTACTTATGGCATCCTGTGGCAATGCAGAAATTTGGTCGTCCCGTAACGCACCTATTTGGGTGGTGTTTAGGAAACTAATTGTAGCTGAATCAAAGGCAGCGATTTGAGTGGAGCCGAAACCGGAAATTGCGGTGGTTGAAAAGCCTTGGATTTGATTCGAGTTAAGGGCGGTCAATTGCTTTTTGCTCAGTCCAGCAACTCCGCGAGAGGAGAGGGCCGCGATTTGATGGGATGTGAGAGCTTGGAGCGAATTGCTAGTCAGGGCACCGACTTGGTTCTGGTTTAGAACCGTGAGTTGAACGGAGGTAAGCCCACCGATTTGGCTTACTGAAAGGGCCGCCAATTGGGCCGAGCGTAGACCGAGGGCGCCGTTTGAGCTGAGCCCCTGAAGTTGGGATGGGACTAGTTCGATTAACTGATTCGATGAAAGTCCCTGTACACCAGAGGAGCTGAGCGCCTGAAAGTGTGCGGATGTGAGGCTCTTCACCGCGCTGGCGCTAAGGAAGGCTACTTGAGTTCCAACGAGTGCTTGGACTTGTTTGGAGGAAAGGGATGAGATTTGGCTTCCCGTAAGCGTGGCGAGCTGCGAACTGGCGAGTCCTTTGATGGCGATTGGACTGATATCTTCAACGCCCAAGACAACGAGTTGTTTGCTGCTAAAGGATTGGATTTGTTTGGAGGTCAGGGCACCTACGGCACTGGAAGTCAGTGCGGAAAGGGTAATGACAGCCAACTGTGCGGTGGTTAGTCCGCTAACAGCATTGGGACTGAGTGCCGCTGGTTTCAATTTCGCGAGTTCGCCGGAGGTTAGCCCTGTAATGTTGTTGGCGTTGAGTCCGGCAAGTTGAGCGGTATTGAGATGGGTTATGACCGATTCGCTTAATGCGAGTAGTTGCCTGGAAGTTAGCGTGCTAATTCCGGCGGCGGAAAGGCCGGCTGCTTGGGTTGGAGAGAGGGTCCGGAGCTGTCCGGTGCTTAAGCCGGCGACGACAGTGGTGTTGAAGGACTGGACCTGGAGAGGGGTGAGTCCGGCAATAGCCGCCGAGTTTATTGCGGTAAATTGGGAAGGCTGGAACGCGGCAATTCCGCGTGTGTTGAGGGCCGCGATTTCGGAGGCTGAGAAACCTTTGATGGCGCTGGAGCCCAAAACTGACACCTGAGCAGATGAAAGGAGCTTGACCTGTGTTACACTGAATGAATTCGCTTGAGCGGAGGTTAATGTCGAAACTTGGGTAGAGTTGAGAGTGCTGATTTGAGCGGCGGTAAGCCCTACGATCGCACTTGAGCTGATAGCTTTAATTTGGGTCGTTGCCAGCGCGGACACCCATGTTGTTCCCATAGCCGCAATTTGGGTGGCTGAGAGTGAAGCGATTGCGTTGCCGCCAAGAGCCAGCGATTGGGTGGATGTTAACGACTTGATCTGTGGAAGACTGAGGGCCTTGACTTGAGCCGTGTTTAAGCTGGAAACGGTGGTTGAGTTCAGCGCTTGGAATTGAGCTGTGGTGAGACCAGAGATGGAATCCTGGTGGATTGCTCTAACCTGACTTGAGGTCAGGTTTCCAATGCCAGATGTTCCCAAGGCTGTTATTTGCGGGGCTGAAAGCCCAGTAACGGAGGACGGGGATAGCGCGGCAATCTGTTGAGAGGAGAGAGCCTTGATTTGGGCAATGCTGAGGGCTTTGGTCTGTGCGGTTGTAAGCTTCGATAAGCTCGTGGCGCTTAGGGCCTGAATTTGGACCGTTGTGAGTCCACCAACGGCCAAGGGGTTTAGGGAGGCGATTTGGCCTGAAGTGAATTTGGCAATACCTAGGGGATCGAGTAATGCAATTTCTGCAGCCGACAAGCCTTTGAGTGCGTTGGTTCCCAAGGCGAGCACCTGGATGGAGGAGAGTGCGTGAATTTGGGCTGGGTTCAGGGTGACTGCCTGGGCTGAGGTGAGTCCCTGAATGCTGGCAGAACTGATTGCGCGAATTTGAGTGGAGCTGAGTCCGGCGATTGCGCTCGCATCGATCGCTCTAATTTGGGTTACGCTAAACGAAGCGACGCCAGTGGTATTTAGTACCGCAAGTTCGGCGGCTGTTAATCCTTTAATAGCCGCTGGATTCAAGGTTGCTACCTGTCCTGACGAGAGGACTTTGACTTGGGCGATAGATAGGCTTTTGGCTTGTGAACTGGTGAGTCTCGAGAAACTAGCGGTACTGAGAACCTCAATTTGCGCTGTTGTAAGTCCAGTGATCGCAGTGGGTGCGAGGGCCGCGACTTGGCTCGCGACAAATTTAGCGACTCCTGAAATCGCAAGGGCTGACACTGCGCTAGCGGATAAACCTTGGATGGCCCCTTCGCCCAAAACCGCTACCTGCGCGGAACTAAGAAGCATCACCTGTGCACCACTGAGGGATTTTGCCTGTGTACTGCTCAATACGGGCAAGACATTGATGCTTAGGTGAGCAATTTGATCTGGGGTCAGACCGGAAATCGCAGTGGCTGGAATCGCACGGAGTTGAAGTGGCGTAAAAGCAGCCATGCCGGAAGCGTCTAGTGCAGCGACTTGAGCGGCAGAAAGTACGGCGATTGCTTTTGGGGAGAGGACAGCAATCTGAGCGGAAGACAGGACGTCGATTTGAATGGCCGTCAAACTCTTGATCTGGGTGGTGGTGAGCCCTGCAACCTCAGCTGTTGTTAAACGGGATATTTCGTCCAAAGATAGACGAGCCATCGGGGTTGTAGCGGAAAGTGCCATAGTAATGTGGGCGGGTTAAGTGGAGGGAACTAAAAGAGAGGAAGAGCGGTGAAAGCGGGGGAGCGGATAATGACTGAATTGGGAAGATTATGCGCTCACCTTAAACGCCATTAAATGAGTAATGTTTCTCAAAAGGTAACAATAGTGGAGGTGTGTGTTACGGGAAAGAAACGATTTAAGTCGATTTTGGGGAAGTTCTCTCGGACAAGTACGCCGGAGTGGAGCGTCTGTAGGCGGAATAGCGGGGGTATCGCCACTACAGGTCCCGTACATAAGAACATATTTCTTATGTACGTCGATGAGATATCGCGTGCCTAAAATTGAGATCCTTGACCGCTTTCCCCCAAAGAAGCCCAAAGATGCTGCTGCTCAAGCCGTGTAGTCTCTGCGTCTAGCGGTGTTTTTTCTACGCGCCTGAGGATGCTCGGCGGCAATAGGGGTGAAGAAAAATGGTTACCCGGCATGGATTCGAACCATGGCTAGGTGAGTCAAAGTCACCTGTGCTACCGTTACACCACCGGGTAGTGGTCTCGCTCAGAGCTGAGCGGGCGGAGATTCAAGCACTCTATCCCTTGTTCCGTAAATCCAAATTTAACAAATGACGAAACAAGGGACTATCGAGTTTGCAAAATTGTGAGGCTTACTTCTTCTTGTGGATCAGGTTGTGCCCAGTCATTTCGCTGGGTTGGGAGACCCCTAATAAATGTAAAAGAGAGGGAGCAACATCCGCGAGAATCCCGTTTTCACACTCAATCGAGTCGGAGTCGGCCCCAACATAGATCAGATGCACCAGATTTGTGGTGTGAGCCGTGTGCGGGGAGCCGTCCGGGTTACGCATCTGTTCGCAATTCCCGTGGTCCGCAGTAATGAGGAGGCGTCCGCCTGCAGCCAAGGTCGCTTCGACGACTGCTTTTACGGAGGCATCAATGGTTTCAACGGCTGTTTTTCCCGCTTCCAATACGCCTGTGTGCCCAACCATGTCGGGGTTCGCGAAGTTGAGAATCACCAAATCATAGTCTGCAACGCGTTCGACGACCTTTGCGGTGACTTCCGGTGCGCTCATTTGAGGCTTAAAGTCGTATGTCGGAACGTCTTTTGGAGACTGTACGATGACCCGATCCTCTCCGGGGAACTGTTTTTCTACTCCACCATTAAAGAAGTAGGTGACGTGGGGGTATTTTTCCGTTTCAGCGATTCGGAGCTGCTTGAGGCCAGCTTTGCTGACGGCTTCACCCAGGATGTTGGAGAGGCTCTGCGGATGGAATAATACGGGGACCCCGTAGGTTTGATCGTATTCAGTTAGGGTTACGTATTCGATCTTCGGTGTGACTTCGCGGTCGAATCCGTCGAAATCAGCGTGCAGAAATGCCCGTGAAAGCTGGCGTGTACGGTCGGCCCGGAAGTTGAAGAATATCACAACGTCGCCGTCGCGGATGCGAGCCTCATTTGGGTGATTGAAGATGAGCGGCTTCAGAAACTCGTCTGTCTCGCCGGCGGCGTATTGTTTGGCGACTGCTTCTGAAGGGGTTTCGGCAGAGGGAGTGCCTCGTCCCAGAACGATGGCGTCCCAGGCGAGTTTATTACGTTCCCAGCGTTGGTCGCGGTCCATCGCGTAATAACGTCCGATGACGGTTGCGATTTTTGCACCGCTATGTGCGAGGCCTTGCTGCAGGTGTTCCAAATAGGCTTTTCCACCTGTGGGGGAGGTGTCGCGGCCATCGGTAATGGCGTGGACGAGGATGTCGTTCACCCCTGCGTCTTTGGCGACGTTTGCCAAAGCGATGAGGTGGTCAATATGACTGTGTACGCCGCCGTCGGAAACGAGGCCCAGGAAGTGGAGGCGGGTTGAAGAGGCTTTTTTGAGGGCGGCCTGAAGTTCGGGGATCTCAGCAAGTTTACCTTCGCGAATGGTCTTTTGGATCCGGGTAAGGTCTTGATACACGATGCGTCCGGCACCGAGGTTCAGATGTCCCACTTCGGAATTGCCCATTTGCCCTTCGGGCAGGCCGACATCCTCGCCGCTGGCGGACAGCGTGGCCTGAGGGTAGGTTTTGTAGAGGTGATTATGGAAAGGCGTATTGGCCAACAGAGTGGCGTCGCCGTTTGCTTCGGCGTTTGCGGCACCGCCGGGGTTGATTCCCCAGCCATCACGAATGATCAGAACAACGGGTTTGGACATACCCTCATTCTCATGCCGTTAAAGCGCGTCTGGCTGAAGGTAAAAACGCCGGGCTCGCCACTTTCCGGCGGAGTTTTTGTGGGTAGAGCGAGGTTCTGCGATGGGACTAAGCGGAGTGGGGGATCGGGGCTTAGGGTGGAACGAAACAGCCTGCAGGAACACTTAACATGTTCACCTGCAGGCTGGGCAACGTTTCCTAGAAAAGTGCGGTTTAGAGCTCGCTCAGCAGGCGGGTATGGATGTTTCCGAAGCCTCCATTGGAGAATACGACGATGATATCGGATTCTCGGACCAGCGGTTTGATTCGTTCGATGATATGGGTGACGTCGGGTTCGTAGAAGGCGGGTATACCCTTGGCCGCGATTTCTGCGACGACTTGCTCGGGGTTGAGGCGATTTTCCTCCGGTAATTGATCCAG
The DNA here is from genome assembly GCA_037133875.1 of Verrucomicrobiota bacterium. Classification (GTDB taxonomy): domain Bacteria; phylum Verrucomicrobiota; class Verrucomicrobiia; order Chthoniobacterales; family Chthoniobacteraceae; genus Chth-196. Next base: position 216,413 of record JBAXNG010000002.1, on the reverse strand, counting down.
ACGTGCGACTTGAGAAAGGAGCACTCCATCTGCATGAGCGAGTGCTTCAGGCAGAGTGTGTTGGAAGACGGCACGGCGGGTGGTGTTGGATCTGGGTTCGAAGATGGCCCAGAGACGTTGGCCTGGGTATTGGTGGCGCATTGCCTGCAGGGTCTGGGCAATGGCGGTGGGGTGATGGCCGAAGTCATCGATGACGGTGATTCCGCGGATCGTTCCACGGATTTCCTGGCGGCGTTGTACTCCTTCGAAGGAGGCGACGGCTTGTTGGATGGCGGGAAGAGGAACGCCGTAGAAGTTTGCGGCGCAGATAGCCATGGCGGCGTTGCGGACATTAAATTCGCCGGGAATTTGGAGTTCAAAAGGGGTATTCAGTAGCGTGAAATGGGCCCCAGATCCGTAGGTAGGAGAGAGGATACGGTATGAAGCGTTTTCAGAGAAACCGACGGTGTGGATGGGAGCCCGGCAGTTTTGGATGACGTCGAGAGTGTTTGGGTCATCGGCGTTGGCGAAAACGACGCCATTTTCAGGGACGACATTCAGGAGGCGGCGGAAGCTGGTTTTGATTTCGTCGAGGTCTTTAAAGATATCGGCGTGATCGAATTCGAGGTTATTGAGGATGACGAGTTCGGGCAGGTAATGCAGGAACTTGGAGCGTTTATCAAAAAAGGCGGTGTCGTATTCGTCTCCTTCTAGAACGACGTGTTGGGAGGGGTGCAGGGAGCAGCCTTGGCCGAGGTTTTTGGCAATCCCACCGATCATGTAAGCGGGGGCGAGTCCGGCGGATTGCAGGATCCACGTTAGTAGGGAGGTGGTGGTGGTTTTGCCGTGGGTACCCGTGACAACAAGGTTGTGGCGTCCCCGCAAGAAGAACTGCTTGAGGGTTTCTGGAAGGGAAATGTAGGCGAGACGTCGGTTTAGGACGGCTTCGAGTTCCGGGTTGCCTCGGGAGATAGCGTTTCCGACGACAATCAGATCGGCGTTTTCGGGGATATTTTGGGCCGAGTAACCTTTGGTGAGGGCGATTCCTTTGGTTTCCAAAAAGGTGCTCATCGGCGGGTAGACGTCGTTGTCGGATCCCGTGACGGTGTAACCTTGGGCGGCCATGGCGGAAGCCACAGCTCCCATTGCGGTACCACAGATGCCAATAAAATGAATGTGTCGGAGAGACGGCTGCATGGAAAAAAGATGGATAACGGAATCTGAAGACGGCGCCAAAAAAAGAAAGCTTAGCGAGGAGGGAATTCCACAGGTGAGGGTGAAATTACGCGGCGTTTTGCTTTTCGTTCGCTCTGCTTTCCTTTTGGCTAGGGGTCTATGTCCGCGCCTCTAACTCCCATGATGCAACAGTACCAAAGCATCAGGAGGACTTTGCCCCCGGGGACCATCATGTTGTTCCGTCTCGGGGACTTCTATGAAATGTTTTTCGAAGATGCCAAAATCGCGGCTCCGATTCTGAATGTCGCTCTGACCAACCGGAACGGAATGCCGATGTGCGGAATCCCGTTTCACGCGGCAGAAGGCTACCTTCGAAAACTGATTCAGGGAGGGCACCGGGTCGCCATTTGTGATCAGGTATCCGAGCCTCAGGCAGGCAAAATTGTCCAGCGCGAGGTCACCCAGATTATCTCTCCGGGAACCGTTTCAGACGTTCAGATGCTGGATTCGGGGCGGAACAATTTCGTCGCATCCATTCACGTGGATTCCAAACGTGGGTTTGGGTTCTCCTATATGGATCTGAGCACGGGGGAGTTTCGGGTGACTGAACTCGCTGATTTGAAAGAGCTGTCGGACGAATTGGCTCGGGTAAAGCCCGCCGAGGTCATGGTGAATGAGGCGGATGCCGAGACTTTCAAGCATCTCACTGGAGTGATTGCCCGCGACGGATACGCTTTCTTGTACGATCAGGCTTATTACACGTTGCTTCAGACGTTTCAGGTGCAGGCTCTGGATGGATTTGGGTGTGCGGATTTACCGGCGGCTGTGTGCGCTGCGGGTGCATTGGTTCATTACCTCAAACATGAACTCCGTCGGTCTCTAAACCATGTGACGCGGATTTCGTCGTATCGGCGTTCGCAGTTCATGGTGCTGGACGCCGCGACGCAGGCGAATCTCGAGCTTGTGGAGTCTCGAGGGGGCGGGCGAAACACCAGTTTGCTCGGAGCGCTGGATCGAACCGTGACGCCAATGGGGGCACGCCGCCTGCGGCACTGGTTGCTACATCCCTTGTGTGAGGTCGAACCATTGGAGGCGCGTTTGGACGCCATCGGCGGATTCCTGAAAAGCTCACCGCAATTGCTGCAGATTCGCGAGATGCTGAAGGCTATTCGGGATGTCGAACGGACTGTGGGGAGGCTGAGTCAGACCGGCGGCAACGCGCGGGATATGTTGGTGTTGCGTGTTGCTTTGGAGCAAATCCCGAGTTTACAGCAGACGTTAGGAACGTTGGCGTCGGCATCAGGTAACCTGCTGTTTGCGCAGATTTTAGGCGGACTTCATGCGTTGCCTGCGATGGTGGATCTTCTGACAAAGGCGTTAGTGGACGAGCCTCCAGTGACCACGCGAGACGGAGGTATCTTTCGTGATGGGTATTTTCCGGCTTTGGACGAATTACGAGCTGCAGGGCGGGATGGCAAACAGTGGATCGCTGAACTGCAACAGCGTGCGGCGGATGAGACGGGTATCAAGTCGTTGAAAATTCGCTACACCTCGGTGTTTGGCTATTTTATCGAAGTCACACGCTCTAATTTACATCTGGTGCCAGCGGACTGGCATCGCAAACAGACGGTAGCGACTGGCGAACGATTTGTGACGCCGGATCTGAAAGAGGTGGAGTCCAAGATTTTGGGGGCGGACGAAAAGTCCAAGGCGCTGGAGGGTGAATTGTTTGTCCAGTTGCGGGACGAAGTTTTGACTGAACTCAAGGCATTACAGGAGACTGCGAACGCGATAGGGGATTTGGATGCATTGGCTTCCCTTGCGGAGACAGCGCGGTTGTATGGATATTGTCGTCCAGAGTTGAGTGAAGGGCTGCGGATTCACTTTAAAGACGGGCGTCATCCGGTTTTGGATCAGTCGCTTGTGGAGGAGAAAGTGGTCCCGAATGATGTTCTTTTGGATGGGGAGACCCATACCTTGCTCGTTCTGACGGGGCCGAACATGGCGGGTAAATCGACGTATATTCGGCAGGTCGCCTTATTAACCCTAATGGCTCAAATTGGTTCTTGGGTTCCCGCCAAGGAGGCGGAGGTGGGCTTAACCGACCGGATTTTTACGCGGGTTGGGGCGAATGATGATCTTTCACGAGGGCAATCGACGTTCATGGTGGAAATGCATGAGACGGCGAATATTACGAATAACGCGACAGCCCGTTCCCTGGTGATTTTGGACGAGATCGGTCGTGGAACTTCGACGTTTGACGGGCTTTCGATCGCATGGAGTGTGGCGGAGTATTTGCACGATCAAGTGCATGCACGGACGCTATTTGCGACCCATTATCACGAGTTGACCGAACTGGCCCGGACGCGTGTTGGTGTTCAGAATTTCAATGTAGCGGTCCGCGAATGGAACGATCAGATCATTTTCCTTCGGAAGATCATTCCGGGAGGAGCGGATAAGAGTTACGGGATTCAGGTGGCGCGTTTGGCTGGGTTACCGCCAGTGGTGTTGCAGAGGGCGCGAGAAATTTTGGCGAATCTGGAGCAGTCTGAACTCAGTACAGAGAGCCCAGTGTCAGCGACAGAGACGGCGGGGACTCCGGCGCCAGTCCGCACGACTCGCCGCAGGAGCGTGATGGCGGCTGAGGCAGATCGTCCGCAAATGATGTTGTTTGAGTAGAGCGAAGATAAGGTGGGGCGCATTCGCTGAATCTGGAAGACAGGAGTTTGTTGGGAAAACTCGCGTTGCTGATGGGGCTGCAGTACAAAAACGGGATGCAAGATCCCCTTTTGACTGAGCCGATTGCTGATCCTCTTTCCCTATATCGTTTAAGGGACGGGTTAATGGCTGTTGATCTCTTGGCTGCAGCGATTTCGCATTTGGATTTTTTCACATGGCTTGCAGATCACCCGGCTACGCTGGGCGCAATTTGTGTTCAGTTTGGGACGCATACGCGGCCTACCGATGTGCTGCTGACGCTCACAAACGCTTTGGGCTTAACCACGCAGGCGGGAGGTGTTTTTCACCTGACCCTGAGGGCCCGTGAAAACCTCGTGGCGTCGTCGCCGTTTTCGTTAAAGCCGTACTACGACACTCTTCGGAACCGCCCTCAGACGATGGAGTGCTTACAGGTATTGCGTACTGGCAAACCTGCGAATTGGGGCAGTGTGCATAACGCGGCTTGGGCCGAGGCTATGGAAACGGATGAGTTTGCGGATCAGTTTACGGCTGCGATGGACTGTCGTGGTGTGTTATTGGCCCCAGCATTGGCCAAGCGGCTCGCACTCGAGGATCACAAAGCCGTTCTGGATGTGGCGGGGGGCTCGGGAATTTACGCCTGTGCGATTGCTTCTGCGTTTCCTCATTTGCGGGCTGCTGTTTTCGAAAAACCGCCGGTGGATCGAATTGCGGCGCGTGCGATTGGGAAGCGGGGTTTTGGCGATCGTGTGGAGGTCATCGCCGGCGACATGTTTGAGGTGGAATGGCCCAAGGGGTTTGATGTGTTGGTGCTTTCCAACATGTTGCACGATTGGGATGAAGATCTCGTAAAGATCCTGGTGAAAAAGGCGGCTGATGCACTTCCCTCAGGTGGCTTGTTGGTGATTCACGATGCGTTTTTGAACGCCGAGAAGACGGGTCCGTTGCCAGTGGCTCAGTATTCCGCGCTGCTCATGCATTCCACTGAAGGACGTTGTTATTCGGTTGGCGAAATGCGGATTTGGTTGGAGCAATGCGGGCTCGAATGGGAAGGACAGCAGCCGACGGCGGTGGATCGGAGTGTGGTGTTGGCGCGTAAAATATAGGCTCAGGGAGGGTGGTTCTCGAGATGTTCCAGCTAAGTTCGGGCATCTCATTACGCTTGTTATGGTATCGTCCAAGTGAGGGGCGAATTCCTTATGCGAGTCTTCCTGTTGGTATCCCTGTCTTTAGTGTTTTCGTCTAGCGCTCTCCAGGTTTCTGCTGCGGCCCCGCAAATCATCCACGCTACCGATCCTGTTCGGTCGGATGAGACGGTTTTGGTAACAGGGGACTCCTTTGGGGACGCTACCATGGTGGAGATTTCTCCAGTTCCAGAGGGCACAAAGGGTCCCGTGAAGGCTGATTCCTTTTCAGCGATCGAGACCTGGAAATCACTCGAACCGATCCAACGCGGGGAAGGGACCCTGAAATTTGTCGTACCGAAAGAATGGGCACAGGGTATCTGGCTTTGCAGGGTCCGGAACGGCGCTGAGGTGTCTTCACCTGTTTTCTTAAATGCGCCGAGTGTTTGGTGGTGGAACGGCGATTTGGGGGAATCGGCGTCACCGGGTGGTTGGGTTCGGGTGTTCGGAAAGGCGCTGAGTTTTGGGGAGGTCAGTCGAGCGAGACTCACGGGACTGGCGGGTCAGAGTGTTCTGTTAACGGCTGAGGAAAGTAATGGGTATGCGCTCAAGTTTCGTTTGCCGAATGAGTTGGCGGATGGTGAGTATGAGTTGTCGGTGCACAATGGAATGGGGGGAGACGCGACTTGGACTGCAGCTGGGCGAGTCAAGGTGAGGGCGGCTCCGGTCTGGAAAGGCGATACGTTCAACGTGAAGGATTTCGGCCCCAAACCGGCCGAGGCGCTAGTGGCGGCCCTTGAAAAGGCACGTCTCAATGGAGGTGGAATCGTGTTCCTGCCGAGGGGACGTTATCCAGTAAAGGATATCCTACAAATTCCTCCGGGCACGATTCTACGAGGCGAATCTATGGATCTGGTGAGTCTCTATTGGCCTGACTTCGAGAAGCCGCCAAGTGAGCTGATCACTGGCAGCAACTATGTAGTGGAGGACGTCAGTCTCTATTGTCAGCTCCATAAGAACGTCGTTACAGACAACGCAAAGTCGGAGTCTGTTGCTTTGCGAAGAGTCCGGATCCGGGCGAACTGTTATTTTGCGATTGAGGACGTGGCTAAGGAGTTTCGGAAACGGCGTGGACCCGCAAGTCACATGGAATGTGGCGCGGCTGTGGAGCTCCGAGGCAGAAACGTCGAGGTGACGGATTGCGATATTTACGCGAGCAACAAGGGTATTCGGATTAACCGAGCTAAGACCGGGATCGTGGCGAGGAACCGGATTCGATATGGGGGGCGGGGCTATAACATTGAAAATACGGACCGGCTTATATTCGAGGATAACCTCGTGGAGGGGAATAATCTGGTATCGATTGGAAACGATATAGCGACATTCTGGACGAACTATTGCCAGCACATCTATTTCGCGCACAATAAACTGCGGCAGATGTACGGGGCGGACCGGGAGATGATGACAGGTGATGGTGCTGGGGGGGCGTATTTTGGGACACTCGCTGCGGTTTCAGGGACTGCCATCACATTGGCGGGGGATCCCGAGTTTCACGATTATGCGCCGAAGCCACATACGGATTGGACTGGGGCAGCTGTGCAGGTTTTGTCTGGAAAAGGGGCTGGACAGTATCGGTTTGTGACTGCAAATGCTGGCCGGGAATGGCAGGTGGACCGTCCCTGGACTGTGGAGCCTGATACACAATCGAAGATCGCTATCGCCCCGTTTCGCGGGCGTTGTTTGTTTATTGGAAATGAGTGTGAGGATGGCGGTCCATTTCAGCTGTATGCAGCTGCACACGAATCGATAGTGGCGGAAAACAAAGGGAGTCGCATGGATGGTTTTCTTGTCTGGGGTTTGAATCCTCATGCCTGGGGGTATCAACCGTCCTGGTATTGTCAGTTCCTCGATAACGAAATTCTCGTGGGCAACGGATATGGAAGTCGTGGAGCGGGAATGAGTACGGTGGCAGGAGATGAGGCGAAAACCTTTGCTGGCCCGCTGGTTTACGGAACTGTGTTCCGCAGGAATAAACTGCACAACAACTCGGGGATTTCGCTGAGTGGAGCCACTTCCGAGACCGTGTTGGAGCATAATGAAATTCGAAACGCGGATGTGGGTATCCGTATTCGGGACACGGTCAGAGGAACGTTATTGCGTGAGAATGTGATAGAAGGGGTGAACAAGCCCTTAATCGACGACTCAGAGAAAGCGGGTCGATAAAACACCCCAGCGGTTTATCGGATTCGTTCAGGGTTCACCCCCCGAGGTGTTTGGCCCAAACGGCGCTTTGTTTCTTTCTCGGTAGCAAGCTGCCGCGATCCGTTTGAGCGTCCGCTCATTGAGCGGTTGAATGTTTTTAGGGCAACAGCGTGGTCGATTTCATATCGAATACTGAGACGAACGACTTGGGTGGTGGGGAGATGCTACTGTGAAACGAGTTATTCCCCCCTTATGCAGAATGTATCGTTTTTGATTGTTCGAAAGACGTCCCGTTTCCGCCTCGTAGCCATCGCGTTTCTGCTGATGGGCGCTTTAGGGATTCCGGCACTAGCGGAGATTCTGAATGGGAAGCAGAGTGTGTCGGAATTGTTGGCTCGGCGGGCTCCCCAATTAGTCGGGCGGATTGGATTCTCGGATCTTGGAAAAGATCCGACGACAGGGGCGGACGTTTTTGAAGTGGAGGATACTGCGCCGGGCAAGGTTGAGATTCGCGGATCCAGCGGGGTGGCCATGGCGATGGGCGTGAACTGGTATCTCAAGAACATCTGTCATACGCAGCTGTCTTGGTGCGGCAGTCAGATGGACATTCAAGTAGCGAAGCTTGGAAACATTCCGGGGAAGAAGGTCCGGGTGGTGTGTCCGCACGAGCATGTGGCTTACTTTAACTATTGTACGCTCAGTTACACGGCTGCTTGGTGGGATTGGGAACGGTGGGAGTGGGAGATTGATTTTATGGCGTTGAACGGAGTGAACATGCCGCTCGCGACCGTTGGGTTGGAAGCGGTGTGGTATGAGGCTCTAGTGGCTTTTGGGTTTACTGACCTAGAGGCCCGTTCGTTCCTGACTGGGCCCGCTCATTTGGCCTGGCAGTGGATGGCTAATATGGATGCGTTTGATGGGCCGCTTCCCAAGTCATGGATTGATTCTCGCGCCAAACTCGGCCGACAGATTTTGGAACGGGAGAAAGCGTTCGGGATGACGCCGATTCAGCAGGGGTTTTCGGGGCACGTTCCGGGTTTGTTTAAGGAGAAATTTCCCGACGCGGGGATCGTACAAAAGGAGAGATGGTGTGATCTGCCCGGTGCTTTCCAACTCGATCCCGTGGATCCTCTATTTGCTAAATTTGGCCGGGTTTTTTTGGAGTCGGAAAGAAAGGTGCTTGGTCTGAGTGGATTGTTTGCAGCAGATCCGTTTCACGAGTCGACGCCTCCGAGACCGGGCGCGGAATACCTGAAACAGGTAGGAGAAGCGATTCAGGGACTTTTTAGCGCGGTGGATCCGAAGTCCGTTTGGGTGATGCAGTCTTGGTCGATTCGGAAAGATATAGCGCAGGCGGTGCCGATTGGTCGTTTACTCGTGTTGGACTTGGGCGGGGCAAATTGGAAGGGAACGGCGGGCTTTTGGGGGCATGATTTTGTGGTTGGCCAACTTCACAACTTTGGAGGCCGAATCAATTTACACGGCGATTTGGCCGGAGTGGCTGAAAACCCGTTTGTAAAAGCGAAACAGCAATATCCCGGAGCCAAGGGAATGGGGCTTTTTATGGAAGGGATCGAGCAGAACCCTGTGTTTTACGACTTGGTGTTCGATATGGTTCCCAGAAGTGAGCCGGTCGATTTGGACCGCTGGCTTGGGGAATATGTGACTCGACGCTACGGCTCCTTGGACACGCACTGTGTGAAGGCGTGGGATATTCTGAAAAGGACCGCTTATGCGCGTGGCACGAATGGAGTCGAAAGTAGTTCGATTGTGGCTGCGCGGCCTGCGTTGGATGTGAAGAAATCGGGGCCGAATGCGGGATTTAATATTCCGTATCCCGTTACGGAGTTGGAGACGGCTTGGAGGGAACTTCTGAAGGGTGGTGAAAAGTGCGGGGCTTCGGATGGGTATCGGTTCGATGTGGTGGATTTGGGGCGCCAAGTGCTTTCGAATTTGGGACAGGATTTGCATCGGGACGTTCGAATGGCCTTTGACGCTAAAGACGCAGCCCGCCTTGATTTGGCGTGTAAGCGTTTCCAGGATTTGCTCCGCGATATTGACGCGCTTTTGGAGACTCGGTCGGAGTATCGGTTCGGGAGATGGATTCAATCAGCGCGACGCTGGGGGCAGAATGAGGAAGAGCGTGCCTATTTCGACCGGGATGCTTCTGCTCTTGTGACTCTCTGGGGACCGATCGATCAGCCGCAGATCGTCGATTATTCGTGGAGGGAATGGTCCGGGTTGATCCGTGAGTTTTACCTACCGCGGTGGCAGAAGTTTCACGAGTTTCTGGCGGGTAAATTGAAGGCGGGGGAGGACTATTCCGAAGTGGGGCTGAAGCAGGTTCACGGGCGAGAGGCTTGGCGAGCCAATGCGTTTTACGAGGGGCTGGCTGATTGGGAAACGGCCTGGGTAAGGCGCTCCAAAGCGGACTGGAAAGGTTTGCCGGAGCAGTCGTCTCTTCTATTAGCGGCGGCGTTGGCCGAAAAATGGGCGCCTGATCTGAACCGAGTATCGACGCCCGAATATAAAGTGGCGGTTAGGGAGTGGAGCCGGAAGAAGCACGAAGCCAAGACTGGTGCTCGGGTTTTTGGGGAGTGGACGCCAGATGTTGTGAAGCAGCAGTGGGTTGAGTTGGATCTAGACGCTTCGACGGCGGTGACAGACGAAGGATTATACGAAGTGACGTTTGAGTTTCAGAAAGGCGCTTCTGCTTTAGCGGTGGAATGGGTTGCACTTTTACAGGATGGACGCGAGGTAGCGCGGGAGACCCATCCTGGGAAGGCGGGGAAACAGTCCGAGGGGCATGCTTATCGGCTAAAGCTCGATGCGGTTGCTTTTGGAGCGAAGTACGGATTTCGGATTCGAGTTCGAGGGATGAGTTCGAGCGACACCACTGGTCTGGTGACGCTTAAGAAAGCCGGGTTAAAAACCGCTGAAGAACCCCGGAAGTAACCTCACGAGTAGGTGCGCTGGGGGCTTCATGGATCGGATCCTGTAGTTTCATGTGTTGAGTCTGACGTTAGCGAGTGGTTATGAGGCTGAAGCGTCGCCTTAGATCGCATCCCGAAGTTTCTTTTGAAAATATTTGGGCAATTTTCGATCGGGCGGGAGTGATACGGGGATGAGAACCACTTCCCCTAGTCCCAAAGTTTCAGATAACCTCCGTCCAACAGACGCTGATTTATCCCGGCGTGTCTTCCTTGGCGGGATGAGTAGCGCGGCGTTGAGTGTCTTTTTCCCGCGTAAAGCCTCCGCCGAGACGGAGCGGATCATTGGACACGGTAGCCATCGGTACACGGTGGATGCGGCTTGGGGTGCTCGAAACGTGGATGCACAAAAGTTCCCGATTTTGAATTGTCACGAGATGGTTCGTGATTCGCGGGGGCGCCTCCTGATGCTTGGGGATCACGTGGGGAACAATGTCCTGATCTACGACGAAGCGGGTAATTTGTTGGAGTCCTGGGGGACGGAGTATCCTGGAGGGCACGGGTTGAGTATCGGGCGCACCTTAAAAGGGGAGGAATGTCTCTGGATCGTGGATTGCGGTTGGTATTGGAAGAACGAGAAGTGGAATCGGCAGCAGGGACGTGTGGTTCAGACAGACCTGACGGGACGCGTCTTGTTGGATATTGGTCATCCAGCGACTTATGGGGCGTACGAGCCCGGGATGAATTACATGCCGACGGAAACAGCGACCGGGCCGGACGGGACGCTCTACATCGCAGACGGATACGGATCGAATTATGTACTGCGATTTGACGCAAAGGGACGGTACCTCGGGAAGTTTGGCGGAGCCAAACCCGAGGGTGACGTGGCGGAGTCGTCTCTATCAAACGCACACGGGGTGGCGATCGATGCGCGGGATGCTAACAACCCGACGGTGTTGGTGACGTCCCGAGCTCAAAATTGTTTCAAACGATTTACGCTGGATGGCAAATATTTGGGGACCATTGCGGTGTCAGGTGCCTTTGTTTGCCGCCCTGTGATTGACGGGGAGTTTTTGTACGCAGGTGTGTGCTGGTCGAAGGAGAATGGGGTCGGGAAGCGATTGGAAAAGAGCGGCTTTGTGGTGGTACTGGATAAGCAGGACCGGGTGGTCTCGGCGCCTGGTGGAAATGAACCGCGTTACGAGGACGGCAAACTCGTTCCCTTAAGCCAGAGTGAAGAAAAGGTGTTCCATCACGGACATGATGTGTGTCCCGACTCGCAGGGAAATTTGATTGTATGCCAATGGAACGCGGGGAAGACGTATCCGATCAAACTGATCAAGGTGTAGTAAACGCGATTCCTTTCATTCCGGGTGAGGTTTTGTGTCCAAAAACCTGAAAATCGGACTCATGTGGGTAAGAAGTTTGTTCCGTTCTCCCCCCTATGAAAGAAGTCCGTTTTTCTTCCGTGTTGTTGCTCGCAAGTGTTGTTGTCACGTCCGGGATGCCTCATAAGACCAACGCGGAATCGTATGATGTGGTTGTTTACGGCGGGGTTCCGTGCGGGATCAGCGCTGCGATTGAGGGAACAAAAACAGGTCATCGATTTCATCGAAGGCGAGCCGGAACAATTTCCTCACAAGGAAGACTCCACGATTACACGCTGATTTGGTAAAATTCGCTGCGTTTTTATGAATCCATCTTCTGTTTTAAGTCGTCGAAAGTTTCTGGCGGTTAGTGCATTGCTTGCGATTTATGGTTTGGAAACATCGTGGGGTGCTGAATTCGAGAAACGGACTGTAGAGACTGATATTTGTATTTACGGGGGAACCAGTGCGGGGGTGATTGCCGCGGTTCAAGCGGCGATCCTCGGTAAACGGGTTTTGCTTCTGGAGCCGGGGAATCATTTCGGAGGTATGAGTGTCGAGGGATTGGGCGGGACCGATATCGATAACCATAAAGAATTTCAGAACAGCTCGGCGGTTGGGGGCCTTGCTCTGGAATTCTATCGGAGGGTGAGTGTCGCTTATAAACGAGAGAGCGCTTTTGATGACATGATCCGGGCGAATGCCAAGAAAGGCGGGTTGTGGAGCTTTGAGCCGCATGTGGCCGAGGCCGTTTTTGAGCAGATGCTTCTGGAGGCGCGTGTAACAGCCCTGAAACGGCATCGGCTATTGGAAAAGGGCGGAGTCAAAAAAGACGGGGCACAGATTGTTTCGATTGAGTGCGAAAACGGGCTCGAGGTTCGGGCGAAGGTCTTTGTGGATTGTACTTACGAAGGCGATTTAATGGCTTCGGCCGGGGTGTCGTTCGCCGTTGGGCGGGAAGGGAACGCCAAATATGGAGAGACCAAGAATGGCATACGCCTTGACTCATCCCATAGCCGGCTGGATCAGAAGATTGATCCCTACAAGACGCCTGGAGATCCGCAAAGTGGTCTCATTTATGGGGTTTCGGATGAACCGTTAGGAGAACAGGGAGCACCCAGCGATGCGATTCAGGGGTTCAGTTTTCGGCTGTGTCTTACGAAGAATCCTGAGAACCGTTTAGTCATTCGGCAACCGGTGGATTACGACGTTACTCGTTACGAGCTGCAACGTCGGTATTTGGCTGCGGGTGGGGTGATTACTCCGCCGGGCGCGAGTCTTCCTAATGGAAAAACGGATCCGGGGTCGTGGCATGTTCTGGCCGGGTATCTCACTGGAGCGAATCATCAGTGGAATACGGCGAGTTATGCGGAGCGCGAGCGTCTTTTGTCGGAGAGCTTGGAATATGTGAAAGGGCTACACTGGTTTCTTTCAAACGATCCGCAGGTTCCTGTCGCGGTTCGGGCGCAATGGAGTGAATGGGGACCGTGTAAGGATGAGTTTCAGAATAATGGAGGGTGGCCCCGGATGTTTTATGTACGAAATGGTCGCCGGATGATCAGTGATTTCGTGGAAACTGAAGCACATGGGCGTCGAAAAAATCCCGAATCCATTGAGGATCCGATCGGGGTCATTTGTTGGCCGCACGACTTACATAACGCACGTCGTGTGATTAAAGACGGGGCTGTCTGGAACGAAGGCGCCGTGTTTAACAGCAAAGAACCGGACTGGATCCCGTTCGGACAGTCGTATCGGACTATCGTTCCGAAAGCCTCGGAGTGTACGAATTTAATGGCGCCGACATGCCCATCGATGAGCTACGTCGCGTATGGTGCGTTTCGGTTGGAGTTCAGTTTTATGGTGTCGGCACAAGCAGCGGCCACCGCGGCGGCGTTTGCATTTGACCGCAATATAAAGGTTCAGGCGGTGCCGTATCCGGCGCTGAGGGAACAATTGCTCAAGGACGGGGCCGTTCTTGGGTTTTCCCAGGTAGCGATTCCGTAAATGGCCTGGCTGGGCTGACGAAGAACCTGAGTGTGCATTGCTGTAAGTAGCTATCTCAATAGGTTATCCACGTGATACTGGAACCTCAAATGGGGCGGATGAACGTAGCCCATGGCGGCGCCCTGGGGATGGATGTGATATAAAAAAGCCCTCAACCAGATGAGCCGCCCTTTCAGGGCTCTGTTTCTGATGGGGGGGGACCTAGGGCGTTGCCCTAGGCTACGATTAAGTGCCCCGGTTGGGGCGTCAGATTGCAGAAGCCTCTGAATGAGATAGGTTTTAAGATGCGCACTCAGGTTTCTGCTGATGGTGGCTGATTACCGCAGTTGGCCCATGAGTTCTTTGCGAAGCAGGTCGAGGGCAGTTTGGCTTGTGAGGTGTTTGAAGCTTAGGCGATCTGTGTGGAATCGGTGTTTTTCGACACGGAGCAATCCATTAGGACCGGCTAAAGCAACAAAGACGGTTCCGAGCGGCTTTTCTTCTGTTGCGCCCCCGGGGCCGGCGATTCCTGTGGTGGAAAGCGCGTAGGTGCTGTTGGCGCGATTTCGCGCACAGATGGCCATTTGGCCGGCTACTGGTTCACTAACTGCCCCGTGTTGCTCGATGAGTTGGGCGGGAACTCCCAGCTCGACCTTGGCTTCGTTCGCGTAGGTAATTCTTCCCTCAAGGAACACTGCGGATGCCCCCGGAACATTGGTGATCCTATTCGCCAATGCTCCGCCGGTGCAGCTTTCCGCTGAAGCAAGTGTGAGGTGACGATTGGTGAGTTCCTCTACCAACCATTCCTCCAGAGGCCGAGCGCCGGAAGGCAGCATGGAGTCGCCGAATTCCTTTTGAAGAATACCAGCTGCGGCCTCGATTTGCTCCGCAGTTCCGACGACCCTCACATCGACTTCTCCCAAGCGGGCGCAGTATCCGGGATCGATTCCCAACGCGATTAATGCCTCGCCTACGCGGTCTTCGACGGTGGACTCTGGTACTCCCACGATTCGCCAAGTCTCCATGAGAGCGCGTTGAGAAGCAGGAAGGAGTTCTCGAAGGAGCGGGACGAGCGTGTGCTCGACCATAGGGTGTAGTTCTTTGGGCGGGCCGGGTAAAAGAAAGAGGTGCGGGCTGTTTCCTGCTTCTGTTCCCGGCAATGGTTGCGGTGGAATATAGAGTCCGGGAGCCGTGCCAAAAGCGTTTGGAAGAATGCGGGAGCCCACGGGTTTCTGAGCCTGACGCATGACCCGGTCTGTCATTGGGATATCGCGGCGTTTAAAGCGGGCGGCGATGGCCGATTCGATGGCAGGGTCGTGTTCGAGTGGAAGACCGAGGAGTTCGGCTGTGAGTTCCCGGGTGAGGTCATCGGTTGTCGGGCCCAAGCCGCCTGTGACAATAACGATGTCGGCTCTGGTGAATGTTTCCTGGAGGGCGTCCCGGATGGCGGGGCCATCTGGAACGGTCACTTGGCGATGGATGATGAGTCCTAGCGGAAAGATGCTGTGGGCCAAAAAGCCCAGGTGTGTATTGACGACGTGGCCGAGTAAGAGCTCGGAACCGGTGTTGAGGACCTCTAGGCGCATAAAACAGGGAAGCTCGAATGAGTCGGGATGGGGTTGGGCTCAGGGCGATTTGGTGTGCTCAGAGCGACATGGTGAGGCGGGCTTCACGGAGTTGAGTTCGCCACTTTTGGAGGAATGTCATTTCGCGTTGAACGGTCGCCAATTGGCGAAGAATACTCGGGTTTCGGCGTTCCCAGACGGAATCTGCACCTTTGATAAGGCTTTCACATTGATGCCAGAGCTCATCCATTTTTGCTAATGCGCGATCGAGGTCATGGCGGAGACTGAGGTGTTCTGCACGGAGAACTGCCCGTGCCAGAGGGGAACGTGCGGATGAATACTGATGCTGGAACGCCGAGACTTCGCGAAGGATGGTGGCGACGTGAAGGAAATGCTCCGACATGTCCATGGAGATTTCTCCGTGTTTGAGGGCTTCCAGTTCGGCGGGAGCTTCTCTGGCGAGGAGGAGCTGGAGTCGGGTGACTGGGTCTTTTAGCAGTTGATGCGCTTCGTTGATTTCGGAGAAATCAGCTTCCTTGAGGACGGCGGTGTCACTCGACGAGGCGGTTGCTGCGCCTCCGGTTTTACTTGCCTCGAGAGTGTCGGGGTGGTGTTGGGCCGCCAGAGCGTGGAATCTCGATTGCAAATCACTTAGGTCGATCCAGGGACGTGCAGGAATGGAAAAAGTGTCGAACGGATCAGACATGTGCGTTCCTTTAGAATAGCGCAAAAAAGCGCATTGGCACATATCGCGTTTGATCTGTTTGGCTCGTTGCGATACTTGGCGAGGGATGGTGCCGGTGCTTCTACGAATATTGGGTTGGTGGACGACGTTGGGGGTTTCGACGCTTGTATTCGTTGCACTACTGGAAGGTGGAAAAGACGGCTTTTTTTCGGTTCTGGGGCAACAGTTGCAGCTCTTTTGGCGCTGGCTAGTCAGTTAATCCGCGAAGCTGCCAAGACTCGATGTCTCTTCTGATACGCGGGGAACTCGCAAAGTGCTCTGTGAATTGGGGCAAAAATAAGGGCAAAAAGAAGGGCATTTCCGCCCGGGATCGGGGAAAATGCCCTTTTTTTAAGGAATTAGCGTTGGCTTTAAAGTCTATGAAAGAGCCGCCTGTTCTTCCGGTGGAAGTTTGGCGCGGAAGCGGTTCTTATCCGTGGCTTTCATGAACGCTTCATGGGCAGTGACGATCCCTTGATTGAGGGCGTCCATGATGGCGTCATCCATAAACTGCATGCCTTCTGCTTTTCCTCCGACGATGACGTCCTGGAGTTTTTGCGTGGCGCCTTCGCGAATGATGGCGCTGGCAGCAGGGTTGACGACGAGGATTTCGTTGATTGCTTTACGTCCTGCGCCTCCGGCCTTTTTCATGAGCACCTGGGCAACCACCCCGCGAAGCGAGTTTGAAAGCATGGTGCGCACCTGCGATTGTTGGTCCGCTGGAAACACGTCAATAAGACGGTCAACGGTTTTACGGGCGTTGTTCGTGTGGAGTGTACCGAAGACAAGGAGACCGGTTTCCGCTGCTGTGAGAGCAAGGGAGATGGTTTCCAAGTCGCGCATTTCCCCAACGAGCACGATGTCGGCGTCTTCACGCAACGCAGCTTTGAGGGCGACGGGGAAGTCAGGGGAATGTTCGGGCACTTCGCGTTGGGAAATGACCGAACGTTTGTTGGGATGCACGAACTCGATCGGTTCCTCGATGGTGACGATGTGCCGCGAGTAGTTTGTGTTAATGAAATCGATCAACGCCGCGAGAGTGGTCGATTTACCGGATCCGGTCGGGCCGGTCACCAAGACGATGCCGCCTCTGAGTTTGCCGAATTCCTTAACGACTTCAGGAATCCCCAGTTGCTCCAGGGTCATGATTTTCGTGGGAATGATACGGAAAACGCAGGCGAGGCCGTTTGCTTGTTTGAGGTAATTGCAACGAAAACGGGAGTTTTCGTCCATTTGGTAAGCGAAATCGAGATCGCCGCAGGCGAGATATTTCTCCCAGCGTTCCATTCCGCTGATCTCGCTCATCATATAGGCCATTTCCTCATAGGAGAGCGGCTCTTCGCGGATGGGAACTATTCCTCCGTGCTGACGGATTTTGGGTGGGGCACCTTGTGCCATGTGAAGGTCGGAGCCACCCGAACTCACGAGTACCTGAAAGAATTGGTCGATGTAAGCCATAGTCTTGGGGAGAGGGGATTATTTTGGCAAATGAGGACGGAAGAGGGATTTTTGTTCGCAGCGGGCGTAAGCTTCTTCTGCGGAGATGGTTCCCGCCTGGAGTAGTTCCATCAGGGAGTCGTCCATGAGGCGCATGCCTGCTTTACGTCCGGTCTGAATGACACCGGGCAGCATGTACGTTTTACCTTCGCGAATCAGGTTTCCGACGGCGGAGTTGTTGGTCAGAATTTCCATCGCGAGGACACGTCCGGTTCCGTCAGCCTTGGGAACAAGCTGTTGGGAGACGATCCCGCGGAGAGATTCAGAGACCATGACGCGGATTTGGTCGCGTTGATCGGAAGGGAAAACGTCGAGTACGCGATCTAGGGTACGAGCGGCGTTTCCAGTGGTGAGGGTTCCGAGCACAAGGTGACCTGTTTCGGAAGCGGAGATTGCGAGCTGGATGGTTTCCAGATCACGCATTTCTCCCACCATGATGATATCCGGATCTTCACGAAGAGCGCCACGCAGAGCTGCGGCGAAGCTCTTGGTGTGAGTGCGCACTTCACGCTGGGTGACGTGGCAGGTGGCCGAAGGAATGAGGTATTCGATCGGATCTTCCAGCGTGATGATATGATCGTTGCGTTGCCGGTTAATCTCCTCGATGAGAGCGGCGAGAGTTGTGGATTTTCCGGAGCCCACAGGTCCGGTCACTAGAACGAGACCGTTGTGATATTGAGTGAGGGATTGGATCGCGGGAGGGAGGCCGAGTTCAGCTACCGTCCGGAGTTTGTTGTGGATGATACGGAAAACGAGATCGGTTCCTACACGCTGACGGACTACCGAAGTACGGAAGCGGCCAAATTCAGTGCTGTAAGCAAAATCGATGTCCCCGCGCCCGCTGAGTTGCTCGAGTTGTTCGGGAGCCAAGAACGAGCAAGCGAGGGAGAAAGTCTGTTCAGCGGTGAGTGGCTCGGCATCTGGGAAAATGGGACATAGAAGGCCGTATCGACGCCAATGAGGAACAGCGCCGGTGCAGAGGTGGAGATCTGAGGCTTCCGCCGATTGGGCGTACTGGAGGAACTGATCGATGTGGGTGAGCTCAGTCCCGTTGTAGATGTAGGGGACCACGGTAGGGGTTGAATGCATATTTTGGGGGGCGTTCAGGTCGCTATTCAAAAGAGTAAAAGGAAGGGCACAGAGGGCACTTCGGGCAAGAGTGAAACGAGAGAATCGGCAGGATTAGGGAAAATTCCTACTGGTGAGACGAGGTTTCGCAGATTAGCCATCTGTGCGGTATATTGTGAGTGCCGACCGGCTGGGCTGCTTTAGGGTAGTTATACAGTGGTGCGGTTGAACTATTTTTAAGAATTTCCTTCCATGTCGACAGACTTTTCTGCTTCCCAAGGCGGCTCGAAGACGAGCAGCTTCGATCCCGAGCATCTTCGGGCGGGCCAACGTTTGGCTGGCGTTTTTACTCTAAAAAAGGTGCTGCCGACCGCCACGGGAGAGTCGCCAATCTGGATTGCTGAAGACGATGTCGCCGAGAGGGAGGTGTCCCTGCACTTCATTCCTTCCGCGGTAGGAACGGATCCGGATGTGTGTGAGGCGATTCGGACTGAAGTGCGCCGTGGGCGGCAGTTTATTCATCCGAGTATTCTGCGGGTACACGATTTGGCAGATGAGCCGGAGTGGTCTGCGGTTGTGATGGATTCGTTTGAAGGGCAGTCTCTGGCCAAGCTTCTGGAAGAGAAGCGCAGGGGCTATTTTGAGTCCGAAGAGGTGCTCCCGTGGTTGGACTCGATTCTTCAGATTCTCGCGGATGCCCACAGTATTGGTCTTTTCCATAGAGACCTGAATTTACATGACTTAATCCTCACCTCTGATGATCGAATCGTTCTTGCCAATTTTGGGGTAAGCCGAGTGGTTACCGATGCTATGCGCCGCCGTGGAGCATTGGAGGATAGTGCATTGGCTTACACGAGCCCGCAACTTTTGGGGTATGCGTCACCAACGGCTTCGGATGATATTTATTCGGTTGGAGCTTGTTTGTATGAGCTGTTGACGGGGCGTCCTGTTTTTGAGGGGCTAGGAATCGAAGGAAAGATTCGCGGCGAACGGCCGTTAGTGGTGATGGAAGCGAGGCAGAAGCTGGGGCGAACCGGGGATTTGTTGTACCCGAACTGGGAAAAGATCATTTCGCAGTGTTTGTCGAAGGAGGTTTCGGAGCGTCCGGCTTCCATTTTAAAGATTCAGCAGAAGCTTGGGTTTAAAACTGAGACACCTGAACCAAAGGTGGGGCCTGCAGTCCCTGAGCCACCCGCGATGGGACCGACTGAGAAGGTGCCTGCACCCAAACCGGTTACGGAGAAGAGCACTTCGGATAGCGGTCCTGTGCACATGGGAGTCGCAGACGAAGGGGTAGAGGAGGTTTCCTTAGATCCGAGCGCCCGTGAAACGCTGAACATTGGACCCCGGCGGCCCCTGCTGACGTCCCCTCTGACTCCGATGGAGAAGGAACGGCGCGATCGGAATAGTCTTCTGTTGCGCATATTGATGCTGGGCGCACTTGGGACGGGGGTCTGGTTTGGGGGTGGGGCGCTGGTGCGCCACTTTTTGGCTAAGCCGGTAGTGATTACGCCTGTACCGAAACCGGCGCCGGATCCTGAAAAGGCCAAGGAAGTAAAGTTTGTGGCTCCGGCTGCACCGGGCACATCTCCCGAATTAACGGCTCTTCGTCCGGGCCAACCCGTGAAACCTCGGGCAGTGGATGCGGATGCGACTTCTCCGGATTCATTAACACCTGTTCCATTGGATCCGCCGCCGGCAGCGGCTTCTGAGAAGAAGGTCGATGGAGCAATGGCACAGAAGCCGCTGGTGACTCCTCCTGTTGTTGAGCCAGTGGAGCCGGTTGTGGATCCACGCGTGGAGGCTGCTCAAAACACGTTGGAAGCATTGTTGGCTCAGTCGTTAACGGCGGCAAAAGAGTATGACAAACTGAGGGCGAAAAAGGATCCGAATGCTTCTCAAAAAGCGGCTATCGCTTCTGCGAAGAAAGTGAAGGAACAGGCCGAAAAGAAGGTTCTGGACGCCCAAAAAGCACTCGACGATCTGACAAAAGAAATTGCGGCTTCTGAACCGAAACCAGCACCTGCACCAACACCTGAACCGGCAAAGGTGACGGATCCCAAAGCTGCGCCGAATGCGCTCGAGAACAGTATCGGGATGCTTTTTCTGCCAGTCGGCGACGTTCAGTTCTCGATGTACGAGACTCGGGTCAAGGATTACGCGGCATTTGTGGACGAAACGGGGTATCCGAAGATCAAGGACCTGAGTTCCTCGAAACAAAAGCCAGCCCCCGAACAGGCGATTAATTGGAAAAATCCGGGATTTGAACAAGGTCCGGATCATCCCGTGGTGATGGTGAGCTGGAATGACGCAAATTCTTTCTGCAAGTGGCTTACGGATCGTGAGCGGAAACTTGGGATCTTGGGGGCGTCCGAATATTATCGTTTGCCAACGGACATGGAATGGAGCCGTGCGATTGGGTTGCCTGAAGAGACAGGGAAAGACCCGCTAGCGCGTGATGGCTTTTACTCCGAGCGTTTCCCCTGGGGCACACAGTGGCCACCACCACAAGGTTTTGGAAACTATAACGGGCAGGAAACGGGTTCCGATATTTCCATTAAAGGTTATACAGATGCCTTTCCCTGGACGGCGCCTGTTGGCTCCTTCCCTGCGAATGAACTTGGGTTGTATGACTTGAGCGGAAACGTCTGGGAGTGGTGTATGGACACCATTACGCCGGCACAGAAGGAGCGCGTGTTACGGGGGGGCTGTTGGCAGGTGTCGCTGCAAAGTGCGTTGGCGTCGTCCTCCCGGTTGTACTTCAAACCGGAACGTCGAGCTGAGGTGTCAGGGTTCCGTGTGGTTCGGGCGAAGGACGGTGGCCGTTTCCCGCACTAGAGTTGGATTTACCAAAAGCGGAGACACTCGTAAGGGTGTCTCCTTTTTTTTGGGGTGCGCTCGGCGGGGCGCACTCACTTGGAGGTTCAAGTCCCCAGCACACCCGAAAAGGGGAAGTGTTAGCCGGACGGCAAGGGTGTCTGCCGCGGGAAGGAGTCTGAAGGAAGCCGGGCTAAAACGTCAGGCTCATGAACAAGAACGATTCTCGCGTTTGAAAGGCGTTCGTTTGCAGTTATTTACTTTTGTTTAAGATGTCTCGAACTTCTTCAACGCTGAGCCGATGTCCAGTGCTTACGCCACCACCTTTGGGAGGATTGGCCGGAGTGTATTTCTCCTTCATACGTTCCGCTTCTTGACCTGCCGCTTCCCGATTGGCGTCGGAAGCCGACTTGGTTGTAAATGATTTGTCGCCGAGTGGATTGCCGTTTGCGTCAAAGGACTTCGTGTTAAACGCGCTTTTTTCGTTGGCGAACGAGGGTGTTTTGACGACGTCTCCCGGTGGGGTAAACGTCTTGTCTACGCCCCTATTGGAAGGTGGGATAAACTCGCTGGCTGCAAATTTTTTGGAGGAGAATTCTTTGCTTCCTCCAAATTCCTTCAATTGATTAAAGGTCGCAGCCTGAGCTCCTTTTGCGCCGGGGGCTGTTCTGGAGCCGAACCGGGCCATTTCAGGTTGAAACGTGCGATTTCGATCCGGTTCTAAAAGCTTACGTTCCCCTTCGGTTGTGGCTTCTGATCTGGATTCAACCGATGGGGCAGCCTTGGCAGTTGGAGTGATTACAACTGCAGTCGTAGCGAGCAGAAAGGCTAGTCGATTAAACCTTAGGGGGCGCATGTTGCGGATTGTGTACCTTCAATGCCGGTAAAGCAAGGCGTGCCAATCTGGCAATCGAATGGGACTCAAGCGCTAAATTTACCACAACTGGAGTACATGGCTCCGTGAGTCATCGGTGCGGTTACGGCTTGTCGGTTGGCTTGATTGCGACAGGGAACTTTTTCTTGAGAAGCTCTGTCTCAGGATAAGTGAGCCCACGCATGATCGGAATCATCCCGTCGTTTACGGGGCGATCGATGAAAATGTCGATGACTTGCCGCGTGATTTTGTCACTTCCCACGTAAACCACCAGCGTACGTCCCCGGTTCGAAGCACTCAAATTGGAAAGGGTGAGTCGCCCACTGTCATCCAATTTAAAGAGGCATCCCCAGGTGCCATCGTTTGCGGGAAATACGTGGATTGCTTGAATCTGCCGCTCGCTGATACTGGCAGTGCTTTCCATGAAGATTTGGCGAGGCGGGTTCTGTAGTTTTACAGGAATGGAGAAGGGGTCTTTCTCCGTAGCACGCACTTCCATGTGAAATCTCACCGTACATTCCGGTTTTCGACTCATAGCGGAAGCGGTGAGCGGAATAGCCCCTGTCAGAAGGGCTGCGGCGGTGTAGCGCAGGATTGGATGCATTTGCGCTAATGTGACCTTCTTTCAGGAGGTTTGCAAACTGCGAGCCCGCTCCGTAGAAAACAATGATGACTCGTAAGGCCTCTTTTGTCGCTCTGGTGATTTTCAGTTCTGCGATTTGTAGTTTTGCTGCGGATCCCGCTTCGTCTGACTCGGAGGTCAGAGAGCGCGGACCTTGGGCGGCTCTCAAACGGACTTGGTCTGGGACTGTGGACGGGGTTGAGTCGGTGGGCCGGGGGGCAAAAAATATTGTAGGCGGTGTGTTCGGGGCTAAGTCGTCTCGGAAAAGCGAAGGTTTGGAAGTATCCGTGAAGCTCGAAACAAGCCCTGTCTCTCTGGCGTCTGTTCGTCAGGTGAAGGGGGTGCTGGCAGTTCACAACCAAGGAAAACATACCCAACTGCTTTCTTTTCCGACTGGGCAAAGAGTCGAGGCGGTGCTTCGAGATCAATCAGAAACCATTGTGGGGCGCTCCTCCGAAGATCGTTCGTTTGGTACTGAACCGGCATTGATTACCGTTAACCCGGGTGAGCGCTTGGAGTTTGAGATTGCGATTCCCACTCGTTCTTTAAGTGCGGGAAAGACGTACACGCTCGATGCAGCGGTGACGAATCAGGAGAAACTACGGTCTAAAATGATCGTCAGCGTTGTCCCTTGAGTGGACACGAGTTGGATTTACCCGAAGTCTTGAAAGTGGGACGCAACGGAAGTGGGAAGTGCCATCTCCCGTTGCGGTTTGGATCACGTCAGGCTTTGCGTAGGCCTAGTCCCAGTTGGTTTTTACAGAAGGCCAAACTGCGTTCGAGTTCAGCTTTTTGATGAGATTGTTCGGCTTCTTTTTTGTCTGCGCCTGCGGGTACCTTGAATGGCTCTATGAAGTGGCCTTTGGCTGCAAGAGCTTCGAAATGAGCAAGTGCTTCGGGACGTTTGTCGTAGTGTTCCCAGAACTTCTCTGTTTTGTACGGAAAGTTCTTCGCGAAGCCAGAGATCGTCTCAATCTGAAATGGAACGGCATGACAAAAGTGACGGTAGCGTTCCATAAATTGCTTCCAGTCTACGATTCCGTCGCCGATGGCGGTCCATTGAACACTAGCGCCGTCTGGAGTTTGCCAAATCATATCGTCGCGCAAACTCGAACAAATGACATAGGGACCCAGGCGTTCGAGCACGTCTAGCGGATCTTCAAGTGTCCATGCGGCATTACCGGAATCAATATTCACGCCGACGAAATCGGTGCCTGCTTGTTCGACTAGCTCTGCGAGTTCCCACGAGTGCATGTCGCCTGCGTGATTCTCGATGGCGATTTTGATTCCAGCGTCCAGAGCGTCTTTTTTGCAGGTTTGGAGCACTTGCAGTGTGTCAGCCATACGAGCACGGATACCACCGGGCGTTTTACGATCATCCAGAACTCCCAGAATAACGCGGAAGACCGGTGACCCTAATGCTTTGGAGACACGAATTCCCGTTTTGAGGTGGTCTACAGCGGAACCCCAAGTGTTCTTAAATCGAACGGATGTGGGGCAGATGCTCCACGAGCCAGTGTAAAGCTTGAGGCCCTTGGCATCGGCGTGGGATTTGATGTCTTTTAACGCGGAATCCTCGAGGGATGGAAGACACTCCATATCTGAGAGAAAAAGAGTGTCGATGGAAAGGGTGGCGGCGTAATCGATGAGTTGGTCTGCTTTCCAGCCGAAGGCGCGGATGGCAAAATTGTCAAAGCCGAGTGGGGTTTGGACAGGCTCCGCGTTGACGAGTCGTGGAAGGCAAGATGCGGCAGTGGCGGCTAGGCTGGTGGACAAGAAGGATCTGCGAGAGATTTGCATAACTGGGAGGACTTTTGAGCGAGTTAAGTTGGTAGTGAATGAGTTGAGTTTGGACGAGAGCGTATTTTGAGTTGGGGCAATCCAGCTAAGGACAGGGACAGGGAGATGGAGCGAGCTTCTCGGAGTGAAAACGGCTGAAACCCGTTATAGATGTTTGAATCAAATCGGTTGAGACAGGAAATGACTTGCGGCAGATTTTGGTGCGATTCAACCTAAGCTATCCTCCCATGAAAATTTCGAGACTTACCTCCCATCGGTCCTATTCGTTTCTCAGAGAATCAGGTTTCACGCTGATTGAGCTTCTAGTTGTGATTACCATTTTGGGGATTTTGATGGGTATGGCAGTTGGCGGAACCTCGGCGATTAAGGAGCAATCGAAAATGACTCAGGCGAAGAACGATTGTATGGGGATGGTGATCGCGATTAAGGCGTTTTACGCGGATTACTCTCGGTACCCAGTGCCCGCTGCGAAGCAGGATGATGTGCCTTATGAGGCTGGGGAAAGTAACAAGCCTGTGTTGGATATTATTACGGCGAAGAATGATGAGATTAATCCTCGCAAAGTGAGTTATTACGAACCGAAGGCGCGTAAGACGGATAGTGAAGGTCATTCTAGTGGTGGCGGGCTGGATAATAATACTGGTGATATGTACGATCCGTGGGGGACGACATTTGGTATTATCGTGGATGGGGACTATGATTCGAATCTGACGTATGCCGGTGCTGGGATGAAAGATTTGAAGGAGACGGAGAAGGCAGTGGTCGGTGGCGTTGGTGTTTATTCGCTTGGAAATCCAAAGAAAACTGAGAGAAAACCGGTCCTCTCTTGGCAGTAAGAGAGGCGGCGAGCGCAGAGTAATTTGCGGGTGTAGTTCAATGGTAGAACGGCAGCTTCCCAAGCTGCATACGAGGGTTCGATTCCCTTCACCCGCTCATCGTTCTGGGGGTGAGGTGTTTAAGTGGAATTGATCTGTGGAAAGTTGGCTTGGTTACAATGAGAGTTACAATAAGTCGTAACTGGCGCTATTGTCGGAATTGCCACCAAGCTCAGCTCAAAATGATGTGTTGATCGGGAAGGGGTCTACGGGGGCTACGGGGGGCTACGGCAAAGTTTTTTGAGTCACGGAAGCTGGATCGTCGCCTTGAGCCACTGGTATAAATGGCGTAGAATGGAATTATGAATGCCGAGTTTGCTCCGATTTTTAGATTGAGCTGTGCGGAAAAACTGCAACTCGTTGAAGATCTTTGGGATAGCATAGCGGAAGAATCTGAAAAAATCCCAGTACATTCTTGGCAAATAGCTGAAGTGGAGAGGATTGACGCTGAAATATCCAAAGATCCAGAATCCCGTTTAACTTGGGAGCAGGTGACCGATTTTGTAAGGCGTCATGATTAGTCAGATGCGCTTCTCCCCAGACTTTAAGGTGAAGTTGCAGGAATCGTATGATTGGTACGAAAAGAGGGAAGCTGGCCTAGGAAATCAATTTTTACGAAGCGTGGATGTCTGTTTGAAAACCCTACAACGACCACTCGCACTCTGCCAACCCGGTCAGCCTTTAACACCGCTCCGTCACATATCGTAGATGTCATAGGTGCCAGAGTCTGACTCCTACGACACCTATGAATAGCGGTGCTCGGCGTGACGCTTAGATACGTCAGTGAAAACCGACACAAACGAGTAAATGAAAGAGTTACACAAGAAAGACTTAGCCAGTCATCTTGACCCCGAGTCATGCGAGGAGGCCTGTAAGGGCCTTCGCGAAGTGTTGACAGGGGAAAATGCAGGCGAGCCATTGAGCCGCGAAATACGTACTCCCGAAATGCCGACGCTGTTAAGCGAAGCGGAAGGCAATACCTCTGAACGCGGCAAGGCGAGCGTGAAGGGG
Organism: Verrucomicrobiota bacterium; assembly: GCA_037133875.1. Classification (GTDB taxonomy): domain Bacteria; phylum Verrucomicrobiota; class Verrucomicrobiia; order Chthoniobacterales; family Chthoniobacteraceae; genus Chth-196. The sequence goes on along the minus strand of JBAXNG010000002.1, from coordinate 190,102 downwards.
ATTCGGCGCGGTCGCAGACCCTCAGCATGCATGGACAGTTTGTGGACGGGAACTGAGAGATCCCGCAATTCTCCGGCAGATGATGTGCCGCTGGAGCGCGGTGCCAAGGTCAATGACCGAACTGCACCGATGCACGATTGCGGGAAGTCGGACGAGGCCGTAGTAGCAGGGAAGCGAACGAACAATCCGGATCTCACGCAGGCGGACCTGTGGGGAACTGGATCGGAGTTTGTGGAGCCAAGGGCCTCGACCAAGAGAAACGCGAGTCAACAAAACATCCCCCGGACACAGAGCCGGGTACACGGGATGTCCCATGAGTTGGAGCGCGTGCGCCAAAGAGTGCGAATAGACAAGAAGACACGGTTCACAGCCCTGCTCCATCATCTGAGTAAAGAACGTCTACGCCAGTCCTTTGCGGGACTAAAGAAACAGGCGGCAGCCGGAGTGGATGGTGTGGTCTGGAAAGAATACGCCGAGCACCTGGAGTCAAATCTGGAAGGGTTACATCAACGGGTGCAGCGGGGAACCTATCGAGCAAAGCCGTCGCGGCGGGTCTATATACCCAAAGCGGATGGTAAAGAGCGACCTTTGGGAGTTGCTGCCTTGGAGGATAAAATCGTCCAAGGAGCAATGGCTGAAGTGCTCAATGCCATCTATGAGACGGATTTTCTTGGGTTCTCTTACGGGTTTCGACCAGACCGAGGTCAGCACGACGCACTAGATGCGTTGGCGGTGACCTTGACGCGAGGAAAGGTGAATTGGGTGCTGGATGCGGACATTCGAGGTTTCTTCGATGCCATCAGTCACGAATGGCTACGCAAATTCCTCCAGCACAGAATCGGAGATCAGCGTATCTTGCGTCTGATCGACAAATGGCTCCAGGCTGGGGTCTTGGAGAATGGACAATGGAAACCAACCGAGAAAGGAACGCCACAGGGAGCGACATTATCGCCCTTGCTGGCGAACATTTATCTGCATTACGTCCTCGATCTGTGGATTCACCAATGGCGACGCAAGTATGCCAACGGTGAAGTGATCGTAGTTCGCTTTGCCGATGATTTCTTAGTGGGTTTCCAGCATAAAGAGGATGCCGAGCGGATGTTGACGCTCATCCGAGAACGGATGGCTCAGTTTGCACTGGAACTCCACTCGGAGAAAACAAGGCTGATCGAGTTCGGGCGTTTCGCCGCCAAGAAGCGCAGCCGAAGAAATCGGGGTCGTCCGGAGACATTCGACTTTCTTGGGTTCACACACATTTGTGGGGAGAACCGGAAAGGCGGCTTTATCCTGATGCGCCACAGTGTGAACAAACGAGTTCAACAAAAGCTCCGAGCCGTCCGGGTTGAACTGCGCAAACGAATGCACCGTCCGATCGCCGAACAAGGGCGCTGGCTGGGGCTCGTTTTTCGTGGTTTTAGCCAATATCATGCAGTCCCCACCAATGGCCGTGCGGTCAATTCCTTCCGAGGCGAACTGGCCAAAAGCTGGTACCGCAGTCTGAGACGCCGCAGCGAAAAGCGGCGCGTCAACTGGAAGAAGATGGACCGTTTGGTGAAACACTGGATTCCAGCCACCCGAATCTGTCACCCTTGGCCTACCGAACGCTTTGACGCCAAACACTCAAGGTAAGAGCCCGGTGCGGTAATTCCGCCCGCCGGGATCTGTGCGGGGGGCGCGGGGAAACCCGCGTTCCTACCGCGACCAAAAATACTGTGAAAGTAGGCTCGTAACCCATTTATTTCAAGATTCGTAGCCGGATTCAATGGTAAGGAAGGGGTGGTTGTTTGCTCCACGGCATTTTCGGGGCCCCGGAAGCAGCGCCTCGATTGATTCTGCGCTTCGCCGGTTTGTGGCTGAGGGTACGGTCCGTCGCCTGAACGCCTTCCGGCAGGTGGACGAAACCTTGGGCTTCTGGGGGGCAGTGTCGAAAAATGTTTCTGGAATGGGGCTTACGCGGGGTGGGGGATTGAGACGCACTGGATGTGCATTCTCAATCAATGCCGAAGGCCGAACCTTTCCCAAATAATGTGTCTTTTCTGTCCTCCAGCGGGCAATTCGTTCGTCGTTTCCTTAAAGCGTACGTGTCTTTCGTGACTTCAAATTTCCGGTTCAAACCAATGAACACCAAAATCTTCATCACTCTTCCCGTCAGGGATCTGGCACGAGCGCTGGCGTTCTACAAAGCGCTCGGTTATCCGAACGACCCTCAGTTCACAGATGACAACGCCCCCTGTATCGTTATTAGCGAGCACATTCAAATCATGCTGCTCACGCATTCGAAATTCAGGGAGTTCTCCCCCAAGGATGTTTGCGATACATCCAAGGCTATTCAAGTCCTCCATTCACTGACCTGTGAAACTCGCGCTCAAGTGGATGATCCCGTACGCAAAGCCATCGCTGCTGGTGGCTCGACGATTGAAGCGCCGCAGGACTACGGTTTTATGTATCACCACGGCTTTGTGGATCCTGATGGCCACTGCTGGGGACTCAACTACATCACCGCTATCCATTCCGCTTAACATCAAACTCGACTCAATCCACAAACCTATGACTAAACAAAATCTATTCCTGCCCACCGTCGCCATGGTGGCGCTGAGCGCCTGCCAGTCCGTTCAGCCCAAACCCGCAGCCCATGCTGCCATTCCTCCTTACAAGGGATCCGCTGCGTTTGAGCGCATGAAGTCGCTTGTCGGCAAATGGTCGGCTAATTCACCCGTGATGGGAAAAATGAATACCGAGTTTAGGCTCATCGCCGGGGATTCGGTGCTCGAAGAACGTTTCGCTGGAGGCACACCGATGGAGATGCTGAGCACGTACCATGATGTGAACGGCAAGCTGGCGATGACGCATTACTGCATGCTGCGAAACCAGCCGCGGATGAGGCTCAGCAAGAGCACGGCCGATTCGCTTACCTTCGATCTGGCCCCGACGCCCGGATTGAACGTCGCGAAGGACAGACATATGCACGGTGCGACCTACACCTTCGTCGATGCCAACCACTTTAAGCTCGAAGGTGTTTCCTGGGAGAATGGTAAGAGTTCGCCCTGCGGTCCTCCCGTCATCTTCACGCGGCAGTAGGCCTGTTCAGCTACCCCGAACTACTCAGCACTATGCTCAAGAAAATCCTCATCGGCCTCGCACTGCTGGTCATCGGCAGCAGTGTATGCGCCTTGTTGAAATCCCCCGACTTCCGGGTCGAGCGGAGTCTCGTCATCGCCGCGCCTGCTGAGAAGCTCTTTCCGTACTTCGACAATCACAAGAGATTCAACGAATGGAACCCTTGGGCCAAAATGGATCCGGAGGCCAAAAACACGTATACAGGACCGGACTCCGGCGTGGGAGCGGTGGCAAGTTGGGATGGCAGAAAGGTCGGCAAAGGCTCCGCTACTATCATCGAGAGCAGGGCGAATGAGCGCATCGTCGAGCGCATGGACTGGCTGGCGCCAATGGAAGGCGTCAGCACCGTTGAGTTCACATTCAAACCCGAGAGCGATGGGAAAACGAAGGTGACCTGGGCCATGTACGGAAAGAATGAGGGCTTCATGGGCAAAGTGGTGAGCCTGTTCCTCAGTTGCGAAAAGATGTGCGGACCCGAGTTTGAGAGAGGCCTTTCCGACGTAGCGAAAATCGTCACGGCTTCGAACCCTGCACCAACCTCAAAGTAAGCCATCGATTGTCATCCTCCGCCTATCGCCATACGAACGCAACAGCCGCACCATGAATCCGAACACACAACAAAGCACAGGGGAGCACCTGCTGCTCATCCGCGGAACGCACTGGAATGGCAGCCTCTCGCCCGCTGAGCTTCAGCGCATCATGAGCGATTTCTACGGCTGGGTGAAGGGGCTTCAAAGTAAAGGTATCCTCCGTGGCGCGCAGCCGCTGATGGAAGAAGGGCGACTCGTCACCGGACCGCAACGGATCGTCACCGACGGTGTTTTTGCGGAATCGAAGGAATCCATCGCAGGCTATTTTTTGCTGGCTGTGGCTTCCACAGATGAAGCGGTGAAACTGGCCCAAGCGTGTCCTATCCTCGCGTATGGCGTGCAAATCGAGGTGCGCCCCATCGCGGACTTCTGCCGTCCGATGGCGGATGTAAAAGCCGCCGAGCAGGCTTGAAGTCGCGTTCATGACCATCACTACGCAAGATCTCATCGCGATGCGCATGGCCGCTCTGCGCCTGCATGAGGGCGTTCGCGCCACGTGTGTGTTAGAATTGGTGAGGTCGATGGGAGCGCTGCAAGCGCAGGACTATGAGAGCGGATTGTGGGCCATCGGGGTGCGCATTCAGAAGGTGACTCGCTCAGACGTGGAGCAATCCATCGCCAAGCGCGAGATCCTGCGTACATGGTCGATGCGCGGCACTTGGCATTTCGTTCCAGCGACTGACGCAGCATGGATGCAGCAGCTTATGGCAACGCGTGTGATGCCCTCCATTATCAAGCGTTCGGCTGACTTTGGTTTTGATGAACGGCAAGTAAGTCGCGCTCGTGATATCGTTATTAGCGCCCTGAGTGGCGGTCTATCGGTAGCGCGTGAAACCCTAATCGATCGAATGGGCAGTGCTGGCGTTAACACATTCGAGCAACGCGGCAATCATCTCGTACGCCGTTTTGGTAACGAAGGACTGATCTGCAATGCCGTTATCGAAGGTAAGGAGCCAACATTTGTCCTTCTGAATGAATGGGTGCCAAAGCCCACTCTAATGGACGAAGAACAGGCCCTTGCTACTCTGGCGCTGCTCTATTTCAGCTCACACGGGCCAGCCACTGTTAATGATTTCGTTTGGTGGACGGGCCTCACCAAGGCACACACCCAGCGGGCCATTCAAGCAAATGGATGCAAGCTAAAGTCGGCTTTCTGCGAAGATGTCGAATACTGGTTTGCTCCTGAAATTGAGCCATTGAAGCCCTCTGATGTGGAGCTTCTGCCTGCCTTTGATGAGCATCTCCTGGGTTTCAAAGACCGCAGTCACGTACTGGCCCCGCATCACTCAGAGAGCGTTTGCCCTGGAGGCAACGGAGTTTTTCGTCCCACTCTCGTCGCCAACGGACAAGTCGTCGGATTATGGAAGCGGAAGGAAACAGCCAAGAAGGTGCAGCTCGATCTTCAGCCCTACACCAAACTTTCCTCACGCATTACCACTGCCGTCGCTCACGCCAGCAATCGTTACGCTGATTTTCTTGGAAAACCAGTAACGACCAACTCCGTGGCATGATCGAACTCTGCACCTCCGTAACCAATTGAGAAAGCCCTCAGTGGGGCACGATATTCCTCGTCATAATCATGAACACTCACACCATCCGTCTTCACCGTGTTCTCAAAGCGACTCCTGAGCTTGTTTACAAAGCCTTTCTCGATCCCGAGGCGCTCTGTCGTTGGTTGCCGCCGGACGGCTATCTTTGCAATGTCTTCCATCTCGAAGCCAAAGTCGGAGGCACCTTCAAGATGGCTTTTACGCAGTTCAACAACGGCCACAGCCATTCCTTTGGCGGTGAGTATCTCGAACTCGTGCCGAACGAATTGCTGCGTTACACCGATGTCTTCGACGACCCGAATCTGTCCGGCACCATCGAGGTTACGGTAAAGCTCAAAGCCGTCTCGTGTGGCACCGAGCTGAGTGTTACCCAGGCCGGTGTGCCTTCAATCATCCCGGAAGAAGCCTGCTACCTCGGCTGGCAGGAGTCGTTACAGCATCTGGCGCGGCTCGTCGAGGGCGGCCCACCGGCAGACGCCGAATGCCCATGAGACGGGAAGAAGCACGTACGCCCAGCCTCGTAGCGGATAACCTTTTTCGCCGTGAGGGAGCGCGCCTTGTGGCCTCCATTGCCGCGCATCTTGGCGCGCATCGGCTGCAACTCGCCGAGGACGCGGTGCAGGAGGCCTTGGTGCGTGCACTCCAGACTTGGCCCTACCGCGGCATCCCGGAAAACCCAGCGGCATGGCTTACGCACGCCGCCAAGAATCTAGCGCTCGATGCTCTGCGTCGTGAGCAGAACTGGCAGCGCAAAGAGGCTCAAATCACCACCGAACAGGAGCGTTGGCTCACGCATGATGAGCCTGAGGCCGAACATCACCTCACCGATGATACGCTGCGTATGCTCTTCGTTTGTTTTCACCCACAGCTCTCAATTGAGGCACAGCTTGCGCTCTCCTTGCGCGCGGTGTGCGGATTGAGCCCGGCTGAAATCGGTGCGGCATTTCTGACCAGCGAAGCCGCTATCGCCAAGCGGCTCGTGCGTGCCCGCCAGCTTATTCGCGATCTCGCCCTGCCATTTGCTGTGCCCGAACCGGGTGACTTGCCCGAGCGGCTGGATGGCGTCCTGGGTGCGCTCTACCTGCTTTTTAATGAGGGCTACAAAGCCAGCAGCGGCGAGCGCCTTGTGAGGGAAGACCTCTGCCACGAAGCCATCCGCCTGTGCACACTTCTAGCCTCGCATCCATTGACTCAAACGCCGCGTACGTTTGCGCTGCTCGCACTCATGCTCTTGAATGCAGCGCGGCTCCCAGCTCGCACCGATGATACAGGTAATCTCCTGCGGCTTCATGAACAGAATCGCTCGGCATGGGATCAATCCATGATTCAGCGTGGGGTTCTGTGCCTGAGTCGGGCGGCTCAAGGCGACCATATCAGCGAGTATCACCTCGAAGCCGGAATCGCCGCCTGCCACAGCACTGCGGCGACGGACGCCGATACTAACTGGCCACGTGTGCTCGCGCTTTACGGTCAACTCCTCACGCTCACCTCATCACCCGTCGCAGCCATGAATCGCGCAGTGGCCGTCTCCCGCGTACACGGCCCGCAAGCTGGCATCACAGCGCTCGATGCGATCACCGATCGCAGCAGGTTGGAGTCCTCTCATCTCTTTCACGTCATCCGCGGCACCTTTGCCGCTGAGTTAGGGAATCAGGCTGCGGCGCTGATGCACTTCCGGCAGGCCGGAAACCTCGCCTCTCTTCCTGCTGAGCGGGACTTCATCGCGCGAAAACTCCGGGAGTGTGCAAATGAGGGGATTGCTTGAGTGCGTCGAGGGTGGCGAGTGCGTTACCCCGGCACGCGAACGTTTCGCAATGACGTGAATCTTACCGGCAAACTGGTTAGTGAAACAGTCTTTCGGGGGGGATTGGTCCCGCTTATTTCCACTCCACTTGGGGGCTCCGTGTTGTCCGAGTTTAAGCCGGAACGATCGCATAACCTTCTTGCCTAAGAACGGATTGGGAAACGTGACGGTGTCCGTTGCGATAGCCCGCAACGGCTTCAGGGGAGGATATGGGAGCTAGGTTTATCGACGGGAAAACTTTTTTTAACGGCGCATTGCTTGTGCGGTCTCTTCCGTAATACGTACACTTAAGAAGTTTCCTGTTAACGTCATGTCTCTTCGACTCCGCCTTTTCGTTTTATGCTGCGCTGCTTTGTTGGCGCAGACCTCAGTCTCTGCAGACGGCGAAAGTGATCTAGTGGTTTATCCTGCGGTACCGGGACTGCCTCCTTCGGCGCATTACGTGGTGCGGGTTCGGACAGGTTCTGACCGTGACGATTGGAAGAGCGCGTTTGCTTGGGAGACCAGTTGCAAAACGATACCGAAAAAGAGCGATGCTTATTTTGAGCATCTCGCCGGCTGGACGCATACCTATGTGAACTTCGAGACCAAAGGAGCTGTCGAGGTTGAGATTTCACGCGTCGACGGGCAGCCGATTCGCTCAGCGGTCGTCCATCCCAAACACAGTTCCACGCAGTGCAATGTGCAGGCAGGGAAGGCGCTCGTCCGTTTGGAGAAACCATGTTTGGTAGCCGTGGACATCGACGGCCAGATGGATGAACGTGATACCGGCAAAGGCTACAATGGGCCGCCAATTCACACGATTTCACTGTTTGCGAATCCGCCACTGGTCGGTAAGCCGACTCTCGATGCGCCTGGAGTCCTCGCTGTAAAGCCTGGTGAGATCCCTCCATCCGACGGGCCCTGGACCACACTCTATTTCTTACCTGGAATTCATGATCTCGGTCTCGCGTTTCCGCTCCATGCGAAACGGCAGTATTACATTCCGGGAGACTCTATCGTCTACGGGACCTTCGTAAACAAGGAGTGGAACGACGGACAGCATATCCGGATTTTCGGACATGGGACCTTGTCCGGAGCCCATCTGAAAAATCCGGAATTTATTCAACCGACACTGAGCGAAGCCGAAGTCTCCCTGTACCATCCTATCGACGTAAAGGGCGCGAGAGATACCAAGGTAGAAGGGCTCACGCTTGCGGATTCGGCTTACCACTCGGTTATGCTCATTCACTCCTATGAAGCAGGACATCCTAACATTGTAAGCTGGACCAAGATCTTTACCTGGCGAGCAAATGGCGATGGGATTAATCCGTTTGGAAACACGCTGGTGGAGGACTGTTTTATCCGGACTCAGGATGACTCTTTGTACGTGAATGGTGTCGGGATTCGGCGGACGGTCCTCTGGAATGACGCCAACGGTTCTTCCTTTGTGTTAACCGCTATGCCTCAGCTCACCGATCGCAAGTTGGTGGTCGAAGATTGTGACGTCATCTACTCCCGCTCGAGGTGGCATCAGTGGAGTGGAGGCCGCGTTTTTAACGTCCGGGGTGAGGGCGGGGGACCAGCGGGAGAAGGTGTTATTTTCCGCAATATCCGGATTGAAGACCCAAGGCCGACACTTCAGCAGTTTTTCATGTGTATGACCGTGCCGGAGCCCTATTCAAAGAGTACACAGCAGCGCAAACCCGGCGCGATGACGGGCGTCTTGTTTCAGAACATTTCAATCGCTGCACCCAGCGTATTAAACGAACCGCAACTCTTATGGGGACAACCGGACGCTCGTATCGGAGACCTGACATTTGAGAATCTAATGCTGGGAGGTAAACCCATCCTCGAGCGGAACTTTTTCAAAACGAACGAGTTTGTGGGGGAGATTTCCTTCCTTCCGAAGCAACCAGGAACGCCTTAGTTGGATTCTTGGGAAAAGGGACCATCTCAGAAGTGGGAGTCGGCTGCAGGACCGTGTCCCTGATTTTGGAAACAGTTTTAAGGCGTTAAAAATCAGCGACGTCGGAGTGGTGAGCTTTGAGCTCGGGACTCGAAGTTCAGCTTCTTCGCAAGGGGTTTAATAGCGTAAGCGTTGGATTTAAGGTGGTTGCGCCCTTGTCTTGGACGGCTTTCCTTAACGCTCTCAAGGGAGATTTAGGTTATTTAGCAGTCAATCGGATGGTGTGTTTGACCGGTACCACGGCGTCGTGGATTGCCGAGAGTAAGGTAGCTCGTTCGGCTTCGGTCTTGGCCACAGCACCTTCCATATCCGCTTTGCCTTCGGCGCCGTGGAACACCTTTTTGATTTGGGTGGTCTCGAATGCTTGTTTAGCGGCAACGGCTTCGTCGACCCGTCGAAACGCTTCCGAAAACGGGTTGATTTCAAAATCGGCTGCGAGATTGACCCCATTGGCGAGTTGTTCGGCGGAGTAGATTCTACTTTGATCTCCCCATGTTACCTCGTATTGGGACGCCGTCGCTCCGTGTACGACGAGTTTAAGGCGGTTGAGTTCCTGAAGAAATGGAACCAAGGTCATGCCTGAGCGCATGGAATTGTCCTTGTCGAGTGGGCCTGTGGCACAAAACGGATAACGATTACTCGTAAGACTCAACGTCTGGTTGGTGTAAGCTTCGACTGTGTGGCCGCTGGAAGCCGATGCTCGTCCCGTTTTGAGGTCGACTTCAAACACGCCGATTTCGCCGCTGAGTCCGAGAGCGTGCAGGTAGTCATACGCCATCACCAAATGACCGGCCCAATCGGGATGCACACCATCGTTTCCGGCAATATTGTAGACTTCTCCATAACGTTGCCGAGCAACCGTACCTTGGGTGAACATGGTCCAGAAGTGGTCCGCAAACCGGGTCTTCTGGGAGTCGGCAATCCCCAGCGCAATGTTACGAAAGGCGCACAAACTGAGGTTATGGTCCTCTAAGGTGCCTGAGGCCGTTTTCACCCAACTCGCCACTTTTCCTACACATCCAGGGGAGCCTACGACTACTCGGGCGCCAGTATTTTGGAGTCGTGTTACGAGGTTCGTGTAATTTTCCCGATACCAGTTTCCGTTTTCATCGTCGTAGGGGCGGTATTTAAAGTCGTTCATCCCGTAACACAGCGTCGCGATTGTGGGATGAAAACGTAGACAATCGTTATCGAGACGGGTCAGGAAATGCGCCGCAGTTTCTCCGCTCCAACCGTATTGGCGAACCCCAATGTTTAACTCGGGAGTACAGACGGTGAGATACGTTTCAATGATGCGGGAGTACCGCTTTTGCTCTGTGATCGAATCCCCGATGATGGCGAGTTGATCGTTTTTTTGAAGGTAGAGCCCTTGAGGGGAGGGGGCTTTGAGCGCGTTGAATTTTGCAAATGCGGGATCTGTCGGCTTGGGCTCGAATTGTTCTGCAAAAAGTGGCTGCAACGGAAGGGTGGCGATACAAGAGAGTAACCAAAGGGACCGGAAGCGCAGGGAGAGACTCGATGTAGGGGCGAAACAGAGACGCATAGGTAAAGGTACAAACACGAGCGCGAGTGCTTCTTAGAGGCAAAAATGGGTTCGGCGAGTATCTGTTTCCCATCCGGCGCCGTCACTTATGAAAGCGTGGCGCCATCGACCTGACGTCTTACCCAGACATAGTTAGGGTGGCGTCAATGCAGGGTTTTATTACTTCGTAGGATGAGGTGGATTGGGATGGAGTGGAGGTTGCCATCGCTTTTAAGGTCGAGGGAGCTCTCGTGGCTCAACAACCTCATGTCATTTATGATTCGGCTGGGCGATTGTGGCTGAGGAGAACCATGTGCCGGCGGCCCCGCTTATTTGTCCAGTGGCTCGAGCGTGACCTTGCGGACTTCGAAGGCGGCGCCTTCAGATTGCAGGCCGATGGTCCCGCTTTTTGGTGAACACTGGGTCGCTTTGTTCATTTCGGTGCCATTCACCAGAATAGTCAGCGTATCCTCTGCTGCGATGACCTGGTAGGTGTTCCATTCGCCTGCGGGCTTTTCGCTACTGGCGGTTTTCATTGGAACTTTAGGTCCCTGGGTCAGTTCCCTACAGGATGATCCACTCCAAAAATACATGTCGCCTTGAAATTTGTGCATTCCCTGGCATTCCACCCCTCGAGGCCAAATTTTATCTGGTTCGTTGAGATGTACTAACACCCCGGTATTGCCGGGTTTGGTAAAGCGCCATTCTACTGTGAGTTTGTAATTGGCGTAGGCTTTCTCGGTGCGCAGAAAGCCGTTGGGAGATCCCGAACAGCTCAGAATGCCGTCCTTGATCATCCACGTCTTCTGGGACTCTAATCGGTGGGCGGACGCTTCAGCGCCTGCAAGAGTCCAGATGTTTTCACCTGGCTTGATTACCGATTTTTCGAGGCTGGCCAGACAGGAAACCCAACCGTTGAAGGTTGTTCCGTCAAAAAGTTCGATCCTTTCGGTGGGTAAGGTGGGTTGTGATGTTGGGGGTTCGGCTTGAATTGAAAGCGTTGGAAAACAAAATGCGGCTGTTAGCGCAGCCAGAGGCAGTGTCCCGGTAGTAAGAAGGGAGGCCAGGGAGCCGAACGGCGAGAGGAGACGAGAGTGTTTCATTGGGAGGAGCATCAAAAATGGAGGTGACCTAGATACAATCCGAGCCCGGGAGTTTTACGGCGGACATTGTTTGTTGAATCTCGGACAGGGGACGCCGAGGGAGATCGTTTATAACGAGGAAGCGAGGGCGGTGTTTATCTCCCGGCGTTCACTTGGAGCTCAGATACCAGACTCCGTCCCAAGGTGTCTGTAGCGGGGGGCTTCTAGTGCGAGCCGTTAGCTGCATAGAGTGAATCCGTAAAAGGTCATCCCTGAAACACACTCGCACACTCCTTGCCAGGCAAGGATTCCACGTCTGATATGAAATGGAGAATAATAATATGATGAATAATAGGTTGTATTAATAATATGACGAATAAGAGGTTGTTTGTATGTATCTGGTTAGTGATCACTGGCATGGCATACGCTGGGGAACGGGTCGCGCTGTGGCCGGAGGGAAAGATCCCGGATTACCAACCCCAACAAATCGCGGCTACCACCCAAGAGGTTAAGGCGCCGGACTTCAAAGCGGCGGAGAATGGGATGCCGCATCTCGACTGGTATGAGGCTCCAGCGGAGAAAAATGGCGCCTGCATGTTGCTCATTTCCGGCGGCGGCTATCAAAATTGCTGTGACGGAGTGTGGATTGACCGGGTCGCGCAAAAGTTTACCGAACTTGGTTTTGTTTGCGTAAGCCTTACCTATCGGACGCCGCGTCCCCAAGGGCTGCCTATCTATCAAACTGCGTGGGAGGATGGTCAGCGCGCCGTCCGGCTCGTCCGCAGCGAGGCGCAGAAACGCGGCTTCGACTCGGAGAAGATTGGTGTGTTTGGATTCTCGGCGGGGGCGCACCTGACAGTCCTGCTCGGGACGAGCTCGCTGACGCAATCTTACGAAGCGGTCGACTCACTGGACCAGCTTCCCTGTCACGTCAACTGGGCGGTGCCGATCTACACCGCCTATGCTCTCACGGATGGGCTCACCGGCCCCAACACTCGTGACGGCTCAGCGATCGATGCCAAACTCTCGGATGTGTTCAAATTCGACGCGAAGACCTGTCCGATGGCACTCTTTCACGGTGGCACGGACGCCTATTCGCCAAATGGCTCCACACAAATCTACCGTCAGCTCCGCAGGATGAAAATCCCGGCAGAGCTCCATCTCTTCGCAGACCGTCACCACGGGTTCATGGGCGACCCGGCCAAGGGCGAGCAAGGCACCGCTTATGATCACTGGCTCGACCGTATCACCGAGTTTTTCCGCCAGAAGAACTTCGACGGCCGTCTGGGTGCAGAAGAGGATTTGATGGCCCGTTATGCAAAGGACGACGCACGCGGCGAGTACCACAAGGAACCGCTCTGGCCGGAAGGCAAGATGCCGGATGTGCAGGAAAAACAGTGCCAGCCTTATCTCGAGTGGCACATGCCGAAGGAACTGAAGACGAAGGCGATTCAAATTATCTATTCGGGCGGTGGCTACTCGGGCAACAACCCGGACGGCTTCGAGGTCGCTCCGGTCCGGCGTTACCTGAATGAAAAGGGCATGACGGTCGTGACGATCAAATACCGCACACCGCGTCCGGAGGGCGGGTTGGCCAAGCACACGACGGCGTGGCAGGATTTGCAGCGGGCCATCCGGATTGTCCGCAGCCAGGCCACGGCGAAAGCGCTCGATCCCGACCGCATCGGAATCATGGGTTCCTCGGCTGGCGGACACCTGACGCTCATGGGCGCGACGAGCTCGAAAAGCCGTTCCTACGGGCCGATCGACGATCTCGACAAGCTTCCCTGCAACGTTCAGTGGGGCGTCGCAATTTATCCGGCATACGCACTCACGGACGGTATGCAATCCCATAACGCCAACGGTGGCAACGAAGATGATTCGAGGCTCGCCCCGGAGTTTTCGTTCGACCTCGCGACGTGTCCGATGCTTTTCATCCATGGCGATAGCGACGGTTGGGCGGCGATGAATTCGGTGAAATGCTGGGAACAGCTACGCCGGATGGGAATCCAGTCCGATCTCCACACGCTGGTCGGACGCGGGCATTGTTTCCAAAGGACTGCCTCCCCGGGGACAGGCAGCTACACTTGGATGGGGCGCATTTGGGAATTCATGAACCACAAAGGGTTCAACAAGTGATCAGGGAATAATAGGTGCCGGCGGTATGGCGGGCTTTCTCGCCATACCCGCTCACCCCGGGCTCGGGAAGATCAATGGGTTGGGGGGGAGAAGCAGGGAGGGGGGGGCAAGGAAGAGCGAAGGACCGGCGCTGGGTCCGAGGGTGAATACAAATCTCCGGTTCGTTGTGGCGCTGTTTTACGCACTTATCAGGAAGTTAAGCGCCAAGCCGGTCTTTGACGTGGCTCTACACAGGCGGAGATATTTCGATTGTAACTCAGACACTGCATACTACTTCGGTGGCGGATTTGAATCCATGTAAGGAGCCATAGATTCAAAGTAGGCTTCGTCGAAGGGGAGACCGTCATCTAGCCAAAGCGCACAGTCACCGAGTTGTCCTCGGCCTGATTTCAATCGGGAGCGTACGGACTGGTACCATTTCCGGAACTTCGGGAGTTCAGTGGGACCTCTAAACATTGCCAATAAATCCTTTGTTAAATATGATCGACTATCCTCAGGTATCGAAGGGTCATCGATCAACTGTAACGCTGAATCAACGGCAGCTATATCTCCAAGGGCTGCAAAAAGGTGTGCACCCTTTGTGATACAGTTTGTGCCCGTATCTGTCGCGGTTGGCGTGAACTTTAGCGGTAAAAATTGTTTTCTGGCCTCTTTGACATCAATCCACGCTAATATTCCATCCAAGTCGACGGAACGAGCTTGGGCTATTTGATCGTAACCAACAAGATTTCGGGCCTTTCTCCTTAAGATTTCCTTTTTAATTTCAGGATAAAAATCAGTGTCTTGTGCCGCAATTAATAAATATGCACCAGCGACAAACTTCATGCTATCTGGTGCGATTAGGCTGCGCCCGAGTGCGATAGCTGCGGAATCGTGCTTTTGTATGCCTCCCAAGGGGTAGTAATTAATCCAGTTTTTAGCATAGCCAACAGATGGGACCGTGTGATCGAAGACCTCCAATAAGCGGTTTCTATAACTTTCTTCGACCAAATCGTCAGTGGTAGGGATTGCCAATTCTGCCTCGACTAGAATTTCCCCCACATCTTTAACTGAGTGGCTGGGTAAGCGCGATGGGAACAGGGTTGGGAAAAATGTATTCCCGCAAAAATATCTGTTTCTTTGAAGGAAATTGGCCCGCTTGCCATTCCCCGTAATAGAAACTTCAAAAGAAGGATTTGATGAGCGATTGTCTAGAATACGGACCAGATTAAAATTCCAGTCAGTTTGTAAGTTTACCGCTTGGAGAATGTGAATGCCTTCAATGGATGTAGATTCTCCATTGCTGAATATTATTCGCGCAGGAGGCTCTAAGGCAATTACTCGTCTGCTATTTTCAAGTGGTTTGCTTCGGGTAATCTGAGGGGAACCCGCGAGCTTATACCCGTTGACGTGAAGAATGATCCCGATTATTCCAAGAGGTATTCCAATCCACGCAAGCTTTGATTTCCATATCCATGGAAGCGTAATAAGAAATAGAAAACCAAAAATTGGAATGAGTTCTAGTCCGGATGGAAAGATTGCTGCAATTATCGCAAGTGCAATACATCCAATAATGAGGCGCATATAATGAAGGGGTGTGGGAATGCTTTAAATAACGAAGGTCAGATACGCATAATGTCTAGGTTGTTTTCGCAGCGGGGACAATGCCTACTGTCCATTGGGTGACAACAGGAATGCGGCGGGCGAGCCGATAGAGAATCGAATTTACGTGTCTTTACGATGCCGCCTTGAATCATATTTTACCACTAATCGATCTCATAATGTGGCGGCGAGTCCCCATTTTCGGCTCATTACTGTAAATTCTGTTTCTCGTGTCTTTAGAAAAGGGATCCTCAGTGCATCAGACATTTTTCCGCCCCCTTTGCTTTTTCCGTTTCCGGTGGGGGGGATGCGTCAGGGACTTCGCCTTTCGCGTAAGGCCGAGCCCCGCCCCCCCTTGTCTCGGATGCGTGGCTTTTTCGTTCCGTTTAACGGAGACAAAACAACGGGAGACATCCAAAAATCTAATGAAACACTGGAGGATGTGTTCTGACTTCTGTTCTGACTTGCCTCTTTTTTGAGGTCTCCTGTTTCCCCTAATATCTCACTGTGAGTGAGATAGGTTGCAGCGGGTGGCGATAAGCCGAATTCTGTCGGGGTGATCCGAAGACCACTCCGTGACGACCATTTCTCTCAACTCGCCGAAACGAGCCGCCTCGCCGAAGCGAAGTGCGACTAATACCCGGAAACGGTTCGGCCGAAGCCAAACGGGCCAGGCGCCCATCGTTCCCTGTTTTGTCTTGCACCACACGGGGTTTTTCGTGCCCCGTCAGTTGCCTGACGGGCGGTGGGCTCTTACCCCGCCTTTTCACCCTTACCCAGTCCTCGAAAGGCCTGGGCGGTCTGTTTTCTGTGACACTTTCCGTCACCCGAGCCTTTCGCCCCGGATGCCCGTGTACTCTACACGGCGTGTTGCCTAGGGGTGTTCGGACTTTCCTCTGCTACAGATTTGACTCCGTACCAGCGATCGTCTGCCACCCGCTGCTCCGTTACTCTACTTGCGAATTAGGAGTCCGCAAGGTCTCCGATCGCTGATTCCTGATTCGCCGCATTCATAAGATGGATGGCCTTTCCTCTGCCTGTTCTGTTACCTGATTCCGACAATGCAAAGCGCTTCCGAATTTCTCCTCCGATTACGCAATACCTGGGATGCCGGTACCTTTGTAAAACTTACCCTGAGTGATCCCGACTCCGCTCCCGAGGGCTTACGAAATCTCAAGGCGCGTCCAGTCGAACTCAAAGAGGGGCGCCGTCTCTGTATCCTTGAGTGTTTTGCCACCCGGGAAGTGACGAAAAATTATCCAATTGCCGAAGGTGCCGAGTTGCTGGCCACGGCACTCGCTTCGAGTTGGCGCAGGGCACATTTGTTTACCACAGCGGGTGATTTCCAGTTTCGCCGTGAACGTTCCGGCAAAATGAGCGTTCGTACCCTGCGCTCTACTTTCACTCAAGCGCCTTCCTTTCAGCATGACAAAGTGCATCCGGAACAGGCGGCCCTTGCTTCGGAACCCTTTTTGCAACGACTGGGGGTTACAAACCCATTGGGCGCGCCTCGGCCGGGAATGGCCGGTAAATTACGCCAGGTTCAGCGGTTCACCGAACTACTGGGCCATCTTTTGGACGAATGGGGCTGGAAAGGGGATCGCCCCCTGCAGGTCGCCGATATGGGGGCAGGGAAAGGGTACCTGACTTTTGCGCTGGCTCGTGTGTTTCAAAAACGCGGTTGGCAGGCTCAGGTGATTGGTGTTGAGGCCAGACCCGAACTGGTTGCGGCCTCCAATGCGCTGAGTCAGGAATTAGGGTTTAGCGGGTTGCGTTTTGAAGCGGGCCGTATCGGCGAATGGCATCCCAAAGACGGTCTGGATGTCCTTGTAGCACTTCACGCCTGTAACACCGCCACGGACGACGCTCTTTTTCAGGGTGTGAATGCGAACGCAGGGCTGCTCGTCACTTCACCTTGTTGCCATCAGGAAGTCCGTCCCCAGGTGGTTCCCCCAGCACCACTTCAGAGCATCCTCGCTCACGGGATTCTTTTGGAGCGACATGCAGAAATTTTAACGGACGGTTTACGTGCGCTTTTACTCGAACTCCGGGGATACAGGGCCCGCGTGTTCGAATTTGTGGAACCGGAGCATTCCGGCAAAAACCTCATGCTCGCCGCGATTCGCCGGGAGAGTTCCGGGGGACGAAGTCCGGAAGCAGTACGCGCGGAGATCCGGGATTTACTGGCAGCGTACCAGATCAAAACGCAGCGTCTGGCTGCTCATTTAGGGGAGATTTTATGAGTTATTGGACTAAGGAGGAATTGCGAGTTTTGCGTCGGTTACGGGAGGGGTTTATTCAGGGAACTGCCGGAGAAGCCGATTATTGGGGTGAACAGGAGTTGGAACTTTATGACGCCACCTTTGCGCAACGGATTGCGTGGAAGTGGGACGCGGTTCTCGGAGAGCTCCAATTGCGTGGCTGGCTTCCTCAGGCCAATCGGATTGTGGATTTGGGATGTGGTACGGGGATTGCCTCCCGACGCGTTTTGGAGCAATGGCCGGAACAATTTCGTTCCGTAACGTTGATGGACCGTTCACCGTTGGCTCGGGTGTTTGCTGCGAAACAAGTACGCGAATTGGCACCCCGCTGTGAGGTGAAATCCGCAGGCAGCGGTGAGGTGGATTGCTCGGGAGCGTTGGTGTTGGCGAGCCATGTGATTACGGAGTTGGATGAGGCTCAGCTAGGGGCATGGATTAAGAGTATTCAGACTGCGGCGGCGGTGATTTGGGTGGAGTCCGCAACCCATGCGGCAAGTCGGCAATTGATTGCTCGTTTACGCGAGGCGCTTTTGAAAACCGGTCAATGGGGAGCGATTGCTCCGTGTACGCATCAAGGTGGGTGTCCTCTTTTGCTCGAATCAAACGCGCAGCATTGGTGTCATCATTTTGCGCGGGTTCCATCCGAGGCACACCAGGATCCGGGGCTGGGTGAACTTTCGAGGGAGCTTGGAGTGGATATGAGGGTTTTGCCTTACAGCTTTTTGGTAATGGCGAATCGGGGCGCCGGCGACTTGCCCGAGGAGGGGGCACGAGTCATCGGGCGGGCTCGCGAATTCAAGGGCTACTTGAAGGTTCTCGCATGTGCTGCCTCCGGGTTAACGGATTGGACGCTTCAAAAGCGGGACGTCCCTGAAATCTTTAAAGCGTTAAGGAAAGAAGACGGTGTTCCGCTGTATCGCTGGCAAACCGAAGGGGAACGAATTGTTTCGGGAGAACGTTTATTGTCCTCCACACCCGATTCCTCGGAGGAATAGAAGGCAGCCCCTCCTCGACCATGTAGCCAAGGAGGGGCGAAAGAACGGGAGAGGCTATTTCAAGCCGAGCAAGTGGGCAGTCCGTTCGCGAGTTGCGGCGCAGAGGGTTTTGTCTTTGGCGAGTGATTGCCCATAGGAGGGGATCATCGCTTTGAGTTTGGCCTGCCAGTCCTCGGTTTTGACCTGCTCGGGGAAACACTTCGTCAACAATTCGAGCATGATCGAGACCGCAGTGGAGGCCCCGGGGGATGCGCCAAGAAGAGCCGCGACGGTTCCATCTGCCGAGCTCACGATCTCGGTTCCGAACTCGAGTTTGCCACCCTGGTCGCGGTCTTTTTTAATGATCTGTACCCGTTGTCCGGCGTCTTCGAGTTTCCAGTCTGCCAGAACCGCTGTGGGGACAAATTTCTTGAGGGAGGCGAGCCGGTCTTCGGGGGATTGGAGCACCTGATCGATCAGGTATTTGGTGAGCGGGATGTTGTGTAATCCTGCGGCAAGCATCGGGATTACGTTATCGACTTGAAGGGAGTCGGGCAGGTCGGTGAGGGATCCGTGTTTGAGGAAGCGGGTTGAAAATCCGGCGTACGGTCCGAATAAAAGCGCCTTTTTCCCGTCGATAATTCGGGTGTCGAGATGCGGAACCGACATGGGGGGAGCACCCACCTCGGCTTTACCGTAAACTTTGGCCGCATGTTGCTGGATCAGCTCTTCGTTTTGGCAAACAAGCCATTGTCCGCTGACTGGGAATCCGCCGTACCCATTCGCCTCAGGGATTTCGGTTTCTTCGAGAAGAGGAAGGGAACCGCCCCCAGCTCCGATGAAGAGGAACTTGGTTTCGATGGTCCGGCGCTCCTTGGAAACGAGGTTCAGGGTTTCGAGTTCCCAGTGGTTGTCGACTTTTCTGCGCTCGATGAAGTCGACCTCATGTTCGAGATGAATGGACACGTCTGGCAGCGTTTTTAGATGATCGAAAAGTGCGCGTGTCAGGGCGCCGAAATTCATATCGGTGCCGAGTTCCATCCGTGTTGCCGCAACTTTTTGGGAAGGATCGCGTCCTTCCATCATGAGCGGGATCCATTGTTTGAGGAGCTCGCGGTCTTCGGAATAGACCATACCTTCGAAAAGGGGAGATTCGGTCAGTAACTCGAAGCGTTTTTGGAGGTAGGGCAGGCTATCGTCCCACACGATACTCATGTGAGGCGTCGCGTTGATGAAGTCTTTCGGATTCTGGACGTACTGCTTCTCCACTAGAAAAGCCCAGAACTGTTTGGAGACTTCGAAGGACTCCGCGATTTTGAGCGCCTTGGCTGTTTCGATGGTGCCGTCTTCGTGTTGTGGGGTGTAGTTCAGTTCGCAGAACGCCGAGTGTCCCGTACCGGCATTGTTCCAGGCGTGCGAGCTTTCTCCCGCAATGACATCTAAGCGCTCATAGATTTCGATCTTGAGCGAAGGCTGAAGTTCTTTGAGAATGACCCCCAAAGTTGCGCTCATAATCCCGGCGCCGATTAATACGACGTCAGGGTGTGAGGATGGCGTGTGGTGTCTGTGGAAAATGTGGGCAAGAGACATGGTTCGGGTGGTGGACTTCCCGTTGAATCTCCGATTGCACGTCTACAGTCGAGACGGAAGCGTGTGAAAGTCTCAAACTTGAGATATCTTCACACGGGCAGGCTCCGGCTAAGGAGTTGCCGGAGGTGTTGGAAACAGGGGCCCCTAAGGAGTCAGGAGGCTGAGGAGTTCGGTTGCGCAGGCCTCGGCGAACTCGGGTGCGTTGATGTGGCAGTCGAGTTCACGAAGGGGGGTACCGGGACGGAGCGTTTTTCGAATGGCGTTGAACAAGGCGGAGTCAGCAACGGGATCATGGAACGGTTGGCCCACCTGACTGATGATGCTGACAGCTTGAAGCGGTAATAAGACGGAAACCGGACCACGATAGGCGTTCACTTTCGAGGCGATGATTTCGCCAAGAGCGCTGTTTTCCTCTGCGTTGGTGCGCATGAGGGTGACTTGGGGATTGTGGTGGTAGAGGGTCCGGTGGGCGTATTTTTGCGGAAGAGTCTGGGGTTCCCCGAAATTGGCCATATCGAGACAGCCGGGAACCACAATGGCTGGAATGCCGGCTTTTGCGGCGGCGTCCAAGCGTTCCGGACCGGCACTGAGGGTGCCTCCGGTCAGTTCGTCTGCCCATTCGGTGGTGGTGATATCGAGGACTCCGGCGACTAGCCCGCTAGCGATGAGGCTTTCCATAGCGCGTCCGCCAGTGCCGGTTGCATGAAAGACGAGGACTTCGTAATCGGCGCGTTCGAGGATGGATTTGGCGTGTTCGACACAGGCTGTGGTGTTGCCGAACATACTTGCTACGATGAGAGGTTTGTCGGCTGAAGGGCGTGTTTTTCGGGCTTGGGCGGCGGTGACCATACCGGAGATAGCGCCGGCTGCGTTTTCGAAAATCGTTCTGGAGATTCGGTTGATTCCCGAAACATCGACGATGGCGGGAATCATCGTGATGTCTTTGGTACCCACATAAGGGGCGGTATTTCCACTGGCTAAAGTAGAGACCATGACTTTGGGAAATCCGATAGGCAGTGCCCGCATTGCGGCTGTGGCGATGGCCGTGCCTCCGCCGCCGCCGAGGGAGATGACTCCGTGGATACGTCCGGATTCGACGAGATTTAGGAGGAAGATCGCGGAGGCTCTGGCCATCAATGCGACGCATTCTCCCCGATCCCGACGGGTGAAGATGCTTTGCCAGTCTTCACCGGAGGCTTCAGCGACCGTTTCGGAGGGGATATCGGGGGTCACAAGCGGCTTCTCGAGGGAGCCGACGTTGATGAGGAGCGTCTGAAAACCGTAGGATCGGATGGTTTCCGCCAGGAAAGCGTGTTCTGGACCTTTCGAATCCAGGGTGCCGAGCACGGCAATGGTTGGCTTCGAGTCCGAGGGGAGGGGGGAGTGGGAGGAGGGAGTCACGGATGGAAGTTTATGACACTTGAATCTGGAATCCATGTCCTAAGCCCACGAGGACATGTCGAAAATCCCCCCTTTGGCCCTTTTACTGATATCCCAGTAGCGGGATTCTGCAGGTTGCTAGAGATTGATGATCCGTTGATAGAAACGGACACCATTCAAGATGGGACGGGCAAGCTTGTCGGACTGAGAGACGAGCTCTCGATTCCATGTTTCGAGCGGAAGTTTGATGCCTTCGGCGGAGGGTTTTCCATCAAACGTGTCCGAGCTGAAGAAGGTCTTAACGTTTTCAGTGTTTGTCCGCACCATGTTCTGTGGGTCCATGATCGCGATCGTGATGACGATTGATTGGATACGGGTGAATCCGTACTGGTCTAGTTCAGGTTGGATTTCATCGTCACTCAGCATGACTGCGGCTGCCTTTGCTTGGTCGCCATCCGGAGCGATGACAGAGGATTTCTTAATGAGACAGACTTCCATGCGGGCCACGTTTTCGGCGATGGTCTGGTAGAAGTTGTCTTCGGAGGTATCATCGGAGGCGATTGTTGGGAAAGCTCCGGAGAGAGTAGTTGTGGGAATAGGTGCCGGGTTTGGCGGCTGACTCATGAGCACGTAGGGCATCGGTTTTTCACCGGGAACACCGGTTCCCATGGGGAGTGCTCGGGCATAGCGTTGGAGAACGAAGCGTTTGGGTTCTTCGTGGACGCGGTATCCTACGAGGGAAATATTGCCAACGAGAGCGGGATCCAAATTCGGAGCGTACCCAGGGGTTTCTGAGAAAAGGAAAAATCGGTCGTTGCCCGGTTTCTTATCTACGAACGCACTGACGTCTTGGCGTCGGATACGATGGATGAGGTCGGAGGCGATTTGGTTGAGCGCATAACGGGCTTCGGTATCGCTGTCGCTTGCCTGACGGGAGGTGCTGGTGAGTCGGGTAGCCGAGCCCATGAGCTGCAAGACGAGGGACATCAGGACGGCTAGCACTGATATGGCCACCAATAGTTCGACTAAGGTGAACGCGGTGAGGTGTTTTGACCGGGAAGCGCTGGGCGTTCTGGAGGAGGTCATATGGTAGCGAACAGAAATTTAGTGAACAGGAAGAGGGATGATGGATTCCACGTATCCTTCTGGAGTGGCAGTCGGGGGAATATTGAAGGGCCAGGAGACTTTGACACGGATCCCGACGGGGATTTGCTGGCTGAGCGTTGGGTCCTGATTGGGGGCGCTGAAGGTGACTTTAAACAATTTCAACGAACCCTGATCCCGGATGGACAACGCAGATGCATCGGTAGCTGCATCCGTGAGTGTCATCGTGGCGGGAGTCACGGTGATTGCGCTGTTTTCTTCGTTGTAGGAAGCCTCCAGACCCAGGGTCGGGGTTTTAAAAGTGTAGGAATGCAGGAAAGTCGAGGTGTCTTCGGTGTCGATTTTGAGGGATGCCTGGATGTCTGCGGCAATCGTAGACATGAGATTGGAAGCCGCAGTCTGAAGACTTGCCTTACGAGAGGTCTTTAATCCGACCGAAAGCATTCCGAGCATGCTGACTAGAGCAAACGAGAAAATGGCCATGGCGATGGCAACTTCGGCTAGAGTGAAGCCGGCTTCTCGAGTTTGTTTCGAAAGGGGAGGGCGCGGTTTTGTAGAAGGGTGCATGGCGGCGGGGGACAACTGCCTGAACGAAGGTTAAACTAGGCGATCTTCCTGAAGTGGAGCAAGCTTGCTGGCAGTTCTTCCACGGAAAACCATAGGACTTTGAATCGAAACGGGACCTTTTAGGGACAATGAGGGGCACTTTCTTCCGTGGATACCGTTCCATGGGTGGATGGAGTCGTTTCCATGGCTTGTTGAAAGGCACGCCAGGCTAACATTGCGCATTTGACCCGTTGCGGGAATTTTCTGACGCCCCCAAGGAGCCGTAAATCACCCAGCATTTTGGGTGGTTCTTGTTTTCCTTCCGTAATCACTTCGGTGAAGGCGCTCAGCATTTCGGTGGATTCTGGCCGGCTTTTTCCTTTCAGTTTTAGGGTCATTAGCGAGGCGGATGCCTGACTAATGGCGCACCCTACGCCCGTAAATTTGATTTCCTGAACTTCGCCGTCGGGACCAAACCTTACGTGTAGATGAATCTCATCGCCGCAAGAGGGGTTGTCTCCGTCGACATGAACGGCTTCTCCGTCGATGAGGCCGTAGTTTCTAGGACGCTTGGAGTGGTCTAAGATGACTTGTTGGTAGAGTTCTTCGAATTCGGCGTTCATGCAAAGAAACGGTTGGCTTCGTGGAGAATCGAAATCATCCGATCGATCTCTTCAGAGGTGTTGTAAAGGTAAAAGCTGGCTCGGGTGGTGCTGGGAAGCCCAAACTTCCGAGTTAATGGCTGGTTGCAGTGGTGGCCGCCGCGAACCGCGAGCCCTTTTTGATCACAAAAAGCGGTCAAATCATGGGGATGTACCGACTCATGAGCAAAACTGACCAACCCGCCCCTGTTGGTTTGAGGACCTAAAACACGGAACCCGGGGATTTCAGCGATACGATGGTAGGCGTCAATGGCTAGTGACTGGTCGTGTTTCTGGATGTTTTGGCGGCCGATTTTCTCCAGATAATCAATCGCGGCTCCTAGTCCGACTGCCCCGGCGACGTTAGGCGTGCCAGCTTCAAAACGAGCCGGAGCTGGTTTGTAGGTGCAGGACTCGTATTTGACGGAAAGAATCATTTCGCCGCCTCCCTGCCACGGGGGTGTCGGTTCCAGAACCTCTGCGCGTCCATAGAGTGCACCGATTCCCGTAGGAGCGCACATTTTGTGGCCCGAGAAGGCTAGGAAGTCACAACCTAGCGCTTGGACATCCAGAGGCAGGTGGCCGGCGCTCTGAGCAGCGTCAACGAAGGAGACCGCGCCAACACTGCGGGCTTTAGCACAAAGCTCCACGGCGGGGTTGATGGTGCCTAGGAAGTTCGAGATGTGAGTAAATGCGAGAATTTTGACTTCAGGAGTTAGCCGGGAGTCGATGTCGCTTAGATCGAGTAATCCGTCCGGGGTGACGGGAATAAAGCGCAACGTTGCTCCGGTACGTTTGGCAATCATTTGCCACGGCACCAGATTGCTGTGGTGTTCCATCTCCGTGAGCAAGATGACGTCGCCAGCTTTTAGAAAAGCGCTGCCCCAGGAGTTGGCGACGAGGTTGATGGACTCGGTTGTTCCGCGGGTGAAAATGATTTGTTCCGGCGTGGCGGCGTTTAAGAAGCGTGCGACTTTCTGGCGAGCTGTTTCGTAAGCGTGCGTGGCCCGGTTGCTCAGTTCGTGGAGGCCCCGGTGGACGTTGGCGTTGTCGTGTTCGTAATGGTGAACGATAGCCGAGATTACCGAGCGGGGCTTCTGGGTGGACGCCGCATTATCCAAGTAAACGAGGGGATATCCGTGGATTTCCTGATGCAGAATCGGGAAATCTGCGCGAATCGCGTCGAGTGCGGTGGAGTGAGATGGGGTTTGGGTCATCGAAAGCCGAGGTTTAGCAAAGGGGGCGGGCTAGTTTCGCGGAGGGATGGCAAAGTGGCAAAGCAGATTATGGAACAGTCGTAAGGTTGCGATTTAGTGTCCTTTTGAGTTTAGTCGAAGGCGAATGGAAGTGTTGGAGAAAGAAGCCGTAGAGGATTTGTTTCGATTCGCTTTTTTGCTTACGGGCAAGAGAGCGGAGGCGGTAGCCGTGGTTTCGGAGGCACTGGGCGAGGCGGAAGTGCGGGCTACGCAGTTTAGAGCTGAGCGTGCTCGCTGGGTCTGGACTGCGCGCTGGGTTTGGGGGGCTTTGCGTAAAAAATTATCCACTAATCTATTCGGGGATGACTTGGATCCAGATTTGGTCCCGTTCTTTTTCCCTCTTGCTGCACAGGAGCGAGCCGCGCTTGCGTTGCGATCGATTAGCCATATCGAAACCTTGGAGATTGCGCAGATTTTGAATCAACGTCCCAATGATCTGCGTAAGTTGTTGGGTACAATGCATGATGCCAGGCAGGCGTTGGGAATGGATGAGTTGGTCCTGCGGGACGGGGTAAGCGGAATAGTGCCATCTGCAGAGGAACGATCGGCGCTTATTGCCGCCAAAAATCTTGGCAAAACAGCCCGGGGAGGTCGATGGGAGCGCATTTTGGGAGTCGCTGCAGTGGCGTTTGGGGTGGTGTTTATTGTTGGGTTTTTCTTTTGGGAACGCTGGAAGAGTGAGCGGAGCAGTCCCTTGTATGATCAGGTTGCGCGGCTTTTGGAGTTTAACGAAAATTCGAATCTCGCTGAGTTTGAGCCTTTTGACGCTAATACAGGTCAGTTGAGTGATTGGTTGTACTTACATGGAATGGAGGCAGTGAAGATTCCCGCGCCCTTAGGAAATTTGAAGCTTGTGGCGGGTCGTGTTGGCCAATGGCGAGGGATGTCCGTGGCCCAATTGATATCAGAGCACCCGAAAGCTGTGATATTGGTGGCAGATGTGGCGGGTTTCTCTAATGAGGGTATGCAAATCCAGGCGTCTGAATTGAGTTCTGCTGGATGGAGCGTTCGCTGGCAGGTTTCGGGGCGGCACTTGGTGTTACTGGGGGTGCCGGGGGCGATGAAGGAGTTGGACGCGGTGTTTACCGGTCTGGAAAAATAGAGGGTGTGGGCTGTGGATGCAGCCATTTGGGTTTTTGGGCGATTGTGGTACAATTCTGACCATCCCTCCAAACTCATGAAAAATTCTTCTGTCGCTACGATTGTGGCTTTGAGCCTTTCATCACTTTTGTCTGGGTGTTATTCGCCCGGATTCCAAAAAGCGTGGAGTGATGCGCGCCCCGGTAACACATCCAATGCCCAACGATGGGAGGGACGTTGGGAAAGCTACCGCCCTGGCGTCGGTGGACGTATGCGAGCTGTCCTTAGTCCTCAGGCTGACGGGCATGTTCGTGCGTATTTCGAGGCGCGTTGGAAATGTTTTCTAACGGCTTACGAGGTTTCCCTGAATTCCTCCCGAAAAGGCGGTGTTACGTTGCTAAGCGGGGACCACCTGCTGAATTCGTGTGTCGGCGGTGGGCTTTATACCTACAAGGGAACGTTGAGTCCGCTGGAGCTTCGGGCTGCGTATGACTCTCACCATGATAAAGGCACCTTTCACTTGGAACCCAGTGTTGTTTTACATCCTCCTTGTTCGCCCTAAGCGTAATTAGGCTTGCAGGTAGCGTCGTGCCCCTACTTGTCTACTTTTCCGTTTTAGGCTGAAACTGGAGCGCACGCTGGCGTGCCTTGGTTGGAGCGCTTTTCTGGCGGGGTGAGTGAGTGGACGATTTCTAGAAGTCCGGCTTGCGTAAATGGCTTCTGTAGGAACGCGTCGATTTGGGTCGTGCAGGATGGGGGGATACCCGAGATGACGATCGTTTTGAGATAGGGGTGTCTCCGTTTCAAGATCTTAGCCAAGGTCATTCCATCCATACCGGGCATGAACCGGTCTGTAATCAAGATATCGAACCTTTCAGATTCGGCTGCTGTGATAGCGTCTGCCGCGTTGGAGGTTGAAACGAGTTCGGTGTTTGTATTTGCGAGGAACTTGCTCAATACCATCAAAATCAGAGGCTCATCGTCTACAAGCAGGCAGCGTAGAGGGGATTGGATGGATACGAGATCGCTGGAGTTTTCGAGGGAATCAGTTTGCATAGATGGCCACAGGGTGATGCGGCCGTCCTGCTGGGGTTATTCAGTCGGGTCCGCGGTTTCTGGGGTGGAAGGCTGTGGAAGCTGAATCGTTTCTCCGAGGAAGTGAGGTTGGGTTCCGAGGATATAAACATCCAGAAATGCACGAACGCGCGAGGCCCATTCCCTGACGCGTGTCTTATACGAGCGTCGCCAGGGGATCGGTGCAGACGCGAACCCGAGGGCTTCGGCGCCTTCGGCCTCAGCCAAAAACAGGGCTCTCGCGATATGAAAGTCGTCTGTAATGATTACGGGCTTCTGAACCTGAAAAACGCGATGAGCGCGAGCCACGGTATCTAACGTGCGAAATCCTGCGTAATCTAACGTGAGTGCTGACGCCGGTACACCTCGATGCTTAAGCGCTTCTTTCATCGATGACGGTTCGTTATAGTCCGCTCGGCGATTATCACCGCTGAGGACCAGATGATATACTGTTCCTGAATGATACAGGGTAGCAGCAGCATCCATTCGTGCTTCGAAAAACGGGTTGATTACAAGATGTTTGCCGCCACCAGGGGAAGTGCCTAAAACGACCCCAATTGATCCGACAGGAATTTGCTCGATTGACGAGAGGAGGTGTCTGGAACCACGCCAGAGAACCCAGAAGTTGATGGCAGTTGCGGTCAAAATTCCCAACAGCACGATGGCCGTCAAGAGAAGCGACAGCTTCTTGAAAAGCTGGATCAGTTTCTGCATTTCCCCAAACGAAATAGGTGTTGGTTCGGCTGATGGGGGCTATTCGTCAGCGTCGGTGCCTCTTGTTTTATATTGCGTCATAAAAGCGCTGCGAAATGAGGGAAATGTTCCACCTTCAATAGCGGCTCGAGTCTGTGCCATTAGGTTGAGATAGAAATGAAGGTTGTGTAGCGACATGAGTCGCAGGCCCAAAATTTCCTCGGCTTTCAGTAGATGTCGGATGTATCCCCGGCTGAACTCACGGCATGCAGGACAGGTGCAGCCCTCTTCAATTGGCCCGTGAGCTTTGACGTGGCATGCGTTTCGAAGATTGAGTGGTCCGTTTCGGGTAAATGCGGTGCCGTTTCGTGCGACGCGTGTTGGGAGTACACAGTCAAACATATCGATCCCACGTGCGATCATTTCCAACATTTGAGGCGGGGTCCCAAGTCCCATAGCGTAACGTGCTTTATTCGCAGGTAGATAGGGAACGCTATGGTCGACGGCCGCTAGCATTTCCTCTTCAGGTTCTCCAACGGAAACGCCCCCGACAGCGTAACCATCAAAATCCATGGCGACTAAGGCTTCGGCGCTCTGTCGGCGTAAATCTGCAAAGGTCGCTCCTTGAACGATCCCAAATTTCGCGCCTGGGGTGGGCACCTCCTTACAGCGGGCAGCCCAAAGCAGCGTTCGATCCAGACTCTTCGCTGCATAATCGTATTCGCAGGGATATGGCGGGCATTCGTCGAATAGCATCGCGATGTCAGAGCCCAACGCGGCCTGAATCTCCATGGCCTCCCGAGGGCCTATAAAACAGGGTGCACCATCGATGTGGCTTTGGAAATGGACGCCTTCGTCTGTAATTTTCCGGAGTTTCGCGAGGGAAAATACCTGGAACCCTCCTGAATCCGTTAGGATCGGGCGCTTCCAGTTACTGAATTGATGGAGGCCACCGAAATCCCGAATGACATCCAATCCGGGGCGAAGGAAGAGATGGTAGGTGTTTCCTAGAATAATCTGAGCGCCAAGATCATACAGCTCATCCGGGGATAGTGATTTTACAGTGCCCTGAGTGCCTACCGGCATGAAGATGGGGGTTTGAATGACCCCGTGCGCCGTAGTTAAGCGACCGCGGCGGGCTTGGGAGTGAGGATCAACTTGAAGAAGCTCAAACATGGGAGTGATCGCATAGCATGGCGCAAAGCGATTCCTGAGCAAAGCGATCAGAAGCTGAACCGACACTTCTCAGACACCGGGGCTACTTCGGGCAGGGGATCGTACCGGTCGCCCCGTTAGTAGGTGAACTTGGGTGTGGGCGCTCGGGACAGAATTTGTGAGGAAAACGAAAAGGGCAGGCTTCAAAGGTTTGCCTCTGAAGCACTGCCCTCGTTGTACTGAACCGTGAAGGTTTCAGTTCGTTTGGCCGGCTGCGTTATGGCCTCATTCCTAAGGATATTCTACGCTAGCGCAGGACTCTCCATTCTTGCCTAGGGTTTGCTTTCCAATACCACAAACCGGCTCGCACCTTTACTGTAGACCTTGAGTAAGACCTGTTTCTCTTTCTTTAACTCTTCGCTCATTTTCACCGCCTGATCCGCGGATCCAATAGCTTTGCGTTCCACTTCCTGGATTACATCTCCTGGACGGATTCCAGCTCCCGCAGCCAAAGAGTCTGGTTCCACCGCAGTCACTAATGCACCTTTGATTTTATCCGGAACATTAAATTCCTTACGTGCAGCATCGTCGAGATCGGAGACCGTAACCCCGTCCATAACATCAGGATCGGGATCTTCTGCGATAACCGGAGCGGTTCCTTTTCCTTTATCTGGCTTCTCGCCTAAAACCGCCGCGATCTCCATCGGTTTTCCGTCCCGTATGACCTGGAGATTCACTTTGGCTCCTGGCGACATAGCGGCAACTCGAAGGCGCAATTCCTGTACACCCTCCACTTTTTTACCGTCGATAGATGTGATGACGTCGTATTCCCGTACTCCGCTTTTCTCAGCGGGTGAACCGGGTTGCACTTCGCTGACTAAAGCGCCGACTCCTGCCTCTACGTTAAACTTTTTCTCCAGAGCTTCTGTGAGATCCTGAAGCCCGATGCCCAGAAATCCGCGCAATACGCGTCCGTTCTTGATCAAACTCTCCATGACCCCTCTGGCCATATTGGCGGGAACGGAGAATCCGATGCCCTGGTTTCCACCGCTTCTGCTGAAAATCGCGGTGTTAATGCCGACGAGGCGTCCCTGATAGTCCACCAGTGCGCCACCGGAATTGCCCATGTTAATGGCTGCATCTGTTTGAATAAAATTACTCAAATCAGCCATTTGTGACATCTGGCGATCCTTGCGTCCCACCGCGCTGACAACGCCCATGGTTGCGGATCTGGTTAACCCGAAGGGATTGCCTACAGCGATGACGATGTCACCAGCCCGGAGTTGGTCACTGTCGGCGAACGTGATCGGGGTGAGGTTTTTGGCGTCAATTTTTAGTACCGCGATGTCCGTACTCGGATCACCTCCGACCTTCTTTGCGGTATATTTGCGCGGCGAATTGCCAATACCGACCTCGATTTTATCAGCCCCTTCCAGAACGTGGTTGTTGGTTAGAATATAGCCGTCTGGACTGACAATGACCCCGGAACCGAGACCAAGCGGAGTGGTTTGTTCGCGTTTTCTGTCGGAGCCTTCGCTTCGATTCTCGCCCCGATTCTCGTTCCGATCAGCATTTCCGTTTTCGGAATTGCGACGGTCGGGACTCTTTCGAGGGGTGCCGCGTGGTGACTGTGGGTCTGCTCCTTCAGGTAACCCGAAAAACCGGCGAAACATCGGATCGTCTAACAACGGGTGATTTCCTTGCCCCATACCTCTTTCGGAACGATCCGAGCGGCTTACTTTCTGTGAGGTATCAATGGTGACAACACTCGGGGAAACCTTTTCAACGATGGGCGCATACGTTGGGGTGCTGCTGGGAAGGGGGGTGTTATCCACCTTTAACTCGGGAAGGGCCCGCGAGGTTTCTGAGGTGGACTTTTCTCCACTGGCTTTACCGGAAGCCGTTTTTTCCGTTGGTGTACCGGTACCTGCAGCTGTTTCGATTGCTTGTGCTGAATGAAGGTGGGCAACAGTCCAGGCGGTTCCTAAAATAAAGGGAGCCAGGTAAACGGCGCGGGATGTGAGGGATTTCATAAGAGTCTGGTTACAAAATGGACGTTCAGATACGGCTCCAAGAGCCACGGAACGATGGGTTTGTTTGTTTCCGACGTGTTTCGGCGTTGTTTGTGGGTTTACTGAGGCAAGCGGTGATGGAACCATCAACATTCCTTTGGACAGAGCTCGAGGTGCCTCGTTCAACCCGAATCGCGTTTTTTGTGTTGTTCCCTTTGCTGTTTGTAAAAGACGTGAGGTTTACTGGTTCGGTTGGGCCGAATTTGGTTTGGCGGTTGGTTCGTTTGACGGTTGGTTGCGACAGGGCAACCTGAGCCCCTCTATATCCCTACGGATGTCGTTGCGTAGCGGGCTGAAAAAACGTGAGTTTCCCCCGATTTAAGTTCAATCGCGTTCCGGTTAGCGTTTGCTTGTTCCACGCACACAAACTCTTTCCATTCGTCGTCGGCCATGTCGCTTAACGCCGCTGCTTTGGTTATCCAGGGGTTCCATACGACACTGCTGTCGGCGCCCGTTTTGGAAATCGTTAGCCGTCGGCCAGCTGCTTGGTCTTCCAGTATGCAGGTGCTTGTTGTGTCGAGATAAAGTCGGTCGGTCTCGCCGCTGAATACAATGGCATCTGCACCTTCTTCCTTAAGTTTAAGCGAATCTGTTTTGTCAATATACGTGGCACCTGCCAGACCCTGAACATTTGCTCTGAGAACGTCCTGCACAGGGAAATAGGGGTGTAGAGCCTGTTCAAACCGGAAGGCATTTTGGCCTGAATTCCGGACTTCCCAGCGGACTTCCAATTCCCTTCCCAAGGTGAATTCGAGTTTCAGTTCAAACGTATGAGGCCAGAGGGCCAGTGTTTCCGGTGAATCATTAAAGCTGAACCCCACTTTCGCTGTGCCATCTGGGTGGATGGTTATTTCCGATATCTGCCAGGGGCGGGTTCTCACCAAACCGTGCATCGGAGACTCTGGATGGCCCTCTCTGGGACCGAACCAAGGGAAAATGACGGGGATTCCGCCCCGAATAGCTTTTCCGGGGGCAAAAAGACTTTGGCGACTGATGAATAGCAAAGGAATGTTCTCATTGTTCGTAAAATCAATGAGATGGGCTCCTTGGATCGCAAATCTCGCGGTAATGGAACCTGTGTGGATGCGGAAAATTTCAAGCCCGTCGGCTGATGTTTCGAAATCGATTATGCCAGGCTTGGACCATTGGTTTTGGGTGGAATCACTCATGAGTTTTGGAGCGCTCTAATGGAGCAGGTTATGGGCCTAAAATAGTCTTCCCGCCATACACCTCGACAGCATGTGATCGAATTTCCCCACAGCACCGTGGCGACGAAGGATGCGTGACGGGATTCGGGCTTTGAACTACGTCCTTAGGGATGACGCCAGCTAACCGTTCCGCCCTCATTTTTGTCAGTGTCGCCGTATTTGCCGGTGGGCTTGCGGTGTTTTGGGTCGCAAAAGAGGCATTTCGTGTTCAACGGCAGGAGGTAATGCGGCGTTCGATTCAGAATCCACTCGGGGCCGAGATGAATTGGATACCGGCAGGAAAGTTTACGATGGGTGGAAATGATGGGGCTGATGATGAGAAGCCGTTACACGATATCAAGGTACGCGGATTTTGGATGGACCGAAATGAGGTTACCAATAACCAGTTCGCAAAATTTGTCGCAGCTACCGGATACGTTACTACCGCTGAAAGAACTCCGGATTCTTCCTCCATCGCTGGATTACCTCCGGATCGGTTAGTGCCTGGTTCAATGGTGTTTGTTCCCGTGGATAAAGCTATTTCAACGGATCCAAACCCATGCTGGAAGTTTGTGCCCGGGGCTAATTGGCGTCATCCGCAAGGGCCGGAGTCTGATATCAAGGCGTTAGGGGAGTATCCGGTGGTGCATGTGTCTTGGGACGATGCTGTTGCGTATGCAAAGTGGGCCGGAAAACGGCTCCCAACTGAAGCCGAGTGGGAGTACGCAGCGCGTGGGGGATTGGAGCAAAATCAGTATCCTTGGGGACGTGAGCCGTTTCCAAAGGGAATGTGGATGATGAATGTTTGGCAGGGGCAGTTTCCAAACGAGAATTTGGCTCAGGACGGGTATAAAGGTACGGCCCCCTGTGGGGCATTCCCGCCAAATGGATTTGGCCTAAATGATATGGCCGGAAACGTTTGGGAATGGGTTGCGGATTGGTACCGGCCGGATTTTTACGCTCAGAGCCCCAGGGAAAATCCAGCGGGACCGGCGGAGGGGTATGATCCTGCGGAAACCAGCGTTCCCAAGCGGGTGAAAAGAGGCGGTTCCTTTTTGAGTAGTGAGCAGAATGGGAAGGATTACCGTCCGAGTACCCGTAAAAAGGCGACTCCTTTTGTAGGTATGTCGGATCTCGGTTTTCGCTGCGCCAAAGACTCGGTTGCACCGTAACGAATCAAGGGGAGAGCTGAGTTCTTGAGTGTAAGTGGAGGGCTGGGGAGGTGAACCCCACCAGAGGATTATTGCCTAGTGCGGCCCGGTTTTTGGAGATAGTGCACAATTCAAGAACCGCTTGAATATCGACGCCAAGGTGTTTGGGGCCGTACGGAAGGAGACGCGCTGCGGCCAAGTCTAGCAGCCGCTGCCCAGGTGCGATTCGGCGTTTATGCGTGGGATGATCTGGGAAGGTTGCGTGTTTTTGGAAGTGGACGAATGCCCCGGCGAGCTGGATGAGCGCCTGGTAAAAGCTTCGATCGGTGTTGTTACAACGAAGCCAAAGGTGCTCTAGGACGTCGTGAGCTTCGTAAAACTTCCCGCGATTGAAGCAGTCAAAGAACGCACGATATTCTCTTGGGATTGGAGAGGTGGGATCCGGATCCCAAGTCTCTAACCAGGCTTCGAGGAGGTCGTTTTTTTTCATTCGCGGAGAGACAATGAGGGAATACGATTACGGGCCTGTGAACTATGAGCACACATTAGGATTGGCGCGATTCTTGCAACGTAAGGGAGCCGCTTTTTCGCTTTGATGCTTTCGGGAACATTGATTTCGCTTTCGAGTTTAGCCCTCGTTTTGGCCGCGGGTTCTGCCCTTTTTTCGGCTCTGGAGACCGCTCTGTTTTCCCTTCAACCTACTGAGCTGGAGCGATTGCGCCGCAAAAAGACCCGCTACGCAGAGGCGCTTTCATCGATCCTTTCCAATCCCCGCAGGCTGTTAAGTGCCATTCTTCTGGCCGACGTTCTCTTAAACGTTCCGCTGATCGTCATTTGTCTCTATTTGCTCCGAACCGAGTTGGCGCCGTCCATGGTGTTTTGGGCCAAGGCGCTCATTGTGTTAGGGGTGGTTGTTTTTATCTGTGATTTAATGCCGAAGGTGCTTGCCCTGTTGAACCCTTATCGATTGATCCGAATTGGAGTAGTTGTGGTGGTACCGTTGCTGGTCATTTTGGCTGTTCCCGTACGGGCGTTACAGCAGTTGTGTGATCGATTGGCGGAGTGGCTGACGCCGGATTCTCTCAAGACGGGGAATCTTCTCAACGACGAAGAGGTGTCTACGCTGGTCGAACTGGGGGCTGAGGAGGGAGCGCTTCATATAAGTGAAAGCGCTATGATCCAGCAGATTATACGGCTTGGAGATAAAAGTGTCAGAGATTGTATGACGCCCCGGGTCGATATGGTTTCTTTTCCGGATGATCTTACGAATGAGGAGCTCGCTGATCGTCTGAAGAAGGCGTTCCATCGCAGGGTCGTGATCTATGGGGAGACACCGGACGAGATTCTAGGGATTCTCGAGGTGCGTTCGTTTTTGGAGGGAATTAATGGCCATTATACGAGCATGTTAACTGCCCCATCCTTTGTTCCGGAAACCATGAAGGCTCTGGATTTGATGCGTTCGTTCCTTCGGTTGCCTCAGGGGATTGCGGTGGTAGTGGATGAATATGGCGGGACCGAGGGCGTGATCAGCCGTGCGGATTTGGTGGAGGAGATTCTATCCGAGGCATTACCCGGCGGTGACCGGGAGCTTTATATTGAGGCGTTGGGGGACGGGCGATTAGTGGCGAGTGGCTATGCTCGGTTGGAGGATATCGGTGAAATGTTGGAGTTGGATATGGCGGTTGAGGGGATCGATACCGTGGGGGGATTTGCTTTTAATCTGGCGGGTCAGTTACCCAAAGCGGGCGAGGTGCTGGAAGGAGAAGGGTTGCGAGTCAGTGTCCGAAGAACGTCCCGGAAACGTGTGGAAGAAGTGTTGGTGGAGAGGATTAGCTCCGATGACAGTTTGCTGGATGGGGAGGTCGCGGTCTAAATGGGCGTCTGGTTTGCAATATTGGCGTGTTTGGCGGTCTCCTTTGTATTTTCGGGGATCGAGGCAGGTATTTTGTCCGTGAATCGGGTGCGATTGAGGCATCGTTTAAAAGCCAAGGACCCTTCGGCGTTGCTTTTAAATCGTCTCCTATCGGACCCTGAGCGGCTGTTGATTACGGTATTAATCGTGACCAATTTTATGAACATTCTGGCCCTGACATTGGGGGTTCAGGAGTTGGTGCGGTTGTTGGGCACGGCGGGATATTTTGTGGCGTTAATCTTAGCTCTTCCGATATGGGCGATCGGCCTGGAGATGCTTCCAAAATCGCTTTTCCGGCGTTTTCCTTACCGGGCTTTAGCAGCTCTTTCGGGGCCTCTGCGCCTGGCTGATCTGCTCTTATTTCCGCTGCACGCTATTGGGATGCGATTTACTCGGAGCTTGGCGCTTCGAAAATATCGCAAGCCTCAGAAGCTTTTCGCGGGTAGGGAAGACTTCAAATACATGACTTTTGAGTCCGAGCGTGAGGGGGCTATTTCGGCGGAAGAGCGTGCGATTATTCACTCGATTGTCGATTTTCGAGCGGTGACAGCCCGTGAAGTGATGGTGCCGTTGAAGCAGACTGGGGCGGTGGCGTCGTCATTGACGATCAAAGAGGCTCGGGAAATTGCGCGAGCCCGAGGGTTGGATCGAGTCCCGGTGGTGGGGGCGGATGGAGGGGTGACCGGGGTGGTTGACTTTCACGAGTTGGCGGTTGGAGGGCAGTGGCACGGGAAGGTGGAGATGTTTCAGCGTCGGATTCTGAAGGCCGAGCTTTCGGACTCAGCGTATGGACTCCTGCGCAAGTTGCGTTCAGCGAGGCAGTTTATGGCTGTGGTTAGAGATGAGGCTGGGCGCAGTGTTGGGATTGTTTTTTGGGATGACCTTGTGAGAAAACTGTTTCTGCCACCGATTGCGCAGGCTGTAGCGAAAAAGACCAAAGAGAGCGGACAGAAAGCGCCCAAAGGAAACTAAAGCGCTTTTCTGCGTTGGGTTTGACCCGAAGCTTTTGGGGGAATATTTTCGCCCCATGGAAGCTGCCGTCCGGGACCGAATTTATGAGTTTATCCAGAACAGTGGATTGAGGCGCACGGCTCAACGCGATGCCATCATTGAGGCGGCTTTCAGTTACACGGATCACTACAACGCTGAGGAGTTACTCGTGCGGGCGCGATCAATTGAACCTTCGGTGTCGAGGGCAACGGTTTATCGGACGCTTCCGTTATTGGTGGAAAGTGGGTTGCTCAAGGAATTGGATCTCGGGAAGGAACAAATGTTCTACGACCCCAATTACATAGATCACCCAAAACACAGTCATTTGATTTGTATGGATTGCAACCGGATCTTGGAGTTTGAAGATCGCAATATCGACATTTTGGAGAATTGCATCACCAAGCGGCTCGGGTTTTCTCCTGCCAATAAATCTACCCGGATTGAAGCGAGCTGTGACGAGTTGCAGCGGACTGGCTCGTGTCAGTACCAGACGGAACAGGCGAAACACGCTTAATGGCTGGCGATCCCTTCGAATTGCGCTTCTAGCGCCGCGACTTCGGGATCTGGGGTTAGTGGGCGTTTTTCGATTGTCTCAATGACACCAATGCCCATCCAGCTATTGGTGAGGAATCCGGACTCCGCTCGCAAAACATCTTCTTTGCTCACTGTTGACTCGATAACGGCAAACCGCCCCTGAACCCAAGACCGCACGACTCCATTGCGACATTCCGTGTTTATCGAAGGGGTAATCCAGCGTCCGTCGATCCGGAGAAAGACGTTGGCCATGGAGGCGCTGACGAGCTGTTCGAGAGAATTGAAAAGGAGTGTTTCGGTGGCAGTTTGGGTTTTGGCAAAGGTGAGTGCTTTTACGTTTTCCCAATAATTGCCCGTCTTGATTCCTCCATAGAGTGGCCTGAAAGGAGGTTCGGAAAGTGCGATATGGTGTTTGGTGGCAGGAATTCGGACACGTTGTTCTGCGAATAACACGACCCTTGGGGCGACTACCGGATCCGTCGGTGAGCCGTCGCCAGCGGTGACATAGAGGCGGATGAACCAGTCGCCCTGGAGGTCTTTTAGCAGGGGAGGGAGGTGTGGGAAGATTGATTCTGAGAGGGGAAAAAGACAGCGTTGGGCAGCGGTTCTGAGACGGGCCCAGTGCGCTTCGGCGAAATGCAGGTGACCGTCGCAAAGGCGCAGGCTCTCAAAAACGGACATTCCGTAGCGGAAACCACGATCTGAGACTGGGAGGTTCGCTTGAGCGGAGAAATGATTGTGATTCCAGAGCCAGGTGAGGGATTGAGGGGCGGACATTGGTGAGGAATACCCCTAATGGTGTATTTTTCGGAGGAGAAGGGGAAGTTTAGGTGTGTAGGAGATTGCGGATAGACACGCTTCAGCATAGGGAAAGCTGCATGGCTCACGTGGTTTTTCTCTGGCACATGCATCAGCCTTATTACGTCAATCCGTCCAATCGGACGGCAATGATGCCTTGGGTTCGATTACATGCGGTAAAGGGGTACTTGGACATGGTTTCGATCCTTGAGGAGTTTCCCAAGGTGCGGGTGAACATGAATATGACGCCGGTGCTTTTGCTTCAGTTAAAGGAGCTGGGTGAGGGCACCGTCCGGGATCTGTGGATGGATTGGTCTCGGAAACCAGCGACGGAGCTCGAGGACCACGAGCGGCTGGCGCTTTTAGAGAACTTTTTCAAGATTCACTGGGATAACCTGATTCGCCCTTTCCCACGATATTGGGAGCTATTGAATAAGCGGGGCCTGCGATTTGATCGGGAACAAGCGAAGCGCGGAATTCGGTTTTGGTCGCCTCAAGATTTTTTGGATCTCCAAACGTGGTTTAATCTGGCGTGGTGCGGGTACACGGCGGAGCGTCTTTATCCCGAATTAACGGTGCTTAAGGCGAAGGAACGTAATTTTACGGAAGCTGAAAAGCTGCGGGTTTTGGAAATTCACGGGGAGATTGTACGCAGGATTATTCCGCTGTACCGCGCTGCAGAAGAGCGCGGGCAGGCTGAGATTACCACGACTCCATTTTACCATCCGATCCTGCCGTTGGTGTATGATAGCGCGCTTGCAGAGCGGTGTCTGCCTGGGCGGCAGTTCCCCCGGCGTTTTCATTGGCCGGAAGATGCGAGTGCACAACTGGAGTTGGCGGTTCGCCAGCACACGGAAATGTTCGGGCGCGCGCCTCGAGGTTTGTGGCCGAGTGAAGGCTCGATTGCACCGGAGTTGATCCCCTTAATGGAGAAAGCGGGGATCCGATATTTTTGTTCTGACGAGGAGAACTTGTTTCGTTCGTTGGCTCAGGATCCGGCTCTGCATGGCTCGAATCCAGACCATTTGGAGTTGTTCCAAGCCTGGAATGTTACACATGGCGGAGCGAATGTTTCGGCGTTTTTCCGCGAAAAACCGCTTTCTGATTTTATCGGATTTATGGCGGCGAAGAACGACCCGCAGAGTGCTGCCGGACATCTTTTGCATCACATGCATAGTATCGAAAGTGCTTTGCCGGAGCGCAAAGGGGTGATTCCTCTCATTCTCGATGGCGAAAATGCCTGGGAGACATTTGCGGACGGCGGTGAGGGCTTTCTGCGGGCATTGTACGAGGGACTTCAAAAGGACCCTGTCCTGCAGTCGGTGACGATGGAGGAGTATTTGAAAATAGCGCCTCCAGCAAAGGTGGTCCGTTCGCTTCACACGGGCTCCTGGATTTCGAGTAACTTCGATATCTGGATTGGGGAAGACGAGGAGAATCGAGGCTGGGATTTATTGGGGAATACGCGGGATTTTCTTCAGAAACATCTGGAGGCAGGAACGCTGAGTCCCGTGCAAAAAGAAGCTGCGTTGCAGGAGATCTACGCAGCGGAAGGGAGCGATTGGTTCTGGTGGTACGGGCCTGATTTTAGCACGGAGAATGACGCGCTTTTTGATGATCTGTTTCGGCAGCATCTAAAAAACGTCTACACAATTTGTGGTGAGCTTCCTCCGGTGATTCTGGAAAATCCGATCACCTCGATGCGTGTTGCGCCGCTCTACGATAAGCCGCAGCAGCCGGTTTCGTGCCGATTGACTGGGCGTCGCGCTTCGTATTTTGACTGGCTCGGAGCGGGTTCTTATGTTGCCGGAAGTGAGCAGGGGGCAATGTATCGCTCGGAACGGATCATCAAGGGATTCTCGTTTGGGAACGATGACGAATGGCTTTATTTGAGAGTGGAGGTGTTGCGTTGGGAGGATGTGGCGATTCGGATTGAGTTTCACGGAGCTAAGCCGTGTGTGGTCGAATTCGGGCCATTGGAGCAGACGGGTCTTGGGTGTTACAAACTGACTTCCTCTGATGGAAAAACAACGGTTTGGAGAGAGTTGAGTGCTCGTGATGTGCTGGAAGTTCGTGTGTCTCTGGAAGAGCTAGGTTTGCAGGGAGATGATGAGGTGCGTTTTCAAGTGAAGGTGCTTCAGGCGGGAATGGAGCGTGAATGTTATCCCGAACGCGTGCCGATCGAATTTGCGCTGACACGTCATCAGTACGCACTGGAACACTGGTTGGTGTAAGGTCGGATCAACTGCAAAGGACTACTAAAAAAGGGCATCCCAGCGAAGGGATGCCCTTTTTGTTGTGATAGGCTGGGGCGCCTGCAGTTTAGTGTAGTTCGACGATCTTGCCCGTTTTTGCGCTTTCGTAGCAGGCAAGGATCAAGGAAACGGCTCGCTCTGCTTCCGCGCCGGGGATCATGGGGGGGCGATTGTCTCGCAGTGCGATCGCCAGATCTTCGATGAGTCGGCGATGCCCTTCGACACTGATGGCTTTTGGGTCAGCGGTTCCGCCGCCGATTTTCCCTGCGGATTCGTTTCGGAGAATGGCTTCGTCTTCCGGGTGTGCCTCGGCAAAATCCCAGCGAACGATTTTGTCGTTCACCATGGCGGCGGTTCCTTTGTCACCGATGATTTCGATACGG
This sequence comes from Verrucomicrobiota bacterium, assembly GCA_037133875.1. Classification (GTDB taxonomy): domain Bacteria; phylum Verrucomicrobiota; class Verrucomicrobiia; order Chthoniobacterales; family Chthoniobacteraceae; genus Chth-196. The sequence goes on along the minus strand of JBAXNG010000002.1, from coordinate 149,733 downwards.
AGATCTGAGCCTGGAAAACTGGAGGTGGATGCTTCGATGACACCCAGAGCTCCGTTTGGAAATTGAAGTGTCGCCGAGAGAGTGTCTTCGGTTTCGATCATCGGATGAGCCAATGTTGCCGAGAACGCGGCGACACGTTTGGGCAGTCCGACGAGCCATGTCAAAAGATCCACGGCATGGATGCCTTGATTCATGAGGGCGCCGCCGCCATCGAGCTTCCAAGTGCCTTTCCATGCGGAAGAGGTGTAATACTCGTCTGAGCGCCACCATTTGATGTACGCGCTGCAGAGTGTGAGACGACCGAAACGCCCGGCTTCAACCGCCGCTTTCAGTGTCTGCGCAGCGTTGCCCAAACGGTTTTGAAACACTCCAGCCAGTACGCCGCCGCCTTCTCGGGACGCCGCAATAATGCGGTTCACAGCGTCCTGAGTGACTTCGAGCGGTTTTTCGCAAAGGACCGCTTTGCCTGCTTTGAGAATAGGAACTGCGGCCTCTGCGTGTGCACCGCTGGGTGTGGTGATGCAGACAGCGTGAACGTCTGGATCTGCAATGAGCTCTTCGATACTAGCGGCGGCTTTGCATCCAATTTTCGTTGCGAATTCACGGCACTTTTCAGCACCACGCGAATAGGCCGAAATGAGGCGTGCTTCTGGGACTTGAGAAATAGCTTTAGCGTGGAACTCGGCAATCATGCCTGTTCCAACGATGGCGAAACCGATGGGGGTGCTCATAAAGGTGAAAGTAATTTAGGGTAGAACGGCCAAGGAAGTGGAAGATGAAACAAGGGTTGTTCCTAAAAATAGAGCAGCCGCACCGGTAAAAGTGCGGCTGCGTAAATGGCTTGTTGGACGTTAGCGTTGGTCGATGGGTTTCACGACTTTGCCAACTTCCGGGCCGGTGTATTCGCTTAACGGGCGATACAGGCGGTTGTCTGCGAGCTGTTCCAAGACGTGTGCGGTCCAACCTGCTGTACGCGAGATCGCGAAGATCGGAGTGAACAGGTCGGTTGGAATGCCCAACGAATAATAAACGGTGGCGGAGTAGAAATCCACGTTTGCGTTGAGGTGCTTTTTCTCACGCATCACTTCCGCAATGCGCTCACTCATCTTGATCCACTTCGATTCACCCAATTGATCGGTGAGTTTAATCGCCATGTTGCGAAGGTGTGGAGCGCGAGGATCGAGCACCTTATAAACGCGGTGTCCGATTCCCATGATTTTAGCCTTCTTGGCGAATTGCTCTTCAAGCCACGCATCGACTTTATCTTCGCTGCCAATCTCCTGAAGCATATGGATAACACCTTCGTTTGCACCGCCATGAAGCGGGCCTTTCAATGTTCCAATAGCCGATGTGATTGCCGAATACACATCTGTCAGGGTCGCGATGGTGACACGTGCTGAGAACGTACTGGCGTTCATTCCATGGTCGGCATGGAGAACGTAAGCGATGTCCAAGGTATCGGTAGCTTCCTGAGTGGGTGCCTCCCCGTTGATCAGGTACAGGAAGTGTCCAGCTTCGCTCAAGTCCGTGCGAACGGGCGGGAGATCTTTTCCCTGACGTACGCGATGAAAGTAAGCAGCGATAATTCCGATCTTTGCGGTCAGTGCAATCGCCCGTCTGTAGTTCGCATCCGGCCCTTCTTCGTGATCATAAAGACCCAGCATCGAGACACCCGTGCGAATCACGTCCATGGGGCCGGCGGAGTGTGGGGTTGCCTTAATGAAGTCTATGACTTCGGATGGCAGGGAGCGCTGTGCGCGGAGTTTCGACGTGAGTTCGTCGAGCTGTGCGCGGTTTGGAAGTTCACCGTGCCAGAGGAGATGAATGATCTCCTCAAAGCATACTTTTCCAGCGAGCTCATTAATGTCGTAGCCGGCATAAATGAGTTGCCCGATATCCCCGCGAACATCGGAGATAGAGGTGGTGTTGGCTACGATTCCTTCGAGTCCTTTTGCGAGGAGTGGCATAGGTGGATATGGGTGTCTTCGGTTTAGGTCTGATGTTACGGCTTACAGCTTGCCCCAGTGACGGAGTAGAGTTTCAGCCATCACGGAAGGTGTGTCGGCGATTGCGATCCCCGCGGCGCGCAACGCCTCGATTTTGCCGGCTGCCGTTCCCTTGCCTCCGGAAACGATGGCTCCTGCATGCCCCATCCGGCGTCCGGGAGGCGCAGTCGCTCCGGCGATAAATCCTGCGATCGGTTTTTTGCAATACTTTCCAGCCCACGCAGCAGCTTCTTCCTCTCCTGTTCCGCCGATTTCACCGATCATGATGATTGCTTCGGTTTCCGGATCTTCGTTGAACATCTTCAGAATATCCACGTGGGAGGTCCCGTTTACTGGATCTCCACCGATCCCAACGCAGGTGGATTGTCCAAATCCGCGTGAGGTTAATTGCCAGACAGCCTCGTAGGTAAGTGTTCCTGAACGGGATACAACACCGACATTTCCCTTCTTGTGGATGTAACCAGGAGCAATCCCGATACGGCAACCACCAAAGGATTTGTCGCCTTCGCCAGGAGTGACGAGGCCAGGGCAGTTGGGCCCTATGAGTCGGGTTTGACTGCCTTCCATCTTCTGTTTCACTTTAACCATGTCCAAGACGGGAATCCCTTCGGTAATAGCGACGACGAGGTCAAGCGCAGCGTCGTTGCATTCGAGGATTGCGTCGGCGGCGAATGGAGGTGGTACAAAAACAACGGAGACCGTAGCCCCTGTTTGTTTTGCGGCTTCTTCAACTGTGTCAAAGATCGGGACCTTGTGGGAGCCGTGTTCGAAAAACTGGCCGCCTTTTCCTGGGGTAACCCCGGCGACGACTTGAGTGCCGTATTCGAGGGAAAGTTGAGCGTGACGGGCGCCGAAGCTCCCCGTGATGCCTTGCACCAGAATGCGTGATTGTGGAGTAACGAGAATGGCCATTGGAAAGGGTTGGTTTAGGCGGCTTTGACGGCGGCAACGATTTTTTGGGCGGCATCGGCGAGCGTCGATGCGCTGATGATGGTGAGTCCGCTTTCGGATAACGTCTTCTTACCGGCGTCGACGTTGTTACCTTCAAGACGAACAACGAGGGGAAGTTTAAGGCCAACCTCGCGGGCTGCTTCAATGATCCCATTGGCGATCACGTTACAGTCCATGATTCCACCAAAAATGTTCACGAGAATTCCTTCTACGTTTTTGTCGGATAGGATTATCTTAAACGCTGCACTTACCTGGTCTTTGGTCGCGCCACCCCCCACGTCCAGGAAGTTTGCGGGTTTGCCGCCTGCGTATTGAATGATGTCCATCGTGGCCATTGCCAGTCCGGCTCCGTTTACGAGGCATGCGATGTTTCCATCGAGTCCGATGTAGTTCAGATTAAACTCGCTCGCCGCAACTTCGCGGGGGTCTTCCTCCTCTTTATCGCGCATTGCGACAATGGCGGCCTGTCGATAAAGTGCGTTGTCGTCGAAGTTGAATTTAGCGTCGAGGGCAAGGAGACGTCCGTCGGGCGTGACGACCAGCGGATTGATTTCGACGAGCGAGCAGTCGGATTCGATGAATGTCCGATACATGGCGCTGAAAAGCTTGGTTGCCTGAGTCATCAGAGGACCGCGCAGGTTTAACGCGGCTGCAATCTTACGCGTTTGGTAAGGCTGTAGTCCGAGGGTTGGGTCCACTACGATTCGGATAATTTTTTCCGGGGTGTGTTCTGCGACGGTTTCAATATCCATGCCGCCTTCGGTGCTGGCGATAATCATGGGCGACGAGGTCGCACGATCCAGAACGATTGCAAAATAGAGCTCGCGGGAAATATCCACCGCTTCAGCCACCAAAACTTTGTTTACCACACGTCCTTCGGGCCCTGTCTGATTGGTTACCAGCGCCTGTCCGAGCATTTTGCCGGCGATGTCGCGGGCTTCTGCCGGGGTGTGCACAAGGTGAACGCCACCTTTAAACCCGTTTGTGAAAGTTCCTTTGCCTCGGCCCCCAGCGTGGATTTGGGCCTTCACAACGATTTGTGAAGTTCCAATCGAAGTGGCGACTTGCTCGGCCTCCTCGGGGGTGAAGGCGACTTTTCCTTTGGAAGAAGCAACGCCAAATTTCTCAAACAGTTCTCGGGCTTGGTATTCGTGGATATTCATGGAAGCACTTTGCGGAAGATCAGTGGGCTGCCATCAGCCATAGACCCGTCTTGCCCGAGGGTTCACCGGATCCGGCGAACTGCCGCGCGATATGAGGCCTGTGGCTTGGAAGCAACATGACGGGATAAGTTTGTAGGTGTGGTGACAATGGATAGGCAAGGGTAGGTTTAATTTTCGTTACGAACTGTGCTGGCTCCTAGGCATGCGGGGGCACTTTTGATGGAGGAATCCCCCTTCGCGAAGCTCGCCAACAATCCTCAGACTGTCCACACTGGGAAGCGTATGCACGATGCTGCTTTATTGTCCCTTTGCGAGTTTCTGCGCTTTCCAAGTGTCTCAACAGATCCTGCTCGTGTGGGGGCGGTTTCAGACTGCGCTCAGTGGGTGGCTAAGGAGATGCGTGAGGCTGGCCTGAATGCGGCCGTCTATCAAACACCGGGGCATCCGGTGGTGCTTGGAAAAAATGTGTATCAAGCAGGGCGCCCGACAGTTCTGATCTATGGGCATTACGACGTGCAGCCGGAAGACCCTGTCCAAGAATGGCAGACGCCACCGTTTGAACCCACCATTCGTGATGGCATTTTATACGCGAGGGGTGCAACGGACAATAAGGGCCAGATATACGCTCATATCAAGGGAGTTGCCGATACGATTAGAGAGTTTGGTGATGTTCCGGTGAACCTTTTGATGTTGGTGGAAGGGGAGGAAGAGGTGGGGAGCCCCAACCTTGAGGCGTTCCTGCAAGCGCATCGACAGGAGTTGAAGTGTGACGTTATCGCGGTTTCTGACACCGGAATGGTGGCGCCGGGTGTGCCTACCTTTACTTACGGTCTTCGAGGTATTGCGGCTTTGGAACTGCGCGTGAAAGGACCAGTAGTCGATTTGCACTCTGGAATTTACGGAGGTGCAGTCCGAAATCCGGCCACCGTTGTGGCCCAACTCCTTTCGACGCTACATGACGCCAGTGGCCGGGTTGCGGTAGACGGGTTTTATGATGGGGTTGTTTCCTTGGAAAGTTGGGAGCGTGAGGCTTGGGCAAGGCTGCCATTCGGTGAGGCTGAAATTATGGCTGTAACGGGTGTCCCTTCCTTGGCCGGGGAAGCGGGGTTTACTGCGCTTGAGCGCCTGTGGGCACGCCCGACGGCAGAGGTAAATGGTATCGGAGGCGGGTTTCAGGGGGTTGGAACGAAGACGGTTATTCCCAAAGAGGCGTTTGCGAAACTGACGTTCCGCCTAGTCCCAGGGCAGAGTCCTGAGCATGTTTTGAAGTGCGTTCAGGAGCATCTCAGAAAGAACTGTCCAGAAGGTGTTGGTCTGGAGCTTATGCCGGGGCACAGCGGCGAGCCGTATCTGGCGGATCCCCATTCCGTCTACGGCAAAGCTGCACAGCGTGCCTTGCAAAGTGCTTTTCCAAATCGTGATGTAGCCCTGATTCGTGAGGGGGGGAGCATTCCGATTATCAATACGTTCAAGCAGGTGCTGGGCGTGGACACTATCTTGCTCGGTTTGGCGCTTCCTGACTGCAGGGCTCACGCTCCAAACGAGAATTTTCCCGTCTCGAATTTCTACGCGGGCATTGCTGTCAACCGGGCATTGCTGAACGAAATTGCCCGGTGCTAAGCCTGCTGTAATCCCTGATTAAACGGCCTGAGCAGCCGTGGCTGCCTGTTTGGCGGCGTCGTAAACCCGCTGAAATGGCACACCCGCGCTAAGAGCTCGGATGCGACAAATTTCGTACTCGGGAGCAACTTGAACGAGCTCTTCCCCTCGAAAGCCACGTTTTACGGTGACGAAGCCGAATTCCGTTTCTACTTCAATGAAGTCTCGGTGCAGTTTTAGTCGAATGACTTCCGTGAGGCGTAGTCCAAATGCGCCGGTCTCGGTGAAGATGATGTGGCTTAGGAGGTCCAGTTTCTCCTTCTCACAAAGGAGTGAGAGAAGAATTCCGGGGCGGCCTTTTTTCATCTGGATCGGGGTGATCCAGACGTCTAACGCACCATTTTCCCTCAGGCGTTCCACGGCGAACCCAACCCATTCGGGCGACAGGTCGTCGATGTTGGTTTCCAGTTGTAAGACGGAATCCGTTTCGTAGCCCTGAGGGAGCATGCGAGTTGGGGCTTTATTCCAGTGACTCGCCGAGCACGGCTCTCAAGACGTTCGGGCGAGAGGCCAATTCCCGAGTGCCGACACCATAGCCTATTTTGGTCGTCTTCATGGGAGGCATGAGTCCGAATTTTTGGCTGAACTCCGCTAGAATGGCTGCGCCTGTGGGGGTGATCAGTTCGTGTGCTTCGTCTGTTTGGCGCAGGGGAATGCCGTTCAAAATTTCCAGCGTGGCTGGAGCAGGAATGGGAAACTGTCCATGGTCGCATTGGATCCAACCGTGTCCCTCTTGTAGTTCGGATGCGAAGACCGCTTTGATTCCAAGCGTCTCAATTCCGACACAGGCACACACAACGTCAGCAATAGAATCAAGGGCTCCCACTTCGTGGAAGTGGACTTCTTCCGGAGTAGTTCCATGAATTTTGGATTCAGCCAGAGCGATGCGATGAAAGATCGACAGGGCGTGTTCCTTCACGAATGGCGACAATTCGCTCTTAGAAATTAAATCCCGGATATGAGTGTATCGGCGTTCCGGCGTGTGAACGTGTGAAGCATGATCGTGGCTGTGCCCGTGATCGTGTCCACAGCAATCGTGAGAGTGTTCGGAGTGCTTGTGGTCTTCGTGGGAATGACAGTGCTCATCATGTTCGTGAGCCTCGTCATGCGTGTGTTCGTGAGGGGTGCTGTGATCATGGTCGTGTCCGCAGCAATCGTGGGAATGTTTATGCTCTTTGTGCGAATCGCAGTGCTCGTGTTCCTCATGAGCGTGACCGCAGTCTTCACCGTGGTGATCGTGGCCGCACTCGTGGTTATGATGATCGTGCGCATGTTCGTGCTCGTGATCGCAGTCATGCGAGTGTGTTGCGCCTGCGTGGATGCTGAATTTCACCCCTTCAATTTCGCCGCGTTTCTTGCGGTCAAAGTGCATGTGAAAATCCCCGAGATCGAGCTTGGAGAGTTCCCATTCCAGAGTAGAGGGTTTGACTCCGAGGTCACAGAGCGCGCCGACCGTCATGTCGCCGCTGATGCCTGAAAAGCAGTCGAAATATAGTACGTTCATGGAGATGGCGATTAGCTAAGTTGGTTGCGACTGGTGACGGCTTCGTGAAGTCTCACGGCATTGTCGTACAAGGCTTTGCCGATGATTGCTCCGTGAATTCTTGGGATTTGGCCGAGACGTTGAAGGTCGGCAAGACAGGAGACTCCGCCGCTTGCGATCACGTTGCAATGTACGGTGACCAACATACGGTCGAGCTCGCGGTAGTTTGGGCCTGTCATCATACCGTCGGTCGAAATATCCGTGTAAATAATGGTTCCGACGCCAGCCTGTTCGACTTGTTTTGCTAACTCGAAGGCCTGCACCTTTGATGTTTCAGTCCAGCCTTTGACGGACACCCAACCGTCTTTTGCATCGATACCGACAGCGATTTTGTTGCTTCCGAATTCCTTGACCATTTCCGATAGGAACTCGACGGACTCCACTGCCCGAGTACCGATCACAACACGTGAAACCCCGGCGGAAAGAGCTGATTCGATGGCTTGAGGCGTACGCATGCCGCCTCCGAGTTCAACCGGAATAAGGAGGCTCTTGGCGATCTCTCTGACAATTTCAAGGTTCTTGTGAACCCCTGAAAATGCGGCGTCCAGATCTACGATATGGAGCCAGTCTCCGCCTTCGTCAGCCCACCGTTTTGCATAGGCCATGGGGGGGGCTGGGTAGACGGTTTTTTCGTCTGCTTTACCCTGACGTAAGCGAACGACTTCGCCGCCCATGAGATCGATAGCTGGAAGAAAAAGCATGATGTAAAAAGAAAACGTTATTTGGTGGGTATGGAACGAAGGAAGTTTCGGAGAATTCCTAAACCGATCTCCTGACTCTTTTCTGGGTGAAACTGAACGCCGCCCACGTGGCCGAGGGTTGCTGCCGCTGCAAAGGGAACTCCATAATCGCACGCCGCGGCAATGATTGAGGGATCAAGCGGCTCTGGATAAAAGGAGTGTACAAAATACACGTGCGGATTTTGGGGCAGGCCGATCCACAACGGGTCGTTGGCTTTTGTGAGGTCGATGGAGTTCCAGCCGATTTGAGGAACTTTGAGGCCTGGAGTTTTAAACATCCGGACCTGTCCCTTAAAAAAACCCAATCCTTTTACGGAAGGGGATTCTTCACTTCCCTCGAAGAGCATTTGGTATCCGAGGCATATTCCCAAATACGGTTTATCAGCAGCGATCCATTCGTGCAGCGGCTCCCACAGGCGACGTTCCTGGAGCTGGCGAACGCAGTCTCCAAAGGCTCCCACGCCCGGAAGAACAACGGCATCGGCCTTACTCAAGAGGCTGGGATCGGCGATAATTTGGACATCGGCTTCTACGCTTTTCAGCGCGTTGTAGACGCTGCGCAGGTTGCCTGAGCCGTAATCGATAAGGGCGATCATTGGCTAGAATTAAAGGGTTCCTTTGGTGCTCGGGACGCCTGTGACCCTAGGGTCCAGTTGGCATGCGGAGTCGACTGCGCGTGCTAGGCTCTTGAATGCAGCTTCCGCAAGGTGGTGTCCGTCCCGTCCGTAGAGTAGAGCGACATGAAGGTTGCAGGCCGCGTTATTGGTGAAGGCGCGAAGAAACTCTTCAACGAGCGTGAATGAAAAAGCCCCCATGGATGCCACGTTTTCAGGGGCTCGATAATCCAAAAACGGCCGGCCACTGAAATCGATCACGCTTCTTGCGAGCGTTTCGTCCATTGGGACATAAGCGAATCCGTACCGACGAATGCCGCGTTTGTCGCCCAAGGCTTTTGTGAAAGCCTGACCAAGGGCAATTCCGGTGTCCTCTACGGTGTGGTGAAAGTCGACTTCGATGTCTCCGTCCGTTTGCACCTCGAGATCTACGAGGCTGTGGCGAGCGAAAAGGGTGAGCATGTGATCGAAGAACGGCACTTTGGTGTGGATGGAGCTGTGCCCCTGTCCGTCGATGTTGAGGTTGAGACGGATGCGGGTTTCTGTGGTTGCGCGCTCAATAAGGGCGGTGCGGGTGCTCATCGGAGTTTCAAGTGAAGGCGTTATTCTGAACCAAAGGAGGGTTCTGTGAGAAGCGGGATTGCGTGGTGAATCCGGAAATTCGGTGGAACAAGTTGGTGGGTGGCTTATTGGGGGGGGGGCTGTTGGAGGTTGTTCCAGCGAGTTTAGGGGTTTAGCTCGCGTAAAAGCGGCGGGAAATGAGCTTGCTGGCCGGCCACAGCGCGAGGAAGAACACTGCGAAATAGGGGCCCAAATCTTGTGAGGCTCCAAACCAACATACGGCGGCTTGTAACGGGAGAAGGAGCCGAATATGAGCCCCGATGAGAGGCGGTAGCGGGGGCGAGGGTTTGGAGAGTAGTTTTAACAAGAGGAGAGTCGCTCCAATAACCGGAAGAAGAAACAGGATAGCGGCTGGATATTTGTCTGGAGAAAACAGGGAGTTGGGTATCCCAAAGAAGCATCCGAGTATTAGAGGGAGTAGCGGAAGAAACTTTGCAGACGGCGGTGCGCTGATGCGTGTTTCGAAACGCGCGAGGTTAGTGACGGCGGCAATAAAAAGACCGACAGTGAGAGCGATGATGGCCGATAATAGCGCTGCGGTTGGGCTTGGGCCGACCAACGCCCCACTCATGACGCTCAGGCCTCGGCAAAGGCCCATATTGAGCGCTCCAACGCCTGGGATCTTCTTTGTCAGGTGATTGTAAGACCAAACAGACGCCACGATTCCGATTCCTGCAAGGAGTCCTCTTTGGCTCCCAGTCAAGAACAGGAGTAGAAGCCCCAGAATGTTCAGTATCCAAAGGACAATCTTAACCTTCGTAATGGATTCAAGTCCTGCGGGAAGAGGGCGGGTTGGACGTTCTGCCAGATCCTCGTCGAGATCTACGACATCGTTCATCAGCAAACCCGCTCCGTAGAAACAGAGGCTGGAGCTCGCAACCAACAGGAGTGTGTGATCCGAAAAGCCGGAGTTAGAGAGGAGATAGCCGGCAATCGGATCTCCAGGGACCGTGAAAAGATTGGGAGCCCTGAGAAGTTGCAGCCAAGTGCGGAGCCGTGAGGGCGCTGAGTTCATATTGAAAATCCACTCGGAGGTAGTGAATCGGCCCCTCCGTGCGGATCGGGAAACTAGGCTTTAGCTTGAATATAACGCTCAGTCACAAAGTCCCAGTTGATGACTTGCATGAACGCTTTGAGGTAATCGGCCCGCCGGTTTTGATACTTGAGGTAATATGCGTGTTCCCAGACATCTATCCCAAATAGCGGATGGCCTCCTGTGGAGAGCGGGCAATCTTGGTTGGCGCTGGACTCGATCTGCAATTTACCTTCCCTCAGCGTTAGCCAAACCCATCCGCTCCCGAAAACTTTCATTGCGGTTGCCTGTAATTTTTCGTCAAAAACGGCATAAGATCCGAAGCTGGAGTCTATGGCTTTGGCGAGTTCTCCTTTAGGGGCGTCTCCTGCTTTTTTTCTCAAGGACTGCCATAGGAGCGAGTGATTGTAATGGCCGCCACCCTGATTTCGGATTTCGAGGCGAACGGATTCAGGTAGGGAGTCGATATTTTTGAGGAGATCCTCGATGGGTCTGGATACGAGGGATGGCTCCTTTTCGATGGCCTGATTCAGCTTGGCTACGTAAGTGGCGTGATGCTTGTCGTGATGAAGCTTCATCGTTTCGGCATCAATGAATGGTTCAATCGCGTCGTAGTCGTAACCTAGAGCCGGGAGCTTGTGGACTTCCGAAGGCGTTTGCGCAAGAGACTCGCGGTTAGGGAGAACTAAGGCTCCAGTGGAGAATGCGAGGGTCTTTAGGGCATCACGTCGAGTGAACATAAAAAAGAAAAACGAAGTTGGGCTTTCGCTAGTTGTCAGTGGTTGCGGATAAATGCAACTGCGCATCGAGCGATGCCGCGTCTTCTTTTATAAGAAAAAGGCTTATTACGAGCAGAAAGAAGTCTTGGATTAATCGAGGGGCAAGCATGGCTCCCGAGTCTCGGGCTCCGAAGCAACCACAAGTAATATCCAGCTCGCGGGCAATCGCGGAAATAAGTGCTGAAAGAAATATGACGGTGAGTATGGTGCTTAATGTAGAGGCTCCGAGACGGATACGTGGGATCCAGATTCCCAGAGCGGTCACCAGTTCGACCCATGGTAAATAGGCCGCGATAAGCTCCGCTGTTTCCCAGGAAGCGAGCTGATACTGGTAAATCGCGATGTGCGTATAGGACGGGTCCGACAGTTTGGCGATGGCAGCCCAACTAAGAACGAGACTTATGAGAGCTCGTGAGACGATGACTGCTAGTTTCTTGGCCATGACGCCCAGCCTCCTTCCAATAGGTAGACCTTTTTGGATTGAAGGTCTTTTTTGAGTCGCAACGCGACTCTTTCGGCCCGTTCACTGCCCGTTCCCACACCGTAAACGACGACGCGTTTATTTGGGGTCCATTCTTTCAATAGGGTCTGCAGGCTTGTGTCGTGGTCGTTTTCATCGAATCGGAGCGCTCCATCAATGTGCGCTATATCAAAGGCTTCCTGTCCACGGACATCTATCCATATAACGTTGCGCGAGTCTTGTTTGAGAGACGAGATTGTGAGTGACTCGACTGTTGCTGGAGCCTTCCAGCGGATTTGGAAGTGGGAGGTGAGCCAGGTGGGGATTCCAGCTAGCAGCAAGAGGATGACCATCTGAGTGAGCCCTGCCCGAATCAAGGGCGCTTTCGGGGCAATCTGTTCGGTGAACGTGTTCACAGAGATGTGCTCGCGGTATTTTGATACAAAAAGGCAATTTCTCGTGTGGTGAAAAGAGGGGGGGTAACAGGAGTGTTTTTGGGAAGTTTCATAGGGGGGTATCCATGATTTTGCAGCCCGTGAGCCGAAGGCAAGCTGGGAAAACGAAGGCGTTGAGTGGGGCGGAAGCGGTTGATTTGTAGATGAGGAATGGCGTGGATTCTCCGTTGACCGGAGCGCGTTAACGGGAAAGGCTTTCCTGAGCCCCCCTCCAATTATGCGTGTCATTGTCCCTTTGTTGATCCTGTCGGTTTCGGCCTTTGCTTTGGATATCCCGAAACCCGGTCCGGATAGTGTGGTTCAATCGGGAGTTCCCCAAGGAGACGTTACGAAGCGCGTGTTTGCAAAAAGTCAGATTTTTCCGGGAACGACGCGGGATTACTGGGTTTACGTGCCGAAACAATACACTGCAGATAAGCCCGCCAATTTGATCGTGTTTCAAGACGGCGGGGGATACGTAAAAACGGACGGTGCATTTAAGGCTCCAGTGGTTTTGGATAACCTAATCGCGAAGGGGGAGTTGCCGGTGACGGTCGCGGTGTTTGTAAGCCCTGGATCAGTTACGGCTGGGAAAACGGGAGCGGTGAATCGAAGCAATCGTTCCTTTGAATACGATTCTTTGGGGGATCGATACGTGCGGTTTTTGTTGGAGGAATTTTTGCCTGAGGCGCTTCAGGGGGTGAACGTCACCTCAGATCCTGCCGGGCGCGGAATTGTCGGAAGTTCTTCTGGAGGAATTTGCGCGTTTACAGCTGCGTGGGAACGCCCTGACCAATTTGGAAAAGTGTTTAGCAGCATTGGAAGCTTCACAAACATCCGAGGCGGATATGTCTATCCGGCCTTAATTCGTAAATCGAAGTCAGCTCCCAAACCTTTACGGGTGTATTTAGTGGACGGCGAATCGGATGTTAACAATCTCCACGGGCACTGGCCTCTATCGAACGAAGATATGGGGGCTGCCCTGTCTTTCGCTGGATACGATTATCACTTGGAAATGACAGGGGGCGGACACAGCGGACAGGCCGCAGGGGCCATGCTTCCTGATGTGTTACGGTGGCTTTGGCGTCCCAACTCCCAGTAATTGACCCCTATCTCGATTGATTCCTCCCATGAAAGCTTTCATTTTATCGACGACGTTTGCTCTTGCAGCTGTTCCAGTTGTGTTCGCAGCAGGCTGGCAGCTCCATCCAGATGCGCAGGAGCAGGAATCTGTTCCCCACGGCAGGGTGGAGAAAATGTCTCCTTGGGAATCCAAGGTGTTCCCGGGCACTATTCGGGATTGGTCCGTGTATGTTCCTTCACAAGTTGAGGCAGGAGCACAGGCCGCATTGATGGTTTTCCAGGATGGGCACGATTACTTGAGTGCCAAGGGGCACTGGAGGGTGCCGGCGGTTTTTGATAACTTGATTGCGCGTGGGGAGATGCCACCCACCATTGCCGTGTTTATCAATCCAGGCCACGAATCCTCGAAGCCAACTCCACAGTCACCGTGGAAAAATTCAAACCGGAGTTTGGAATATGATAGCTTGGGGGGGCGTTATTCGCAGTTCTTGATCGACGAGATTATTCCGGAGCTAAAAAAGCGGTACAACATTTCGGATGATCCGGAAATGCACGCAATCTGTGGTGCGAGTTCTGGTGCCAGTTGCGCTTTTACGGTGGCATGGGAGCGGCCCGATGTCTTTCGGAAGGTACTCTCGAGTATTGGGAGTTTTGTGAATCTCCGCGGCGCCAACGAATATCCGTCTCTCATTCGTAAGACGGAGGCAAAGCCAATTAGGGTCTATTTGGCTGACACGAGTGGAGATCTCGATAATCCGTTTGGGAACTGGCCGCTGGCGAATAAGCAAATGCACGCGGCGCTTCAGTACATGGGGTACGATGTCCGTTTTGATTTCGCCGAGGGCTACGGACACAATAGTGACCACGCAGGCTCAATTTTCCCAGATGCAGTGAAGTGGCTTTGGCGGAAAGAGAAAGTGACGCCTGTCCTAGATACGAAGGGGGACTTGAAGGGCGATCTGACACTGCTGAATTTGTTGGTGCCAGGGCAGGGGTGGCAGGTTGCTGCTGAGGGCTTGGCCTTTGCCGACGGTTTGTGCTCAGACGCCGAAGGGAATGTCTATTTTTCGGATATGAAGGCGCCGGCTATTTTGAAGGTGGGTGTGGATGGGCGGGTCAGCAAGGTGGCGGACGAAGGGGTGAGCGGCCTGAAGTTTGGTCCGGATGGTTTATTGTATGCCTGTCAGGGCTCGAAGCGTCGGGTAATTTCGATCGATTTAAAAACCGGAGAGGTGCGTGAGATTGCCGGGAATGTGCAGCCCAATGATCTTGCTGTAACTAGAGAAGGGCAAATTTACATCACTGAGACCGGACCTCAGCAAGTAACACTCATTGACTCTAAGACAGGTCTGACGCGGGTGGTTGATCACGGGATTAACGGTCCGAATGGTATCACGCTCAGTCCAGATGGCGGGACTTTGGCGGTTTCAGAGTACAAGGGGGAATGGGTGTGGACTTTTCGGGTCGAAGAGGATGGGAGTCTTGGGGCCAAGGCTCCTTATATGAGTCTCAGGTTGCCTATTGATCTCAAAGGGGAGTTTAAGTTTAACGAACCTCCGCCAAAACTGAGTGCGTCCCGGGGTGATGGGATGACGACCGATCGAGTGGGGCGTTATTATGTGACATCTGCGTTGGGGGTGCAGGTGTTTGACCCAACCGGCAGGATATGCGGAGTGATAGACAAACCTGAGATCACTACAGGGATCACAAGTTGTATTTTGGGAGGAGCTGGGCTCAATACGCTGTTTGTTGCGAGTAAGGATAAAGTTTATCGTCGGGTTCTTACGGTCGAACATACCAAATAGAAGGCTGTTATGTTTTGTTCGGACGTTTTACAACTGAGCGGTGAAATTCCGTTAGTCGACAGTGAGGTTGCCTCTGGTGGCTGAGTTCTGTAGGCGAATGGTTGCACCTTCTGAATGAAGTCTCCTTTTCCAACGATGATGGTTTGGATTGCAGTTTTGGGCAGTTTGCCCGGCTGCAAACCGGCTAACTCTGCGAAGATGGACGAATGGGTAGATTCGATTCGAGAGAAGGTTGGGGGAAAAAACGATCAGCCGAAGGGCAGTAATAAAAGCGCGGCTTCGAAGGAGAAGAGTTCGTTCACTGCGAAGTATGAGGCATCTCAGGCGCGGGCCGTATCTGAGTTTCCCGAGCTGGGGGTGGCAGGTTCTCCATTTAATGCGGAGTTTTTAGCGAGGGTAAAGGCGCTTAAAGCTGAGGATATCAAATATTTTAATAACCCAGAATGGCCTTACGATTTGGCTAAACGAGTGGGCGAAGTTCTGCATTCCAGAACGCTGGATCCGAATACCGTGTCGACCATATTGATTTCCCAGCGGCCGTCGCTGTACGTGGGACAATGGGTGACCACCTTTGGCACTGTGGTTCGGGTGACTGGTATGACGATTAATTCACCGATTATTTTGGAGATGGAGGGGGGAGTCAGACTCGAGGTTTCTCCGGAGCAGTTTGTGGCTAAGCGTGGAGAGGATGTCGGTGAATGGAGTGATCGGAATGTTAAATTGGATGTGCTGAGTGGCTCGGTCACTTTTCTGTCTAAAAAAGGCGTTGCTACCGAAGCGGGCAAATCGGGGGGCTGGTCTAAACTGTTGTCTCTTTCTCCGGGGGTCACATTGACCGTAAAAGGACAGGTGACTCGGGCTGGAGATCGCCTGGAGATCAAGGCCGCTAAGTTGTTGGATTGTTCTGAAGGCGGCTAAGGAAAGTTGTTTTGGATTTTTGGGCGGTTTGTTTCGATTTTATTCAGAATACATATGGGCGTTACAGTAATTGCAGGAGCAGGAGGTCGTCTGGGTTCGGCCTTGGCAAGGGAGTGGAAGGCTGCCGGTGAAAACGTGATCGCACTGGATCGGCACAGTCTTCCGTTGGGAGATCCGGCTGTGTTGAAACGGACTCTTTCGGCTCTCGACTTTGATGTCCTCGTAAATTGTGCGGCGCTTACGAACGTGGATTATTGCGAGGGAAATCGGGACGAGGCTTTTCGAATCAACGGTGAGGCACCTGCGGCCCTGGCTGTTTTGTGTGAGCAGAAGGGAGCACGTTGTATTCACATTAGTACGGATTACGTTTTTGATGGGTTGGCAAATCGGCCCTATCGGGAGAGCGATGCCGCGAATCCCGTGAGTGTGTACGGAGCCTCTAAGTTGGCGGGTGAACAGGCTGTGGTTTCTGTCGGCGAACGGCACTGGAGTGTGCGTGTTTCGTGGGTCTTTGGGCCGGATAGACCTAGTTTCGTCGATCAGATAGTGACTCGTGCTGTCAAGGAGGACCGGGTCGATGCCGTTGCCGATAAGTGGGCGACTCCGACCTATACATTGGATGCGGGACAGCTATTGAGGCCGTTCCTGCGCCAAATCGAGGGCGGTGGAATTATCCATTTAAGCAACGCTGGTTTGTGTTCCTGGCAAGAGTACGGTCAGTGGGCTCTTGATTGCGCGCACGAAGCTGGTGTGGCGCTCAAAGCGAAAACGGTTGGAGCCCTTGCGATGGCCGACCTTAAGGCTTTTATTGCTAAACGGCCGCCGTATACGGCGATGGATACCTCTAAAATTGCTGGTTTAACTGGGTGTGAGCCTAGGAGCTGGAAGGACGCTGTTCGTGACCATATCTTCGCTCAAGCTAAGTTAGGCGTTTGGGGATAGGTTGATTTAAAGCCGTCGTTTTTCACATAGACGGTCTGCGGACTTGGCAAGGTGCCTGTTGTTATGCGAGGACAACAGGCCCTTTTTTACGATATGGCTTACCTTAACGAAAATTACCTCAAACTTCGCGCCGGCTATTTGTTCCCTGAGATTGCGCGCCGAGTAAAAGCCTTTTGTGACGCGAACCCTGAAGCGTCAAAGCGCTTAATCCGCTGCGGAATTGGGGACGTCACCGAACCCTTGCCGGAAGCGGTACGTGTGGCGATGCATAGTGCGGTCGATGAGATGGGGGATCGAGGAAGCTTCCGTGGTTACGGACCGGAACAGGGGTACGAATTTTTACGCCATGCGATTGCTGAGAATGACTATCGCGCTCATGGAATGGATGTTTCGGATGACGAGGTTTTTGTTTCCGATGGTTCCAAATGTGATTGTGGGAATATTTTAGACATCCTTGGAAATCGAAATGTGATTGCGGTGATGGATCCCGTGTATCCGGTTTACGTGGATACGAACGTGATGGCTGGCCACACCGGAGAAGCCAATGAGGCGGGGGCTTACGGCGGATTGATGTATCTACCCTGTACCGAGGCAAACGGGTTTGTCGCGGATGTACCGAAGGAGCGGGCCGACATTGTGTATCTGTGCTTTCCCAATAATCCGACGGGGTCGGTCGCCTCTCGTGCGCAATTAGAGGCGTGGGTTGCTTACGCTCGGGAGCATGGGGCTATTTTACTATTTGATGCGGCATACGAGGCGTACATCAGTGAGCCTGGAATCCCTCATTCAATTTATGAGATCCCGGGTGCTCGTGAGTGTGCAATCGAGTTCCGTTCCTTTTCGAAGAACGGCGGATTTACTGGGACTCGTTGCGCGTACACTGTTGTTCCCAAGACGCTCCAAGCTTTGACTCCGACTGGTGAAAAACATGCGCTTCACCCGTTGTGGAACCGGCGAATGAGCACCAAGTTCAATGGGGTCTCTTATATTGTGCAGCGCGGAGCCGAGGCGCTCTATAGCCCGGAAGGTAAAGCGCAAGTTGCCGATTTGATCACCCATTACATGGGGAATGCCAAGATTTTGCGCGAGGCTGCGCTTGCAGCGGGATTGAGTGTCTGGGGAGGTGTGAATGCCCCATATTTATGGGTGCGGACGCCTGCGGGAACCACATCCTGGGAGATGTTCGATCGGATGTTGCACGAAGCGAACGTGGTCATCACCCCTGGGAGTGGATTCGGGTCTGCTGGAGAGGGGTACTTCCGTATTAGCGCGTTTAACTCACGTGCGAATGTCGAAGAAGTGGCCCGGCGTCTAGTGGCGCTTGCCCGTTAAAAACACGGGGTCGTTTTTACGCGAAGTCCTCAAGATGCTTTATTTTGGCGTCTTGAGGACGGATTGTGTCGGGTTTGAGTCTCATCCCGAAAAGGGCTGAGACTTTTTTATTCGAGGAGTCCGATGGCTGCGGTGTAACCGTGGACGTAGTTGCGTCCTTGCACTGGGCCTATTTCACCGTTGCAAAAGAGGCCGATTCCCGGGAGCGACCCAAATCTCTCCTGGATGGCCTGCGCGTCATGGTTGGGCGCACCAAACAAACCCTCGCCCCGTCCCCCGCATGCGAAGAGGAGCGAGGCTATGGGATGTATCGATTTGTGTGCGCGCGAGTGTAACATTCGCCGTAGCTCTTCATGGGCCGAGTGGCGGTCTCGAAGCTGAAATTGAAGGGTTTGACCGATCCTGGGATAGGCTGCTAACGCGACATCCCCACTATTAGGGTCTGCTCCCAAAAGATTTCGAATGAGAAAGTCTCCGGTTTTAAAGTCGTCGACATATTCATTAAGAGCGAGGCCTGCGAAGAGATTTCCGGCAGCGCGTGCCTTGTCTTCTGGACTGAGCGATTCAAACGACTCGTTAAGTCGTTCGTAGGCCGGTAACGAACCAATCGAGTGAAGCACATTTTCATCAGCTCCCGTGATTGCGTGGGGTTCACCAATCGGGCGGCATCCCTGGCTAACGATGGTATGAAGCTTTACTCCGCCTTTGAGACCGATGGCGATTCCTGCCTCGATCTGGTCTCTATTCTTGAACAGAAAAATGTCTTCGCCGCGAGGGCCGCCACTGGCGAGACCGCCGAGCGTCGGAACATTTGGAAACGCTTCGGACCAGCTATTAAGCCAAGGTTCCGCCGCGACTTTTAAGGGGTTGGCGAATACTAACCAAATGTCGGAGTCTGCCCCGGAGCCCGCTGCATTTTTCCAATCTTCTTCTTCGAAGTTATCAGCCTGTTCTTCGTCGAATGTGATCTCCGTGATTTTCGTTTCAGGCAAGGAGAGCAGCATCAAAGAAAATCCGGTGACGGCTTCGGCCTCCTGACCGGTTCCGATCAAGCCGGAGGCGCTTCCCCCAACGATGAGTTTTGCGTGGGCGTGAAGTTGGATCAGTTCGAGAAAGTCGGTGAGAAACGGACGGTAGTCTGCGGACGCAAATACGATGGCTAGATTGGGATTAGTCCCTAATTCTTTGAGGCAATCACTCGCAGCTCGAATAACCCCTGCTTCGGAGTAGGGTTCTAAGATCAGAGTTGAGGATGCTGCGTTTGGCATGGGGATTAACCGTTTGAAATCGGGGTTAGTTGAAGGGCGGAGTTACAGGGTCGGTCGTTCTTTATGCCAGGGGGTGGACTGCTCGAATGCATGTGCGATTTGCAGAAGTTTGGCTTCTTCAAACGGCCGGCCGAGAAGTTGAAGTCCGATGGGCATTTTGGCGCCATCAACATTCGCGAAACCACAGGGGAGGCTTATTCCGCAGATGCCCGCGAGGTTTGCTGCGATGGTAAAAATGTCTGCCAAATACATCTTAAGTGGATCGTCGGAGCGTTCGCCGAGTTTAAATGCGACTTCCGGCGAGGTCGGGCAGATTAATGCGTCTACTTTCCCGAAGGCTCGGTTGAAGTCCTCTCGGATCAACGTCCTCACTTTCTGCGCTCGCAGATAGTAAGCGTCATAATAGCCACTCGAGAGCACATACGTTCCCAAGATAATCCGGCGCTTCACTTCGTCACCAAAGCCTTCCGAGCGGGACCGCATGTAATGGTCCTGTAAGTTTTGAATATTGTCAGCGCGGTGTCCGTAGCGGACGCCATCAAAGCGCGCCAGATTGGCTGAGGCTTCTGCCGTGGCAACAATGTAATAAACGGCTACTGCGTATTCAGTATTCGGTAAGGAAACCTCCACGATTTCAGCACCCAAAGATTCGTAGTGTTTGATTGCGTTCCGTACCGCTGTGTTCACCTGAGGATCGATGCCTTCAATGAAATATTCTTTAGGCATCCCAATGCGGATTCCTTTGAGGTCCTGGCCTAGAAGCCGAGCGTAGTTGTCCACAGGTTCGTTGACTGTGGTGGAATCCATTGCGTCGTGTCCTGCCAAAGCATTTAGCAAGAGTGCGGAATCTTCGACCGTCTTTGTGAAGGGCCCGATCTGGTCGAGCGAGGATGCAAACGCAATAAGCCCGAATCGAGAGACTCGACCGTAAGTGGGTTTTAAGCCAACGCACCCGCAGAGCGCGGCAGGTTGGCGAATGGATCCGCCAGTGTCTGAACCGAGAGATGCATACGCTTCGTCGGCGGCCACAACGGCGGCTGAGCCGCCACTGGATCCACCTGGGATTCGCGAGAAATCCCACGGATTGGCGGTGCGCTGATAGGCTGAGTTTTCGGTTGATGAGCCCATCGCAAACTCATCCATATTGAGGCGTCCGAAAGGAATGGCCCCCGCTGCGCGTAGTTTTTGGATGACGGTGGCGTCGTAAGTTGCGGTATATCCTTTTAGGATTTTCGAGGCGGCGGAGCATGTTTCGCCTGTGACGTTGATGACGTCTTTAATCGCAATGGGAACACCGCCCAAAGGTTTTGTGATATCGGCTCGAGCTGCTTCTTCTCGGGCCTGTGTGAGGTTGTGCGAGAGGTAGCCGCCGATTTTTGAATCGATGGCATTGATGCGTGCCTCGAGGGCATCGAGCGCTTCGATGGGAGAGACAGAGCCGGAGCGGAGTTGCTTTTGAAGAGCGGCAACGGAAAGCGTGTGCAGGTCCATACTGTAGAGTTATTCGATGACCTTAGTGACGACGAAAAGATGATTGGCTTGGCGGGGAGCGTTCGAGAGTGCCTCTTCGGAGGTGAACCAATCGCGAGGTTCATCCGAGCGGAAGACGTTGTGAACTGCAGATG
Organism: Verrucomicrobiota bacterium; assembly: GCA_037133875.1. GTDB lineage: Bacteria > Verrucomicrobiota > Verrucomicrobiia > Chthoniobacterales > Chthoniobacteraceae > Chth-196. Next base: position 128,757 of record JBAXNG010000002.1, on the reverse strand, counting down.
TGTGTGCGGTGGGATCAACGCTGGAAACGTCGACTTCCTTTAGTTTTTCCACATACCCTAAGACTTGGGAGAGTTGAGCCTGAAACTTGGCAACCTCGGCATCGGTAAGGTTTAGCCGTGCCAGTTGGGCTGTATAACGGACGTCAATTTCGGCGCTCATAGAGTTGGGAAGTAAAACGGGGCAGGGGTGGAGGTTTCAACCCTAATGAGGCTGAGATCTGCGAGTTGATCCGAGTTGCTGTGATTTAACGGATGAATCACTGATAAAATGGGTTTTAATTATTAGCAGAGATGGGTTCTCTTTACAGACTGTGAACAACGAAACGCCATCCCCAGAGTCGATTTCATCAAAACCAGAGGTCGGGTCGGGTCCCGCTTCTTACTCAGATGCAGATGGGGCCGAGCCTAGAAGTAATAAGGGCGGAGTTGATGCTACGCGAAATCTGGTTCTGGGCGTGATGTGTGTGGTGATTGGGGTGCCCATCGCCGGGGCGGCTTTAATTTGGGCTGGTAAAGAGGCATTCGTTGCGTTGGCCACGGCCGTTAGCCTCGGACTCGTAGTGTTTTTGGCCCTGCAGGCACGGTTATTACGTCAGCCGAACGGAACCTTTCTTCTGCTTTCTTTGGGGATGGTGCTAACCGCGACAATTCCGGTGGCTGTGAGATTGTTTGAAAGCGGTTCAGAAATTGCCCGAGTGGCAAAGATCTTAAGTCAGCAACAGCAGGATGGTGTTGTGGGGCTGCCGTCGTCTCATTCACAGACGCCTCAGACGGCTTCTCCGACGGGTGTTCAGGGTGTAACTCCAGCGCCTACGGTATCTTCTGCTCCAGCGCAAATGTCTTCTGTTGAAGCTTCTGGTAAAGTTTCTCAGAAGGCCCCAGAGAAACCCGCGGAAGTTCCTCCCAATCCAGATTTTCAGCAGCCGAAGCTTCCCGAGGGGAATCCAAACTCTGTTGCGGATCGAACAAGCGCTTCTGCTGAGAAGGGGGCACCTGCAGTAACATCCGATGTGCGTCCGGACGAAGATCCCGTACAACGCGCCACCAGGCTCGCTAAGGATGAGGCAGTGAAGAGATATCCGGCACTTACCGTTCCCGGATCGCAAGAGCATTCGCTGTATCTCGAAGCGTATAACGAGTTGGCACGTTTGCGTAAATTTGAGTTTTTCAAGGATCCTCAGTGGCCTTTGAAACTTGCAGAAACAGTTGCTCAAAGAGAGGGCTGGAAACGAGCTGAGCAGGGGCAGTCCGAATCCCCAAAGGTGGCAGCAAAGCCTGCCCAGAAAGCGCCGCCAGCGCCGCTTCCAGGGGAGGAGTTGGCCTTGGATGGTCCCCAGGCAGCTGTTCCGCCTGATCCCGTCGAACAGGCCACAAATCGCGCGATTATCGAAGTCCGCCGACGTTATCCTGCGCTTGGTAATAATGGGAGCCCTGAGAATCAGATCTACCTTGAGGCTTACAGTGAGTTAAAGCGGTTGCGTCCGGACTTTTTTGAAAAACCCGAGTGGCCCATTCACCTCGCTGAGATCGTAGCAAAACGTGAAGGGTGGCGGCGTCAGGAAAATGGGCGTCCACCTGTTGAGAATGCATCTTCTGTCGAGCCGCCGCTGCCAAAGTAAGAATGGACCAACTGACCGCAGGATTCTTACAGATTGGTATATGTTACAAATCTAAAGAGGGACTGAATTTGAGTGATTGTTTTCGGTTTGTATTCGCTTCATTTGGAATTGGTAAGAGATGTTGGCTGATCTCTGTGATGGTAAATGCAATCCACTTGGCTTGACGCTCTCGTTGTCCGCAATAGGCTGAACTCTCCCACACCTTCGTGAAAAATCACCGCCCTACCCACGAATGCGGCGTTTTCGCCGTTTTCGGCCATCCTGACGCTGCAGTTTTAACCTATTACGGCCTTTACGCGCTTCAACATAGAGGCCAGGAAAGTGCTGGAATTGTCACTGCAGAAGGCCCCAATACGCCATTTCTGAGGCATGTGAACATGGGGCTCGTTTCCCAGGTGTTTACACCTCCAGACCTCGATCGCCTGAAAGGAACACGAGCTGTCGGCCATGTCCGTTATTCAACCAGCGGCTCCAGTAATCTGATCAACGCACAGCCCTTTGTTGTGAATACGGCGCGTGGGCAAATCGCCATCGCGCACAACGGGAATTTGGTGAACGCGGCATTGCTCCGAGATGAGTTGGAGGAGAAGGGGTCAATCTTTCAAACTAGCGTAGACAGCGAAGTGATCCTTCATCTGTTGGCGCAGCCAGCCGAACCCGAAGGTGTCTTTTCCGCACTACGAAAAATTCACGGCGCGTTCTCACTCGTTTTAATGAGTGAACGTGAGGTGATCGGGGTTCGTGATCCGTTCGGTTTCCGTCCATTGTCTATCGGCAAGTTGGATAATGCCTGGGTGCTTTCGAGTGAAACGTGCGCCTTCGACCTCATTCACGCTGAATTTGTCCGTGAGGTTGAGCCGGGAGAAGTGGTGATCATTGACGAAAATGGAATCCGCTCAGAGTGGCCATTCCAACAACAACGCAGAGCATTCTGTGTCTTTGAATACGTCTATTTCGCGCGTCCCGATTCGATCATCTCTGACATCAATGTTGCTCGTGTCCGCACAGAGATGGGTCGCGAATTGGCTCGTCTTCATGCGGTCGAGGCTGACGTTGTGGTGCCCGTTCCGGATTCCGGTAATTACGCGGCTCTGGGGTTTGCCGAAGAACTGAACATTCCGTACAGCCACGCGTTTGTTCGGAACCATTATATTGGGCGCACCTTTTTGCAACCGAGTCAGCTGATCCGAGATTTCAATGTTCGGGTGAAGTTGAACCTCATCAAAGAGTCGGTGGAAGGAAAACGCGTTGTGGTTGTCGACGACAGTATTGTGCGTGGAACGACTGCGCGGGCGCGCGTTGTGAACCTGCGTGAGGCTGGAGCGAAGGAAGTTCACATGAGGATTTCCTGCCCGCCACACAAGCATTCCTGCTTCTATGGGATCGATTTCCCGGATCCTGAAAAACTGCTAGCGAACCAGTTAACCATGGAGCAGATCCGTGATTACTTAGGGTGTGATTCGATTGGGTATCTGGACGTGCCGGCGATGGTTCGTGCCACAGGACAGAAGGAAAATCAGTTCTGTCTGGCGTGTTTTAATGCGGATTATCCAGTTCCAGTGGATCCCAATTTGGACAAACACGTAATGGAACGCCGCAGTCATCGTCCCAACCTTCTGGGTGGCGATATCAGTAACCCGAATTTATTTCCTCAGCGCTCTTAAACCCATGGCAAAGTCCTCATCTTCCAAGTCTGTTTCTAAAAAAGCCTACGCCGCAGCCGGTGTGGACGTGGATCTGGGTAACCAGGTGAAGAGTAAAATTCACGGTATGGTGAAAGGGACTCATGGTCCCGAAGTGCTCGGGAAAATTGGGGGTTTCGGCGGATTGTTTCGCCCCAATTTTAAGGGGATGAAGGATCCCGTTTTGGTGTCCAGCGTGGATGGCGTGGGGACCAAGTTGAAGTTGGCGTTTGCTGCCAATCGCCATGATACCGTCGGGCAAGACTTGGTGAATCATTGCGTCAATGACATCGCTGTGATTGGAGCCAAACCGCTTTTCTTTTTGGATTACATCGGCGCAGAGAGTTTAGAGCCTGAAGTGTTCCAGCAAATTCTGAAGGGGTTTGCCAAGGCATGTAAGGAAGCGGGTTGCGCGATTATTGGTGGCGAGACGGCGCAGATGCCCGGGATGTATCAGCGTGGTGAATATGACCTCGCAGGTACAATTGTGGGGGTTGTTGATCGCGTAAAAATGATCGATGGAAGTCAGATCCGTGTCGGTGATGTGATCATCGGACTTCCTTCGACGGGGCTCCACACCAATGGGTATTCGCTCGCTCGTAAGGTGCTTTTTGATAAGATGGGCTTTGCGCTTTCGCATAAACCCGAGGGGTTGACGAAAACAATCGGAGAAGAGTTGCTGCGTGTGCATCGCAACTATCAGCCGGAATTAGCAAAGATCGGTTCCGGCATCGTGAAGGGCTTGGCCCACATCACTGGCGGTGGTCTTGTGGACAACTTGCCGCGGGTGTTGCCGGAGAATTGTGATGCAGTTATCGACACCGCTTCGTGGAAGGTTCCTGCGATTTTTCAGATCATTGAAAAAGGCGGAAAAGTGGATCACGAAGAAATGTATCAGGTCTTCAATATGGGGATTGGGATGACAGTGGTGGTTCGTGCCAAAGATGCGCCTGCTGTTGCGAAGCAATTGAAGGGTAAAGTGATCGGTAAGATCGAAAAAGGCTCTGGCATTGTGCGCCTCGCCTAAAAATAACTGACCAGTTTAGAGAAGGGGTGAACGTCAAACGCGTTCGCCCCTTTTGCATTCAAGGGGGCCGCGAGACGCGTCGTTGCGTTCTGTGAGGTTCCTCGATTTAGTGTGCTTGTTATGGAGATAACATTGGCGACGCCTGCTTTATTGTTTCCCGCATTGAGCCTGCTTCTGCTCGCTTACACGAACCGCTTTGTTGTGATCTCCGGATTAATCCGAAATCTCCACGAACAATACAAAGCCAGCAGGGAGACGATGCTCGTTCACCAAATCCAAAACCTGAGGCGTCGCGTGTCCTTAATTCGGAATATGCAGGCTGCCGGTATCTTCAGCTTGCTACTGTGCGTGATTTCGATGATCTCGCTCTTTTCCGGATATAGCGTTTTGGGAAAGTGGTTTTTTGGAGTGAGCCTCGTCCTTTTGACGCTGTCTCTCACATTATCTCTTATGGAAATTTGGATGTCTGTTGAGGCTCTAAATATGCAATTGGGAGATCTGGCCGACGCTCGCCCGGAGCAGGAACTTGCCGGTCGCTCGCATTAAGCGGGTTCTTAACAGCGATACGCTGCCTAAACGAGCGGTTCGGTGTTAGAGTCCGACAATCGAGATTCTGTATTCCGCCGCTAGAGATTTCAGGCGATCGCCTTCCAGTAGTAATGTTTTACCGGCCTCGATACCGATCGCGCTGAGTTTGGCTTGGCGAGCGGTTTCTAAGGTGATTGGCCCGATCACCGGAACATCGAATCGCAGATCCTGATTGGGTTTGGAAACCTTCACCATTACCGCATCTTTTTTTCCGAGCTCTCCGCCTCTGAGGATCGCGGCGTTCGTGCCTTCAAATGCCTCGACTGCGAGGACTGTTCCTCCTTTGACAACAACGGTCTGACCAATGTCCAGGCGGCTTGTTTCCTTCGCGATTCGCAGCCCGAATTCGAGGTCACTGGTTTCGCGGCGTCCGAGACTAGGACCTGCGATGAGGCCGCTTGGAGCAAGGCACTCTTCCATGAACGTCGTGGCTAAAAGTAGCTCCACACCTGCGTCTGCCATTGCGTCGGCTATGGCTCCAAAGATGGTCTCGGCGTTGCGTTCCCGGAGTTTTCCGAGGAGCATCAAGGCTTTGAGATCGGGGCGTAAATCGAAAAGGTTTTTCGGTGCGATTTGACCGCTCATGACGGCGTGTTTAGCTCCCGAGGACTTGAGAAAAGAGATCAACTTGCCGAGTTGTCCGACCCGCATCCATTCGATCTGATCGACCAACGAAGCCAAGGATGGGTCGGTTTCATTTTGGAATGCCGCCACTACAATCCTTGAAACTCCAGCGTTGCGCGCGCCCTTAACCATAGCGTGTGGGTAAACGCCGTTGCCTGCGATGATCGCGAGGGTGTGGGGTGTAGCAGACATGGATGCGGCCTAAATGGAGGTTTTGCTGGTGCGTTTATCGTGTTCGATGAGCGCGTATGCGTTGTGGTTGTGAATCGACTCGAAGTTTTCGGCTTCGACGCGATACCAAGTAATTGCCTCCTCACGATTGGAGCGCACGGCGATGTTGCGGACGAGGTCTTCCACGAACACAGGATTGTCGTAAGCGCGTTCCGTTACCGCTTTCTCGTCGGGGCGCTTGAGGACGCTGTATAATTCGCAGGATGCGGATTGTTCCACCAACTGGATGAGATCTTCGATCCAGACTGGGGTTGAGAATCTGACCGAGTAAGTGACGTGTCCGCGTTGATTGTGCGCGCCGCGTTCACTGATGGCTTTCGAGCAGGGACACAGGGTGGCTACCGGAACAATTACGGTGACCACAAAATCAGAAACACCGCGTTCGAGTGTCGCGTTGAAGCGAACCGTGTAATCAATAAGACCAGTGCGTTTGGTGACGGGGGCTGCTTTTTCCAAAAAGAACGGGAACTCAAAATCGACGTGAGCACACTCGGAGTGAAGCTGCTCAGTGAGGGATTGCAGAAGTGAGCGGACTTTATCGATATGAAGTTCGCGACCGCATGCGTTGAGGGCTTCGACGAAGCGGCTCATATGGGTTCCTTTGAACTGTTTTGGAAGGTCAACGGTGAGCGCAACGGAAGCTATCGTGTGTTGTTCCGCGTGTGCTTTATCACGCACTTGCATTGGAAAACGCAGGTTCTTAACCCCGACGCGATCGATCGCGATTTGCCGGTGGTCTGGCTCGTTCTGAGTGTCTTTCAGATGCGCTAACGGAGTCGGTAACATAAAATTGAAAACGTAAATGGGTGCTGTCGGTAGAGCACGAATGCCGTCAATCTCTGCGGAGAATCGTGGGGTGCCGCTGCTCTTCCCTCGGCTCGGGATAATCCAGGATGTAATGGAGTCCCCTGCTTTCCTGCCGTAGCAGGGCGCTATCGACAATGAGACTTGCGACATTACAGAGATTGCGCAGTTCGAGCAGATCGGTGTTGATTTTGAAGTTCCAGTAAAACTCCTGAATCTCGCGCTCGAGATTGCGTAAGCGTGTTGCCGCGCGCTGAAGGCGTTTGGTGGTTCGGACGATTCCGACGTAATCCCACATGAGGCGGCGGATTTCGTCCCAGTTGTGATAGATCACCACAAGCTCGTCTAAGTCTTGGGCGTCTCCGCTGCGCCATTCGGGCAGGGGATAGGCGTTCCTTCCATTCAGCAGGTCGGACGGTTGCTGGCGCAGAATCGTTTCGTGGCAGCGGTGAGCAAGCGCCACGGCTTCGAGCAGGGAATTGCTGGCCAATCGGTTTGCGCCGTGGAGGCCGGTGCATGCGACTTCGCCGATTGCATAAAGACCACGCACGCTCGTGAGCCCATCAACGTCCGTTAACACTCCGCCGCATTGATAATGGGCAGCGGGGACCACCGGGATGCGCTGTTTGGTGATGTCGATTCCGAGGGCGAGACAGGTTTGGTGGATGGTTGGAAAACGATCCACGATAAACTCGGCGGGCTTGTGTGTGATATCCAGGAAAACACAGGGGGCACCTGTGCGCTTCATTTCGGCATCGATGGCACGTGCGACGATATCTCTCGGAGCTAGCTCCAAGCGTGGATCGTAGCGGTGCATAAAGGGGTGGCCATTTCGGTCCACGAGTTTTGCGCCTTCACCACGAACGGCCTCCGAGATGAGGAATGAGCGGGCTTCCGGGTGAAATAAACAAGTGGGATGGAATTGCACGAACTCCATATTGGAAATGCGTGCGCCTGCCCGCCATGCCATGGCTACGCCGTCTCCGGTCGCAACGGAGGGGTTGGTCGTGTAGAGGTAGACTTTTCCGCATCCGCCCGTGGCGAGGATGACACGATCACTTCGGAGGGTGAGGACCTCACCGCTTTTTTGATTCAGCACGTATGCGCCGAGAATCCTGTCCTCACTCGCAAAGCCGAGTTTGCTGAGGGTAATGAGATCGATTGCGAAATGGTGTTCGAGGACGTGAATGTTGGGATGGGCCTCGATGGCCGCGAGCAGGGCGCGTTCGATTTCGCGGCCTGTGACATCTCGCGAGTGAAGGATTCGGCGTTTCGAGTGGCCGCCTTCTTTCGTGAGGTCGGGTTCGGTTCTGGGGGAGGTTGAGCCTGCTTCAGTAGAGCGTTCGTCGAAGTGAACGCCGGCTGCGACGAGTTCACGGACGCGTGCCGGACCTTCGGAGACAATGGTGCGGGTGACGGCTTCGTTGCAGAGTCCAGCTCCGGCGATGAGGGTATCCTGGATGTGAAGTTCGAAAGAGTCTTCGGCGCTGGTGACGCAAGCGATGCCGCCTTGAGCGTATGCAGTATTAGACTCGGAACGTTCCCCCTTAGTTACGAGGGCAACCGTTCCCTGGGTCGCAGCTTTTAGTGCGAAGGATAGGCCGGCGATACCGCTGCCAATCACTACATAGTCATAGCGAATCATTGGTCTGCCATTTTGCAGGTTTATAGGCGCCTGTGGCATCAGAAAAATGCGCTTATCTTCAGTGACGATTTGCGGCTTCGGTTGGTGTGGATTGGACAGATGGGGGGATTCGCGGATAAACGGGCGTATGTCTAACGCTAGTTCTCTTCCGCATCAGGTTGCCGAGTCCTTAAAAGCAGCCGCAACGAAGCCTCGTGAAACGAAGGTACTCATTGGTTTCGATGGATTTGTGGATACCATTCTTCACGTGGTTAAAACGCGTGAGTCTGCTTCGAAGTACACGCGGATCGAGCGAATGACGGAATTTTCCGAGAGGATTGCCGCCGCTGCAGGCCACAGCGCGAATATGGAGATGGTGGTTCAGATGCGAAAGCTCGGAGGGAATGGTCCGATTATGGCGAATGCCTTGGGTGCTTACGGAACTGGGGTGACCTATATTGGGAATCTCGGCTATCCGTCTGTGAATCCGGTGTTTGGAGATTTTGCAAAGAGTGCCGTGGTGCACTCTATCGCAGAGCCTGGGTATACGGATGCGATCGAGTTTAATGACGGGAAACTCATGTTTGGAAAACATGAAAGTCTCAAGGAAGTAAATTGGGCCAATTTAATTGCGCATCTTCCTGAGGAGCAGTTGGTTAAAATATTTGCGCAGAGTGAGTTCATCGCGATGGTGAATTGGACGATGCTGACCCAGATGAAGGAGATTTTTCAGCATGTGCTGACTCATATCGCTCCGCGTATGACTGGGGAGCGGCGTTTGATGTTCTTTGATTTGGCGGATCCGGCCAAACGTTCGGATGACGATATTTCCGAGGCGTTGATGCAAATCGCGGCGTTTGAGCCGCATTTCCGTGTGATTTTGGGGCTCAATTTTAGCGAAAGTCAGCAGATTGGCCGTGTCTTAGGGCTCGCAAACTGTCCTGAAACCCATGAAGGCGTGAGAAACCATGCCGTGGCGATCCGCGAAATCCTCAAGGTGGACAGTGTGGTGATTCATCCGACCCATTTTGCGGCTGCGGCGGATCATAACGGCTCGGCCTGCGTGGACGGACCGTTTACTCCCAAACCTAAAATCACGACCGGTGCAGGGGACCACTTTAACGCCGGGTTCTGTTTAGGCCGTATTCTGGGATTGAACTTGGAGCAAAGTCTTCAGGTTGGAGTTGGAACGTCAGGCTTCTACGTTCGCAACGCGCAGAGCCCGACTTTGGAAAACATGGTGGAGTTTCTTAACAGCCTCTAAGGCTTATTTTAAGAGTGGGTGTCACTTCTTCCGAACGGGTGAGGTGACACTGCCGTTCTTTTGCATTAAGGGATGGGGCAACTATGCCAACATCCCCAGCGGGTTTTCCGCTCCTGCCGAAGCTCGATACGAGTCTATTCACCCTTGATAACGGACTTGAACTCCTGGTTCAGGAAGATCATTCGGCCCCTGTTGTTAGTGTTCAGGCCTGGGTTCAGACCGGCTCCATTCACGAGGGACGATTCTTGGGAGCTGGGATTTCCCATCTTTTGGAGCATTTACTGTTTAAGGGGACCGATAAACGTTCGAGCAGTCAGTTGGCCCAGCAGGTTCAGAATGTCGGCGGCTATATAAACGCTTACACCTCTTTTGACCGGACTGTTTATTGGATGGATTTGCCGTCCAAAGGGTTGCCAGTCGCGTTGGAACTTTTGGCGGACGCCGTTTTTAATTCGACGTTACCCTTGGAAGAATACGCCAAGGAACAGGAGGTGATCCGGCGTGAGTTCGCGATGGGGTTTGACGACCCGGATCAGGTGGCGGGGCGCCGATTATTTGCGTCTGCATATCGGGTTCACCCCTATCAGCATCCTGTGATTGGGCATCTGTCTGCATTTAATGCCCTTACCCGAGAGGATGTGCTTGGGTATTATCATCGGAGGTACGCTCCTAATAATGTGTTTTTTGTCGTTGCTGGCGCTGTCGACGCGGAGTCTGTGCGGGAGCAGCTTGAGGGATGGGTTGCTAATAAACCCAGGTTAGCGCTCGAACCCGTTTGGATTCCCCAAGAGCCGGCGCAAATTGGCCGCCGGGAGAATCATTCCGAGTTTGCGACGGAGTTAACGCGGTTACACATGGCCTGGCATGTCCCGGATGTGACGCATGCGGATATTCCGGCATTGGATCTGTTGGCTGCGGTTTTAGGGCAGGGCCGGAGTTCACGTTTGTATCGACGTTTGCGGGAAAATGATGCGTTGGTCCATTCCATTGATGCGTGGACTTACAGTCCATCCGAGCCAGGTTTGTTTGGCGTGGATGCGGTCTTGGATCCGGGTAAGCGGGAGGTCACGCAACGGGTGATTTCAGAGGAGTTGGATGAGATCCTGCAGAATGGGGTGCGTTCTGAGGAGTTGGAAAAGGTACGCCGGATGGCCTTGAGTGGTCAGATTGGCGCGTTGGTGACGGCACGAGGGAGGGCGTCGGATCTTGGGGGGAACTGGCTCATTTCGAAGAATCCGGATTTGTCTCGGTATTACTTGGAGAAACTTCAGGCGGTTCAGGGGGCCGATATTCAGCGGGTGTTGGAGCGGTATGTGCAACCGGATTTGGCGACCGTGGTCTCGTTAAACTCTAAGGGGTCGCTTAAGAAACCTCAGGTAAATGCGAATCTCTCGCTGCGGGGGGAAATACAGCGGGGCGTTTTAAAGAATGGGCTACGGACGCTTTTGTGCGAGGACAAGAAGTTGCCACTCGTGACGATTGTGGCGGTGTTTAAAGCGGGAGTTTTGACGGAAGACCAGCACAGGAGCGGTATTACCCGATTGTTTGCGAAGGTTTTAGTGAAAGGTACAGAGAATCGGACTGCGGAGGTTTTGGCGGAAACGCTCGAGGCTGTGGGGGGAGGTTTGGGGGCTGACGGTGGCAACAACAGTGTTTCTGTTTCTGTGCGGGTGTTGCGGAATGATTTGCAGCTCGGGTTGGACGTGATGGCAGACGTGTTATTAAACGCGAATTTCCCACAAGGAGTCATTGATCGGGAAAAGGATGCCCAATTGGCTTCAATTAAGGCGGAAGACGAGGATCCCATCAGTGTGGCGGGACGTCTCATGCGTGAAAACCTGATGCCGGGGCATCCTTACGCCTTAAGAAGAAACGGGACGCCGGAAAGTGTAGCCTCGATTTCACGTGAGACGCTGCAGGCTTACAAAGACGAGTTTTTGGTTGCGAAGAACGGCGTGTTAGCCGTTTTCGGAGATATTGACGCTGCAGAGCTGCAGGGCGTCCTGGAGCAGCAGTTCGGAGGACTTGCGTCGGGTAAGGAGGCTCTGACGCAACCTCAGGCAACACCCGAGATTGAGGCTCCAGTCGAGGTAAGTGGTGTTTTGGATAAACAACAGGCGGTCTTGTTTGTGGGCTATCGCGGAGCAGACGTTTTTAGTCCGGATCGTGTGGCGTTAGACCTTCTGGACGAAGCGTGTAGTGATCTCGGATCGCGGATGTTTATTCGAATTCGGGAGCAGTTGGGATTGGCGTATTTTGTGGGGTCGAGCCAGTTCGTTGGTTTGGCGCCGGGAGCTTTTGCCTTTTATCTCGGAACGGATCCGCTGAAGCGCACAGCGGTATTAGCGGAGCTTCGGGATGAAATTCGTCAATTAGCGGAGCATGGGTTAACGGAGGAAGAACTGACGCGTGCGAAGGAAAAGATGTTGGGCGCAATGGAGATCCGAAACCAAAGTCTCGATGCGCTGGCCGTGGGCTGTGCTTTGGACGAGCTCTACGGATTGGGGGCGGAGCATTATCGTGAATTGCGGGCTCAGGTGCAGGCCGTGACCCTAGAGGGCGTCAGGGAAGTGGCGGCACGATATTTTGCCAAACAGCATCCGGTGATTGTTGGCGTGGGCCCCGAGTCTCACGAGTAACTCGGCGAAGCTAAAAACCCCAGACCGTGGAGGCCTGGGGTTTTTCTTTTTCAAACAGCCCCTTGCGCTGGGCCTGTTTGGATAATGATCGAGTCGACAGGAGAGGTCTCTGTCGGCTTTGGGGTGTTAGTCCGCGTGAGGCTTCACTTCAGGAGCGTGTTCTGCCTCAGGAGCGTGCTTCGCCTCAGGAGCGTGTTCCGTCTCAGGAGCGTGTTCCGCTTCAGGAGCGTGTTCCGCTTCAGGAGCGTGTTCCGCTTCAGGAGCGTGTTCTGCCTCAGGAGCGTGTTCCGCTTCAGGAGCGTGTTCCGCCTCAGGAGCGTGTTCTGCCTCAGGAGCGTGTTCTGCCTCAGGAGCGTGTTCTGCCTCAGGAGCGTGTTCCGCTTCAGGAGCGTGTTCTGCCTCAGGAGCGTGTTCCGCCTCAGGAGCGTGTTCCGCCTCAGGAGCGTGTTCTGCTTCAGGAGTGTGTTCCGCCTCAGGAGCTGCTGTGTCTTCCGCATCATCAGAGGCTGTCTGTTGATTGGCTGCTGCAGGCGAGAGAGGCAGATCGAGGCGTCCATCGGAGAATTCGATGACGAATCCTGAATGGACGAGGTAATGTAAATCTCCAGCGAGCTGTGTTTTGCGCTCGGAATGTTCCTGTGAATCTGCGTCCGCTTGGCCTAGCAACTTGATCGCTAGTTCGCGTTTTGAAATACGGGGATGCTCTTCAACCACTTTGAGTATGGAAGCCGGTCCTTCGGAGAATCCGGAGGTGGATTCCGCGCGTTTTGGGCGAACCACGGATAGATAAAGCACCCGTTTACGGTGTTTGAAGACCTGTAAATTTTGGTCTGCGATAAAGTTCCGAAGTCCGTGAACCAGACTTGCAGGATACGCCAATTCGCGTTCGAAGGCTTCACGAATGGCGTTTGTGATGGAGCGATCTGGAAGTTCTCGCGCTGATTTACCGCTGCACTCCAGTGTCGTGCCGGTTCTTACCAGCGTGGGCAGATAGGTTTTGCGGAAGTGAGCTTCAGCGTCCGCGAGGGTTTTAAACTGAATGGGCTCCGCCTCTTGGGTCGTGTGGTAAACCGTTTGTTTACTCAAGAGCGCTTTCCAGTCGGCGACGGCTTGTTCACCGGAGAGCATCTCGATTTCTTCGCGTTGAAACTCGTTGAAGCTCATACGCCGACTAAAGCGTTCTTCGTAAAGTTTGCGCAGAGACACCTGATAGGCGTGGTAACTCGTGGGACCTAGAATCGTTCCTGTGGTTCGGCAGCGCGCAACACTAGTGTAGTTCCCTTTAGGGGGTTCCACGTCTGTTGTTTCTTCGCGGTAATATTGCTCCCGGAAAGTGCGGAACGCGGAACGTTCTACCATCGAGCGATCGAAGCTGACTGCGGAGTTTCCAATTTGAAAAAGAGGACGGTTGGCATCTAGGGAAGTCACCCGGACCATGTGACGCTCGGGTTTTTCCAAGAAGAGACGGGCCGTCGCAAACAGGGGATACGCACGAGCGCTCTGGCGAATCTGTTTTACGATTCCGCCAGCACCGTTGGGTTCGGGGATGAATTCGATGCGGACATTAGCCGGTGTGTTGTCCTGCTGAGGCCGATTTTCGCGGCGTGCGCTATCGTTGTTGGGCCGACTATGGTGTGGGCGAGAGCCTCTCTGACCTTCAGGGCGTGCTCCGCCTGAGCGAGGACGTTCGCCGGGTCTCCCTCCGCGTTGATCGCGCGTTTTGTCACGACCTCTGTCGTCACGATTGAACGGACGATTGCCACGATTCGGGCGGTCAGAGCGGTCTCTGGAATCACCATCGCGGGCGCCTCCCTGATAGTTCGCGTAAGGGTTAGCCGGTGCAGATTCCTTCAGCCAGTCAGGAAGGAACTTGAGGTCGAGAGATGAGAGCGGATCGCTCATGGGATAATGGTCGGTGGGACTAAATGGCTGAAGAGGGTTGAGGCTTTTCAGCTGATGAGTATTTGGAGGGCGGATTGTTAACGGAAAAAAGGCAGACTCGGAAGATTATTCACAAATTGGTCTGAGCTATCATTATTTCTTCATGCGGCTGTGTAAGAATTTTCTGAGAGCCTGAGCCTTTTCCTGCGTCATGGAATTTTTCTCCCAGGCCCAACCCTCTGGAGGTCTGGAAATTTGGGCGTCAGGAGAGGAAGTGTCCAAATCGGTTTCAATTACGTCCAATGGAACGATACCCGGGATTAGTTTGTTTGCGGATTGATAGTCCGCAAGGGCTTCAGCGTAGTAATGCAGAGCGGTGTTGGCGTGGGCTCGAACGAGGATGTAAATGCCCAGAGACTCTTCTTCGGCACCAACGAGAGCGAGGTTGATTTGTTCCAGGGCGTATTTGGGGTTGCCCTGAGCCAATTGACGGAGTGCATCTGCAAAATTAGCCCGAGAAGTGGCTCGCAGTTGTTGGATGAGTAACTCGAAGCGCTGGTTGCTGGATTGAAGCTCGATGTTGTTTTCGGCGAGGGCGGCGCGTTCCTGTTCCAGCATCCAGCGGTCTAATGATAACCGGCGCAGGAAGTATGCGAGGGATGAAAACAAGATGACGCCGAAGACGCCCAAAAAGAGGGCTTCGCGCCGGCGTCGGCTCAGTAGCAAAAAGAGCTGCCGAGTAAATCCCGCTTGCTCGGCTTTGGTGGCAAAGCCGCTTTGCCAAAAGCTGATGTCCGCCTGAAACTCTTCGACGCTCTGGTACCTTTGGTTTGGGTCGACGTGCATGGCTTTTTCAACCACGGCAGTCAGGCCCTCGGGTATTTTCCCTCCCGGGCAATGAATAAGTTTCGGTGCCGGAGTTCCATCCGAGGATGGCATTCCTAGAACTTTCCGAATGGGGATGAACTTATTTTCGGCAACAGCCGTAATAATGGCATCGACGTCATTTAAAAGAATCGGAGGCCGAAGCGTTAAGATGGCGTAGAGGATCGATCCTAATACGTGGATATCGGAGCGGGGATTGGGAGTGCTTTCGCCCTGGGCTTGTTCGGGGGAGATATAGGGAGGGGTTCCTACAACCGCTCCTTCCAGTGTGTAAAAACCTCTGGGCGCTTGTGTGTTAAATCCCTCGTCCCGATTGAATCTTTGCGTGAGCCTGCGAGTTATTCCGCTGGCGCCAACCTTTTTGGGAGCCGGTTTTGCGGACGATGCGAGGCTGCCTTCGTTTACGCGTTTAGCGAGGCCCCAATCCATCACTAGCACCTCACCGAACGCACCGATCATGATGTTTGCGGGCTTCAAGTCCCGGTGAACCACACCTCTGGAATGCGCAAACGCCATGGCGTCGAGCACTTTCAGGAAAATCGTGAGGAGCGAGGCGAGGGGATATCGCGCGAGCGTCTGCTGGTCGCCGTTGTGTAACCCCATGATAATCTCCTCGAGCGTTTGCCCTCGGATATATTTCATGGTGTAGAACGTCTGACCATTCGCGGAGATCCCAAGCTGGTAGATCGGGATGATATTGGGATGTTCTAGCTGTCCAGTGAGTTGCGCTTCTCCGACGAAACGCAGAAGTTTATCCGCCGCGTACTCGTATCCGCCCCTCAAGACTTTCATTGCAACCAACCGTCGCACGCGTTGGTCTCTCGCTTTGACGACGAGTCCCATCCCGCCTTCCGCTATGGTTCCCGTTACAAAATAGGGGTCCTGAGTGAGTTCGTTCCGAATAGGTTCCAGCCCTAGGCTGGGATCAGCGAGCGCTGCACTGATCCGGGAAAGCGTTTCATCATTGAACTGAACCAATAGACGAGCTGCGCCGATGTGGACCTCCGTTCCGTTTTGAATCGGAGTCGGGAGGCAAATTTTAATTCCCCCGATCAGTGTGCCGTTCGCGCTTTCGAGATCTTCAATGATGATGCGGTGCCCGTGGAACGCCAAGCGGGCGTGCATCCGGGAGACATTGTCGGCATCCACTGCCAGATGGCAGCTAGAGTCGCGGCCGATCAGGTATTCGCCCGGTGGAACGCGGTAAATGGTGATACATTCCGCCCCCACTAATACGTGGATTTCCACGTAAAGTGTTTGTTCTTCTGCCTCCTCTGTTCCATCGGAGGAGGCGAAGGAATCCGCTTCGAGTTCTGACATCTGCGGGGCGTTTAGTGTCCGCTTCCCAACGGGTTAGCGGGGAGGCGGATTGGCTATGCGAGATGATTAAAGCGGGCGGTAAAAGTGCGCTTTTAGAGTCCAGGCAGGCTCATGGCCGGAGTTGCCGGTTTTGCTGCTGGAGCACCGCCCATGCCTCCGCCCATCGCGTCGCCGGCTCCCATACTTGGAGCGGCGTCGAGGCCAGGGATCGAAGAACCCATCGCAGGAGCGCCACCAGGCGATGCGCCTAGTCCAGGGATTGCCGAAGGCGAGCTGGTACCCATACCATTCATGCCGCCTAAGCCACCCAATCCAGAGTCCAGCTTGAGAGCATCGCTAGAGGCGCTAATTTTCTCAGCTTGGGACTTCGAATCGCGCTCGGCTGCAAGGCGAGCAGCGTCGGCTTGTTTTTTAGCCTCTTCGATTTGGCGGGTTTCAAACTCCCGGGACTCTCGTGCGTCGAAGTAGTTCTTCTTGTACGAGTACATGTCCGAATAAATCGTTTTGCAGGCGCTCATGGAAAACGCTGCTGGAAGAAGGGCGAGGGTCAGAAGCTGGGATGGTCTGGGAGAACGCATAGTGTTATTTTTTGAGCGAGACGGCCTCGAGGTCAATTGTTCTTAGTGGGGAATGACTTAAAATTTACGAAATCCGTAGCGAGTTCCAAGCGCCAAGCACTCCGATGCCGATCGAATTCCGCCGGTGCAAGTTTCGTCTGAAAGGTTGGCTGCGGCAGCACACACTCCCAATCGCAACTGTTCTTCGATCGGAGCGTCAGTTTGCCAGCCCATGAGAACGCCGGCCGTGAATGCATCTCCCGCACCAGCTGCACCCTTGATGTAGCCTTCCGGTAGGACAACACTCCCGTGTTCCGCCCATGAACCGTCTTTGCCGAGGGCGCAGCCGCCTTCAGGAAAGTGTACGATCACACGTTCTCTGACCCCGGCTTCCAGAAGTTTTTGCATCGCAGCACGGAGCGCTGTGCGATCAATCCCGTCTTTGACTCGAATCTCGTGTCCCGTGACATGCGAGGCTTCGAATTCATTCATGATGCAGTAATCGGTGTATTTGAGCGCGGGCAGGACTACTTTTGAAAAACGATCACTGTCTTCACTGACGGCGTCGATTGAGGTTTTGAGCCCAGCGGCTTGAGCACGAGCCAAAACCCCGGCGGCAACCGTTCCGTAGGTCTGGCACGGACGATCAAGGCGATCCAAGAGAAGAAGATAACCTAAATGAAAGATCTGGGCGTTTGTTTTCGAAAAGTCAAAATCGCCGTCATCCAGCAGGGCGTTGGCACCGCGAGCGTGAAAGAAGGTCCGGCGACCGCACCCGACTACCGTCATGACATCGGTGTAACTCGTGGGGGCGTCTTCCGTGATATGAAGCGCCTGAGTCTGGATGCCTAATTGATGGCAAAGGTTGAGGATGTATCGTCCGTTATGGTCGTTTCCAACGAGACCAACGGCTTCCAAGGGGAATTGCGCTCCGAGTAACGCCAAATCTACCAAGACGTTGAATGGAGAACCTCCCGTGCCACGAGCTTCTGAGGAGATATTTGCCAGAGCATCCTGCTGCGGCCAGACATCAATCATTTTAACAGCGTCTACAATCCAATTGCCGCCAGCGAGAAGACCCTTTCGTGAATTCATGGAAAAATCGTGCAGTAAATTTGAGGGGCGAGAAAACAGTAGAACAGGCTGAGTGCCAAGGATTCGTTTCTATTTTGGACGCTTTTGTTTTGTTCGTAGGAATCGTTACCCGTTCTGTTGTCTTTTGGCAAACTGGATTCGCCCAAGCCTGCCATCTTCTATCTTAACCGGCTCTTTCTTTCACTCGCTCAATGTGCGCTCCGAGCCCCGCCAGCTTGTCGTCAATGGACTCGTAGCCGCGATCGATGTGATACACTCGATTCACCTCGGTGGTCCCATTGGCAACAAGTCCGGCTAAAACCAACGCAGCGGACGCACGCAGATCGCTGGCCATCACAGGGGCTCCGCTCAAATGACTCGGCCCATGAATCACGGCCGTTGCACCGTCTAGTTCAATGTCGGCACCCATACGCTTGAGCTCCGATACGTGCATGAACCGCTGCGGGAAAACCGTTTCAGTGATGCGGCTTGTGCCGTTCGCCCGACTCAATAGAGCGCACATCTGGGCCTGCATGTCTGTCGGGAAGCCCGGGTACGGTTCCGTGATTAACTCCAGAGGCTTCGGGGAAGTGTTCCCAAATAACGTGATTTGATCCCTTTGCGCTTCGATCCGAAACCCGGCCTCAACGAGTGAGTTGGTTACAGACTTGAGATGATCCGCATTAACTCGTTTTAAAGTCACTTCCGTGCCAGCCAATGCAGCCGCTGCTAGAAAGGTTCCCGCTTCGATTCGGTCTGGAATCACGGAGTGCTCGGCCCCGTGAAGCTCTTTGACACCTTCGATCGTGATTCTTCGTGTCCCTGCGCCTTCAATCTTGGCGCCCATCTTGATGAGGAAATGAGCGAGATCGACGACTTCCGGTTCTGCCGCGGCTCCTTCGATAACGGTAACACCCTCAGCCAATGTGGCTGCCATCATGACGTTATCGGTCCCTAATACGGTGGGGCCTTGTTTGCCCTCGAGGTCCATGGTCGACCCACGCAGCTCATCCGCGAATACCTTCACGTCTCCGCCTTCGACTCGGCAGGCGGCGTTCAGGGCGCGGAACCCAAGAAGATGAAGGTCAATCGGGCGATCGCCGATCACACATCCGCCAGGAAGAGAAACTTTGGCTTCACGATGGCGTCCTAAAAGGGGACCCAGAACGCAGACTGAGGCCCTCATTTTGCGGACGATTTCGTAAGGGGCAATTGTGGTGATTTTGTCCGCTTGAACAGTGACGGTTCCGCTGGCCCTTTCGACATGTGCTCCCAAATGGGAAAGGATTTGCAGCATGTAATGGATATCACTGAGGTCAGGCACACAGTGAATGATGCAGGGTTCCCTCGTTAAAAGAGTGGCTGCGAGAATCGGGAGCGCCGAGTTTTTGGAGCCGCTAATGCGGACCGAACCGGACAGAGGCCGGCCGCCATGCACGATAATCTTATCCATAGGAGGCGAAAAGGAAACGGTTGCGGCCCTGGTAATCCGGTTCCGAGCGGATGTCCCGGTATCCGGCATTTGCCAGGAAGCCTGATAGAAAGGCTGATTGATCGTGCCCTATTTCGAGAGCGAGTAAGCCCTGGAGCCGAGGGCGTGCCGACAAAATGAGGGTCCGAATGAGGTCGGCGCCGTCGTTGCCGCCGTCTAATGCGAGAACGGGATCACGTTGGACTTCGCGGGAAAGCCCTGGGATATCGCCGGTTGGGATATATGGGAGATTGGCGACGAGCAGTTGAAAGGGGGCACTTTCCGGTAAGAGGAGATTGCCTTGGTGAAAAGACACGCGTTCCTGAAGGGAGAGGCTTTCCGCGTTTGTTTTGGCCAACGCGAGTGCGTCAGCGGAAATGTCGACTGCGTGTACGGTAGCGTTTGGCCAACTCGCCGCCAGGGTGATCGCCAAAACGCCGCTTCCCGTTCCCATATCGAGTACACATGCGGGTGGCGTGGGGTGTAATTCTAGGAGCCGGGCTGCTAGTTGCTCGGTTTCTGGTCGGGGAATAAGAGCACGTGAGTCGGTGCGAAAAATTCGGCCCAGGAAGTCGACTGTTCCTAAAAGATGTTGGAGCGGTTCACCTGCTGCCCGGCGACGAACGAGGTCTCGCAGGGGCTGGAGTTCCTTTTCTCCGAGGGGACGATCGAATTCTAGGTAAAGGTCCATCCGCCTTTTCCCTAAAACGTGAGCCAAAAGATGTTCGATGTTGAGGCGCGGACTTTCGACGCCTGCTTTAGCGAAGTAATCCGTAGTCGATTTGAGCACTTCGAGTACGGATTTCATTTAAGCTGAACAGGGATGAGTACGATGGGACTAGGCTGTTGCGCCTAGATTCGCGGCTTCGAGGCGATCCTGCATATCGGCGGCTTGAAGAGAAGTGATCATTTCGGCGATTTCGCCTTCCATGAAACGATCTAAATTATAAAGGGTGAGGCCGATCCGGTGATCTGTAACCCGATTTTGAGGGAAGTTGTATGTGCGAATTTTTTCTTCGCGGCCACCGGTCCCAACCAAACTTTTACGTTGGGCTGCATATTTTTCAGCTTCGTCGCGTTGCTTTTGTTCAAGGAGACGCGAGCGAAGGATTTGGAGCGCCTTTTCCTTGTTCTTTTGCTGGGAACGTCCGTCCTGACAGCGAACGATCATTCCGGTCGGAACGTGAAGGACCTGAACGGCTGAGTCGGTGGTGTTGACTCCCTGTCCTCCGGGGCCTCCAGCTCGGCAGACATCGATACGAAGGTCATCGGCTTTGAGTTCAAAATCCACCTCCTCTGCTTCGGGCAGCACTGCCACCGTGGCCGTAGACGTGTGGATTCGTCCTTGAGCCTCGGTTGCGGGGACTCGTTGAACGCGATGTACACCGCTCTCATAGCGGAGTTTGCGGAAGACGCCTTCTCCTGAGGCTTTGAAAATAATTTCGCGGAACCCGCCGAGTTCGCTGGGGCTTTGCTCCAGAGTTTCGATTTTGAGGCCGACGACTTCAGCGTAGCGGGCGTACATGCGGGCCAAATCAGCTGCAAAAAGCGCGGCTTCGTCACCGCCGGTACCGGCGCGGATTTCGAAGATGGCATCGCGATCCTCATTTGGGTCAGGCGGAAGAAGCGCGAGTTGAAGGTCTTTCTGGAGAGTGCCGAGGCGGGCTTCGAGGTCGGGCAATTCGGCTTGAGCCATCTCCGCCAGATCGATGTCGGTGCCGGATGCGAGTTCCTGTGCGTCGGTGAACTCCGTGTGGGTTTTGGTGAGCACTTCCCACAGGCTGAGTAGTTCTTTGAGGCGGGTGTGTTCTCTAAGAAGCTCTCTTGCGCGTTTCGGATCGTTGTAAAGATCTCCGGCGGCCACAAGGGTTTCCAGTTCACGAAAACGTTCCTGCTTTTTGGAAACAAGTGGGCCGAAGTCCATGGATAAGAGGATAAAAAGTGAGAGTGAGAAAAAGCAAAACGGTGAAGGCAGCACGAGGCGCCTTCACCGTTCGAAAATTTAAGAATGAAAAGCTAGAGCTTCTTACGACGAACCGTAGCAGCAGAAGAGTAGCGGCGGGAGAATTTCTCGATCCGGCCTGCAGTATCTACGAACTTCTGTTCACCAGTGAAGAAAGGGTGGCAAGCAGCGCAGATACCGATTTTCAGGTCGCGACGTGTGGAACGGGTTTGGTAGACGTGGCCGCATGCGCAGGAGATGCCCGTCTCTTCGTAGCGGGGATGAATATCGGATTTCATGACAGAAAAAAATTGAGGTGCGAAGATACGGGTGTGTGGGTGTAGGGCAATCAAAAAGAACGAGTAGAGCAAATTTCCTGAGTTCTTTTGGTGATGAATGGTTTTTGCGGGTTTTGAACGTGCTCAATATCTCGGAAAGTTGTGAGTCTGCTGTGCCATTCCGTTAACCCGCGCTAAGTTAGTGAGGGAGATACGTTTTATGATCAAACAAGTGAGTTTAATTGTTGGGGCTCTTTCACTTTTAATGGGTGGCTCTTTGTGTGCCGCAAAAGAGGGCTGGAGCGAGGATATGGCGAAGGCGAAAGCGGAGGCGCTCGCATCAAAAAAGTATCTTTTCCTCGATTTCACCGGCTCGGACTGGTGCTCGTGGTGTAAAAAGATCGATAAGGATATCTTTGCTAAGGAAGAGTTTATGGCTCTGGCGAAGGAGCGGCTTGTGCTTGTGGAAGTGGATTTTCCGGAAGGGAAAACGCTTCCTCCCGCTGTGAAAACTCAAAATGAAGCCCTGAAACAGACCTTTAAAGTCCAAGGCTTTCCGACGCTCGTTTTATTGAGCCCAGAGGGTAAGGAAGTGCGTCGCTGGGAAGGATACGTCCCGGGAATGGTAGGGGAGCTGCGCGCCGCGTTGGATAAGAAGCCTGCCGCTTCCGGAGGCTGGTTTTCAAAAGTGCTTCCCGGGAGTAAATAGCCCAATTGCTATCGGCTTTAAGCGAACGGGCGCAGTGGGTTTACTGTGCCCGTTTTGTTTCTGTCGCGGTGTTTACGCTGATAATTCGATCTTCAGGCACTGGTTCTCGACGCGCATCGAGCGGATTTCGACGGGAAACCCAAGCAGCTCGTCTAGGTTGAAGGTCCTGCCTTCCAATTCATTGAGGCGCGGACGAATCATCGCCGAGGCCATCGATGCAAACATCCCTGATCCCGGATCGAAACGAAGCTGCCGGACGCCAAAGTGTTTGGAGTCCACTTGGTAAATTTCGCCGCTGAGTTGGAGCTGAAGACTGGCCATCATCATCTTTGCGACCATGGAGCATGTGATCTGAACACTCCCTGCTGTATTGGATTCTAACTTGAGTGTGCAGTCCGAGACCTTTCCGCCTTGCTCAGTCGCTTTGGCCGCAGCCACTTTTGCGAAAAGTGTCACGAGCTCGGATTCCGGTAGGGTTGCTTCAACGACGGCGCCGGAGAATCCGTCCGCACCCGTAGCAGGTTCGAGGAGGGATACTTTTGCGGAATAGAGTCCGGCGGAGTGAAGCGTTTGGTTTGCGAATAAAACGGCTTCCTCGGCTGATGAGGGGCGTTGAGTAGGGATGTTGAGGCCTGGGATCATGAAAAAAGAAGCCGGCCCTTTTGAGGCCGGCGTTCGTGTTGTGGATTAGCGATTAGCGAGCTTGCGCCAGCGTATTAAGCGAGCAATTGACGCAATACGAAGGGGAGAATCCCGCCGTGGCGGTAGTAGTCCACTTCGATGCCCGTATCAATACGGCTCTTGAGGGCAACTTCCTGCGACTTGCCGTTTGCACGGTGAATCACAAGTGTCACGGTGCTCATGGGTTTGATGTTTTCATTCAATCCGATGAAGTCGAACGTTTCGCTTCCATCGAGCTCGAGGGATTGTGCGCTCATGCCTTCGGGGAATTGGAGCGGGAGGACCCCCATTCCAACGAGGTTGGAGCGGTGAATACGCTCGAAGCTCTGAGCCACAACGGCTTTGACGCCAAGCAGACGAGTGCCTTTTGCTGCCCAGTCACGTGAAGATCCCGTGCCGTATTCTTGTCCCGCGAAGATCACCAAAGGAGTGCCTTCAGCCTGATACTTCATGGAGGCATCGTAAATCGCGAGATTCTCGTTGGATGGATGGTGAATCGTCACGCCACCTTCGGTTCCCGGAGCCATCAAGTTCTTGATACGAACATTTGCGAACGTACCACGGGTCATGATCCGGTCGTTTCCACGACGAGAGCCATAGCTGTTGAAGTCTTCCTGGGACACGTTCTTCTCCTGAAGATGGCGTCCGGCAGGCGAGCTCTTCTTGATCGCTCCCGCTGGCGAAATGTGGTCCGTAGTGACGGAGTCACCGAAGATTCCGAGCGGACGCGCTCCTTTGATTTCAGTGATGGTGCCGGCTTCCAACGAGAAGTCGGTGAAGAACGGAGGTTCCTGAATGTAAGTGCTATCCGCATCCCACTGGTAGATTTCTCCGGTGGAGGAGGGGATTTCGTTCCATTTCGGATTTTGGCTCGCGAAATCCGTATAGAGGCGGCGGAAGGCTTCGGGCGAAGTAGCGGTGCGCATGGCTTCGCGTACTTCCTCGAGGGTTGGCCAGATCTCTTTGAGGAAGACGGGTTTGCCTTCGGAGTCGGTTCCGAGTGCCTCGTGACTTAGATCGATGTCGACCGTTCCAGCGAGTGCGAATGCGACGACCAGCGGAGGCGACATCAGGAAGTTCGCCTTAATGTTCTGGTGTACACGAGCTTCGAAGTTCCGGTTCCCGGAAAGTACACTCGCAGCGACGAGGTCGTTTTGCGTTATCGCTTCTTCGATTTTCGGATGAAGCGGACCGGAGTTTCCAATGCAAGTGGTGCAACCAAAGCCCACGACCTGGAATCCAAGCTGGTCCAGGTAGGGTTGAAGGTTGGTGCGCTCGAGATAGTCCGCTACAACGCGGGATCCTGGTCCGAGCGAAGTCTTTACGGCGGGGTTGACCTTCAGTCCGCGGGCAACGGCTTTCTTGGCCAGCAATCCGGCAGCGAGCATGACACTGGGGTTGCTCGTGTTTGTGCAGCTAGTGATCGCTGCAATCAAAACGCTGCCGTGACCGACTTGAGCATCTGCCGTTTGGTAGGCTGCTGCGGCTGGTTCGGCTCCGCCACGGAGTTGCACGTCGTGACGTTTGG
Organism: Verrucomicrobiota bacterium; assembly: GCA_037133875.1. Taxonomy (GTDB): domain Bacteria; phylum Verrucomicrobiota; class Verrucomicrobiia; order Chthoniobacterales; family Chthoniobacteraceae; genus Chth-196. The sequence continues at coordinate 104,329 of JBAXNG010000002.1, read as the reverse complement.
GAAGATCGGCCGTGGATTTTCCGTATCCGCCCTCTTTAACACCTTTGGCGAAAAGATCTTCGAAGGTGCTTTTAAGCGCCGGCAACGCAATGTGATCCTGCGGGCGTTTGGGTCCGGCGACACCGGGAACCACCGTGGAGAGGTCGAGTTCGAGATCGACGCTGTAATCGACATCGCCCTTCTTTGGGATGCCCCAGAGGTTTTGAACTTTGTAATAGGCCTCGAAGGCAGCGCACTGTTCGTCGGTGCGGCCTGTATCGCGAAGGTACTGAACCGTTTGTCCATCGACAGGGAAGAAGCCCATGGTGGCGCCATATTCTGGGGCCATATTAGCGATGGTGGCGCGATCGACGACTGGAAGGCTTTCGGCACCTGTGCCGTAGAATTCGACAAACTTCCCAACAACCTTCGCTTTGCGAAGGAGTTGTGTGACGTGTAGTACGAGGTCGGTTGCCGTGACGCCTTCTTTGAGAGCGCCGGTCAAGTTTACTCCGACCACTTCCGGGGTAAGGAAATACACAGGCTGACCGAGCATGCCTGCCTCTGCCTCGATTCCGCCTACGCCCCAGCCGACGACGCCCAAACCGTTAATCATGGTCGTGTGGGAATCTGTTCCGACCAGAGTGTCAGGGAAATAGACGCCATCCCGCTCCAGAACACCCTTGGCGAGGTATTCGAGGTTTACTTGGTGAACGATCCCGATGCCCGGAGGGACAACTCCGAAGGTCTTGAAAGCTTGTTGGCCCCATTTGAGGAGTTGGTAACGCTCGCGGTTGCGTTTGAATTCCAAATCCAAGTTCTGTTCGAGGGCTGAGGAGGAGCCGAAATAATCCACTTGGACCGAGTGATCGACAACGAGGTCCACTGGAACGAGTGGTTCGATCATTTTAGCGTCGCGTCCCAGACGGGAAACAGCTGAACGCATCGCGGCGAGGTCTACTAAAAGAGGAACGCCTGTAAAGTCCTGTAAAACGATACGTGCGACGACGAATGGGATTTCGACTTGGGCGGGAGCTTTTGCCTTCCAGTTGGCCAGGGTGCGGACATCGTCGGCAGTGACTTTTTTGCCGTCACAGTTGCGGAGCACCGATTCGAGGACGATCCGAATGGAAACGGGCAGACGTGAAATGGGGCCAACGCCCGCGGCCTCCAGCGCTGGGAGTGAGAAAAACTTCCCGTGTTTTCCGTTACCGAGGTCGAACGATTGCGCTGTGTAAGTTTCGTTGCTCATTGTGTGCTTGGTTGCACAAAAAAAGCGGACGAAGCGGCTACGGGCAAGCTTCAGTAGGACATTGCGTCGAAAAGAGACGAAAAAAGGCCCCGGAACGTAGGTTCCGGAGCCCTTTGTGATGAAGAAACTTTACTGTGATTAAACCAGTTGCGCCAAAGTTGCCTGGATTGCTTCGAAATTTGGCAATTCGAGCGGAGTTGGCGTTTGTTCGGCGTAACGAACGACACCTTCACGATCGATAACGAACGCTGCACGGGCGGAGGCTGCACCGATCCCGACTAGGTCAGGGAGAAGAACGCCGTAAGCTTTGGCGACTTCTTTATTGAGATCGCTCGCAAGGGCGATTCCGATGTTTTCTTTCTGAGCCCAAGCTTCTTGTGCAAAAGGGCTGTCGACGCTGATTCCAATCACCGTGGCGTTTAGGTCCTGATAGGACTTGAGGCCTGCGGTGATGTCGCAGAGTTCTTTTGTGCAGACGCCGGTGAATGCGAGTGGGAAGAACAGCAGCAGCGTGTTCTTTTTACCTACGGAGTCGGACAGACGGATGTCGTTCAGTCCTTCGGCTGTTTTTGTTTTGAGAGTGAAATCGGGTGCTTTGGAGCCAACGGAGATTGCCATATAAGAAAGGGAGTTGAAGGTTGAGTCGCCGAGTAAAGGCTGGCGCACCCTTAGAAGGGCAATCGCCTTCCGGCAACTGTAAACGCATTTTCGATATGATGACGCTCCAGCTGATTTGGTGGGTATTGGTGGTGCTGTTGATGTTAGTCGGGTTGCTGGGGACTCTGGTCCCGTTGCTGCCCGGTGCGGTCCTGATTTTAAGTGGGGCGTTTGTTTACGAATGGGCGTTGGCAGCTCCGGGTCAGGGACTGGGGGCGGTGACCCTTGTTGGACTCACGGTTCTGACGGTTTTGTCCTACGTCGTGGATTTGGTCGCGGGGATGTGGGGCGCCAAAAAGTACGGGGCTACCGCTGGCGGGATGTGGGGCGGCTTGGTGGGCTTGATTGTGGGGCTGTTTTTCGGGTTACCGGGTTTGATTTTGGGGCCGCCTTTGGGAGTAGTCGGTGGGGAGGTACTAGCCGGAAATGACTTGGGTGCGGCTGTTCGGATTGCGTGGGGGACGATCGTGGGGGCAGCCGCCGGGATGTTTGTGCGATTTGGAATAGCGCTGGTGATGGTGGTTTGGCTGGCGGTTGTGATGCTGAAAGCGCGTGCTTGAGTTTTTTGGGGATTCGGAGGAATTGGTCCTAAAAAGCGAGGGTTTCGCGAAATCAGGTTTGCACCGGTGCTTCAGAAGTGGCTCAAACCTTCGGGTATGCCCCTCCCGTTTCTTAGGAACACTCCTTATTTGAGCCGAATGTTGCCCTTAGGGGTGGCTGTTTTAATGCCGCTTCAAGTCTTTGCGGGATTTGGAGCAGGCGACTTGGTTCAATTGTGTCGAAAAGAGACCCTGATGTTTAAAGGGGAAGCGTTTCTGCCTGCGCCCAAAGGCCAAGTGTTCACCGTTTTTAAACAGGAACCCGGAAAGGATTTGGTCTATGTCGCTTTTATCCAGAAAGATGGAGGCGTAATTGCCGTAACTCTGCCGGAGTCAGCCCTGGAATTGGTGCCCCCGGACCCCTGGATTTTGCTTCAGCGTGCAAGCGACTCTTTTAGGGAGCAACGTTTTGATGAATCGCGTCGTTTGGTGGGGCAGGCGGCTCAGGATCCCGAATATAAGGCGTTAGCCGCAACTTTTCAGACTCCTGTCGATCTGGTTCTGGCGGCGGCAAAACCTGCTGCGTTTGCCGTAAAAGACATTCGTGCCGCGCTTTCGGCGTTGGAGCAAAAGCGGAAAACGGCAGTTGGACCAGAGGCCGAGGCGCAGGTTAAGGCTTTGATGGACACGCAAAATGCGCGACTCAATCTCGCGCTGAAACCGTTCTCTGATGCGATGGGCAAAGCGCGTGTGGCTGCTTTTGAATTGGATCGCTCTGGGTATGCGAGTCTTGCGTTAGCGTTGGATGATGGTTTGGACCGACTTTCAGTGGCTTTGGCAGGGAAACGTTCGCCGGATGCTGCACCGGAAAGTGGGGTGCCCGTTTCTAAACTCGATCGTGCGGAAGTGCTTTCTCGGGTGAATAAGGCGGGTTTTTCGCTGGTTCGCTGCCGTCAGGCCATGGCTGTACGCCGGATGATGGAGGCTTCCAATTACGTCAACGAGGGGTTGGCGGCGGAGCCCGGGCATGCGGGATTGAAGGCCTTGCAGGCGAAGGTTCAGGAGAACCTCACGGATGCCGATGATCGTTACAAGGTGGCTTCCGCGAACCGGAGCGGGCGGAATTTGGCTCAAGGGTTGTTGGCTTTGGAACGAGGGCTGAAGATTTGCGCGGACCATCCAAAGCTGATGGCGCTTCGGGTGGAGATGTCCGGCGCCATGGAGGGAAGTACCTCACCGGCAGTGATCCCTGCGATGTTAAAGGAGGCTAAGCAGGGAGTAACCAAGGATACGCTGGAAGAAGGGCGTCGGATTTATACGACGCGTTGTTCGGAGTGCCACGATCTTGAGATGCTGGATTCGCGCTCGATTACAGGCTGGAAAAACGAGGTCCGTAAAATGGCAGGAAAGGCGCACTTGAAGGGAAATCAGGAGGATCTGATTATGGAGTACCTTACGGCTGCCCAGCCTTTCGCTGGGAAAAGTTAAGATTCGTCTTGGTAGGCCCGGCGAGTTGCTTGGTTCCTCTAGGGAGATTCAAAATTGCAGGTTGCCTGTGGCGCTTTTGGGCAGGAAAATCGTCCTACCTCGTTGCTTGGTGACGAATTTGTTACTCGGTGACGATTTATGCTAGGGGCGATCCATCCTGGATGGTTGTTCTTAGTCTAGGTCTAGCCATCCCTGTTCATGTCTTCTCGATCTTTTTCTGTGTTAGTTTTCGGCGCCGTTGTTTTGCATTCGGCTGGGATCGCGCTTGCCCAATTTCCTCAGCCCAAAAACAGCGAAAAGGAACCGGGCGAACCGATGCCCGCTGAGGAAGCTGTAACGAAGTGGCAGCTGCCTCCGGGGATTCATGTGGAGTTGTTTGCCTCTGAACCGGATGTGATGAATCCCATTGCGATGACTTGGGATGCCAGGGGGCGTCTCTGGGTTGCAGAGAACTTCACCTATGCAGAACGCGGGGTGCGGTTTGATCCGAACCAACGGGATAGGGTTTTGGTTTTTGAGCTCGGTAAAGATGGAGTGAAGACGCCCAAACGCAGCGTTTTTATGGATGGGCTTCAGTCCTTGACCAGTATTGCGGTCGGGCAAGGGGGCGTTTGGCTTTTGTGTCCGCCAAAGCTCTTGTTCATTTCAGATCCTGATTCTGACGGAGTGGCTGATTCGGCGCCCAAAGTGGTTTTGGATGGATTTACGGTTGCTGAATCCAATCACCACAATTTGGCGAACGGTCTCAAATGGGGGCCTGACGGCTGGTTGTATGGGCGAAACGGGGCTTCGTGTCCGGGCGAGGTGGGAGCTCCCGGCACTCCTGCTTCGGAACGGATTCCAACTCGTGGCGGGATTTGGCGATATCATCCGCAACGGCGAGTTTTTGAGGCCTTGTGCCATGGGACAACGAACCCCTGGGGGCACGACTGGAACGGTGTCGGCGAAGGTTTTTTTGTAAACACGGTCAATGGCCACCTCTGGCAGATGATTCCAGGGGCGCACTTTGCGCGGCCTCATACGAATGATCCGAATCCTCATGCTTACGTGAGTATTGATCAGACGGCGGACCATTATCATTTCGACACTGGAAAGAGTTGGACCGCTTCGAGAGATGGATCTGCAAACGAGCTCGGAGGAGGTCATGCCCATAGTGGTGCAATGATTTATAATGGCGGGCAGTGGCCGGAAGAATACGACGGGCTCTTATTTACCCTCAATTTTCACGGGCGCCGCATGAATCTGGAGCGGCTTGAACGGTCGGGTTCAGGGTATGTTGGGAAACACGAAACCGATATTTGTGTCTCGGGCGATTCGTGGTTTCGTGGCGTGGATCTCTCGACTGGCCCGGACGGAGCGGTTTACGTCCTGGACTGGAGCGATACAGGGGAATGTCACGAGAATTCTGGCGTTCATCGCACCAGCGGAAGGATTTACAGGTTTTTTGCGGATAACGAGAAGAAGAAGATTGAGGATCCGGATATCGCGGAGCGTGGGGATTTGAGTTTGGCGAATCTGCATCGTCGCCCGAACGCCTGGTTTGCGCGGCAAGCGGCGGGGGTTTTGCGGGATCGTTGGTTAAAAGGAGCGTCCGTGGCGGATGCCATTCGGGAACTGCGTCAGGGTTTTGATTGGGATACCAGTACGGAGATTCGCCTGCGTCAGTTGTGGACACTTTGGGGAGTGAACGGGATCGGGAAAGAGGATCTTCGGAAGAAGCTCTACGATCGCGACGAGAATATCCGCGTTTGGGCGATTCGGCTTCTAACGGACGCGTTTCCTTTGGACACGGTTATGGGTAAGCGCCCGAAAGACGAGCAGGCGTTGAATGCCACTTTGATCACCGAGTTTACCCGACTGGCGTGGGAGGATCCTTCCGGGTTGGTTCATTTGACTCTGGCGTCGACCCTTTGCAGGTTGCCGCTTGCGCAGCGTGTGGATTTGGCGGTTCCGTTGTTGGCGACGGCGCAATGGGCTGATGATCCGAGATTCCCTGCGATGATGTGGTATGCGTTGCAGCCGATAGCGGAGGAGGATCCGATGATAGTGGCGCGGCTGTTTAAGGGGTGTACGCTTCCTGTTACGAGACAGTGTATTGCACGGTTTATGGCGGAGGGAATCGAGAAGAAGCCTGAGGCGTTGGCGTTAGTTTTGGCGGAAGCTTTGGGAGTAGGAGCGGATGTTGTGGACGAGGTGATGGCGGATGTACTTAAGGGGATGAATCTAGCTTTGGCTGGCTGGCGGAAGGCGCCGATGCCGGCGGGATGGTCTAATGTCGTGGAGCGGTTTGGGAATGATGAGAAACTAGGAGCTCAGGTACGGGCTCTGAGTGCCGTTTTCGGAGATGGCCGTGCGTTGGGCGAAGTGCGAAAAGTTGCGTTGGACGAACATGCCGAAGTCGGGGCTCGGAAGCGTGCGATTGAGACCCTCACGGAGATGAACGATTCCGGGTTACGCGAAGTCTGTGAGAAGGTTCTGACGACAAACGCACTGACTGGCAGTGCTGCGTTAGGGTTGTCCCGATTCAGTGACGCTTCTGTGGGCAAACTTCTGGCCGGTCGTTTGGGTAAGGCCCCAGCCGATGCACGGAAGATCCTCGTTGGCGTTTTGGTTTCGCGTGAATCCTGGTTCCAGTATCTTTTGGAAGCGGTCGCTTCTGGGGCGATTAATCGTTCCGAAATCAGTGCTTCGGATGCGCGTCAGATTGCCGCGACGAAAGATGCCGCAGTGTTATCCAAACTCAAAGAGGTCTGGGGCGAAGTCCGGGCCGGTGCTGGTGCGAAACAGGAATTGATTACCAAGTGGAAAGGGCGTCTCACGGCGGAGGTGCTGGCGAAGGCTAGTCCAACGAACGGCGCGGTTGTTTTCCAGCAGGTGTGCGCGACTTGCCATCGGATGTACGGAAAAGGCGGAGAAATCGGGCCCGATCTCACTGGAAGTGATCGTCGTAATATCGATTACCTTCTCGAGAACATCGCGGATCCAAGTGCCGTGGTGGCTCCGGATTTTCGTCTGAATACCATCACCATGAAAGATGGACGGATCCTTAGTGGGATGGTCGGGGCTCAAACTGAAAAAACGATCGAGCTGAAAACGTTCACGGGGCGGATGACTTTGGAGCGCGCTGATATCGTCAAAAAAGATGAATCGCCCTTGTCCATGATGCCTGAAGGACTGTTGGAGGCGTTTACTGAGACTCAGGTGCGCGATCTCTTCTCGTTCCTCATGTCGAATTCGGCTCCCCAATAGGGATGGGAAGTTTAGTGGAGGCCTGAGGTGTTATGACAGAACCGGAGCAGAGACTTGAGGGTGCGAGTCGGGAGTCTTTGTACGGGTTCAATTTCGAGCAGCTTCAGGGACGGCTGGCCGTGGATGGAGTGAATCCCGTTCATGCCAAAAGCCTGTGGGGCGTGCTTTATCGTGAGCTTGAGGGAGAGCCGGGCAAACGGACCGAATACGCACCTCCGCTGGCTCGCTGGTTGGAGGAACAATTTCCCGAGCGCCTTTTTGTAGAGAAGCTTGGCGTTTCCCGGCATGTGGATAGTGCCGATACGCGCACCCACAAACTGTTGCTGCGACTCGGCGACCTGCATGAAGTCGAGACTGTGGTGATGGGGTATCCGGGGAGGCACACCGTTTGTCTGAGTACGCAGGTGGGGTGTGCCATGGGGTGTGTTTTCTGTGCGACGGGACAGATGGGGTTTACGCGTCATCTGAGTGCGAGTGAGATTGTCGCGCAAGTGATCGAAGCCCAGCGGCTACTGCGTTCCCTTGGTGAGCCGGATCTTCGCAACCTTGTTATGATGGGGATGGGAGAGCCTCTGCATAATTATGACGCTGTGATGCAGGCACTTTCGGTGATCTCGAACCGGGCCGGTTTGAATATTGGTCCGACGCGGATGACGGTGAGTACGGTGGGGGTGGTGCCGGGGATCTTGCGAATGGCGCGGGAAAAACAGCCGTACCATTTGGCGGTGAGTTTACATGGAATGAACGACGAGGAGCGTTCCGCACTGCTTCCGATTAACCGCCGGTGGCCTTTGGCGGAGTTGCTCGAGGCTTGTCGCGAATACATCCGGCTGACTGAGCGTCGGATTATTTTCGGATGGACGCTGATCGAGGGGCGGAATGATTCGTTGGCACACGCCCGCCAACTGAGTGAGTTGCTGAAGGGGTTGGATGCGCACGTGAATTTGATTCGCCTGAATCCCACGGCTGGATTTGAAGGCGTGACCCCTGGCGAAGCGGCTGCGAATGCCTTTCGTGCGGAGGTGCAGGCCTTGGGGTTTCCCTGTACGATTCGGCAGCATCGGGGAATTGATGTGGATGCGGGGTGCGGGCAATTGAAGGCGTCGACAAGGAGTTGAGCGAACGACGTTCTGCGGGTGTCGTAAAACGAGGCTTTTTTCAGGGGGGCGATTCAGTTTACACAGAGGTTTGGTCTTATTGGTTCTCTTAGGTTTTTTTCTTATTCAATCATGCGCATCGTTCTGAAATTCGGCTCTGGAATCCTGGCGACCCCCAAAGGAACCACTCTCGACAAAAAACAATTCACTCGGTTGAGCAAAGAAGTGTCGGCTTTGGTTGCTGCCGGGCACGAGTGTCTGGTGGTTTCCAGCGGCGCAGTTGCGGCTGGGCTCGGGGTTCTGGGCCTCAAGGCGCGTCCTGAAGAGTTGGCGCTCCGTCAGGCCTGCGCTGCGGTTGGGCAATCGAAGCTGATGCAATTGTACTCCGAGTGTTTTGGTGAGCATGGGCTTGGGGTTGCTCAACTTCTGCTGACTCACGGCGACATCGACAGCCGGACACGTTGTGCAAATGTACGCACGACGCTCTCCTGTTTGATGACGCAGGGAAGAGTGGTGCCTATTATTAATGAGAATGATTCGGTGGCGACCGAGGAGCTGAAGTTTGGGGATAATGACCGGTTGTCCGCGGAGGTCGCGATGTTGGTCGGCGCGGATTTGTTAATCTTACTCACCAGCGTGGAAGGGCTTTTGGACGCGAAGGGAAATCGTGTGCCTGTGGTGGAAAATGTGGCAGCCGTTGCGGGGCTGGCTCGTGAGGATAAAGGGCGGCTTTCGGTGGGCGGAATGGTTTCCAAATTGCAGGCAGTGAAGCTTGCGGTGGATTCAGGTATTTCGACGGTGATCGCCAGTGGCCGGAAACCGGGGCAGATCGCAGCGGTTGTTGCGGGTAAAAATGCGGGGACACGTTTTGCTCCCTGCATCGTGGAGTCTTAATTCAGGAGCGATGTTATGAGCGAACTCAAGCAGACCATTTTGGAGTACGGACGGCGGGCAAGGGCGGCGGCCAGACTGTTGGCACAATGTAGTAGCGCCCAGAAAAACGATGCACTTCAGGCAATGGCCGATTCGTTGATTGAGGCTAAAGCCGGGATTATCGAGGCCAATGCCAAGGATTTGGAAGCTGCTCGAGCCAAGGGGCTGTCGAACGCGATGATGGATCGTTTGACCCTGACCTCGCAGCGTGTGGACGCCATTGCGGAGGGCATTCGTCAGGTTATCGCATTGCCGGATCCTGTGGGGGAAACTTTACGCGAATGGACACCGCCCAACGGTGTAAAAATCCGCAAGGTGCGTGTGCCGATTGGTGTGATTGGGATCATTTACGAGTCTCGTCCCAACGTCACCAGTGACGCGGCGGTTTTGTGTACCAAAACAGGTAACGCGACGATTTTACGCGGCGGTTCGGAGTCGATTCATTCGAATATCGCCATTGCGTCGGCGCTTTCGCAAGGATGCGAAAAAGCGGGTCTTCCTGCGGACGCGATTTTGTTGGTGCCGGTCACGGACCGTGAGGCGGTGAAACATCTGTGCGAGATGGATCAATTTCTGGATGTAATCGTGCCACGTGGAGGAAAGGGCCTGATCGAGACTGTGGTTAGCCATGCCCGGATGCCGGTTATTAAACATTACGACGGGATTTGTGCGTTGTATGTCGATGCGACGGCTGATCAGAAGATGGCGGAGGCGTTGGTGGTGAATGCGAAATGCCAGCGTCCCGGTGTTTGTAATGCAGTGGAAACGGTGTTGGTGCATCGCAGTGTGTTGTCCGCGTTTATGGATGGGGCCGGGCGGGCGCTGGTTGCCAAGGGCGTCGAATTACGGTGTGACGCGGAGGCTTTGAGTGCGGCGCATGCTGTTGCTGAAGTTAGCTTGAAAGCGGTTGCGGCACAGGAAAGCGATTTCCGGACGGAATTCCTCGAGCTGATCCTGGCGGTGAAGGTTGTTGGCTCCTTGGATGAGGCGATTACTCATATCGAAGAGCATGGCTCCCATCACAGTGACGGGATCATCACGGAGGACGAGCGGGCAGCGGAGCGGTTCCTGAATGAGATCGATTCCGCCACAGTATATTGGAATGCTTCGACGCGCTTTACGGATGGAGGTGAGTTTGGGTTTGGAGCCGAGATTGGGATTTCTACGGACAAACTCCATGCCAGAGGGCCGATGGGTCTGGAGGAGTTAACCACCTACAAGTACCAACTGCGTGGCACAGGCCAGACTCGCGGTTAGAAAACTGTATATGCTCAACTTATCGAAAGAACATTCAGGCGCCAAAGTGGTTGCCAGTATGCTGGCGGTGACGCTGTGTGTGGGGGTTGTTGGATGTGCCACTTCCAAAAAGCTCGGAGAAAAAACCACCGCAAAAGAATCGGTGGTAAAGGAAGAGGAACCGTTGGAGATTGTGAAAATTCGCTTTCTAGAAGGCGTCCTGACCCACGATCGAGTGGCGCTTGCGAAGTTTTTGACCCCTGATTTTTCGTGGAGGGAAGATGAATCGCCGATGCAGGAAACGCCGTTTGACTTTTGGGAGCGGCACAAGTTGTGGGGCGAGTTGCAGAAACTCGCCGGAGAACGGGTCGTGAAGTCGGGGAACATGATGGTGTCTCCAAAAGCGGCGAGTCGTCCGGAGTTTAACGGGTCGCGTTTGGGATGGCGTCAGGTGGGCGGGGAATGGCGGTTGGCGTATTTTTACGCTGGGACGCAGGCTGTACCTTGAGTCGGGGATGGTTGTTGTGTTGTAAGTAGCTTGTTTGGAGGTGGGTGTGAGTGGTCTTTAAATGCTCGTGTAATTACAGCTAAACCATGGGGGAGAGGTGTTTTGCCATACGGGGTGTTTTGTCTAGGATAGTATCTGCGTGTCCTAATTAGTTTGATCTCGGGATGCTAAAGGTGGCGGGTTTATTGTTTCAGTAGGTACACTTTAAGCTCTGATAACATAACGGCGGCTTGTTTGTTGTTGATACGCCGTTTTTGTCATGAAGCCTCGTAGTGGTAATTTCAGTAAGAAGCGCTCAGTCCTTAGGACTTGGCTTCTCGGGATTACGACGTGGTTATGCTGTTTCGAATTGATAATGGCGACGCCCCTTTATTGGGATACTAACGGTGTAGCCACCGGTTCGGCGGATTTAGTTACAGGGGGAACTTGGGGTGTGGTAAATTTTTGGAACACGGATGCAACAGGTGGTGCCGGTGGGGTATTCCAGAGCAATACTTCCTTGAGTGATGTGTTGTCGTTTTCGGCAGGCAGCAATGCAACGGGCGCTAATCTTATTACGATTTCCGGAGCCCAAAGCGCGCAAGGTCTCGTTTTTGATAATGGGGTTGTGACTTTGCAGGGGACGAGTTCCCCATCACTCACGCTCGGGAGCAGCGGCCTCACGATGAATAGTACCCTGGATGGTTCGCTCACTATTGGGGCCTCGGTCGTGAACGTGATTCTGGCGGCGAATCAGAGTTGGTCCAATTACAGCAGCCGGGCGCTAACAGTGGCGTCGAAGATTTCGGGAAGCGCAAGTGGCGGGGCGACGCACACGTTGACAGTGGATGGAACGGGTTCGGGTAACGTGACGATTTCAGGAGTCATTGGTGACGGCAGTGGTGGTGGTGCGCTGGCGTTGACAAAAAGTGGTGCGTTTGTGGTGACGGCTTCGGGGGTGAATACTTACACGGGGGCAACAACGATTACTGACGGCACACTGCGGGCTGGAGTGCCAAGTAGTGCATTTGGTGCAAACTCAGCGGTAACCCTGGGTAATACGGCTGGGGCGGTTCTGGATCTGGCCGGGTTTAGTAACCAAATCGGTTCGCTTTCAGGAGGGGGCGGGGCTGGGGGAAATGTTACGCTTGGTGCCGGGACTCTGAGTGTGGGAGCGGACGGGACCAGTACCACGTATGCTGGGATTATCTCCGGAGCGGGAGGGGTTCTGAAAAATGGGGCCGGGGTCCTGACATTATCGGGAGCGAATACCTACACGGGATTAACGTCCGTGACAGCCGGCTCACTGACGGCGGGAGTGACGACGACCGCTTTCGGGGTCAATAGCGCCATTAGTTTGAGCAATGTGGCTGGAGCGACGCTGAATTTGAACGGCTTTGATAATACCATTGGCTCTCTCGCAGGGGGAGGGCTGACTGGCGGGAATGTGTCGATGGGGGCTGGAAATTTAACCGTTGGAGGCGACGGAACCACTACGAGCTATGCCGGGATTATTTCGGGAGCGGGTGGAGTAACCAAAGTCGGGGCGGGAACGTTGCGGTTAACGGGAATTTCGACGTTTACGGGGAATACGACTATAAGCGCAGGGTTCCTTCAGATTGGGGACGGTGTGACGGATGGATCGATAGCGACGAGTGCGGGTGTAGTGAATAATGCCTCGTTAATCGTAAATGTGATCGGTGCACAGTCCTTCGGTATGGATATGACTGGGGCGGGATTATTGAGTAAGGTAGGAGCGGGTACGTTGACGTTATCAGGAAATAACACATATACGGGGCTGACAAAAATCAATGCGGGTACGTTATCGCTAGGCAGCGCTAATGCGTTAAATGGGGGCGGGAATATTACGTTTTCAGGGGGCACTCTGCAATATACGGCGAGTAATATTGCGGACTATGCTGCTCAAATTGTGAATAGTGCATCTGCTATTCACGTGGATACGAATGGGCAGGATGTGTCGTATAGCGGTATTCTAGGATCAACCAATACAGGTGGCTTAACAAAATGGGGAGCCGGGATTCTAACGCTTGGCGGAGTGAATACCTATACAGGGACTACTACAATCAATGGCGGCACGTTGCTTGCAGGGGTGGCGACCTCGGCGTTTGGAAATAGTTCAGCCGTTAACTTGGGAAATAACAGCGCCGTTTTATTGGACCTTAACGGTTTTGATAACACGATTGGTTCATTGGCAGGCGGCGGGACAACTGGGGGAAGTGTCGCCCTGGGGACTGCTATTCTAACGATGGGTGGGAATGGGACGACCACCACGTTTTCGGGTTTATTGTCGGGAGCGGGAGGTGTGGTGAAGTTGGGCGCAGGAACGCAGACGCTGACCGGAGCCAACACGTATACCGGAGCGACGACGATTAGTGCGGGATCGTTACAGTTGGGAAATGGAACAACCGATGGTTCTGTATTAACCTCGAGTGGGATCGTGAATAATGCTTCGCTGGTGTTTAATTTAGTCGGTAATCAAACGGATTCTTTAGTGATTGGCGGGACTGGAACACTTCTTAAAAAGGGAGCAGGGGTGCTGACGTTGACCGGAAATAATACTTACACCGGTAATACCATTTTGAGTGTGGGAACCTTGAATTTAGGTGTGGCTAATGCGTTGGGGGGTGGTGGTAATATTGTGTTTAGCGGGGGAACTCTTCAGTTTAGTGCGGCTAATACTGCCGATTACGCTACTCGGATAATCAGTAGTGCTTCTCGAATTGCTCTGGATACGAATGGGCAGGATGTGACTTTTAACGGTGTTTTACCCTCATCTAATACCGGAGGGTTATCGAAGGTAGGAGCTGGTACCTTAACCTTGGCCGCTGCGAATCTTTATACAGGTGCTACCAATGTGATTGGCGGAACCTTAAAGGCGGGGATTGTAACCAGCGCATTCGGGGCCAGTTCGGCTGTTACATTGTCGAATACAGCGGGTGTCTTGCTGGATATATCGAGTTTTAATACCACCATTGGTTCGTTGGCTGGGGGCGGTGCTACTGGAGGAAATGTGTTTTTGGGATCGTCGACTCTGTCGCTAGGGGCGGATGGGACGAGTACGACTTTTTCCGGGATCATCAGCGGGACGGGTGCCCTCTCGAAGAGCGGTGCCGGGACACAGACCCTCAGTGGAGCCAATACGTATACGGGGACGACCACGGTTACGGCGGGGGGAATCAAAGCGGGGGTGGCCACGAGCGCGTTTGGAAACAACTCGGCGATTTCGCTGAGTAACGTCGCCGGGGTTTCACTCGATATCACCGGATTCAGTAACACGATCGGTTCATTGTCCGGAGGTGGTTCGACTGGCGGGAACGTAGTTTTGGGCGCGGCAACGCTGACGATTGGAGGTGATGGATCGAGTACCACATTTGCGGGTGGCATTTCGGGTGCGGGCGGTGGAATCACAAAAACGGGTGCGGGGACGTTGACCTTCTCGAAAGCCAACACCTACACCGGAGCCACGAGTGTCTCGGCGGGCACACTCATTGCCGGAGTTGCCACCAGTGCGTTTGGAAGCAATTCGGCTGTGACGCTGAGTAACGTTGCGAATGTCACTTTGGATATTACCGGGTTTAACACCACCATCGGTTCTCTGGCCGGAGGCGGGACCACCGGGGGATCCGTGACTCTGGGTTCGGCCACGCTGTCCATGGGGAGTAACGGGACGAGCACGGCATTTTCGGGGGTCATAAATGGTGCGGGAGGCGTGTCCAAAAGTGGAGCCGGAACCCAAACATTTAGCGGCGCAAATATGTATACTGGGGCTACGACTATTTCGGCGGGTTCGTTAAAAGCCGGCATTATTACCAATGCCTTCGGAAATAACTCGGCCGTTACGTTGGCGAATACGGCGGGTGTTTTTCTGGATATTTCGGGTTTTAATAACACGATCGGTTCATTGGCTGGAGGCGGTGCCACCGGAGGAACGGTGGTTTTAGGGGCGGCGACATTGACGATCGGAGCGGACGGAACGAGTACGACTTATTCGGGTGGCATTTCGGGGACCGGCGGAGGGATTACCAAAACAGGAACGGGGACCCTCACTTTGGCGAAAGCGAATACTTACACCGGAGCGACGACGATTAGCGCAGGGACGTTAAAAGCAGGGGTGGTCGGGACTGCTTTTGGGGGTACTTCAGCGGTGACACTTGCGAATGCGGTCGGAGTAATTTTGGATATCACTGGGTTTAATAACACCATTGGCTCGTTGGCTGGTGGGGGAACCACTGGAGGGAGTGTCACATTGGGTTCGGCGACCTTGACGTTGGGTGGGGATGGAACGAGTACCACGTTTTCGGGACTGATTGGCGGGGCCGGTGGAATTTCCAAAAGTGGCGCTGGGGCGCAGACTTTGAGTGGCACGAATACGTACACCGGAGCGACGAGTATCACGGCGGGGTCCTTGAAAGCAGGAGTTGCGACGAGCGCGTTTGGCTCCAACTCGGCGGTGTCGTTAACCAATGTGGCGGGTGTCCTGTTGGATCTGAACGGATTTGATACCACGATTGGTTCCTTGTCCGGAGGCGGAACCACAGGGGGGAGTGTGGCGTTGGGAGTAGGCACTTTGACGGTCGGTGGTGACGCCACGAACACTGCGTTTGGCGGGGTGATCACCGGTGCGGGTGCAGTGATTAAAACGGGTGCCGGCACGCTGACATTAACCGGAGCGCAGACGTATACTGGCATCACCACCATCAACTCCGGAACACTTCAAATTGGAAATGGCACCACGGACGGCTCGATTGCGGCCTCGAGCGGGATTGTGAATAGTGGATCGCTGATCTTTAACCTACTCGGGACACAAACAGATGCCCTGCCTATTAGCGGGACTGGGCGACTCACAAAGACAGGGAGTGGTACTCTCGTCTTATCGGGAAGTAATAGTTATACCGGTATTACTTTCATGGGCAGTGGTGTGTTGAATGTCGGTGGAGTTAATGCTTTGGCTGGTGGTGGGAGCCTTACTTTTATTGGCGGGACACTTCAGTTTAGCGCCAGTAATACGGTGGATTATTCGAGCCGGATCGCAAATAGCAGCTCGGCTATGATAGTGGATACCAATAGCCAGAGTGTTACATTTGCGAGTCCGTTAGTAGCTTCCAACACCGGAGGCTTAACAAAGTTGGGCGCTGGGATTCTCACGGTTAGTGGTGCCAACGCTTATTCCGGAGCGACGACTATTATCGTCGGTACTCTTCGTGCCGGCGGCGGAACCAGTGCTTTTGGGAGCAATACTTCGCTAGTTCTTTCAAACGTGGCTGGTGTTAATGTGGATTTGAACGGATACGATAATTCCATCGGTTCGCTCGCTGGGGGAGGTTCGTTAGGGGGGAATGTCATTCTGGGAACTGCGACGCTGACTGCGGGTGGTGACGGAACGAACACCGTGTATGCGGGAAGTATTTTGGGAGCGGGTGGTTTTACTAAATCTGGCACTGGCACCCTGACGTTGACCGGTACTGCTTCCTATACTGGCGCTACGCTGATCTCCGGAGGCACTCTGCAAATTGGGGATGGCACAGCAGACGGTTCGATTACCACAACGTCGGGTATTACGAACAACGCAGCCTTCGTTTTGAATCTCATCGGGTCCCAAACGGACGCGATGGATATCGGGGGCACCGGGGCGCTTACCAAAACGGGTGTGGGGATTTTGACGTTGTCTGGCAGTAATAGTTATAGCGGCCTGACGATTATCGGTAGTGGTACTTTGAGTTTAGGGAGCACGAATGCTTTGGCGGGCGGAGGCGGTATTGCTTTTCGTGGTGGTACATTGCAGTACGGGCCTTGCAACGCGGTAGATTACGGTGATCGTATTATTTTAAGTACGTCTTCGATTGCGATTGATACCAATTCGAGAGATGTCGTATTCGCTGGTTCCTTAGCTTCCTCTAACACTGCTGGATTAAGTAAATTTGGGGCCGGTACTTTGACGTTATCGGGAAGTAATCTTTATACTGGGCCTACGCTGGTGATAGGTGGAACCCTCAAAGCAGGTGTTGCTGGGAATGCTTTTGGAAATCTATCGGCAGTCACGTTGAGTAATAATGCCGGTGTGCTTTTGGATCTCGCTGGCTTTAACAACACGATTGGTTCTTTGGCTGGCGGCGGCGCAACTGGGGGCAACGTCAGTCTCGGCGCCGGTACGCTGACCTTCGGTGGAGATGGTACGAGTACAACGTTCAGCGGCGTTCTCTCGGGATCCGGCGGGGTGACAAAAAGTGGCGCTGGCGTTCAGACATTGAGTCGCGCCAATACCTACACCGGCCCCACCACAGTGACAGCTGGCTCCCTGAAAGCCGGTGTTGCGAGCACCGCATTTGGCAGCAACTCAGCGGTGACGTTGAGTAATGTGGCTGGTGCAGTTTTGGATATTAGCGGGTTTAGTAATACCATCGGCTCGTTGTCTGGCGGCGGCGCTACGGGCGGGAACGTTATTTTGGGAGCGGCGACATTGACGGTCGGGAGCGATGGAACGAGTACAACGTTTAGCGGTGGAATCTCAGGAGCCGGTGGGGCCATTACAAAAGCCGGGACAGGAACCCTGACTTTGGCGAAGGCTAATACTTACACGGGGGCGACTACTGTGACGGCTGGAACCCTTGCCGCAGGTGTTGCGACTTCAGCGTTTGGAAGTAATTCGGCGGTGACTTTGAGTAACGTTGCCGGAGCGGTTTTGGATATCACCGGGTTTAATAACACGATCGGTTCGCTGGCCGGTGGCGGTAGCACCGGAGGGAATGTGACGCTGGGTTCGGCGACGCTGACGTTGGGTGGAGACGGAACGAGTACGACGTTTGCCGGAATCATCGCAGGGGCAGGTGGGGTTAGCAAAAGTGGGGTGGGCACTCAGACGTTTAGCGGGGCGAACACATACACCGGAGCGACTTCTATCACGGCCGGAACACTCAAAGCTGGAGTCGCGACAGCGGCATTTGGGAGCAACTCAGCGGTGACGTTGAGCAACGTTTCCGGAGCCGTTTTGGATATCACCGGGTTCGATAACACGATTGGTTCTTTGGCTGGCGGCGGTGCTGCGGGAGGGAATGTGACGCTGGGTTCGGCGACGCTGACGCTGGGTGGAGATGGAACGAGCACGACATTTTCTGGGGTCATTGCTGGCTCGGGCGCGGTGAGCAAAGCTGGTGCTGGAATCCAGACGTTTAGTCGGGCGAACACCTACACCGGAGCAACGACCATTTCGGCAGGCACCCTCAAAGCGGGTGTCGCGACGACGGCAGTTGGGAACAATTCGGCGGTGACGTTGAGTAACGTTGCCGGAGCCGTTTTGGATATCACCGGGTTCAATAACACGATCGGTTCGCTGGCGGGTGGTGGTACTGCTGGGGGAAATGTGACGCTGGGATCCGCAACACTGACGTTGGGTGGAGATGGAACAAGCACGACGTTCGCCGGTGTCCTTGCTGGCTCAGGCGGGGTAAGCAAAACGGGAGCGGGCACCCAGATCTTTAGCGGCGCCAACACTTATACCGGAGCCACGAGTGTCACAGCGGGTTCGCTCAAAGCTGGTGTCGCGACGGCGGCATTTGGAAACAACTCAGCGGTGACGTTGAGTAACGTCGCCGGTGTGATCCTTGATATCACCGGGTTCGATAACACGATTGGTTCGCTTGCTGGCGGCGGTACTACGGGAGGTAATGTGACGCTCGGTTCGGCTACGTTGACACTCGGCGGAGATGGAACGAGCACCACATTCGCCGGAATCATCGCAGGCTCGGGTGGAGTGAGCAAAGTTGGTGGGGGCATCCAGACGTTTAGCGGAGCGAATACTTACACCGGTGCCACGACTATTACGGCGGGTTCGCTCAAAGCCGGAGTGGTCACATCCGCGTTTGGAAACAACTCAGCGGTGACTTTGAGTAACGTGTCCGGAGCGAATTTGGATATCACCGGTTTTAATAACACGATCGGTTCGCTGGCTGGTGGGGGAAGTACGGGAGGGAACGTAACGCTGGGATCTGCGACACTGACGTTGGGGGGAAATGGCACGAGTACGACGTTCTCCGGCGCCATCACGGGCTCTGGCGGGGTGAGCAAAACGGGAATCGGAACGCAGATCTTTAGCGGAGCCAATACTTACACCGGAGCGACGACTATTACGGCGGGTTCGCTCAAAGCGGGAATCGTCACATCCGCGTTTGGAAACAACTCAGCGGTGACGTTGAGTAACGTTGCCGGTGTGATGCTAGATATCACCGGATTTAATAACACGGTTGGTTCGCTGGCGGGTGGTGGCACTGCTGGGGGAAATGTGACGCTGGGATCGGCGACATTGACGCTGGGGGGAGATGGCACGAGCACGACGTATGCGGGTGTGATTGCAGGAGCTGGTGGTATCACCAAGAACGGCTCCGGAACCATGACCTTATCTGGGACCAATCTTTACACAGGGACGACACTTGTGAACGCAGGCTCCTTGGTTGCAGGCGGCGCCGGAGCGTTTGCGGGGCTTGGCGGGATCACGCTGGCTGGCGGTGCGCTGGATCTCGGCTCGCAATCGATGTCCATTGGCGGGATCACGCAGACTGGGGGTAGTCTTAACCTGGGGGCCAGCTACCTCGTCAGTGTTACGGGGAGCGCGACGTTGGGTGGAACCGTAAACGTCGGTGGCACGGTGGATTTTGCGAACGTCGGGCGTTACACGATTCTCAACGCAGGGGGAGTGTTGAGCGGTTCGTATACGACTGGCGCATTACCCAATAGCACCTACTACTACCTCAACACACGCGGTACCGCTCTGGATCTTCAACGAAAAGCCACTGTCGGTACTCTCACGGCGACTGCCGCTGATACATCCATTATCACCGGCGGCTCAACGGCAGTCAGTGTCACGGTTGTGAACAATGCACCCGCTTTGGCGGATTCCTTGTCCGTTGCTCTGACTTCCACGGGCAGTCTGACGGGTAGCGGTAGCGCTTCGGGAATCGCTCCGCTCGCAACGAGTAGTGGGATCACTGGATTGAGGTTCAGTGGAACGGCGGTGGGGGCGGCACAGTCTGGTACGGTTCGGGCGACGGGTGTCGGGACTTCAAACTCCTACGTGGATACCACGGTTTCGGTGAATGTGTACGATCACGCGAGTACGACGTTTACCGGCGGAACGTTGGTGCTGGGAAATATGCGCGAGGGATATTCGGCGTCGGTCGCAGGATCGAATAGCCTCACGGTTTCGAATGCGGCGGGTTACCGGGTGGCGTTAATGGGCAGTGCTGCGAGCGCCGGTGGAATCACACTTTCCAGTCTGAGCGGGATTGCTGCGGCGAATAGCGGCTCGATTACGGCGACTCTTTCCACTGGGAGTTTGGCGGGTTCGTTGAGCCGGAGTTTCACGTATACCTTTGCGGATGATTCGAGCTTAAACGGAGCGCTCACGAATGTCGGAACTGCCACGATCTATGTCACAGGTGGCGTTTATCGTTCTGCGATTGGTTCACTGGAGCGAAGTGGTTCGGCTCTCGCAAACGGAGCCACGTTAACGCTGGCTGCCGTCCGCGTGGGCGACGTGTTTACTCCGCTTTCCCTCGATGTTCGTAATACGGCCACAAGTGGTGATTCGTTTAGCGAGAAATTGAACGCTTCTATCTCGAGTGGAAATGGGACGGGCTCGGTGAGTTTGTTGGCGGCTGGTTCGCTCCAAAGCGGGACGTTGGGAGTATCGGTGCCTTTGGGGTTAACCGGCTCGGTTGGGGTGAAAACGGGCAGTGTGGTGGTCGATTTTCAAACCGATGGCACTGGTACAAGCGGGTTGACAGCATCGTCGATTGCAAGCGGCACGGTGAATTTAACAGGAACGGTGTATCGAAAAGCGGTGGGTGCTCTTGCTAGTGGGACTTTGAGTCTCGGTGCGATACGCGAGGGCGGCACGTTTACGACGTCCGCTCTTACGGTTCAGAATACGGCGAGTAGTGATGGATTCTCAGATGATTTGGTTGCTGCGATTTCGACGGTGAGCAGCGGCATTGTTGCGAGCGGCACGAGCAGTGCCATCAGCACCGGAAGCTCGAATAGCTCTTCGCTTCAGGTGAATTACTCGGGAAGTTCCGCTTCCGCGGGAGCCATCAGCGGTACGGTGGGAGTCTCGTACACTTCACGGGGCCAGACCGGAACGGGGTTAAGTG
Source organism: Verrucomicrobiota bacterium (assembly GCA_037133875.1). Classification (GTDB taxonomy): domain Bacteria; phylum Verrucomicrobiota; class Verrucomicrobiia; order Chthoniobacterales; family Chthoniobacteraceae; genus Chth-196. The sequence goes on along the minus strand of JBAXNG010000002.1, from coordinate 83,249 downwards.
ATGTGGCTCCTGTCACTGCGAGTGATACGGTGGCTGTGAGTGGTTCCATTTATCGATTGGCTCAGGGAGGACTCAGTTCCGGCACGGTGACCTTTGGGAATATCCGGATTGGTAGTTCGTTTAGTTCCGGCACCATTTCTGTTACAAATACTGCCGCTAACGACACGTTCTCCGATCGACTCCGGGTTTTTGAGAGCGGAAATGTGGGCGGGTTCACGATTATTGGTGGAAGCCAGACGCTGAATGCGGCGCAGAGCGGGACGTTTTCGATTGGCTTATCGGCGTCGCCGACGGCGATTGGAACGACTGGCGGTACGGTATCGTTTGGATTGGTTTCGTTGGGCCAGACTGGGACGGGCTTGAGTGATGTTTTGCTAGGAGTTCAAAGTTTAAACGTGGTGGTGACTGGCAACGTTTATCGGATGGGGAGCGGGGTGCTTTCTTCTGGCACCGTGACGTTGGCGAGTGTTCGTGAATCCGATGTGTTCGTGTCGCTTCCTGTGACTTTAACGAATGCGACGGCGACGGATGGGTTCAGTGAGAAACTGAACGCCGCCTTTGGAACTTTAACGGGCAGCGCGCTCGGTAGTGGCAGTGTTCAGTTGCTGGCTGCCGGTAGTTCCAACGCAACGAGCCTTCAGTTTGGGTTAACGAACAATGGAAGCGCCGGGCTCAAAACAGGCTCGGCTCTTGTCCGATATGAAACGGACGGGAACGGTACGAGTGGCCTTGCCTCGGAATCTGCTGGAAGTGGTACGGTGAGTGTGAGCGGGGCTGTGTATCGCAAGGCCGTGGGAAGTGTGAGTAGCGGTACACTTGTGCTTTCTCCGATCCGCGAGGGTGGAACTTTTTCCGCGAAAACAGTGACTGTCGCCAATACCAGCAGCACGGACGGTTACTCGGATGATTTGGCAGCCGCAATTTCCGTAACTGGGACGGGTATGGTGGCAAGTGGCAGTGCTGGACTCATCAGCGCCGGGAGCCAGAACAATACGGCGATGTCGGTTAATTACACGGGCAGCACAACCAGTGCGGGTCTGGTGGGCGGGACCGCGACTTTGGCTTACACATCCAAAGGGCAGTCAGGAACGGGTCTGAGTGATGTGGCGCCGGTTGTGGCAAGTGAAACGGTGGCGGTGAGTGGAAAAATTTATCGTCTGGCGCAGGGCAGTCTGAGTACGGGTACCATTTCTCTCGGGAATGTGCGGGTTGGTGGTACGTTTGGGAGCTCCTCGGTTGTGGTCAGCAATACCGCTGCAAACGATGGATATTCCGATCAGCTCCGGGTCGGCACGACTGGGGTTGTGAGTGCCTTCACCATTTCGGGTGGAACCCAAACACTGGCGGCTTCGGGCACGGGTTCCTATACGATTGGGTTTGCGGTGTCGGCAAGTTCAGCAGGGATTATTAGCAATACGCTTAGTTTTGGAATGACCTCTGTGGGGCAAACAGGAACGGGTCTCAGCGATGTGTCTCTCGCAAATCAGACGCTGAATGTGACCGGAACGGTTTATCGGGCCGGAAGCGCGGTGCTCGCATCGAATCAGGTGACGCTTGCCGGAATCCGCGAGTCGGATAGCTTTATGGCCGGAACATTGGGGGTTTCCAACGGCGCCGCGACGGATGGGTTTAGTGAGAAACTGAACGTATCGCTCGGGACACTTACCGGAGGTGCTGTGGCCTCGGGAACCGTCCAATTGCTGGCGGCGGGAACGAGTAATCTGACGGCGCTTCAGATGGGATTGACTCACAATGGGACGGCAGGTCTCAAGACCGGTTCGGTAAATGTACTCTTCCAAACGGACGGTTCCGGTACGAGTGGTTTGGCTGCTGCCTCCCTGACAAGCGGGACGGTGACGGTCAGTGGGTCGGTATATCGCAAGGCGGTTGGGGGGCTGAGCAGCGGGACTCTCGACTTGGGAGCGATTCGTCAGAACGGGACGTTTACGGCTAAAGCGCTCACGGTTGGAAACACAGCGAGTACGGATGGTTTCTCGGACGATCTAGGGGTGACGGCGGGTACGGTAAGCTCTGGGATTACGGTAAGTGGAAGTGCGGCTCGAATCAGCGCAGGCAGTGTGAATAGCAGCGATGTATTGGTGAATTACACGGGTAGCACTGCATCCGTTGGAGTCGTGAGCGGAAGCGCCAGGGTGGTTTATACGTCCAATGGACAAGTTGGTACGGGGCTGAGTGACGTCGCTCCCGTGGTATCGACGGGAACTGTGGCAGTTAGCGGAACGGTGTACCGCCTGGCGCAAGGGGTTCTGGGATCCAGTACGCTGACGTTGGGGAATATTCGCGCCGGCAGTGCCTTTGGAAGTGGAACGGTGCAGGTTTCGAATGTGGCGTCCAACGACGGGTTCTCGGATTTATTAAGGGTGAGTCAAGCGGGAGATACGAACGGGTTTGTTGCGTTGGGTGGGAGTCAGACGCTGGCGGCGACTCAGAGTGGAACGTTTTCGGTAGGGCTGCGTGCGTCGCCGACAGCGGTCGGAACGACCAGTGGAAGCGTGGTTTTCGGCCTGACTTCGGTTGGCCAAACGGGGACAGGGCTGGCGGATGTAGCGTTGGCTAACGAAACCTTAACCGTGACTGTGACCGGTTCGGTTTTCCGGGAGGCGAGCGGATTACTTTCTTCTTCAAGCCTCTCAATGGGCAATATCCGCGAAGGTGAGTCTTTCACTTCCCAAACCTTATCCGTGACGAATACATCGGCGGCTGATGGTTTCAGTGAAAAGTTGAACGTCAGTTTTGGCACGTTGACCGGCGGAGCGGTTGCGGGCGGCAGTGTTCAACTGCTGGCGGCTACGGGAACCAACTCAACTGCCCTATCGGTCGGGCTGAGTTCTAGCGGGACCGCAGGGTTAAAACGGGGAACTGCGCGTGTCCTTTATGAAACCGATGGGAACGGCACGAGCGGCATTGCGGCGGAGTCAGTGGGCGGTGAGACCGTTTCGTTAACCGGATCGATTTACCGAAAGGCGATCGGCGCGGTGAGCAGCGGTACATTAAACCTCGGTGCGATTCGTGAAAATGGGGCCTTTTCCGCGAAGTCGATCACCGTGCGAAATGATGCAAGCGGTGACGGTTTTTCGGATGATCTCGGTGCGACTTTAACTACGACGAGTACGGGGCTGGCTGTGAGTAGCGGGACTGGGCGGATTGTTGCCGGGAGCCAAAATAGCACGGATTTTCTCGTGAATGTCACAGGGAGCACTGCCGCCGCTGGAGTGGTAAGCGGGACGGCGTCGGTCGAATACACGTCGCGGGGCCAAGTCGGAACGGGGCTGGTTGACGTGACGCCGGATCGGCTCGGGGACGAGGTTTCGGTGAGTGGAACAGTTTACCGTTTGGCCCAGGGGACGCTGAGTCAAGGGACACTGGATCTGGGGAGAGTACATGCTGGGACGGTGGCATCGCTGGGCACAGTTCAGGTTGCGAACACTGTAGGGAATGACGGGTTTTCGGATTCGCTGAAGCTTTCGGTAAACTCGGGATCGTCTGGTTTTTTACTCGCTGGCACTTCGCAAACGTTGGCTCCAGCGGGCAGTGCATCGTTTGGAGTGGGGTATAATTTTGCCGCTAATGTTTCGGGTGTTATCAGTGGGACATTGAGTTTTGGAATGACTTCCATCGGGCAGGCAGGAACCGGTCTGTCGGACGTGGCGCTCGCGGCCGGAACGTTAAAGGTGTTGGCGCAGGTGTATACGGGCCAGGGTGTCTGGGCTGGCGCTTCTTCGGGGCAATGGGAGGATGTCGCTCAGTGGGCAAGCGCAGGCGGTCGGCCCGGGTTTGATGGCGTGTTGAGCCGGGGTGTGGATAGCGCCACGTTTACGGCGGTGAACCCGATCAGTGTGCAGATGCCTGCACAGTTGGTTGAGTTGAGCCGACTGCAGCTTTTAGGTAATGGCGGGGTGCAATTGAATGCACCGATTGGAGGTGGCGGAACGATTTCGTTGAGTGCTTCGCCGCAAATTCAGGCTTCCGGTGGAAGCCATTTCGTAGAGGTCCCGTTGACGCTGGAGCAAACCGCAACGATCACCGTGGATAAGGGCTCGAAGTTAACTCTGGCAGGCGCTCTTGGTGGCCTCGGCGGGATACGCAAACTCGGTGATGGGACGCTCCTTTTAAGTGCCCGGAATACTTATACGGGCACGACTCTCCTGAATGCCGGACGGCTCGAGATCGGTGACGGCGGATTGCCTGGAACAGGCGCGATCACTGTCGGGCAGGGGGCGGTTCTCGCGTTCCATCTGACGGCGGATCTGGTTCTCCCGAATACAATCACGGGAGCGGGAACGGTGGTGAGTTTAGACGCTCCATACCGCGTTTTTTGGAATGGCGGCTCGACTCCAGCTTTCGGGACCGGGTCCTTGCGGATTGCGCCTGGTGAGACCCTCGACTTTTCGGACGAGCTGCTGTTGGAGGGACAGATCCTGGATATCAACGCAGGCACTTTACAGGTGAAACAGAAACGCCCGCAGGTGGTCAGGAACTTGGTTACGATGGAAACGTCGGCTGACTTTTCGATTTTGGCCGGCAATTCATTGACCCTGAAAGGCAATGTTTCCGGGGATGGGGTGTTACGGAAGCGTTCACCTGGGAAATTGGTACTGGAGGCGGCCAATACTTATTACGGTGGAACAGAGGTACAGGCGGGTACTTTACAAATTACGAACAGTCAGGCGCTGGGAACGGCTGGGGTGCGCATCGATGCGCCGGGGCAACTGGATGTGAACGTCGGAAGTGATATCCAGATGACCGTTGCAAATACGGTGAGTGGGTTGGGTGAGTTGATTAAGACAGGAGGCGGTACGCTCCTGTTGACGGGAACCAACGAACAAGAGCTCGGAACGCGAGTCAAAGAGGGGGTCCTGGAGGTTGCCCGTTCTGAGTCTATTGGCAAATACCTCACCATGGATGGGGGAACATTGACCCTATCGGGAACTCAGGTGCTTACCCAAACGACGGCGTTTGCCAGTGCCTCGGTGGTTGGGGTTGCGGAGGGCGGAGATGCGGAGCTTCGGGGAACATTGAGCGGTACAGGTGATTTTGCGAAGAGCGGTAGTGGGATTTTGGGTATTACTGGAGTTGGCGCGTTTTTAGGACGGGCGGTGGTGCAGCAGGGCACACTGAAGGTGACCCGTTCCGATACACTTTCGAAAGTCGGGACGTTGGTTGTGGGAAATGCGGGTGCGGATCCGAGTACGAGTCGTCTTGATGTATCGGGACTGGCCGGTGGGTTGAATTTGGGCGCGGCTCAGACAATCAAGGGCCGGGGGGTGGTGTTTGGAAAAGTCGGCTTAATTGGCTCGAAAATCGCCCCCGGTAACTCGATCGACACCCTCCATTTTCAGGGCGACCTGACGCTTACCAATACGAATTACGAGGTTGAATACTCCTTCGCCAACGGAGGCACTAGCGATCGTATTGTCGTCAGTGCAGGTGCGGGAATGTTAGGGAAGGTCGCGCTGAATGGAGGGTTGGTTGTCTTAAAACCCATGTCGCATTCCGATTTGGGCTCCCATCGATTCACGATTTTAACCTCCGCGGCTGGGATTGAAGGACACTTCCTCGGGATCGCTCCGTCTGCCGGAATTCGTTCCAAACTGATTTATGGCGACGTAGGAGGACCTGTTTTGTCCATTATTTTGGAAATACAACGTATCTCTTACGAAAGCCTCGGAGCTTACGGAAATCTCCGCGAAATCGGGCGCGGATTGGACGGATTGGTCGTGGCACCGGGCTCCGCATTTGAGAGCTTGCTGACGCGAATGGACGCCATTTCGACGGAGACAGGGGTACGCGCGGTGTTGTCGGAGTTAAATCCGGTGGTGTTTACGGAGTTGTATCAAGTCGGGTTGTTGCGTTTGGAGGATTTACAAAAACCGATCTCGGATCGTTTAAATAACGTCGGGGCTGCGAGTGTTGCCAGAGGCCGTTCTGAGGTGTTGTCGGCCTCGGCGGGAGGCGGAAGCGAATGGTCTGCGTGGAGTAATGGATTTGCCGGATCGGGTAACGTGGAAGCGAATCTCACGAGTGGGTTCACTGGACTTTCGCGGAATGAAGTCGGTGATGTCACCGGAGTGGAACGCCGATTTGGTCGTTTAACGCTGGGTTTAGTGGGGGCGACATCTTTCGGAAGCACTCATCTGTCGGGACCGGACTCCAGCATTCACTCGGACAGCTGGCATCTTGGCGGGTATGTTTCCTTGCCGATTGGCGGGGGTGTGTTTGCGGATGCTTCTGCGTTGTTTGGGGATGTATCGAACGAGGTGAAACGGACGCAGAACCTCCCGACTGGAACGGTGCAGAGTCGCACTACGATTCATGGGAATGAGTGGATGCTTCAGGCAGGGGGCGGTATCCAATTAGCTGGGACGGCGAGCACCTGGAGCCTGATGCCCACGGTGCGTCTGGCTTATGCCGGGGTGCGTCAGGGCACATTAAAAGAGCAGGGGGCAGGGGCGTATGGAGTGGATGCTGACGCGATTCAGAATGGGACGGTGCTGCTTAAAACATCGCTGGAGGGCAGTAAGGAATGGAAGCTCAGGGGAAGGCCGCTGCGACTGTCCGGGAACGTGGAATGGTTACACGATTTTGATGTAGATCCGCGCAGAACCGGCTTCCGTTGGCAAGGTGCTCCGGGTTCCGAGTGGGGACTCAGTAGCGCCGGAGGGAAGGCGGATGGTGTGAAGTTGGGGATGGCGCTCGAGTTGGCGGTTACGGATCGCAGAACGTTGCGTCTTTATGGAGAGCGCGAATTTTTGCAGCGGGGTGCGCAGCTCCACTTGGGCTTCAGCGTGAGCGTCGGGTTTTAACGGCCGCGCGAGGTTTAGAAGTGAGGGTGAGCCTCAGTCTAAAGCAGGCGCGCGTTGGTGTTTTTGGGGAATGCCACACAAAGAATCCAGTCAGGTGATTCGTGAAACAGGACGTCTGATTCGGGGGCCTGTTGAGTTTCGTTTATGGGCAATTGATGACATTTCACGGTGGCTTCGTAACGTGCCCAGGCTTCGGCAAACGTGCGGCCGGGATTCTTTGAATGGCGGATTTGCGCGGTGTCTTGTTCGGTCAAATAGAGAGAGGCAACCTCGAGTAGCTCTGGAAATGGGGCACAGGAGACGGCGTCGATTCCAATGGTGCCACCGGAGCAAAGGCCGATCCATGCAGTGGACCCGCAATAGGTAATCGAGATGGAGACGCTATTTTCACCAACAGGCCGATCCAATGCCGGGCCTGTTGGGGTTTCAATCAGGAGCGCTGTTGTGCCGGTCCAATGCTCAAGCAGGGTGTTTAAAATCCCACGGGTTTTGGCTCTTCCCGCCGCGGAACGTGGGGTGTCCGGGATCTCCAGAAGGATCGCCTGCGGCTGGGGGCCACTGGAGACCAACGGATTCGGTATTGGGCTTGGCCAGATGTGAATAGGGACGCCGGAGATCAATTCTGAAGGGGAAGTGCGGCTGGGGTTCCTTCCCAGGCTGTGTTTGCGGGGAGGTGTTCTCCTTTGGCCACCAATGTCAATGGGCCGAGTCTGCACGAATCACCGACAGAAGAATCGTAGAGCACGGTGGATCTTGCGCCGATGGTCGCGCAGGAACCGATGATGACTTCGCCGATACGCATGATGCGGTCTTCGAAGAGGTGGGTTTGGGGGCCGCTATGCGCGTTTAGTTCCGCGAAATCGCCGATAGTGACACAGTCGAACTCCGTGATGTCTGTGGTGTTAATCCAGACACCTTTTCCGACTTTGACTCCCAATAAGCGTAAGGCCCAAGGGAGCATTGGAGTTCCCCTCAGGTGATCTAATAGGCTTGGGACGGCCAATGATTCGTATGCGACCGTAATGGCTTCGCTTAGCCATACGAAGAGTGTCCACATAGGCGCTTTTTTAGGGCTATACCGACCAATGATAATCCATTTAAGAAATACCACGAGGCTGAATGTACTTATTGCGTAAAGAAGGCTTGAAATGATCAAGGTCGTAAAACAAGCGAGCCATTCTTCTTCCTCTGCAAAACTCATGGATTTGTAAACAATCACGTATCCGGCGGAAATGATAAATGCCATTGGCAAAACAATCCGGATTGCCTCGATTGTTCCTCGAATAATTCGTCTTAAGATCGAAGGCTCAAATGTAAGTTTGGAATCAGGTATTTCGACTGTTTCACGTGCAGGTAATAAAATGGGCGGAGAACCCATCCATGTCTGATTGGGTTCGAGAGTCGTATTGGCTGGAGCCGCCGATTGTACTCCTAGAAGAACATCGTCCGGGAAGATTGCGCCGTCTGGTACATAGGCGCCGTTTCCAATAAAAGTACGGTTCCCGATGTGGGTTCCTTTTAAAAGCATCCAACCATCATGTTGTTCTTCGTCTCCTAACAGTGCGCCGTCTGCGATAAACGAGCCATTTCCCAAGTGTAGAAGTGCGGGGGTGATCCCTTCAGCGGTGGATACCTCGGCTCCCTTACCGATTTCTGCACCCATTAAGCGTAGCCAGAATCCAACATAAACGGAGGCGTATAATCCGTGTAACACTTCCAAGCTGGTGTCAAATATGGTGGAAAGAAACCATTTGTATTTATAAGTCCAGCTATAGATCGAGAAGCGGCTTGCTGTTTGTCTCGGAAGCAGAAGACGAAGACCTCCCGCTATCAGTGCCGTGAGGATTACCAATACCATGGATGCCGGAATGGACATGCCCAGGAAAAATGGAAAAGCCTGCCACCATTCGAGTGTGCTTTCGAACAAATCCAGCGTGTGAATATCAATCCAGTCTATCAGAACAAAGGCCGGAAAGGTGGGTACGAAAAATAGAATCGAAACGGCGATCGCCCCGAACGCATAGAACAGAAGGGAACCGGCTTTTTGAATTGTATTGGGGGTTGGGGCGGGTTCCCACTTTTCCTGAATAGGCGTGGTTTGTGTTGCGGGGGCCCCAGTCCAAGTTTGTCCGTCTGGAATCGATCGGCTATGGCGGAGCGCTGATTGTCCTAGAAGATGGGCACCTACCCCGACTGTGGTATCATTTTCGAGAATAGAATAAGAATCTATATTGGCGTTCCTCTTGATATGCACTTGGCCGATGTGTAGGAGTCCACCTTCGACTCTGGCATTTTCAATGTTCACGAAAGTGCCAATGGAAACGTTGTCTTCAATGGTGATGAGTTCGGGAACCGCGATGGTAACGGAGTTTAATAGGGTGTTTTTACCGACTTTAGCACCTAGGGCTCTCAGGTAAAAAGCCTGCCAGGGACTTCCGGAAATGAGATGTGTTGGGCTAATTCCAGAGAGTTGCGTGCTTAACCACCAAGAAAAATAGGTTCTGCCCCAAAGTGGATATGTCCCAGGTTGCAATCTACGTGTAAGTGTACGCTTGAGTAATATCGCAATCGGGAAAGAGATTATGATGCTACCAATATACGTTCCGATGGAGGCTGCGACTGCAAAAGGTATACTGTCAGATTTACTTCCAGTCAGGTAGTGGTAGGTTAAAAATGGCGCGAGCCATTGGATTAACTGAAGTAATATAATCCAAGGTAAACAAAGAAACTGCGCTGTTCCGCAAAGGAATCGGGTTCTAAGTGATGCTTTTGTATGTAACTTGACCTTGTCCGGTTCCGTCGAGCGCTGTGCCCCTAAGGCCGTCGCAATTTTGGATAGCGATCGTTCCCGATAAACCGTTTGAACTCCAACGTGAGTGTAATTGGCGTCCCGCCGTAGAATACTCACCAAACGAGCTGCAAGTAGCGAGTGCCCCCCGAGGTCACAGAAGAAATCGTGTGTCGGTTGAAAGGATCGATTTGGGAATAGTTGCTTTAATGCATCCCATAAAAGAATCTCACCGGGGGTTTCGGGAGAAAATAAGGTCTCCTTCTCGTTAGCTGAGAGGGCTTCTTCTTGAAGGGGTATTTGGCGAAGCGCTGCTAAATTGATTTTTCCCGACGATAACCGAGGGAGAAGTTCCACGATCTCCACCCGCGCCGGAACCATATAGGCCGGCAAAACCTGCATGAGCGACTGACGTAGTTGCTGCGGATCTGCTGTGTTCGCCGAAAGAACCGCAAACGCCACGATTTCTTCGGAGCCATAAAGCTCCCGAACGACTGCGGCTGCTGTGGCTACGGCTGGATCGTTGCATAGAGCCGCTGCGATTTCATCGAGCTCGATTCGAAAGCCCCGGAGTTTTACTTGGTTGTCGATGCGTCCAAGACAGTGCACTTCTCCAGAGGCGGTAATTTTGCCGAGATCTCCGGTAAGGTAGAGGTGGGATTCTTCATGCGCGTTGGAAAAGGGATTGGGGATAAACCTCCCGGCGGTGAGTTCAGGAAGGTTGAGGTAACCTAGCGCTAAACCGGGTCCAAAAATGGCAATTTCACCAATACTCTCATACGGGAGCATCTGATGGGCTTCGTTTAAAATCACCATGCCGTAGTTTGGCAGCGGGGTTCCAATCGTGACCGGTGTATTGGGGTGGAGTTCGGCCAAACTTGCGGAGACGGTGGTTTCGGTAGGACCGTAGGTATTGAAGATACGTCGTCCCTGTCCGGTTAATCTTTGAGAAAGAGCTTCGGAACAGGCTTCTCCTCCGATGTTGATCAATCGGAGGTGCGCGGGAAACTGCTCGATTAACGCCGCTAGAGTAGGGACGGCGTGTAGAATCGTTATTTCTTGCGAATGAAGGGCAAGAGCAATCGCGTCCGGATCGGAAATGACGTCGGGAGGTGCGATCCACAAGGTGGCGCCGACGAGGTAGGAGATCCAGATCTCTTCGAAAGACATGTCAAAGGCCACGGAGAATCCTTGGTAGACCTTGTCTTCGGAGCGGATACCTAATGTGGCGTTTTCACTTCGCAAGAAGTGGCAGATACTTTTTTGACTAATCGCGATCCCTTTCGGGGTGCCGGTCGATCCAGAGGTGTAGATAATGTAGGCTGGAGACTCGGGGGAAGCTGCTTGAGGAGGAGTGCGGAGGGCTTCTGGAGCAAGAAGGTCCTCGATAAACCATATTGGAACCGAAAGCCCCGAGGTGCGCTCTGCCCATTCGCGGGTTGTGACGAGTCCAATTGCGTTGGCGGAGGCGAGGCAAACGGCTGCTCGCTCAAGCGGAATTTCGGCATCAAACGGAAGCCAGGCGGCTCCGCTTGCTGTGATTCCGGCTTGGGCAACGAGTAGATGTTTTCCACGCGGCAGCAGTAGCCCGATAATGCCACCGGGACGCCCTCCCAGAGCGGCGAGAGCGCCACCTACGGCGATGGCATCATTGCGAAGTTGTTCGTAGGAGATGTGTGTATCGCCCCAGACGAGAGCTGTTTTGACGGGGTGGTTCTCGGCGGTTTGGTGGAGAAGATCGTAAAGGGTTTCTTCCTTGAGAAATTCAGGGCGGGATTCTCCTCTTAAAAGCATGGGATCAGTGATCTTGGGGGGAGTCGTTAAAGCCGATTGGGGGGGGCCTGTGCCGATTATGGATGCTCGAGTGACATCGTCCCAGAGGAGTCGACCCAGAAAAATTCAACCTTCTGAGCCTGAAGGATCCATATTTCGAAGAATACATCGTTGCTCACTACTTTTCGTAAGATTCGCAGGTGTTCGTTGGCGCCTGCTTTATTGAGGATCGAAGTGCGAACGGGAGCTGGAACTGCCGTGATGGAAACGCGTTCTTCTTGTTCCGAAAATGTTCCAGAATCGTCTACCGTGACCCACTTGGAGAAATCGCCGTTGAGTAAACCGATGGTGAAGTAGGTGGAATCGTTTTCCTTGCACTGCAATACCTTATCGATCTGTAAAGCCCCGAGGTTTTTTTGGATGCCTTTTTGCACTCGGTTCGGGAGGGCTGATGGCGGGATTTCGCGGGCAATAATTCGTCCGTCGGGGTTGACGATCAAGAGGCGGTCCGTGTTGTTTGAACGCAGCTCGATTTCGAAAACGGGTTCTCCACTTTCGAATGAACGAGAAATGGATGCGATGGCCGTGGTGTCATTCAGTTCCTGCTGGAGGACGAGTTCGACTGGTGTGGGTAATTCTTCTCGAAAGACCTGGATGTTCACGGGGACACCGGCGCTGTCGAATGTGTAGTCGCGGGTTTGGTTCTGGAGGATCGTTTCGACGGTGAAAAATGGTTCACCGACGAATTTCGTGGGTTCGCAGGTCGGCTTGGTACCTGTATTGCCGAGAAGCGTGAGGGAGGATTGAATGTTTTGCGGCAACTCGTCTGCCAGGAGTGAGATGATGGGCAGAAGAGAGAAGCTTGCGGTTGCAAGAAGGACGACGGGGGAGACAGAAGCGAACTTATACACGGGAAACAGGGCGATAGGGACTACAAGTGAAACACCAAATGGAGGCTGACGTTGCAGAGAATGGGTAATGGAGCGTGGATAAAGAGTGGAATTCTTCGACGTGACGCAAACCGTTTCCCGTTTTGATCCGTAACAAAGGTTGATGTGTAACCATATTGAATCGAATCGAGCCGATTGGGAGACAACAAATATTCACGAGAACGTGAGCCCAAACGTTCATGGGAAGGTGCGCCCCCCGCCGGTGTCACAGGGTATTTGCTCACTTTTAAAGGCACCGGGGTTAAAGGGACCGAGACTTCAGGGGCCATTGCTTACGGTCCTAGTGGCCGTGCCCGGGGGGGAAGTAGCGGCTGCTATCACGGCAAAATTGGATGTACCAGGGACGAGCATTTTGGTTGCTGGGGATGATGTGTCCTCTTTCAGTCGCTTTTTACAGTCTGGACATAAAAAACATGCGGAAGTCCATGGGGTAGTTGTGGATTTTGGTAAGGAGAGTGACGTTCAGAGGGTATTTCAGAAAGTGGACGCTGAATTCGGTCATCTCGATGTATTTGTTTATATGACAGATGTAGATGGGGCGTTGCCTGCGCACTATGGGGTGGCTGAAAAGGCTGGGGTTCAGGGAAGTAAGGATGCAGGTGCAGAACGGCAAGTCGTGTCCGGAGGGCTGGATGAGCCGTTTGTGGAAAAGCGCTTTAAGATTCCATTGATGTGGCTGGAAGGAGCCGCTAAGCGAATTTGCGGACGGGAGACTGGGGCTATTGTGTGTGTGCTGACTAAGCGGCGCCCCCGAAGGCGATTGCTTGAGGAATGTTGCGGGGAATTTTTTGGGGAAGAGGGCCGTATCGGGCAGGAAACTAGGGGAGGGAGTACGGAAGGCCAGGATGGAGGGAAGGAGGGACGGGCGGTTTACGGTGTGAAGCCAGATTTTGGGAGAGATTTATTTGAAGGAAAACGAAGGGTTCTGGAGGCTAGCGGTGTACGATTTACGTTGTTAGAGGCAGAGCTGGAGGACGTTGGAATAGAGTGGAGGGGCGGCGTGGGGGTTCCGGTGGATAAAGGGTGTCTGGAGGTGGCTGGAGGCTTTGCCTCCAATATGGCTGCGGCCGTTGAGTTTTGTCTGGAGCGTCCGTTTGGGGGATACGTTCCATCAATGCTGTTGAGGTTGCTGGATGAGGGGGGCGGAAGTCGAAAAATCGGAGAGGTGCACGCTTTGTAGCGTTTGAGGAATGGTGGGCTGGTTAAAAAACCAAGCTCTGGTGCGTTAAAGAGGAGGAAGAAGTTGAACCAGTGGGGGGTTTTCCCTTTTGATAGGGGGCCCGTTGCTTCTGAGAGCAAAGGGTATTGCCTTATGAAACTTTTTATTCCCGGTCCAATTCAGGTCTCTGAAAAAACGTACGCTGCTTTCTGCCGCCCTATGATTGGGCATCGAAGTGGCGATTTTAAAAAACTTTATGGAGGGATTCAGCCTCGGTTACAGGAGCTTTTTCAGACTAAACAGCCAGTGTTTTTGTCGACCTCGTCTGCGTGGGGGGTGATGGAAGGCTCGATTCGGAATCTGGTGGGGAGTGGGAAGGTTTTAAACTGCATGTGCGGAGCCTTTTCTGATAAATGGTTGGATGTTTCACGTCGTTGTGGGAAAGAGGCTGTTGCATTACAAGTGGATTGGGGCCAGCCCATTCGAGGGGAACAGGTGCGTGAGCAACTGAAGAAGGGTGGGTTTGATGCTGTCACAGTGATTCACAACGAGACTTCTACGGGGGTGATGTCACCGATTGCGGAGATTGCTGCGGCAGTTGCCGAGTTCCCAGAAGTTCGGTTGATTGTGGACAGTGTGTCTTCGTTTTCTGTGGTGCCGATTCCGATGGACGAGTTGGGGATCGACGTCCTGTTAACTGGCTCGCAAAAGGCTCTGGCGATGCCTCCCGGATTGGCATTGTTTGCCGCAAGTCAGAAGGCCATGGAAAGGGCAGCCCAAGTTCAGGGGCGTGGATATTATTTTGATTTTATTGAGTTCCAAAAAAATCAATTGGAAGACATGACACCTTCGACCCCATCGATTTCGCATATCTATGCGCTGGAGTCCAAGTTGGGCGATATTTTCAGTGAGGGGGTTGCCGCGCGCCATACTCGTCATGCACAGACTAATGCAATGGTGCATGATTGGGTGCTTCGGAACGGGTTTGAGTTCTTTGCACCGGAAGGTTATCGTTCCAAATCGCTAACTTGTGTTGCCAATAATAGGGGAATTGATGTTGCGGGCTTGTTGGCTAAGTTAAAGGAAAGGCATGGATTCATTATCGATGGTGGATATGGGAAGTTGAAGGGGAAGACGTTCCGCTTGTCGAATATGGGCGATGAAACCGTTGATTCTATTAATGAGCTCCTAGCGGCTTTGGATGATTCTCTGGCGGCTCTTAATTAGTTGATTGTTTGTATTTGCTCCCTTTTGTTGAGTGTAGGTAATTCTAAAAATAAATAATATGTCTGTCCTAGTAGGAAAAACTGCCCCGTTTTTTAGCACCTCTGCTGTGTTAAATGGTCACGAAATCGTAAACGCTTTCAGTCTCGATCAATTTCGTGATAAGAAATACGTTGTGTTGTTCTTTTATCCGAAGGATTTCACGTTTGTCTGTCCAACCGAATTGCATGCTTTTCAGGAAAAACTAGCGGAGTTCGAAAAACGTGACGCAGTTGTTTTAGGCGTTTCTACCGATACTGCAGAGTCCCACTGGGCTTGGCTGCAGATGCCTAAAAACCAAGGCGGAATTCAAGGGGTAAAATACCCGCTTCTTGCCGATTCCAATAAAACCATTTCTGCGGCGTACGACGTTCTGAATGGGGAGTTCGGAATGGACGACGATGGAAATCTAACGGCTTCGAGCGAGATGATTGCTTATCGTGCTTTATTCCTGATCGATAAAGAAGGGCAAGTTCGCCATCAGCTGGTCAATGATTTGCCATTGGGACGTAACGTTGAGGAAGCCATTCGAATTCTAGATGCGCTTCAATTCTTCGAGAAAAACGGAGAAGTTTGCCCTGCAAATTGGTCTGCTGGAAAAGCAGGAATGAAGGCTGATTTCGCTGGGGTGGCTGATTATCTATCCAAGCACTAATTGTGAATATTCCAGCTCCCCTTTCCCGTATTGCGTCGGCCGGCCAAGGTTTGGGTCCTGACGATGTTGCTGAGTTGATTGTTCAGAGTTGTCCTTTGGATGATTTCCGTGGGCAACGGGTTTTGATGATTATTCCGGACTCGACGAGGACTTGTCCCGTTGGGTTGTTGTTCCAGAAACTACACGCGCACATTGGGGGAGCTGTGCGCGGGCTGGATATAATGATCGCTTTGGGCACACATCAACCAATGAGTGAGGCGGCGATCTGCGAGCGTCTGAGTATCACTTTGGAGCAACGAAAGACACAGTATGCCTCGGTTGGTTTCTATAACCACGAATGGGATAATGCAGCCGCGTTGAAGAAAATTGGGGTTATTTCCAAAGAGGAAATCCTCGAGCTCAGCGGTGGTCTTTTTGCAATGGATGTACCGGTGGAGATCAATGCGCGGGTTTTAGATTACGATAGGATTGTGATTTGTGGCCCGGTGTTTCCTCATGAGGTTGTTGGGTTCTCTGGGGGGAATAAATATCTATTCCCAGGGGTTAGTGGCCCCGAGATCCTGAACTTTTTCCATTGGCTCGGTGCGGTGGTTACCAACCCGATGATTATCGGGAACAAGTGGACGCCAGTTCGAAAGGTGGTCGACCGGGCTGCCGCATTGGTGCCAGTGCCCAAGACCTGTTTGGCCATGGTGGTGGATCACGGAGAGTTGGCTGGTTTGTTCTGCGGAACTCCAGAAGGGGCTTGGGATTCCGCTAGCGAATTATCCAGAAAGCTTCATATCGAGTATAAGGAGAAACCATTTCATACGGTGTTATCCTGTGCACCCGCGATGTATGATGAACTCTGGGTGGGCGGAAAGTGTATGTATAAATTGGAGCCGGTGGTTGCAGACGGCGGGGAATTGATTATTTACGCTCCGCACATTCACGAAATCTCACTGACTCACGGCCGATTAATTCAGGAGATCGGTTATCACTGCCGGGACTATTTCTTAAAACAGTGGGATCGCTTTAAAGATTATCCTTGGGGTGTGATTGCGCACTCGACGCATGTTCGCGGTATTGGTGAGTTCGAGGATGGTGTCGAGCGGTGTCGTGTTAAGGTGACATTGGCCACGGGTATTCCCGAGGACGTTTGTCATTCGATTAACATGGGCTATCGTGACCCGAAGAGTATTCGAATTGAGGATTACAAAGACCGGGAAGACGAAGGGATCTTGTATGTGCCGAAAGCGGGGGAAATGTTGTTTCACTTAAAACAACGCCCAGCCTGGGCTCGGGAGATGTAGACCTGATCCATCGTATATCGGGGTAAACCCTGATTAAAGGCTCACTGAAGAGGTTGTTTCTTCTGTGAGCCTTTTGTTTTCGGACTTTGAGATCCGCTGCAGGAGTTGAATCCTTTTCAAACTGGTGTATCTGTTTGTATGGAAACACGGAGGCCGGTTTTATCAAAAATAGTGGTGGGATCTGCGGGGTTGGGGGTGGCAGATTTGCAGCTTCTCGAGAGGCGAGCGAGGGAAGTGGCAATTATTGAAGGACGAGAGCTACCCAATGAGAACGATCGGGCGGAGGCCTATCGGGAGTTGCATGGCAAACGAGCGGAAACAGGCGAAGAGCTTGTTTGGATTGCAGGAGAGGAGCGAGAGGACGAGTCCGGTAATGCAGAAGAGAGGGCCGCTGTGGCGCCTCGGCGGATGCAAATTTACATGGACGGTGATGAAAATACTGGGGAGGAATTAATTCGAGAGGGTATCGAGGAAGCCGAGCATGAACGGATGCTCTTGGCCCATTTAATGGACGCTGAGAAAGAGGAGTAACTGTATAGAGGCGAGTGAAAAAATAAGGGTCGGAGGTGTGCTGCCCGTTTTATGGAATATATGCTACAAGTTCGGGGGCTCCTTGTGTGAGAATGGAGGTGCTTGGTTTCTTAACTGCTCAAGTCTGTGTCTGAGAATTTCGTTCAAAATCACATTAATGCGCCGGATACACCCTTTGATGTGTCTTTGCGGCCCCCGATGTTTAGTGAGTTTGCTGGGCAAGAGAAGGTCTGCCAGCGACTGGAGTTGATGGTCGAGGCGGCGTTGCAGCGGGGTGATGTGTTGGATCACATTTTGTTGAGCGGGCCGCCTGGGTTAGGGAAGACAACATTAGCGCATATTCTAGCGCATGCGATGGGGGGTAAGATTAAGAACACCAGTGGTCCGACAGTTGAAAAAGCAGGAGATTTAGCGGGGCTTCTGACGACACTCGAAAAAGGGGATCTATTGTTTATTGATGAAATTCACCGATTGCAGCCAGCGATAGAGGAGTATTTGTATCCGGCGATGGAGGATTTTAAGTTGGATATCGTTATTGATCAGGGCCCCAATGCTCGATCGGTACGGCTTAATTTACCTAAGTTTACATTGGTTGGAGCGACAACGCGTTCGGGCATGATTTCGGCACCGTTGCGTTCTCGGTTCGGTATGAACTGCCGGCTGGACTATTACACTGCGGAGGAATTGCAGAAGATTTTGCAGCGTAGTGCCGGATTGATTTCCGTGAATATCGATGCTGCGGGAGCGTTGGAAATAGCGGCACGTGCCAGGGGGACACCTCGGGTGGCGAATAATTTACTAAGATGGGTGCGAGATTTTGCGCAAGTTCGCGCCAATAACAAAGTGACCCGAGAAGTAGCAGATGAAGCTTTGTCCATGTTGGATATCGACCAGGATGGGTTTGACGAGATGGATAAACGGATCTTAGAGGCTCTTATTTACAAATTTGAAGGTGGGCCTGTTGGAATCAACTCTTTGGCTGTCGCTATAGGAGAGGACTCGGGAACTATTGAGGACGTCAATGAGCCGTATCTGATAATGCAAGGGTATCTCAAAAGAACCCCTCAAGGACGGGTTGCGCTGGCACCGGCCTACCGAAAGCTGGGGGTCAGTGATACCAGGCGGAGCGGTGGGTTGTTTGATTAGGGCGGAGCGACTGGGGTACGCGTATTGACCTTGGGACGCGTATTAATACTTGAGCGTTTTTTTGAAAAACGCCTGGGTTATCACACTTTGAGGTGAGGTGAAGATCTGCTCGGGATTGCCAAACTCAACAATCTTACCCTGGTCTAGTATTGCGATCTGGTCCGCGACGTGTTTTGCGAATCCTAATTCGTGGGTTACCAGTATGAGGTCTCGTTTTTCCGTTCGAAGCTCCAGAATCATGTCCAATACTTCGGACGTCATTTCTGGGTCGAGGGCGGATGTGGGCTCGTCAAACAGCAGCAGTGATGGACGGGTGGCCAAGGCTCTGGCAATTGCGATTCGTTGACGTTGTCCGCCTGAGAGGGCGCTTGGTGGTTTATGGGCGTGGCTCTCGAGCTTGAATCGCTTTAGGAGCGCCATTGAGGTCTCTAGCGCAAGTTCAGGGGAGTAGGAATGGACGATTTCAAGTGGAAGTGTGATGTTCCGTAGCGCGCTTAGATGCGGAAACAGATTAAACGATTGAAAGACAACGCCGATTTGTCTGCGATGTATCAGTAAGGCATCTTCCTCGTAACGAATCGTTTTATTATTGATACTTACGGTGCCGTGATCGGGATATTCCAGACCCGCAATGATCCTCAGAAGTGTTGATTTTCCACCACCGGATGGTCCAAGAAGTACTAAGGCGTGAATGTTATCGACTTGGAGGGAAACGGAATCGAGTACGATTTGAGAGTCGAAACGCTTTGCGAGGAAGGATAGATCAAGTTTCATAACGAACTTTTTTTTCCAGCCATCGCGTCCAGAGCGATAAGGGGAGAGTTAATGCCAGATATCCGATGGCTAATATAATATAGCTTTCGAAGTTGCTAAATGTGTAACTTGCAACGTTTTTTGCGTTTTGTGTGAGTTCGTTTAATCCGATGATCGATAGTAAAGAGGAATCCTTGATGAGGGATATGAATTGACCGGATAACGGAGGGAGAATAGCGCGTGTGGCTTGAGGGAACACAATGTAGCGATAGATTTGCACACGTGAGAGACCAATCGCTTTTGCAGATTCAAGCTGGGATTTTCCGACGCTTTCAATTCCGCTCCTGATGATTTCAGCGATGTAGGCTCCGCTAAAAAGTGAAAGTGCGAGCGTGCCCGCGATGTAACGGTTGTTGAGGTTTACATTTTCAGCAATGATATAAAAGAAAATATAAATCTGCGCGAGTAGCGGTGTTCCTCGGATGCATTCTATATAGGCTTTAGCGAAAATTTGGACTGGTAAAAAGGTGCAATTTTTTGCAAGTGCTAAAGAGACACCAATGAAAGTGCTGGTGCAAAGGGAGCAGAGGCAAATAAGGATGGTTGTTTTCCATCCGTCAAAAAACAGTGTCTTGTATTCGTAAATGGAAAGCCAATCCCAATGGAGGTTGCTGCTTTTAATGCTGATGTAAAAGCATCCTATTAGAAAGAGTGTGACTAGGATTGAATTGAAAAAGACGACCGGGGTAGAGGGCTTTGAATTATTGGCGAAAAAAAGCGATCTGACGTCAGGCTTTTTTGAAGTGGGCATGTTGGTTGTTAGAAAATAAAAGGAATCCCCAGCTTCTTGAATTGTTGCTGCTGTTCCGTAAGCCACTTTTCACCTAGAGCGTTGAATCCACCTTTGTTCCGGAAATCATTCAGGAAAGTATTGATTTTCTCACGGAGTTCGTTGTTTCCTTTTTGTAAACCGATAGCCCAGCATTCTTCTTGAATTGGGGTGAGTATAGCTTGTGTGGTATCTGGGTTTTGTTGCCAATGCTTAAGAATAGACATTTGATCGTAAATAAAAGCATTGGCTTTGCCTTGAACAACCTCGAGAACACAGGCGGACTCGCGATCTAATACGAGCAGCTTGGCTGAGTGTACGTTTTTTGTAGCGTATAGTTGTCCTGTAGTGCCTTGTTTGACTGCAATTACATTCTTTGCGAGGTCCAATTCTTTAATCGATGTAACAGGGGAGTTTTTGGGGATAAGTAGGCAAAGCCCCGTTTTTAAGTAGGGATCGGAAAAATCAATGGCTTTGGCTCGCTCGGAGGTTGCCGTCATTGAAGAAAGGATAATGTCAATTTTACCGGTTTTTAAGGAAGGGATTAAGCCGTCGAATGGAAGGTTCTGGATTTCGAGCTTCCGGTGAAGTGCCTCGGCTAGCGCTGTTGCCAGATCGACACTAATCCCTGATGGTGCGCCTTTCGTGTCAGCCATTTCGAATGGCGGGTAAGCGAGTTCCATTCCGACCACAAGGGTATCGGGAGAGCGGGCCGGACTTTGGGCGAATGGAGTCAGGATGGCGCAAAAAAGCAGGAAAAAACGTCGCACACGAGTGATGCTAACAGTACAGGCAAGGAGCTGTAGGGCACACGGAAGGAGGGGCGAAGTTTTGACATCAAGGAGGGGCTCTGTTAGTGCGTGTTAGTCCGTGACTTTAGAGCCTTGAACTTGTGCTCACGGTTCTGTTTTTTTCATTCTCCATGCGCCCTGATTTAACTTCAATTGGCCGCTTTATAGCGAGGCTAGCCATGCTGGTTGCCGGGGTATCTTTCTGCTTTTTAAGCGGTTGTAGTTCTGCGCCGGACGATACTGACGAAAATCCAGAGCTGATGCTTTCGAATTATCAGGCGAAGATTCCGGTTGGGACTTCGGTTCGTAATGCGAGAGCCATCATGGAAGCTGACGGTTTTGTGGTAACCGAGACGCAGCAGGCAAAATGGAAGGGGAAAAACGGGTTCACTTACCTGCGTTGTATTCGTGACGATGGGATCGTGATTAAGAGGCGCTGGGAGTTTGCGCTGATGCACAACGGGCAATTCATAACTGCGGTGGAAGTTCGCCCTGGTCTAGTCTACCCTTAGGGGGACCCGGCGCTGCGCGATTCAAATGCTCTAGTAAGCGTCGCGGCCTAAAGCGATTCTATCAATTTCAGCAGTGCCTTCAGCCGTTCCTTCGGAGGCAGATGGTTTTGGAGGCGGGGGAATCGGTTGCCTATCAATATAAAATCGCCTGCGCGATGTAGCATGACTTTGTGCTCTTTCACTTCGACAAGAGGAATTCGTTTGGAAGCGGCTGCGATACGGATCCCGGCGAGAGTCAGCAGGTTCTCTACGGCTTCAGGTAGTCGGGAACCGAATCGATCTTTCCAGTTGTCTGCTAGAAGCGTTAGGCCCTCAGTATCCCGAATTTCAGAGAGGGATCGGTAAGCTGCGATCCTAGCTGTGGAGTCGTTAACATAGGCGACGGGAATAAATGCCGGAGCTTTTTCGCCAGCGTCGGCAGCGAGAAAGTCGGGTTCCCGAGAAGCAACGAAGTCGAGTCGGAGATGTGCCTCGGCTTTACCCGGGAGGGTTTCCCCTTTGTGTCGGGCAATGGCTTGGCGCAGGAGGGAGCAATAAAGGTCGAACCCGATGGCGATGATGTGGCCGCTTTGTTGAGTGCCAAGAATGTTTCCTGCCCCGCGAATTTCAAGGTCACGCAGTGCGATTTTGAATCCTGCACCGAGAGAAGAATACTGCTTGATTGCGTGGATGCGTTTTCGCGCTTCACCGACTGTTAGCATGGAGCGCGGTAGGAGGAGATACGCGTAAGCTTTGTGGTCGCCGCGCCCGACACGCCCTCTAAGTTGATAGAGATCAGCCAGCCCGAATCGATCGGCGCGATCGATTAAGATGGTGTTGGCATTCGGGATATCGAGGCCGCTTTCAATGATAGTCGTAGAAATGAGGACGTCGGCCCTGCCTTCAACAAAGCAGTGCATGACTTCTTCCAGTTCGTGTTCGTTCATCTGGCCGTGTCCGACTGCAATTCGGGCTTTGGGGACGAGTTGCTGAAGCCTGTCGCGGACCCGATGGATAGATTCGACTCTGTTATGTAAAAAGTAGACCTGTCCGGCGCGGGCTAACTCGCGCTGAATGGCATCGCGGATAATACGTTCGTCGTATGGGCAGATGAATGTTTCGACTGGAATCCGATTTGCCGGTGGAGTCTCGAGGGTACTCATGTCCTTCGCGCCCATGAGGGATAGGTAAAGAGTGCGCGGGATAGGGGTGGCGGAAAGCGTGAGTTGATCGATAAGTCTGAAGCGTTCCTTGAGACGTTCTTTATGAAGGACCCCGAATCGTTGTTCTTCGTCGATAATGACTAGTCCGAGGTCTTTAAACTCGATGGTTGCGGAGAGGATGCGATGGGTCCCGATAACGATATCGACGGAGCCATCTTTAAGGCCGCGAAGGGTTTCTCTTTGCTGGGCCTGGGTCCGGAAACGGGAAAGCATTTCCACGCGCACTGGGAAAGCGCTCATGCGTTCACGGAAGTTTCGGTAATGCTGCTCCGCCAGAACCGTAGTGGGCACAAGCATAGCCACTTGTTTTCCCCCCATCACTGCTTTGAATGCGGCACGAATAGCGATTTCTGTTTTGCCAAATCCAACATCTCCGCAAATAAGCCGATCCATTGGCCGGTTGGATTCCATATCCGATTTGGTGGCATCAATCGCAGTCAACTGATCTGCCGTTTCTTGATAGGGAAAAGAAGATTCGAATTCCCTCTGCCAGTGGTTGTCTGCGGCTATGGCTGTTCCAATGCAGGTTTCCCGTTCTGCATGAAGGCTGAGTAGTCGGGCGGCGTAATCGAATACGGAGCGTTCAGCGGTTTTGCGGGCCTTAGCCCATTTGCCGTCTCCGAGTTCGCTGAGCGGGGGATTCTTTTTACCGATCCCCACGTACCGGCTCACTAGCCCGCTTTGTTCCAATGGAACGTACATTTTTGCTTCATGTGCAAAAATCAGAACCAAAACCTGTTCCGGCGTTCCTTCTCTAAGCATTTCCCGGAGCCCATCAAATCGGGCGATTCCGTGATCGAGATGAACAACGAGTTCGCCTTCGTTGAGCTCCGAGAAATTCAACAAGCCATGTTGGATGTTATCCGCGAGCAGTTTGGGGCGGATTCTTGCAGTTCGCGAAATTCGGCCTAGGATCTCGGCGTCACTCAAAACGGCGATTTTAGAGTTTGGACAAGTGAAACCGCCCCAGATGGATCCGCTGATCCAGTGGATTGCGTCGGCCTCTACGGGAGGAATGAGTTCATGGAGGCGTTCCTGTTCGCCTTCATTTTGTGAGAAAAGGAAGGTGGACCATCCGGATTGGCGCCATTCCGAAAGTTGATTAAATAACTGTTGGCGTTTGATTTCATCGACGATGAAGTCCCCGGCATCAAAGGAGCCGAGACCGGTCTCAAAGCAGGCGGCTTCGTAATTCTCTGCTTTTTTCGAGCCAGTGTCTGCGTGACTGGATCGGATGTGGAAGACGTTGTTTTTGGGAAGTGTTGGAAAAGGAGGGCATTCATCTTCCGCCCATGCGTCCGAAAACAGGATGCGATCCGATTCCGTAATGAGATCGATTAAAGGGCAGGTTTCGCAGTCGCTTGGATCGCCGGTAAAGAGGGTGCAATGGTTGATGTTTTCGACGGAGGTTTGGGCGTCTAGATCGAAATGGCGGATAGATTCGATTTCATCACCAAATAATTCGATGCGAACAGGGCGGAGGTGCGGAAAACAAAAGATATCTATAATTCCACCACGGATGGCGAGTTGGCCGCGTTCTGAGATTTGGGGAACTACCTCGTAGCCGTTTTTTTCGAGTTCGCTAAGTAGTTGTTCTCGATCGATGCATTGCCCGACTCTGATTACGTGCTCCTCTTTGTGAAGTGCACTTGGTTTGGGGACGGGTTCCTGAAGTGCAGTGATAGAAGCGACAATGCACTCGGGCGAATCGGGACGGGTGGCGACGCGTTCTAGAATCGAGAGACGTTCGGCTGAGACTTCAGGGTCGGGTAAAGCGCCTTCAATTGGGGCTGTTGGGGTATCAGGGAAGAAATAGGTGTCGGGCAACCATTGTTCCAGAGTTTGGGTAATCCTTTCGTGAGCGCGTGGCGCGGAGCAGAAGATCCAGGTGCGTCCGGGGTGTGCGCGTGCGATGAAAGCAGCGATTACGGGATGCGCTTCGGGTACGACATGGCCCAAGCTGTGGATGGGCTTTACTCGGGAACGAGAGCCCTGAGTTCCTAATATTTTCGCAAAAACGGGGGCATTTGCGAAGGCGTCGAGCAAGGCGGTGATTGCGGCCATAGATTGGGCGGCTGGAAAGGAGGGGGAGCTAAGGGAGAAAACGGTCGGAGTGATAGGCGGAAATTTCAGCGAATACGATTGGCTTTGGAAGTTGCCTTTTGATCAAAGCTTGCCGTATATCTTTTTCCCGTGAAACCCCTCCAGCTTTCCTTACTTTTAGCGGCGTTAACTGTAACTTCGGCCGTGACTTCTTTCGCGGATATTCAAGATCCACCGATGCAAGATCAGAATGCAATTCGCAAACTGAGTCGTGGGCTTTCGAATCTGACTTTTGGTGCGACGGAGCTTCCGTCCACATATGAATCGATTAGTCGGCGCCATGGAAACGCTGCTGGGTTCAGTTATGGATTAATTTCGGGACTTGGGCGGACGCTGGCACGTTTGGGTTCGGGGGTTTATGATATTGTTACTTTCCCAATCCCAACAAATCGTGGGTCTTACGCGCCGATTTTGCCTTCTGCGACACCTTGGGTTCAGAATGGGTTTGAGGAATTTCCGCCTGAGCTTGGATTTGAGAGTCGCCTCAATTATGTGCGCTCTGGTGGCGGTTACTCACGCTTGCCGTGAGTCAACGGTCTGATCGGGACGGGATGCCTCGTCCGAGTGTCGAGGTTGTCATTGATTCCGTTGCCTACGGCGGCGCGGGTGTTGGGCGTGTAGACGGAAAGGTTTATTTTGTTCCGTTTACGCTACCTGGAGAGCGCGTTTTGGTCCGTCCGGTGAGAAGTCAGAAGCGCTTCTGTGAAGCTCGTTTGTTGAATGTGCTGGAGGCTTCTCCTCTGCGTAAAGAAGCGCCCTGTGCGTTGTTCTCTGTTTGTGGTGGCTGTGCGTATCAGCATGTTGGATACGCTTCGCAGCTAAAGTGGAAGAAAGATCAAGTGGCGGATTTGTTCCGGCGAATCGCTCGAATCGAGGATCCGCCGATGGAGGACACCGTGGCATCGCCCTTAGAATGGGCGTATCGTAATCGAATTCGGGTTCACGTCCGAGATGGTCTGGTGGGCTTCTTTAAACGCGATTCTAGCGAATTGGTGGAGGTGGATCGCTGCCTTTTAGCGCAGGACGAGGTTAATACTGCGCTGGCAAAGCTGCGTCGGGGCAGGCCTCCGTCGGGAGAGCGGACGCTTTCCATCCGCCCAGGGGTTCGTTTTTTTGAGCAGACTAACGATGGGGCGGCGGCCGCGCTATTGCATGTAGTCGAGGAATCTGTGGGAGACGGTGCTGAGACTCTCGTCGATGCCTATTCTGGGGCGGGTTTTTTTGCCCGAAGTCTGTCTGGAAGATTTAAGAATGTCATAGGAATTGAATCCCACGGACCTGCAGTTGAAGCGGCCAGACGGGAGGGGGGAGCGAATGAGCGTTATATTTGTTCGGATGTTGCGGTTGCGCTTGGGGATGTTTTGAGTGGAATCACCCGAGATGCGGCAGTTGTATTGCTGGATCCCCCGGC
Organism: Verrucomicrobiota bacterium; assembly: GCA_037133875.1. Lineage (GTDB taxonomy): Bacteria > Verrucomicrobiota > Verrucomicrobiia > Chthoniobacterales > Chthoniobacteraceae > Chth-196. The sequence goes on along the minus strand of JBAXNG010000002.1, from coordinate 57,267 downwards.
TATTGGCCTGGCGTCGAGGGTGGTAGAAATGTTGGTCGCGCTTCCTGTGCAAAGAATTGTGTATGTGTCGTGTGATCCGGCGACGCAGGCGCGTGATGTCGCGGCGTTGGTTAAAGGCGGGTATCAGTTGGTACGTATTGTTCCAGTGGATATGTTTCCGCAAACTGCCGATGTTGAGGTAGTTGTGCTGTTGGAGTTGCGGGGTTGATAGTGCTTTCGAGGGCGGGGCGGATTGGCAGGGGCCTTTTTTCGAAATTTTTTTTGAAAGAGCTCCAAGAAAAGGTGCTTCAGTGGGTTGTCTATGTTAGAGTGGTACCTCCTCTAATCCCCCTTGAACATGTTCGGATCCAAACAAAAGAAAAAGTCGGCCTGGGTGCAAAGCGCCATGGAACGTTACGAGAAACCGTTGCTTCAGTATTCGTACAGTATTGTGCGAGATCTGGATCGTGCTCGGGACGTTGTCCAAGACACTTTCATGCGCCTGTTTAATCAGGAACAGGAAGCGATCGAAGGGCATTTGTCACAGTGGCTTTTTACAGTTTGCCGTAATTGTTCTTTAAAAGTTCTTCGTGGCCAAGAGCGTTACATCCACGTGGAGGCTTCTGAATTTGAAGGGCGTCGTTCTGATGAGCCGTCACCAGCGTATGAGCTAGAGCGCAAAGAACGTGTGGCTCGTTTGATGGAGCTGGTGGAAGAACTCTCTGAGAATCAGAAAGAAGTGGTTCGTTTAAGGTTCCAACATTTTCATTCGTATCAGGAAATTAGTGAAATCACGGGCTTAAGTGTTGGTAACGTTGGGTTTATTCTCAACGCTGCGATGCGTAACTTGCGCGACAAAATGGAACGCGATGACCGTGAGGAGAAGATTATTTATCTCACAAAAATTGCTTAGTTTTAATCTATGAAAGACCGCCTCAGTCAGCAGGATATTACCGACTACGCACTAAATGAGTTGAGCTCCCGTGAGCGACTCTACGTGGAGTCGATGATGCTCGGTTCTGAGGAGTTGAAAGAGGATGCTTGTGCCGTAATTGAGATGGCCAAGCTTCTGGAAGAAGGGTTTGAGGCCGAGATGGCCTGGAAAGAACTCTCTTTGGGAGACGAGCGGCGCAGTCAGGTGTTGAGTCAGCTTCCTGCGTCGGCTTGGCGTGGAATTGGGAAAGCGGCAGCGGCTGTTGCTGCTTTAGCGGCTTGCGTGGCCTTTTCAGTGGCTGCCCCTGTAGTCTGGAGTTTGGCTATGCGCTCGGATGGAGTATTGTCCGTTGCTGGAACCCAGAAGTCTTCGGTAGAGTCGGGAGTTGCTGCACTACCGGGCCAACCTTCAGAGTCGGTGTTCTCCTTTCAGGTGTCTCCGACCGATGAATCGGCGGTTGCTCCTGCATTATTGCCTACAGGGAATGTTGGATTTATGGAAATGCCGCGTCCCAGTTTGCCGGTGGATTTGAACTAGGGTAAGTGACGAGAGTAGTGGAGCGTGGTCGGTTTGGGGTTTGGCTCTGGCGCTTTGGAGGGGATGGACAATGGGGGTGTTTTTGGGGATTGGCTTTCGCTGACCCGTTTTTGTTGGAGGTGACCTCCGATTTCAGTTTTCACCGTTGTGTGGATCGTTATTTTCGCGGGGTTTATGACCACCTCTGAGAAAGTAGCGATAGTGGGAGCGAGCGGTTATTCAGGTGAAGAACTGGTGCGACTCTTAATCAGGCATCCTCACGCTGAATTGGTTGCCTTGACGTCACGGCAGGTGGCGGGTCAGACGATGTCTTCTGTGTTTCCGCGCTTTGCTGGGATGCGTTATGCCGATCTCGCATTTATTCCGTCGGAGATTGAAGCGATTGTGAAAAGTGGAGCGAAGATCGCTTTTTTGGCGCTGCCACATGGTGTTGCGCATGAATTTGCTGGGCCCCTGTTGAATGCTGGGCTTCGGGTGATCGACTTGAGTGCTGATTTCCGGATTAAGGATGTGGCCGTGTACGCGGAGTTTTACGGTGAGGAACATCACGCGCCGCAGCTAGCTAAAGAAAGCGTGTACGGGTTGGTTGAGAATAGCCGGGATGCGTTGAAGGGGGCTCGTCTGGTGGCGAGTCCTGGGTGTTATCCGACGAGTATTCTCTTGCCGTTGATACCGTTGTTGAAAGCCGGATTACTTGAGACGGATTCGATCACCGTAAGCAGTATGAGTGGTGTGAGCGGGGCGGGGAGGAATGCGAAGGTGGAATATCTTTACGCTGAATGTAACGAAAGTGTTCGTGCGTATGGTGTGCCAAAACATCGTCACCTGGCCGAAATCGAACAGGAGCTAACAATAGCCGCAGGGGTTCCCGTTAAAATTAGTTTCACCCCTCATTTGATCCCTGTGACACGGGGTATTCACACCACGATTTACGCCAAGCCCAAAGCGGGTGTAGATCCGAGTAGGGTTGAGTCTATTTGGGAAAATGCTTATGACGGCAGTCGCTTTGTGAGACGCTTAAAAGGGGCCGCATTGCCTGATATTAAGAATGTTACGAATACAAATTTCATCGATATCGCTTGGCGTTTTGATTCCCGAACTGGGCGTCTGGTGGTGTTGAGTGCGGAGGACAATTTGGTGAAAGGTGCCGCTGGACAGGCGGTCCAAGCGATGAATGTGATCTGTGATTGGCCTGAGGAAAGTGGGCTGATTTGAGGTCGTTACTCTGGTTTCTTCTGAGATTGGCGTGAAATTCGCTTCTTCTCCCCACTCCTCTTCAATCGATTTAAGTCGTTTCCTTCCATCCCATGTCTTTCGTTTATTCTGAAATTTCCGGCGGGGTTACAGCTCCCCAAGGCTTTTTTGCAGGCAGTGCTTATTGTGGCATTAAGGCGAGCAACGCGGACCGTCCCGATATCGCTATGGTTGTTTCGCATACACCCACGGTTGCTGCCGGAACATTTACGACGAATCGCGTGAAGGCGGCTCCTGTTCGTGTTTCTGCGGCGCACATGCGTAATGCTGATGTTCGGGCAATTGTAGCCAATTCAGGTAATGCAAACGCGTGCACCGGAGTCGGCGGGATCGAGAGTGCTAAACGTATGGCTCGTGCTGCTGCTGCTAAACTTGGACTCAAAGAACGGCAGGTTCTCGTGTGTTCGACTGGGCGCATTGGTGTGCCTCTTCCAATCGAGAAGATGGAAGCCACGATCGGGGTTTTGGCGACTGCCGTGAATCGGGAGGGTTCCAAGGCTGCTGCGGAGGCCATCATGACCAGCGATACTTTTCCGAAGGAATGTGCGGTGGAGATCGAGGTGGGTGGGAAGACGGTTCGGATCGGCGGTATTGCCAAAGGGGCGGGGATGATCGACCCCAATATGGCAACGATGCTGAGTTTCGTGACAACCGACGCGGTCATCGCGAAGGCGGATCTTCAGCAAGCGGTGTCTGTTTCGGTGGAGCATTCGTTTAACAGAATCACCATCGACGGAGATATGAGCACCAACGACACCGTGTTGATGCTCGCGAATGGTGCTGCGGGAAATGAACCGCTCCAAGTGGGGTCGCCCGATTTTGAGATTTTTCAGCGTGCGCTGGACCATGTGACAATGACGCTGGCTCGTCTGATTGTGGAAGACGGGGAAGGAGTGACGAAATTTGTGGAGGTGTGTGTGAACGGCGCAGCGAGTTTTTCGGATGCGCGCCGAGTGGCCGAAGCGATTGCGAAATCGTGTTTAGTAAAATGCGCGTGGTTTGGAGGCGATCCAAACTGGGGGCGGATTATGGATGCGATTGGGTATTCGGGAGCGAAGATGCGAGAGGAACTCGTCGATATTTATTACGAAGGCCTAATCGCGGTGAAGGGCGGTATGGCGAGTGCGACGCCATTTGAGAAGCTGCAGCAGGCTGTGGCGCAGAAACGTTTCAAGGTGACGGTCGAACTACAGCTTGGTACTGCGGAATACTCGGTGTTTACGACCGACCTCAGCACAGACTACGTCTTGCTGAATATGGGCGAGTAATTGCCGATAAAGGCGGCCATATCTTTGGGAAGCGGGGCAGTCCAAGATAGACCGCTCTCCTTTAAAAGAAGGTGTTCTGCATGTAACGCGTGTCTCGGCAATAACAGTTGTTCTTCCAGGGCGCTTGACCATCCAGTCTCGATAAATTCGAGATAACATTCCTGATCCGGACCGTAGATCTTATCGCCCAAAATCGAGTGCCCGCTGGCTTGAAGATGGACGCGAATTTGGTGCATCCGGCCGGTTTGGGGAATTGCGCGTATCAGCGAAAATTCAGAGCCGTTTGAGCTGGGACGCGAGAATCTCTGTACGACTTCGAATCGGGTTATGGCTGGGGCGCCTTCTTTTAAGATGGCCTGTTTGAGCCAGATTTTGGAGTGGGTGGTGGCGCCCAATCGACCTAACGGGCCGTCGATTTCCCAGACATCTTGTTGGGGCCAGCCCCAGACTAATGCCAGATAGGATTTGTGGATGGTTCGAGCTTCCATCTGTCTGCAAAACGACCGCGCCTGTGCCTGGGTTTTTGCGACAAGGGTCAGCCCGCTCGTTTCTCTATCTAGGCGTGTGATGATGGAGATTTGGCCCCCATTGACGCACTCGTAGGCGAGCAGATCCGATAGGTAATGCCAAAGTGTACCGTTGTCTCCGGGTTTACTGGGGTGCGCGGCCATCGGAGACGGTTTGTCTATAACGATCCAGTCATCACTTTCCTCAACGATTACGGGAGTCCAACCGGGGGTGGATGGGCGTTTGGGGGCTTTTCGAGGAGCGGCGGATGGTGGATGCACAAAAAAAGAGGCCCCAAAGACGGGGCCTCTCCAATAAAGGGGGCGGTTTGGAAAATTCAGCCTAAAAGGCCAGGAATTTTCAAAAGCGTTCAGAACTACTTCGCGACCCCGGCTTTGGGGGTGCCGTCAGCGTTCATGCTGTTGGTTGCCCAAAGGATACCGCGAGTTACGAGATCTAGGTAACGGTCGTCTCCTACGGTGTCGTTGTTGTGGCCGATGGTGGTGCTGAAAACGCGGGTTTTACCTTGGTAGAGATTGGTCCAAACCACGACGGCTTCTTTTTCTTCCTCGGCTGGCTCGCCTTCCTTGGGCGCCTTCTTCTTTACCGTTTGTTTGCCTTTGGCGATGGGCTGGGCGGTATCGAACACTTTGACGTTGTTGTAGAGCTCTTCCTTGATGGTCGTCCAGTCAGTGAGGCCCTTGAATGAGGGGTTTGCAGGATCGAAATAGCTAATGGAGATCGGCTCCTGTGGTCCGTGGCCGCTGGACTGGAGGCCCAGATACTCAAACCAGTAACCGTGAGGGGTGCCGGCGGTGGCTGGTTCTCCCGCGCTTCCGATGCGATAGGAGTGCATGGCGCAGTGGAGGTTGACTCCGGGGATACCCGCTTTGTGTGGGGCCAAAACGCCTTCGATCACAGCTTCGTCGCTGACTGAGGCCGAGCATTCGTCATGGATTACGATATCGTAGCCCTTTGCGTATTCAGGGTTTCCGTAGATAGCGATGGGTGGTTTTGTGCTTTTATCGTCGGTGTGGATCTGGTCGACGACGATGTTGAGGCGCTTTTCGATCCCTTCTTTTAGGATGTCCTTCTGTTTGGCGTAATCATGGCAACAGCCGCCCGTAATCAGGAGAGCGCGAAGCGGTTTGGTTTCGGCGTGAACCGAGGTAAGTGCCAAACTGAGGCTAAGGAGAACAGAGGGGAAAAGTTTCATGTATTTGAGGGTGTAAAGGAGCAGCTTGCATGGAAGCAAATCGCGAATGCAGGAGTTTCTTAGGGTTTGCTGGCGGGATCGTATCGGATGGGCCGAAAAACGAATTGGTCTAGGTGAGAGTCCCGTCTCGACACGAAACCTTGGGCCCGCTTCGATCTTAAAAATATGAGTACGCTTTGGGATCGTTTTCAGCAGTATTACCTCCGTAATGACAGCATGGGCATCTCCTTGGATGTGTCCCGGATTGGGTTTTCGGAAGGTTTCTTAACATCGATGGAAGCTCCGGCCCGGAAGGCTTTGGAAGATATGAAAGCGTTGGAGGCTGGCGCTGAAGCGAATCCCGATGAAAAACGCATGGTTGGCCATTACTGGCTGCGTACCGCTTCTCTTGCTCCCGATGCGGAGTTGAGTAAAACTATCGAGGCTACCAAAGCGGATATTCATGCGTTCGTACGCGAGGTCCATGCGGCGAAACAAATCACGGAGGTTTTGGTGGTGGGGATCGGCGGTTCCGCTCTCGGACCACAATTTATTTCCGACGCGCTCGGAACGCCGGAGAATCCGATTTTGCTTCATTTTGCGGACAACACGGACCCGGATGGATTGGATCGCGTGTTTGAAGGTTTGAAGGGCAAGTTGGAACACACGCTGGTGGTTGTGATTTCCAAGTCCGGTGGAACGAAGGAAACCCGGAACGGCATGCTTGAGGCTGAGCGGCAGTACAAGCTGGCGGGTGTTGATTTTGCAAAGCGCGCTGTAGCGGTTACAGGCGACGGCAGCGAATTGGATCGTTATGCGATTGCGAATGGCTGGCTCAAGCGTTTCCCGATGTGGGACTGGGTGGGCGGACGTACCTCAGTTATGAGCGCGGTGGGACTCGTTCCTCTGGCGCTTCAGGGAATTAACGTAGACGCATTCCTGAAGGGCGCGGCTGAAATGGACGTTTGGACACGGACCAGTGAGCCTTTGAAGAATCCTGCGATGCTGCTCGCTTTGATGTGGCATTACGCGGGTAAAGGCCGTGGTGAAAAGGACATGGTAATCCTTCCTTACAAAGATCGGTTGGTGTTGTTCTCAAAATACCTCCAGCAGCTCGTGATGGAGTCGCTTGGAAAGGACACCGATCTGGCTGGCAACAAAGTGGCTCAGGGGATTGCGGTTTATGGAAACAAGGGGTCGACTGACCAGCACGCTTACGTGCAGCAGCTCCGGGATGGGGTTCACAACTTCTTCGTGACATTCGTCGAGGTTCGTAAGGATCGCGCAGGGGCGGCTTTTGAAGTGGAGCCCGGAATCACTAGCGGCGATTATTTACAAGGATTCTTGCGAGGAACCCGCACCGCGTTGTTTGAGAGTGGACGTGAATCCATCACGGTCAGTCTGGCGTCGGTGACGCCGGAAAGTGTGGGAGCCCTGATCGCTTTGTATGAGCGTGCGGTTGGCTTTTACGCATCGTTGGTGAATATCAACGCCTATCATCAGCCGGGAGTGGAAGCTGGCAAGAAGGCTGCAACTGCGGTGTTGGCATTGCAGAAAGCAGTGGCGGCGGCGCTTGAGGCTTCACCGAAGACAGCGGCTGAGATTGCGGCGAAGGTTCAATCGGATTCTGAGGCGGTGTACCACGTGTTGGAGCATCTTGCCGCGAATGATACCTCGGTGGTACTTGCGCTCGGAGCAGGGCCTGCAACGGATCGTTTTGCACGTAAAGCATGATGGAGTTTGGGAATAGTCATTTCCCAGATTCCAAAGGTGGCGATGGCGGCACCGTGTCGCGGGAACGCGTTTATGCGTTTCTGGGGCTGCTTTCGCATGATATTCGGAACGATCTCAATGCGATAGATTTGATGTCCTGCTATCTGCAGGAGCTTTCGTCGGAAGAAGCGGTGATTGCAGAACTGAGCCAGCTTCGGTCGGCGGTTAGCTATTCCGCCAAACGGATGGTAGCAATATCGAGAGCATTGCTACCGGCAGAGGCTGAGTTGTTATCGTATTCTTTGCTGGAATTAGCGGAGGACTTTGTGGGGCACCTCCACAAGGTTTGTCCGGAGATTGTGGAGCGGGTGAAACCAGAGATGGTGCGTCCGGACTGTGAGGTAGAGGTGGATGTGGAGTTGTTTTTTGAGGCGATGACGGAGTTGGTTCAGAACGCAGTTGCGTTTTCGGACGAGAAGGAGCCGGTATTTGTTCGGGTGCGGGCGTGTGAGGCTGGAGGTCTGTGGGAGGTCAGGCAGGGCTGGAGTGGGGATTCGCTAAGAGCCGAGCAGTGGGGACGGGAGCCGTTTGTGAGTACCCGGCGAGGCCGGTACGGGATTGGGCTGTTTCATGCCCGCAAAGCATTGGAGGCGCAGAACGCCGAGTTGGAGTTCCAGCACGATATCCAGGCCGCAGTTTTAACGACAGTGGTGCGCTTAAAACGAGGGAGTCTCCGGTGAGTGCGCCCGTCGGTTGCGGCCGGGTTTTAATCATCGATGACGAGCGGCCTGTTTTGTTAACCACGGAGGCTTTGCTCAAGCGCCGAGGGTATGACGTGGCGACGTCGTCTTCAGGAGTGAGCGGATTGGAGGCAGTTCGGAAGTGGCGCCCGGATTTGGTGCTATTGGATTTGGGTTTGCCGGATGCCAGCGGCATGGACGTGTTACGGACCCTTCGTCAGGATGCACCGAAAGTGGAAGTGTTGATCCTGACCGCGAACGATACGTTGGCTAACGCGATCGAGAGCATCAAACTGGGGGCGTTTCATTTTGTCGGGAAACCGTATTCGGCTGAGGAGTTATTAAATTTGGTGGCGCAGGCTTTAGAACATCGTCGATTACAAGCGGCTGCGTCGGAGTTACGGGAACAGAGTGCGCGGCTTGAAAAACGGCTTTTGGAAGCTGAGGCGCAGTTGAGTCCGGTGTTTCACAGTGCCTCGATGCGGCAGATTGATGAGTTGGTGCAACGAGTGGCACCAACGGATGCGAATGTACTGTTGGTGGGGGAGAGCGGTGTGGGGAAGGAGGTTTTTGCAAACCGGGTACACGAGTTGAGTCGCAGAAAAGGAGTGCCGATGGTGAAGCTGAATTGTGCGGCGTTTCCGGCGAACATGATTGAGGGTGAGTTGTTTGGGTATGTGAAGGGGGCATTCACTGGGGCGGTTTCTGATTTTCCGGGGATGATCAAGCAGGCGAATGGAGGGACGTTATTTTTGGACGAAGTTGCCGAGATGCCGGCGGAGTTGCAGACGCGTTTTCTGAGGGTGCTTCAGGAAAGGGAGTATCGTCCGCTGGGAAGTACGAAGACATTGAAGGCGGACTTTCGGCTCATTGCGGCGACGAATCGTGTGATCCGAGAAGCGCTCGCGAGCGGTGCGTTGAGGCAGGATTTTTATTATCGGCTGAACACGTTCCAGATTACGTTGCCGCCGCTCCGAGACCGCAAGGAGGAGATACCCGCTTTGGTGCAGCGATTTTGTTCCCGATTTGCTCACGCACAGGGAATCCCGACTCCGGTTTTGGAGCCGGAAGCATTGGATGTGATTTCGCGTTATCCGTGGCCGGGTAATGTTCGGGAGCTCCAGAACGCGATTCAGTATGCGGTCATTTTGGCGCCTGAAGGGCGGATTGGGTTGGCTCATTTGCCCTTGGAGGTTCGTGTGCCTGCGGGCGTGTACGAGGCGTTGGCTGGGAGCGAACACGCGTTCAGTCTCGAGGAAGCGGAAAAGCGCTCGATTCTTCAGGCGTTGGTGGCAACACACTGGAACAAGAAGAAGGCGGCGGAGAGACTGGGGATTCAGCGCGCTACGCTCTATTCGAAATTAGCGAAGTATAAAATTTCGAACGATTAACGAAACGAAACAGGCCCACCACACGGCTAGGAAGCGCATGGTGGGCCTTGTGAGAAACGCTGGGAGGTGCGTTTCGGGTTGTTTTAGCGACGTACGGCTTCGGCGCGATAACTCAGGTAACTTTCCCGTACGGCGATGTATTCATCCAAAGCGCCTTCACGTGCGGAGTCGTAGGTTTTCATACGGCTCGGGTTCAGTTGCAGCGTACGTGTTCCATTAAGGGAATAACGCAAGGCAGGAGTGCCCACCCACGTCGTTGGAGTAAGGCAGGTGTCGGCTACACGTCCGGGCAGGTCGCGTAGGGAACTGGGGCCGGCGATTGGTAGAACAAGGTAAGGGCCATCGGGGATTCCCCATTTGCCGAAAGCTTGTCCGACGTCTTCTTTAGGAACGTTCGAGAGGCTGGGGATTGTCTCGGAAGGTTTCATGAGTCCGCCGATACCAAAGGTGGAGTTTACGACGAGCTTCCCAGTTTCTTGGGCGGCGCCCCGGAATTTACCCTGCAGAAGGCATCCCACGATTCGGATGGGACTTTCGAGGTTATCAAACGCATTGCCGATCCCCGTCAGGACGGGTTTTGGAATAATGAATTCGGTAGCCTTTGCGATTGGACGTAGTAGGAAGCGGTAGATCTGGTGGTTTACGGCAAAAATTCCGCGATTGATTTTTTCCAAGGGATCGCGTGTTTGACGCTCTGTTTCAGGCGAATCCGGATCCTGCTCTTTTGTCACCTTGGAAGGAGTCTTTTTGAGGGGGACGACCTTTTTGGATTGAATCGGGCGGGTTGTTTCCCCTGCAAACGTGGGGCTCACAACTCCGACGAGAAGCAGCGCGGATAGAGCAAGTTTCGGGGCGATGGAAAAAGGGGTGGGTTGCATGACGACTGCGGGTAAAAGGTGGTACGTGGGTTAGGGTTTGAGATTGTCCTGCATCGACTTGATGAGTCCGTCGACGCCGCTTTTCTGACGTACGCTGTCGAATTGGGCGCGATAGTTTGCGGACATGCTTACACCTTCGATGACCACATCATAGACGGCCCAGCCATTGGTGGATTGTTCCATGCGGTAGACAACGTTGACAGTGTTCCCCGCATAACGACTTGTGGCAGGAACCTCGACGCGTCCGTTTCCCAGATCGACTGGGGAAGCAAATTGGATTTCGAGTTTGTTATTCCAATCAAAGCGCGCTGCGTAGCTGCGGATGAGGATTTCGGAGAAGAGTGTAACGGCCTGTTTTTGCTGGTCCGCAGACAGCTCTTTCCATCCCTGTCCGATGGCGCGTTTGGTCAGGCCTTCGAAGCTGAAAAAACGCTCGAGAGTGGGGCGAACTTTTTTTGCGAGGTGAACTGGGGAAGAGCCTTTTTCATTATCGGCGATCTGCATTAGCTCATGCAGGCCTTGTTCTAAGAGCGCTTTTGGGGATGCATCCGTGGTTGGTTTAGCCTGAAGCCAGATGGGGCTTGCGCAAACTAGCACGATTGCAGGGGTGGAAAGGGGGAGTGGGGCTCTAAACATAACACTATTCTTTTGCTGGGGTTTTTTTGTCCTGCTGGATGGAGCCAAAGGCAAAACGGCTTAAGAGCGATTCGATATCGACTGAGGACTCGGTGTCCGTGATGCGGTCTCCGGAGTGGAGGGGTTTGTCGTCGGCGCCTGGGGTCAGGGCCACGTATTTGTCCCCGAGAAGGCCACGTCCGCGGATGGACGCCACGGTATCGGTTGGCAGGTTGATGTCTTTCCGGACGCGGAGCTCGACTAAAGCGGAGAAGTCTTTTCCGAGTTTGAGTTGTCCGACTGTGCCGACGGGTACTCCGGCGATGAGGATTTGTGAGCCGGAATTGAGTCCGACCGCACTATTGAATCGAGCTTCCAGAGAAATCGTTTCGGACGGCCGGAAAGTGGAGGAGCCAAGTTGGAACGCGAAGTAGCCGAGGCAGACCAAGCCTCCTAAAACAAAAATGCCAACAGCACGCTCCATAGCCGGAGAATTCATAAGAAAGAGAGAGATTCAACCAATCGTGAGGCTTTATCGCAAGGATTGCCTGAGTGCTTCGAGATTATCGCGAAATTGGCTGAATTTGGGTTCGGGGTGGGATGCAAACTCTTGAGCTGAGCCAGTAAAGAGGACGTATCCTTCATCCAGCCATACAATTTTTGAGCTCACGATAATGGCTTCCTGTACGTCATGCGTGACAACGACAGCGGTAAAACCGCGTTCCTTTTGTAAACGTGCGATCATTTCAAAGACCGCATTTCGGCGAATGGGATCCAGACCGGCGGTGGGTTCGTCGAAAAACACCACTTTGGGATCGGTGACCAGTGCGCGAGCTACGGCGAGTCGCTTCTGCATTCCGCCGGAAAGTTCTGCCGGGAATCGGTTGCTAGCATCTTCCAACTCCATGCGTCGCAGGAGTTCCATTGCTTTATCGCGTTGTTGTTCCGCTGGGAGAATGCCTTGAGCCTGGAGTGGCAAGAGCATGTTTTCCAATACGGTTGCCGAATCGAATAAGGCATTGTGTTGAAACACGTAGCTTGAGGCGTTCCTTAATTGGATTCGTTGTCCTGGCTCAGAGACATTTATGCCGTGGAAAAAAATGTCCCCCGAGTCGGCGTCATGTAATCCGACGATACAGCGCAGCAGCACCGATTTACCGGTACCGCTTCGCCCTAGAATGGAAACGATTCCTCCTCGCGGTACAGTGAAATTGACATCGCGGAGCACCTGTTTTGAGCCAAATCCCTTCCTTAACAAGCGGACTTCCAGCAACGGCGTGACCGTTTCAGTCGGCGGATTGGCGAGTGGGACCTCGATCATAGCAGAAAGGCGGTGATGAGATAATCTGCAGCGAGAATCGCGATACTGGAAAAGACGACGCCTCGCACGGTTGCGACGCTAACGGAGCGGGCGCCGGCTTCTCCTGAAAGATGCGAGTGAAACCCCTGAAAGGAGCATAAGGCAATGGTCAGAATTCCAAATACGAGCGCTTTGAGGAGGCATTCAAAGATGTCACTGGGTTTGATGGCTTCGTGGATTGCGGCCCAATAACCATTGGCATCCTGGTGCAGAAGCACACAGCCCGAGAGCCATCCACCAGAGACACCGACCAGCACAAAAAGGGCGGTTAATACGGGAAAAACAAAACACGCAACGACAAGGCGGGGACCAACCAAGTAACCTTCGGCCGAGATGCCCATCAGCTCAAAGGCGTCGATTTGTTCGGTGGAACGTTGGATTCCGAGTTCTGCGGCAAGAGCGGTGCCTGCTTGTCCGGCCATCATGATGGCGGCGAGAACGGGTGCGAGTTCCCGGCAAAGGCTCAGGGAAACGAGTGTGCCGAGCATTCCGGAGGCGCCGAAGCGCGACAACACGTAGTGGCCTTGTAAGCCCAAGACCAAGCCGGTGAAGACAGCGACGATGCAGATGACAGGCAAACAGCGTACGCCGATCTCGTAAGTGTTCCGTACTATTCGAGAGGGCAGTGTGCCTCCGGAGGCGATGTTAGCGAAGGCACGCAGACAAAAACAAGTGAGGCGGCCGAGAGCGGCTACGCTATCAGTTGCGATTTTACCTAAAGCTGAAACAACCACGTTTGAGAGAGTTAAAAGCGGAGACTATGCAACATTAGAAGACTAAGCAAACATCCAGCGGCAGATTGCGATGGAGGCTGCTGCCCCGGCGACGTCTGCGATGAGACCGGCGGCTAAAGCATGGCGTCCGCGTTGAATACTCACGGATCCAAAGTAAACAGCCAGAACGTAAAATGTGGTTTCGGTGCTACCAAATATCGTTGCGGCGGTCCGAGCCAGGAGGGAATCCGGACCGAATTGTGTGACAAGTTCCGTGAAAAGTCCCGTTGTAGCACCTCCGCTCAGGGGACGTACAAGAATCATAGGAAGGAGTTCTGTGGGCACACCCAGAGGATCTAGGATCGGGGAGAGCAAGTTTGCGAGGATCTGGATCCCACCGGCTTCCCTGAACATTTTAACTCCGACCAAAATCGCAACCAGAGGAGGAATAATTCGGATCGCCACTTCCCAGCCTTCTTTGGCGCCGGTGAGGAATTCTTCGTAAACCTTGATTCCGCGAAGTGCAGCATAGAGGGCGAAGAACGCTAAAAGGAAGGGTACCGAGAGGATAGAAATGGAGTTCAGGACTCTGGAAATCCCGGTTTGAGACTGCACACTTTCTGGAACAGGGGGGAGATGCAGGCCCGAGAGAGAGGGCACGGCGCTTTTCAGAGCGTTGAGCAAGGCTTCGAGAGAGGCCGGAAATAACATGGAAGCCGCCAGAAAAAGGGCGCAGCTTGCGAGGCCGAGCAGAAGGAGGCGTCCGCGAGCGGAAAGTTCGTTGGGAGGAGTGAATGAGGACGGTGGTGTCGATTCGGTTGGGGGGGGAGGCGTTGGGGAGGGCGGATTGTCTTGGGAGGAAAGCGGAGCGGTTGCAGGGAGGCGAAAGACCTTGAGGCGTTCGAGAAGTTTTACTGAGGAGACTCCGGCCAGAGTGGAAATGCAGGTGGCGATAAAAGCGGTCCCGACGATGACGGTGGATTGCTTGGAGCCTTGCGCGGCCAGGATGGCGACAGCGGTGGTGGGGATGAGTTGGATGGAGCTGGTGTTGATAGCGAGAAAGGTACACATGGCGTTGGTGGCTGTACCCGGATTGGGGTTGAGGCTTTCAAGATGTCGCATGGCCCGGAGCCCTAAGGGGGTGGCGGCATTTCCGAGGCCTAAAGCATTAGCGGCCATGTTCAGGAGCATGGCTCCCATGGCGGGATGCCCTGAGGGCACATCGGGAAAAAGCCGACGTAAAAGCGGGTGTAGAGCGTTGGCAAGAAGAGCGACGAGACCGGAGAGCTCTGCGAGGCGAAGGAAACCGAGCCACAGGGCCATGAGACCGGCAAGTGGGAGCGCGATAGAGACGACTGAATCGCGAGCGGCGGCGAAGGCGCCATTGGTGACGGCGTCGAGTTTGCCCGTAAAACCGCCGAGTAACACGGAGGCGAGAATTAAGCCGAGCCAAAGAACGTTGAGCATGAGGTTCCATTGCCGCAGAGAGAGGGCGGATGGAAGCGCCAAAGTGTGGTAAAAGGATGGATTTGAGGGGCGGTGGTCATTTGACTCCGAAAAATCACGAGCTAATATTAAAGTATGTTAGCAATTTCGGCATTAGCAGTTCCCCATCTCCACGCTCTGGTTGCGGGAGGGATTGGGGCGGAGGGGGCAGCGGAGGTCCGGGCTGGCGAGCGGAATGACGGGCAGGACCTTGGCTTGCGCGTGTTTGTCGAAAAAGGCGGATGTGCCGGACTACAGTACGGGATGAAGGTGGACGCTGCGAAAGAGGGGGATCTGGTTTCGGAACGTGATGGAGCCAAGGTTTTTGTGGATCTCGAGAGCGCAGCTTTTTTGAAGGGAGCGGAATTGGATTATTGCGATGATTTGACGGGAACCGGATTTCGAATTGTGAATCCCAATGCTGCAAGGAGCTGCGGGTGCGGGACTTCGTTTGAGCCGGCGACTACTGAGGCCGCAGGAACTAGTGCTGGCACGCGTGCCACAGCGGGGCATTAATGGCGTATTTGGAATTTTGTTATGCCCTCAGGAGTAACCAATAACGAGCTGCGAGGTGCAGGGGGAGGGCGAGATAACCTGTTTTTGTGGACTGTTTTCCTGCTCTTGTTAGCAGGGGTGGGTTTTGCCTGTTGGCTCGGGAGTTTTTATATTTTTGGCCATCCGGAGCAGCCTCGGGCCTATAAGATTTTGACCCGGCTTGGGAAAGTTGCCGCACCTGTTCGGTTTCTGGTTACGAAAGCTCCCCCGGGTGAGTTTTTAGGCGCTCAACGAGCTTTTGAACAATACAGCAAGTTTACGACGCTTCAGTTGGAGCATGAAAACGAGCTGTTGTTTCGAAATTACATCAAAAACTATGCGGAAACTAAGCGTTTGGTTCCCTATTTGACTGGAAAGTATTCGATTTTAAAGGTTTACGAGTTGCAGCCTGCTGACTTGGTCGCTTCTGGAGTGGTGGCGCTTGCGCAGTCGGATGATTTTCCTCAATTGCTGGTGGAACTGATTTACCCGACGGATTCCCGGAATGTTCCTGATTTGATGCAACTTTTGCAGCCGGGGTTGGAAGTGCACCTCGAGAAGACTTTGGATCTGTCTGCAATCCTGCATGTGGGACATGCGTTAGATGGTCGACTCCAAGTCACAACCATGCCTCTGCTTTACGGAAACTATGCGCTCAAAAACGGCGTGGGGACTTTTTCGCTCGAGCCCCCGTATTCACTGAATGTGGGTGCCGGTTTTCCCATGGTTCGTGGTGAGGAAGTACGTTCTGTGATGCGCGAACAGCTTGAAATCAAACGGAAGCGTTTGGTTGCGAAGCTGCCTCAAGGTCAGGAGAGCACACCCGGTGCACAATTGGTAAGGGTAGATCGGGATCCGAATGCTCCAGCTAAAGCGGACGCTGCTATTCCTGCAGAAGCCGTTTCATCAGGTAGTGCGACATCGACCGTTGCAGCAAATCCAACGGCGCCAGCGACTGTTGCGAAATCTTCCGAGGTGCCGGCCAAGACCGCCAGTGTAGTCGCATCGGGTACCACGACTGCGTCCGCAGTGTCGGCTCAGCCGAATGGCAAATCTGGCAAACAAACGACTCTCGCGCAAGGTACTCAGACGCCTGCTGCGGCCTCGGCCACTCAAAATCCACAGCCGCCTCCGGTCCCGCCTCCCACGGTAAAAGCGGGAGCCAAAGTCGATGGTACGATGCCTAAAACCGATGCTCTTGTCGTAAAAGCCGAGCCGGTCAAACCGACAAACGGCTCGGCTTTGCCCCCCAAAACGGATTCGGTTCCTGCGGCTTCGAAAACACCTGCTAAACCCGCCACTCCACCTGCACCGACAGTTGCGGCAGCGACTCCACTGCCTCCACCACAAACCACGCAGCAGCCGCCGGCGGTTTCACCCAAGGCGGCTCCGACTCCTTCGCCAGTTCCCTTGGCTGTTCCTGTAGAACCCAAGCCTTTTGTTGCTGCTGCGCCGACGGCTGCTCCTACTGGGCCGACGGGTTCGTGGAAGACTTACTCGTCCGGCCAGCAGCCCGGAGGACGTGTTGTATCGACGGAACAGGCGACCGCATTGGCGGGGCGTAATGACAGCGGTAGAGTTTACCTCAGGGGACAATTTGTGGTCACAGCGACGGGTAATAATCGCGCCGTCCTTCGGTTGGCCAAAACGGATGACAGGACACCACCTGCGCGTGTGATTGTGGAGTACCCAGCGGGGGCGGTGCCTCCCTCGCAAGGATCGGCTATTGCTCGCGATGATGGCCGCGGATTTGAGATCCGCGAGGTACGGAAGAGCCCGGATGGTCAGGTGAACATTTTTGTTCGGGAAGTGAACACTCCTTAAGAAATCACAGGAGTAGAAGCTGGCGCTCCTTCAGGCGCTTTAAACGCGGGAAGGGCTCGTCGATTAGACGAGCGATTTCCGTCACGCGTAAGGGGAGGATTCAGCGGCCCAGTCCGAGGGAGTCCTCCAGTGAACTGCGGCTTGCAACATCAGGGATTGAACCGGCTCACATTTTGCAAGCCGACGTAAAAGTGCTGGGCCATGTCCCTTCTTGGCTGGACCACTTTCAGCAAGCCGCAGAATCCGGTGGCGGGCATCTGTGATGGCGGCTTCTTCGTCCGGAGTCGCTGGATTTTCCAAGGATAAGAGAACCTCTTGTCGTTCCAGTGGGGGCAATTCCTCCAGAACTTCGCGGAACACGGTCGCCCGAGCGGAACTATCAAAACCAGGGGCACCGAATATCTCTGAGAGCGCAGCGAAAACCGTGGGGGATTCAGGTGCGGTTTCGGGCTCTTCCAACCTGACCGAACTTTGTTCGGGCTGAATTTGCTCTTTTTGAATTGTGGCTGAATGGGTGACTTCTTCACCGGGAATCTCAAACTCCAGATTGATCCGGTGATCGGCTGCTGTGGGATTGGCCGATACTGTGAAGCGTACGTCTTCTCCCGTAGCCGTGGTTGGTTCGATAGTGAGCGCGAGCGAAAGGGTAATGCGTTTCGCTGTATAGGAGGTCAGTTGCGAGTCGCGAGCTTCGTCGCGAAGACCGGCGAAAATGGCGCGCTTCAGTTCACGGATGGTCTGTTCGATAGTTTGCATGACCCGAAATTAGAGTTGGAAAACTACAGGACGCCCGCTGTGGCCAGGCAAGTGAGTTTTTCCGTACGGTGTGGTGAGAACCAAAAGCCTGTGATCTATGATAAAATCGGGCTTTTGTGGTGGGCGGTCGGCGATAAGACGCGCCTGTGACCGGCGTGCCGAAGTGCTTCGGCAGCCGGTACCAGAGAACCGGAACGATTACTTAGCCCAAGCGGCTTTGGTGAAATCAATCGTTTCGCGAACTTGAGGGACGCTGTCTTTCCAGTCGTTTTCGTGTTCTACCGAGAAGTGGCCGTTAAATCCCTGGGCTTTCAGTTCGGCAATACAAGCGGCCACATCGACGACTCCTTTGCCGGCGGGAACTGGCACCCCTTTTTTACCGAACTCGGATTTGTCTTTGAGGTGCACGCTCACAATGTGCCCTTTGAGAATACGCAGACATTCCAGAGGCTTCAGCTCTGAGGTGCACCAGTGGCCCAGATCGGCACAAGCGCCGACTCTGGGATCGCGGCTTTCCACTACGCCGAGAATATAAAGAGGATGCCACACCTTGTACTTGGGATTGGACATCGAACCGCCGTGTTCATGAAACGCGACCTTGATATCGAATTCCTTTGCGGCGGCTTCCCAGTCCGCAACCAATTCGGTGGATTCTGTGCAGACCGCGTACATGCCCATGGTCTTGGCGAAAGCCATGATTTTGTGAATCTCATCGGCGCTTTTTGCTCCCACGACCCCATAGTTTACCGCGTGAATTCCCTGACGTTCACACTCTGCCTTTAACGCATTGATGATCTCCTCACTTGCGTTGTGGTGAACCGCTTCTTCCTTTGGGGACTCAGGCCGCAATTTTTGCCCGGGATAAAATTCAATGAGTTTCCCGCCAGCTTCCTTCGTTTTTGCGATGGCTTCGAAGGCGCTGAATTCTTTGAACGTGTAAGCCTGACAGCCGATCGCCAGACCGTCCTGACGTGTAGAGTCAGGGATTGGGGCTGCGGAGAGGTTTACGGTCAGCGCAAGTGCTGTGAATAAGAGGGGAATACGCATAGAATGGGATGAAAGTATTGATGGGTGTTTCGCGAAATCAAGCCGTCGAAATGGACGGAGTATTCGGGTCGAGGATTAGCGTCGCTCCCTGAGTTGTTCAAACTGGAGTCCAAGGCGCTTGGCGAGTTGATCGATATCGATCTTTTCCCTTTGTCCAATCATGGCGATTGAAACTCCGGAGCGACCTGCTCTTCCGGTGCGTCCGCTGCGATGTGTGTACTGCTCAATCTGATCGGGAAGCTGGTGGTGAATGACAAAGGCCAACCCTTCGACATCGATTCCTCGTGCTGCGACGTCGGTTGCGATCAAGAACTGGAAGCGTCCCTTGCGAAATGAGCGCAACACCTTGTCTCTCTCGTGTTGCATCAAATCCCCTTGGATGACGCCTATTGAAAACCCTTGCTCCGAAAGTTCCTCTGCCAATTTGGTGGCCCCAGCTTTGGTTCTGCAGAAAATCACCCCACGCTCATTTCTTTGACGGCGTAAAAAGGATGCCAGACGCGCTGTTTTTTCTTTTACCGAACATACGATATATCGGTGCTCGATATTGCGGTTTACAACATGCCGATGATCGACCTTTAGAACGTGCGGCGTCGGGGACATGTAGTCCGT
Source organism: Verrucomicrobiota bacterium (assembly GCA_037133875.1). Classification (GTDB taxonomy): domain Bacteria; phylum Verrucomicrobiota; class Verrucomicrobiia; order Chthoniobacterales; family Chthoniobacteraceae; genus Chth-196. The sequence continues at coordinate 37,925 of JBAXNG010000002.1, read as the reverse complement.
GATCAGCTTCTGTACACCGTCGGGGATCGTCGCTGAAAATAGCCAAGTGGCTTGGCGCGATTTCGTCTTCTCGCAAATGAAAGCGATTTCCGCTTTAAATCCCATCGACAGTATTTCGTCTGCTTCATCCAGAACCACATGCTGGACTGCGTGAAGTTTGATCGCGTTCCTTTCGATCAAGTCTACGAGCCGTCCTGGAGTCACCACCACAATGTGAGTGTCACGCTGAAGAGCCGTTACTTGGCGCTCGATATCGTCCCCGCCGGTAAGCACCTCAACGAAGATCTTTTCCGCGCAGAATTTGGTGAAACGAAAAAGCTGCTTGCCGATCTGTTTGGCTAATTCACGGGTCGGAGCCACCACAACGGCCTGAATCTCCCAGGACTTCGGGTTGACCTTCATGAGCAACGGAAGGCCGAACGCGGCGGTTTTACCCGTGCCAGTCTGAGCTTGTGCAATGAAGTCGCCTCCGTCTTGTAATAAAAATGGGAGCGCCCCTTCTTGAATCGGGGTGGGGGTCTGGATTCCGAGAGCTTCCAGACCTTGAATGAGATCCTTGCGGACTCCTAGTGCTTCAAACGTTTTTGACATCGTATATTTCTCCAAAATAGAGCCTTATACTGGGGGGAATCCGAAGGCAATGAGTGCCGTTCGGAAACTGGTGGGGATTGGCTCGCTGACTTGCAGGCAATAAAAGTCAGGGAGCGCCTCTGCTCTGAAGCTTCAGTTGGAGGCGAGAGTTTTGGGTATTGGCCTTGACTGAAGGACAGGAAGGGACCGACTCGCTGAGCTATGAACTGACTTCGTCGCTCTTAACCTCGGAGGGGGCGGGTTCTTCGGCTTTGTTCTCCGGATTTTCGGCGACTTTCTTGGCCTTTGTCTCGTTCCAGCGCCCGTGTAGTTCGCGATGAAACTCAGCGCATTCGTCTTTAATCTGAACTTCAAAGCGTTTGAGCTGAAAACTTGGAAAGACGTTCGATTCGATGGCTCTCCACGCAGAGGTCTCTTCGAGTGGCAGAAGTGTTTCGTGTGGTGCGTGACCGCTGAACCCGATCCCGTTCTTGCGGCAGAGGTGGCGCGCAATGGCCACGATGGCGACCAAGTTTTGGTCGGCCACAGCGAAGCTGGGATTGTCGACCCAACGAATGACGTTCGCAAAACGAGCTGGAAGACCGATTCGATCTGCAAAATGAGCAGCCATCTGATGTGTGCTGGCATCCAGATGTTTCTTTTCGGATTCCTTAATCGTGATTTTATTGTCGATTGCGTAATTCAGAATCGTCTGAAAGCCCGTGGGATGAAGGCGCAGCAATATCAGCTTGCCGATATCGTGAATTAACCCCGCCGCATAAGCTTCGGTTGCCAATCCGGGCATTTCAAAGTGGCCACAGATGGACTCTGAAATTCGAGCAACCCCCAATTGGAACATCCAATAACGAAGCCAGCTCGAGTGCGGGGGAAGTTGCATCATTCCATCCTGAACGCGTAGCAAGGATCGCCCCAGTGCAGCTAGGCGCAGCTCTCCTAACATGCCGATAGCAAGTCTTGGCTCTTCGACTGGAGCAGCGGTTCCTTTTGTCTTCGATTTTCTGAGCTGATTGACCGAGATGAGGATTTGGGCCATCAGTCCCGGATCCTTTTCGACGAGGTCCATCAATGGATGAAGCGATGCCGGGCTTCCATTGGCGGACATGTGGAATGCTGCGGCAACGGACTCGATCACCGGACATCCGGGAAGGCCGTCGATTTCCTTCTGAAGTTTTTCCCAAGAAACGACAGGGTAAATGTTTTTTGCGACGGCTTCTTCCCACAAAAGACGGCTTTTAGCTTCGATCTCCGCCGTGCGTTCTTCTTCGGTCAAAAAGTCCTCGGGAGTGAGGTGGGGGTTCATGTGCCAGAAAATGAACCGCGCATAATAATCCAAATAAGGCAGGCCATATTTGAATTCAGCCCAACTGGCAGTGCGGACTTTACCGTAGAGATAAGCCAGACAACGGCCTACTCCGATTGCACCGATGTCATCCGCTTGAAAATGGAGCATGGTTAACTCATCCATGATGGCATGAGTGTTTTCCTCGTCCATAGCTCCGGTGAGCGCCTCGAGGCGTTCAGCGAAGGAAGCACGCGCCACCTCGAGGACTAGTCGTAGATTATCCAGCCGGCATTGGAGCCGTTTCATGGAAACGGCCGCTACTTTGACTCCGGTTTCCGTGTCTTCAAAGTCCTGCTCGTACCAAGGAGTAGCCACTGACTTTGCAACTTCGGCTAGGAGTGCTTCGTCGTCGTAAGGCTTAGTGAGGTAATTTTGGACACCGAGCGCCAGACAAGCTTTTACATTTTCGCGAGTTCTGTAGGCCGTATAAACAACCACCGGGATATGCTGGAGGCAGAAATCGTCCTTTAGATTATGGAGGAATTTGAGCCCATCCTCACCGGACAGTTTTAGCTCCGTGAAAATGAGGTCTATTTTAAGGTTTCGCGCAATGCAGTCCCAGGCCTCGGTTCCCGACGCGACCGTAATACAGCGATGATTTGCACGAGATAAGATCCCGCGCATCGCTACCTGCGCCATCTCGTCAGGATCAACTAAAAGGATATTTGCCATTCGGTGGGAGGTGGGGAAGTGCGTCTTACTCGATATCGACTCGAGTGCCGTTTTTCACTTTGGAGAAAACGACGGGCATAGTCTGCGCTGGGCCTCTTACACAAGCATGGGAGGCTGGGGTACGGAGGACGGGACCGATATGGTGTCCTACACCGTCTGCGGTAAGTCGCATCCAATAGTGCATATCTGCGCCTTCAAATCGGGCGCCTTCAGGAAGGGGGTCGAGAACCAAATCGGCATTACTGTTGATTACCTTTCCTTCGCTATCGAAGTATTTCCCATAACGATTGGAACGTTTATCGACGACCTTTTCGAGTATATAGAAAGTTCCTTTAGGTGTGGGGCGCTTTTGGGTCCCGGAACAAATGGGATAGTCGATGACGATCTGATCAGCGTTCATCAAAAAGCCGCGCTGAGATGCTAAATTGATTTTGATGTGGGAGTTTTCGGCCGTTGTTGTGGCCAGCAGCGCATCGTTTTTCCACACGGCGTGTGTCTTTGGATAAACGGGTTGCGAAATGAATTGGACGTACTCGCTATTCTCCTTTTTCGGTTCGGCTTTGCTTTTGGATGCGTGCTTTAGGGTCGAGCAACTGGTAAAAAGCAACGAGCCAGCCGAGAGCAGAGCCGTGTATTTGAGCAAATGTGAAAAGGGGGCCATGGAGGGGAGGTGTTAGGAGGTGTTTTCAAATTTGAAAACGCCAGCAGACGGCATTGTCGCAAGACTAGATGAGGAAGCCAAGATCCATGTGGTAACCGAGATGCTGGGCTGTAACGTTCTCGTTTACACTGATTCTTATCAATGTGGTGTGCGTTTTCTGCCAGGGACCGAGATTTTAAAACCCGCCTGGGTGTGGGCCAGGCGGGTTTTGTGATGAGGATCTTTCTCTCATCGCGCATCGTCGTTGATGCGGGGATCGGCGTTATTTAAGAAGGGTCACCGTGGGCCAGGGACCTTTGCCTGCGATTTTCAGGAGGTGAGGGTTGGCGTTTGCCAAGGTCTTGATGTTGGCGAAATCAAGCTTCTCCTTGCGCACATTGAGAGTTTTCTCGGGAGCGTTTTCCAGAAGTTCTTTAAGTTCTTGAAGGGGCAGGGACCGGCCGGTGCGAACACGTAGCTTGGATTTCTTTACAGACTTCCCAGATAAATTTTCGATCTCAGTATCGATACGCTCGATTTCAGCGATTAGCGCTAGTCTCCGATTCTGCAACTCTCCTACGGCAGATTGTTCGAGGGCTGCTATTTCGGCTTTGAGTGCATTGATACGATCCAAGGAGTGTGATTGTTGTGACATAGATCGATATTAATTGCATGGCTACCCTGCCGAATGCAAGAGATAGTTAACTTGGGTGCTAGCGCTGTTTGGAGGGCTGGCTTTTTGTCCGCTAAGCTATTTTGCGGATTGGATATTACCTTCGAAACAGGAATAGGAGTTCATCCATAAGGCCTGTGTATCGTCTGTTTCTCCCGAGGTACTGTTCAAGGACGTAGAATAGAAAATAGTAGAAACGGCACGCACTCCAAATGGTGACACCCAGCAGTAGCACAGTTTGAATACTCGGGTTTTGTAATAACAATATCCCTGAGGTAATCAGTGAGATAATCAGGAACAGCGATCCTTTGAGCCAGAGCAGCTTTGGGTTTTTGAGGTCGTCGGTAATCTTCACGGGCTCAAATTGTTCGTTTATTTTGTTTATCGGATCCGGGAGGCTTTATCGAGGTTGATTTCGAAATGGCGGCCGCTCGTTGAGTGTTCCTGTGTTTCGCTTCAGTAACTAGTGTTAGAAACCTAGCGTCATTCCGCAAAAAGTGGACAATGTGCCTATGAATCCATTCCGTATCGATGCTGATCTTTCCCGAACCGAGGAAGTGTCGGTTTGTGCGGGGGATCTTCACCGGAGTCGATTCGAGTCGGTGCTGGAGTCTCTTGGCACCCCGACGTTCCGTGGGGATCGATACGCGATCTATCAAGGCGATTGTCAGGAGTTGTTGTCGAAGGTGCCGCAGGAAAGTGTGGATCTCACATTGACGTCGCCACCGTATAATATTGGCAAAGCCTATGAAACGGTGATGCCTGTAGAGGAATTCATCGATTGGTGTGAGCTTTGGGTTAAGGCCGTTTATCGTGTATCTGCCCCCGATGCGGCATTTTTATTAAACGTTGGTTATGTCTCGTTACCACAGCGAGCGAGGTCGATTCCTATTCCTTACCTCCTTTGGAATCGGGTCCCGTTTTTTCTGCAACAGGAGATTGTATGGAATTATGGGGCGGGTGTTGCCTCAAAGAAGGTCTTATCGCCTAGAAATGAAAAACTACTTTGGTATGTGAAGAATGCGGAACGTTACTGTTTTAACTTGGACGATATTAGAGATCCGAATGTCGCTTATCCGAATCAGAAGAAGAACGGGAAATTGCGTTGCAATATGCTCGGAAAAAACCCCTCGGATGTCTGGCAAATCGCGAAGGTGACCTCGGGGCAAAATCGTTCTGCGAAAGAACGGACACCGCATCCCGCTCAGTTTCCCATCGATCTCTGTGAGAGGGCTATCAAAGGCTTTTCCGCGACTGGGAATATCGTGCTAGATCCCTTCTTAGGTTCTGGATCTACGATCGATGCCAGTCTGCGTTGGGGACGTTATTCGATTGGGTTTGAGATTCGTGAGGATTATTGCGCGATCGCAGCTGCCCGTGCGGTGCAAGTCGCTGCATTGTTCCCGCAGAAGGAGCCGTTTCTCGCCTGCGATTCCAGTGCCTAGGCCGGATACAATTTCACCGGACTCACTTCCAGCGAATGCGCCTCGTCGCTGACCCAAATTGCGCCGTCTTGCACGCTCACGTGTAGCTTCATCGTCCTTTGCGCTAAAACGGCCAGCGCCTCACTTTGCTCGGAGGGGATCTGCCAGACCGTCAGATTTTGCGCCCGTGTGATTTTGGTGGCGATGCCTCCCCACCAAATCGGTGTACTCGAGTCGTAGCTGTAAACCGTTATCTTTTCCGAACGGGCGCTGTAGCGCTGGATCCTCTTCTCATCCGGTTGTCCCACTTCCATCCAGTGCACGATCTCCCCGGTCAGATCCTTTTGCCATAAACACGGCTCGTCGATGTTCCAGAGATCCTTCGCGAAAATGAGTTCGCCGTTACTGCTGTCCGTGGGTGCGTTTAATACAAATGCCAGTAAACGTACTAACAGCCGCTCATCCGTTTCCGATGGGTGCCGGGCAAGCGTCACATTGTGATCCATGTAGACGTTCCGATCCATATCGGCGAGTTCGATGCTGGCTTTGAAAATAGTGGCTTTCATTCAGTGAAACTTTCAGGCGCGGAGGTATTTGTGCTGTACCTGATTCGCTTGAGTTAGGGTGTTTTTCGTAAATTGAGTTTCACTTGCCATCTTGTGAACGCTCGCGAGTCGGTAGAATCGTGCAGGCACCTTTACATCCAAATACCCGGCTCAAGAGGTAACGATTTCGACTGATCCATCGATAAACGATTTCCGCACCAAAAATTACTCCGGGTATCCATAGAACCAATGTAAGCGGGAGCATCAGCGGCAATCGCATTCCGATGAAACGCAGGGCTCGTGCGCCCCTATAAATGCGCCCTTCCGGAGTGACGCAATGAATGGCTTCGGAAAGATCTTCGCGTGTTAATTGAGGCGCGATGCTTTGTGCCCGAGGATCCGATAGCGGGACGAGTGCTAAACGATCACGCCAGTCGAGCCAGCTTAACACCTTCATCTGGAAGGTGCAAAGTGAGCACTCATCGTCGTAGAGCACAGTCTGTTGGTTCATAAATGGAGATGGGCGTCCGGGCCACGGGTGCATCGGGTCGGTTATTAAACAACAGAGTCAACGGGTTGCATAGACTCGATGCCTGCACTCGCTCAGAATTGAACGATTCACCAGTCTTTGCCTTTCCAACAGTAATCGTTTTTCGCGTTTAGTTGCTCATGTGGGTCAAAGGTGTCTTGATGTTGAGACTGTGGTGCCAGTCTCTGAGGCTGCCAGCGGAGCGTGTTCGCCTGGTTTCTGGCACCGTTGTCTCACTTATGAGCGACTCCACTTCTCCCTCCTACCGTTTCTCGTTTGGTCCATGGAATATCAGCGAAGGTGCCGACCCTTTTGGCGGCAACACTCGCGCAGCGTTTCCTCACGAAGAAAAATACGCGCTTTTCCGGCCACTCGGTTTTGAAGGCGTTCAGTTCCACGATGACGATGTGGTTCCGGAGATGGAGGCGTTATCTCCTCAGCAGATTTTGAATAAAGCGACCGAAGTGAAGGCAATGCTGGCGAATCAGGGGCTCACTCCTGAGTTCGTCGCGCCTCGGTTGTGGTTTGCGGATCAAACCGTGGACGGTGGCTACACTTCCAATAGCGCTGTGGATCGGGCTTACGCTTGGGATCGTACGAAGAAGTGTATGGATATCGCAAACGCCGTGGGGTCGAAAGCTGTGGTGCTTTGGTTGTCTCGCGAAGGATCGTATATCCGCGAAGCGAAAGACGCCCGTTTGGCTTATCGCCGCATATTGGACACGATTAATGCGATGCTGGCTTATGATTCCAAATTGGAGATCTGGATTGAGCCGAAGCCAAATGAGCCAACGGATCAGGCTTATGTTCCAACCATCGGGCATACGTTGGCGCTGTCTTACGCTTCCAGTGATCATACCCGTGTCAAAGGGCTCATCGAAAGTGCCCACGCATTACTCGCGGGTCTTGATCCGAGCGATGAAATGGCTTTTGCGCTGGAACACGGGAAACTTGGAAGTGTGCATCTGAATGATCAAAACGGGTTGAAATACGATCAGGACAAAAACTTTGGGGGAGCCAATATCCGTGTGGCGTTTAATCAGGTCCGTGTGTTGGAGGAAGCAGGCTACGGTAAGAATGGCGAGTTTGTGGGATTGGACATTAAAGCGATGCGTACTCAACAAGGGTATCCAGTGACGGAGCACCTGACGAGCAGCCGGGAATTGTTCCTGCACTTAGTCGATAAGGCGCGTTCGTTAGACAATAAGTTAGTGGAGCAATATCGCGATGCTCGTAACTACGAAGCGCTCGAGCTTTACATCCTAAAACATTTGATGGGTGTTCGATAAGCCAAGGATTTTAATCGTACTTCGAACCACACAAACTTGATCGTTTATGAAGCAATTTCGTCTGAATCGTCTCTTTAATGCCAAATCCAATCGCTGCTTTGATGTGGCAGTAGATCACGGCTTTTTTAATCAGCCCGGTTTCCTTCAAGGCATTGAAGATATGCGCGAAGTGATCCGGATCCTTGTCGAGGCCGGTCCTGATGCCATCCAGCTTACTGTAGGACAGGCGCGTCATCTGCAATCAATCGGAGGCCGCCAAAAACCATCCCTCGTCCTTCGTACGGATGCCGCGAATGTCTACGGTCGCGAACTGCCGACTTCGCGGTTCAGTTTAATGATCGAGGAGACCATGCTTCAAGCGGTGCAAAACGATGCCGCTTGTGTGTGCGTGAATTTGTTCCAGATCCCCGGAGCCCCCGATGTCTACGAACAATGCGTGCGTAATATCATGCGCCTGAAACCGCAGGCAGATCATTACGGGATGCCGATGATGATCGAGCCGCTCGTTTTTCAGCCGAATGAAAAAGCCGGTGGTTACATGGTGGACGGCGATTTGACCAAAATCGTTCACATGGTGCGCCAAGCCGTCGAGCTGGGTGCGGATGTGATTAAAGCCGACCCAACCGATGACGTCGGCCTCTACCATAAAGTGGTCGAAACAGCGGGCGGGGTGCCAATTCTCGTTCGTGGCGGTGGTAGAGTCAGTGACCGCGAGATTTTGGATCGTACGGGGCGCCTTTTGGAGCAGGGGGTCTCTGGGATTGTTTACGGCAGAAACGTGATCCAACACCACGATCCGAAGGGCATGACCCAGGCCTTAATGGCCATGGTGCATGATGGCGTGGAAGCGGAGGCGGCGATCAAAATGATCAAACCCGCATAGGTTCGGGCCTGACGCTGATTCCGCTTAAAACCGGATGAGTTTAGTTTAATCCTCTATCATGGACTTAACTCCCGAGATCCTCAGTCAATTGTCTACGCTCTGTCCCGGTCGGGTGCTTACGGCACCCGAAGATTTGGTGGCTTACGGTTTTGATGGAACCGCGAGCCTCAAACAGCGGGCGGGAGCCGTGGTGTTTCCGCATTCCACAAGTGAGGTGAGCGCTTGTGTGCGAATCGCGGCGGCGAACGGTTTGCCGGTTGTGACAAGAGGATCGGGGACCGGTCTGAGTGGCGGCAGTATCCCGGTGTCGAGTGGGTGTGTCGTGATCTGTCTGGTCGATATGGATGCCATCCTGGAGGTGGATCCTAAAAACCTGACGCTCCGTGCGCAAAGCGGAGCGATTACTCTCAAGATCGATGAGGCAGCTGGGAAACACGGGTTGTTTTACCCACCGGATCCCGGGTCGATGAAGATCAGCACGATTGGCGGAAATGTCGCTGAAAACTCGGGCGGCTTGCGTGGTCTGAAGTATGGAGTCACTCGGGATTACGTGATGGGACTGGAGGTGGTGTTGCCGGACGGGCGAGTGGTGAACCTCGGGAACGCCTGTGTGAAAGATGTGGCTGGTTATTCGATGAAAGACATGTTCATCGGAAGCGAAGGGACGCTTGGAATTATTACCGAGGTGCGCCTCAAACTACTTCCAAAGCCACAAGCGCGGCGAACGATGCTGGCGCTTTTTAACAAAATGGAAGACGCCGCGGAAACGGTCTCTGCGATTATCGCGGCGCGAATCATTCCCTGTACGCTGGAGTTCCTGGATCGGATGACCATTCGCTGCGTGGAGGATTACGCGAAGATCGGTCTGCCGACGGATTGCGAGGCGTTGCTTCTGATGGAAACTGACGGCCATCCGGCAGCGGTCGCAGACGAGGCTTCGGAGATGGAGGCGCTTGCCAAAAAACACGGTGCCCGTGAAGTTCGGACCGCCAAAGACGCCGAGGAAGCGGTGACGCTTGCGACTGCGAGACGCAGCGCGTTTTCGGCGCTGGCGCGAGTGCGGCCGACTACGATTTTGGAGGACATCACAGTGCCTCGAAGTGCGCTGGCAGAAATGGTCGCGTTTATTGCGGCAACTGCGGCGAAACACCGATTGCAGGTTGGTACGTTCGGACACATGGGGGATGGAAATTTGCATCCTACGTTCCTGACGGATGAACGTGACGTTGAGGAGATTCACCGCGTGCATTTGGCCCTGGACGAGATCGTCACCAAAACGCTTTCGATGGGCGGCACAATCACCGGCGAACACGGTGTCGGACTCGCGAAGAAGCAATGGATTCGCCAACAACTGGGCGAGGCCAGCCACGAATTGATGCGTGAAATCAAACGCGCTGTGGATCCTCGTGGGCTGCTCAATCCTGGAAAAATTTTTGATCCACTCGTATGAAGACACTTCAGGAGCTCGATTATTCGGTCCTCCAACAGTGCATGCATTGTGGGATGTGTCTGCCAACCTGTCCGACCTACGACACAACCAAACGGGAACGCCACAGTCCACGGGGGCGGATCGCCCTGATGCGTTCGATTGCGGATGGTGAGCTTGAGGTGAACCAATCGTTCGCGGACGAGATGTCTTATTGTTTGGGGTGTCTGGCGTGTCAGACGGCGTGTCCGGCCGGCGTGAAGTACGCGACTTTGTTTGAAACCGCGCGGTCTGCGGTGGAGGAAGCGGAACTACCGCAGAGTGTGAGCCGACGTTTCTGGCGTTGGTTAACGCTGCGGTTTCTTTTTATGAACCCAGCTCGGCTGCGGTTTGTGGGGCACGTGTTGCGGTGGGTTCAGGAATATGAACTCGATGTGTTAGCGCGTGAATTAGGGCTGACCCGACTGTTGCCCGCGGACCTTCAGCGGCTGGAACCACAAGCTCCGCGTATTTGTCCTGTGTTTTCCTCGGATTTGATTCGCGAAACGGAGAGCCCGACGACTCAAACGGGTAAGCGTTGGCGGGTGGCATTGTTGACTGGGTGCGTGCAGGACCTCGCTTTTTCCGACATCAACCGGGATACCGTGGATGTTCTGCTGGCCAACGGGTGTGAGGTGTACACGGCACCTGAACAACCGTGTTGTGGGTCGTTGCATAGTCACAACGGAGCCCAGGATCTTGCTCAAACTTTGGCGCGCCGGATGATCGACCTGCTGCCGCCGGAGAACTTTGACGCGATTATTACGAATGCAGGCGGGTGCGGTTCGCATTTGCGACATTATTCGGAACTGCTCCAGGCGGATCCGGATTACGCCGAAAAAGCGCATCTCTGGGATGGTAAGGTGCGCGATATCCACGAATGGCTAGGGCAGATCGGCTGCCGCCCAGCGCAGGAGGTTCCGGGGGCGAAAACCGTCACGATCTCGTATCACGATTCGTGTCACTTGGCTCACGGGCAGAAGGTGGTGGCGGCGCCTCGGGCGTTGCTGAAGCAGTTGCCGAACACGCGATTTGTGGAGTTGGCGGAGGCGTCGTGGTGTTGCGGGAGTGCGGGGATCTATTCGATTACGCAACCGGAGCAATCGGCGAAACTGTTGGAGCGGAAGATCGGCCACATCGTGGAAACGGGGGCGAGTATTTTAGCGACGGCAAATCCTGGGTGCCATTTGCAGTTGGTGAACGGACTGAAGGCGCGGGGTGTGTCGTTGGAGGTGGCGCATCCGATGAGCCTTTTGGCGAGGGCGTACCGGGACGAAAGAAAACAAAATTAGAAAGCAGCAATCCTTATGAAAGACATCACTGTTGGAATTATCGGCGGCGGTTTAATGGGACGCGAAATGGCGAGCGCCTTTTCGCGCTGGTGCGCGCTTGCGGACATGACGGTTCGCCCCGTGTTGAAGGCCGTTGCGGATTTGAATCCGGAGACGCTCTCGTGGTTTGAGCGAATTCCGTCGGTGACGCAGTTAACGGCGAGTTATCACGAGTTGTTGGCGAATCCGGAGATCGATGTGGTGTATGTGGCGGTGCCGCACAATCTGCACGAGACGATTTACAAAGACGTGTTGGCGGCAGGGAAAGATTTGCTCGCGGAGAAACCGTTCGGGATCGATTTGCCGAGTGCCGAGCGGATTTTGGCTGCGGTGAAGGAAAGTGGGCGTTTTGTGCGGTGCAGTTCCGAGATGCCGTTTTTCCCAGGGGCACAGCGGGCGATGGAGTTTGTGAAGAGCGGACGGTTGGGGCGCGTTTTGGAGGTGGTGTCCGGGTTTCATCACAGCAGCGATTTGGACGGAACGAAGCCTGCGAACTGGAAACGGAAAAATGCGACGTGCGGCGAGGCTGGCGTGTTAAACGATTTGGGGATGCACGCGTGTCACGTGCCTTTGCGACTGGGGTGGAAGCCGGAGCGTTTGTTTGCGCAATTACAAAAGGGGTACGCTGAGCGCCCGGATGGAAGAGGTGGAATGGCAATGTGTGATACTTGGGACAATGCTCTGGTGCACAGTTGGATCACGCTGGATGGGCATGAGGTGCCGATGCGTATGGAAATGAAACGTCTGGCTCCCGGAGCGACGAATTCGTGGTTTATCGAGATTTTAGGGATGGACGGCGGGGTCCGCTTTACGACGGCTGAACCAAAGACGTTCTGGGTGTTCGAGCGCGACAAGGAACAGTGGTGGAAACGTACGGATCTGGGATTCTCGACACCGTTTAAGACCGTGACTGGTGGGATTTTTGAGCCAGGGTTCCCGGACGTGATTCAACAAATGTGGGCTGCCTTTTTGAGCGAACGAGAAGGGTTGCTTGACGGTCGTTTTGGTTGTGCAACTCCGGAGGAAGCTGTGGACACGCACCGAATTTTTGCGGCAGCGCAGGAATCCCACGCGAACGGAAGTGTTGTGTCGTTGAAGTAACTCCCAACGTAGTCTCCAAAAAGAAAAGCGCCGCAGCCGGAATAAACCCGGCTGCGGCGCTTTGAGGTATCAGTCTAGGGAGACTTACTTATTGCACTTAGCGCAGACTTTCCCTTCGGAAACTGCTTTTACGCAGCAAGGGTGACTGCATTCTTTTCCAGCAGCCTTAGCTTTATCGCAGCAGGACTCTGCAAATACAGGACTTGAGAGAACGGCAAACGCTAGAGTTGCAGCCGTGAGGAGTTTTGTAATGCTCATAGGTGACCCTCCTTTTACATGAAACCTCATTTTGCTCCAGCCGTTATTTGCGCAACTGTAAGTTTGTTTTCGCAACTTGCCGTACAGGCAGAACCGACTTGGCCTCGTTTCCGGGGCCCTGATCAGCAGGGGATTAGCAAAGAGAAGAATGTGCCGTTAACGTGGAGCGAGACTCAGAACGTGCGTTGGAAAACGGAGATCCCTGGCGAAGGCTGGTCTTCTCCAGTGGTTGCGGATGGTCGGGTGTGGATGACCACCGCGACGGACGATGGTAAATCGCTGCGGGCTATTTGTGTGAATTATGAGAATGGTGCGATAATTCATGACGTTGAGGTGTTTAAGAACGAGGTCGTTCCAGCAAAACATCGCCGAAATTCGCACGCTTCACCGACTGGAGTAATCGAAGGGGACCGGTTTTATGTGCACTTTGGAGCTATGGGAACCGCTGCACTGGATGCGGTTACGGGGAAAAAGATTTGGGAGAACCGGAGTCTGGTAGTCGATTACCAGAATGGCGCAGGGGGGTCGTTAACGATTCACGGAAACTATATTCTAATTCCTTGTGATGGAATGGATGCCCAATACGAAGTGGCTCTGCTCAAGGACAGTGGCGAAATTGCTTGGAAAGCGGAACGAAGCGCTAAACCGATCCTAGAGACGTTGGCTGCCGATAGGCGTAAAGCTTACGGAACTGCATTTGTGACACTTGTCGACGGAAAGCCGATTAGTCTAACCACGGCTTCGAATCGTTTGGTCGCGACCGATCCCACAAACGGGGAAGAGAAGTGGTTTGTGAATTATGGCTCTGGCTTTTCGAACGTTCCCGTGCCGGTGACTGACGGGAAAACGCTCGTGATTAGCACAGGGTTCATGAAACCCGAACTGTGGGGCATTCGCTTGGGCGGAATGAAAGGGGACGTCACAGAGTCGCACGTGATCTGGAAACAGAAGGCGGGCGCCCCCGATCAGACTTCGCCGATTTTGTGGAATGGACGTGTTTATGTGGTCAGCAGTGGCGGAATCGCTTCCTGTTTAAACGCTGAAAACGGCGAAATTATCTGGAAAGAACGTATCGGGAGCGATTTTGCCGCTTCGCCACTTTATGTAGCCGGCCGGATCTATTTCTTTGATGCAACGGGCACGGTTACTGTGATTAAGCCAGGAGATACTTTTGAAGTGTTAAGTAAGAACCAGTTAGATGCTGGTTGTATGGCATCTGCGGCTGTTGTGAATCACTCGTTTATTATCCGAACTAAAGCCGCGTTATATCGCATTGAGGAATAAATCTACGGGGTAAGTTGAACGTTTGTATGTTGCCAGTGGCCCTATACCGGAAGAAAGTAATCCATCTACCCATGCGTTTGTTCATGCGTTCCGTTTCCCCGATTTTGCCGGTCATCGCCCTAGTGGCCTCAGCCTTCCCTGTTCCTGCGCAGAAACCTGCTTCAGGTGAGATGGTTAAGCTAACCTTCCCTAACGCAGACGTTCGCGATGTACTGGAACAGTACGCATCGATGGTCGGCAAACGCCTGATTTATGACAATCAGGTGCAGGGAACGGTGAATATCAATGTTCCGGAAGTTCCGCGTGAAGAGGCGATCAAGATCATTGAGATCACTCTAATCATGAATGGGTACCATGTGGTGCCTGTAGACTCGGATCCGAATTTACTCAAGGTGACCGGCCTTTCCCGTACGCCTCGTTCTGTGGGTGTACCGATCATCACGGATCCCGAACCAATCCCCGATAACGAGCAGGTGATCATGTATCTGGTACGGCTCCAGTATGCGGATCCGGCCGAGATGGCGCAGATTTTGACTCAGGCGATGCCGCCGTCGCGTACGGAGTATGCACCGAACATTGTGCCGCTCCCCAAAGCTCAGGCGCTTCTGATTACAGAGAACACGACGATTATTCGTGCGTTGCAACGGATCATCCGGGCTACGGACGTGGAGCCTACGAAGGTGGAGGGCGAATTTATCACCTTGCAACGAGCGTCTGCCAAAGACGTGGTGCAGATGCTCGAGAAGATGTTCGAAAAAACGGACAAACCGACCACTGGTGGGGGAGCCGTTCGTCCGGCAACCGCGCCCGCTGTTCCGGGGGCAGCCCCAGGAGCGGCGGCCCCTTCGACCACTAGTATCGAGATTGGCGGTGGGATGAACGAGGACTCGATGCTGGCAGGGAAGGTGCGACTGACTGCAGATGAACGCACGAACCGGATTTATGTGGTGAGCCGTCCCGCGAATCTTCCGCTGATTCGCAAGATCATTCAGGGATTTGATGAGGATGTGCACTTCAACGAGCCCGTGGTGCATTTGCTCAAGTTTGTATCCTCAGGCGACATTTTAGACGCCTTGGTAAAGGCCATTGCCGATCCGGGTTCGAAAGACGCCGCCTCGGGAAGTGGAGCTACTAACGGACAGCGCGCCCCTGGAAGCACTACGCCCGCGATTAACAATAATACGAATAATTCGAATTCGCTGTTTGGGAATCAGGGAGGTCGCAGTGGTTCGTCCAGCTCCCTAGCCTCGAATATGAGTCTCCAGACTGAGGCTCGTAATATTACGCCGAATACCGTGATTGTTGGAAATGCGCGCATCATGGCGGATAACCGGCGCAACGCGATTATCGTGATCGGCAGTGAGGACGTAAAAGAGAAGGTGTCCTCGCTGATTCGTCAACTGGACGTTCGTGCGCCGCAAGTGATGCTGAGTACGGTGATCGGGGAGCTGACGCTTTCGGATTCCGAGCAATTCGGGATCAACTATTTATTGGGGCGCCCCAAGGGATTGCGTCCCACTTCAACGACAGGAACTACGACGACTGGAACGGATGTTCAGTCACAAGTTAGCCCGTTTGCATTGAGCGCGAGTGGTACGCCGTCTTTGAGTGTGAAAGACATTTTGGCTGACTCGCGTTTCACTAAAGCGCTAGTGGGAGGAGCGACTGGCTTCAGCGGTTTTATTTCAGCCGGTAACTTGGACGCCCTAGTGACTGCACTGGAGCAGACTCAGAAGTTCCGTGTGACCTCCCGGCCCAGTTTGTTTGCGAGTAATAACAAAAAGGCGACCATTACCAGTGGTGAAGAAATTGCCGTCGCTACGTCTATTCAGAGCGGAGTTACTGGCGCAACCACGACGGGAACGGGTTTGGTCAGTAACTCCAGCGTCCAGTTCAAGTCGATCGAGCTCAGACTCGAGGTGGTGCCGTTGATTAACAGCGATAAAGAGGTGTACCTCGATATTTTGCAGAAGGTCGAAGAGCAAACGGGGGAAACCAAAGTCGACACAAATACGTACCCCAAAATCAGCACCAGAGCGTTAAATACGTCTGTGATGGTTCCAAACGAAGGTACGCTCGTTTTAGGCGGTTTGATTAAACAAAATCGAAGCAAAACCGTGACTGGGATTCCAATTCTGAGCCGGACACCTCTCATCGGGCCTCTGTTTCGTTCGACTAGCGTTGATAACAAACGCACGGAACTTGTAATTCTCATCCGGCCTTCTGTCAGCACTGGCCCTGAGGAAGATTTCGGAGTACGTGATCGCCATATGGAGCCGATGCGGATTCCGGTGAATCTAGAAGATGGCTTATTTGGCCAAAAGAAGGAGAGCATCATGGATCCGATCCGCTTCCGATCGGATGGACCAGCGGTCAAACCGCAGGTGGTAAAGGGTGAGGCTGAAAAGACGACCAAGGCGGAAGCCGTGAAGCCGCCTAAGTCGGATTCTTCGAAACCAAAGCCTCCCCAAAATGAGCCCGCCAAACCGGAGCCTCTTGATAAGCCTGAAACACGGGTAAATCCGTCGGTTCTCCCTCGTCGCTAAGCAACGTTTTTCGACCCATGAGCGCACGTCAGGTTTTGGTGAGGGTTCTGCAGGCGAGTGGGGCTGGTTCTCTTGAGGAGGCCGAGGCGCTTGCGTCTTTGGTGCCGCCTCCGGGAGGCACTTGGACGATTGCCGCACTCGATTCGGGAAAACTGGACGAGATACGGTTTGCGGAAGAGCTCGCAAAATTTGCGCGTGCTGAATATCTGGCGGTGGAAAACGTTCAGGTGGAACGTGCGGTTCTGGGGATGGTTCCGAGCCGACTTGTTTTTAAGCACCATGTGCTGCCGATTTCTTCGGACGAAAAGACAACCCGCCTTGCGACGTACGATATTTTCAACTCTGCGGCGCGTCGCTTAGCCGAGCAGTTGTTGCCGGGCAAACGCGTGGAATGGGTGCTGTGTGCGCGTTCCCCTTTACTACGGACAATCAAGACGTTGTACGGAGTCGGTGCCGAGACGCTCGAAGAGCTGCTGCAATCGACGCGTTACGATAATCTCGAAGAGCGCGAACAGGCGCACGATCTTGCGAGTGACGATCCGGAAGCAAGTGTCGTGAAGTTCGTGAACCAGGTGATTCGCGAAGCCATTCAGGAACGGGCCACCGATATTCACGTCGAGCCTCTGGAAGACGATCTCCGGATTCGCTGCCGTATTGACGGTATTCTGCACGAGGTTGCGGTGCCGCCGCAGTTGCGGCGCCTTCAGAGTGCGATTATTTCGCGTTTGAAGGTGATGGCGCACATGGATATTGCGGAACGTCGATTACCTCAGGATGGGCGGATTAATTTGCAGACGCAAAGTGGTGCGATCGATGTCCGTGTTTCGACAATTCCGACAGTGAACGGCGAGAGTATTTCGCTCCGTCTTTTGAGTCGCAGCGAGACACTCCAATTTGGTTTGGATCGCCTCGACATGACCGAGGAACAGATCGGGATTGTTAAAATGCTGCTGGCCCAGCCGAACGGGATCATTCTCGTCACGGGACCGACGGGGTCGGGGAAATCGACAACGCTTTATTCGTTCCTCACGTCTATCAACTCTGTCATTCGGCGTATTATTACGATCGAAGAGCCTGTGGAATATCGCTTGGCCGGGGTGTCGCAAATTGACGTGAAACCCGAAATCAATCTGACGTTCGCGAATGGGTTGCGCGCCATTTTGCGTCAGGATCCCAACGTGGTGATGGTTGGGGAAATTCGTGACTTTGAGACCGCGGAAATCGCGATTCGCGCGGCGATGACAGGGCACGTGGTGTATTCGACTTTGCACACCAACGATGCGGTGGGCGGGATTACTCGTTTGCTGGACATGGGCATTGAGCCGTTCCTTTTGGCAAGTGTTGTCCGTGCGTTCTTGGCTCAACGTCTGGTTCGTACCATTTGCCCGAAATGTCCGGAGCCCGTTTCTTATCCGGAAGAATATTTACGCGAACTCGGAATCCCGACCGATCCGATGCCGGTCTTGTATCGAGGCAAAGGCTGCGAGCATTGTCGTCAGACGGGGTATCGTGGGCGTGTTGCGATTTACGAGATTTGTGTGCTGACGGAACCGTTGCGTCGTTTGGTGGTTAAAAAGGCGACTGGTACGGAAATGAAGAGCCGTGCAGTGGGGGACGGAATGGGGACCTTGCGTACGGATGGTTGGCGTCGCGTTTTGCGCGGACAAACAACCATCGAAGAAGTGCTGCGTGTGACTCAGGCCGACGATCTCGCGGACGAATAGGACGGAGGCGATGGGGCTCGGTGTTACACACGAGCCCCGGTTAAGCTGCGGATCCCGCTTTAAACTCCGAGCGCCATTAACGCGGCGTTCAGATCGGAGAGGTCTTCAAAAAGCGCGTCTGGGTTGTGTTCGGCTAGTTGTGCGCTGGTAAATGCACCGGTTGCGATGGCCACAGCTTTGGCGCCGATCGCACGAGCACAGGAGATATCGTGCGGAGTGTCTCCTAGTACGTAGATGTTTTCAGGCGGGAAATCGACTCTGTGAATGGTGCGAGCGCGTTCTCTGGCAAAATTGCCGAGCTGGTTGCGGTCGTGATGATCGTCCGCGAATGCTCCGAATTCGAAATATTGGCCGACCCCGTAATATTCCAGTTTGAGCCGTGCGCCGCGTTCCAGATTTCCGGTCAGGAGTCCGAGCGCGACGTGAGGTTTGGCGTGCAGGGCCTCGATTAGAGGGACAATCCCGGGAAGAAGACGGCCCTGTTTTTTGGGTAATTGAGGGGCCAAAAAGCTAAGGTAACCGTTAAAGAAACGCTCCAAATTGACGTCGGTCACCGGGATGCCGTGGGTGGTGAGCATTTGACGGGCGATGCCTGAGTCGGTGCGGCCTGCGATTTCCACCTTTTTTAAATCATCTTCGATTCCGAATGTGTCAGCGAAGCCGAGTTTTAGCGCGGTTTCACCGGCGCCGCCGCTAGTGAGGATGGTGCCGTCGATATCGAAAAGAATGAGTGTGGATTTGGACATTAGCGTTTTTTTGCCGGGGTGTTTGCCGGGGTGTTGGGTTGAGCGGTCCCGTTGATTTCCTGTTTAATGGGTTCGACCCCACCGCCAGAAGATTTGGAGGTCGAGACGAGTGTGCCTGCGGGGTTGTAATGGTCGATCTGCGATAAACGGCCTCTGTTGTCGTAGTGATAGACCATTTTCGCGAGGTACTTGTTTTTGGCGTCGTAGATTTCCTCCTCCTCCATTCTGCCGCGAAGACAAAGGTATTTGTGCCGTGAAACGATTTGGTCTTCACCGTCGAATTTGACTCCGATGACGGGTTGGCTGTCTTCGTCTAACTCACGAATGATTTTCCAGATCACACCGCCGGAAGCGTTTTTGAGGGTCTCTTCGACGCGTTGTTCGGTGGGATCGACTTTGACGCTGAGGACAGTGCCGTCCTTATTTCGGACAACTTTGGAGAGAGGATTTGCGTAAGGGGATTGGGCGCAAGCCGAGGCTACGAAAAGGGAAAAGAGCAGGGGACGAATCAGGGGGGACATGACTGAGCGGGAAAGATTAGAGCGGAGGAGGGCAACTGGAACTTTGAGGGGAAGTTGGGGATGTTGCTTTGAGAAGGTGTTCACAAGCAAGTAAGGCTGATTGGGTTGTTATGAGAGACATGGGGGCGAGTGGTGTCTCTGCGTTGAAAATGGTGGTTACGTCTTCGGGTGCGCCGGCGAATAAGACACTGGCGTTGGTGTGGCGGGGATGGGAATGAAACGGATTGGATGGGCCGTACAGGGTGATCTGGGGGCGTCGAAACGCCGCCGCCATGTGGGAGACGGAACTATCGCAACTCGCAACGATTCTGGCGCGTTCGATGAGAGCGGTGAGCAGCATGAGGTCGAGCTGCCCGGCGAGGGTCACTAGAGGAAATGGGAGCGGGGTAGTGCTGAGGACGGCTAGGGCCGTTTGGATGGAGCGCAGATGTTCTTGTTCGAACGCTTCTGGGCCGCCGGTAAGTACACAGGGCAGGCCGTGTTTGTGTTGGAGTGCGAGGATCAATTCCGCCCAGCGTTCCGGGAGCCAGTAACGTTCCTGAATGGATCCGCCGGGTTGGATCAGGGCGAAATCCCCGGGCACTCCGCACTCTGTCAACAAACGGACGATCCGGTTACTGGCGATGCGTGGGACTAGCAGGATGGGGTGCGGAGGAGATTGAGGTGGTGGGACACCGAGCGGGCGGACGAGTTGATAGACGCGGTCCAATGCGTGGGCTGGGTCCGTTGAGACCTGGACGAAGTGTTGGTAGATGAGGGAACGAACGGGGCCTTTGCGAGCGGAGCTAAAAGCGACACGTTTTTTTGCTCTGGAAGCCAGAGCGAGTAGGGCGGAACGGTCGGTGCCGGTAAAATCGAGGCATGCATCGAAGCGTCCGGTAAGCAGATGACCGAAAAGGGCGCGGTTGAAGCGGATTTTTCGTTTGTAGAGAAGGGTGTCGTCGGCTTTCGGGAGGGCTGGGATCAGGCCTTCGCAAAGTTCGTTGAGGACGAGGGTGACGTGGGCCTCGGGCCAAGTGTCACGGATGGCTTTAAGGGCAGGTGTGGTGAGGACCAATTCGCCGATGCGATTCAGCTGGAGCACAAGGATCCGAGGTTTGGAACCTAAGGTCGCTGGGGTTAACAGGCTGGATAAAAGGCGTTTCAAGCGGATGTGCCACTTTGAATCGTGTGGCAGTTATCAAACAAAATCACCTAAACTGGCGTCGGTAGCGAGCGTCTTTGCAGGAATTACTCGCAAAATTACAGAGACCGGCACGCTGCATTTCGGTGTGGCAGTTTGATCTTCCGAAAAGAAATGAACGTCAGAGTGATTCAATCGTTTAAAAATTTTCTAAGATGTTGGATTGTGTTTAGCGGATGTGGATTTTATGCCGCAGACCATTCCCCGTATGAACAAGTTTAGTGTTTTTTTGAAGACCCCCATGAGTGTTTTGGATTCTTGTATCTTGTTGAGTTTAAATAGAATGTCTTGGATTTCATCTTCGCGATTGAAGAGTTTTGTTCTCTTGTCTGGCGCGCTGCCTCTTCTAGCGGGTGTTGTCGGGTGTAAGTCTTTGGGTGGTCCGAAAAACGCGTCCGACGCTAAAACAACATCTTCTGCAAAAAACGCCAAAGCGCAGGCGGTGGAGCAAGCGGTTGATAGTTGGAGGCCCCGGTTGGGAACGATCTCTTTGGTGGATGAAAAGGCGGGTTTTGTGCTGCTGGATATTGGGACGGCGCCTGCGCCGAGCGCTGGCACCGAGTTGCGTTCCTATTCGCAAAGTGCATCCTCGGCTGAACTGGTTGTGAGTGCTTTTCAGCGTCGGCCGTTTTTGATTGCGAATATTCGCCATGGGCACCCCACTGCGGGTGAGTCTGTGGCATTAATTTCGTCGGCAAAAGCAAGTGAGAAGAGTGTTTCTGGGACTCCGCTGACTCCTGATGCGCCAGTAGTGACCGAAGTGAGTGGTGGAGTGGTGGCACCAGGCAAGCCTGCACCAGCTTCACGTGTTCCTCGGCTTGTGGTCCCATCTAAATCGGACGACACGCAATACGCGTTGCCTATGGATGTGGAGCCCGCTTCGGAAGGTGTCATTCCAGGGCTGCCTACAAAACAGAAGAAATAGAAGGAATACTCCCGTGCTGTGATTTAGGCGGGGAGATTCAGGTAACAAAAAAGGAGCCCGGCATGGGGCTCCTTTTTTGTGGGTGACGCCACAAAGTGTTTACCGCTCGAGGAATATTCGCGAGCGGTGATGACCGAGCTTAGGAGCTCGGTGCCTCTTCGTTGTTCCAATTGACCACGTTGACGAGACGTTCGTTCGTTTTGCGAAGACGTTTTGCCAATTCGATCGTGATAACGGAGACGATTTTGTAACCAATACCTGGGTAGGCATTTAGGAATCCGCGCATGGTTTCGAAATCCACAACGGCCATTTTGGTGGGTTTCATCGCCCAAATGCTTGCGGTTGCGGTGCCTGGGTCGAAAAGGTTGACCTCACCGAAGAACGCTCCTGGACCTAAACGGCCTAATAGCATTTCGCGCCCCTGAGCCATACGCCGGACTTGGACGGCGCCGTCATCAATCAAGTAGAGATGGGTGACAATCTGACCTTCCGCCAAGATTTGTGCACCAGCCCCGACTTCCCAAGGAGAAAGAATCGAGGTGAAGGCAACAAGCTCGTCGTTTGTAAGATTATTAAAAAGACCAACGGCACGAAGGTTTTTGGATTCCATTCTTGGGGGAGCTAAGGTGAAAAGAGGCGTTCGGTTTAGATCTGGGAGCGGGAACGCGGCTCGCGGTCTTTGGTTGTTGCAGTCGATGGGACTGTTACGAACGGCCCGCCTTCGAGAGGGGCAGCGTTGGAGAAAGCAACATCGGGCATGTTGCTTGCCTTGCCTGCGAGAGGGAAATCCTTGCGCAGAGGATAGAACGGATATCCATCCCACATCAGGATGCGACGTAGGTCAGGGTGGTTGGAAAACCGGATTCCGAACATGTCGTAAGCTTCGCGCTCATGCCAGTCGGCGGTGGCCCAGATGCTGGAGACGGAGGCGATTTCGAGTTTGTCTTCGGAGACTGGTGTTTTGATGCGAAGCCATTCGCCACGCTCGAGGTTGTAGAGTTCGTAGACGACTTCGAAGCGTGGATCTTCACCAAAGTGATCCAAGCCTGCGATATCCAGGAGGTAAGAAAATCCGAGAGAATCCCGGCAAAAGGAACAGATCTCAAGGAGTTGCTCTGGCTCAACGGTGAGGCTTGTTTCGCCTCGGAACTCTGCCTTTTTGAGGATCTTGAATTTTGCTTCGAGAGCGGCGATTGCGGCTGCTGGAGAATGACTCATTGTGAGGAAAGGATACCGGTGAGACGGAAACGGGAAAACGACGAGGAGACGTGTTAGGAGAGGTCTTCGATCAGAGTGCGTTTTTGTTCTGAAAAGGAGTGTTCCTTTTCGATCTTACGCTGGAGACGCATTAGCCCTTCCAGAAGTGCTTCTGGACGGGGAGGGCATCCCGAGATGTAAACGTCAACGGGAATGAGGTTATCGATTCCCTGCAAAACGGCGTAAGAACGATACATTCCGCCGCTGGAGGCGCAGGCACCCATGGCGATGCACCATTTGGGTTCGGGCATCTGGTCCCAGATACGTTTTACGGCGAGAGCCATTTTATAAGTGACGGTTCCCGCGACGATCATTACGTCACTTTGGCGTGGGGAAAAGCGCATGACTTCTGCTCCAAAGCGGGAGATATCGAAGCGTGAACTGGCGGAAGCCATAAGCTCGATAGCGCAGCAAGCGAGGCCCATAGGCATTGGCCAGAGCGAGTTTTTACGCATCCAGTTCATGGCTGCGTCGAGTTGTGTGAAAATCACGTTTCCCTCGATCTTCGAATCGTAGGCTATGGGTTCAATTTGGGCCATGCTCTGAAACTAGGAAACCGTTTCGCGGCGGCAAGTCAGAAACGGTGTGAATGGTGAGGAATACGCGAATAGGAACTCCAAAGGCTGGGAATTTTATCAAAAAGCAGACGCTGGCAGGGAAATTTGCGGACGATGGCAGGGTGTGCGATTCGGGAAAGCGTGAGGAAATCGGGAGATTTTTGAGATTTTTGAAAAGTCTTAAAAACATTCTTGCGCGTGTATGGAGTGTCGATAATATCGCTGCCCCTTTCATGGGCACCGTTAGCTCAATTGGCAGAGCGGATGACTCTTAATCATTAGGTTGCTGGTTCGATTCCAGCACGGTGCACCACTCTTAACTCTCTGTTAAGAATTGCAAAGGCAGGCAGCTCCACAAAACGCTCCGTGTACTTCCGGCGCATTCAGCCTACATTGCGTCTAAGCGACACCAAGCCGGCGTCGACCCTCACCTCGGTCACCCCAATTAACCAAACTCTACCATGGGCGATAAATCTCCAAAATCCGTCAATAAACAGAAGGAACAGAAGCAAAAACAGGCAGGGGCCGCACAGAAGAAGAAAGCGGACGCAGCTCCAAAATCGGGCGCTCCAGCAAAGAAAAAATAGCGTCGTTCCCTGCAGCAGTTTTCATATCGAGCGCTCGAACGTGTCTCCACACGGAACACGTTCGGGCCGCTCCTGATAGTCCGGGGTGGCTCTGTTCATAAGGCCCCGCAGTAACCCGAAGCCTCTCTGGCTTAACTTCTCGGCCCGATTGGGCATCCCAGCTTTTGGGAAAGCAAATCGGCATGCCGTTTCACACTTGTTGCCAATCCCTCGATGTTCCTGGGGGTTACGCGGTCTGACGGGCCGCTGATCCATAATGCGGCGACGGGATGCCCTCGATCGTTAAAGACCGGCGCCGCTGCACACGCGAATGTCTCGCTTTCTTCACCCCTATCCAGAGCATAACCCTGTGCCGCTACGGTTTGGAGTTCCTCCAAATAGGCGGCTGCCGAGGTAATGGTGTGTCGGGTGTATCTGGTGAACTGGATCTGTTCCACAAAGCTCCGTTGCGCGTCGGTGTTCCAGTACGCGAGCATCGCTTTCGCCGGAGCCGCCGTGTGCAACGTAAACGCATGCCCGACCTCGACCACCACCTTCACGGGGTGGGACGACGCGACCTGATCGAGCACAACACCGTGGTTTCCCGCGAGTGTGCCGAGAAGTGCGGTTTCTCCGGTTGCATCTCGCAGGGCCGTTAACAAGGGAGCGGCAGCCTGTACAAGGCGTTCCCCTCCAACGGCTGCATATCCGAGGCTAAGCAGCTTGCGGCTGGCTCGATAGGTTTTGGTGTCTTCATCGCGTTCGGTGTAACCCCGAAGGGAGAGGGTTGTTGCAATACGGAAGACGGAGTTTTTCGGCATTTTTAAGGACTCGGTCATAGCCGTGAGAGTCATGCCTTCGGGGTGCTTGGTAAGCAGTTCAAGCAGATCCAAGGTTCGATCCAGGATCGGCACTCGATAACGATCGAGAGGCGATTTCTTCGGGGCAATTTTCTTGGTGGGCATGACTGTTTGATAATTCAACTCGGGTTTGTGATTGCAAACAAAATTGAAAATAGGCAACAGTGTGAGTGTTTGTGGAATCAAACGCTGGTTTGCTAAAAAAACAATGTTCACCCGAGTTGTTAACTTTCAAATGCCGCCAACCACGGGCTTCTCGATAAGTGGCTTTGCCACCCGTTAACGTTCAGCACTCATTCTCCCCAGTTATGAAAAAACTCCTGTTCTCGCTGCTCCTAGTGCCGAGTCTCCTTTTTGCCGAGGTCATCGAAGCAGACCTGCTCATTGTCGGTGGTAACGAGTCCGCGTGTGCGGCTGCTGTTCAGGCTGCCCGCCTCGGCGTGAAACGAATCGTGTTGGTGAACGATATCCAGTGGCTGGGTGGGCAGTTCAGCGCCGAAGGCGTCGGGTGTCCGGACGAATGGACGGTGGTAAACAACACAAAGACCAATTTTCCGAGGAGCGGTCTCTTTTTGGAGGTGCTGCGCCGAATTCGTGCCTACAACTCGCTCACCTACGGGAAAGCGTCTCCGGGAAATGCGTTCTGCGGCACGGAAACCATCGAACCTGCGGCGGCGGCGAAAATTTTTGAGGAACTCGTAGAACCGTATGTAAGTGGCGGCGCCTTGCGAATTGAACGCGGCTGGCAACCGCTGCGTGTGCTGGTGAAAGACGGGCGCGTCACAGGTGCTGAGTTTGAGCCCACAAAAGGTGGTCTCGATCGCCTACAAATCAATGCGCGGCTCACCATGGATGCGAGCGACTGGGGGGATGTGGTCCGGTTGAGTGGTGCGAAATATGGCGCGGGACCAGACTTGAAATCGCGTTTTGGTGAGGCGAGTGCGCCCGAATCTTTTGATGAGGCGGGGCAGCAGGAGATGAATCCAATTTCCTGGTGTATGGTGCTGCGTGAGACGGGCGGCAAGGATGCCACAATTGAAAAACCCGAGAGCTACCATCCGCTTTCGTTTGTGGGTCTCGACAAACTCGCACCGTGGGTCGATAGCGACATGAGCGGGGGAATCTATTCGCCAAGGGGTAACAGTCCGTACACGCATCGCCGTTTGGTGGATCGTTGGCATAACGGTTTCGCGCTGGGGACGGAGGCGACCTTTTTGAATTATCCCACGCAGGACTATCCGCTTTGCCAGCTTCCGCAGCGAGTTGTGGAGGCTCTCGAGAAGCTCGAGCCGGGTTCCTCGAAAAAGAACATCGTTGAACTCACTCCCGCACTACGGCGCGTCATTTTTGAGGACGTGAAACAACATGCACTAGGCATGCTTTATCATCTGCAAACGGCGGTGCATGATCGAGTCGGTGATTTTCCTCAATCTTTCCGGTATTTAAAACTCACCGATGAGTTCGGTACGGCGGATCACTTGCCGCCAAAACCCTATATTCGTGAAGGTCTCCGGCTTGAGGCGCTTTATATGCTGCGCGAACAAGATATCCGCGCAGCGAGCCGTGATCCAATGTGGGCCAAGGTTCTGCCAACCGACGGCGTATTCGGTTATCAATTTAACATCGATTTCCATCCCACTCGACGCGGGTTTGTTGCCGGATCTCGAAATGGCCCATGGCGGAACATCCAAACTCCGACACGGGGCTGGCATACGGACACGGATCGTTCGACGTTTCCTTTGCGGGGGCTCGTGCCGGTTGAAATGAACGGTCTCATCGGTGCAGGTAAAAATATCGGGGTCAGTAGCGTGGTTCAGTCGGCGATTCGGTTACACGGTCAGATGATGCATGTCGGTCAGGCAGGGGCGACGCTTGCTTGGTTGAGTCTTCGGGATGGAGTCGAGCCGCGTGTGGTTGCTTCGGATATGCAGCGTGTACGCGAGCTGCAATTGCGCCTCGTGCGTGGGGTGGGCGGCCCAGGAGTCTTGTTGTGGCCCTGGCACGATCTGACCCCGGATGATCTTTTCTGTGAGGCTGCGAACATGCTTGCCGTTCGCGGTATCTGGCAGCCGGAAGCGGACAGTTTGTTTTTTAACCCGGAGCGGGTAATGACTCGCCGCGAACTTGCTCGCGTGGTTGCCCGTGTTTGTAGAGCGTTACCCGATGCAAAAGAGTGGGTGCATTCGGATAAACCGCTTTATACGGACGTTGCCGCGGAGGATCCCGACCGTGCTTTTATTGAGGGAATCACAGCGTGGGGCTCATTCCAGAATGTCGGATCGGACTTCAAGCCTGAAGGGAATGCGACACGTTTGATGTTAGCGGAATGGCTGAAGGCACTCGGTTTGCCGGTGGCGAATACTTTGACTGATGCTGGTGCACGCGAACTGACCCGTTCCGAAGCGGCACAGCATCTGTGGCGTGCTCTTCAAATGCGCGGAGAATGGTTCCCGTCGCGTGGACAATGGTTGCAACCGGGGGGCGATGACGACGGCGACGGACGCAAGGATTACGATGACCCGCTTCCATTTGATCGAGATAACAACAATATCCCGGATCGGCTTCAGGCTCCGATTCTGGCGGGGGCGGGCAATCCATTTGGACGTCGTGTGCTAGTCAGCGATTACGGTGGGGATAAGGTCGCGATTGTCAGCGCCGAGGGCAGGGTAGAGTGGCAATACCCCGCGAGTAAACCGCAGGACGTTTGGATGCTCGCGAATGGAAATGTGCTGTTCAGTCATCTTCGTGGCGCGTGCGAGGTGACGTTGGCGAAGGAGGTCGTTTGGCAATACGAAAGCCCAGAGCGCACGGAGGTCCACGGCTGCCAGCCGTTGCCGGATGGAAATGTGATGGTTGTGGAATGTGGGACCCGACGATTGGTGGAGGTCGATCGGAACGGGAAAATTGCGCGCGAGATTCCTGTGCCGGTGAAAACCAAGAATACGCACGATCAGTTACGCGGATGCCGTCGGACGTTGGATGGGCGTTACCTGATTAGTGCTAAAGGCGACCGCGCGATTTTGGAGCTTAACGCTGAAGGGAAAGTTACGAGGGAAATCAAGACGCCGGGAGATCCCCACGAGGTCCGGGAGTTGCCGAACGGGAACCTGCTGATCGCTTGTGGAGAAGGGGAGGCATTACTCGAAGTCGACCGCGATGGGAAAGTCGTTTGGAAGCTCGGCACGGAAGAGGTGCCCAACAATCCGCTCCGTCTAATCAGCGGCTTTCAGCGGTTGCCGGACGGACACACGATTGTGGTCAATTGGCTCGGGCACGGGTACCTGGCCTCGACTGCGCAGTTTTTCGAACTCGACGAACAAAAGCGTGTTGTGCGCGAGTGTACGGCTCACGGCCAGTTCACCAGTATTAATAAGGTGCAGCTCTTGGATGTTCCCGGGGATCCGGCCAGAGGTGAAGTCTGGAGGTGAAGTCTGGAGGTGAAGTCTGGAGGTGAAGTCTGGAGGTGAAGTCTGGAGGTAACGCTCGATCTTTACGGAACGCAGTAACGCAGATCCCCCACGGTGCCCGAGGTTCAGAGCGCACGGACAGGAGCCCCGGCAGTGAACGTCCGTTATGGGGGCTTAGCCGAGCTGTGTGAGTGCGTCGCGCAGTTTCTTGACCTGAAGGGGTTTTGTGAGAACCGCGTCCATGCCACATTCCAGACATTGCGTATGTGTTTCTTGGATCGCGTCAGCCGTTAAAGCGAAGATAGGAATTCGGTGCTGCGTGCCGCGTTGTGCCTCGATCTGCCGGATCATCTGAGTAGCAGTAAATCCATCCATTTCAGGCATGTGGCAGTCCATCAGGATCACATCGTAATTGTGAGTTTTGAAGGCTGCCACGGCTTCTGCTCCGTTGGGGACGTAGTCGGCGTGAATGCCGAATTTCTGGATTAACGCTTTCACGAACATGCGATTGATCTCGTTGTCTTCGGCGACGAGTAGCCGAAGGTTTGCTCTGGGAGCAGTAGGACTCGGATGCGCTGTTGTGGTTGTTTGATGTTCTTCGGAGTGGGGGGCGGACGCCGGAATGTTTCTGGCGGTTTCCTGAAATGGGAGGGTTAACCAAAAAGTAGAGCCTTGTCCTGGAGCACTGTGGACGCCGATTTGCCCGCCCATCAATTCCACCAGTTGTTTGCAAATAGCGAGGCCAAGTCCAGTGCCGCCGAATCGCCGCGTGGTGGAGGTGGAAGCTTGGGCAAATCTTTGGAACAGATTTCCTTGTTCTTCTGGGGAAAGGCCAATTCCTGAATCCGAAACTTGAATTTCGAAACAACGCTCCTCGTCGATCGTTGTTTCGCCAATGCGAACGGTTATTCGGCCTCGATCCGTGAATTTGACCGCGTTGCCGAGCAGGTTAAGTACAACCTGCCGAATGCGAACGGGATCTGCTTCCAGTTCAAGCGATAAACCCGGTTGTGTGTGGATTTGCAGTTCGAGCCCTTTGTCCCTAGCTTTTTGGGAAACAATGGTGGTGGCTTCCTCGAGAACATGCCCAAGGTGAATTGGCAGCTTCTCCAGAGTGATTTTGCCCGATTCGATTTTAGAGAAGTCTAAAATATCGTTAATCGTCACCAGCAGATTGCTCCCTGCCATTTGGATAATATTGGCGAATTTCCGCTGGTCCTCGCGTAACGGCGTTTCGAGAAGCAGTTCCGTGAACCCTAAGATACCGTTTAACGGGGTCCGGATTTCATGGCTCATGGTTGCCAAAAACTGGCCTTTCGCTTGATTCGCGGCCTTTTCACTCTCTGCGACTAGATGAAGTGCGTCTCGTACTTTGCCTTCCTGCTGCTTCTGCGTGTAATTAAGATATTCGTTTCGAAATTGCTGAGCGATCGAAACATCTACCGATTCCCAAGGAAGACTGCGCCCTTCTACTTTTTGAATAAATTTTTGAAAGGATTTACGCGGAGAGATGCGTCCATCTTCCGGCGAGATATCCAGTGCTTTATCGGGATTTCCTCCCCAATGGATCTCCCCTAGTAATTCTTCCCTGAACCATACAAAGTACGAATTTTGACGAGAATCCGGATCAAGGTTCGGGAGTCGCAGTGCAAGGCACCCGCAGGCTTGTTTTTTAAATGATTCGGCGGGCGGATGAACGAATGGTAATTGATCCGTGTAAAAGAGGAGATCGGATGTGTGGCTGCTTTCTTCAGTCATTTTCGAATCTAAAAATGCGAAGAACTGTTGTAGTGCTTCCCCTTGAGGAGTGATACCGATTGCTATTCGATCATTTCCAAATTGCCCAACGACTCCGGTCGCTTGTGTTATTTTAAGGAGCGCCTCTGAAGATAATGTCAGGGCATCTTTTAAGGATGTTATAGAGTTGAGCGAAGCGTAAAAACTTTGTAAGTGGCGAGTTCTTTCAGCTCTAATTTCGTGCTGCCTCCGATTATCGATGCAGGAGATGAGCTGCGTTGCGACTAGCGTGAGGGACTCTGCTAGTTTTCGAGTGCCCGGAGAGATGTACCGTTTTGTGCTATAATGATGTGCGCTCGCCAACCCCCACAGTTCGTCATTAATAACAATGGATACAGTGAAAGAGGCGCGGACGCCCATATTCTTCATGTATTCAATATGAATAGGCGAAATGCTCCGGAGTTGAGAGAATGATAAATCCGCCGACTGGATTCCATGGCTCGATACTAGAATGGAAGGTTTGTAATGGGTATCGACGATTAGTCGTGTAAGGTTCTTTTTATAAAGGGCTCGAGCTTGAGGCGGTATATCACTTTCGGGATAATGGAGTCCGAAAAAGGGTTCGAGGTTCTTATCACGCGCTTCAGCTACAACAGAGCCAGAGAAATCTTTGTTAAACTTGTAAACCATCACACGGTCATACCCAGTGACTTCTTTGAGCATGAGGGACAGGTTGTCGCAAATGCTGTGTTCGTCTTTCAGGACGCTGAGTTTTAATAGGGCGTCTTGAAAGGCTGCTAACGCTGAGGTGTTGAGTGTTAGTGTGTTTGGCTCGAAATCGATATAAGTCTCAGTGCCGCTGCTGACGCAGGTGGCCTGCATGAGTTGATTGCTGATTTCAACCTGCGCAGTGTCGCCTTTTACTTTTAAGGAAGCGCACGCTTCTAGAATCGATTTTAGCGAAAGGGGGGAATCTGTAATGGCGTGATCGAGTACATCTGGAATAGAGAGATGTAGATCATCCAGGAAGTTTTGAGATATACGTGTGATTGTTTTATCAGCAGAAATGCCGATAAAATACCCGTGGGGTTAGATGGCCCCTGGAATATGGATGGGTTCTTTTGCGCAGTTCGCTATGTCCAGAGTCATTGTATTAACAATATAAAGCGAATTTCGTTAAAGAAAGCGCTGGAATGTTAGTTTTGCGGTAGCAAGCGCCTCGTTGTAGTGATTCTCGTCCAGTAGTTGGTTGATTTCTTCTCGAAACGCTTTGAATCGGGTATGTACTGACTGCGCTTGTGTTGAAAAATACGCCAGTCCTGTAGATTCAGTGATTGAAAGATGATTCAGCAAGTGTTTGTGGAAGATGCAACCTCCATGTGCGGAGCCTTCCAGGACATAAAGTGTACCCACAAGAGAGCCGAGTCCGGAAATGGGAAAGGGCCCGCCGAGGGATGGGGGATTAATCCCGAAATACTTTATATCTTGGGATAAAGCAGGGAAAGTGATTCTGGATTGTACCGATGGAAGCTTTGTAAGGTCGGAACTTCTTAAGATCTCTATTTCAATGGGGGCTAGCCGCGCATAGAGATCTGCTAAAAAACAGCTGTAATCGCTCAGTGTGAGATCCGGATTAAACAACCTTTTGAAAATACCTTTGGATTCGGCTTCCTGGTGAATTTCTTCGGTGTCGGCTTTGAGGCGTTTTGCCCAGTCGATCGGTGTGATTTGGGATGGGGCGTTGGGGCTCTGCATAGCGTTAAATGGAGTTCGTTGGCCTTCTATACAGCGTAGTTCTTCTTCGTAATTGTGAGCTGTGCGCTATCCAGTTTCGAGTCAAAGACGAGGAATACTTTGTGTAGGATTATACTAACGGGCTTGAATCGGTGCTGGTTTAGAAATGGCGGGGGGCTTCCAAAGGAGGACCGAATGAAAAGCGTCGGGTATTGGGTTTAAGCAAGCGAGGACCAAGCTTTTAAATCTCAACGGTGAAGGCTAGCGAGCTGTCGGGATGTTTATGGCTAGATGGGTTTGAAGGTAGACGCTTAGAACGTCAAACAGCGTGTTCGCGAAATGAGTTCGACTTGCGGCGTTATCTCTCACGCCAGTGTAGTTAGTTTCGATTTGTAGGGTCGCGACGTTTCTTTCAGCGCTGGCATAGGTGCGAATCGTGTACCCTCCGTTAAAATACGGTGCGGGTGGAAGTGGCACAGTGCTGCTGGGCGTGGACGGGAATCCCGCCTTCTCCATGAGGGTACCGAGGCTGCGTGGACCGTGGATGAGATCCGCATGGGAGGTACGCCCGGTTTTTGCAAGTGCGGCCAGACTACTTTGCGAAGTGACCTTTGCTGAATTGAGAGCTGCATCCTCCAGACGCAGAGTCTCCGGTCCTTGCCCATAGCCCATTTCAAGTCGTTGGACGGTATGGCCGTGACCGTGTAAGTCGATTAGCAGAAGGGCAGGGTGGTGCTTTAGACCGTCCTGAATCGCTGATTCGATTGCATTGTGATAAGTGTTCCATGCGAGGCTCGCGTTCGGGTTGGCGGCGGCGCCTTCGACTATCTCCCGGTTGCAGTCGAGTTTCGTTCTGTGAAGTTTGCAGATGACTAGCGGGAGATTTTTTCCGCTGCGGATCTTGAACATCTCGCCGATAGCGCGTGCAAGTTCTTGGGTATTGGTATCAAAAGCGAAGGTGCCGGAGGGTCTATCTGGAATGGTTTCAGGTTTTTCACGGCCTCCATGCGGCGCGGTGATAATGATGGGCAGTTCACCGGGCTGGTATTCAACGTATGGCGACGTTGCGTTTTGGGATGTAGGGTTCTGGGATGTAGGGTTTTGGGATGTAGGGTTTTGGGATGTAGGGTTTTGGGATGTAGGGTTCTGGGATGTAGCGTTTTGGGATGTAGCGTTTTGGGATGTAGCGTTTTGGGATGTAGCGTTTTGGGATGTAGGGTTTTGGGATGTAGCGTTTTGGGATGTAGCGTTTTGAGCGGGAGTGCTGGATGTGTGTTTTGCGGGCGGGAGCTCACCGTATGTGGAATGGGAGTGGGTGTTTAGAAAAGCGAGGGCGATTAGTGCAACCGCGCGGGTGGAATGGGCAAAGCGTGGAGGCATCATAGACAAGGAAGGATTATTCCTGCAGAAATCCAACCTTATGGAATCAAAAAATAATGCTCTTGGGAATAGGGCTCTAACATGATGTATATATGCGCCGAGTGAGCGCATAATCCACGCAGAGTGCGTGTTGGGTGTGCGTTGATGTTCCCTAGCTCGGATCGAGACGGTGGTCTTTTGAACGTTTCTGCGGTTCGGATGTGCGATGTTACAAGCCTTAGACATCGGGCATGCCATCTAAACGACAAACCATGAAGGCGCCGTTTTTTGGGGGGGAGGCGCAACGTACACCACCCAGTGGAAAGCCCGTACTCAGCTGCGCGTAAAACTCCGAACTGACCGAATGGACTGTGCTGCTGAGACGCGGAACCGTTATCCGGAAGACTATTGCAGCGTCGCAAAAAATAAAAACTGTTGGGTGTTTGGCTGACTTAAAACTGTTCCATCGACGCGTGGAAATGACTGCATTTCAATTCGGCGAAGGAGGCTATACTGACGCCTAGGGATTTTTGTCCAATTGAGTCCAAACCTTGTAGCCCTATGAACCTTTTTTCTTGGGCATCATCCACTGGGACGAGTCATCGGAATCGGGTTGAGCGCTTGAGTAAGGATGTCTTGCGGTAAAATTTGGTTTTCAATGCAGACTTCCCGTACGGTTTTGCCGCTCGACGCACACTCTTTTGCGATGCGTGCGGCTTTGTCGTAACCAATTTGAGGAACCAATTGGGTGACGAGTGAAATCGAGTTTTCTACAGACGCCTCGCAATGTCTTTTGTTCGCAGTAATCCCTTCTAAACAGCGGATCTGGAAAAGATGGCATGAGTTTGTGAGCAGACGGATGGATTCCAACATAGCGTAAGCGATCACGGGCATGCCTACGTTGAGTTCGAAGTTACTCAGACTTCCGGCAGCCCAGCAAACTGTGGTGTCGTTTCCGATCACACGGGTACACGCCTGTAGAAGCGCTTCGCAGATTACGGGGTTTACTTTTCCGGGCATCATAGAGGAGCCTGGCTGTGTTTCAGGGAGCTGTATTTCGGCTATCCCGATCCGAGGGCCACATGCGAGCCAACGAATGTCGTTCGCGATTTTGAACAGGCTCAACGCGATTGTTTTCAAATGACCGCTGGCTTCAACCACTGCGTCTTTGGCCGATTGCGCTTCAAAATGGTTTGCGGCTTCCACCCACGGAATACCGGTCGACTTTCGGAGTCTCGCTATCACGGATTTGGCAAACAGACGATGCGTATTGAGGCCGGTCCCTACAGCAGTTCCCCCTAGGGGAAGTTCGTATAGCGCTGCAGTGGCGGAATGGACCCGACCTACGGCCAGTTCAATCTGACGTCTATACCCGGAAAACTCCTGTCCAAGGCGAATCGGTGTAGCGTCCATTAGGTGAGTGCGCCCGATTTTGAGAACATCCCAGAATTCGGTTGTTTTCCTGCTTAACGCAGAGGCGAGGTTTTCGAGTGTCGGAGCTAGTTCATGGGTCAACGCGGAGGCAATGGCGACGTGTATACTGGTTGGGAAGACATCGTTGGAGGATTGGCCTAAATTGACGTGGTCGTTCGGGTGGACGGGTGAATGTGAGCCGAGCGGAAAGCGGGATAACTGGGAGCATCTGTTGGCAATCACCTCGTTTGCATTCATGTTTGTGGATGTGCCTGAGCCGGTCTGAAAAACGTCGACAGGAAAATGGATGTCATGGGTTCCGTTGGCGACTTCTGTGGAAGCAAAAATAATCAGTTTTGCCAGATTTTCGGGGAGCCGACCGAGCTCCTGATTTGTTTCAGCTGCGGCGGTTTTGATTAATCCGATCGCTCGTATAAGACTCCGCTCGATTCGGTACCCGCTTACTGGAAAATTTTGGATGGCCCTCTGGGTAGAGGCACCGTAGAGGGCTTCTTCAGGAAGCTCTATGGGGCCCATGGAGTCGGATTCAGTTCGTAGGGAGTACATCGGATTGCGCCAGTTGTGTAACGGTGGGTGAAGCAGGGTTCTAATGATGCTTCGGGTTACGCTGGGGAAATTGGCGAATAGGTGCTGCTTTTCAGGGGTTGCCCTGAGGTGTTTCTCGCGTTTTTGCGTTTGTGATTGGTTAGGCTGAAAAGATGGATTTCAGAGGTGCAAATCGCTTATAGAGATGCAGCCTAATTGCTAACGATGACGGACAGAGATCCATATCAGGTTCTTGGTGTGGCACCCACTGCGTCACCAGAAGAGATCCGGAGAGCTTATTTGCTCCGGACGAAAATGATGCACCCCGATCGCTTTAATCGGGCCACCCAAAATGCGGAGTGGGAGCTCGCCAATGAGTTTTTGAAGGAACTCAATTGTGCCTATGCGCTTTTACGGGATCCTCGTAGCCGCATTTCTTACGATCGTGTCGCAGCGCAGAAAGCGGCAGGCGCTCCGCCACCCCGGAAGCCTCCAGTAGCGCCGCCCCCCGAACCGGAGCCCCAGCCGAAAAAAGCACCGGAGCCTCCCCCGCCAAAGGTAGCTGAGGAGCCTCCGCCAAGCACCAATCCTTATCTGGGCGAGATCAGATCGGGATATTCCCGTTTTTCCAATTTACCTCGAGTGGTGCAGCAACGATTGAAGGTACGTGCAGCGGGTAAAAACAAAATGCAGTTCATGGCGAAGACTGATGATATTACTGGAAAGTATACGTTGGTCTTATTAGTGTTTGTTGCTTTAGTTTATTCTGTAAGTGGGTTTGAGTTTAAGGCTGGGGGGATTTCCTTGCCGCTGGGCGTTGTTTTTTTGAGTCTGTCGTTCTTGTTTTCGTATTATGTCGATTGGATGGTACGCTGGCGTCAGTCGCATATCCATTGTTGGATGATTGTGACTCCTGTTTATCTGGTTAAGACTAATTTGGATCAGGTTTGGTATTGGCCCGTGAGTGATGTGTCTGAGGTTAAAGCAGCACCGAGGTGGTCTGATTTGCTCAAAAGACGGCAGACAGTGGATTTTAAAATTGGCTCCAAGTTGGCGAGAGAGGAGTTTGTTTATAAAGATGACGTAAAACATGTATTATCCGCAATTCGTGTTTACCAGGAACGATTGAAGTTGGCGGAATCTCGAAAAGAATGGAAGTATTTCCAAGACGAAAATGATTTCAGGGAAGTCTTTTCTTCTAAGCGGAAAGGTGGACGCTCCGTTTATGTGTTCTTGTTATGCTTTTTATTTTGTGGTTTATTGCCCGTGGCCTTTGGGTTTCTGAACAAGGCTTATCCTAGAAGGGTTGCAGTGCTGCCTGCGAGGCCCGCGGTTTATAGCGCCGAGCCAAAGCGTGTTTATCCTAAAGTGGAAGAGCGGCAAAGTGACATTGATAGGTTGAAAAGTATAACCGATAACGGGGCGGGGGAGATACCACCCCCTTTTCAATTGCGCTGGGGGGAGAAAATGCCTCCGCTCGAGCGATTTATTGCTGCTGCGGGCGGGAAAGTTCTTCGCCGGAGGCCCTCTGATAAAGGGGTTGCTCTGGAGGTGAAGGGGATGGATGTCGATGGGTTGGATCGTGCGCTGTTTTATTGTAATGACGGCGTGTTAACGGGGGTTGAATTGCGTTATCACTATCCTGATGGGGGGGATGGGGGGTGGGATAGACGTTTGATGTCTTCGCTGATTGCGCGATTCGAGGAACTTTATGGATCCGGGATTACAGAGTTTAAATATGACTCGGAATTAGCCATAAGTAGTGAATATAGACCTCTGGTTGGTATGATGTGGCGTGGCACTTCCGGTGGTACAGTGCAATTGTTCAATCTTGTGAAGAGAGAGAAACCGGAGGGAGGAGCGCCTGTGGTAGTGCTGACTTACGGATTTACTTACCGCTATTGAAGTGCTCTGTTAGGTTCATTGGCAGCGGGTATTGATTTGTTTTTTGAGTTTTAGATAATCTGTGTGATATTGTTGTGTGATTTGGTGTAAATTAATATATAGAGGTGATGGATGTGTTTGGAATGCCTGGAATGATAAATATGTCGCGAGT
Organism: Verrucomicrobiota bacterium; assembly: GCA_037133875.1. Lineage (GTDB taxonomy): Bacteria > Verrucomicrobiota > Verrucomicrobiia > Chthoniobacterales > Chthoniobacteraceae > Chth-196. Next base: position 761 of record JBAXNG010000002.1, on the reverse strand, counting down.
TGTTGGGGTTTTTCTTTTATGGAGTGCTCTGTTTTTTCAGGTAGGGTGTAGTTCCCCACGTTACGTGTACCGTTACGTTCCGGGAAAAACGGCTGTGTTACGCCATGGCTTAGCTGAGCCTCCTCCGAGTGCGCCTGAGCGGATAAAGGCTGCTATTGCGGCAGGAAATCGAATTGCAGGGTTACCCTATTGTTACGGAGCCGGTCATGGATGCGAGATTGCTGCGGCTTACGATTGTTCTGGTGCTGCTTCTTATGTGTTGCGTTCGGCGGGGTTACTTGACGGGGCAACGACTTCGAGTGGCTTTCGGCGGTATGGCAAATCGGGCGAGGGGAAATGGATTACGGTTTACGCGAAGAATGGGCACGTGTTTCTGTCGGTGGCCGGTCTGCGCTTTGACACGGGTTGGGGGCAGAATCAGGAGGGGCCGCAGTGGTCCACCAAAAGTCGTCCGGCGGATGGGGCGGTGCTACGGCATCCCCCGGGATTGTAGAAGGGGGTGCCTGTAATTAAGAAATCGTCGAAGAACGAAGTTTGAGGAGAGTCCTTTAGATCAAAAGGAGGGCCATATGGGATTCCTCCCGACAAAGGCATTGTCGTGGGAAGTATTTTTTTCTAAGATCAAATAGCTGTTGGGGCGAACCAAAGTGACGGTGTGCTTCAATTACGCTGTCTCCGTAGTTTAATGGATAGAACGGTGGTTTCCTAAACTGCTAATACGAGTTCGATTCTCGTCGGAGACACTTTCTTAAACTCCTTGA
>JBAXNG010000001.1:0-351536 GCA_037133875.1 Verrucomicrobiota bacterium | reverse complement strand
ACCCAACCATCCACAATTAAACACGCCCCTCCCCAAACTTTGACGTAGACCCGAGAAACGCAAGAGTCGCCAGAAAGCCCACGAGCTTTTGGAAAGCATCACCCCGGGGAGGGCGAGAGGGGCCCGTAGTGGGAGATCTCGAATCGCAGGTTACGAACATTAGGGGTGGAATATTGCATAACTACTTACGCGCTATGTATCGAGACCGAAGAGCTTTTTGATACCACAATGGTGCAGGAGGAGTTTACCGGGGCAAATTTGCGTTGGACGGTTGTTTGGATCGTCTTCTCCGCTCCCGAAGTCCTTCATGGTCGTCGTGTCCTCTACACACACTCAGCTTACCTGAGGCATTGTCTCCCGGGGACATATTGTGTATGAGAGCGGCCTCGGTGTTCGGTTCTGAGTGGACCGGATGTTGGGAAACCCTCAAGTTAGCCTGAAATGAGTGCCCCTAGTTTCGATGATAACCTCAATTTGGAGAGTAGATTAAGTCTGCTCCGGTCCATTGCGAGTCTCGAGACACTTGGGACCGATGTGTTAACTGAGATTGCGAGTAATCTTGTCGTTGAACGCTTTCCGATGGATTCCGTGATTTTGCGCGAGGATACCTTTGGAGATCGCTTGTACTTGATCCAGAGCGGTGTGGTTGGCGTTTATACGGACGGAGCGACTGGATTGGTGCAGCTTGGGAAGCTGGGGGCGGGAGACCGTTTTGGTGCGGTTTCACTGCATACATCGATTCGGCGTAAGAGAACTACGATGAAGGCGTTAACTCCTGTGGTTGCGCTTACGTTGACTGCGGAAAGCTACGACCATCTTACTACGATGAGCCCGACATTTAGGGCGGAGTTGGCGTGTGCTTTGGATTCTTTCATGGAAGGCCGTTTTGGAGCGCTCATGCAGGCACGCGCGATGATGACGCCGCCTGTGGATGGTCGTCCTGCTGACGCCTAGCTCTAGGTAGCAACCGGTTACGGGGGTGGAAGCTGGCTTTCGATTATCGAAAGAGCCAGATCCAGAGCCTGTTCCGGTGGGACTGAGCGGAGTGCCGTTTCCTTTCGAAACCAGGTTTCCTGGCGTTTCGCGTATTGGCGCGTCGATAAAGCGATCGCTTCGAGTGTTTGGCCCAGCGAGGAGCGTCCTTCGAGATAGGCTTCGATAGGGCGTAGTCCGATTACCTGGCCGGCAGTTGGGCCGATTTTCGGGAGGGCTTCTCGCACTTCATCGACGGCTCCGTGTTCGATCATCTGTTTGGTGCGGAGTTCGATGCGTTGGTGTAGTTCCGAACGATCCCGCGTTAACCAGATGCCGATCGGGGGCTGGTTCCAGGAGGTGTTGTGTTTGAAGCTCGAAAAGGGACGGCCGGTTTGGATGCAGACCTCCAAAGCGCGAATCACTCTACGCGGATTCAGGAGGTCGACTTGAGTATAGGCGACGGGGTCTAACGCTTGGAGTTGCGTTTGTAAGGACGGAAGGGGTTGAGCTTCGAGCTCAGCGCGTAAGGATGTGTTGGGACTTGGTAACCCGTCAGCGAGTCCGAACAAAATGCTCCGAATGTAAAGGCCAGTGCCTCCGACTAGAATGGGTACACGACCAGCTTCGCGTACCTGCCGGATTTTAGCGCGAGCCACGTCGAGATAGCGGGTGACATCGAGCGTTTCTTGCAGATTAAACTCTCCGATCAGGTGATGGGGGATTTTTTGAAGTTCTTCGGGAGCCGGTTGGGCCGTAAGAATGGGGAGGCCCTGGTAGAGCTGGAAGGCGTCGGCGCCGATGATTTCACCCCCGCAGGCCTCGGCAACTGCTAGGGCAATAGCTGTTTTACCTGACGCGGTTGGTCCGCCAATAATGACACTTGGCAGGGCCTGGCTCATAGACGCCATAAACGTGGAGCGATGACTGCGGCGTCGGAATTAGCCGCCGTTTTTTGCTGTCGGGATGGGGGCGAGAAAGGGGAGTACGCCTTGAGTCCCGAGCTTGCGCTTGAAGAGTTTATCTCCACAGGCAGCGTACAAAACATCGAAGTTTTTGCCACCGAAGGCGATATTGTGGACTTTTCCATTGGGCGTTGGAAGAACGCATACCACACGGCCGGCTTGATCAAACACTTGTACACCTAAGCGGCTGGCTACAAAGAGACGTCCATCCCGGTCGACTTTGATACCATCGGCACCTGCGTCATCTGCTGAATCCGGAAGGTTCAGTTGGAAAAAGCGTTGTTTATGAGCCAGAGCGCCATCCGCTTGGATTTGGTAGCTGTAAACCCAGCGACTCTTTGTATCGGCAACGTACAGAAGCGATTGATCGGGAGAGAGTGCGATTCCGTTTGCGAATTTGAGGCCTTTATCGACGACTCTCTTGGTCCCATTTGGCTCGATTAACCAGATTTGGCTGGCGGATTTGCCGTCCCAACCGGGCTCCGTGACGTAGATCCGGCCGTCATTACGAACGATGAGATCATTGCCGCGAAAGCCATCGGTGATGATTTCCATAGAGCCATCCGGTTTATAGGCGACGATTTTGGTTTCCCCGCCCGCGACTGCGTACAGGCGCCCATCGGGCCCGAATGCCTGACCATCACCTTTGCCGGATTCTTCAACAAAAGTTTCCGGTTTTCCTTCGGCGGTGAGGCGGAAGGTTTTGCTTTCGGGAATATCGTTGAAAAAGAGCTCTCCCTTGGCGTTTACGGTAGTTCCTTCGAGGAACTTGTGCCTATCGCTTACCAGCTCCCATTCTTCGTTCGGGATTAGAAGTTTTTGAAAAACGGCGGAGCCTGTTGCTTTAGGAATTCGGGATGGCCAGCCCTTCCAAAGAAAGCGCATGGCGTCGGGGAAAATGACGGCGATTTCTTTGCCGTTATGGCCTCCTTCACCCCATACGTGCGCGACTTCGTACCCGGCGAAGGTGAGGGCACGTTCGATCGTTTGGTTGGCCATCCACCAATCGCCGTAGGGATTGTTTAAGTCCTGTGCGCCATCCTGAACAAAGACCCGAAGCGGTTTGGGTTCACTTTTTCGGATCAAAGAGGCGAATTTGTCACCACCTCGAATGTCGGTAAAACTTCCGATCCCAGTAAATATTCTGCGGAAAAGGTCGGGGCGTTCGAATGCCACGTTAAGCGCGGCGATGCCTCCGGAACTATGACCTCCGATCGCGTGATCGTTGGGATCTGCCGAGATCCGGATGGGACGCCCATCGGAGGCTGTTTTGGTTTGGACGTTTGGAAGGAGTTCGGTTTCCAGGAAGCGGGCGTAATCTGGAGAGAGGGAGTCGTATTCGAAGGAGCGATTGAGACGGTCTCCGGCTCCCGAGGCGATGGCTTTGAGCCGGCCGGGCTGGACAAAGACACCGATTGTGATGGGCATTTCGCCTTTGGAGATGAGCTCGTCGAAAACATCCGGGGCCTTATTAGCTACGCTATCCTGATGGACGTAGAGGCAGGCTGGTTTTGCCGGATCGTAGGCGGCTGGAATGTAGACCCAATATTGACGGCTGGTACCCGGGAAGGCGGTGCTGTTTTCCAGTGTAAACTGGAGAACTTCCCCTTTCGGAGGGATTGGCGCCGGAGTTGTCGTTTGAGCCACCAGAGCGACAGGCGCTAGAAGAATCGGAAGAACGAAGTAGCGGGTCATGAGGGGCGGGGGGCGGTTTGGTTAAATGTAAATTATTGCGGGGTCGGATTCGGGCCGTCTTCCTTCCAGTAATCCGGAAGATTTGGGAGAATATCGCGGAGGATTTCGAGTGTCGCCTGACGTGATTCGGGACTGAGGCTGGCGTAAGCTGGGTCTTGATTTTGCCCGGTAAGAATTTCCCACAGTTTCTTCATAATGTGCGACCGAATGATTTCGGGCATTTTCTGGAATCCGTCGGATTCGATGAGAAAGCTGCAGGGGTATTTGAAGATGCGCGTTTGAAGGTCAAAATCTCGTAGCGAGCGTCCCAAATGGTCTTTGTGGGCACCCTTTTGAAATGCTGTGACGAATTCGTTATTGGGCGGCAGCGCGCTAGGCAATGGAACTTCTTCGACGAAGAGGAGGTAACGAAGGAGGGCGTCCACCTGGTTTCGGAGGTAACGGACGTGGCCGTACATTTCCATGTTTTGGCGCGCCTCGAAACCGATTCGAGTGAAGTAATTGTGCATGTGGGTTTGGTGGTCATGCACAAGGAGAGGCAGGGTATCGCTACCTTTGGCGTAGTAGTTCTCGGCTTTAACACGCTTCTGAAAGACGGCCTCGCCGGTTTCCGTTTCGCCGCCGGGACGATTTCCTCGGTGCGGCCAATCCTGTGGGTATCCGGTCACGTACCAACCGCCCCAGCGTTCTGCGATGGGGGTGAAATGATTTACCGAGTGGCTTTCGGTGCCACTTACCGGTTCACCGTTCACTTCCGTATCGAGGGAGCGCAAAACAAACCCGGGAACTCCCATACTACGAGCGGCTCCGTGGCAACTCAGGCAGTCGGTATCCCGGCGGAATCGCACGGGTTCATCCTTATCCTGATTTACGGTGAAAAAGACGGCTCCCAGATTGGGGTCGACTGCGGCGATTTCGAGGACTGGTGCGCCTGGGACATACCCCACATAAACATCATCTGAGAAATACAACGCGCGTGCGTTATCGGGATGAATCTGATGCCGTTGTAGGGAGGTTTTGGAAAAAACGAGCATCTGCGAAGATGCTGGGACATGCAGCATATCCAGGACTGCTGGAAGATATCCGAACTTAGGGTCGAATTTAACCCATCCCTTGGTTCTGTCTTCTTTCAGACGCTTTTGAATCCGAGACACCGGATCGTCCGGATTACTTTTGGAGTAGAGGATGGGCTCCGAGTCGTAATCGAGCTTGTGTGTACTTCCTTGAAAATCTTCGCCGCTGGCGCCGGGCCCGAATACACAAAGGGCGAGAGCGATCCCAAAATAGACGGACGTAGTTTGGCGGGGAGATCTTTGACGAGACATCACGTCAAGCTAAGCATGTCGTGGGCCGGAATCTTTGATGGAAAACGAGCCATCCGGTCCCGTGCGCTCGAAACTGGATTCTAAAGAACGCCGAGTTGTTTTGCTTTAAAGAAGATAAACAAACCGCCCCCAAGGAGGAGGACGATGGTTAGAAAAATCAAAAGAGGAACGATGGATGGTGATCGTTCTTTGGGGGCAATGGAATCGTCCGAAAGAGGTTTGATCGGGACGTTATTTAAATAATCGTAATCTTTAACGTGGATGGCGTTATGCCCTTCGAGGTGGTGTGCCTGATCCGACACGTCGACTCCCAGATGTTTGCCGTACAGCACTAAAAACCCCCGGGCGTAGGCCATGCTCGGAAACCCAGAAAAATCGTCTGCTTCAATAGAGGATAATTTGTCGGCAGGGATGCGGGTTGCCTGTGCTACGTCACTCAGCGAGAGGCTTTTTGCAAGCCTTGCCTGTCTGAGTCGTACTCCGGTGGTGTCTGGCATAAATCCTTGTTTTGCTGCGTGTGATTTTATCGGATTTTTAGACTAAGCAAAATGGGGCTTTGAATTAAACAGTATCGAGATCCACCAGAATCTCGCGTGGTTTTGCCCCTTCACCTGGACCGACGTAGCCGCGTGTTTCCAAAATATCCAGAATTCTGGCTGCTCGAGTGTATCCCAGACGCAGACGGCGCTGGAACAGAGAGGTACTGGCTTTTTTTTCCTGCCGCATCACCTCGACGCATTTTTCGACGAGTTCCTCATCTTCGTCGCTGATTTCTTCTCCATCCTCGTCCCCGTCATTGTTGAGACGTGATTGGATCGAGTTTTCAAACTCAGGCGCTTTTTGAGAAGATGCAAAATCGACGAGGCGACGTACTTCGTCATCTGTGACGAGGACACCCTGAGCTCGAATCATCCGGGAGGTACCCGGAGGACGGTAAAGCATATCGCCCATGCCCAAGAGCTTCTCGGCACCGTTCTCGTCCAAAATAACGCGCGAATCCAATGCGGATGCGACTTGGAAGGCCACCCGGCAAGGTACGTTTGCCTTGATTACCCCCGTGATGACATCCGCTCGTGGTGTTTGAGTGGCAATAATCATGTGAATCCCAGCAGCGCGTGCTTTCTGGGTAATACGAGCGATTGCGCTCTCCACATCCGCAGGAGCGGTCTGCATCAGATCCGCAAGCTCATCCACGATGATCACAATATACGACATGCGGTCGGGGATAATCAGATCGCGGTCTCTGGGGACCTTCACGGTGGTCATCTTCGTGATGCGTTCTTCTGAGGAGAGGGTTTCCGCAGAGGGTTCGTCATCATTCGCCTCTTCGTGTTCACCCTGGGTTGGAGTGAAATGTGTGAGTTCGCCCAATGCGTCTTCGACGACTACAGTGTTTGGGTCTCGTAACGCTTCGAGGATAGCGGCGTCCGGGTCTTCGGCATCCTTGGCGGCTTTGGCCAAGGCAGCCTGTTCGAGGTCGAAAAGTTCCTGCTGTCCCTTTTCTGCATCGAGCTCTTTTTGTGATTTTGGAAGGGGGCGAGAGTTAAACGAGCCGATATTACGAACGCCAGTTTTGGCGAAAATGGCGTATCGTTTCTCCATCTCATCTACCGCCCAACGGAGAGCGAGAAGGACCTTTTTCGGATCCGTGACAACGGGGACCACCAAATGCGGCAGGGTGTTGTACATCTGCATTTCGACCACCTTCGGATCGATCATGATGAATCGCAGCTCCTCCGGGGTGAACCGATATAGAATGGATGCAATGATGGCGTTGATGCAGACGCTTTTTCCCGACCCTGTGGTCCCGGCAACAAGGCCATGTGGCATAGCCGCGAGGTCGGCCACGATGGTTTTGCCGTAAACGTCTTTTCCGAGGGCGATGGGAATCTTTGCTTTGGCGCTTTCGAAGTCTTCGCTTTCGAAGAGTTCTCGAAGCGTGACCTTTTGCTTTTTGGAATTGGCGATCTCGATGCCGACGGTCTCCTTGCCCGGAATCGGGGCAAGGATGTTGATCCGCTCTGCTTTAGTGGCGCGTGCGATGTCCTTTTCGAGAGCGACGATCCGATCCACGCGGACGCCTTTATCCGGGTAGATTTCGTAACGCGTAATGGTTGGGCCCCTCGTGATGTCGCCCGCTGTTACCGTGACGCCAAACTGCAGGAGTGTATCGATGATGATGTTCTGGAGGTTTGTCAGTTCCTCGGGATTTGCGACCTCCCGGCTATTGAGATCAATTGGATCTAGTAGATCGATGGGAGGGAGTTCGTAGCCTTCACAGTGGACCGCAGGGAGAATGGACATGTCCTTCTCTTTTTTGGGTTCCCGTGGTGCGGCGGGCGGTGGTGCCGTTCCATCAATTATTTTTGGGGCGGGACGTGGGGTTTCGACTGCGAGAGGAGCTGACGGAGCTGTTTCGGGCTCAGGTTCCGGTTGGATTGCCTTTTTGGGTGCCGGCGGCTCGGTTGTGGCTTCTAAGTCCGAGGTGGTCGGAGTGGCGCGAGCTGCAGATGGTTTTCTACGTTCATTTTTAGCGCTGGAGGAAATTGCGCTGGCGCGCGCTGAATCAGAGAGGGCCATTTCCATTTCTGCTTGCCGGAGGGCGCGAGCTTCGGCGCGGGCTTCTCTCCAGTCAGTGAAGGCTTGGGCTGCCATGGGGGGGAGCTTCAGCAAAAACTGAGCGACTTCCCCCGGGCGGATGCCGGTCATGTAAAGCAGGCTGAGCACATACACTGACCCCAAAAATAGAACCGCTCCCACGGAGCCGATTAAATCACGGAGCAGACGTTCACCGATGAACCTCCCGATCCAGCCTCCTTCGCCAACGAGCTCGAGTCGATGGGCGTCCAGGAGGGGGAAATTCAGAAGATGTGCAAGGCAGGCGCCTGATCCAATGAAAATAAGACTCCAGAGGGCGCGTCGTGTGAGTTTCGTGCCGGGAACGATCAGTTTTGCGGACCCATATCCGAGCAGCATGGCGCAGAGAAGGTATGCGGCACTGCCCAAAGCCGAATACGCAACCAACGCCAGAATGGCACCTACGGCCCCCAGAAAATTCAGGGTGTGCCGAGTCGGGGCACTAACCGAGGTGCTGTGAAACGGGAACCAGCTTGGAACATCGGCTGGGGTGTAGGAAATCAGGGACAGGAAGAGAACGAGGCCAGACGCCAAAAGAATAAGGCCCGTGAACTCATGATGCGAGGACTGAGGAGGAGCTTCTTCCTCTTCTGGGGTTTCCTTGTATCTGGCCATGGTGTCTGGGAGCGGCCTTAGGCTTCAGAAGGAACGGCCAAGCGGGGTACGTCTCCCCACAAATCTTCCAAGGCGTAGAGGGCCCGTTTTTCTTCGTGAAAAATATGCACGAGAACATCACCGAAGTCGACAATCACCCACTGGCTGTAGGGAATGCCGTCTACTCGGAGGGGGTGCATTTGATGTTCAAGGCGCAGTTTGTCCTGCACCTCGCCTGCGATGGCCTTGAGATGAGGTTCGGAGTTTCCAGAACAGATGACGAAAAAATCTGTGAATGTCGAAACACCTCGGAGATCGAGGATGGTTAGATCAACGGCTTTTTTATCAATTGCAGCTTGCGCGCAAAGAGTTGCCAGCTGGTCGCTGGTGAGAGGGCTGGTAGAGGACATGGGAATTAATCAGGAGCCGGACAGGCTCGGGTACTAAATATCGGATGGAGAGGCCCTGTGCAATGCGCAGACGGATCTCTGTCGAAGAGATATCGACGCGCCGCTCGAGGTGGAGACTAGTTTCGGTCAAGGAGAGAGAAGAAATTGGGGTGCTTCGTCCGAAGCTGACGAAACGAACCCAAGATTTTAGGGATTCAAACCTGTTCCAAGTGTGAAGCTTTGCCAGGTTGTCTTCTCCCAGAAGCAGGAACAGGGTGGCGTCCGGCCAGCGGTGCTTAAACGCTTCGACTGTATCCGAGGTGAAACTGGGCCCTTTTCTTTCCAGCTCTATCGGATCCACTTGAAAGCGAGGCTCGTCGAGGACTGCTTGCTGGAGCATTTCGAGGCGTTGCTTATTTGAGGCTTGGGGGGCGCATTGTTTGTGGGGATTGATTCCGGCGGGTACAAAAATGAGCCGGTCCAGTTGGAGTTCCCGCAAGGCGTCTTGAGCCAAAATCAGGTGCCCGTGATGGACGGGATCGAAACTTCCTCCAAATATGGCGATGCGTTCCCCCATGAATGTGTTGGGTTTACTGGAGGATTAATAAAACAAGTAAGTTGAGCGGTCCCTACGGAACGCATCAACACTGGGTTGCCAAGAAGCTGCGATCTTCTGGATGGAGACGCCCTGGCGGAGTTGGGACTCGATCGATCGACTCCCGTATACTTTGAAAAAAATGTCAGTTTTGTCAGAGGGTGACTTGGCGAACAGATCGGGTTTGGAGTTTTTGTTCACCTCAGCCAGAAGTGCTAGGGCCAAAAAGCTGAGGTTTCCTTTTCCGGATGGGTCAATCTGCAGTTTGCAGCCTGCGAAGCCGTCTGCTGCGTAAGGCTTTGCTTTTACGCCATCGATACCGAGGTTTTGTACAAAACGAGTGAACCTTTCCGGGTCGAGTCCTTTTGCTGCACAGAGTTGAAAGGGCGTGGGGCCGTCCACTCCGGTTTCCAGTCCCGCGAGTGAGCCTACGATTCCTGTGGCGACATAGTAAGCGGGGGAATCCGGGCGGGGAATATTGGGGGAGGTTTTAACCCAGCGGAGCCCCGTGTCTTCCCAGAGCATCTTACGATCCCATCCGTCCATGGTGACGACCTTCAACTTGCATTTGGCTGCCATCCATTGTTTGTCGTTAAGCATGCGAGCCAGTTCGCCGCAGGTCATACCGTGGACGTACGGGACAGGCAATTGTCCAACGAAAGAGATCCAGTCACGTTCTACTGGAGGGCCTTCAATACGAAGTCCGCCAAGTGGGTTTGGGCGATCGAGGACCATAAACTCGATGCCGGTTTCACCAGCAGCCTCCATACAACGGGCCATGGTTGAGATGTAGGTGTAGGAGCGGACACCGATGTCTTGCATGTCAAACACGAGGACATCGATGCCTTTAAGCATTTCAGGTGTCGGTTTTCGAGTTGGGCCGTAGAGGGAATGGACGATGAGTCCAGTAAGCGGGTCTTTTTTGTTTGGGACGTAACGGCCTGCGAGTTCGGTGCCGTCGATCCCATGTTCGGGTGAAAAGAGTGCGGCGAGTTGGACTCCCTTGGCTTTAAAAAGGATTTCGCGTGATTTCCTGCCTTTAGAATCTACGCCGGTGTGATTGGTGATCAGACCGAGGCGTTTGCCTTTGACTGCTTCGAAATTGTTGGCTTCCAGGCGTTCGATCCCGAGCATGAGGGCGTGAGCTGGCATCGTTAGCAGAACGAACAAGAGGGAGAGGAGAATGCGGGCTGGCATGGTGATAAAAGGCGCTGAAGCGAGAGGAGAGGCTAGGATAGCGATATTTTGCGAAAAACCCAGTCGGGCGACTCAGATTTGTGCTTGTGGAAAACGAATCATTTCTAGGGGTTGAAATGGGGAGGGAACACGCGTTTGCTTGGTCTTCCCATGTCTGGATTTCGACTTTTTGACCTCAACCCGGAACAGGAACAGGCTGTTCGCTGTATTGAAGGCCCGCTGCTCATTTTGGCAGGTGCCGGAACGGGTAAGACCCGTGTGATTACTGCGCGGGTAGGGTATCTGATTTCTCAAGGGGTGAATCCATCCAACATTCTGGCAGTTACGTTTACGAATAAGGCGGCGAACGAAATGCGCGAGCGTCTCCAGGGGCTGATTGGAAAAGAGGACGCCAAAAAAGTGACGATGAGTACCTTTCATGCCCTGTGTGTGAGGATTTTACGCTCTGGTATTGATCGGCTCGGGTACAAAAATAATTTCTCCATCTACGACGAAGGGGACCAAGTCGGTCTGATTAAAAAGATTATTACGCGTACGGCTGCCCAGGATGAAAAACTGGATCACAACGTGGCTAAAAACATGATTTCCAAGGCCAAGAACAATGGCTGGAGGGAACCTGCCCCCGGGGAGGAAAAGACGTTGGTAGCTGCGGTTTTTACGAAATATCAGGCTGAACTTAAGACGCTGAATGCCGTTGATTTTGACGATTTGCTTTTGTTGGCCGTGCAACTTCTTGAAGAACATGAAGAAGTACGCGCCCAGTGGCAGAAACGTTTCCACTACCTGATGGTGGATGAGTTTCAGGACACGAACCGGTTACAATTGCGGTTGGTGAGTCTGCTCGCGGATGATCGTCATAATGTGGCGGTTGTAGGCGACGATGATCAGTCGATCTACGGTTGGCGTGGTGCTGAGGTCAGCAACATTCTGGAATTCGAATCGCATTTTCGAAATCCGACGGTCGTAAAGTTGGAACAAAACTATCGCTCTACGAATTCGATCCTGAATACCGCCAATCACCTTATTCGGAACAATCCACGACGGAGGCCCAAGAATTTGTGGAGTGCGCATGCGGAGGGGGAGAAGGTGCGGGTGATTTCGATACCCGATGATCGGCAGGAGGCGCAATTTGTGGGAGAGGAGATCCATCGCCGACAGGTGACCGAAGATGCGAAGTGGGAGGATTTCGCGATTTTGTTTCGCATGAACGCTCAATCTCGACTGATAGAGCAACAACTTCGTGCGCTCAAAATTCCCTATAAAGTGATCGGCGGGAAAAGTTTTTTTGATAGGCGTGAGGTGAAAGATTTACTGGCATATGCGAGCTGTGTGTTGAATTCGGACGATGATGTCTCGCTGTTGCGTATCATCAATACACCGGCGCGTGGAATGGGGCCCTCGGTGGTGGAAGCTGCGGTGGAATACAGTACGAAAGCGAAGTGTAGCGTCTGGAAGGCGCTTCAAGATCCCGGGTTCCAAGCTGGGCTAACGACACGTTCCCGGACATCGGTGCAAAAGTTTGTCGAACTGATTGATTCCTACGAAACGAAGCTAAACGAACCACTGTCAAATCAGCCGGCCTTGCTTCGCGAGTTGGTGGAAGAGGTCGAGTATCTGGATGATTTGAAGCGGACATGCAAGACGCCGGATGAGGCGTTGTCGCGGGAGACGAATGTCAGGGACATGCTGACTTCGTTTGACGAGTACGGAGCGCGTTCCAGTGAGGGGTTGCGGGGCTTTTTGGATGAAATGATGTTGCGGCAGGAAAGGGAGGAAGAGAATGAGGATGAGTCAAAAGGGACTGGTGTGACGCTTATTACGCTCCATGCGGCGAAGGGGCTGGAATACAAATATGTATACCTTATCGGCCTTGAGGAGGGAGTGCTGCCGCATGACCGCTCAAAAGTGGAAGGAACGGTGGATGAGGAAAGACGGCTGTTATATGTCGGTATTACTCGGGCGAGACAGACGTTGGCGATGACTTGGTGCCAGCACCGAATCAAATATGGTAGTCCTGCGCCTTGTATCGTGAGTTCTTTTGTTAAAGAGCTCCCGCCCGAATATCTGGATCAGCGCTCTTTGGGCCAGATGATGAATACGCCGGTCGCGCCTGAGTCCGTAAAGGGACGTTTCGACGCCTTACGAGCTTTGCTGGAGCGAAAGTAGCCAGACGACTGACCCCAGGCTAAAGCATCTTCGGGGCTAAACGAGCAAAGTGTTGTAGAGCTGTCTGAAGGGATTCCATGGGGAGGCCGATAACGTTCGTCAAAGAGCCGCTGATACTGGAGATGATTTCATTTTGGTCGTCTTGGGCCGCGTAAGCGCCTGCTTTGTCAAGGGGGCCAATGCGGTTCAAGTATGTGAGTCTCTCGTCTGAAGAGAGGTTTTTGAAACGAACTTTGGTTGTCTCGACGAAAACTATCTCCTGAGTCGGAGATTCGCTAGCCAAGCAAACGCCCGAGTATACTTCGTGCTCCTGGTTGTTCAGCTCAGTCAGCATACGGACTGCCTCGTCCATATCTTTTGGTTTTCCAAAAACGCGTCCTTGGAACGATACGACGGTGTCTGCCGCAAGGATGATGCGGTCGGGATACAACGAGGCTACAGCCCGGGCTTTGAGCAGAGCGTTGTGGCGGACTAACTCTGCTGGAGACAGGGTTGGGTCTGAGGACTCCTCGACGTCGGCGGGAATGACATCAAAGCTATAACCATGCGCTAAGAGGAGGTCGCTGCGCCTCGGGGAGCCTGAGGCCAGAACCAGACGCAGCGAATTATTCATGGTCCTGGGTTAGGCTTGCCCCAACTGTTCGGCGTATTGTGCTGGGGTTTTTAGGGCGCTGAGGTCTGCGTTGTCAGCGAGCTTCAGCTTAAAGATCCAGCCGTTGCCGTGTGGGTCGGTATTAATAAGAGCAGGGTCACTGGAGAGCGCCTCATTTACGGCCTCTACAACGCCACTTGTTGGGGAGTAGATATCGCTTGCAGCTTTAACTGATTCCACAACACAGATTTGTTGGCCGGCTTCAACGCTTGTTCCAATGGCTGGAAGTTCGACGTAAACGACGTCGGTGAGTTCATGTTGCGCGTGGTCAGTGATTCCAACGGTGGCGATGTTGTTTTCGCGACGGAGCCATTCGTGGGTTGATGCAAATAGGAGGTCGTTTGGGATGTTCATAGTTTTGAAGTGGTGGAAGGACGGTACATGGGGCGTTTGGATACGACGGCAGGGAATCGCTTCCCTCGTATATCAAGTTCAACTCGTGTGCCTGGTTGCGTGAGTCCAATCGGAAGGTAAGCCATCGCGATCCCCGTTTCGAGGGATGGGGATAGGGAGCCGCTGGTGGTTTCGGCTACCGCAACGTCTTCGTGAAAAATAGTATAGTGGGATCGAGGAGGGGGTGTCTTACCTTCCATTATTAATCCCATGAGACGAGTTTGCGTACCATGGGCTTTCTGTTCCAAAAGTCTGTCCCTTCCAATAAACGGTCCTTTCTCGAGTTTCACAAAAAAGCTGAGGCCAGCTTCTAATGGAGTTTTGCTGGGAGATAAATCAGACCCGTTGAGCGGGTATCCCACTTCGAGACGCAGCGTGTCTCGACACCCGAGACCACAGGGCACGAGTCCAGCGGCCTTCCCGATGGAAAGAAGCCTTTCCCACCAGAAAACGGCTTGGTTGGCAGGGCAAAACCACTCGAACCCATCTTCACCAGTGTAACCTGTTCTTGATACAAGGACCTTTCCTGCGGGTTGTTCTGTGGATAGGATCTCGTTGCGCTGAGGGAGTTGGGGAGGGTTTCCTAGAGCCTCCGACACAATATTCGCACTGAGGGGGCCTTGGATCGCGAATCCCGCCCATGAGTCGCTTTCATTCGAGAGTGTGACTCCGTCGCCGAGATGAGCATGTAACCAAGCTACATCTTCTTCGATCATGGAGGCGTTAACGACCAACAGATAAAGGTTTGGGCTGAGACGGTAACAGAGGAGGTCGTCGATAACGCCGCCTTTCTCATTAAGCATCAGAGTGTACTGACCTTCTCCATCGCGTAAGAGCGAGACGTCGTTTGTCAGGATGCCATTTAAAAATCTGGTGGCGTTCGGCCCAGAAACGAAAACCTCGCCCATGTGGGAAATGTCAAAGATGCCCGCAGCCTTGCGTACGGCGTGGTGTTCTTGTATAATCCCTTGGTATTGAACGGGCATCTGCCAGCCGCCAAACTCCACCATGCGGCCTCCCAGGGTGACGTGAAGATTTGCCAATGGTGTGTGTTTGAGAATTGCGTCCATGAACGAGAGGAAGCCTAAGGGTGAATGGGAGTGTGTCAATCCGCTCAGGCTGTGCTAATGCTCCAAAATTCGGTTCGCATTAGCAGCCGATTCCCGAACAACTGGGCGGCAACCTTCTTTTGCTATGACATGGATTGACAAACTGGAACGGCGTTTTGGGCACCTGGCTATCCCTCACATGCTGAGGTGGGTGGCGCTATTGAACGGGCTGGTGTTTGTCTTGGTTAAGTTGAGCCCTGAATTTCTGAACCATCTCACTCTGGATCCGCGCGCAATTATGGAAGGGGAAGTCTGGCGACTGGTGTCGCATATCTTCATTCCACGAATTGGTGGGCTCTTTCCAAAGTGGATCGAGGTCCTTTTCTACTTAATGTTCCTTAATTGGCTCGGTGATGGATTGGAAGAGTCCATGGGAGCCTTCCAGCTGAACTTGTATTACGTCGTTGGGATGGCGGGGACCAGTGTTGCCGCGTTTTTAACAGGGCGCGGAGACGGATTCCTCTTAAACAACTCGCTGTTGTTCGCGTTTGTTTGGTTTTACCCAGACATGAAGGTCTATGTTCTGCTTTTACTGCCCCTTAAGGTGAAGTGGCTTGCGGTGTTAGACATTGTTTTAGTCGGGTTGTATTTCCTTGAGCCGGGCTGGTCTCATAAGCTGGGAATACTGGCGTCGCTTGCTAACTTTGGGCTCTTTTTTGGCCCCCGGTGGATAGATTGGCGCCGTCAAAAGGCACAGATAGAACAGCGCAGGGAGCGATATGTCGCTGAATCTCAGATGGAAGAATCATTACACTGCTGTGTCGTGTGCGGGTGTACTGAACTTACGATGCCGGATGCTGAATTTCGTGTGGCTCGGGATGGTCAAGAGTATTGCCAAGCCCATATCAAGAGCAGCCAATTGAGCTAAGGTGGGAGAGCTTTTCCTGCTCGTGCAGGGGAGATTCGAGTGGGTATGCGGAGCTCTGATGTGAAAAAAGTGAAATCCAATTAATGTTTGTATCAGATTTGTTCGCAGTCTTTTGTGTATGATTGATGCCTGGCGCTTGTGAAAAATTTCACAAACCCGCTTGCCTCCGGAGCCAACCGCATTTTGAATCGCATCCCGTTTAACTAAAAGCCTTATGGCGGCCACCATTGTTCGCCCAACCTAACGATCCGATTACCACCGTCGCATGGCGAATCTATTTCCGCGCTGGAGCAATTGGCTCCCGATAAAGATTATCATCTGCCTCCTTGTATTGGGAGGTGGTGTCACCTCAGGTGTATGGTATTACTTCACTCCGAAGTATACCCGTGTTGGCTATCAGCCGACCCAACCTGTGCCCTTCTCGCACAAAATTCATGCCGGACAGCTGGGTATGGATTGTCGCTACTGCCACTCATTTGTTGAGACTTCGGCATATTCTAACATCCCGACCACGCAGGTTTGTATGAACTGCCATTCTCAGGTGCAGAAAGACAGTCCGAAGCTTGAGTTGGTTCGTCAATCTTGGGAGACCGGTAAGCCGATTGAGTGGGTGCAGATCCACAAGACTCCTGATTACGTATACTTTAACCACTCGGTTCATGTGAACCGTGGAGTGAGCTGTGTCTCCTGTCACGGTAAGGTGAATGAGATGGATGTGGTTTATCATGCGGAGTCCCAGTCTATGTCTTGGTGCTTGGACTGCCATCGGAACCCGGAAGACTTCGTTCGTCCTGTAAGTGAAGTAACCAATTTAAATTGGGTTCCTCCAGCAGGGAAAACGCAGAAGCAAATTGGCGAAGAACTGGTCAAAAAATGGCACATCAACCCGCCGGATAAAAACTGTGCCGGTTGCCATCGATAAACGACATGAGTAAGCGCATTTTTCAGCACCCTGAAGAGTCTCAGACCGGCAAACGTTATTGGCGGTCCCTAGGTCAACTCCAGGATACCCCCGAATTTCGTGGTTGGCTCCAGCGGGAATTTCCGCAGGGCGCTTCTGAGTTGGAGGGAGGCGATGTTAGTCGCCGCAACTTCATCCAATTGATGGGTGCGTCGGTGGCGTTGGCTGGCCTGAGTCTGTCGGCCTGTCGTCGTCCGCTGAAAAATTTGGTTCCCTTTACTCGCGGCGTAGAGTGGTCGGTGCCTGGAAAGGCGCTGTTTTTCACGTCCGCGATGCCTGCGCGTGGCGGAGCGATTCCATTGGTGGTCACGACTTTTGATGGGCGTCCCACGAAAATTGAGGGGAACCCCATGCACCCGGTTAGCAAGGGCGCAACTGACATCTGGGCTCAGTCTTCGGTCTTGGATCTGTATGATCCTCAGCGTTCAAAGGGGTACCTGCTCGATGGTAAGCCATCGAGTGCGGATGCCTTTCAGAAGGCTCTCGCGGGAATTTTAAGTGCTGCTGGAGACGGCTCGTCGTTGGCATTTTTGGTAGACGGTGTTCAGTCCCCGACGCGTGAGCGCCTCCGCAAAGCGGTTTTGGCTAAGTTTCCGCAAGCGAAATGGGCTTCGTATGAACCCAATGGCAATGATCTGGAGTTGGAAGCCGCTGCGGTTGCTTTCGGTGCAGGGCATGAGATTGCTCCAAAATTAGAGGGTGCCGATGTCGTTCTGACTGTCGATCGCGATATCTTGGGTGTGGAGGGGGATTTGGCGTCTGTTCGTGCATTCGCTTCCCGGCGTAAAGTCGAGAATTCGGCCGATGCGAAGGCGAAGATGAATCGCCTTTATGTGGTCGAAAATCGCTACACTTTGACTGGTGGGATGTCGGATCATCGTATGCGTTTGGCTGCTAGCCGCGCAGGGACATTCCTCAAGCTGTTGGCAGCTGAAATTGCAGCGCTGTCCGGTGATTCCTCATTGGGGAAAATTGCATCGGAGTTAAAAGTGCCCGAAAAACTCGGAGGCAAGGACGCAGCGAAAGAGACGTCATGGGTGAAAGAGTGTGCGGTTGACTTGTGGTCCCGCAAGGGCAAGTCCGTTGTGTTGGTGGGGCAGCGTCAGCCGGTTGCTGTGCAATTGTTGGGACTGGCGATCAACTCTGCATTGGGTGCAATTGGTCAAACCTTGATTGTTCGTAAGACGGACACTGTTCCTGCATTGGGAATCGGAGCGCTCGCTGAAGAATTGCGTAAGGGAAAAACCGCAACCCTTTTTGTGTTAGGTGGCAATCCTGTATTCAATGCGCCGTCGGATGTTAAGTGGACTGATGCGCAGTCGGCGGCCAAAACAGTGATTCACCTCGCAATGGAGGTGAATGAAACCTCCGCCAAGGCGACTTGGCACGTTCCCGCGGCACACTATCTGGAGCAATGGGGAGACGCCCGCGCATCAGATGGAAGTTATTTGGTGGTGCAGCCGATGATCATGCCTCTGTATAACGGAGTATCTGAGATCGAGTTGCTTGCGAAGATTGCCGGTGTAGAATCTGATCCGCTTGCGTTGGTTCAGAAAACCTTTGTTGAAATTTCGGGAGTCACTGCAGACAGCGGAGCCGTTTGGGCAAACGTCTTAAAGCAAGGTTCGTTGGAAAAATCTGCGAGCAAGCCAGTTGAGGCTGCAGTCTCTGTTGAGGCTATCTCGAAGAAGGTTTCGGAATCTCCAGCAATCCGTGTTGGGGACAAGGATTTCGAATTGGTTTTTATCACTGACTCGAAATTGGATGACGGCCGTTACGCCAACAACGGTTGGCTTCAGGAGTTGCCTGATCCAATCACGAAGCTGACTTGGGATAATGCCGCACTGATTAGTCCGGCGACAGCGAAGGCGCTTTCGTTGGAAACCGGTGATGTAGTCAAGATAATAGCGGGCGATAAATCGCTGGAAGTTGCTGTTCTTGAATTACCTGGTCACGCAGATGATTCGATTTCGATAGCGGTGGGCTACGGACGCAGTGAAGTGGGAAGTGTTGGACGTCAGGTGGGAGTGGATGTCTATCCTTTGATCTCGTCCGAGTCGAAACGTTTCCGTACCGGTGTCACAATTCAGAAGACTGGTCGTCAATATGCGTTGGCGATTACTCAGGAGCACGGCGCGCTTGAGGGCCGTGGAGCCGATATCACGCGTCAGGCGACCGTAGAGGAGTGGAGTAAGAATGCGGAGAAGGCCAATCCGGACTACTTCAAAAAGATGGGCATTGATGCTCATGCTCCTGAAAACTTCTCACTGTACACTCATCCAGCCTTGGACGACGTACATGCTTGGGGTATGGCGGTCGATCTCAACACCTGTATCGGGTGTTCGGCGTGTATGATCGCCTGTCAGGCAGAGAACAACATTCCGATTGTTGGTAAAGAGCAGGTGATCAACGGCCGTGAAATGCACTGGATGCGCATGGATCGTTACTTCGCCAGCGAAGCAGGGTCTGAGAGCGAGCCTGAAATGGTGAGCCAGCCAATGATGTGCCAGCATTGTGAAAATGCGCCATGTGAGACGGTTTGCCCTGTAAACGCTACAGTCCATTCAGAAGATGGCTTAAACGTGATGGCCTACAACCGTTGTATCGGAACACGTTACTGCGCCAACAACTGTCCATTTAAAGTCCGTCGCTTTAACTTCTTTGATTACAACGAGCGTTCGTTGACCAGCCTCTACAAGTGGAACCTCCTCTCTGAGAAGGGAATGGCTGAAAGTTCCAAGATGCAGAAGAATCCAAACGTCACCGTGCGTATGCGTGGTGTTATGGAAAAATGCACCTTCTGTGTTCAGAGAATCCAAGAGGCCAAAATCGCGGCGAAAGTACACGCGAGAGATTCCGAGGCGGCCACCAAGCCACAGGTGCCTGCAGATGTGTTTACGTCTGCATGTGCTCAGGTCTGTCCAACTGAGGCAATTACATTTGGCGATCTTAAGAATCCCGCAAGTAAGGTTGCGAAATTAAAAGAATCGCAACGCGGCTACCGACTATTGGAGTACCTAAACACGTCCAATCGCGTTTGGTATCTCGCTCGAATCCGCAATCCCAATCCGAAAATGCCGGATGCTTCCCGAGCAGGCTCAGCTTCTCGCGATGCGCACGGTTCACATGCACACGATCCGGCCAATGGCCATAGTGGAGGTCACCAGTAATGGAAAAATCAGGCGTCACTCTTGAGGCATCCGCTGAGTCCAAGCGGCAGCCGCATGTAGACAACGAACTAAGACGGCCGCCGCTCGTAGCAAACGAACGGAGTCTATCTTGGATTACCGATAAGGTTTCCAATATTGTCGAAGCTCCCACTCCCAAGTGGTGGTTGTTGGCTCTTTGCTTCACAGTGCCAATCGCCTTGATGGGATTGGCGTGCATCATTTACCAAATCTCGAACGGAGTAGGTGTCTGGGGCGAAAACCATCCAAACGGATGGGCTTGGGATATTACAAACTTCGTGTTCTGGATCGGGATCGGTCACGCAGGGACGTTGATTTCAGCGGTACTTTTCCTGACACGTCAGAAATGGCGTACATCGATCAATCGCGCCGCTGAAGCAATGACGCTATTCGCCGTTGTATGCGCAGGGATTTTCCCGGCAATTCACATCGGTCGTTTCTGGAATGCGTATTTCCTAGCTCCCGTTCCAAACGCAAACGGCATTTGGCCTAACTTCAGATCGCCTCTTCTTTGGGACGTATTTGCGGTATCGACGTACTTTACAGTATCCGTGCTGTTTTGGTTTGTGGGATTGATTCCCGACTTGGCCACGTTGCGGGATCGCGCGAAATCCAAAATTGGTCAATTCTTATACGGCATCTTTGCGCTCGGTTGGAGAGGCTCGAACCGTCACTGGCGTCACTACGAGATGGCTTATCTCCTGTTGGCCGGCCTTTCGACTCCGTTGGTATTGTCCGTGCATTCGATCGTTTCCTTTGACTTTGCTACTTCGATCATGCCGGGATGGCACACTACGATCTTCCCGCCGTACTTCGTTGCTGGAGCCATTTTCGGTGGGTTCGCGATGGTGTTGACCATCATGCTGCCTGCAGCGCGCATCTTTCCGCAAATCAATGATCTGATTACCCGGCAACACGTGGACAAGATGGCGAAAATCATCCTGTTGACCGGTTCCATCGTGGGATACGCTTACCTTATGGAATTGTTTGTGGCTTGGTATGGTGCAAACAAATTCGAAGGTTTTACCTTCTTCAGAGCACGTGCGGCGTTCAACGGTGAAGGTTGGTATCAGTGGGCTTATTGGATAATGATGTTCTGCAACGTGATTTCCCCTCAAATCTTCTGGTTCAAGAAGATGCGGACAAATTACATCGTCGTCTTCATCGTATCCCAGTTCGTCAACATCGGGATGTGGTTTGAGCGGTTCACTATCATCGTCACCTCTCTCGCACAGGACTTCTTGCCGAGTTCCTGGGGGCACTATTCCCCATCGTTGACAGAGAAACTAACGTTCATCGGAACATTTGGGATCTTCCTCACGCTGTTCCTTCTGTTCATGCGCTTCCTGCCAATGATCGCAATTTCCGAGGTGAAATTGGTAACACCTGAGGCGGATCCTCATCACGGCCATCCTAAACACTAATCTCCGTTATGTCACAGAATCGTAAGGTGTACGGCATTGGAGCCGAATTTGCGAGCGCGGCCGACCTAATGCATGCGGCTGAGAAAATTAGAGACCAAGGATTCTCTAAATGGGATGTTCACACCCCATTCCCCATCCATGGAATGGATGCAGCAATGGGACTTGGTAAATCCCGACTGAGTGCGTTTGTATTCTGCGGTGGATTGACAGGATTGCTCACAGGGGTCTGTTTGACGACGATTCCGTCGTTGGGCATTTATCCAATGATTGTTCATGGTAAGCCTTTCACTTGGGCGACCCTTCCGGCGTTTTTCCCAATTATTTTCGAGTTAACCGTACTGCTCTCGGCTCTCACCGCAGTCGGAACCATGCTCGCGTTAAATCAACTCCCGAAGTGGTACCATCCGGTATTCAACTGGGATAGATTCAAGAAAGTTACTGACGACGGATTCTTTATCGTGATTGAGGCTCGCGATCCGAAATTCTCGGAAGAGCGGACCAAATCCTTGCTCGAGAAAATCGGCGCTAGAAACGTAACATTGATAAACGATTAATATGCTACGCGCGTTTTTCTTACTTTTCACAGTGGCAGCGTTGGGAGTGATTTCACTGGTGGGATTCCGGGGTACAACATTCGTTAATCCGCCGGTCCAGTTGGTGCCTGACATGAAGCATCAGCCGAAGTTTGTAACCCAGCACAGCACTGGTTTCTTCGCAGATGGCCGTGCCGATCACCCTCCGATAGTTGGGACCGTGCCGGTGGGATACACCCTGCCAGGAAGATACTACCAGACTGGGGTTAATAACATTTCAGCGAATTCTGGATTCACTAGAACCTCGTCGTACGGGGATACAGGCTTATTCGGGGACGTATACGGAGATGGGATACCGTTGCCGGTGAACCGCGCTTTATTGGAACGGGGCAAGGATCGCTTCGAAATCCACTGCGCCGTCTGTCACGATAAAGCCGGGAGCGGTAATGGCGTGATTAAAGGTTTGGGATTAGCGACAATCGCGTCCCTTCAAGATGACCGCATCCGCCAGCAGCCAGATGGTCAGATTTACAATACCATCACCCATGGGAAAAACACGATGGGTGCGTACGGTCCTAATATTGCCGTAGAAGATCGTTGGGCAATCGTCGCTTACATTCGGGCGTTGCAAATTAGTCAGAATGCGAAAGTTGCGGATCTTCCCGCAAGCTTGAGGGAGCAATTAAATACGAAGTAATGAGCCATTCCTCGGAAACCCCATCTTTATCTGTCGAGCGCTTTGACGGCCCGACGGCGCGTAAGTATTCTTCGCTCGGATTAGTCATTTCCGTTGCCGGAATTATAGTCAGTGCGATTGGATACCTAAAGTCTCCAGAGCAGTTTGCATTTTCGTGGTTATTTGCATTCATGGTCGTATTTACGATCTCCGTAGGAGCTTTGTTTTGGACCATTCTGCATACTGCAACTGATTCAGAGTGGGGTGTTTTAGTTCGACGCCAGATGGAGAACCTCGCGAGTGTGATCAACGTATTGCCACTCTTCTTCCTGCCGCTATTTGCATGTGCACCGACACTTTGGAAATGGTGGAATAAGGCGCCGGGCGAAGATCCTTTATTGGATGCAAAGCACGGGTTTTTGAATCAGGGATTCTTCTCAATTAGGGCAATTGTATACTTTGCGACACTCGGCGGAGTTGCTTACCTCTTAAGATCCCTGTCCGTTAAACAGGACGATGATGGTGCAGCAAAACATACGTTATTGATGCGTAAGGTTGCGATTGCGGGTCTGCCAATTTTGGGTGTGTCGCTCACTTTTGCGGCTGTAGACTGGTTGATGGGGCTCGACTACCATTGGTTCTCCACTATGTGGGGAGTATACATCTTCGCCGGAGCAGCAGGCAGTTCTATGGCTCTATTGGTGTTGGTGATCAGCGCACTCAGACGCTCGGGTTATTTGAAATCTGTGACTGTGGAGCATTACCACATCATGGGTAAGTTCCTTTTGGCGTTCACTGTCTTCTGGGCCTACATCGGATATTCCCAATACATGCTCATCTGGTATGCGAACATCCCTGAAGAGACGATTTACTTTAAGATCCGTAATACGGAAAGCTGGCACGTGCTGAGTACGCTCATGGTGGTTGGGCGGTTTTTCCTCCCGTTCCCGTTCCTGTTATTCCAGGCTTCAAAGAAGAGGGTGCCCATTCTCTGTGGTGTCGCCGTGTGGATTCTTTTGATGCAGTTGCTGGATATCTACGTTATCGTGTTGCCTTCCCTCCACCAAACTGGGGTAAGTCTAAGCCTTTACGATATTTCTTCGTTGCTCGCGGTGGTTGGCGCAGGAATTTTTGTCTATTTCCGTAAATTAGCCTCCGCAAATTTGTTCCCGAATCGCGATCCGCGTTTGTCGGGTTCTGTTAACCTCACGAACTAAGCCATGGCTAACTGTTCTACTCAAAACGAAATCGGCTCCATCAAGTACGCATTGGGAGCAGTCGGTCTTCTTGGGCTAACCTTAGCTTCAAGCGCTGTTTTTTTCTCGAGTCAGCCGAAAACTGATGACTTGGAGGCAAAAAGAGGAAATCGACGCGTGGAAATTCGGGAGAAGGTTGCAAAGGAAGCGGATTCCAAGATTCTAGGTGTTGAAAAAGCAGAATGGGTGAACAAAGAAGGCGGAACAGCGAAGATTCCACTTTCTGCGGCTATTGACCTGGCCGTTGCTGAATTGAAGAAAAAACAGCCTGTACCTTCTGCAGTTAAAGTGGATCCGATAATGACGCTTGGGAGCGATGCTCCGAAAATGCCTTCTGCTCCATCAGGTGCGGCGACTGTAAGGTTCCCCGCAATCACGACTCCAGTGCCGGTGAAATCTAGTAATTAGGATCGCTGAAAATCCGAGATCCACAGCGCCAATACGAACCATGTCCGAAGTAACCGCTCCGCTCCATACAGCGCAGGCTCCTGTCGCACAAATATCCGCACCAGTAGAACAAGACACTCGTCCTGCAATTGATCGGTCGATTCGATCTGTTGTGACCAGCCTGTTTGCAACAGGCGTAGTATGGCTGTTGTTATCTACCTTGTTGAGTTTTGTTTCCGCAATTAAGCTCCAATATCCGGCTTTTTTAAATTATTCCTTCCTTTCATACGGAAGGGTTACCCCGGCTGCCGATTTCACACTTGCCTACGGATGGTCTGCGTTGGGCCTTATTGGGGTCGCCATCTGGGTACTCATGCGTTTGTCCAAGAGGGTTGCGATTGGGAAAGGCATTGCTTGTCTTGGGGTTGGTTTATGGAATCTCGGTTTGTTGATTGGGACGGTTTCTATCCTGGTCGGAGAAATGAGACCGTTCAATGGGCTTGAGATGCCGCTGTCGTCCGCGGTTTTAATTTTTGCCGGATTCTCCCTTGTAGCACTGTGGATATTGCTTTCCCTGAGGGTCACTGAATCGGGGCTGTCCATCGGAGCGTTGTTTATTGTTGGCGGACTCTTGTGGTTTGGGTGGAGTTTCTTGACTGGGAATTTACTGACCAGCTGCCCTTCGATGCGAGGAGCCACCGAGCAGGTGATTGCGACTTGGGTCAGCCATGGGTTCATTTGGTTGTTTTTGGCGCCAGTTGCTCTTGGAGTTGCGTATTTTCTCATCCCTAAAGTAACGGGGCAGCCTTTATATTCCGGTCCATTGGGCCGCATCTGCTTCTGGTTATATTTCCTTGTTGGCGGTCTGACTTGTATGACGGGACTTTCCGGAGGGCCGATCCCGCTTTGGCTGCAATCTGTTTCAGCAGCCGCTACGATACTTCTGCTGGTACCTGTAGCTGGGAGCGTATTCAATTTACTCACGACCGCTTCTTCATCTCCTCTGACGAAGGTTTCGCCGGCCGCTAACTTTACACGGTTCGGATTGGTGGTGTTTGTGAGTGCTGCTGCCCTTTCTGCGATATCTTCATTTCGTTCGGTAAGTTTTGCTGTCCATTTCACATTGTTCCCTATGGGGGTTAAACTGCTCTTGCTCCAGGGATTCGTTGGAATGGTCGTATTTGGTGCGATTTATTTCATTATGCCGCGGTTGTCCGGGTGCGAGTGGATCTCATCCAGCTTGATCAAAATTCATTTTCTGTGCGCCGCATACGGGGCAGCGATGGGTGGGGCTATGTTGGTTTTGTCGGGAACGTTCGCTGGGATTGATTTGGCGGATTCAGGTGTGGCTTTTTCCCAAAGCATGCAAAGCAGTGCATTCTTCTATTGGGGACGAACATTGTCGTTTGCTTTACTCGGCATCGCCTACGCAGCATTCACCCTTCATTTCCTTCTCATGGTCTTTAGAATTGGCCAACCTGAAGGCGAGGCGACTCTCTTAAAGGGATCACACGGACACTAATAGCACCCATTCTATCCATGAACCGATCCGGATTATTATTCCCAGGGCTATTTGCCACTTTCGCGATCTCTTTAAGCGTGATGGTGTTCGCCCCGTACTCGCAAATCGGTACGTTAGCGCCAGATTTTAAAGAGGAGGACGGAGCCATATCTGATGTGTACCCGAATGCTGTTGCGGGGCTCCCAGAAGTTGGCAAACGAGTATACGTTTCTCAAGGATGTCAGGCTTGCCATACGCAGATTGTCAGAAGCAACCTGTCTGCAGATATCAAGCGTGGATGGGGCGCCCGTCGAACTGTAGCGCGTGATTATGTTTTAGAAAAAGGCGCGGCATTTGGCTCTACACGTCTAGGTCCAGACTTGTCCAACCTTGGATCAGAAAGCTGGCGTAACGAACCGATTGGTGACTTGGACAAACCGGCTAAACGTGATGCGCAATGGCACTATCTACACCTGTATAATCCTTTAGCGATTAACAAGTACTCGATAATGCCTGCATACTCCCACTTGTTCGAGGTGAGAAAGGTGAGCGGGTTGGGGTCTCCTGAAGCGTTGGTATTGCCTAAAGAAAGCGCTCCCGAAGCTGGTTTTGAGGTGGTTCCCTCAGCGGATGCTAAAGCATTAGTCGCCTATTTGGCCTCTCTCAACAGATCTCATCCTTTAAAGGAAGCCGGTGCGGTTTCCGTAGCGCAGAAGAAGTAATATTCTTCACAAGGTACCTGTAGCCCATCAATTACGATGTCCCAGCAATCCGAAATTTCTAAACAAAAAGAAGCCGCCAAGGTACCTGCAGCCGTACGGCGTGAATTTGGCGATCCTCAAGAGGGATCACGCCCAGTTCCAATGTGGCTTGCTTTCAGCTTTGGACTTATAGCCTGTGTCGCCGGCGCATATTTCGGCATGTACCATGGCGGATTCCGAGGCACTGTTTACAACGAATCTGAGTCATCGCCAGAACTCTTCTCGGATAACGCTGCACAGGCAGGAGAGGCAACGGCTGTGGTTGAACTATCTTTGGCCGAACAGGGTAAGTCTGTTTACGCTAACTGTGTTCCCTGTCACCAAGCGAGTGGATTGGGGCTTCCTGGACAGTTTCCAACGTTGGTTGCTTCTGACTGGGTGCAAGGGTCTGAAAAGCGACTCGTTGCGATTTTGCTAAAAGGCGTAAATGGAGCGCTAAAAGTGGGCGATGCTACCTACAATGGTGCTATGCCACCGTGGGAAGCAGCGCTTTCCGACAAAAAGATTGCGGCGGTCGCTTCATTCATCAGATCCAGCTGGGGTAACAAATCCCCGGAAATCTCCGAGGCCAAGGTCAAGGCAGCTCGAAAGGAATTCGCCGCACAAAAAGCTCCTTGGACGCAGGATGATTTAATGAAGATTCCCGCCGACGCCACCTTGGATGGCGGAGCGGATGCGGGCCCTGCGGCCGGAGGTGCTGCGACGGCTGGTGAGGCAAAGGTTGATCTTGAAGCAGGAAAGGCACAATATGCTGCAGTTTGTATCGCCTGCCATCAACCTACCGGAATGGGACTTCCACCAGTATTCCCACCACTTGTTAATTCCGAATACGTCACAGGAGATCCAGATCGCATCATTGCAATCGTACTTAAAGGTGTGCAGGGACCGATCACAGTTAATGGGCAGCTGTTCACAAACGTAATGCCAGCCCAAGAGGCGGTATTAACGGATTCAAAAATTTCACAAATCGTATCTTACGTTCGTGGATCATTCGGTGGAGGCGCTTCGCCCGTGACTGTTGAGCAGGTGTCCAATGTCCGGAAAAAACTGGCAGGTAAAACCGTCTCTTGGACAGAGGCCGAATTAAAGGCATTTACCCTTGGAGCGGCTGAAGCGAAGTAACACATCTCATTTTAACCTTTTTATGAAAAAGCTGATCGTTCTTACATCCTTGTTGTCCACCCTAGCAGCTTATGCTCAGGATGCTGCGGATGCTGGAAAGCAAGTATATATGACAGTCTGTGTGGCATGTCATCAGCCCACAGGAATGGGGCTTCCTCCAGTGTTTCCTCCGATTTCCAAAACGGAATACGTTTCCGGGTCGCCAGAGCGACTGGCTGCTATCGTGCTCAAGGGAATCGTCGGTCCGATCACAGTGAACGGGCAAGTTTTCACAAACGTTATGCCGCCGCAGGAAGCGATGCTGACAGATGATAAAATTGCTGCCGCGCTTACCTATGTTCGTGCGAACTTCGGGAACACTTCGCCCGCCGTTGCTACCGAAGTTGTGGCTGAGGCGCGGAAAAAATTCGTAGACCGCAAGACCTCTTGGACAGAAGCTGAGTTGAAGGCTTGGCCTGATGCTGCCAAGTAGTTCAATGTTCAATTAAGTTTCGATTTAGTACCCCCCGTAACCCTCTCTATTCAAAAAATGTCAACTATCGCTTCAGAGGCTACTGGACATCACGGTACGGATTCCGCCCACGATGACCATCATCACCATGAACTGGGATTTTGGCAGAAGTATGTATTTTCCACGGATCACAAAGTGATCGGTGTGCAATACGGGGTGACCGGACTAGCGTTCCTATTCTTCGGGTTCATGCTGATGATGGTAATGCGTTGGCAACTGGCGAATCCAGGGGCTGCGGTACCCGTGGTCGGGGGGGCATTAAGGAGTTTATTCGGTTCTGTCGTGATGACTGATGCCGGTGCGCTCACTGCGAACGGATACAACGTTTTCGGAGCGATGCACGGGACGATCATGGTGTTCTTCGGGGTCGTGCCCCTTGCAGTCGCTGGTTTTGGTAACTTTGTTGTTCCATTGCAGATCGGTGCGCCTGACATGGCATTCCCTAAACTCAACATGTGCAGCTATTGGTGCTTCTTCGTGAGCTGCGTGGTCATGATGGGAAGTTTCTTTGTTCCAGGCAGTGCTGCGAAAAGTGGATGGACCGCTTATCCTCCACTTGCTGGGATTGCTGACTTCGAATCTGGCAACATATGGTTGAATGGACAGACCATTTGGCTTTTGGCGATGGTGTTCAACATCACAGCGTCGCTCTTGGGATCGATTAACTTTATTGTAACGATTATCCAACTCCGGGCGCCTGGATTGAATTGGATGCGCTTGCCTTTTTTCGTATGGGCACAGTTCGTCACCGCGTTCTTGCTGGTACTGGCATTCCCGCCTCTTGAAGCTGCTGGTTTCATGCAGCTTACCGACAGGGTTTTCGGAACAAGCTTTTTCATGCCGACCGGATTAGTGGTTGGGCAACAAATCGCCCAATCGTGGTCCGGTGGTGGAAGTCCGGTTTTGTGGCAGCACCTGTTCTGGTTCTTGGCGCACCCGGAAGTTTATGTTTTGATTCTACCTGCGATTGGTATCGTTGCTGAGATTGTAGCGAATAATACCCGCAAGCCATTGTATGGCTACAAGGCGATGGTTTACGCCGTGTTCTCGCTCGGGTTTTTGTCCTTCATCGTTTGGGCACATCACATGTACATGACCGGGATGGGAGCCAAGGTCGCAACTTTCTTCCAAATCACCACGGTCATGATTTCAGTGCCGTCGGTCGTGCTGCTCACTTCGTTGCTAATTTCACTTTGGGGCGGTTCCATCCGATTCAATGTGCCGATGCTATTTGCAACCGCATTCCTTCCAATGTTCGGTATCGGAGGACTAACGGGTATCCCTCTGGCGTTCAACGCTGTGGATTTGTATTTGCACGATACCTACTACGTCATCGCGCATTTCCATTATGTTGTAGCACCCGGAACGATCTTCGCGCTGTTTGCAGGTGTATATTTCTGGTACCCGAAAGTTACTGGCCGTCAGATGAGCGAATTCTTCGGGAAAGTCCATTTCTGGGGTTCTTTGATCGCGATCAATGGGTTGTTCTTCCCAATGTTCCTTCAGGGAATGGCCGGCGTTCACCGCCGCTGGTATGATGGCGGGGTAACCTATGAGCAGTTGATTGCTCCGGTGATTCACTGGAATAAATTCATGACCGCCTCGGCTGCGTTGCTTGCCTTGTTCCAGTTGGCGTTCATTTGGAACTTTGTGACCAGTATGTTCATCGGCAAAAAGGTTGGACGTAATCCATGGGAGGCGACAACCCTTGACTGGGATACACCCACACCTCCGCCACATGGCAATTTCGATAAACCGATTGAAGTGTTCCGTGGACCATACGAGTACAGTGTTCCTGGGGCGGCGTCTGATTATCTGCCACAAACTCAGCGTTCTTAATCGTTGAGTATAAACGGAGCCGCGCCTCAATCGAATCACCCTTCTTAAAGAAGTTATGTCCAAACTGTTGCCATTTTTTACGGACAAAGAAGTTCCGTACACCGTAGCCGCTCGCCCTGATACTGGGCTATACAGCGCGAAGTTAGGAATTTGGTTGTTCCTAGCCTCGGAAGTCATGCTTTTCGGTGGATTGTTCTCAGCCTATATCTTTTTGCGCCTCGGGGCTGAGCCTGGTTACTGGCCGACTGGATTATTGAATGTTCCAGTTGGGACTATAAACACCGCCGTACTCATCGGTTCTTCAGTTACTGTCGTTTTTGCGTGGGCCGCCCTTAAAATGCGGGAGTTTCTAAAGTACAAACTATACATGGCAATTACGATCCTCTGCGGATTGTTTTTCTTGTGTGTGAAATTGACGTACGAATGGCCTGCGAAATTCGAACACTTCGGCGTATTTATTAAGCAGTCGGCGGCTCACAAGTATGTGGAGTTTCTGGGTGACAATTCTAAGGGCGACAGGGAGCCTCGATGGGAGATTTCGGGCCATTTGATGCATGCGCCAAAAGATTCTCCGTACCGCCAGCAGGCTGAGCACAATGCGAGCAAACACGCTGGCCATGGGACTGAACACGGCCAGGCTGCTCATGCCGGAGATGACGACTACGTCATTCAGGTCGACGCGGTGAACGCAAAGCCAGACGCAGAAGAGAACGGTAAACCATCATTTTGGCCGCGTCCGATTTCTGAAAAATCCGCCGTTATTCATAAGGAGGACGTCGAGTCCGCAAGTGCTTTCCTGCCTAGGCACAGCACATATTTCGCAACCTACTTCTTGATCACAGGACTACATGGACTCCATGTGCTTGGGGGCATCTTGGTGTTCGCATATCTGTGGTTGCCATTCAAGGGTGGCGCACTCCTTTACAAGAGTAATCCAGAACATTTGGCTAATCGTGTCGAAGTTGCCGGGCTGTTCTGGCATTTCGTCGATCTCGTCTGGATTTTCGTGTTCCCAATCTTTTACCTACTCTAAACATGAGTGCTCATAATCACGCTGATAGTGGTCATGCGGGCCATGACTCTCACGACGCCGCGCACGTTGCCGCTGCCGTGGGCAAGTATAAGATGTTGTTTTTTGGTCTTCTGTTTTTGACCTTTTTGACTGTCGGAGTTTCTTACGTGGACTTCGGCTCGCATTTTTGGAATTTCGTCGTGGGGTTGATTATCGCGACTGTTAAGGCTGGCTTGGTTGCCGCGATTTTCATGCATCTTTGGGGTGAAAAATTCACAATCTGGAGGTTCTTGATTTTCACCACTATTTTTGTGACTGGTCTGTTCGCCCTGAGTCTTTTGGCTCATCATGACCCGGTTCCGAGCACCGCAACTACCAGTCATGGGAAGTTCTGGTCCACTCGCGAGTCATGGTCTGATGTAGCTGATGGCTCTACGCACGAAAAAACCCACAAGCATTAGCAGATGTCGCTCAAGGCTTTCCATTTATTCTTT
The DNA here is from genome assembly GCA_037133875.1 of Verrucomicrobiota bacterium. Lineage (GTDB taxonomy): Bacteria > Verrucomicrobiota > Verrucomicrobiia > Chthoniobacterales > Chthoniobacteraceae > Chth-196. Next base: position 320,314 of record JBAXNG010000001.1, on the reverse strand, counting down.
ATCGCAGTCTCCGTGGTTTTCACCGCTGCATTGGGAACTTGGGTGCTCAGAGCTGAAGGCTCCTCTGGGTTTGGCTGGGGCAGTATATCGAGTTCGGTAGTGATGTTGCTTTATGGGGTTCATTTCATCCGAAAAACTCGCACAATCATCACATGAGTCCGAAGAATGCTAAACTGGCCCTTTTTGTCATAGTTGCGTTTGTTGTGACGAATGCACAAAGTCATGCGTGTACTGTGTGTATGGGAGGGAAGTCCGGCCCATTGGCAGACGCTACGAATGGTGCTATCTTTTTGATGTTGGGTCTGTTGGCGACAGTTCTGGCTCTCATTTCCTTGGTTGGCTATACACTCGTTCGGAGAGGCAAGCAGGCGGTCGCCGGACATGTTCAATTAATTGAGTCTGTTTCCGAATCTAATCTTTCTTAAGTTATGTTGAATAAATTGCTCGGGATTGTTCCCAATGCCTCAGAGCATGGCTTGTCAGTTGAGCATATGCTCGAGATCTGCCATTGGTTCATGCTTGTTCTGTTCGTCGGCTGGGGGACGTTCTTTCTGGTCTCCATCTACAAGTTTCGGAAATCCCGTCATCCCAAGGCTGATTATCATGGCGTGACTAACCACATTTCCTCTCACGCCGAGGTGAGCGTCATCCTGATCGAAGCCGTTCTCCTTCTCGGATTGGCTTTCCCTCTTTGGGGGAAACGCGTGCTGGATTTACCTCCAGAACAGGGAGAAGTGATGCGGGTACGTGCTATTGCAGAACAGTACGCTTGGAACTTTCACTACTCCGGACCAGACGGGAAATTCGCGGACCAGTCTGCTGCTCTCGTGAATGGAAGCAACCCTCTCGGTATCGTTCCTGGAAGCCCTACCGGAGCGGATGACGTTGTGTCCAAGAACGAATTGCATTTAGTTCTCCAGAAACCTGTCGTGATTGAGGTTTCTTCCAAAGATGTGATTCATTCTTTTTCTGTTCCGCACATGCGTGTGGGGCAAGACGCGATTCCCGGGACCAAGGTACCGCTATGGTTTAGACCAATTCGGGCGGGAAAATATGAGATTGTTTGTGCTCAGCTCTGTGGTGGAGGTCATTACGCTATGCGTTCGATTATGGTCGTGGAGTCACAGGCTGAATTTGACGCTTTCTATAAAGAGCTCAACGAGATGCAGCATCCGGCGTCACCTAAACAGTAGTCGTCTCCATATATTTCAGCCGATCCCCAGCGGCGCATGCAACTGGGAGAGCATGAGGGTGCATTTCAAAGTGCACCCTCTTCTTTGCTCTCAAACACCTCGCGTTTTAGTTGAATATAAAATCTGTAAATCGGTTGGCAATCATCGTCGTTTGCCTCGTTTTCTGCCTCATTTTTGTTGGAGGCTTGGTAACCAGTTGGCAGGCGGGGATGGCCGTGCCCGATTGGCCGTTGAGTTTTGGAAGCCTGAATCCCGACGGCTGGTGGGGTAAGTTTGAGGTTCGCTTGGAGCATGGACACCGTATTTATGCGGCGTTTGTGGGTTTGTGGGTTGGGATCTTATGTTCGGCGATTTGGGGGAATTGGCGTGCGCTTGGTGTGGCTGCTGGAGTGTCGGTTGTGGCCTCGTTCCTCGGAAGAAAGCTCGGCGCTGAACCCTGGCTCCTTGCACACCTCGGAGTGTGGCCGGCCGCAGTTGCTTTCTTGAGTGTTCTTCGCCGTTGGCAATCAAGCCCGCCGGAAATTGCATCTCTTGAGAGGCGACTTGCCGTGTCTGCGTTTATTTTAGTGTGCCTGCAAGCAACATTGGGCGGCTTAAGGGTGACTCGGGAAACCGCAGGGTTTATCGACATTGCGATTGTCTTGCGAGTGTTGCACGGATGTGTGGCCCAAGCGTTTCTAGTTGTTTTGGTTGCGCTGGCTGTGCGGACCGGATTGCTTGCAAGTCAAACAGCGGCGACGAAATCTTCTTTGCCCAGCCGGTACAGAAAGTTTGCATGGATTGCTTTAGTTGCCGTTTACGCCCAACTGATTGTTGGTGCATCCATGCGACACTTGGGAGCAGGACTTGCCATTCCTTCGTTTCCAGCGGCTTCGCCCGACGGTGGCTGGATGCCAATGGTGCATAACCTTCCCACCGACCTTAATTTTTTACACACCAGAATGGGTGCCTTGATCGTGACCGTTTGTGTTTTGTTCAGTGCGATTCTTTTGATCAACAATGCTTCTTCTTCTCGGACGCTCAGAAATGCAGGGATTCGAAGCCTTGTTTTGGTAGTCGTCCAAGTGTCTTTGGGTATTTTGGTAATCTGGCATCTGAAGCCACCGACCCTCGCAACTTTGCATGTTTTGGTTGGAGCAATGCTGTTGGCGAATCTGGCCGCTACCTTGGTTCATGTGTTGAACAGCGAGGAACCGGGTCGTCTGGGAGGTAAGCAGTGAGCCTTTCTCCACCGGAATTTGTTGCTCAACTGGATGCCGAGAGTGATTCTAAACGAGTGTCACTTCTGGGAGATCTGGCTAGTTTAACCAAGGCGCGTTTAAGCCTGATGGTGGTTTTTACCACTGCAGCTGGTTATTGCCTCGGTGCTAACGGCGATTGGGCCGTGAGCGGACTGTTATTTGCCGTTTTGGGAACTTCATTGGCGGCAGCTTCAGCTGCGGCGCTGAATCAATGGCTCGAAGTGGATGTGGATCTGTTAATGGAACGGACCAAGACCCGTCCCTTACCGGCGGGCCGGATGCAAAAAGGAACCGCGCTCTGGTTAGGAATCGTTTTGGGTATTCTTGGCGTCGGTGGATTGTGGGCGACCACCTCGTTTCTCGCCGCCGCATTGGCCTTTGCTACAATCATCGTCTATCTCTTTGCTTATACGCCACTTAAGAGACGCAGCGCCTGGTGTACGATGATTGGTGCCGTTTCGGGCGCCATTCCGCCAGTAATTGGCTGGGCTGCTTCGGGGTCCGCTACAACATGGGCTGCCGCTGTTCTTTTCGGAATTCTGTTTCTCTGGCAGATCCCGCACTTTCTGGCGATAGCTTGGATGTATAAAGACGAATACGAAGGCGCCGGTTTTGTGATGCTAAAGCCAAAGGATGTACATGGAACAGCAACGGCTATAGAAGCCCTTATTTTTGCATTGGCCTTAGCTGTTGTGAGTTTTATGCCGCTGTGGTTGGGGAAAGTTTATCCAGTGTATGGTGTCGGTGCTGGATTATTTAACCTCGTATTTTGTGGATCGGCGTTGGTCTTCTTATTAGACCGGTCCCGGGTGGTTGCTCGGCGCCTCTTTTTTACGTCCATTATCTATCTCCCTGGGATCCTTCTTTTGTTGGCTTTTGCACGGAGGTCCTAATGCGCGTTCCTTTTCTGCTCTTGGTTGGTTGCGTTTGTTTTTCGGCCTGTAAACCACGGGCAGGAGATGCGGAGGTCCGCGCGCTTGCTGCCCCTGAAGAGCGTCTTCGCAAATATTGGCAGCTTCCCGAGTTCGCGTTACAGGACCATAACTCCGTTGCGTTCGCGTCTTCGCAAATGAAAGGCAAACTCTGGATAGTAGATTTCTTTTACTCCAGTTGTCCCGGTCCTTGTCCAATGTTGAGTAGTCGTCTGAGCGGCATACACAAACAGTTTAAAGACGAGCCTAGGGTGGGATTTCTTTCTGTTTCTAGTGATCCTGAAAAGGACACCCCGGAAGTTCTTGCGGTTTACGCCAAGAAGTTTGGCGTGGATAACCGTTGGTTCTTTCTGACCGGCCCCAAACAGTCAGTCTACAGATTGGCTAACGAAGGATTTAAACTGTCGCTCCAGGAAGTCGTCGGAGCCCCTGAACCCATTAGTCACAGTACGCGTCTTGCTTTGGTCGATCAGGATGGGTGGGTTCGCGGCTTTTATGAAGGGGTCGGCGATGAAAGTGAAAAGGCGACCCTGCGTCTTATGGAAGATATCCGTCAATTACTGAATCAACTCAAATGAACGTCCAACAACTGCCACTCTTGAACGCGTCACTGAATGGTCTCGCTACTATTTTCATTTTGGCTGGGTTGATTGCGATTAAGTCGGATCGTAAGGAGGTCCACAAGAAATGTATGTTTGCCGCGCTTGTTGTTTCGGCCGCATTTCTGACCAGCTACCTTATTTATCATTTTAACGTTTCCGCTGTTACCAAGTTCACCCACGAAGGCTGGCCTCGTTCCGTTTATTATTTCATCCTTCTGACTCATATCCCTCTCGCATTCCTTGTCCTTCCTCTTTTGACCTTTACGATTTTACCGGCGGTAAAAGGGGATTATGAGAAACACCGTCGATGGGCTAAAATAACCGCACCTGTTTGGTTGTATGTTTCTATTACAGGAGTGCTCGTTTACCTGATGTTGTACGTCTGGTTTCCCCCAGTGTTGGCTTAGTTTCCCAGACTTTCTTCTTTATGGTCGAAAACCTTTCTTCTCCGAATAGCTCCGTGGAGCGTCCACGTGTGTTGGTTGGTATGAGTGGCGGTGTTGATTCCTCCGTTGCGGTGTCGCTATTAAAGGAACAGGGCTACGAGGTCATTGGTGTGACCATGAAGGTTTGGCCTCAGGATTGTATGTCTCGAGCGGAAGACAAATGTTGCGGCCCGCAGGCGATCGCGGATGCCCGGGGTGTAGCGCATTCCTTGGGAATCGCCCATTATGTTGTAGACGAAGCTGAGACGTTTGAGCGTCAGGTCATCGACTATTTTACCGCTGAATATCAGGCAGGAAGGACTCCGAATCCCTGCGTGATGTGTAATGAAAAGGTAAAGTTCGGGAACCTTTGGGCGAAAGCCAAAGCAGTTGGAGCCGAGTTTATCGCCACTGGTCATTATGCTATTGTAGACCATCTCGCGGATCGTTCTGTTTTGCGCAAGGGACGTGATCCCCGGAAGGACCAGAGCTACTTTCTATTTAGTCTCCGACAGGAGCAGCTCCGACGTTCGTTGTTCCCCCTGGGTGGCATGGAGAAATCTGAGATTCGTGCTATCGCTCGGAAACTTGGGCTAAAAGTCGCTGACAAGGCGGATAGTCAGGAGATTTGCTTCGTACCCGGTAACGATTATAAGGCGTTTCTAAAAGGACATCTTGGGGAGAGTCAGTTTCAACCGGGTGGGATTTTCGATAAATGGGGAACACGTGTCGCGGAGCACGAGGGCATTGAGATGTTCACGATCGGACAACGAAAAGGACTTCCAGGCGGTTCTGCCAAACCGATGTACGTCATTGATATCGACCCTGAAACACGCAGTGTGATCGTAGGCGAGGCCGAAGACCTCGTTGTTGCCGAGTTTGAGGTGGATCACGCTACATGGAACTTCGATGGCGCGGTTGCTCCCGAATCGTTCGAATGCGTGGTGAAGATCCGTTACGGGCATCCGGGGGCTGAAGCCACGGTGTATCCTTCTGCCGATGGAAAGGCCCGCGTTTGTTTACACGTTCCGCAGCGTGCCGTTACCCCGGGACAAGCTGCTGTTTGTTACAGTGACGATGTGGTTTTAGGAGGCGGTTGGATCGCCCGGAACCGCACCGTTTTGCCGCCGAGTTTAGCGACCACAACTGCTTAGACGTGCATGCGCGAAGCGCCTCCAGTTTTCCTCGTGTGGGCTACTTTTCCTGACCTGGAGTGTGCTCGGCGAATTTGTAGGACCCTTGTTGAGGAGCGCTTGGCTGCCTGTGTGAATCTCATTCCGCAGCTGGAATCGATTTATACATGGAACGAAAAGCTTGAGATGACCTCTGAGGTCGGTGCCTGGATCAAATCCACTCCGGGGCGTTATCCGGAACTCGAGGCGCGGTACCGAGCACTTCATCCGTATGAAGTTCCCGCTTTGGTTGCGATTTCAGTGGAGTCAGGCCTCCCCGAGTACCTTCGTTGGGTCGCTGCGAGTTGTGACTCGATAGCCGATTAACGGATGTGGGTTTTGTGAAGATATTCCAGCGGTTTCGTTTTTAACAAATGAACGAGCTTCGTGTTTTGCCGGCTGCTGTAACGACTCCGTTGGCTCTTTATAGGCTTTTTGCGCCGTGTCTGGCTGCGTTTTTATTGCCGAGTCTGATCTTGCGCCTTCGACGCAGAGGCAATTGGAGGGGTAATTTTGGACAGCGTTTCGGCTGGTTTCAATGGGAGGATCTTGTTCGTCTTCGCCAACATCGCTGGACTTGGATCCATTCGATAAGTGTCGGGGAAACTCTGATCGCGCTCAAACTCGCCAGAGCCCTTAAATCGGAACATCCCGAAATTCGTATCGCTCTTTCTGTTACGACTTCGACTGGATACGCCCTGGCTTCCGAGGCTGCCGCAGATTGGCTCTTTGTCCTGTATAACCCAGTGGATGCCATTGGGCCGGTAACTCGGGTGTTAAGGAACATCTCTCCCGAGCGTCTGATCCTGATAGAAGGCGAAGTGTGGCCGAATCTTGTGGCCGAGTGTTACCAGAGACGTATCCCAGTGATGTTAGCGAACGCGCGTTTGTCGCCTCGTTCAGCCGCGCGTTTTGCAAAGGCTCGCAACTGGGTCGCCCCGTTCTTTCGTTTACTCGATTGGATCGCTGTTCCTGACTCTGAGGACATAGTTCGGTGGACCGCCATCGGAGTGGATGCAGATCGGCTCCGCTTAACTGGCAGTATTAAGTTTGATCAAGGGACCGTGTCCTCGACGAAAGCCGAGGCGTTTCTTCGCCTGATCGAACCTCTGGGTATGACGGCGCATACTCCGCTTTTGGTTGCTGGCAGCACTCATGACGGTGAAGAAGTGTTGCTGGTTCAGGCGCTGGCCATTTGGCGTAAAAGCTTTCCCGAAATACGTCTTATCCTGGTTCCCCGTCACGTAGAGCGTGTGCCCGGTCTCCTTCCCGAACTCGAAGCCTGCGGGGTCCGGGTAATACGCCGGAGTCAGCTGCCTTCCGACGCTCCGGCAGATGTGCTTTTGGTCGATACGACGGGAGAGTTACGGGATTGGTACGCAATTGGGACAGTTGCGTTCGTGGGCAAAAGTCTGACCGCGGAAGGCGGCCAGAACCCTGTGGAGCCTGCACTGGCAGGAAAGCCGGTGGTGTTTGGGCCCCATATGGAAAACTTTGCGGTCGTAGTGGAACATTTACTCGCTTCGGATGCCGCGCTCCAGGTGCAAGATCTCGAAGGGATGATCGAAGCAGTCGCCCGACTATTAGGTGATGCGGATCAGCGTGAGCGCTTGGGGCAAAACGCGATTAGAGCGTTGGCTCGTCACCAGGGGGCGACGGCTCGAACTGCAGCGTTGGTTTTGGGTTAACCCCGAGCTCCGATTTTTGCGGCAAACGAAGAAGGCCTAGCTCCCCGTTTGGGAAGCTAGGCCTTCTTCGTTTTGCGGGGCTGCTTAGTTTGCTCCGCCCGATTCGCCGTCCCAGCGGGATTCTACGCACTGTTCAAGGTAAGCGCGGTAGTCGCTTTTTGGGAGCGATGCGGTGAGCGCTTGGAACTGGCTCTTGTTAATAAAGCCCTTCGAGTAGGCGATCTCTTCCAGACAGGCAACCTTGAGTCCCTGTCTGTGTTCAATGGCGGCAATGTAGTTGCTCGCCTCCATCAGGCTTACGGGCGTGCCCGTATCCAGCCATGCCATGCCACGGTTGAGGGAACGCACCTGAAGTTCACCTCTTTTTAGGTAGGTCAAATTGACGTCCGTGATTTCTAATTCACCTCTCGCGGATGGTTTGAGGTTCCGGCAAATCTCCACGACTTGAGCGTCGTAAACATAAAGTCCGGGAACCGCGAAGTTACTCCGTGGCACCGCCGGTTTTTCCTCCAGACTGATCGCCTTGCCGTCAGGCCCGAACTCAACCACACCGTACCGCTCAGGATCACGAACGGGATACGCGAATACGCACGCTCCGCTTTCGATCCGAAGGGCATCGCGCAGAAAATCGAGGTTCCCGTGGAAAATATTATCTCCGAGGATCAAGACGGACTTGTCGGCGTCTTTCAAAAAGTCAGCCGCGATCAAAAAGGCTTGTGCGATACCTTCGGGCTTAGCTTGAGGCTCGTAGGATAACCGGAGGCCTAGCCGTGATCCGTCACCCAAAAGCTCTTCAAACCGAGGTAAATCTTGGGGTGTAGAAATAATCAAAATATCCTGAATACCCGCGAGCATCAGCGTGGATAGCGGGTGGAAGATCATCGGTTTGTCGTAAACAGGCAGTAGCTGTTTACAAACAATCCGAGTCAGCGGGTAAAGGCGGCTTCCGGCACCGCCGGCGAGAATGATCGCTTTGGTCATACGTATAGAATCGCTTTTCAGCGCTTTGCTGGAAGCCGAAAACGTCATGGAACAGCTTCCTATTTGCATCCCTACAGAGAGCAGCGCAATATTCAGCCATGTCTTCTCCCCTGACATCCCGTGGCTGGTTGCTGGTTTCACTTGGGCTTTTTGGAGGTGTCGCTCTCGGAGCCTTGTTGCCGGATTCGGCTACCCCTTCGTCTCATTCTGCTTCGGATTCCCTGACTGAACTAAGGGATCGCAATGGTGGTGTTTCTGCCGAATCTCAGACGGGCTCCGTGCATAAAGCGGGGGATGCTCCGGTTCTTTTCCCGGGCGCACGGCAGGGTGAACAAGCCGTTCAGCTGTCTCCGGAACGTGTTGTTGCTCTGTTCGACCGCCTCTCAAACCTGAAAAGTGATTCGCGCAAATACGCTTTAGCGTATCGCTTGGCGGCTCAGTTGGGACGTGAACAGATCGAATCGGCGTTGAAATCTGCCAAGGAGGATGCGGATGGGGGCGATTATGTAGCACTTCGTGCCTTAGCTAGACGCTGGGCTGAGTTGGATCCCCAATCTGCTGCATTAAAAGGCCTGGAGTTGAAGCAGCAAAATCTGCTCGTTCCTGTCCTCGAATCCTGGGCCAGAATGGATCCTTCCGCACCGCTAAAATGGGCGCTGGAAGCCGAGCCTTCCACTCGCTTGGAGGCTGTGCGCTCTCTTCTGGCTAATCGAATCCTGGACCAGGGCCAAGTCGAGCAGCTTGTCGCCAAGGCCGCCGCTTCGGACAGTACGGAGATGCGCCAGCAAATCCTTCCCTTCGCAACGATGCGCCTGGCGGAATCCAATCCACAGGGGGCCCTCGCTGCTGCTGCTAAAGTCGAGGATCCTCAGTCTCGGCAACGGACCCTTAGTATGGTTCTCGGTCGTCTTTCACAAAGTGCACCGGAAGTCGGACGGAATTGGATTAATTCCCAGACCGACCTGACTCAGGAGCAACGGCAGCAATACGAACGTATTCTTTCGCGAGGATCCGGACGTCCGCCTCGTTAATTCGGCTAGTCTCGAAGGACGCTTCCGTTCGCGAGGCGCTCCAAATCAGAGTTGCGATAATTCAGATCCGTTGGGCGGAACCCTGCTTTCATAGGCAACCAATCCGTCTTCTTCTGTATCTCCTCGCGGGTGACTTTTCGCCGGTGCTTTTGTGCAACGAACACCTTGGTGCCCGGGCCAGGCACATCCATGACATAGACATCTTCAAAGACGTCGCGATACGTCAGCAACATGTGTTCATACAAGCGATTGTGATTTCGCCCCCAGATGTTGGCGGCTGCCACACCTTCTTTGACCAATGCCTTGCTGACTCCGTGTAAAAACTCGCTGGTAAGCAAATGTCCTGGAATCGATTCGGGCCCAAAACAATCCAGCACAATCAGGTCGTAGCGTCCTTCCTGCCTTTCGATAAAATCGCGCCCGTCTTCAACGTAGATCTGAGTGCGTTCATCTTCGAGCACCCCGCAGTGACTTTTCGCGATTTCAACCACGTCAGGGTCAATTTCCACGACGTCGATCTCGCATTCCGGAAGAATCCGATGAAAGAAACGAAGGAGCGTTCCGCCCCCAAGGCCCATAAGCAGTATCCGTTTGGGTTTCTCTCCAAAGCCTAGGCAATACGGTAGAACATTCGCGTATGGAAGTGCCAGATATTCAGGGTCATCTAGCTTTACAATACTCTGGGAGATCCCCTCTCGACTGAAGCGCAGGGTTCGTAAGCCATCTCGGTCTTCTGTCAGGTAGATAGGGTTAAACGGCGAATGCCTTGCCACTAAAACTTTCTCAGTAAGTGGCATTGGTCGGAATAGCGTGAGGAATGGCGTTTGTGCCCTCTTGTTGCGCGAGCCGATTTCCACTCGAGAGTTGCGGCGTCGGCAACGGACTTGTTTCGATAAAGACTCGGGCACCGCGTCCCACCGTATCAAACAACTCGATTACGTCCCGGGAGCGCATGCGGACACAGCCATAACTGGAAGGTGTTCCGATCCTCCATTCCTCCGGTGTTCCATGGATATAAATGGTCCGTTCAAAAGCGCATCGGTTACAGTCTTCAAGGCCGCGTAGCCACAGAATCCGGGTGACGATGGGATCGCGCCCCGGGGCATTGACGGGAACAATCTCGCCGGTGGGTTGGCGATTTTTAAACTTCATTCCAGCCGGCTCGCCCGCCCCGATTTTCTCCTTAATTTCGAACTTCCCAAGCGGGGTGCAATTGCTTCCGGGAACATCACCGAGTCCAAATTTCGAAGTCGAAATATCGTATCGAGCGACTTCTACGTTTTTCGTGTAGAGGGCCATCCGCTGCTCGGGGATGCTGACTCGAATGACATGATCCCGATCCCGAAAACACGAGGTCAGTAAGGTCGCAAACAGAAGGGGTAGGAGAAATCGAATACGCATTGTCAGTAAACGCAGGGCATGGATGGAGGCTCGTTTGTGGTGGAATCAAACGAGCATTGCGGCAGGAGCTCTTATTTGCCGGTAAAAAGTTCGCCAAAGAAGGTCTTCATCGCCTGCCACGAACGGCGTGCCGCTGGCTCGTTGTAGGCTGCTCCTTTGCTCTTGTCGGTTCCCGCTTTCTTCTGCGTAAACGAATGAACTGCATCCCCGTAATACATCATTTGCCAGTCGGCTCCCCCTTGTCTGAGTTCCTCCTGAAAGGCTGCGATGTCTGCTGGCTTCACAAAAGGATCATCAGCGCCATGCAGGACTAAGATCTTGGATTTGATGTTTTTGCCATCGGCGGGGGTAGGGGAGTCCAGTCCACCGTGAAAGCTCACCACGCCTTGTATTTTTGCTCCGCTCCGCGCGAGTTCTAAAACAGTCGTTCCCCCGAAACAAAACCCGATCGCTGCGATGTGTTTGGAGTCCGTGAGAGAATGCTTTTGGAGTTCCTCCAGACCGGCTGTGGCGCGTTTGCGCAGTAAAGGACGGTCGCCTTTATATTTGCCCGCTTCTGCACTTGCCGCCGTGGTATCCGCTGGGCGTACACCCTTTCCGTAAATGTCAGCTGCAAATGCTACGTAACCAAGACTCGCCATCTCTTCGGCGATCGCTTTGGTGTGTTCTGTGACACCCATCCAATCGTGGACGATCAGTACGCCGGGGCGCTTTCCCTTGATTGTATCATCGTAAGATTGAATGCCTTGAAGGACGGTCGCGCCGTCTTTGTACTCCACGGTCTCGGTTTTGATCTCGGCTAGAGCGAAGTGCGAAAGGCACCCGATCGAGGTGATGGTGGCTAGCAGGAGTTGGGTTCTCATAAAATAAACGTGTATACCTGAATCGGAGCGCCGCTCTGCTTTAATGGGTGAGCAGCAGGCGAAGGGCGCTCGGGTCGTTCGCATTTTCCATCGCTTCGGTAGGTGTGATCGTTCCGGCTTGGACCAACATCTTCAGATGGCCTTCCAGGGAAATCATCCCTTCTTTGCTCCGCGTTTCCAACTGAGTGGTAATTTGATGAATGCCACCGGAGCGGATCAGATTTCCCATGGACGGTGTGTTTTTGAGCACTTCCATCGCGACGGTTCGTCCCCCGGTCTTATTACGGACCAGCTTCTGGCAAATGATATAAGCGAGGCTCATGGAGAGCTGGACTGCCACTTCCTTGGCGCGTTCTCCCGGAAACATATCAATGATACGGGTAATGGTCCCGCGCGTGTCTCTGGTATGGAGTGTCGAAAATACCAGATGCCCTGTTTCCGCCGCTGTGAGTGCCAGTGCCACCGTTTCGTGGTCACGCATCTCTCCTACGAAGATGATATCCGGGTCTTCACGTAACGCGCTTCGAAGCCCCGCCGAAAAAGAAGGGATATGGCGCCCCAATTCACGTTGCGAAAATAATGCGGTATCGCTCCGGAAAATATACTCAACCGGATCTTCCAGTGTAATCACCCGGACACGCCGGTTTTGATTAATGTGATTCGCGATGGCCGCAATGGTGGTGGATTTCCCGCTCCCGGTATTCCCTGTGAGCAGCACCAACCCCTGTCGCAAAGAGGTAATGTCTTTCCACACATCCGGGTCGGGAAACCCAATTTCCTGGAGAGTTGGGATGTGGGCGGGGAGCGCACGAATGACCACAGCGAGGCCGTCGCGATCTGTGAAAACGTTGAGACGAAAGGTGATCTCTTTTTCTGCCCACTCCCAGGAGACGTCTAGATCTGGGAATTGTTCGGTTTTGATTTGGGCGAGATGATTTTCGCGCAAGAGAGGTGTCACTAGTGCCTCGACCATGTCTTGGGTGAGGGAGAGGCCACCTGGGATTGGCTGGAGATCGCCGTCGTAACGGAATGTTGCCGCTTCGCCGACTTTGAGATGCAGGTCTGAGTAGCGGGACATGCCGCGCAGCTGGTGTGCGGGATCGATGAAGCAGGAAAGCAAATCGCCAATCGACAGAAGCTTTCCGGAGACTGGATAGATCGGAGTTGTGAGAGAGGGGAACATATGGAGGGCAGGGTTAGATTAGTCCAAACCTCCCCGTGGGTGAATAGAAACCCGCGCTTGTATGCCGGATCTCACAGCCGAGAAGCCGCAGTGAGATTTTCGGAAATGGCCGCAAGGGATGTTGGGGATCTCCGCATTTACCGAAATGCGCCCGATCCCTTTTCCCAGAAGCAGGAGCGGTCTTTGCCGGTTGCGGCAGGACTGAAAATACTGGTCACGTCAATCATGGGCCAAATAACTTGGCTCTGTATGTCTTCGCTTAGCAGCTCCGAGTTGGTTGGATTATCAGACGAGCGCTTACTTCCATACATTCCCTCCCTGACAGAAGCGGAGGCAAGAATCCTTACAGCCGAACAGCTGACTTTTATTGCCGACTTCGGCGCCTCATTTCCCAGTAGACTTATTGGATTTTTATCTGAAAACGCCCTAGGGCATCTTTCCGGATTTAGGCTGACCTATTACGCGCGGAGTTTCAGCAACAGCCAGATTCACGCGATTACTCCCGCGCAATTGCCGGAGTTTCTAAATGCTGCGAGTGATGTCGGACTGACCTGGACCGCGAGCCAGATGGCTGCGCTTACCACATCCGCAATTAATGGCGTGTCTGTAGGGATACTTGCCCGTTATGCCGGTTTATTGAGTGACGAACAGATTCAGGCTCTCCCTCCATCTACTGGGATATGGTTGGTTCGCGAGGGATTATTACCTGCATCCACGGTTACTCTGACGTCATCCCAAATTTCGAGCCTCTCGGGTTACGAGTTGAGTAGCTTTGTAGGTGCTTTTAATACGGCCCAAATACACGGTTTGACGTCAGGGCAAGTCTCCGGCCTGGTAGAATACGGTTTCGAGTGGAGAGCGAATCAGATAGCGGCTCTGAGTACCTCAGGTATCAGCGGTCTATCGGCGGTTCAGCTTTTGCCTTTGTCGGGATCGCTTACCTCGGAACAGCTTGGTTCTCTTGCTCATCCTGTGTGGATCTCGCTTGTTAAAGAGGGAGGCATTCCGGCGACAGGTGTTACCCTGACTACTACGGATATATCGGGTCTTTCAGGTTACGATCTTGGGCGTTTGTGGGGGGCTTTGGATGCAACACAAATGGGGGCACTTACTTCGTCCCAGGTGGCCGGGATTACCGATTACGGGGTGAAGTGGGGAGCCGATCAGATTGCGGCACTGAGTACCTCGGCTATTAGCAGTTTATCGGCGGTTCAGCTTTTGCCTTTGGCGGGATCGTTGAGTCCAGAACAACTCCATTCTCTGCCGCACTCGGTATTGGTCTCGCTTGCACAAGAGGGGGTGATTCCTAGTGAAGGGGTTTCCTACACCACTGCGGATATTTCCGCATTATCCGGGGCCGGATTGGCGAGCATTATTGATTCATTTAACACAACTCAAATCCAGGTTCTCACTTCGACACAGTTGGCTGGGGTTCTCGATTCTGGAGCTAAATTGAGGGCAAGCCTGATTGCCGCGGTGACAACCTCTGCCATTAGCGGCTTGTCGGCGTTCCAACTTTTGCCGTTTGCCGGATCGTTCACTTCCACGCAGCTTGGTGCGCTCTCGCATCCGGTGTTAATCTCGCTAGCCCAAGAGGGAGTTATTCCCAGTGAAAGCGTCACATTAACAACGCAAGATATTGCCAGTCTCTCAGGACGCGATTTGGTACATCTCGCTGGATCGTTTGGCACGACGCAGATCCGGGCTCTCACATCGAGTCAGCTGGCTGGTTTTTCGGATTACGGACTCGATTTACAAGGAAATCAGATTGCTGCGTTGAGCACGGCGGCGATCAACGGATTATCCGCGATTCAGCTATCTCGTTACGCAGGATCGCTTAGGTCCAATCAGCTCAATTCGCTTTCTCACTCGGTATTGATTGAGCTTGTGAAGGGGCAGATTCTCCCGGGAAATGTTATTACATTAACTACCAAGGAGATTGCGGCTCTTTCTGGATACGAGCTCGGGAGTTTTGTTGGCTCGTTCAATACGACACAGATTCGCGCGCTCACATCGAGCCAGCTGATTGGCCTCGCGGAATACGGAGCGGATTTGCAGGGAAGCCAGATTGCTGCGTTGAGCGCTTCGGCTATTTCTGGGACACCGGCCTATCCTCTTAGCCGCTATGTAGTCTCTTTTAAGCCAGAACAACTTTTTTTGTTAACACCTGCAAAAATGGAGCAGCTCGCAGAGTTCGGATACAATTTGCCGGGCCTGGGAGAAACGCTTGGAATGCTCGGGACTTCGATAGTGCGAGCGTTTACGACCACAGAAATCGAAAACCTCTGTTCAGCCGCAGTGGGTGGGCTTTCTTCGGCGCAAATCGGCGTGATGTCTTCTCGGCAACTTCTGGCTTTGAGCACCTCGGCTCTCCCGGGTCTTACTGGTAGTCAGCTCTCACTTTTTGGAGTCTCTTATGTAAAAGCGTTAACAAGCGCTCAAATCGCCAGCTTGAGTCCAGATGGAGTTTCAGGGTTGACCTCAAAGCAGATTGCAGTCCTGTCGTCCCAGCAAATTGAGATATTGGTGCACTCTGCCCTAGGGGGAGTTTCCAAAGATTTTCTTTCCCTAGTACCGGCCCGAACCATCCGCTCCCTGCCCCCTTCGGAGATTGCAAAAATATCCCCTGCCTCAATTGCCGGTCTGACTTCTAGCCAGGTGGCGATCCTTAGCTCGGCCCAGGTGGGGGTGTTGTCCGCAGATTCTCCAGAAGGAGGCGATGTAGGGCAATTTCGGTATCTTGCTGATAAGATCGCCTATTTAAGTAATTCGGCGTTTCAAGCTATCACACCTTCGCAGTTGAGGGCTTTAAATGCGAACCAGCTTGCGCGCCTTACCACTTCGGAAGTCCGTTTTCTGACTACCGACCATCTTGCGAGTCTGCTTCCGGAAACGTTCGCCGGAGTCACCTCAAAACAGGTAAGCGTTTTAAGCTCCACTCAGCTAAACGCGCTTAATGCGAGTGTCGTGAATGAGTACGGTGAAACGATTCCCGGCCAGTTCGTTTATCTTGCTGACAAGATCAATTTCTTTAATACGAGCGCCGTTCCGGGTTTAACGGAGCCGCAGCTTGAGAGCCTGGATCATACCCGATTGCAGCAGATTGCGACGAGTATCATTCGGGCTCTGACAGATTCTCAAATCGCGGGCTTTTCGGTGGATCTCTTGAGCCATCTCACGTCCAGACAGATTGGCGCTTTGGCGTCATCACAACTTGCTGTCTTAAACGAGTCTTTGATCGGAGCGTTAACGAGTCCTCAAGTTTCCGCAATCAGCACTTCAATGCTGCGCCTTATTTCGAATACGCAGATTGCTGCGTTATCCCCCGACGGCGTCGCTGGTCTTACGTCAACTCAAGTAGGCTGGTTAACGGCGGATCAAATTAATGCATTAACTCCCAATACCGTGGATGGCCCGGGGCAGTTGTCTTATCTTGGTGATAAGGTTCGATATTTTGATGTGGCTGCGATTTCAAAACTGAACACGAAAACCTTGAGGGGAATAGATGTAGCCCAGATAGAGGTGTTCACTCCGAGTCAGGCCCATGAGTTTACTGTTGAACATATACAATCATGGTCCCTTGAGGATGAAGCCGGTTACGGAGTCTTTCATTCTTATGCGGATAAAATAAAATACTTCAATACGGCTGCGATAGCGGCTCTCAGTAACGAACAGATTGGGGTGTTAACTGCGAGCCAAGCTGGAAGCCTGACCACAACGGCTATTCGACTTCTTGATAGTCAAATTGCGAGTCTTCCCTCGGAAGCCTTTGAGCGGTTTTCTGCCCAACAGGTGGCAGCTTTAAGTTCGAACCAAGTAAGTGCGCTGAGTGTGGCTTTAGACAATGGAGATGGAGGTGCGAATCCCGGCCAATTTTATTATCTCGCGGACAAAATAGGGGCTTTTACAACGGGTGCCCTTCTCGGGTTGACTGCGGCGCAGCTTGCTAGCCTGAATGACGTTCAGGTGCATCAGATCGCGCCGGCTGGCATTCGCGTGCTTACGAGCTCCCAAATCGTAAGCTTTACGCCAGAACTCTTCAGCGGACTATCAGCTAAACAAATTGAGGTTTTATCTTCCTCCCAAATCGGCGCATTGAACGAGCCTTTAATTGGGGCGCTAACGAGTCATCAGCTACTCGCATTCAGCGCCTCGATGCTGCGCCTGATACCGGGCCCTTCCTTCGGTGCATTATCTCTCGATTGTATAGCGGCCCTTACGCCTAATCAGGTGGCAGCACTTACGTCTACGCAGGTGAATGGCCTCAGTGTGGCTATAGACGATGGCTTTGGCGGGAAGAGTCCCGGCCAGTTCCCGTATATAGCCGATAAGCTCATTGTATCGAATCGGAGTGTGCTTCCGAATCTGAGGGGAGAACAGTTGGGGAGTTTAAATTCTAAGCAGCTGGCGCATTTTCCAGAAGTAGCCGTTAAACTGCTAACGGTGGATCAGCTTGCTTGGATTACTCCGCAGGTGATCAGTGGTTTCACTGCAAACCAGGTGGCAGCGCTCACATCTACGCAGGTGAACGGCCTCAGTGTGGTTATAGACGATGGCTTTGGCGGGAATAGTCCCGGCCAGTTCGCGTATCTCGCGGACAAGCTAATCGCATCGAATCGGAGTGTGCTTCCGAATCTGAGTGGAGAGCAGTTGGGGAGTTTAAATTCCAAGCAGTTGGCGCATTTTCCGGAATCAGCCGTTAAACTGCTAACGGTGGATCAGCTTGCTTGGATTACTCCGCAGGTGATCAGTGGTTTCACTGCAAACCAGGTGGCAGCGCTCACATCTACGCAGGTGAACGGTCTCAGAGTGGTTATAGACGATGGGTCTGGTGGGCCGAGTCCGGGTCAGTTCGCGTATCTCGCGGACAAGCTTATCGGATATAATCCGAGCGCGGTTTCGAAGCTTACGGGAGAGCAGCTGGGGAGTTTGAATTCTAAGCAGTTGGCGCACTTTTCCGAAATTGCGTTGAAGAACCTAACGAGTACGCAGTTTGGGAGCTTCTCGCCACAAGCCATGGAAGGCTTCACTGCGAAACAGGTGGCAGCGCTTACATCTACACAGGTGAATGGACTACGGGTGGTTATAGACGATGGGTATGGCGGGAATAGTCCCGGCCAGTTTCCGTATCTGGTGGACAAGCTTATCGCATCGAATCCGAAAGTGCTTCCGAATCTGACGGGAGAGCAGTTGGGGAGTTTGAATTCTAAACAGCTGGCACATTTTACAGAAGTAGCCGTAAAGCTTCTAGCGGTGGATCAGCTCGTTCGAGTGAGTCCGGAAGCCATTAGTGGCTTTACTGCAAACCAGGTGGCAGTTCTTACGCCTGCCCAAGTAAATGCGCTGAGCGTTGTTGTGGATAATGGGTCTGGTGTTACGAGTCCCGGCCAGTTTCCATATCTCGCGGATAAAGTAGGCGCATTTAATACTAGTGTGCTTTCGAAGCTCACGAGAGAGCAGCTGGGCAGTTTAAATGCAACGCAGGTTGCGCATTTTCCAGAAGCTGGGTTGAAGCTCCTTACGAGCACGCAATTTGCCAGTATTACGCCACAGGCCCTGGCAGGCTTGACGACGAAACAGGTGTCGCTTCTTACGCCTACGCAGGTCAACGCCCTGAGTGTCGCCGTGGACGACGGAGATGCTGCGACAAACTCCGGCCACTTCCTGTATCTTGCGGATAAAGTGGGCGCATTTAATACCAGTGTGCTTTCGAAACTCACGGGAGAGAAGTTGGGCAGCTTAAATGCGACGCAGGTTGCGCATTTTTCAGAGACAGGGTTGAAGCTGCTGACAAGCACACAGTTTGCAAGCCTTGCGCCACAAGCCATGGAAGGCTTGACGACGAAACAGGTGTCACTTCTTACGTCTACGCAGGTCAATGCGCTGAGTGTTGCCGTGGACAACGGAGATGGCGGGACGAACCCTGGCCACTTCCCGTATCTCGCGGACAAGCTCATCGCATTTAATACCAGTGTGCTTTCGAAACTCACGGGAGAGAAGTTGGGCAGCTTAAGTGCGACGCAGATTGCTCACTTTCCCGGGGCCGCGTTGAAGCTTCTTACGGATGCTCAAATCAAGAGTTTTAGCCCTAGCGCCATCCGCGGGCTTTCGAGCGAAGGGCTTGCTTCGCTCAATTTAGCACAGAGGAAATTAGTAAAGGAATTACGATTGAAGGGCCTGGATGCGGTGGATGTTGCGCAAATGCCGATTGAAGATATTCAAGCCTTTACGAGCTCCGATCTTGCGACTCTATCGTTAGCTGCTTTTGCCGGGTTTACCTCAACCCAAATTGGAGTTCTCGACTCTACACAGGTTAAAGGCTTGAGCCTCACACTTGACGACGGGGACGGGGGACGGCTACCAGGCGCATTCCATTACCTTGCAGACAAGATAGAGTATTTTAACCAAACAGTATTCAAAGATCTAAGCGCCGAACAACTTGAGAGCTTAGATGCCGGTCAGGTAACCAAACTCACTACCATTGAGTTACGAGTGCTTACCTCACAACAGATTTCAGGCCTTGTTGCCGGAAATATTGAAGCGCTTACGGTTTCACAAATAGGACAACTTCCATCGATACAGCTCGAATTACTATCGGTCCTAAATCCCACTCAAATTACTGCACTCACGACGATTGCGATATCTGCCATCGACCAGGTGCAGGTGAGTGGGTTTCCTGTTGATCCTATTCGCAGCCTCACCGAAGCGCAAATTAGAGCGTTTACGAACCCACAAATGAATGCCTTTTCCAGCAATGTACTGGAGGCATTTACAGAAACACAAGTGGCGGCGTTTACCTCAGTTCAATTGGCTGGGCTATCCATTCTTCAGTATGGTGCGTTGACCTCGGGGAACAACTAAATGGCGTCGCTCCACAGCCTCTGTGGTAACGGAATAAGGGTGATGTCGAGCATTCTTCTAAGCGCGCCCTCCCTGTGGTGTTATTTTGCCCCTTTGTCCAACGCTTACGCCGCTGTGATCCGGATGATCAGCTGGCGGAGTAATCCCACCGGATCCTGCGATCCAGTCACTAGCGACACATTCGCTTCCAATACGGCCCGTTGTGCGGCCCGTAACTCGTTTAGTTGATAGCGGTGAGTGTGTTGTGCCGCAATCCCCAGCGAGTAAGCGTTTACAGTTCCGTCCTTCTTGCGGGGGAGGTGTTCGGTTGCCTCTGGAGGGAGTTTTTCGAGCGTTTTTCCAAAGAAGAACGGCTGGGCAGGACGGGTGAGACGGTGCCGTTCCATCAGGTCTTTGACGGCCAGCAGATTCCGAAACGTAGGAATAATGGCTACGAGCAAGATACCGATCGGGGATTCTTCCTGGGTGATCAGTTGTTCAAATAACTGGAGCGACCGGTGGGTGTTCCGCGCGGCCAGTGCGTTCCCTAGCTCGAAAATGATCGTCGCACCTGTCATCGGAACCATCAAACTGACATCCTCTTCGGTGACCGTGCTCCTTTCGGGGCTGACGTAAAGGGAGAGCTTTTCGACTTCAGAGAGGAGAGTTCTCCGGTCTCCTCCAGTTCGGATCGCCACTAGTTCGAGGGCTTCCGGCGTAAATGTCAGACCGAGTGGCTCCGAAAGATCTCGAGCCAGTTCCATGGCGGCTTCTTCCCAGCCGGATTTGGAGGTGTCGAGTTTGTCGTGAACCTCGACTTTCCCGAGTTTGCTGAGTGTTTTGTAAAACGTGCGCCGTTTATCAACCTCGCTTGCGCTGATTAAAAATCGGATCCCGTCTCCCAGTCCGCCATTCAGAACTGCTAGTAGGGATTCAAGTGCTTCCTGAACGGCGGAGGCCCGCCCGGTGACGCTATCACCAAGGAAATTGGCATTTTTAAGCCAGACAAGTTTTTCGCCCCCAAAAAAGGGGAACGTCAGAAGGGCGTCTACGGTTTGACGGATTCGCGCGGCGGCATCATCGGCGTTTGCTGAGGTGCCTTCGATGAGATCGCAGGCGAAATCACCGCCGCCTGCGGGGGTCATTTCGTCGGCCAGCTCTTTGGCGATACGCTTGACTTCCGATTCATCGGAGCCGAGGACGGCGCAGATTGCGGCGGTTGTTTTGCTCTTGGCTGCTGGCATAAGAAACAACCAAACGCCATCCGATCCAATCGGGCAACACTCAAGCGTCCATTGTTTTTTCGGCGCTGCAATCCGTGTTTTCGGAAGGGGTGACTCCTCTTTTACTCCGAAGCGGGGACGATGCTCCTTGGGGGGCGTTCCATTATGGCAAGTGGAGTGCCGGGCAATCGACAGTTTTTACCTCAATAGTAGATGCCGAATGGCTTTAAGGAGTAGCCATGGAGGTAGGGCCTTCCGCTCCGCCTACTCCCCAAATCTTCAGCTTTCCAGCTCCGGCCTTTTGAACCTCGATCCGGAGTTTATGTACTCCCTTGGCCAAACCCGAAGCAACGGGCCGCCGGTGGGCGTCTTCCTTCAGCGGTTGCTGTTTTCCACCATCAATCGAATACACCGCCTGAGCCGGTTGCTCTTTCTCGAAGTCGTACCCCAAAAACAGGGCCTGCCCAGTAAACTCAAATTCAATCGAACTGCCCGTTTCCCCACTCAACCACGCTTTTTGATCAGCCCCGCGTTCCCAGCCTGAGTTCGCCGAGGGCTTCACAACCTCATAAATCGCAAACTGACAGTTCTCATAAACATCTGAAACCACAGGCGCCGGAAGTTTGCTCGAGGTGACCGGGGCAGAGGCGCCAGTCAGGTTGGATTCCATTAAATTCACGAGCAACTTGCCGGCCAGCAGGTGCCCGGCGTCTTTGGGATGCACCACATCGGCGTACAAATCATCCCACTGGACACGACCCCCTGTGAATTCGGGAAACAACGCGTCCCGGAAACTGACCATTGGCAACCCATAATGGCGCCCGAGGATTTCCTGCCACATCTGGGCGTTTTCGCCGTCCTTGTGCATAAAAAACAGTTCGATTACGGCGATATTCCCGGGAGCCTTCAGTAGTTGCCGCAGCACACCTTCGTAACTTTCGGCAAAATCTTTCCCGGCTAGGTTGTTCACGGCCCACTCCACAATCACGAGATCCGGGTTCCGGGCCAGAACGTCGCGTTGCAGACGCATTGCTCCGTAAAACGAGTTCGTGCCCCCGATCCCCGCGTTCACAAAAGTTACCTTGGATTTGGGAAACTGCGCCTCGAACCACTTCGCCACCTGCTGGATGTAACGGTTCGCCGGATCATCCGTCTGGCGCCCTCCGGCCGTAATCGACCCGCCGATTGCCGCCACGGTCACTGGTTCGCCACGGCGCGCTTTTTCAAACACGGCCTTCAGACGACTGGTATCCCCCTGACTCACGAGGCTCCGGCGCAGGATAGCCTCGGTCGGCGTTGAGACTTCAGCAGATACCGAGGAAGTCCATAAAGCGCTTAAACAAGCGAGATAAACCAGAGGGTTCAAAATTCGTTTCATTATCAGACTTAAAAAGAGGTGTTAGGATTCCGGGACAGAAACAAGCGGATTAGATATCGGTCATCACGCCCGTGCTGGCGCCGAACGTCTGGCTTTCAATACCGAGTTGCTGAAGCATCCGCACGTAAAGGTTACTCAAGGGTTGGTTGTTCTGGCGGTCATGCAGGACGTGTCCCTGATGTTTGTAACCTCCACCCGCAACGAGGATCGGCAGGTTCTGGCAAGTGTGTGCCGAGGCGTTGCTCAGGTTACTCGCATTCAGAATCGTCGTCTGGTCAAACAACGTCGACGATCCTTCCTGCGCCTGTTTCATCGTCGTCAGGAAACGGCTGAACTGACGCAGCTCCGCTTCTTCAATCATCGCCAGTTGGTCGATCTTCTTTTCATCCTTCCCGTGATGCGAAGCGTCATGGTGTCCCATCGAGAGCCCCTCGAGGTTGGCCCGGCCTGCATCTCCCAACGTCAGCAAAATCACCCGTGTCGAATCGGTCTGGAATGCGAGCCGTGCGATGTCATACCAAAGCGTCTCCCGTTCGTTGATTGCCGCAAAATCCGGATCCTTGGCAGGAACCGTATATTCCACTTTGGGTTTGGCGGAATTGGTCCACGATTCAGCTCGGTGAAGGTTTTGTTCCGCTTCACGAATCGAGGTAAACATGAGGTCGATCCGGCTTTTGTCTTCGGCTCCCAGGCGCGCGGCCATGGCCTTCGATTCTTGCACAAAACCGTCCAGAATACTTTTCCCTTCGTGCAAACGCTGGATCTCTTGCGCCACTTCAGTGGGTGAACCGTCGATAAACAACTGTTTGAAGGTCTCGGTGGGGCGTTTCTCGGTAGGCACAGGCACTCCGCTTGCCGTCCAGGACAAATGCCATTGCACCGGATTGCCGATGACGAGATTCCGGTACCGGGTTGCGCCGCCGATTTGTTCGGCGACATATTGGTCCAGCGAAATGCTGTTGTGATGTTCGCGGGTGGGATCTTTGATTTTGTCCCACCGAACTCCCGTAAACAGGCCGGGTTCACTTTTGTGGTCGTTGTACCCGATATGGGACACGCCCGAAAACAGCGTGAACGAGCCACGATGTTCGTCCAACAAACTCAAATACCGCGTGTTTTCATAAGCCAGTCCGGGCGTCTCCGGGAAAAGAAACGGCGCGTGGAGTCCCAGATTACGAGCAACGAGGATCAGGCGTTTGGGGCCCGATACGGGTTTGGGTTGGGCCGCACTGAGCGAACGGGGCAACATTCCATTGAGGAAAGGAAGCGCGAGTGAAATGGCTCCGGCGCGTAAAAAGGTGCGGCGTTCGATCGGGGAACGAAGACTGATATTCATGGGAGGAAACTTTGCGGTTTAGGCGACTCACTTTTCTAAAAACACACGACTCTCGACCACCTGATGCACCATGGTCCGGAGACCGAATCCATGGGTGCGCGAGTCTTTGACGATCTGTTCCACGAGAGGACGGTCCGCAAACTGGACCGGAGCACCCGTGGCGTACGTGATAAGTTTGGTTGCGAGATTACGCGCCAGCACGTCCGGTTCGGATAGGAGAAGCTTTTTATACTCGTCGACGTTTCCGAAGTGGCGGCCGTCGGCTGTGTCGTACCCTTCCTCCACATCGAGTCCCTTCGATACGGTGATTTTGGATTGAGGAAGCTGCACTTTGGGCGCCTTCGAATCCGGAGTCCGATAAAAGGTGCGCCACCCCCCGATGACATCAAATGTTTCCAGGGCAAATCCCGGAGGATCCATGATGACATGGCAACTTGCACACGCTGGCGACGAACGGTGTTTGTCGAGCTGCACCCGGATCGTGTTTGCGCCACGGATATCGGGCTCGATTTTTTTCACGTCCTCCGGAGGCGCAGGCGGCGTGATCCCGAGGATGCGTTCACAAATCCATTTGCCCCGTAAAATTGGGGACGTTTTTGCCCCGTCAGCCGTGACTTTCAGGACGCTGGCATGAGTTAAAACACCCCCGCGATGGCTGTCCACCGGAAGCGATACGCGCTGCAACTCAAATCCGCGAACATCGGGTAAATTGTAATGTCTCGCGAGACGTTCGTTTAAAAACGTCCAGTCGCTGTGGACGAACTCGAGCAAACTCGCGTTCTTCGCCAAAATCTCGTGGAAGAAATGTTCCGTCTCCGCGAGCGCCGAGTCCTGCAGGATACGGTCAAACTCGGGATACAGGCTCGAATCCGGGGCGGTGGCGTTGATTTTATTCAGATCCAACCATTGCGCAGTGAAGGAACGCTCGAAACGTGCAGCTTTTGGATGGTTCAAAAGACGCTCCACTTCTGCATTGAGAACCTCGGCTTTTGCCAGATCACCTTGGGCCGCGTGAGCCAGCAAGGCCTCGTCCGGCGGACCGTTCCAAAGAAAATACGCAAGCCGGGTGGCTAGGGCGTAGCCCTCCAGTTTGCCCGGTTGTTCATCGAGGAACACAACGTGGGGTGAACACAAAATCGTTTTAAACACCGAGCGCATCGCCGCATGAAACGGCGTCCCCGCCGTTAATGACGCCCGGATTCGATCGACGTATGAGTTTTGCAACTCCTCCGGGACAGGCCGGCGGAACGCTTTGGGAAGAAATTGGCGCACCAGTTTTTCAGCAGCCACATTCGGATCTGGAGCAAACGGAACCAACGGATCGGCCGCCCATTCGGCATCGTTCCGTTTGGCTGGCGGCTTCGCTTTGGGATCCGGTGAAAAGCCGGGTTGAGTTTCAGAAATCGGGCGCAGCGCGAGGTCACCGTAGATTTGTTTGAAGCTGTCCGGCGGATAAGTCTCCGGTCCACCTGAGTCCGTCAGCGGGCCTTCAATCGCAATCTCACGAATCGCAAGCGACGGCTCCGTCCACTGGTCCGGCGTGATTTTGAGCTTCTTTTGTTTTCCGGTCACGACATCGCGGTGCGGAAGAGTCCATCCCGTGAGAACACATTGTTCGCCAGCAACTATCGTAAGCTCGACGCTGACGGTGCCGAATTCGTCCGCCGGGACATCCCGCCACGCCACCACCTCGGGGGCGTCCGGGAGGGAGTTTGCCCGCAAAAGACTGAATCCCAGTGGAAACGGGCGCGAATCGGTATACAAACCGCAGGCCGTGACCGTGACCCGGTAACGCCCGGTGCGCGGTACCTTCTGAGTTTTAACGGCGGTGTACGGGAAAAACAGATTCGACGTCAGCACGAAGGCATCGTCTTTCATCCAGGACCCGAACTTCGAGAATGTGTCCGGATTCGCCTTCATGATCTGTTTGCCGTCCATGGATGCTTTCAACGGGGCGTATGGCTTTTCCGGCACCGCATCGCGGAGGGCTTTGTCGGCAGCCTCCTGATAACGAGCGAAATGAACCGGCGAAAACGAAAGACCTTCCGCGACTTTGTCGAATCCGTCGCTGAGAGTGTCCTCGGGGAAGAAGTCTTTTAGTTCGGTCTCTATGTGAAGGAGATCGCGCAGAGTGTTTTCGTATTCGAACCGGGTGAGACGCCGGACGGGAGTGCGCCCTTGTTTTGCCTGTCGTTCGAGAGAAGCAGCGGTGAGTTCCTTGCCTAGCCAGCTTCTGAATTTTGCACTTTCCGGCGGAGCGGGTTGGTCGGCCTTTTTCGGGGGCATCTGCCCATGGTCGAGTTTATCAAAACAACTCACCCAGAACGATTCGGTTTTCTTGTGATCTAAATCGAACCGAAGTGACTCGAGGTTCAGGCCGGCTTTGTGGGTCGCCTTGTCATGGCAATCAAAGCAGTAATTTTCGAGGAAAACGCGGGCGTCCTTGGGGACTTCACGTGCCGTCAACGGGCTCGCCTGGAGTGCAAGCGACGCAACAACGAGGGGGAACAAACGCATGATGATGCGGGTTATCGAATGGTCGAAAGAGGAAGACTGTTCTGATTTGTAATGCGGAGCTGCAGCCTCAGGTCGTCTACATAGTGGCCGGGAAACTCCACGGTGCCTTGCGTGGGCCGCGGTGCCCGGCGCAAAACGCCGCATTCAAAAACCATAAAATCCGCAGTGGCCGGCGCGGGCAGCGACACTGTCAGCGCCTGCCACTGGCCGGGTTCGGCATGAATTTGGTTCTGCACCAAACTGAGGCTCGAGTGGGCGATGTCTTCCCACATAAACGGCGCGTCTATGGTTTCCCCGACGAATGTGGCGGCTTTGATGAGAAAGTTGTACTGCTGCGCTTCACTCGGAAGAGACGCAAACCAGCCAGTAATTTCAATCTGGGCGGCCCCCGTACTGAGCTCCCCACGGTAGAGTCTCAGATCAACCACTTGAATGGCCTCACCCACGTAGTTCAGGCTATCCGCCTTCGCCATGGAATTGGCTGCGTTGACAAACCGGAGCATCTGTTTCCCGTTGTGCGGCTGGACTCCGTTTTCAGCACCCACGACCTTTGCAAAGTCACCACTCCATTTCCCCGCTATTTCAGGCACCCCATTCGGAGGCATCTGTTCCGGAGATTCAAAACTTGGGTTCGCGATGGGCAACGATCGGAGCTTGGCAGCGTGCCGCTGTCCTGCATACGCCCAGACGGCGGACGTGCAAAGGGCGCTCAATACGATACCTGCCGCAGCAGCGGTTAAAGGCCGGAGCAACCAGCTGATTTTGCCACGACTCACAGGCGGAGGAAGTACCCGTAGCCCCTCGGAAACGGCCGCTTTTGGTGTTTCCAACACTGCCGCCGCTTGCTCCACGATCCGGAGTTGATCGTGTATTTTTGTTTCACTCCAGAATTGGGCACGCGCTGCTGACGATGAGCGGAGCGCATTTTCAAGCTCCTGCTTTTCCTCGGGAGAAAGGCTTCCATCGAGGTAAAGGCTGATCAGGTAACTGATTCGTGCACTGTTCATATGGATACAGGGTTGTTGGCGCTTTCGACATTGGCGCCCTCTACACATCTCCGGAGAACCTCCCGGCTCCGGGCCAGCGTGACGTTAATGGCGTTCATTGAGCACTCGCGGATCTTCGAGATCTCGGAGGGTCCCCATTGTGAAAAATACCGCAGGTGAATGATTTCCCGGGCCGCCGGCGCAAGTTTCCCCAAACACAAACGCAACGATTCGATTGCGTTGTTTTGCGCCTCGGGAGTGTCCAGTTCAGGAGCTGGCGCGGACAACATCAACGACTCGAGTACATCCTCGGAAAGCATCGGAGGGCGGCGGTTCTGGTCCCGGAACAGAGCCAAAATTTTAAATCGAGCAATACTGCGGGCCCAGGCGATGAAATTGGAATTGAGTTCAAACTCATGTGCCTTGGCGGAAATAGTCAGAAAACACTCCTGAAGCACGTCATCCGCCGTGGCAAAATCCGGGGCGAGAGACTGGATAAAGCCGCGCAACTGGGGTTGATGCTGCACAAACAGCGACTGGACCCTGAGCGTGTGTGGATTGGGAGTGGGTGAATCGGGTAGACTCATGGTTCTGATAACTAATTCCAGACACTTAGCATGGCTGTTGCAATGTGTGTCTAATTCAAACTAATCGAGGTGGATGCGTGTATGGGATCCTGTTGCTCGGCGGGGTTCCTTCCCTTCGACTTCGGTGCGCTATATTCGCCAGATAAGCTCGGCGAATATAGCGTGTATCCGAGATGGAAACGGATTAGAGACGAGCGTTCGGATTGTCGACACAGCGAGATTGGTTATGAACAATAAGTCCTTAAACGAGATTGAGCTAAAACAGGTCAGAGAAAAAGTCGCCGAGAAGGGATCGGGGTCGAGAATCGAAGCGCGGCTGACGTTGGCCCTGAAAATGAAAGACTACGTGTTTCGATTGGGGCAACCTCTTGTCCAGGTGCGGGCGTTTGCTCTGCGCCTTCTCACTGTTGGTAAAGTGCGCTTAGAGTTTCCCGATTATGTCGAGCGGTTAGCGCTGGTACACAAATCGGACCTGCTCTCCGCTTCAGAAGCTGAAGCCAAGGTCAATGCATACATAGAATCCATCGCCGGCGAAGATATTGAGGCCAGCGCGATGGCGATGACGCAGAAGATTATCACGATCCCTCCGATTTAACGCACGTTTGGCAGTCAGCGAGCTTCAGGCTCGCATACAAGCGGGGGGACGACCATATTCCAATGACCTATTAATCCGGTCTTCCGTTCGATTGTGGCGCAATCCCCGGACTATTCGTTTGTACGGTATGCAGTCGTCGTAAAAGACCCCGTTTTGGCGAAAACAGAAGCGCTACGACGAAGATCAGGGATTGCACCAAAACAATGCAGGACCCCGTGGAGCCATTGATAAAAAAGCTGATGTAGATGCCTGCAAAACTCGAGAAAACAGCGCTCGCGACAGCAATCCATTGCATCTTCGAAAAGCGGTTGGTGCAGAGAAATCCGATGCACCCAGGAGTCACAAGCATCGCAACCACCAGAATGATACCGACCGCCTGAAGCGATGCCACGATTGTTAACGCCAGCAGCGAAAGCAGAACGTAATTCAAACGCGTGATGTTCAGCCCAATCGTTCGGGCATGAGACGGATCAAAGCAGAATAACAGCAGATCGTTTCGCAAAAGCAGCGTGACCGAAAGGGTGAGCCCTGCGATCAGCGCAGTCTCAATCATTTGCCCTTTGGGAATCCCGAGAAGACTGCCGAACAAAATGTGAGACAGATGCTGGTCCGTTTCGATTTTCGTAAACAAAACGAGTCCGAAGGCGAATAGCCCCGTGAAGACTACGCCCATGACGGTGTCTTCCTTCACCCGTGAATTGCTTTTGATGTATCCGGTGCCCAGCGCGCAGAGCAGCCCGGAACCGAACGCTCCAAGCGAAAGCGGCAGCCCCAAGATATAGGCCACCACAATGCCGGGTAAGACCGCGTGGGCAATCGCGTCTCCCATTAGTGACCAGCCTTTGAGCACCAAAAAACAGGAAAGGATCGCGCAAACCGTGCCAACCAACGCACCTATCGCCAGGGCGTTCAGCATGAAATCGTATTGGAATGGAGTCAGCCAGTTCATGCGAGACTCCGTGCCAGGGCTTGTTTGCGTTTTGTGCGGCTGGCGAGCAGCCCATGTTTAGGGCCCCAGACGAGAGCCGCGAGGAAGAGGAGCGTCTGAATGACCACAATGCAGCCGCCAGTGGAGCCATCGAGAAAGTAGCTGAAGTAGGCCCCCAGGAAACTCGACGTAATACCGATGCCGGAAGAGAGCAGGAGCATCGTGCTGAATTTGTCGGTCAGCAGGTACGCTGTTGCGCCAGGCGTGACGAGAGTGGCAACCACAAGACAAGCGCCGACGGTTTGCATGGAGGCAACCGCCGTTGCCGAAAGCAGGGACAGGAGAATGAAATGATAGGCGTTTACATTGAGCCCCAAAGTGCGTGCCTGGTTTGGATCAAAACAAAACAACACTAGGTCTTTCCACTTCAGAAGCAGCACAAGCACCGTGACTGCTGCAATGACGAGCACTTGGTTTGCATCCTCATCCGCGATGCCGAGGATGTTTCCAAACACGATCGTTTTGAGCGTAATACCGGACGGAAATAGTGAGATCAGTAGAACTCCGAGCGCAAAAAAGGTAGTGAAGACAACGCCAATGACCGCGTCTTCTTTGAGGCTGGTCCGTGCCTTGATAAAGCCCATGCCCACAGCCGCAAAAAGCCCTGAAATAAAGGCCCCTGCAGCAAAGGGCGCTCCCATCAAATAAGCAATGGTGACCCCTGGCACAATCGCGTGTGACAGAGCGTCTCCCATCAGTGACCAGCCTTTCAAGGTCACAAAACACGACAAAAGTCCGCATACACCACCGATCAGCGCACTGACCCAAAGCGCCTTAACCATGTAGTCGTATTGAAACGGAACGAGAAGAGCGTCGATCATTCGTCGTCCTCGTGGTTGGCCCGTTCGCGCACGATGTTCTCGCGACCTTCCCGTTTGCTGAATTCCAGATGTCCGTCTTTCCCAAAAACAAGGGGGCGTTCTTCGTCACTTAAGACCGTGACGGAGCGTCCGTCGTGATTTTGGACGGTAGATTCGTGGAAGCGGAAATGACGGAGCGCTCCTCCAAACGCTTTGGTGAGGTTTGCTTCGTTGAATACTTCCGTGACGGGACCGCTGGCCAAAACGGTCCGGTTGATAATCACCGCTTCGTCGCAGAATTCCGGGACTGAACCTAGATCGTGGGTGGAAACGAGGATGATGTGCCCCGCATCACGGAGCTCACCGAGCAGTGTAATGATGGCGGCCTCGGTTTTGACGTCGACGCCGGTAAACGGCTCGTCGAGTAGGATGACGCGGCTTTGCTGTGCGAGGGCGCGTGCAAGGAAGACGCGTTTCTTCTGGCCGCCGCTTAATTCGCCGATTTGACGATCGCGAAAATCCCACATTTGCACACGCCGCAGACTTTCTTCTGCGAGCCTTTTGTCGTCGGCGCGGGGGATACGAAGAAAGTTCATGTAACCGTAACGGCCCATTAAAACGACATCCCAGACGCTGACTGGAAAGTTCCAGTCGACGTCTTCGGACTGGGGGACATAGGCGATCCAGTTGCGTTTTTGAGCGGCCTGAACGGGGAGGCCTGAGATCAAAACCTGGCCTCGGGCTGGAGTCACGAACCCCATGATCGCCTTAAATAGCGTCGATTTGCCGCTTCCGTTGATCCCGACCAGGGCGCAGATGATTCCACTCTTGAGATGGAACGAGGCGTTGGAGACAGCCTCGTTTCCGTTGTTATAAACCACCGAGACGTTTTCGACACAAACGTCCAAGGGTCGAGTCGATGAGTCTGTTGGGTTCATTGGCCTTTTTTGGAATCAGACGCGGTTGGTCCGAAGAAGCCTCGGACGATGGTATTCGCATTGTATTCGAGAAGTTTGAGGTAAGTGGGTGCAGGCCCCGACTTGGCCGTGAGCGAATCGACATAAAGCACACCGCCGTAACGGGCGCCTGTTTCTTTGGCGACCTGCCGGGCGGGTTTGTCGCTAATAGTGCTTTCGCTGAAGAGGACTGGGATTTTGTTTTCGCGGACCTGGTCGACAACGCGGCGGATTTGTTTGGGTGTAGCTTCCTCGTCTGCGTTCACGGGCCAGAGGTAGAGCTCCTTCATTCCGTAGTTGCGGATGAGGTAGGAAAACGCGCCTTCGCTGGTCACAAGCCAGCGCTGTTCTGCCGGGATTTCCTCGAGCTTGCGGCGGATCGGTTCGTCCACGGCCCGGAGTTGTTCGGTGTAAGCGGCGGCGTTGGTGTTGTAGATGGCGGCGTTGTCTGGATCGATTTTGACCAGGGCCTTCCGGATGTTTGCCACGTAAATGATGGCGTTTGCAGGAGACATCCAACTATGCGGGTTGGGTTTATCCCGATAGGGTCCTTCCGAGATCCCGAGTGGCTCAATGCCTTCGGTGAGGACGGCACTGGGGACATTCTTGATATTGGAAAAGAACTTCTCAAACCAGCGTTCGAGGCCGAGGCCGTTCCAGAGGATGAGATCGGCCGACTGGGTTTTTACGATATCTAGAGGGGTGGGTTCGTACTCGTGGATTTCGGCGCCGGGTTTGGTAACGGATTCCACGATGGCGGCGGAGCCTGCGACATTCTGGGCAATGTCCTGAATGATGGTGAAGGTGGTGACGACACGTTTAGGTTTGGCGGCGTAAATGTGACAGGGAAGGAGGGTTAAAAGGGCAAGCCAAAGCGGCAGAAGGCGCGTTGTGTTTGGGAGCAAAGACATAGGACGGAAAGGCTGAAAAACAGGACGCTGCAGGATCGAAGAAGAAACCGTCTGGAATGTATACGAGGTTCGGATAATAAGCGAAGGATTTACAGTGTAACCATAGCTACATTGTGAAAGCGGTGTTGTAAAATCGTTGTTTTTCGGTTTGTTGGTCCTGTGAATTGTTCGAAGCCTGATCCTGTGGCTCCCCGCCATCCCGCCGCAGTCCGTCTCCGGACCCGCGAGGAACACTCCCAGGAGACCGCGCAGGATTACGTCGAACTTATCGCAGAATTGATTGCAGAAACGGGGGAGGCGCGGGCTATCGATCTGGCTAACCGACTGGGCGTGACTCACGTCACTGTGGGTCGGACCATTCGCCGCCTCCAAAGGGACGGTTTTGTGACCGCCCAACCCTATCGGTCTATTTTTCTAACGGATGCCGGACGTAAACTGGCGGAAGAATCGCGCCGTCGACATGGGATCGTCTTTGAGTTCCTGAAGTCACTGGGTATCCCGGAAGCCGTAGCTGAATCGGACGCGGAAGGCATTGAGCACCATGTGAGTCCGGAGACGCTGGCGGCGTTTGATGCGTTCCTGAAGTCCAGGTGATAGCCGGGATGCGAATGGTTTGGGAGTGAGCCCAGCCATAGTGGGGGCACCAGTGGATGCTGAGGCGATCCGGTTTCCGGCGAGGGAGAGATGGTACAAATGGGGTTCTAGAAAGCTTCAAAAGTTATACAAGCTGTTCAATATCAACAAATACACCTTTCAAACTGGTTGATTTTGGTTAAATATTCTTTCCCCGATGACTATGAACAGCACGCATTCCTCGATTTACATCGGTACCGATAGTGGTGCCACCACCTCCAAAACCGGCGGCGTTTGGGCTGACGGTACGATCATCTCAACGCAACTACGGCAAAGTTCGACAAACTCACAGGCGGGTACGGCGGCCGTGATTCAAGGGTGGATCGATGGCGTGATTGGTTTCTTAAAGGACAATAATCTGGGTTGGCATCAGGTTTTGGGCGTGGGATTGGCCATTCCTGGTCCTTACGAAAGCTACGGTGTGTTGGGGCGTCCCGCTAACCTTCCGCATAGTTTTGAAGGTTGGAATTTTCATGCGGAATACAGCGCTGCTCTCGCGTTGGCGGCAGGCAGACCCTTGCCATTGGTGGTTGGGAATGACGGCAATTATGGCGGGGTGGGAGAAGCCCAGCGCGTTCGGGGCAACAGTCGGGCTTCTGTTCTGATGCTGGCCCCGGGTTCCGGGCTGGGCGTTGCGTATGTGGACACCAACGGTCTTCCGTTGGATGGTGACACTCTCAACGGGATGGAAGGAGGGCACATGCCCGCGCCGCTCCATCTGCTCGGAAATATCAGGCCATTTCAATGCGGGTGCGGCCGTGACTGGGGCTGTATTGAGGCTTACACGACCATTTCTGGGTTGCCGCAGTTGTTGGAGGAGTTTCTTCCCAAATACCCGGACCATCCGCTTGCGACGTCTTCTGCACCGATCAAAGAAAGGGTGCTGTCACTGCGTACGCTGGCCCAAAAGGGCGATCCTCTTGCTGTGGAGCTTTTCAATTTCC
Organism: Verrucomicrobiota bacterium; assembly: GCA_037133875.1. Taxonomy (GTDB): domain Bacteria; phylum Verrucomicrobiota; class Verrucomicrobiia; order Chthoniobacterales; family Chthoniobacteraceae; genus Chth-196. Next base: position 286,908 of record JBAXNG010000001.1, on the reverse strand, counting down.
AGGCGCGTGCACTCGGCTTACATGTAGCCTCACTGCTCGTCGCTACGGATGCTGAATACGTGATTATTGGCGGCGGTCTGATTGATCCTGAAGCCACGACGGCTGAGTTCCGGGAGCGCTACCTGAATATTATCCGGGAGTCTGCTTTGCCGTACCTTTGGGCCAAGCAGCGAGAGCATGTGAAAATTTTACCCGCCACTCTGGGTGAGTTATCTCAAGCGATTGGAGCGGCTCTTGTGGCCCTCTACACTGTGAAGGCTTGAGGTTCTTAGGGTCACGTTGGGGCTTCCCATGATTCATGGGCGGCCCTTGCGATCGGAGTCTCTCGCGCACCCTTGGTTGTTTCGCTGCGTATTTGGCGCCTCGGCCTTTGTCTTGTTGGCGCCTGATTTGTCATCATTCCTAGAAGCCCCCCAGACCGCCTCTCTGAATTCAAACTCCTATCTCCCATCGCGAACCGTCTGGTTATGAAAAAAATATTGGTTCGGCTTCTTCCTGCGCTGTTAGCCGCAGGGACTATTGTTGTGGCATTCTCGGTATACGACGGAAAACGATTTGAGGGATCGGATCTTTTTGATGCGCAGTTAACAGTGGCGCGCGGGTTTTCGGAGAAGGGGAATCACGAAAATGCACGGCGGATCCTCGAACACGTTGTTCAGACGATGGCGCTTCCTCCCGAGAAATGGACCCAGGCGCGATTACTCTCTGCGAAGACCCATATCGCAACCGGAGACGATTTTACGGCGTCCAACATTGCAGAGGAAGTATTGGCGAATTCGGGTGGCTCGCCCGAACAACGGCTGGATGCGCTCTTCATAGTGGTGAAGGCTTTTTCCCAGTTCGGCAACAATGCGGGGTGGACCAAAGTCCGTGATCTTTGTGAGGAGATCCTGGAGATCCCCCAGGCCAGCGTTGCCGATCGCACCAACGCGCTCCGATTTTCTGTTCGAGCGTACCTTGCCCTCCGGCAATATTCGGAGGCGGCTGATGCCCAACAGCTCCTGGGAGAGTCAAAGGACGTGTCCGAGTTGGAACGCGCGGAGTATCTGACCGGTCTGGCCAGGACGCGCTATTTGCAGGGGAGATACGAGGAAAGTCGACAACTACTCGAAAAGGTGGAGCCGGAGCTCAAAAAAATGGCTGGGCCTTCGATGGACACAGCACGGATTCAGGAGCTCCTCGCTGACGTGACGCTCATTAAAGGGCTGACTTATTATGACCAGAAAGATCTGAGATCGGCTCGAGTGGAGCTTGAGAAAATCCCACACATGCCGGGGCAGACGTCAGCTTCGCGCCCGACTCGGGAGGCTGTATTACGAATGCATCTGCAAAAATGGATCACGCCTTCGGAACCCGTGTTGAAGGTTTTGTTTGTGGGTTCGAGTCACACACTGTTGGGAAATTTGCCGCTGTTGGTGGAGCAACTTGCGGCATCCGCTCCGGCTGGCAGCGTCCGAATTGTTGCCGGCGAACAAGCACGGACAGGGACCGGAATGCGCGGCCACTGGGCTGATGGCGAGTCTCTCGATTCAGCGCGTGGGAAAATTGCTGCGGAACCTTGGGACGTGGTAGTGGTCGAAACCTTTTACCGACTGACCCGTGAGGAAATGGGCCAATACGGTGGGTTGTATGCCGGCATTGTGCGCGATCGTGGAGCCAAATTGCTGATTTATGAAACTCCAGTAGCGAAGGACATGGTTTATCCCCGCGACTTTTTGAGTTTCCACGAATCGAATGTGTGGTTGGGAAATGAGTTAAAGAGCGATATAGCGCCGAGCGTTACTGCGTGGATGAAGGTGCTCGGCACGAGTCCAACGGAGGCCGCTTTTGAGCAGTTGTATGTCGACCGTATGCACGCGACTGGGAAAGGGGCTTACCTGACTGCGTGTACCCTGTATGCGGCTCTTACGGGGACTTCGCCGCTAGGCTTGTATGTCCCCAAAGACGTTCAGAATGGCGAGGCCCGCGAATACCAGGAAGCCGCCTGGCGAGCGTATCAAGAGACCAAACTCAGGATGGCTCCCGGGTTACCTGAACAACAGCGCTGACGCGCCAAAGCGGCTCATGCGCGGCAGCGTATCCTAGCCTGCTGCGATCGCTACTGCGGGACAATGGTGATGTAAGGACCTGAAATCCGCCACTTGGTGTCAGTTACCGCGGTTATCACGTTGAGGATATCCGCCAATTTGAAATTGGTAAGCAGAGGCATTGTGACCGTGGGGCCGGCTGCTCCGCCGCCTGGCACCTGAACGAGAATGACGACGCCCTTTGTGTTATCGCCACTTCTATCGGATTCTTTCGATAATTCAGTGAGAGCCTCGGCTGCCTGATTTAGCGGGAGGTCTGTGAATTTCACCTCTGGGATTACAATGGAGGTTGTCTTCTTGCGCAGCTTCTCGGCAGGGGTAAGTGGGGCTCTGAACGCGATGGGCTTGAGCGCTATCGTTCTCGACGTTTCCGAAGAGGGTTGTGCGGCGGCTCCGGATAGACTGAATCCAACAAGCAGTGATGTGCTGATGAAACGGTGAATTGAGATTCTGAAATGGGGGGATTTCATAATGGGAGGAGGGTTTTACCAACGTCCCAAGGATCTCATTTGATCATGTCTTTTTGTATCCCCCGAGCGGGTGATATTAAAGTGCCTCTTCCGTAACAGCCTGAAGGGCAGGCGGCTGGATGCTGCCTTTAATGCGAGAAGCTTTCGGAGTGTCCGGTAGCCTTCACTGCATCAACGCTATCGCCCGAAAGTGCAACAGCGCGGAATCGCTACATGGTGTGTGTACTTCATTTCTGGGGGGGAGCTACGGGTGGCGTGGCTGCTGGAGCTGGTTTGACGGATACGCGGATTGGTTCGGAAACGAGAAAACCGAGTATGTCCTTTGGCGCTGCCGCGTCGGTCGCGGCTTTAAGGTGTTTGGTAGCTTCTGCGGCGGCGGTCTCGGCCTCTTTTTGTTTTCCCGCAGCGACTTTGGCTGCGTTGGTTGCCTCTGCTTTCTCTGCGTCTGTGGCGGTGCCGACTTTATCTGCGAGACTCTTTGCGATTGCGGTGAGAGAGGAGACCTCTTCGGCGGCCTTCTTTTGCTCTTCCTCTGCGATCTTCACAGCATCCCGGTTGGGCTGATATTTGGTGATGCTAATGCCGCTAAACGCGAGTGTGTAATCGCCGGGTGGAGTCTTCAATGCGGCAAGATCGATGACCGCCTCGGATGTCGCTGTTTTGATCGGCAGTTCAATCTCTTTCATTCCACCAAAAACGGTGCCGTACGCCTTCAGCTTTACGGAGGTCCCGTTGAACTCACTACGCCAGGAGATTCGAAGTGGGATCTTCAAAGTTTCGCCCACTTTGGCCTCCCAGGTTTTGTTTCCGTCTGCCGCAATAGAGGCGGGTGCCTTTTCCGAATCGGTGACGGATACCGGCACATCCGCCATGAGCCGCGATTTTGGAAACTCACTCGGCGCGTAGTCCACCGGCCAGATCATTGAGGCAAGGCGGCAGGGACGGGTGACGCTATTACCGTTAATGTTTGCGCGACCAAACATCTTCGCGATTGAAAAGGCTGGAGCGGCGTTTTCGTCGGCGGTGATAAAGAGCATACCTTGCGTTTTACCTGCCGGAATTTTTAGCCCACTTGCAGTCACACCTGGGGGCAGATCTTCCATGCCCAGCTCGATCTCGCCATCGAAGCCGTCGCGTCTTACGACGACCACTTCAAATGCCATTGTTGCACCTGCGCGCAGAGCGATAGGTTTCGATGTCGTGCCGAAATCGTTTTGACGCAGCGTCATATGTGAGGCCCAGGCTACCAGCGAAAAGTCCGGTGCCGCCTGCCGAATTACGAGGCGGTAGATATTTCCGGCATCGCTGCGTGTGCCTCCGAACAAATCCTGCACTTGTATCCGATAGACGCCGTCTTCCTTGATCTCGATTTTACCCAGCGAATCGGGGGACCCTGCATCATACGGGGGACCCGTGTAGGTTGATGCCGCAGCGTACACGCCGGGTTTCATCGGACTGGCGATGTCATCCAACTCCACTACATCTGTGACGGTATCCTTCGCGCCCGTTTTGGCGACGCGTTGCACGAGCACAAACGGATCTGTATTTACACCGAGTCGTTCCGAGGCCACCTCTGCCCACCAGACCTCCCCTTTCTTGGCTTGGAATTCGAAAATATCGACATCGTTAGCAGGATAGAAACTTCCCGAAATATCGCAGGGTAATGTGATTTTTTGCGCCTGTGCCGGTTGATTGTTCGGCTCGATTTCGTTGATCTGAGCCATGTTGGTGAGGCTTTCTTGCGACCAGGAGAAGGCGCTCACTTCGGATGTGGTCTTCTGACGCGGCACCGGCCCTGTGCCCTCCACTTCCTGTAGCGCCAACCGGTAAAAATGATCGCTGCCTCCTTGAAAGGTCAGACCGTGAATCTTGATGAGATAGGTTCCATCCGTTGGTGGAGTGAAGTCGAGTACCCCTGTCGTGCGATTCGCAAGTAAGTCGTTTCCTTTGGAGTCCGCTATGATGACCACAGGGTTCAGTTTGGAATCGATTCCGATCGCGTTACAATCCACGCTAACACGCCTGCCCTGGGCTCCCTGGAAGGAGTAGAAGTCAATTGCCTTCTTGGTTGTCATCGCGTTGCAGATCGAGTTGGACTGAAGAACGAACGCGGTTTCCACCGAATGGTTTGGCTTGGTTCGAGTGACTTCCGGCAGATCGCCTACTGAAAATGCGCGCGGCGAAGAGATACCCAGCCGTGACAGAACCCTGGCATCGTGTGTTCCGATGGGGGCATCAGGGGCGATCGTCACCAGGAACTTGTTTGGGACAATTTTTCCATCCGCCGCTAAGACTGGTTTTGCGGTGATCTTCGGCGTCGAAAAAAGCAGCTCATTTGCGCCTTCGACGTTTTGGTGCGTAATGCTGACCTCGACACTTGTACCGACCTGTCCACCCATAGGTGTCACCGTGAGTAACCGTGGTGCAGGAAGCCAGACCTGTTGGGCGGACACCGGAGCGGCGAGGCAAAGGCTCATGAAACCGAGCGCGAAAGAGAGTGCTGTTCGAAAGAGCATGGGGTACCTGAGGACGGTGATTGGGAACTCACGCTGCTTTCGCGCTGAGTTGCGGTTTGTTAGGGAAATAGAAAAACGTTTCGAAGTGTTCGATGGAGAAGGATTCCCGGGGGGAGAAAACAATGCACCTAAGTACACCCAGAATTTGAGCGAAACTTGTGCTCTGTTTTGATACTTTTGGGCCTTGTTGCAATTTGGCGCAGCAGGGCAGAAAAATTCCAGAGTTCCGAAAATATTGCTGCAGCTACCTAGCGAGACCTCAGGAACTTTTCGGCACGGTCCTGTTTCCGTCACTAAAAGTTAGCAGATAGTTTGGCCCACCGCGGGCCTATCAATGCTGCCTCGGTAGGCGCGGTATGTTGTTTAATAGCGGCCAGTTGCAATCCGTCACCCGAGTCCTTTTCAAACTCGTGTAACTCTACGTGAACAGTCTGTTAACGAGTTTAAAACTGATAGCGTGTTATTTTTCGATAAACCCAAGCCCGTCCATTTGAAGACTGGCTTCGGAGTTCTCACCGTTGTCGCGTTTGTGGATCGACACAAAAATGGACGAAACTTTGGAGAGGCTCGCATCGTTGATGGGGGAGGCAGAGCCTTCAAATATCGAGTAGGGCAGAAGGACCTCACTCCAGGCTACCGCGACTGGCGCCATTGCCTTAAATATAAGATGCCGGCCATCTTTGTCTTTGGCCGCCAGGGTTACTTGAAGCAATGTTGCGGTCGGACTTTTCGCAAAGAAGCGAATCCCTTTGTAACGACTCGCATTTACGTGACTGGGATCGATGCTTTTGTTTACCCCACCAAAGTCCGATTTCGCAAAATCGATGTCGACGTTCAGAAACTTTGGATGTTCCCATTCTGAGGAGGATCCGATGCTGATCTTGGAGTAGCCTGCTTTGAGTGTGCTGGCATCAATTACACTGAGGGGATCGATAATTTTAACTCTCTTGGGTTCGGCTGCCAGGATTTGTGCTGAAACCAGGGCTAAAAGAATCGGGAGGCATCGACGCAGAACATTCATTCGAGGGAGACATCGTAACAGATGCACCTTTCATGCCAATATTCGGCTGTCTTGTCCGGTGCCCTATCGAACTTTCGTCGCTGCTGCTTCATCCACAAAAACGGTCACGTTTTCACGTGTCCGAAGAATACTCGCAGGGCAAGCCGTCGAAATAGGCCCTAGGCAAGTACTCCAAATGGCGTCTGCTTTGCGCTCTCCGGGCACCGATACACTCAAGTGACCGGCACGCCGGAAGACCGGAACCGTTAGCGTGATCGCGAAACGGGGCACGGTTTCCAACGTCTCAAAACAACCGTCGTTCACTTGTTGCTGCCGACACGTGTGGTCCAGTTCGACCACTTTGGCCGAAACCTCGTCGTTGAAATTTGCCACCGGCGGATCGTTGAACGCGAGATGACCATTCTCTCCGATTCCCAAACAAATCAGATCAATCGGTGCGGCGTCAATCAGTGCTGCGTAGCGCAGGCATTCCTTGGCGGGATCCTCGGCTTCACCAGCGATTGCGTGAAACTGACCGAGTTGAATGTGACTGAGGAAGTGACCGGAAAGGTAACTCCGGAAGCTGGCGGGATGTTGCGTTGAGAGTCCGACGTATTCATCCATGTGAAATCCCGTTACTTTGCTCCAGTCAATCCGTCCTTTGGATTGCTCGATTAATGCCTCGAGAAATTGGTCTTGTGAAGGCGCGCACGCAAAGATGACTCGGGCGGCACCTTTCGTTTCGAGAATCGAAGAGAGCAGTGTAATGACGTGTTCTGCCGCGGCTTCTCCCAGACTCTTGCGATCTGGGAAAATACGAAGTGCCGGCGCTCCGGGGATGGAGATGAGTGGGGAGTGGTGCATAGTGTTTTGGAGGTGGAGGTGATTAATAACCCAAGGCCTGTGCGGGAATCTCGCCGGCTAGCTTTTGGGCTTCGGAAATTGGAATGCCCAACCATTGCGCTGCGCGTTCAACGCCGTGGTCGAGACGTAGTGCACTACCAGCAAAGTTGGGTGCGTCCGGCATGCGCACGATTTCGTCCGCGCCGACTTCGACTTCCACGCGGCCTAGTCTGTATCGACCCGGACCCGCTCCGGCGGCGGCCATTGCATCCGTTGTGAGAATGACTTTTCCAGGCGGTTTAGCGCGGAAGAGATTGCGCAGCATTCCGGATGGAAGATGAATGCCATCTGGGATGAGGCAGGCGATGAGTTCATCACGGGCAAGCAGACGTTGGATGATGTTGTTGTGACGCGGCATCAGTTCCGGACAGCCATTACCGAGATGTGTGCAGAGTGTTGCGCCGGCCTGGATCGCGATGTCGATCTCGCTGTCGCTCGCATTGGTGTGTCCGAGGGCGACACGAACGCCTGTGGAAGTGGCTTTGGAAATGAAATCCGCGCTTCCTTTGCGCTCCGGAGCGAGCGTCACCAATCGGATGGCGCCACCCGCTGCATCCTGCTGGTGTTCGAATTCAGTCCAATCGGGGTCGCGCATACATTCGGCAGGATGGGCGCCGCGGTATCCCAATTCAGAGCTCAGGTAAGGCCCTTCAAGGTGATATCCGACGATTGTTTCTCGAATAAGCGGATCTAGTGCGCGGTAAGATTCAAAGGCCTTCAGTTTGGATTGAGTCGCGGCGGAGTCATCCGTAATGAACGTCGCGAGGATACGCCGCATACCGCATTCGTGCAGGCGGGAACACGCATGCTGTACACTCTCCAATGGCGGTGTGGATTGGAAATCCACTCCACCGAATCCGTTTATTTGAAGATCAAAGAGCCCGTCTAAAGCGGTTGCGTGCATCGGATGGTTGGAGATGTTCGAGTTTCTGCTGAGGGTTAAGCGCCGGTGATTTCGCCCAGCATGGTTTCCAGTTTCCTAGCGTAGGTCATGTAAGCAGCGCGTCGCATTTCAGGAGAGGCGCTGCTGCTTCCTAAGTGGATGACACTGGCAACGTGCGGTTCGATTGAGATACCTGCTGTATATCCGCTGTGGAGTAGGTCTTTGAGAATGTCTCGGACATGGGCGTCACCTTCACCTGGCATGGTGAAGTCCGCGCTTTTTCCGCCCTCGGGGTTTCTACGGCAGTCTTTGACGTGGACGTAACGAATGAACGGTTTGATCTGCTCGTAGAACGCTAGAGGATCGTGGCCATAAGCCACCGTGTTGCCGATGTCGAAGAGAGCGCCGACGTGGGGGTGATCGATCCGTTCCATGAATTCTCTGGCATACGCGGGGCCTAATCCTCCCCAGCCTTCACAGTTTTCGTGAGCGATCATCACACCGGCTTCCGCTGCCATGTCGCCCATAATCTTGTAACGCCGGACAGCCTCGTCGCGCCAAAACTCAGGGGCAACGTGGGCACCCACCCAGCTCATGGTCCGGACAAATTTTGCACCTGTGCGTTGCATCCGGCGTAATACGATTCGTAAGTCAGCAAGATCGACTTCGAAGTCGCCATCAATAGGGCGGCTCCAGTTTCCGATCGCAGACGCAAATGCGTTTACCCGGAGGTTTGCATTTGCAATCGCCTCAAGCGCGATTGCAAAATCGGAGTCCGAGAGCAGAGCGGTGGACGCTTGTTTGCCGTCTATCTGACGTAGTTCCAAAAACGACCACCCGAGTTCTTGATGGGCGGAGATTTGTCCGTGGATGTCGTCGGCTGCTTCATCGGCGATTCCTGAAACTGGGAAAGGAAGGTGAGGAAGGGGCATAAGAAAAACTGTGTTGTTATTTGGAAGCGGTTGCGAGGACTTCGGCGAGAGTCACTGGGCGCCCCCCCTGGCGTTTACTTTCGTCTGCAGCCTCCATAAACGCGAACATGTCGAGGGTGTCCTCGGCACTCACAGGGGACACGCCCGTTTGGAAGAACGTCACAATTTCCCGGACAAGTGGAGCGTAATCGTCTGAGGCCACCTTCTGTTCAGCCAGCATTTTCGTTCCGAAGACCATCACGCGATGAATAGTGGGACCTTTTCGCAGACCGTGTAAAATGCCGATCCGTCCGTCTTTCCAAACGCCGGTGACGACCTCGCAGGATTCCGTCTGGGTGCGGGTGACGCTTTCGCATCCTTTGCCGAGAATGGTAAAAAGAGCTTCAGTGGGATGAATCGCGTACCAGAAGAGATCGGGGTGAGTGGGTTCCAGATGCGCTGGCCCATAGGAGATGACACTTCGGATTTCGCCGACATCGAGCTTCTGCACTTCTTTCAGCGAGTCGTAGAAACGATAAGAGGAAGATGTAAAGACGGGGACGTTGGCTTCTTTCGCCAGACGGAAAATCTCTATGGCGTCTTTGAGTGAGCCGGCCACAGGTTTGTCGATAAACAGAGGTTTGTGTGCTGCAATGACGGCTTTGGCCTGTTCGAGGTGGGGGCGTCCGTCGACGCTTTCAATGAGGACCGCGTCCACGGAAGCTGCGAGAGATTCGATAGAGGATTCGATTCGGACGCCCCATTTTTCCTGCAGTTCTTTGGCGTAATCTTCTTTGTGCGCAGCGCTGTGGGCAATGTCGGGACTGAAGCTTTTGAAAAGGGCGACGACTTTGGCACCTTCGATGTGTTTCGGATTGGTTGGATCGTTCAGGAGACGTGTAAATGCAGGTACGTGGGAAGTGTCACTGCCAATAATGCCGAGGCGAAGGTCGTCTGCTTGGGCGGCAAATGGCGTGATTACGGCGAGTGCAGCGAGAAGGAGCGGGTTGAGTTTCATAAATGAAGGGAGGGTTGGAAGTGGGGTGCTTTAGGGGATGGAAAGCAGTTCGGTTTCCGTCCAGGCGTCTTTGCGGGCGGTTTCGGTGTGACGAATGTCGCGAACTGTTTCGCTGGCGATGGGTGGGGCAGTGTGATCCCACTCTCGTCGGATGTAGGTGAGGATGGATGCGATTTGGGCGTCGTCCAGGAATCCTAGCGCAGGCATATCGAGATTAAACCCGGCGCCTTTGACTTTAATAGGACCGCGTACTCCATGGAGGACAATTCGGCTCAATCGTTCAGGCGATCCGAGGACCCATTCCGAGTCAACCAGAGGAGGTGCGAGGCCTTCCATTCCCTTACCGTGTGTTTGATGGCAGGCGGCGCAGATCCCGGAAAAGAGCTGCTTTCCTGAGTCGAATCGGAGTTGATCCGCTGCGGACAGCGGTGCGGTCGCCGGTTGTGAGATGGTGCCTGGTTTGTCGGGCCAGAGCAGATTGTTTTGAATCTGGAGAAGGACGTCCTTTAGCGGGCCTGTGCTGTTTTCTGTGAATGAAAGGAGTTCGTTGGGTTTGTGAGAAAGCTTAACCGGATACTTGGCGTTTACGCTGGGATGAGAAGCGATGCTTTTGAGTAATTTGAACTGCAACGCACTTTCGGTGGAAGGCAGAGTGCTGAGCAGGTGGAGGCATTTTTCGACTCGGACGGTGTTGCGTTCAGCGAAGACACAACGTGCGAGTTCGGAGAGCAGCGGGGCGAATTGTGTTGGCTGGTTGGAGAGAAGCGCCTCGAAAAGTTCGAGCTCACGTTCCGAAAGCCCGCTAAGGAGGGCATCCTTGAGCAGCGGCAGGTGTTGGTTTTTTTGCCAGAGCGCTGCGTTGGTGATGTCGATTGTGGGTTGTTTTGCTTCACCCATGGACAGGGCGAGTTGAAGCTGCACTTCCGGTACGGATTCTGTTTCCGCGAGATTTTGCCATTCGTTGAGAAGGGCCACGCGGTGTTCGGAGGAGAGCAGTTTTTCCGAGATTCGCAGAGCGGCGACACGGACCTCTGGTGCGGTGTCTTTTAATGCTGCGCGAACGGTTGCCCAGTTCGCGGCGTTGACGCCATCGAGTGTCCAGAGGGCGTGGAGTCGGCCTAAATTTGAAGGTGCGCTTATTGCGGCACGCATTAGGTCAGGCACAAGAGCGGGGTCGTTTTTCTCGATCAAGAGACGCTGTGCGGTTTCGCGGCGCCATGCATTGGCGTGGGAGAGCTCCTTGATCCACTCGACGGTGGTTTGGTTCGCAAGTGGTGTTTCCTTTTTGATCGGGACGTTTTCGGGGACAACGCGCCAGATGCGTCCCAGAGCTACGGGTTGGGCGAGGCCCTGTTGTTCGATATGATGACGCAGGTACGAAGTGAGGGAGATTCGGTGCTGGATGATTCCCCGGTAGAAGTCGACGATATAGAGGGCGCCGTCTGGGCCTGTGCTGAGGTTTACGGGGCGAAATCTTTCGTCAGTGGACGTGAGGAATTCGCGCTGAGAGTAGGCGTCCTGGGCTGTCAGTGTGCCGTCTTTGGACGTGAGGATATTTCGTTTGATGAGGTTTCCGGCAGGTTCGCAGATGAAGGCGTTGCCGTAGGCGTCTTTTGGAAAGAGATCGCCGCGATAGATCCACGGGGCGCATGCGGCAGTGAACTCTTTGAGCCGATAATCAAGGAGGGACTCGGGACGGTAGCCGCGGTTGATTCCGGGATTCACGCGGGAAGGCCAAACGAATTGTTGCGGGGCGACTTTCCAATTGTTGCCCTGGGGTTTGGTGGCGTGGGGATTTCGGCCCAGGTAATGGGATGGAAAGAGGTCCGCGCGGAGCTGGTCGCTATTGCTGTTGTAAAAGAGGTGGCCCCAGTCGTCCTGACTCAGGCCCCATTGGCCACGGAAGGTCGTGGTTTCGCGAATCCATTTGCCATTGCGGTACTGAAATTTCGCGGTGTAAGCCCCGCTGTAGATCCAGTTATCCAATGCCCACAAAAGGCTGTTCGGGGCCCGCTCAGGGTTGGCGAGTTGGGGGCGGGCTGGATCGACCTTCACGCCGTAGTCGTTGGCGATTTCAATCTGTTCGTCTGCTTTGCCGTCACCATCTGTGTCGCGGCAGAAAAGAAGCTGCGGAGGGGTTCCCACCAAAACGCCACCGTGAGCGAGGGCGATTGCGCGGGGGAGAACAATCTTATCCAGGAAGACTTCGCGCTTATCCATGCGACCATCCCCGTCCGTGTCACTGAGGACGACGATTCGGCCGAGGGGTTGATCTTCACCAGTGCCGTCGAGGTCCGGCATATATCCGCGCATCTCGACGACCCAAATGCGGCCATCGGGTCCGAACGTGATTGCTACCGGATCACCTATGAGTGGGTCCGCAGCGACGAGTTCGATTTTGTAGCCTGGTGCAATTTGGAATGATTTCAGTTCGTCCTCAGGGGAAAGGGCGGGTGCCGGTGGGATCAGGTTTTGTGGGACAATGGAGGTCTGGGCTTCGCCGGGTTTGTCTCCGATCTGGGCTCCGAGGTTCAGAGCGGTGGAGCAGGAGAGGAGGAGGAAGAATGAAGAGGGTTTCATGGGGGGAGAGGCGGGGATGGGGGTTAGGCGGTGTAGTCCCATTCTTCCCAACGTGAAATATGCTGGCGCAGCAGTGTTTCGGCGGTGACGGCGTCGTGTTGTCTGATGGCTTCCAGGATTCGGGTATGATCCGGAGTGGCTGTTTTGGAGTCATCGAGACTGGTTTCATGGACGTAATTGCGGAAACCGCGGACGAGGATGGTTTCAAAAGGCCAGCGGATCGTTTGCCAGGCATGGTGTAGCCAGGGTTGATGTGCCGAGAGACAGATCAGCTCGTGGAATTGAACATCGAGATGGGCGAGTTCTTCCACTGAAGAAGCGGCATCGAATGCTTCGATATTGAGTTGCAGCTGAGTCAGGTCGTCCTTGGTGGCTGAGGACGCAGCGATGCGGGCGGCGAGGCCTTCGAGTTCGCGACGGACGGCTGAGATCTGTTGGACGTCGTTTGTGGTGAAGGCGCGGACGACGCTTTTGCCACGGGTTCCGGAGGTGGTTTGGGTGAGTAAGCCATCACGCTCAAGCTGCATGAGTGCTTCGCGGACGGGGACGCGGCTGACGCCGATGGACTGGGCGTATTGGGATTCGGGGATGAACGAGTTTTCCGGGAACTCGGACCGGACGAGTTTGCGACGGAGTTGATCGAGGACCTGGTCTGAGACGCTGTGGCGGATGATGGGAAGCGAGGTGGACCGTGGAGAACCAATACTAGCACTAGCGGGGAGAGGGAAGATTGGCATACGGTCGACGGTATACCGTGCATCTGTGGTCTGTCAAGGCCTCGCTATTTTTTGGGGAGTTATAGCTGCGTGTTTGTCACTGGGGTGTTTTGGCGTCGGGTTGGGGCACGCTTTCGGATTTGAGGATACCGGCGTGTAACCGAGCCACTTGCCACATGTACCCCGGGCCGCCCTGGCCTGCGGTTGCTGGGGTGAAAAGGGCGACACTTTCGTTAATATATGCGAGGCCTTTCGCGGTTTGGCCGGTGAGGGTGAGGTAAACGCCGACATAATATTTCGCGAAGAAGACGACCTGTTTTTGTTCCTCCAAATGATTGGATGTGATGTGTTTTATCACTTCTTCAGGGGTGATTTTCCCCGCAAACATGTCGTAGAGGGCGGGGAATGGCTCCCTGTCAAAGCGTTCATAGGAGAGCATTTCTTTCCTGGCAGCCTCCAATCCTTCTCCTTTGGCCTGGGACATAAATTTCCAGACCCCGTTTTCACGGTCTCTGCCGTCGAAGGCGTGGTATTTTTCAAACTGCCTGGCCGCCTTTTGGTACGATCCCGCGAAGTAATACGCGATACCGAGACGCCAATGTGGGGCATCCTGGGTTGGATCGAGGGCGATCATACGTTCGAAATCTGAGACCGCATCGGCAAACTGGCCCATGAATTGGCGAATGTCTCCGCGGTTAGAGAGCGTCTGAACGGACGACGGAGTTGCTTTGAGACTTTCGGATAGAGCGGTTTCCCGGGCTTTGAGCGCTGCGATTTCATCTGCTGGGACTTGAGCGAAAAGACCGGGAACTGGGTAAAGCGTGAAAGCAATGGTGAGAAGAACGGGAATGGTGAGGTTCATGTGGGAGGAGTGGGTGGGAGGTGGTCTGGTTTTGACAAGGAACCAGGTCTCTTAATTTGAAAAAATGGGTGGAATGACACTTTCAAAAATAGTGCTAAGAGATAAGCACTATAGTTCTCCCTATGAAGGCACTTATTTCCACTCTGATGTTCGGGTTAGTAGCGATCACAGCCACTGCGGCCGCACCCACTGGCGCAGCGTCTGGAGCCACGGAGAAGGTGACTTTTGGAGGAGGCTGTTTTTGGTGTCTCGAGGCTGTGTTTCAGCGCTTGAAGGGCGTGACCCATGTTGCGAGTGGATACGCTGGCGGAAAAGTCGAGAACCCGACCTACAAACAGGTGTGTAACGGTGACACAGGCCATGCCGAAGTCGTGCAGATTGAGTTCAAGCCGTCGGTTCTGCCTCTGGAAAAATTGTTGGAAGTATTCTGGGCGGCGCATGATCCCACGACCCTCAATCGGCAGGGACACGACATCGGGACGCAATACCGTTCCGTGATCTTCTTTGAAAATGACGCGCAAAAGCAGACTGCCGAGAAATCAAAAGCTGCCGCTCAGAAGGACTTTTCGGATCCAATCGTGACCGAAATCACGCCGTTGACGAAATTTTACATCGCGGAAGATTATCATCAGAACTACTTCAATTTGAACGGTTCGCAGAATCGCTACTGCTCTCTGGTAATTGCACCGAAGCTTCAGAAGCTTCTCAAACAGGGATTAATCGAAGAGAACCCTGCTAAATGAGTGTCGAATTAACAGGAGCCGAAAAGAAGGAACTGAGGTCACGGGCGCAATTGCTGGAGCCCGTGGTGCGGATTGGAATTGCAGGAAAGAGTGAGGCCGTGCTCAGGAGTCTTGAGGAAGCGCTCGATTTGCATGAACTCGTGAAACTGAAGTTCACGGAGTTTAAGGAAGAAAAGAAAGTGTTGTCCGCTGAGCTCGCACAAGAGACTCGGAGCGCTCTGGTGCAGGTAGTCGGAAATGTTGCGGTTTTTTATCGGCCCCGTCCTGCATCGGCGAAGTAAGCGCCCTTGAGCCTTTGAATCCTTTGATAAGACCGGGGTTCAACGCTCTTTGTGACCTTTGCTGTTAAGGCTGGTGGTCCTGTCGTTGTTGAGATGAATGATGGGTATCACCTTGTTTGACGCGGTCGTTGGCTCTTATCCGACGCTCTCCCTGTTGGTCCGGCTACGATGGGTGGAGGTGTTACTTTGTTCCGGATCGAGGATCCAGCAAAGGTGACTGGCGGCATGGGCCTCCCGTAAACGACGTGTTTGGGTGCGGGCGATTTGCGGCGGATTGGAGTCCGAGTCGACCCAGGCTTCAATTTCCAACCAGGCGGATTTGTCTGGGGTTGGCGCCGGGGTGGTTTTGGCAGGCGTCTCCGGGGCGGGGGTTCCTTTACAAAAGAGCGAGAGCAGGAGAGCGGATAGAGAGAGGGATTTCATAAATTGGAGTTTAGTGAGGTTCTGTAGATGGCAGTTGAGTTGGGTACGCTGTTGCGTGCTGACCAATAAAGCGGGGATTTGTTAAGGCCGTGTTTCACTCGACGGCCTAAATTGTAAAGGAAGGGTAAATTGTCTGCTGTTCTTCCACGTGCTCCTGGAAAAGACGGGGGGAAATCTCTTTGGAAATCAACGGGTCGCTCGTCCCGTGCCAATTCAGATCAGCGATCCCTTGAGCTTATAGAATACGTATTTTACGTACGTACGGGGGGCCGCATTGCCGCAGCGTCTTAGTGTGCCTTGCGAAACCGTGCGCTTTCGCGCCGGGTGAAAGTCATGGCGTCATAAAGGTGTAAGCAAACAATCACTGCTGAGTGTTGCGTTGTTGTCAGCTAAACTCTTGGAATACAGATAGGCTAAATAGGATCTCCAGCCCGAGAGGCCATGGGCCCCGACGGAGGGTGAAACGACATAGCAGTCCAATTCGGAGGCTCGATAAAGGTGCCAGAAAGGGGGTGTCCGTCGGGGCCTGCCAAGGCCGCGGCATGTGTGCAAAGAAGCGTCACTGAACAGGAGAGACCCGACCCGTCCTTCAGACGGGGACGTACGCCGGGATCTACGGAGGGTTGTTGGGCAACCGGTAGCTATACCTCAATATTACCCGAAACTTGAAGGTGCACCGTTGGAAAAAGAACCTAGCCGCACCGCAAAAAAGCCGGGTGCAAATATTGCTCCGGCGAGCGCGCTCCCCCGTTGCGTTACGGTCAGCACCTTAAAATCCAAACACCAGGGTTTGCCGAGGCCGTGTAGGCCGGGCGACACATTCACGTGGAATTTGCCGCACGGTCACGCTCGGGACTGCCTACCTGGTTAACGGCGCCGGAGCACTTTGGCTGTTGTGAGTTTTATTCCACAATAACTGGTGTAACGCGTCCTCCTGCCTGTTTAGCTGGTGGCGTTCCTGGGTTGAGATCTTTGCTCCGCTGCGTTTGTAGGTATCTTCGAGCCGTTCGATACGCTCTAATTCGTGGCTGGTTTCTGCCGATTCCCCTACGCTCAAGGCGCCTGATTTGATGCCTTCGAGAATCATTGTTCTTAGGAGCTCCATCTTGGCGTCCACCCGGGGTGCCCGTAAGTTGGGCGGTACATTGGCGTTATCCTTTGCAGCTTCCGCAGACTTCACGGCATTGCGGGCTGCGTCTTTGTCGGCAACGTCTGTTTTGAATGAATCGGGTGTGACTCCGAAACAAGTGCTGCTGTTCAGTGTGAGCAGAAGGAACAGGGATGCGGCAACCAAGGGAGATGTTTTCATGATGGTCATAATGGATGAGCGTGTTTGCTTTTGTTTGTTTCCGTTCTCAGCGGGAGCGGTTGGGCGGAGTCAAATCCACCGTCTGCGCACCTGCTGAGAACACGAAAAGCTTCCCTCAGCCCCCTCAGAAAAACTACGCCCCGAATGGGGGGGGGTGGGAAACCTGTGCTACTGGTTTGAAAGAAGACCGAGTTCGTAACCTCGAGTCACTGCTTCGGCGCGTGTGCTGGCGCCAATCTTAGTAAAAATGGCCTTCAGATGCCCTTTGATAGTTTCTGCGCTGACGCCCATCGCAACGCCCAGATCCTTGTTGCTAAGCCCTCGTCCGAGATGCCGAAGCACCTCCAGTTCTCTTGAACTCAAAGAGGGAATATTCGATGAAGGCTGCGGGGTTTCTGCTTGAAAACAAGTTCCACCGACATGGATCGAGTGGAGCGCTTCGAAGAGGACTTTTCTCGGTGTGGATTTACTCAGATAGCCCGAAGCGCCGTGCAGCCGCGCCAATTTCACTTCTGCGTGCGTGGCGCTGGAGGATAGGATCAGGATCTTGATATGTGGCCAACGCTTCTGCATGCCCTGCAGGATCATAAAGCCATCTATCTCTGGCATCCTGATATCTAACAACGCGATGTGCGGCTGGAAGATAGGGCAAATCGCTTCCACCTCGGCAACACAGGAGGCTGTCTGGATTTGGTCAACCTCCGGGCTGCGTGCAAACATCGCTTCGAGGCCCTCCCGTACGACCGGATGGTCATCGATGATGAGTAATCGGATTTTTTCCTCGGAGGACATGTCAGTGAAGCGTAACTGCGGAATTCACTCTCTAAACTCGTTGTTTGAGGCCTGTGCAAAAAATAATTTAAGAAGCGTCAAGGTTCCGAGTGTGGGCGGCGCGGTCTCTTGGAAGGACTATTTTAATACAGGTTCCTTCTTTTTTGGCGCTCTTAATTTCAATGACTCCTCCAAGCCAAGAGGTCCGCTGCTGCATGGAATCTAATCCGAAATGGGCGCTTTTCCTACCCTGTACCTTTGCCACATCGAACCCAATTCCATTGTCCGTAAGCGTCACTTCGAACGCATCTTCTTCATAACTTAAAACGATTTCGACATGGGAAGCCTGGCCGTGTTTAAAGGCGTTCCCCAAAGCCTCCTGCATCACCAACAACAGGCTCCCCATCACGGGGCGCGAAAGGCGGAAAGGATCACCCTGCACTTGAAGTGAAATTGCGGATGCCGGCCACTGCTCGATGTTCTTAAGCGTGTGTTGAATGAGAGGAACAAAATCGCCCGACGCGTCATCGCTCAATACAGATCCCGAAAGAAAGTTTCGCAAACTCGCTTGGGCACTCACTAGTGCCTCTCGAGCCGCATTTAATTGAAGCTGCACCGGTGTGTGTGTCCCATCTAGAAAGTCCTCAGCCGTTTCCAGCCGAAACGCCGCGCCAGCTATCAGTTGCTGGATCCCATCGTGCATGTCTGCCGCAAGTCTCTGCCGCTCTTGTTGGACGGCATTAAACTCCAGTTCAGAATCCCTGTGGCTCCGCATTAAGAGCTCTAGGCGATTTACATTTTTTCGTACCAGGCGCCGTAGCCCTGCCACCCAAAGTAACGCTCCGGCAAGGAGTACGCCCACTCCGATAAGCGCGTAAGCAAAGGTTTGGGGCGTCCACCATGGTCCAACGGAAAGCACGGTGATATCTGAAAGATCACGCAAAAGTAAATTCAGGCGCCCCACTCCAGGCGATTCATCCTCTGCGTGAGGAGTAATAAAATCAACCAATCCAACTCCCACTAAAGACACCACAGACCCAGCTCGGAGTTTCGAGAATAGCGCCGGAGATTCCTCTCCTTTCCGGAGTGGCATGGAGGCACTCGTAATCAGCTTTCCGTCATCCAGCAAAATCCGGAGGCATCCATCCTCAAAAATCTGTTCTGTACGTAAAATTGTGCCGCGGACTTCCAGCAGGAGACCGTCAATACCGGTTAAGTTTGGCTGGCCGGTAGAGGTGGTTCCATCATCCTTTGCCTCCGGGATGACCTTTTGAATAGCCACTGGTTTAGGAACTATTCCAGGTCCGATTCTGCGAATTAAACAGCGCCGCAGTTCCGCAATGTCCCCCTTGGTTTCAATGAACCCTACTGCTTCAACAGTGTCTCCGATTTGAATCGTTTCTGTCGAATCTGTCAGGATTCGAATCGCCGTACTCCCTTGCTGGAGAAAAAGAAGGGAGCCTGGGTCCCAATAGGTGACGACGCCTTCCACTCTGCGGCGATGCACTTCTTCTCGGTCACGTATAAATCTTCCAATCCCCATTTTGCGGATTGAGAAGGGGTTCGTCGGAGCAGGTTTGGTAATCACGAGATCCGTCGGGGAGCTGACCATCAACTGCGTACGCAGCGTTTTTCCGCCGATGTCGATAAGCGGCATGGCCACGCCTCGGAGCGTTATTTCTGCATCTTCAAGTTGCCCCGGAATGAAATCATTGGACGCCGGAATTTCGGCCAAAAAATAGGTGCCCACACGTTGCTCCACTCGAAGTTCGATGCTGTTTCCCTTCGGTTTGGCATAATGAATGGTTCCGCTCATCTCGGTTCGCTGGAATCGTCCTGGAACGGGCCGGAGTAACGCTTTTGGTTTCTTTTGGGTGCTCTTTGTTGGGGTTGGGAGGCTCTTTTGTCCGGTCACCTGTATTTTGACTGGTAGGATGGTTCGAAACGGTCCGCTGGAGTCGAGGAGACCCTCAGCGTCGATTTCATTCCCGACGGCCAGAGACTCCAAATCTACGGAATCGCCCGCCCAAACCTGTTCTGCGCGGGCAAGGGAGAGGTTTAATAAGATCCCGCCCGAAGCATCCTCGAGGCTTAGGACTGCGTCCTCTCCGCTTACGCCTCGCCAGGTCACTACCCCGGAGATGTGAACTAGCGGTCGGGGAGGAGACATCAGCGAGGACAGGGTTGAAATCAAAACCTTTGGTGGAGTCGCTTCTGTCGTGGCGTTTGCCAAAGTGCAGAAAATGAGAGTGATATACACGCTGTGGATCCATCGCATAGGGAAGGCAAAAGGAAGGCTGCAACCAGTGCCTCGATGACTGGTCGAAAAATGGGGTGCCCCTAAATTCATGGCTTCGGAATAGACCATTGTTGGCGATGGCGATCGTGATCGCGACCCTGAAGTGACTTATTGAGGTAGATCCGCCAGTTGCCAGACTACTCACTTCAATCTTCGTCTGGTCGCTCGTAAATCCACATGATCTTTTTACGTGGTCCTTGGAAGTCCCCCCTATTTTGCTAGGATTCCCGCTCTCTCTCGGCTTTCAGAATAGGTTGCCCCTATCGCCAGCATTTCCATCTTCCGACCGACGACACGCTGTTCCGAACCCAGCCGCCGTACCTCCTCCCAAAAAACAGCGGGCCTGTGGCCTCGAGCCAATTCAGATCAGCGATCCCCTTGAATCCAGAACTCTGCCGTGGTCCAATCGGTTGAGATGGTTGGTCATTTTACATTTGAGAAGGTCACAAAATCCTTCGGCCCGTTACGGGCGGTCGATGGAGTCACCCTGGATATTCCCAAGGGGCAGATCTTTTCCCTCCTTGGCCCAAGTGGATGTGGAAAGACGACATTGCTACGCCTCGCCGCTGGTTTTGAAACTCCTGAAAGTGGCCGTGTTTTGCTGAATGGAAAAGATATCACCGCATTGCCTCCGGAGAAGCGGCCGGTAAATACAGTTTTCCAAAACTACGCGCTTTTTCCACACCTGACAGTTCGCGAGAACATCGGTTTTGGACTTCGAATCGCCAAACAATCGAGCGCGGTGATTCAGTATGAAACCGATGCGATGCTGGATCTGATTCAGTTGCGGGATCGTGCGGAGCAGAAGCCGGCGACGTTGAGTGGAGGGCAAAAACAACGCGTGGCTATTGCCAGGGCGTTAATTAATAAGCCTGATGTTCTTTTACTCGACGAGCCGCTCGCCGCACTGGATTTGAAGTTGCGCCAGCACATGTTGGCCGAGCTTCGAAATCTTCATGAACTCGCAGGTATTACATTCCTCTACGTTACGCATGATCAAACGGAGGCCATGAGTTTGAGTCATCAGATTGCGGTGATGAACCAGGGCGCAGTGGCGCAACTTGGGACGCCGGCCGAGCTTTATTCCGCGCCGAAGAGTCGGTTTGTTGCGAGCTTTATTGGGGACGCAAACTTTATGGCCGGCAAGATGGGTTCGGGTGAATTTGCCGGAAGCACTCAGGTAGAAGTTGATGGGCTCGGTCTGGTAACTCTTCAGAGCGGGGGCGGGTGCACCCCAAATGCTCGGGTCGAGCTGCTCATTCGCCCGGAGCACACGCAGCTTGTTCGGAAATCTGAATCGGGCTCAGATTTGCCAAACCACTTCGACGCGACAATAGAGGATGTGATTTTTCAGGGGGCGCATATTCGGTGGGTTGTGAGGGTTGCAGGGCTTTCATTTTTGGTCGAGCGAACCAGTAACCAGCCGGATTCTGACTGGTGCGCCGGCGACTCGGTAGTGGTGCATCTTCCTCCAGATGCATTGTTGCTGCTTCCGCAGGAGGCCGGTTCGAATGGGAGTGACGTGTAGGAGTAACGTGCGATGCCAGAAGTCGAACCACACCGGAAGGCGAAGACGTCGGAAGAATGGTTAGTGACCTTGCCGTCGCTCGTATGGCTGGGGTTGTTTTTTTTGGTGCCGACGGTTGTGATTCTGATCCTCGGCTTTAAACCCGCTGATCTTACCGGCGGTGTGGCGCATGGCTGGACGCTGGCGAATTTTCGAAGCCTCGTTTCCGTTGAATACGCGGAGCTTTTTTGGCGCACTGTTTGGATCACGGGGCTCACGAGTTTTCTGTGTGTGGTGATTGCATTGCCGGCGGGATACGCAATGGCCCGAGCCTCCAAACGCTGGAGAAACATGCTGCTGTTGTTGGTGGCGGTCCCTTTCTGGACGAATTTCCTGATCCGAATTTTTGCGTGGAAAACTCTGTTGCAAGTGGACGGGCCGGTGAGTGCGTTTCTGGAGTGGAGCTCACTTTTTGAAGAGGCCCCAACTCTCCTTTATAACAACTGGGCGGTATTAGTGGTGATGGTTTACACCCAGCTCCCGTTTGCCATTTTGCCGATCTATGCGGCTGCTGAAAAATTTGATTTTTCGCTACTCGAAGCTGCCAGAGACCTGGGAGCCTCGAAGAGAACGGCATTCTTGCAGGTGTTTGTTCCTGGAATCAGCAGGGGGATATCCGCCGCTGCGATGATGGTTTTTGTGGCGGCTCTGGGGATGTACGTCATCCCGGATTTGGTTGGGGGCGTAGATGGAGAAATGATCGGGAACAAAATCGTGCAACGCGTGCAGGGCGATCGCAATTTGCCTGTGGCGAGTGCGCTTGCGGCCGCACTCTTATTACTAGTCTCGGGGCTGACTTTTGGGGGACTCAAGGCTGCTTTCAGAAGGGAGCAATCTTAAGGATGAGGCCTTCACGGTTTCCAAAACTCGTGTTAAGCGGGGTGCTCGTTTTCCTGTACGCCCCGATAGCGGTATTGGTTTTAAACTCGTTTAACGCGTCGCATTTTGGCGGTAATTGGGAGGGCTTCACGTGGAGCTGGTATGAGCGGTTGTGGGACGCGGATGATCTTTGGGAGGCGTTGCGAAACTCTGTCTTTATCGGTGTACTGGCTTCTCTCGCGTCGATGTTACTAGGATCGCTGTCTGCTTTTGCTTTGCATCGCTATCAATCACGACTGCAAAAAATCCACCTTGGCGCACTGACGGTGCCGCTCGTGTTGCCGGATATTTTGACGGGTATTTCGCTGCTGCTGTTTTTTGTGATGATCAGGATGGAGACTGGCTTTCTTACGATCTGGATTGCGCACGTCACCTTTTGTTTGAGTTACGTGACGATGGTGGTGCTTGCGCGGTTGCAGGATTTTGATTTCACGCTGATCGATGCGGCGCGGGATTTGGGCGCATCGAGATGGCAAGTGGTCCGTGAAATTACGCTGCCGCTGCTTGCTCCCGGGATCATTGCGGGTGGGCTTTTGGCTTTTACGCTTTCGATCGATGATTTCGTGATCACCTTTTTTGTCCAGGGGCCGGGCGCTACGACCCTGCCAATTCGCGTTTATAGCATGATGAAGGTCAGCCAAAATCTACCTGTTGTGAATGCCCTTTCCACTCTGTTGCTGGGGTTGACCTTTATCGTGGTCGCATTCAGTTTCAGGCTTACACGGTCCAAATTATGAGCTCTCGTTTCCTTTCATTAACCTTGTTGTTTATTGCCGCTTCGGTTGCTTCCGCAGCGGAGACTTTGCATGTCTTTACGTGGGCGGATTATATCGATTCCGCCTTGGTGAAGCGTTTTGAAAAAACACATGGCTGCAAGGTGGCCATCGACACGTTCGATTCGAACGAATCAATGTATGCAAAACTCAAAGCGGGCGCGGGTGGTTATGATCTCGTTTTCCCATCCAGTTACATCATTCCTCAAATGGTTCAGCAGGGGATGATCCAAGAGTTGGACCAAACAAAACTGCCCAATATCGCCAATATCGATCCGGAGGTTCTCGATAAAGTTGCGGATAAAACGATGAAACACGGCGTGCCGTATACGCTGGGTTACACTGTGATCGGGTACCGCAAGGACAAGGTGAAAAATATCGAAGCGAGTTGGAGCACCTTGGCGCGAACCGATTTAAAAAAGCGCGTCACATTATTAAATGATATGCGCGAGACCATTGGCGCAGCGCTGAAGTCTCTCGGGTACAGCATGAACACCCGTGACGAGAAAGAGCTCAATGAAGCACGTGATGTGTTAATCGGATGGAAAAAGGGAATTACGAAATTCGATAACGAGGCCTACAAAGCCGGGGTGGACAGCGGCGAGTTTGTGGTGGTGCACGGCTACGGCGGGGATCTTTGGCAGGTCATGCAACGTAACAAAAAGGTCGGCGTTGTGATTCCGGCGGAAGGCGTCAGTGTGGCATGTGACGAAATGGTGATTCCCAAATCGGCGCCGAATACGGCGTTGGCGCATCAGTTCATCGACTACTTGCTCGATGGGAAAAATGCGGCGCAAAACATGCAATCCATTGGGTATCTCTGTCCCAATTCTGCTGCGCTTAAAATTGTGGGGAAGGAGTTTCTTCAGAATCCAGCGTTGACCATCTCCGCCGAGGTGAAACTCAA
This sequence comes from Verrucomicrobiota bacterium, assembly GCA_037133875.1. GTDB lineage: Bacteria > Verrucomicrobiota > Verrucomicrobiia > Chthoniobacterales > Chthoniobacteraceae > Chth-196. The sequence continues at coordinate 263,010 of JBAXNG010000001.1, read as the reverse complement.
GAGCGAAGTGATTCAGGATATCGGCGAAGACCTCAAGAAATACACCAAAGTCTGGGATGAGGTAAAAGCGGCCCGTTAACCCGGGACCCGAGCCGCAGTTTGTGTAGTATGCGAGTCGGCACAGGCCGCTCGCACTGCGACTACTTTTTGAGCACCGCTTCAATAGAGTCGGCGACTTGTTTGCCTAAAAAGTCGTAGCCTCCGTTGTTGAAGTGTACGTCATTCGGATTCTGCATGGTTTCTAAATGCGGTGTGATGGCCGTAAACAGATCGTCAGTGGGGATGCCATGTTTGGCCATGACGGCGGCGGCAGCCTCGTTGTGTTCCATGATGGAGGCGGCTTTTTGGCCTTTGGCGGCGTCGTCGGGGATGGGAGTGGTGCTGGCCCAGATAAGCTTGGCGCCGGTAGCCTTCATCTTGGTGATGAGTTGGTCTAGACGTTCGGTGTATTCAGCGAAAGGCGTCGCCCGGTCGTGAATGCCGAAGTTGAAGTGAATGACATCCCATTTCTGATTTTCGCCGAGCCACACATCGATCTTCTTGATTCCGTTTTTGGTGGGGCCGCAATTTTCCGGCGCGCGATGGACGTTCGCTTTTCCCGCGAGCTGGGTTCTTGTGGCTTGGGTGTATCCCCTCGAAACCGAGTCTCCGATCAGGAGGACTCTGGGAAGCTTCGGATCATCCTGAACGAAATCCCAGGCGGTTGAGCGACCGGCGACTTTATCGGCTTTGTGTAGCGGAAGGTAAAAGCCACCGAGATTTTGCTGCAGTACCTTTTCCCAGGCCTGTTGATCTGGAGGGAGCGCAGCGACGACCGTCTGGTAACGTTCTTCTAGTTTTTTGTTGGCTTCCGCTTTTTGCGCTGCGGCTTCCGCAGCGTTTGTGGGTTCACCGTTTGGAGCGGAGGGGGAGGTCTGGGCGAACGTATGAGTCGCGCAAAGTGCAACGACGAGTGTGGTGATAGACGGCATTTTCATAGGGGGAGTTTTGGGGAGGGTTCTTGAGGGTCAGGAGCGGGCTTGTAATAAAAGTGTTTCTGTAGAGCCGTATTGTTTTCGGCGGATCAGTTCCCACGAATCGCACTCGGGTTGTTTCCAGCCTCTGACAACTTCGAGCATAAAGAGGCCGTTTGGAGCGAGGAAGGTCGGCAGAGCTTTGGAAACAAGAAGCTCGGCCCCGAAGTCACGAGCGCCGGGAAGCTTTGAATAGGGAGGGTCTGCGAAGATCAGGTTGGCAAGAACCGGCGGTGTTTTGGATTCAAGGAAGCGGAAAACGTCGGCCTGAATGACCTGGGCTGACAGTTTGGTTTTGGTGAGGTTTTGTTGGATAATCTCACAGGCTTTGCGATCGGCTTCGACGAGTGTCGCAGACGCGGCGCCTCGACTGAGGGCCTCGATACCGAGGGAGCCTGTTCCCGCGAAGAGATCGAGGACGTGGGCATCCAGAACGGCGTCGCCGAGGCTCGAAAACATCGCGCCGCGTACGACGTCCATGGTTGGACGCAGGTCCGTTTTTGGAGTCAGGAGGTGAATTCCACCAGCGGTGCCGGCAATGACGCGCATAGAAAGTTACTTGGGAGAAGGTGGTTTTTCGGCCGGAGGCTGGGGTTGAGGGTCTGCCTTTTTGGGTTTGAGGAAGCCTCCGAGCAGTTTGTTCAGGACGCCCCCGACATTGTCGCCGACGAGTTTTTCGAGGATGTTCGGTTTGGGTTTGTCGATGGTGCCCGATACTTGAAAGGCAATGGAACGACGGCCGGTCTCGTCTGAGGGAGAAAAGCGATCGCTGAACATCTGTAGGACTTTTCCCTGGAGCATTTTTTCAGGCAGGGACAGCTTAGCCTGCAGATTGAGGTGTTGTTCGAAGTTGATCTCACCGGGTGCTGAAATGGTGATGTCACTGCCGGAGAGCAGAAGTTCGGAAAGATTGATTTTACGATTTGCGACAGAAAAGGCGGCGGAAGCCTTTTGAATTTTCAAGTTGGTGAGTTCCGAAACTTGGAACACTTGTCCGATCGATTGCAGCAGTCCGAATCCCTTCAGGAAACCGTCTTCGAGGAGGGCATCACCTTTCCCCTGGAAGGACTCCGACTTTCTAAGAAGACCGGAAAGTTCAATAGATGCGTTTGCTTTACCCGAGGAGTGCAGAGATGGGATTTCTTCGCTGATGCGTTCTAAATCGATGTTTTTGGCAGTGCCAGAGAAGGAAAAGGGCATGTCTTGTTGCGAAGCGAAGGCATCCGCTTTTGCGTCAATGGAGCCGCCCCCTGAAACCGCATGGATGTTGGGAAGTGTGTAGTGATCGTTCTCGATGTGAATTGGGGCGGTGAGATCCTTAAACGGAAGGGTTTCGTAGAGAGTTCCCTTTTGTACTGAGAGACCGCCAGAGCCTGAGGGTTCACCTAAATTGGATACTTTTAAGGTGATACCTTCGAGTTGCAGGCAGGATTTGCCTCGGGCATCGATCCAGTCTACGGCTGCATTTTTGATGGCTAAACTTCGGATGGTGAGCCGGGGGCGTCCGTCTTTGATGAGAGCGGCCTGAGTTTTAGCGTCGGAGGTGGTCTGTTTTTGGGTTTTGGGGGCGTCTACCAGTACCAGTCGGGCATCTTCGACGCGAATATCCGAGAGAACAAACTGGCCTTTGATCAGCGAAAGAAGGCGGGGGCGCACAAATACTTCTTTGGCGGAAAGACAGGAGCCGCCTTCGCGGGAGGCGGTGAGGCCGCTGATACGGCTGCCTTTGAAGAAAGTGGGGCGTAGACGCTCGAAACGAACCTCCATATGGAGGGCGTTTGAGAGCGACTCCTGTATACGTTGTTTGGTGGATTCTGACTGGAGGGATGCCCTAAACGCGAGTGCTGCCAGAAGGACCAAGCCGATTGGTAGCCCTAGCTTCAGGAGAATTCCCGTGGAAAGGCGGTTCACGGCGTTAGTCTACTACTGATTCCGAATAAGAAAAAGATGTAACCCGCATGTTGAGTGGGATTGCTGCCGAGGGGCGACAGCGGAGCTACAGGGCTGCTGTGCTAGCTGGCTAGCTTCCCGTTCCAAAGTGAATCCGGAATTCACGCGGGGTGAAGCCAGTTTGGCGTTTAAAAACCGCGCTGAAATAGGCGTTTTCAAGGCTCACCCGCTCCGCAATTTCTCCTACGCGCAGCGTGGTTCCCAGTAACAGGGTTTTGGCGTGCTCAAGTTGGACCCTCAGAATCTCGTCATGGGGTGTTTTGTTCAACAATTCCCGAAACTTTTGCTCCAAACTCCTCCGGCTCATGGGACACGCTTCCAGGACATGTTTGACCCCGATGCCTGTTGTTGCGTTTTCCCGGATATAACGGAGTGCCTGAGCAATTTGTGGGGCTCCCACGGCTAAAACGTCCGTGCTTTGCCGTGTAACGATGCCTATGGGCGGAATAAGCTGTTCTGTGGGAGCAGGATGGTTTCCGGAAAGCATTTGCGCCAATAGAGCGGCAGCTTCCCATCCCACCTTTTTGGGATTCAAAATCACACTCGATAAAGGAACCGGCGAAAGACTGCAGATCACGTCATCGTTGTCCACTCCGAGCACTGCGACCTCCTCCGGAACCGAAATCCCATGAGCTTGACAGGCATCTACAACCTGTCGCGCTCGACTGTCGAAACACGTGAAAATCGCCACTGGCTTCGGGAGCTGTTCCACCCACGTCGCAATGAGGTCAGCCTGCATATCCCCGGCAATGCCCTCTGGAGCCTCGAACATATCGCAGCGCCCTCCTTTTCTTTCCAGGAGCTTGAAAAACCATTGTCCTCTCTGCTCCGACCAGCGAAATCCGCGAAGTCCACAATAGCCGTAGGAGCGGTATCCACGTTCCCAAAAATAGTCTACAGCCATTGCCGCAATTTGCCTGTCGTCCGATTTCACCCACGGAACCCGCGGTAAAAGCCGCGAAGGTGTGAGATCCACTACGGGGATCTGAAATGACGCCACACACTTTGCTACTGCCCGGTTTTCCCCTCGTACGATAAGCCCCGCTCCATCCCATTGTCGCAACCAATCCGGCTCCTTTTCGCGAGCCCCGATTTCAGAGTGATGAATCTGCCAGTCAGTATGGCTTAGGGCAAACTCCCCGATCCCCCTCAGCAATTCCCGTGCATAGGAATTCGTAGACTCAAATAGCAGGCCGATTTTTGACCGGGGTCGCTTTATGGACGGTCGTTGTGAGGCCGGAGAAAGGGGCATAAGCAAAGCGTCTTTTGGGGCTGAACTCAGAATCGGACGGTAGCGCTGCCGTAGGTTTGTCTGTTTATGCGCAAATTCAATAAATGTTTACGCAATTGCCCGCGGCCAGTACCCAGCAACCCAGGTACGCTGTGGCACCGATTAACCCTCTATGAACATCCCTCCCCGCTCCACAGTTCCTATCCAGTTGTTTGCGCTTTCCCTATTAGGTCAGGTGCTGTTCCAGCCTCCCGCTTGTGCGGCGGAAGCTGGAAGCTTTGACGTAAATATCCAGGTGGATGCCTCCAGGCCGGTTGGCAAGCTTGCTCCCATCTGGCGCTTCTTTGGATATGACGAAGCGAATTACACCTACATGAAAGACGGTAAAAAGTTGCTTTCAGGACTGGGGCAACTAGGTGGACCTCAGGTTTACATTCGCTGCCATCATCTGCTCACGAGTGGAGATGGGGCGTATGCGCTGAAATGGAGTTCTACGAGCGCTTACAAGGAAGACGCCAACGGTAACGCAGTTTATGACTGGACGATAAATGATCGTATTTTTGATGCTTATTTAGAGCGCGGGTTAAAGCCCTATGCACAGCTTGGGTTTATGCCGGAGGCGTTATCTTCCAATCCGGAAAATTACCCTCATAATGTTCCTGTTGGCGAAATGCCAGGAAAGGGTAAGGCAGGCTACAACCAGCCTCCAAAGGATTATGCCAAATGGGGAGATCTGGCTTACCAATGGGTAAAACATTGTGTCGAAAGGTACGGCGTAGCCGAAGTGAACCAGTGGTATTGGGAAGTTTGGAATGAGCCAGATCTGCCTCAATATTGGAAAGGCACGACGGAGGAGTATTGTAAACTATATGACTATGCCGTGTATGGCATTCGCCGGGCCCTACCTACCGCTCGAGTCGGGGGCCCGGAAGTTTCCGGGGGTACGGGAAAGGGGCTCTTAAAAGAGTTTCTGAACCATTGCGCTTACGGAACAAATTATGTGACCGGTGAAAAGGGGGCGCCGCTCGACTTTGTATCGTTTCATGCAAAAGGCAGTCCTAAGTTTGTTGATGGTCATGTCCGAATGGGCATGTCAAACCAACTGAACAATATTAATAATGCGTTCAGCGTTATTAATGAGTTCCCCGAATACAAAAACATACCGGTTGTTATTGGAGAATCGGATCCGGAGGGAATGGCTGCAAGAAAGGGGCCTCAAAATGGTTACCGTAACAGTACGATGTTTTCTAGTTACACGGCTGCCAGTTTCGCTCGTAAATATGAATTAGCCGATAAACACCAAACAAACCTAGAGGGGGCTATTACCTGGTCGTTTGAGTTCGAAGACCAACCGTATTTCGCCGGCTTCAGAGTCATCGCCACGAATGGAATTGATCTCCCTGTCCTGAACGTATTCCGAATGTTCGCGAAAATGAGCGGGCAGCGTATCGCCGTCGAAAGTTCCTCCGGGTTAAACGAGGAAAAGATTCGCATTTCTAATGTGCGAGGCGCCCCGGATGTGTCCGCGCTCGCTACTCTTGACGGGAACAAACTCGCCGTCCTGCTTTGGCATTATCACGATGATGACGTGAGCGGGCCTGACGCAGCCATCCAACTGGCCCTCCATGGACTCCCTGTGTCTTCTAGTCTCATAAAAACAACGCAGTACCGGATCGACGCTGAACACAGCAACGCGTTTGAGGTTTGGAAGAAGATGGGATCTCCCGAAAACCCGACACTTGAGCAATACGGGCAATTGGAAAAGGCTGGGCAGCTCGCTGCGATGGAGAACCCAAAGATCGTAGATGCCGGGAGAGGGCAGTCCGTTGTGCAACTGACATTACCCCGCCAAGGTGTCTCGTTGCTTGTTCTGGAATGGAATCCCGAACGCACCAGCGCTCAAACGCACCATTAACCGAGTTGCTGGGAGTCGTTATTGGGGAGCGAGTCGTACACTCGAAGACTTTCTTCGTCGCCGTACCAACATTGCGTAATCAATTACGGAGGCATTGGTCTTTCCGGTGAACACATCGAGGACCAGTGCTGGCTCGCGATCATTTTATGTTGACCGTACATCCAGCGCTTTTAACCCAAAGCTGATGTCGCAAACTTTACGACATCACGAACCCCGCCAAGTCATGTACCGTGGGAATCGCTCAAAACCGTTCCCCTCCAATATGAAGCGATTTCTCATTTTTGGCTTTTATGCAATCACCTCGTTTAATGCCCTGGCGCAGGAGAGCTTTCCTCCGCTCAAAGACGGCGCAGTTCCCCAAAACTTGGACGCACTCTGGGGCTCTTATGATCCCCGCGCAGAACCTATCGACGCTGAAACGACCAAAGAATGGGAGCAGGACGGGATCGTTTGTCGAGTAGTCCGGTACAAGGTTGGTGTATTCAAAGGCGCACCTGCGAGAGTCGCTGCCATTTATACGTTCCCAAAAGGGGCGCATAAGTTGCCCGCCCTTTTGCAAATTCACGGTGGCGGACAATCTGCGAATTTAGAGGTTGCGTTGACCGAGGCAAAAAGGGGTTACGCCTGTCTCTCCCTCAATTGGGGGGGTAGCAAAATCAGCCTCGGGAAAGACGGAATATATACGGGCCTTAATACCGATTGGGGAAATTTGGATGCAACGCATCCTCCGCAAAGAAACAAAACCAACCACTTCGCAGGGGGGATTGAGCCGGATAAGTTCACCCTCGATTCCGTGCTCTCACCCCGAAATGACAATTGGTTTTTGGTCGTGGTGGCTGCTCGTCGGGCGCTCACGTTTTTGGAACAGCAACCTGAAGTGGATCCCGGCAAACTCGGTGTCTATGGGCACTCCATGGGTGGGCGCCTTACAGCCGAGCTCACGGGAATTGATAAACGGGTAAAGGTTGCGGTTCCCTCCTGCGGCGGTTCCGGGGACGTATCAGAATCACAAACTGATCTGCCTGGCGGGCGCAAAACGAATCGGTCACCACTCGAAATGGCGTGTGTTTCTGAAAACCGATACATCGAAAGGATCGCAGTCCCGACCCTTTGGTTGTCTCCAACCAATGATTTCCACGCGCATATCGATAATATGGCGTTTACCTGGCGCAACGTTCCAGATGCGCTTTTGAGATTAAGTATCTAGCCCCAATATTTCACCGGGTGGCCGCAGATAACTCACCAGCAACTGTTCTCCGTAAAACACGTACAACGCAAAAAGCAGTAGTTGCCGTAATAGCCGTGGAAAAAGCGCCCCTCATGATGGCCGTGAACCCGATCGTCGTTGGGGGTCGCCTCAGAAAACGGAATCTATAGCACGTTAAGGTCCGAGTCTCCGGTCAACACCTCCGGAGGTAATGGTATAAAGTCTCCCTGCTGATTCCAAACTCACGAGCCACTAGTGCCTTTTTTTCGCCAGCGGCGATCCGTCGTTTGAGTTCCGAACACTGCTCTTAACTAAGAGTCTTTTTTTGGCACCCGTAAACGTCGAGCTGTTTCGCCAGTGAAATCCATTAGCGTTGGCGTTCCCTGATCAGCGATCTTTCAAACTCGGCAAAGGCTCCCATCACCGGAAGCATTAAGGTCTACATAGGCGAGTCTTAGCCGGTGCAGGTTCAGCGAGTACGCTTCGCAAGATCCCGGCAACGGCGCTCTTTTGAAGGCCCCTGTTCTGGCATGGCGCTACCGTTCAATTTCGTCTATCAATCAGGGCGTCGCACAAAATTCTATGCACGATGCCAGCTGCTGTTTTCCAAAAACTCTGCTCACGGCCATGGCTCTGGCCATCGGGGTGTTTCAGGCATGCGGCGCGGACACCGCCATCCAGTCGTTGGTCGACCAGGTTTCCTTGGACAAGTACAAGGATTGCCAACAAAAAATCGAGGGAATGGGCCTCGGGAAATACGCCGGTTCCCTGTACAATCAAGGCACACGTGGACGACAGTGGAAAGGTGCAAACGGGGACAAAGGAAACCAGGAAACACGCTTGTTTCTCGCCGACAAATTTCAGGCGATGGGCCTGTCGGTGGGGGTGCAAGGAACATACCTCAATGTGATCGCCGAACAACGCGGCACCCTGCATCCCGAGATCGTTTTCATTATAGACGCTCATTACGACAGCGAGAAATCAAACGTTCCCGGGGGGGACGATAACGCTTCGGGTACCGCCGGGATTCTTGAATGTGCACGGGTTTTGAGCCGCTATTCATTCGAATACACCATTCGATATATTGGTTTTAATGCCGAGGAAATCGACCTGAATGGTAGTTTTGATTATGTCGACAACGTCGTATTGAGAAATAAAGAGATCATTGCCGGTGTTCTTGATCTCGATCAGATTCTGGCCCCTTTTCACGTTAATAACCCATCCATCCCGGCAACACTCGGCGTTTCAACAGGGAGCAACGCACCGGAAGCGAGGGCATGGGCGCACACCTTTATGACCGCGGCAAAAACGTATGTGCCCGCGCTTCCCATCGGTGCGGACAGTCCGTTTTTCGACGACCAAAGTGATCATTATGCGTTTGCTGCAAATGGCTATCCCGCAGCGATCGAACTCTCGGATTACACAGCCACCGACACGGCCAATCCCTACTACGAAACCCCGGATGACTCGAGTGATGGGGCGGCTGGGAAACACTACGACTTTACCTTTGCCACAAATACGGTTCGCGCTGCCGTGGCGTGTATAGCGCAAGAGGCGCATTTAGTCGGCCAAAACAACTCCCCGATTCGCCCACTCGACTCTGATAACGATGGTTACTCCGACCCAATAGAATCCGCATTAAACTCTAATCCACGCTCCGTTCTCGCTCGTCCCCTGGGCCTTCCTCCGGCGACTTTAGGCATTTCGCTTACCCTTGGAACGGGGCAGGTTTTTCTCAACTTCTCAAAGAAATACCGCGACCATCTCTGCTTCACCGGCACTCTGCCCATCAGCAAGGACTTCGCGCTGGCGGGCGCTAAAATCCTGGTCAGTGTAGGAGGCGAAGTGAGGGCCTTTTCGCTCGACCGTCGTGGTTATGCGGTTTCGTCATCAGGCGGATCGTTTCAGTTAGCCGTGAAAAGTACCGGCAATTCCATAGCCGCCCAACTCGCCCCTTTTACTTTTAAGGCTTTCGGAGATTTCGCAAAGGATCCCTTCCTCTCACTGGGAATGAGCAACAGAACCATCCGCAACCAGGCGGTCTCCATCCCGGTAAGTGTCATTATGAGCAACGAAGTCCACTCCAACGGAATTTTCCTTCAGTATTCAGCAGTGAAAAATTCAGTTGGGTTAGCCAACTAGCTGGAATTTCCTTTTACGTACGTATTGGGGGGGGGAGGCTGCATTGCCGCGGCGCGTTAGTGCGTACTGCTAAGCAGGGCGCTTCTGGCTGGGTGAAAGTCCCAGCGTCATAAAGTAATAAGCAAACAATGACACCCTTGGATTGCGTTGATGTCAGCTAAGTCCATGAAATACAGACAGACTCATTCTGAGTCCCAATCCGAAAGGCCAAGTGGCCTTGAAGATGGGCGAAACGGCATCGACGAAGCGTACACAGGCGGCGCACATAGGCCGTAGGGAAGTCGCATCTTCCCGCAGTGCTGACACAGCCCCGTAAGCGCGTTTCAGAAGAGGACGACGAGATGTTTAACGCCATTGAAGTCCAAGTCGAAGGTTCGATAAAAGTGCCAGAACCGGAGAGTCCGTCGGGGTCTACCAAGGCCACGGCATGTGTGCAAAGAAGCGTTCCTGAACAGGAGAGACCCGAACCGTGCCTCTGCTGCCTGCGAGCGGGGGCCATCAACGGTCAACCAAACGAAGGCGTTGTTGGAAGCGTTCGGGAGTCAGACCCGCTCATAGTAGTCGGAGACGGTAACACCGTTCACGAGGCAAAGGGGCGGGCTGAAGAACACCGCCAGCACAGAACCGACGCTGCGACGGGGAGGTCGTACCAAAGCGTGTAAAGCTCCCTGCTGGCAATTGGACAAAAGGCGGAAGCGGAACCGAAATATCGGTTCTTCGACCTGTACGGGATGATCAACGAAAGCATGTTGATCGACTGTTTCGGAGACTTACGGCGCCCAGCGGCACCGGGAGTGGATGGAATGACAGTCCGGAAGTATGAGGAGCAGCTCGGTCCGAGAGTGGCCGGGCTGGTGAGTCGATTGAAGGAGAAGCGCTACAGGGCGCCGCTAGTGAAACGTCAGTACATCGACAAGGGAGGCGGGAAACGTCGTCCCTTGGGGTTGCCGACGGTGGAAGATAAACTCGTGCAAATGGCGGCTCGGAGAGTTCTTGCGGCAATCTATGAAAAGGATTTTCTGGAGTGCAACAACGGCTACCGACCCGGACGAGGAGCCCGTCAGACAACACTGAAACTACAAGACCGGCTCTTTCTAGGGCGGGTCCGGTGGATGGTGGAGGCTGACATCGAAGGGTTCTTCGAACATATCGACCACGAATGGCTGATCCGAATGATTGAACTACGCGTCCATGACGAAGCGTTTGTGCGGTTGCTGCGCAAATGGCTTAAAGCGGGAGTGCTTGAAGAAACCGGGAGCGTTCTGCATCCGGTGACAGGGACTCCGCAGGGAGGAGTGATTTCGCCAATACTGGCGAATATCTACCTGCACTACGTCTTGGATCTGTGGACGGAGAAAGTCATCGGCAAACAGGTTCTAGGCCAGATGGTCTATGAACGTTACGCTGATGATTTCGTGTGTGGGTTCGAACACAAGGAAGACGCCGAAAATTATCTAAACCAACTGCGCGAAAGACTGGCGAAGTTCGGGCTCAAACTATCGGAAGCGAAAAGCGGGATCGTGAAGTTCAACCGAAACGAGGAAGATCACGCAGAAGTGGCTGAATCGGCGAAGCCAGCGAAAGTGTTACGGGACAGCAAGAGCCTTCCTGCAGATGTGGGACAACTGGGGACTACCGAGACCCCGCATCGTGGAGACCCTGTATGATCCGCAACGCTTCCTTCCGATATGACTGACACCTCATCCTTAACTCTCAAGCCTTGCGTCATGGTGCGCTTTCTTCAGAGGAGCCCGGTGCGGGAAATCCGCACGCCGGGATCTGCGAGGGGACTGTCGGGCAACCGGCAGTTCTACCTCAATACACCGACGGGTCAGTCTCCTGCAAAAAACCTCTTTTTTAGCTCACCGCGGGTTGAGTATCCCTCCACAAACAGCTCTAGCTCCTCTCAGTTTTCCGATGTTATATTCTTCAGCGAAAGTTGTGGGTTTAAAGAAAGGCAGGGAGCAGCCGCAGACCGAATCTGACTTTAGACATATCGAGTTTGATTCCAGATCCGAAAATGGCGTGCCATCAACGAGCATTTTGAAACAATGCGCTGTTAGGTTCTATTTCCCTATCTCCCCATGAAAACTGAATGCCTCGTGGCCGTTTCCGTTTTATTAATGCCCCTGTTCCCCGCCGCTATCGGGGCAACGGCCCCTGTTTCCAATTCGGCCGAATTTAACTCCATCACTATCAAGCCGGTCACGCAGCGGCCCTGTCTGCTGATGGATCCCACTGATCTTCCCGAGGTGAAGCGGCGATCTGAATCGATGGCAGCCCGCGACGCCCACGATCACGGGAAGATGGATTCCACCCTCCACGCGCTGCTTTATGGTAACGATGAGGAAAAGAAGAAGGAGACCAAAGCTTTCTTCCAGTCGGCCCGCACCATCTTCGGCGGTCCGGGCAAAAATCCTCTTTGGAAGGAGCGGCGCGTAAACGAACTCCTCTTCAAATACGATACGATCGCTTCCTTTGGTTTTGTGACCAGCGAAGAGCAGAATGAGTTCGAGAAAAATGCCGTCGAATTTGCTAAATTCGAGATCGGCGACGATCCGACCAAATTTCCTTCACCGGAGACTCCGAGTACGAACGGGCTTGAGTTCCCTCAGGGATTTTCCACCTGCAACCGCTGGCCCGACCGGTTTCTGGGGGCCGCACTTGTCGGGCTCAATTTTCCCGAACAGCCGTTGGCCAAGGACTGGGTGAAATATGCCTGCCAGCAAGTACGCTTTATGTTGGAAAAGGGAAATTGGGACGGCGCGTGGAACGAGGTTCCTCGGTACCACAACTGGACCATGTTGCTCTTCAGCACCCTTTTCGAGGCGCTTCAGCGACGGACCGGCGTTGATTTTTATCAGGACCCCAACACCAAAGCGCTGCTTGACTGGTACGTCCGCTTCTCCTCGCCGCTGGTCCGCTTTCCTTCGACATCCAAACTCAATCCCGCAGGGGAACCGACACTTCCCGTCTGGGGCGACTCCAGCTACGGGCCCGAATTTCAAGCCTGCGCGCTCTTTGCTCCGCACTACGCCAAGACCGATCCGGAATTTTCCAAACGCCTCATGTGGATGTGGCGGCGGGCAGGTAGTCCCCCAATCGTCGGTTGGAATTTTGGACTCTATTCTCCGATGATGATCGACCCCGGGCTACCCGATGTTTCGCAGATCCTCGGCAGTGATCTATCCCGAAAAATGGGCCTCGTGCTGTTGCGTTCGCGCTTCGATTCCCCCGATGAGACCATGGTTTTTATGCGCGGCGGGGAGCAAGGTGCCACGCACAAGAGGGCGGATCTGGCCTCGATCGATTTCTTCAGTCAGGGCATCCCTCTGGCGCTTGGCTCGCAGTCTGGTCCCTATGGCCCCGGCATCGAATGGAACCGCGACCAAGTCTCCAACAACGACGTGGTTTTCGGCGGAAAATCGAGAGATCCCCGCGAGTGCGCCGGAAAGATCGATGCGTTTTTCAGCAGTCTTCAGGTGGATTATGCAGTGGCCGATTGTTCGCGCCCGACCTCTCGATTTGTGAAGCGGGAGGAATCGTTCCACTGGCGCCGCCATCTGCTGCTTGTGAAAAACCCCGACTACCTCGTGGTCTGGGACGAGATCTCATCGCCCATGGCTTCCGAATGGTATCTCCATACCACGGGTGAGAAATTGATCTGGGGCCGGAACCTTGTCACCTCCAAGACCGCTTACAACGCCGATCTCGACATTCATGTCCTTGAACCATCGGATCCACTGATTCCGAATGAAAAGGAGGGACGGTTCGGCTCAGCCATGGAAAATCCCAAACATGCCGACGAGTATACGGGCAAGGAGGATCCCTATCCTTTTAAGACCTTAAAATATTTCCATATCTCGGCGAAGGCTGATCAGGATTTCCTGACTGTGCTGCATCCGCGTAAGCCGGACGGATCACCTGTCACTTCGACGCTCCTCTCCTCAAGCAAGGAGAAGGTTTCGCTGAAAGTGACTCACGGAGACTCGACCGATCAAATCAGCGTCGGAAAGGACGGAGCCACCTTTCAGCGCGACACGGCTCCGGTTATCATCATACCGATGAAGTAATCTTTCCGTTTTCCCTTCCCGTGCGATGCTTATTCGGCTCCTTGCTTCATACTCGTGCGCAACACAAAATTTCCCTTAGCAGTTAAACCTTCGACCATGAAAACTCGATTCCTCCCTATATCGCTTGCTCTTACCGCCATTGCCTCCAGCCACGCTCTAGCTCAACTCCCCGGAGCCGTGAAGACGGCTCAGACATCCACCGCACCCCTGACCGCCGCGGACATTTTCTTTTCCGAAGATTTTGAAGCCACGCCCGTCGGTGAAATTCCGAAAGGCTTTACCAAATCCGGCGCGGTCGCGGTGGCGGAGGATTTCGCGCACGGCGGCAAGCACGCGCTGAAACTTGATTCCGCCCTGAAAGGTGCGCGCACCATTAACTTGGGATCATCTGCAGCCTCGGCCATTGGTGGCGAGCACTGGGGCCGGCTTTATTACAGGGTGAAACTTCCTACACCGCTTCCGGTTGTGCCCGAAGGCAAGACGAGCGCCGGCATCCACACGACTCTGGTGAGCGGCAAGGCGACCAGTCCGCTGGCCAACGATCCAATCGAAGTGCGCCTCGCCGGGACCAGCACGGGAATGGACGGCTCATTCAAATACCTCTATAACGTTCAGACGAAGCTGCGCGGGGAATTCGGCCTCTCCGCTAAAACCCCGCTGAAGTATTCGGATCAGTGGACGCTGATCGAATGGCATGCCGATAACGCGACGCAGACCTATCAGTTCTTCGTTAATGGTCAGGAGGTTCCGGAGATCAGTTTTACAAAGGGCGCCGGTCAGTTCGAGAAAGCCGAGATTCCCGCTTCATTCGACAGTATGTCTTTCGGGTGGCTTAACTATCAGCCCGCGAGCGGCGAAGGCTTTACGGCGTGGATTGATGACCTCGTACTCGCCAAAAAGCGCATCGGTGGTGGACCGGTTCCCGAGACGATGGGAATCCGAAAGTAGAGGGGAGATTGAGGGCCGGCGATTCCTGACGCGTGGAACGCCGGTTCAGGTCTCCAAAAGGGGCCGCAGAAAATTGTTTCAGAAATGTTGTGTGGGTAGTGGAGATAAGCTGCCCTCGCTTTCCCTGGCCTTCTTTTAAGAACAAACGGACAAACCAATTTGCAGGGAGCGGGTGAAGACGCCGATTGATTTTGTCGATCACAAAAACGGCATCTTCCTCGCCCTTTCAGATTGAACTCTTTTCGAGCTGGGCCCGTATCACCCTCGAAGAAACTGAAGAGACTGAGTTTTCAATGTGGTTCTTTGAGCGAATCTAACTCCAAGCGGAATCGATCTTTTGCCCGCTATATACACACCGGATCGAGGGGTTATTGTGGAAGTGAAGACCCCAATCGAAAAGTACAACAAAGTCCTCGCAAGCTCGTGTGGCGGCTACATGGGGACTGATGAGTGGAGACTAAGCTCCGGCCATAAAACTGCCATAGAGCACAATGATCACTGGGACCCCAGAGCAGTGAAGCACTTTCTAGAGCTTCAGTAGCCCGCGTTCGAACGCTCGGGTCACAGCGCCTGTCCTGTCGGAAGCTTCCAGCTTTACCAAAAGAACTCCCACGTGCGCCCGGGCCGTCCGATGGGTGATCCCAAGTACATTGGCAATATCCGCATTGGAAAGCCCTTTCCTCAAAAGCTGGAGGACCTCCAACTCACGTGGTGTAAGAAGCGCGCTGGATGCCCTATCTGCAATCCGGGCTTCTACCTCGGGCGTTGTCACTCGTTTTCCCTCGTGAGCTGAAAGTACGGCCCGCGTTAACTCCGATGCACTCGCGGTTTTGAACACGTAGCCCATAGCTCCCAACTCCATTGCCCGAACCACATCCTCTTCCACCTCCGAAGAGCTGAGCATTAAAACGCGTGCCTCCGGGAATTCCCGGCGAATTTGGGCCAGACATTCAATGCCATTGGTGCCCGGCATGTTGACGTCCAGCAGAGTGACGTCGGGGCGAAACTCCCGAAACAGTACCAGTGCGTTTGTTGCATTTTCTGCGCTGCCGACGATTTGAAACTGGCGGTTTGCACTCAGAATATTTTCGAGTCCAACACGCAGGATGAGATGGTCATCCACCAGCAACAGACGAATTGGGGGATTCATAATGTCAGGTGAGTTCGTTATCAAAGGAACGCAGTGGTACTTCAACACGGATTATGGTGCCGGCGCCTAAATGACTCTCGACGGCTAGAGTGCCGCCGAGTCGTTTTGCTCGTTCCTGCATTCCAGTTAAGCCAAAATGGCCGCTCTCATTTCCGGGTTGGGATCCGGGCTGGAAGCCGGCGCCGTTGTCAGAAATGGCAACCGAAAACCGGGTGCCATTCTCAGAAGTAGCAAGCGTTATCCGGGCCTTTGAAGCGCACGCGTGTTTGAGGATGTTGTGGATGGCCTCTTGCACGATCAGCAAAAGATTTCCTGCGACAAAATCGGCTAGTGGTAAAGATTCGGTCCCGCCCTCGATTTCGATTTGCAGCGAGCTTCCCGCAGTAATTTGACGAGCGACAGATCGTACAGCTTCACTGAAAGTGTTTTCCTTCATTGGCAGGCTATGCAGCGCCCAAACGGAATTCCGGAGGTCCTTCTGGCCGCTGCGCGCCATTTTAAGCGCGAGATCCAAATGCCCTGCAACGGTCTCCTGCTCCCCTGGGAGATGTGCGTGGCAGGTTTCTATCTGCATTGCCAGACCGGTAACCGTTTGTAAAACGGTGTCGTGCAGATTGGCGGCTAGTCTGGAACGCTCTCTCAATGCGGCTTCAAACTCAATTGCGGCATCTCGCCGCTGACGCATCTCCTCTGCCAGTTCCTGTGTGCGCTTTTGAACCGTACGCCGCAGGAAAGCCGCCCAGCCAAACCCGATGGAAGCCAGGCCAATGACGGCAAATAGGGCGCCTCGTGTCCTCTCGTAATTCCACCAGGAGGGCCGTGTCAAAACGGTGATGTCGCGGGCATCACGAAGCAGGACGGTGAGGCTTTCAGGAATATTCGCGGGAACCTGAGGTTTGTATTGTATTGAGGCTGCGCCAATGAGTTTGAGCCGGCTGCCGATTAGTAGCTCTGGGAGGTCGCCGTGAAGGAATGCACTCGAAAGAGCGTCTCCACAATCGAGTTCGAGTTCGTGGCGGCCATCTCGTCCCTTGACTAAGTTTATTAGAGTGCCGGTGACGCTTATCAATTGCCCATCATTGTCGTTATGACTACTCGATGGTTTGTAGTGGCGTACGAAGTTCCAATGTTTTTCAAGGATTGTGGACAGAGTCACTGATTCAGGGATGGGCATTGGAGCTGTTCCAATTTTCCGCACGAATGCGCCGTCGATCTCCGCAAACTGCCGGCTGGTATCTATAAAACCGGCCACCTCGATCCGGTCACCAACTGAAATTGGTGCAGCGTTTACGGTTGTGACACGCACTGCACAGTCTTCATCTTGGATAATCAAAAAAGAGTCCGACTCGACGTAGGTGACAGTGCCTTCCGTCAGAAGCCGATGCTGAGGGGTTCCTCCAAGTCTGTATTCGTTTAACTGATTTAAAGGGAGCTTCCTTTGGGCAAACGGCTCATTGATGGGCGCTTTTTTTACGACGATGTCATCCAGTCGATTTGGCGCGACGTAAGGTCCTGCATATTCACCTCTTTGATTGAACATTGCGCTGACTGGGGCTGTGAGCTCCACTTCCGCATCCAGTAACTGGGCAGCGGCTAAGCTCTCTTTTTTGGGAATCCGAATCAGGAGGTGCCTGATCCCAGTACTGAGCTTTAAGTCTACTCTTCCGGTGGAAGTGTCGTTGATGATGCTTTGAATCACTCCGGAAACCTCAACTCGGATAGCGCGAATGGCTCCTGTATAGAGTTCCCTTTCCGAAGGCTTGAACGGCGCAGGAAGATCCTTTTTGCCAAGAATCGTCACTTTGGTGGCATGGATGTTCGGAGCCCAGTCGCCCGGGTATAAGGTGCCCTCCACCTCGACTTCGACGCCCGGCTGAATGCTAAGTTTTTCCTCTTCGGATCCGTCCCAAAAAGTGGGCCATTCACGACCCCACGGCTTTAACGTCACCGCAATCCCTGCCGCATTATCCTGCATCTTGAACGTAACCAAGTCAGCGTTGGGCGGACTAAACAGGCCGTAATTCCGCTGAATCACGATACCCCGGATGCGGACTTTCGGAAGAGATTGAACATCTGCGCGACCAAGTGCCTGTATCTCTTGAAGCGTGCTTAACGGGAGCTCCTGAGCTTTTGCAGAGAGCGTCAAAACGGCCGTCAGAATAGCGACGAAGGCTTTCCGGCGTGAAAGGGACAGGAAACTGAGCACGGTGATAAAGGTGTCATTGGAGAACGACATAATGGGGGCTGGAGACCGATACGGGAGACAAGCGCCAGTCACCTGAGTGACCGTATTGGCATATGTGCCAATATACAAATTCGCGCCGACGGAGCAGCATTTTTGGGAGGTTCAGTCCTCGGTCCTTTTTTCGCAGTTCTTCCCAGAAATGATAAAATGAAATCTACACAAGATCTAAAGTCAGCGGGTTCCTCTACGGCTTTCACTGGCAGATGGAAAACCGGATGCCGCGTAATTTTACCAATTGCGGTGATCGCATTGTGGCTGAGTTTTCAATCAAAGGCTTTTTGCAGCACTCGCTCTATTGGGGTTAAAAATTCCTCTGGCAGATCCGGTGTTATTTACTTACCCAAAAACTATGACGCGCTGAATGCCTCGGGAAAACGCTTTCCTGTGATGATTGCATTTCATGGTACGGGCGGAAGCGGCCAGGACATGGTCAACACTTTCCAGGGTCTCGCAGATCAGAAAGACTTTATCATCGTAGCTCCAGACTCACGCCGCTCTCCAGCTGGTCAATTTACTTGGGAAGTTTGCCCGGCAAGGGATCCCCAGAGTCCTTACGGCGAGTATACGGAAGACCTGTTTCATGCCGTAAATTGTCTTAATGAACTGGCTGCAATCCCCGGAATCCATCTCGATAATGGGAATGGAATCGCGGTGGGATATTCGGGCGGGGGAAGTTCGGCTCCGTACTTTGCGTCTTATGTAAAATGTTTCCCTTCATTTGCTGTGCTTCATGGAGGGGTATTGCCATTCGGGATGGGGGCCGAGCATCCAAATGGTTGGTTTTCGACTGGGAATAGCGATCCGATTCGGTCTGTGGCTCAGGTTCAATCTGACAAAGCTCAAGCGGAGAATGTTATTAAATGTAAATATGATTTTAACTCCTTTCCCGGGGGTCACGAAATTTCACAAGCGGAACAGGCGGCGGTGGTGCAGTGGTGGCTGAATCAGGTGACACCGCAGCCCCCTGAACAACCCGTTACAACACCAGCCACGTGGCCAAATTCGCTAACCGGGGTGACTGGTAAATTGAAACTCATTCCTGCGCAGACCTATCAGCGGGGAAATGGGACGGGCGACCCGCTCCGCTGGTATGAGAGTGCACCGGTGCAGGCAGTCACATTGAGCGGATATTACGTAGCAGTGAATGCCACGACGAAAGCGCAGTGGGATGTCGTTAGAAATTGGGGCTTAAGCCACGGGTACGCAGATTTGGCGGAGGGAGTGGGGAAGGCTTCGGATCATCCCGTGCAGACAGTCAGTTGGTACGATGTCGTGAAGTGGGCCAACGCAGCGAGTGAAAGGGACGGATTGACGCCGTGTTACAGGGTCGATGGAGTGGTGTATCAGACTGGAAAGAGTGATGATGTTGTGTGTGCTTGGGATGCAAACGGTTATCGGTTGCCGACGGAAGCAGAGTGGGAGGTTGCCGCACGTGGTGGTTTGACAGGGAAACGTTTTCCGTTGGGAGATACCATTTCGCAGAACCAGGCAAACTATAAGGCGTCTAAGAATGATGCCTACGATTTGAGTGGTTCGGTGAATGATTATTCCCCTTCGTACACATCAGGAGGAAAGCCCTACACGAGTCCCGTGGGGAGTTTCGCGCCGAATGGGTACGGGTTGTATGACATGGCAGGTAACGTGGCGCAGTGGTGCTGGGACTGTTTTGGCCCATACAGTGCTTATACCGCAGGGCGTGATCCTCGCGGTGCGAATAAAAGTTTTCTTCGCATTATGCGCGGCGGCTTTTGGAATAATGTTTCGGGTTTGGCTACATGTTCCTTCCGAATTACGTATCCTCCTTCAGAGGTGGATCCATCCATTGGTTTCCGTCTTGTCCGCGGACAGACCTTAAACGGAGAAGGATCGAGCAATCCTGGCGACGGAATGTCTACAGTGACGTTCAAAGACACAACTGCGCCGGTGTTGAAGTTGCCAGCCAACATGACTGTGTTGGCCACAAGTGGGAGCGGGGCAATCGTGAGTTATCCAGCGGCCACTGCCAGCGACAATGTATCGACGAACCCGACAATTACCTATTCCAAAGCGAGCGGGAGTCTGTTCCCGATTGGGACGACGGGAGTGGCCGTGACGGCCGCGGATGCAGCGGGCAACGTGAGTTCAGGTACGTTCGCAGTAACAGTGGTGGTTCCAGTTGCCGGAGCGGAGGGCACGTTTGTTCCTATCCAAGCCGGAAAGTACCAGCGCGGGGACAATTTGGATGGGAATCCATATGCTCGAGTGCAGACGGTAACACTGAGTGCGTATTGTATATCCGTGAATGACACGACAAAGGCACAGTGGGATGTGGTGCGGTCGTGGGGATTAAGTCACGGGTATACGGATCTATCTGGGGGAATCGGGAAAGATAGTAATCATCCAGTGGTGTGTGTGAGTTGGTACGACGCTGTGAAGTGGGCCAATGCGGCAAGCGAAAGGGATGGGTTAACGCCGTGTTACAAGCTCGGTGGAGTGGTGTATCGAACTGGAATAAGCGATAGTCCCGTGTGTGACTGGAGTGTGAACGGGTACCGCTTGCCGACAGAAGCGGAGTGGGAAGTGGCAGCTAGGGGAGGATTAACAGGAAAACGTTTTCCGTGGGGGGATACAATTTCGCCGAATCAGGCAAACTATTCCGGCGATGGGACCTACAGAGCAGGCAACCCTCCTTTCACAAGTCCTGTTGGGAGTTTTCCTGCGAATGGGTACGGGTTGTATGATATGGCAGGAAACGCGAGCCAGTGGTGCTGGGACTGGGCTTCTGGTGACACCTACGATGGCGGCGCAGATGGCGGGACGAACCCGAAAGGACCTAGCGTCGGTTGGAACAATCTTCGTGTCGTGCGGGGAGGGGGTTATTACGATGAAGAGCGCTATCTATCGTTTGCGCAGCGCATGTGCAAGAATCCGAGTGGCTCCTTTGACGTCGGGTTTCGCCTGGCGCGTGGAGCAGTGATGGATTCGACATCATCAGTTTTAACGACGACAAATGGAGCGAACAATGTGGGCAGCGGAACCTTCACTGTGACGGTATCTGATACCACGGCTCCTGTGTTGAGCATACCCGCGACCGCGAACGTTACTGTGAGCGCTAGCAGCTCGAGTGGTGCGATTGTGAATTATCCAGCGGCGACAGCGACGGATAACGTGACGGCGCGTCCGAAGATCGCGTACTCCAAAGCGAGCGGGAGCCTATTCCCGATTGGGAACACGACGGTGGTGGTCACGGCTACAGATGACGCGAAAAACATCAGTAGCGGTACATTTACGGTGACAGTGGCTCCCTTAAACACGAACACTTCGGGAAGCTCTACCAAACCGAGCAGTGGCAAGGATACTAACGGTGCGCCCACAAGCGGCGCGGTTAGCAGTGGCACTGTCGCCGTTAAGCCGGTGGGCCGCACCAATGGTCTATTCACAGTAAATTCCCGGCTCGGTTGGCAGGATACGGGGGTTGATGTTGTCGCTTCTGGATGCTTGACGGTCACGGCGGTAAGCGGGTCCTGGACCGTAGACGCTGTTCATTATAAGCCCGTAGGAGCACTAGGACATCTCGACGATGGGTCCACGAATCTCAAAAATTGGGCATTCCTGAAAGAGGCGCCCCAATTCCATTTTGGTGCTATGCTCGGATCTATTGTCCCTGCAGGAAAGAAGCCCACCGACGACGTGGAAAAACTCTTTTTCGTCGGAGACAACTTCTCTGCACCACCTGAAGCCAGTGGTCGTCTTTGGTTGCGAATAAACGAGATGGTTCGTTCAGAGGGGGATAACGCCGGAGCCATCACGGTTCAAATCGCGGCTATGCCTACTCAGCCTGTGAAACCCGTAGAGGTCGATCCCTCGTCGGACCCCTCGCTGATCACCCTGCTCCCGTTTGATTCTAGTGATCCCAACGGAACTTCCACAAAGGATACTTCCGGTCATGGTAACGATGGCAAACTCGTGAATATGGTTCAGTCCAGCTGGGTGGAAGGACACACCGGCAAGGGGCTTGTCTTCGATGGCGTCAACGATTTCGTGCAGATCAAAAACGTCACGACTCCGGACTTCACCTTGGCTTGCTGGATTAAAACCTCACAAACCTTTCCGCAGGCTGAACAAGCTTATGGAGGTGCCGGCATTATGTGGTCTGACGTCGGTGGACTAAAGAAACATGATTTCACGCTTGCCGGAACCCGCGACAAAAATGGAATCAACCGGATCTCCTTCTTTGTAGGAATTACCGAGAATACCATCAGTGGGGTGACTCCAATCAACACCGGCAAGTGGGTGCATGTTGCGGTCACCCGGAACGGAACTACCGGAAAAGTGAAGGTATACGTTAACGGGATGCTGGACGGCGCGGGTGGCGCCACAACCGAGGCTCTTACCGATAATCCCGTTATCAACATCGGCGGGAATCCTTACAACAAACACTACTTCGATGGTGCCATCGATGACGTCCGGATCTACTCGAGGGAACTTTCAGATAATGATGTGAGAAATCTGGCCTTAGGTTTGATCAAGTCCTCCGTAATCGGCGATTAACGGTCCAAACGAGTTTGCGAGGGGTATCGTAACTGTTCCCCCGGCACCTCATGCTTTGGTCGACGTGAAGGCTCCTTTGCGTCGATCAAAGCTCGTCGCGGGCATACTGACTCCCTTGATCCAGCGAGTTCTGGATGCCGATTCGGGAGACAATCGGCAGTCATCTGGAGGGCCGTACTGGCATATGTGCCAATATGCGAAGTCGGACAGAAAGGGCACCATGCTGGGGAGCAAGTCAGGAGTCCCAATCTTCCCCAGAACCAATCAAATGAAAACCGGGCAAAATATCGGCATTGTGTCCTCTGAAAGACATTCCCTCATAAATATTTGCCGATTTACTATTAGTCACCTGTTAGGGGTTGCCATTCTCTGTGGCGCTCTCCTTTTCGCCTCGAGCAGTCCGGCCCAGACACAACTGGATCCCCAGCCCGGTTTGATTTTGGTGAACCCAACGCCGAGTAAAGGTCCTGTTGTAAATCCATACAAGGGATGGGTTTTATATGGTAGCGTCAAAAACCAGACGGCAGCCGAACTAGAGTTGGCTTCAACCGCCTATCGCCGGTTTAATTGGAGTCAAATTCAGCCTGAAGAAGGCGTGTTTAATTGGAAGATTATCGATGACGAAATCAAAAGCTGGAACGACGCAGGGAAGCAGTTCGCTTTTGGAGTCATGTGCGCCAACTCCCACTACAATGATTTTTGGGTGACTCCAAAGTGGGTTTTTGACGCAGGGGCAATGTACAAAACTTTCGATTTAACCGATCCAAAAATGGCAACCTCCGGCACCCCTGGACTCAAGTTGGTGCCGGTGTTTGATGACCCGATTTTTATGCAAAAACTCGAGAGCTTCATCAAAGCCCTCGCTGCCCGTTATGACGGGAACCCAGCCCTCGCTTTTATTGATATCCGTTCCTACGGCAATTGGGGGGAAGGACATATGTATCCCTTTAGTAGCCAGAACATCCCGGTAAAGAGCTATCTTGCTCATGTTCAAATCCACCGCGACGCCTTCAAGAAAACCCAGCTTCAACTCCCCTGGGGGGTGAAGGGATACGCCCCAGTTTATAAATGGGCCGTTGAAAACGGTATTGGACTGCGCCGCGACGGGGTCTGCGGCAACAGCGACGGCAGCGAATTGACCCCTTGTGCGGGCCTTGTACCGGGCGTGTTCGAATTTTACGCAGACTACGAAACGATGCTAAAACTCGGCTGGTGGGAGGGCAAAAAGGACAGTGCCGGCCGTGGCTTTAAGCTGGAGGAATGCGTGGAAAAAGGGATGCCTACTTGGTGCGATCTCAGTCGCGGTGGCAAATCAGGTCAAGTTCTGCTCGATTCTGAACGCCCGCTGATCGAAAAACTGGCAAACCGGTTGGGGTATCATTTTGTTCTCAAAGGGGTTCAGTTTCCTGCCGTATTTCAGCCAAACATCCCGGTGCCAATTAACGCAATGTGGGAGAATGAAGGAGTGGCTCCCATTTTTGTCCCGGCCTCTATCGCCTACGCTCTGCTCGATTCCGCAGGCAACGCGGTCAAGTCTTTCCCTGCTCCTAACTCGAAACCCTCCGATTGGAAACCCGCCAAAAGTGTAATCTCTCAAGACACCCTCAACTTCACCGATGTGCCCCCGGGAACTTATTCTTTAGCAGTCGGGATTTTGACTCCGAATCAGCCACAACCTTCGATCAAAATTGCAATCGAATCCGAATCACGCAACGGGTGGCAAATTTTAGGGCAGGTGCAGGTTCAAAATGACACGATAGCACCTGTGTTGAATTTGCCCTCAAGCGTGCCGGCGTCGGCTACTAGCCCAAGTGGGGCGGTGGTAAATGATACGACGGCAACCGCTCCCATTGTTGTGAGGGCAACGGATGTGGCGAACAACGCGAGTCAAGGTACGTTTATGGTCAAGGTGGTGGCTGATACGACAGCGCCGGTGTTGACGCTTCCTTCGAATGTGAGTGCGGCCGCAACAAATGCGGGTGGAGCGACTGTGTCTTATCCTGAGGCGAGCGCTAAGGATAACGTGACGATCCATCCAAGGATCACGTATTCGCAGGATAGCGGGACAAATTTTCCGATTGGAGTGACGCCAGTGATTGTGACGACGAAGGACGAATCGAATAACGTGAGTTCCGGGACGTTTACCGTGGCTGTGAAAGACACGACAGCACCTGTGTTGAAGGTTCCATCGAACATCACAGTCGAGGCGACAAATGCAAGTGGAGCGCAGGTAAACTACAGTGCCGCAACTGCGACAGATAACGTGACGGCAAATCCTGTGATTGTGTACTCGAAGGCGAGTGGCGGCATGTTCCCGATCGGAAGCACGACGGTTACGGTTACGGCAACCGATGAAGCAAACAACGTGAGTAGTGCGGACTTTACCGTGACAGTGAAACCTGCCACGCCGGCGGCGGCGGATGTAATGGCAGTGGCTGGGGCGTATCAGGTGCTTTTGACACATGATAACTCGAGTAACCCAAGTGAACCGTGCACGCCTGGGCGATTGACTGTGACACTGGACAAAAAGGCATCGTTTAGTGGCAAACTAGAGTATTTCGGGGTGTCTTACCCGTTGAAAGGGGTTCTGACGTCGGAGATGACGTGCGCCCAAACAATTGTGAGAAAGGGTCTTGGAAGACTTGTGGTTGTGTTGGAACTGGATTGGGCTAAGCGGGAATTGTATTCCAGAGTCAGCGAAAGTGTGACGAACAACGGGGTGAGCTCGGCATTTGAGAGTGCAGGGACACTGAAAGTACAACCGGTTTACACTACTAAAAATCCGGCTTCGCAGAGTGGTCAGTTCACTGTCGTTTTTAATCCCAGGTCGACTCTGGGACCTCTCGTTTCGGGCTATGCAACGGCTAATGTGAGTCCGCTTGGGACGGTGACATTGGTCGGAATGCTGCCGGATGGGACGGCGATTAACAGTGCCGGGCAAATTCAAGTGGACGGATCTCTAGAACACTACAACGGGTTGTATTCCGCAGTTTTTCCGACGGCGGGGTACATCGCCGGAAAAGTGACGTTTGATGCTACTGGAGGCGTTCATTCGGTGAATGGGTCGCTGGAGTGGAATAAACCGAAACAAGCGAAAGGGCTCTGGAAGGACGGGTTTATCCAGTTGCTTGAAACGGAAGGCTCGGTGCACGAGGCGCCCAAGGCTAAGAGGCTGGTGCTCGGCGCGAATGCGCTGCAGTTAGAAGCGCCAGAACTTGGAACAGAAAAAGTCTGGGTGACCCTGACAGGGGCAAACACGTTTGTGGTTTCTCCCCAGCCGACGGGTAAAACGATCCTGTTATCGCTGGGCAAAGACGGACTGGTGTCGGGCACGATTACCAAGCAGCGGGTTGGCAAGACTCCGCAGGTGGTACGGACGTTGAAAGGCGTGGTGCTGCAGGCGCAAAGGGAAGTTGCAGGATTCTATCTGCGGGAAACAGATGCCGCAGATTGGTCGCTGACGATGCCAGGGCAGTAGTATCGTCTTTGTTCCTCATTAACCCACAGGGTTCAGAAGGAGCAGGGGAACCTTCTGAAAACAGTGGAATTGATAGCCACGAGTGCGGTACCCTTACGGCTTGTTTGTTTCGGTTATCGTCCAGTTTTTGACATCGTGTAAAACGCGTCGTTCTTCCATCCGTAATCGTCAGGTTCCCGTCCCATTCCTGATGCATCCACGGGTTTTCTAAGAGGGGCCACTTCTCGTACGCTTCACGTTCTCCGTTTACCAAAGTGTCGCCGTTAAACGTGCGCTGAAGTGTGCTCGAACCCTGGTCGACAAATTTTGCCGTCGGTTCGGCGCCCAGTTTGGACGCACAAAACGTGATGCATGATTCTGCGAGAACCGCTTCGCGGAACGTCGTGAGCCAAACCTCTCACGCAGCTCGATCTCTTCAAGCAGCACGACGATATATATTCCTGGGACAAAAGCAGCGAGCGCGACATACGCTGTGGGGAAATTCGCCAGCATCGCATAGCCCGAAGCCATAATGACCAATTGCACATCTCGCCGATGCCGAACTCGGGAATAGATCCCATTTTTATTCAGCCTCCGATTCCCCTGCTCCTGCGTTGATTTAATCTCCGGTATTCCGACCAGCTGTCTTGTCGTGAACGTGCGCCGAATCGAGGCTCTGAGAAAAATTCCCACTCCGAGGAACACGGTGCCGCACGCTATGCTTGTCGGGGACGAACCCCAATCGGTTTTGAAAAGCCACTCACGCTGAGACACCACAGTGGCCATGCCGGCGAGGAACACCAGCAACGCTATGGCAAATACAACAGCGCCATTCGCGTGACGCCAATATATTGCGGAGACATGAATGATCACCCAAAAGAGCAACAGAGATGGTAGGACGGCGGTCAGCGCTACCGCGATGAAGTATCGCGCAGATTCCATATTCCAGAGCTACCACTTTCATTGCCATTTGAATACGTACCCTTTCAATCAGTCCGCTACCGTGAGCTTCCACGCGGCCTGGGGGAACGTCTGGGATTACGGGGCGGGGCTACGTTATATTGGTATATTGAGTTGGATTGGCAGTTTGATACACTCAGAGGGTGATAAAACGTTCTCTCGCCATTTTATTTATCGGCGTAATTTTAACATCTGTTGCGCCGGCTCAAGTCCCAAAATCTGCAATTGAATCCATTCGGAGAAAGGCGGAAGCAGGAGATTGTAACTCGCAACTGTCGCTCGGATTCATTTACCTCAGAGGGAATGGCGTAGTGCGAGATTCTGCGAAAGCGGCGCAGTGGTTCAGCAAAGCAGCGGATCAAGCGGACCCCAAGGCGCAGCTCAATTTGGGACTTTTGTACGCGACTGGGGATGGCGTTCAGAAGGATTCCACAGCTGCTGCCCAACTTTTCAAGAAGGCGGCGGAACAAGGTGATCCCGCTGCGCAGTATAATCTGGGAGTGGTATATTCCGGCGGCATCGGTTTTCCGAAGGATGCTGAACGGGCGGTATTTTGGTATCGGAAGGCTGCAGCGCAGGGTGAACTGAATGCGGAGAGTAATTTGGGGACGATGATTGCTCTAGGCGAGGGGGCGCCGAAGGATCTGCGGAAAGCGATACAAAGCTTTGTAAAGGCAGCAAATCAGGGCCATTCGGGCGCTCAATTCAACCTTGGGCTTATGTACTTTAATGGAACTGGTGTTCCGAAAGATTATGAAAAGGCCGTCCTTTGGTACCGTAAGGCTGCGGAGCAAGGAGAGGGTTTGGCCCAATATAACCTGGGGCTGATGTTTTATAATACCGAAGGTGTCCGTAAGAATTTCCCTCTGGCCTATGTGTGGATGAATTTGGCAGCTGCACAAGGAGTGGAAGGTGCTAAGAACGTGCGCTCGGATCTCGAGAGAAAATTAACACGCGCCCAACTGCAGGAAGCTCAGAAGTTGAGCGCAAAATTGGGGGATGTGATAGTATCGATGCCATAGCGTCACGCCTCCGATGGAGGGGGCGGAAAACCTTCACCGTGGCGCCCTCACGGAGCGAGTTTTGGTGTCAGGTGAAACGCTCAATTGAGCGATTCTTCAATCGCTGCGAGAATGCGTGTGAGCAGGGCATCGCGCTCCTCGGGGCTGTAAGGCAACGGTGGCGCAAAACCAAATGTTGGCTTTGGCCAGGCTTCGTCGGTTTGAAAGCGAGCGATCAGGTGAACATGTAACTGGGGAACCAAATTACCGATGGTCGCCACATTCAGTTTGTCTGGCTGGAATAGGTCCCGCAACAACTGTGAAACACGCGCGATCTCGCGCCACAAAAGCATCTGGTGTTCTTCCGAAAGGTCGACGATCTCGGTGACGTCGTTGAGACGCGGAATGAGGAGAAGCCAAGGAAACCGCTGATTGTTCATCAAGACCAAACGCGAAAGCTGCAGCTCACAGACGAATACACTCTGTCCAGCTAGCTGTGGATGCACGGTAAACAAATCAGATTCAATCATGGGGTGGAATTACGTGCAGAGTTCGCGGAATTGATCGTTCCAAACAATCCCAAGCCCTGGGCTCGCTGGAATTTGATATCGGCCTTCCTGGCAAACCAGAGGATCGGCCAGAAACCGATTTGCAGTCGCTAGTACGTTTGGATTGAACTCGCATATACCGCAATTGTTGGTCGACGCGGCGAAATGGAGCGCAGCCGCAACTTGCGGTCCCATGGCAATACTCAGATGCGGTATCACCTCACCTCCAAAGGCAGCCGCAATGCGGAGGGATTCCGTTATGCCGCTTCGTCCGAGATCTGGTTGCAGAATTTTTGCGATCTGGAGGTACGGCTTAAACTCATTCAGCGTCCGATAACTTTCTCCGATCGCTACGGGAGTTTTGATGGCTGCGGCAAGGGCCGCGTGTGCATCAATCTCCTCAGGGTAGAGAGGGCATTCCAGCCAGCGGGCATTGCTGCTATCGAGTTCTTTCGCCATCTGGATCGCTTCTCCCGCTGGCAAATGCCAGAGTGCATCCACGGCAAACCTCATCTGCGCGGGCAGCAGATCGGCAATTGCGAGAAGTTCACTCCATTCGGTTTCGTAGTACAATTTCACCAAATCAAATCCTTGGTCCGCATATCGGGCAGCAAATGCGGCGCGTTCTTTGGGATTCACACCCGAGGTGCCGCTTAAATAAGCAGGGATCGTTGCCCTTGGGGCGTCTGAAATCAGGGCGCACACCGGCTTTTGCGATATCTTGCCAGCGAGATCCCAGAGGGCGATATCGACTCCGCTCATCGCATCGAGCATAAAACTGCCGGAATGACCGCGCACACGCATCGTGGCATACATGCGGTCCCACAATTCGGCGATTCGTGTAGGAGTTCCATCGAAGTCTTCGTTTACGACAGCGGGGCAAAGAAGGTGTTCTACGATGGTACAGGCAACTTCTGGAGCGAGTGGCGCCTGAGCTTCCCCCCAACCTACCAGACCATTCTCGAGTTCGACGCGAACCAGAGCCGTTTCGAAATTCACTGAATAAAGAACTGGGTATGCACTCGACCAACGGTAATTCCCTTCGCCCACAAGACTCGTTGGCGAACCCGCTGTTCCTCGTGCGCCGGCGAAGTCGCGAGGCAGCCGGATCGGAATGGCGCGAATGGATCTTATTTTCATAGAGCAGTGTGGGGATGCGCGATTATTGGACAGGACGAGTCACCATTCGCCGGATGATGAGGTAGGAGATCGGGTGCATGACTCCCATTACCATGAAGATGGCCGCGTAACCGAACCGCTCGACGATGAACCCCGTCATCCAAGTAAACAACGTGCCTCCCAACCCGGTGCCAAACGCGAGGATTCCGGAGGCGGTGCCGACCATTTGTTTTGGGAACACATCGTTGGTCAGAGTGTTCTGATTTGTTTTCCAAACCATGTGAGAGAAGGTCACCAGACAAATCAGGATTATCGTGAGAGTCCGGCTCGGTGCGTGATGAATGGCGAACGACAGAGGCATCACAAGAGCACACGGGATCATTACCGCCATACGTGCAGCCATCGGTCCTCGACCAGAGGCAATCAAACGGCCACTCATCCAACCTCCGAATACCGCACCGAGATCAGCCGATAGATAGGGCAGCCATGCTAGCATCCCCATTTCGATCATCGTGAAGCCTCGTTGTTCCACCAAATATTTGGGCAACCAAAAAAGGTAAAACCACCAGACTGGATCCGATATAAAGCGACCCAATAAAAGGCCCCACGTTTGCGAAAAACCGAGGATTTGTTTCCATGATGTTTTCGGTGTCTCCGCGGTTGGAGTGGCTTCCGCGAGAACGTATTCACGTTCTTCTTGAGTAATCCTGGGATGGGATTCTGGCGGGTGATAGAGAATCAGCCATAGCGCCAACCAACCGAAGCCAAGGGAGCCAGTGACGAGAAACGCGGGCTGCCAGCCATAGTGAATGTTAATCCATGTAATCGCCGGTGGTGCGATGATCGCCCCGATTGCGGCACCCCCTTGGATGATCCCGTGTACTAATGCTCTTTCTTTCGCCGGATACCATTCACTCACCACCTTGAATGCCGCCATGAAGTTCCCCGATTCACCCATGCCCAAAAGAAATCGAAGGACACCTAAAGACCATGGCCCTCGACAAAAAGCGTGTGCCATATTTGCCAGTGACCACCACACGATGAATACACTCAGCGATAAGCGGGTTCCAAAACGGTCCACGATGAACCCGGAGCCGACGTACATCACCGTGTAAGCCGCAAGAAACCCAGTGAGGATGTTTCCGTACTGGCTGGCGGAAATCCCAAGCTCGCTTGTGATGACGGGTGCAAGTACCGAGAGCGTCTGCCGATCAATGTAGTTGATGACCGTCGACAGGAAAAGCAACCCGGCGATCCACCAGCGCAGGTGCGAAATCCGACTATGGAGAATCGCGATCAACGATTATTCCCGGTTCGCCAATTCACGCAAAAATGCCAACTCGATCAGGCTCTCAGCTTCAAGAGACGCCGTCGGATGACGCACCTTCGCACATTCAATCACGCCTTCCGCAACGAGATTATGTTTTTGCGCCGATACGCCGAGACCAGGCTGTAGCTCGAAGCGCAGGAGTGGCAGAATACGGGCAAACACACGCCAAGCCTCGTCAAGCTGTCCGTTTTCGAGATGATTCCAGATGCGCACCAGATCACGGGTTCGGTCACTCCCCGGCATCTGGCCTCGTGCACCGCGTTGCCATTCCTCGATAAAGAACTGGCAGTTGAGCCCGCCAAACAAGGTCAGGGTATCACCTGCAGCACGTGCGAGAGTTGAGATTTTAGAACATGTAGGTGGAGCCTCAACTTTGACATATTTTACGTTCTCGATCTCGCGCCCCATACGGGCCAGGAGAGCCGGAGGCATTGCGACTTGTGTCATTAACGGTGCATCTTGCACCATGATTGGAATCTTTACGGCCTTCGAGATCGCCTCGAAATAATACATCAGACCGTCACCGTCTGTTTTGAGGAAATAAGGAGGGAGGACCATCAGGCAATCGGCACCCAATCCCTCCAGTTCCTTACTTAATTCGACGGCTGCATCTGTACCAGTGTGCCCGCTTGAGGCCACTAATGGCACACGGCCGTTCACACGCTTCGAGATCCGCCGCATGAGTTCTATGCGTTCAGCGCCCGAAAGCGTGTAGCCTTCGCTCGCGTTTCCAAAGAGCCCGAGGCCTTGCGCCCCTTGTTGCAAGAGATGATCTACGAGGCGTTCCTGGCTTTCGTAATCCACCGTGCCATCCTCGTGAAATGGCGTGTTTGCGATTGGGTAGACTCCGGAGAGTATGTCAGATGCAGAGGGCATAGGATTGGCTTGGCTTAATAATTGAGTGGATGGCGACCCGGGTGAGGCCGTCTGGGTGAGCATCTAGGCGAGAAGTTGTTTTAGGATGCCCGTGCTATCTCCATGACGTTCTACAGGAACTCCGGAGCCTTGTAATAGCGTGAGCCAGGCGTTGCACAGGGGGGTGTCTTTGGGCACAGCAATATTGCATCCGAGTTTGATGCCTGCGCCCCTTCCTGCGAGTAGAGTCGGGCAATTGTCCAAGTTGTGTCCCGTTCGAATATTGCTGCCGTAAGCCACTGTGGTGTGGTCAAACAAGCAGCTCCCGTCGGGCTCTTTGATGGATTTGAGCTGGTCCAAAAATTCCGCCAGTAGTCTGCTTTGCGCGAGATCCCGCTTTTCCGATGCCTCGAGATATTCCGGTCCTTTCCCCGGGTAATGACTCATTGTGTGTGCGTCGATGCGGATGTCTAAGCTCGTAAGAAGGGTGCTTACTGGCTGGCGATAGGTCAAAACACGCGTGCTATCCGTCTGCAAGGCAGCTGCCATGATGGAGTACATCAGCCTGATTTCCTCATATCCTGCGAGGTCGGATTTGGGCTCCTGTATGGGAGGCTTAGGCTGCGGAACGCCGATCCACTTTTCGTCCCGACTCAGCCGGGTTTCGATGTCTCGAATGCCCTGGAAATATTCATCGAGCTTGGCGTTGTCTGTTTTGGATAGTGTTCGCTGCAATTCCCTCGCATTCTCCAAAGCATTATCCAAAACGCTACGGCGTTGCGCTAACATCGCTTTTTGCTGATCCAGAGGCGTGGTGTCTTTTGCAAAAAGCCGATGGAACGCTTCCACTGGATTTTTGGGCCCTGCCATCGGCTTTCCGCGAATGTCCCAGGATAGAGAAAGTCCCTGCCCGTGCCCAGAGGCGCCTGCCGCAGCACCACAATCTAGAACGAGTGAATCAAAACGTGCACCCTTTCCCAAATGCTCACCCGCCACCTGATCCGCCGAGATGGTGTTGTGGAAACTCTGGCCAGGTTCGCCAAACTCGTTCGCTCCCGTAAGCCAGAACGTGCTCCCATAATGACCGTTTGAGTTATGTTTATTCAACATACCCTGCACGACGCTAAAATCCGCCTTGTGTCGCGCAAGCGGCTCCAACCCGGCAGGCAGGGTGTAACCACTGCCCGTCTGATCGAGTTTTGGATACCAGGAGTCCTGGGTGACACCAAAACCAAACCCCAGAAATACAAGGCGCTTCGGGCGGATTCCTCGAGCCGAACTTTTTGCTGCCGACGCAAAACGTTGGAACCCGAGAGATTCAAGTACAGGAAGGGCGATGAGCGCGGTACTCGTGCGTAGGAAGTGACGGCGATTCAGCGAGGTGTTCATTGTTTCCTTTGGGTGAGGGATTACTTGGATTGGAACTCTTTGCTTTGGATTAGTGCGTGGATAAATTCGCGTGTGGAAAAGCCCGTTGACTCGCATTGTTGCACTACAAATTCCACGAGCCCTTCGTCACTGAATCCGCACGGGCGGCCAAGCGCGTATTCAATCAGCGCGGAACAGAACCCTTTCGCGAAGTTACGTTGTTTTGTGGCGATCACGTCTCGCATCTCGAAGTAGTTTCCAAACGCGGGCCCTTTGTGAAAGGTTGCAGCGGCATCGATTGTCCACGTCTTCCTGAGCTTTGGATCTCGGACTCCGCTCTCACTCACCGGTTGGTAAAAATCTGAGGTGCGCCAAATACCTGTCGCGTCAAAGTTCTCTAGACCGAAACCGATCGGGTCAATTTTTCGGTGGCAGCTAGCGCACTGTGGATTCTCCTGATGTGCCTGAAGACGTTCACGAGTGGTGAGGGACTTTCCCGCCAGGCGGGTGATTTCTGGCACGTTGGCTGGTGCCGGAGGCGGCGGTTCATTGAGGAGTTTCCGCAAAACCCAGGCTCCCCGCTCTACTGGATTCGTGCGTTCGCCATTACTGCCCATCGCCATGATTGCCGCCATTCCGAGAAGGCCTCCACGAGGCGAACCTGCGGGTATCGCGATCTTCTGGAAGCGATCACCGGACGCGCCTTCTATTCCGTAGTAATGCGCCAGTAGCCCGTTTACTAGGACGTAATCGGCGCGAAGCAGATCGCTCAGAGGTGCGTTGGAATTCAATAAATGCGAGAACGTCTCGTATACCTCCTGCCGTGCAGTTGCCTTCATCGAGTCGTCGAATTGGGGGAAAAGTGTCTTGCTGAATTGGAACAGATCAATGCGATCCAATAGCAGCCACTGTGTCAAAAAGGGACGTACAAAACGCTGCGAATTCGGGTGTGTCAGCAGCCGGTTTGTTTCAGCCATGAGAACCTCCGGCTTCAATAAATCGCCTGAGTTGGCGAGCTCTCGGAGTGTGGCATCTGGTGGGCCTCCCCACAGAAAATATGAGAGACGCACCGCCAGTTCCTGGCCGCTTAGGGTTCTATGTGATCCGGATGCCTCTGGTTCGGCCCGGTAGAGGAATCGCGGAGAGGAAAGTACGGATGAAAGCGCGTGCTTCACCGCCTCGCGGTGAGTGTTTCCAATGGCGAGCCGCGATTCGTAGATGCCAAGCAAACGATCGAGCAACCCCTCAGGAACTGTGGCTCCGCGGTACGCTTCTTGAACGAAATTCTCAAAGGAGGGTCTCAGTTTTTCTTTGGGAACTGCGGGAGCCTGAGGATCCAGTGGAAAATCGAGCGCTCGAATACCGGACGGGATGTTGTGATCCTTTACGGGCTCAATTTCGATCCAATCCAGCCACAACGCTACTTCAGGTCCAAACCCGTTGCGTTTAAATGCCTCCTTCACCCGCTGATCGTGTGTGCCGTCCGCTGCCCTGCGCTCTCGCACGAAAAGATTACGGTGTCCTCGATCTGCATTCTGTTTGCTAAAAATGAACGGAATCTCAATCACCTGCGGCGCGTCAATGGTGCCTGTAACGTGATGCGTACTTAGCGCAGGAGTGGAAGCTCCTTGGAAACCTTTCAGGCCAAACTCAAGGAACCTTCGCTCTGCTGGAGCATCTGGTGTCGCTCCTGCCCGGATTCGGACAACGTAGTCGCCGGGAGGATAGTTTGCTGGAATAGGCAAACCCTGAATAGCGGTCACGTTATTCCCTCCACCGATCCGTGTCTGAACGGTCAAGTATGCGCCGTTCTCCAGATGCGGAAGGTTCAGGTAGTATTGGTCGTATTGAGCAAACTCAGTGAACTCTCGGTACAAATAGATAATCGCCGGGTTAATTTCCGTGGTCTTATCGAACCCAAATTTCGTGGGACTGGGAGCGCCGGGGATGTTCTTCCAGTGATAGCGAAGTGCGTCGGGCGTTGCTGCGATTTTACGGATATCTGCTACCGTTGCTGCGTTTTCGGGCCGCGCAATGGCACTGTCGACGGCTGCGATCCAGTCCTTGGCGCGGGCCATGGCATCGAGCCCTTCCTTGTTTTTCTTTCGGAAGATCGGATTGAAACTCTCGCACTCGAAGTGCGTTTTCTGTGGCACTGTTGCAGCCGTATTAGCACTAAATGCCAGATCGAGGGCCTCGCGCGCTAGCGATTCATATTGTTCGAACTGGGTGCCAGTTAGAAAGAGACCTGCGCCTACCGTATCAAAGTGCGGGCCACCCGTATCAGCAGGTAATTCGCTGACATCAAGTTCGACACCCAACAACTCGCGAATCGTGTTTCGATACTCCCTTCGATTTAAGCGCCGCAGCGCGATGACCCCGTGCTGGTCACTGAGTGCGCGCCGAGCCGTCACCAACACGTTCGCAAGGTCATCCAGAAAGTCTGTCTTGGATTTTGGGGAGGGCTGTTTTTCATCATCCGGAGGCATTTCGCCGGAGTTCATTGCACTCAGCACCTTCTGCCAACGCTCGGCCGTGGGGAGATCCGTGATTTCCATCGGTAGATCATCCACCCGGAACTTGCCCTTTTGTTTTTTTGCGCCGTGACAACTCTCACAATTCTCGCTCAACAGGGCCCGGTGCCGTTCAGGCATCGACGCCTTCGGTGATGCATCCGCAAGAAGCGGGATATTATTCCCTGCCCACAAGCTGAAGGATAGTGCGATGCTTCGAGTGAGGGTGAGTCTGGGGAGACGCATAGGAGGTGCCTGGTGATAAGTTTGACGTCTACTTCACCCTCCAAATCTTTACGTCGTCGATCCAGACGGTGGAGTTGGCAAGGAAGCTAAACCAGCGCTTCATATTGTGTGCGTACCCTTCGGAGCGGTGTGCCGCGACAAGCTTTCCATCGAGGGAGAAGCGCAGTTCGTTGCCCTCCGTTACAAGCGTGAATTCATGCCATTCAGTATCGGTCTGAATTGGCGTCACAAATTTCTTCGATGCAAGGAGCGCCTCCAGTTCAGGAGAGATCTTCGTCTTGGAAGCCTTTGCGGCCTCCTGCTGTTTGCGAATATCGAGGTTCATGCTGCCGGTCTTACTGTCCATCAGCGTTACGTTGCTCTGTGAAATAACCGCGTAACAAAGGTGGCCAGCGTGCACGCCCTGTAGTTCGCGATCGACGAAGCCGACCTGTAAATTTTCGGCCTTGTTGATTCCGGGGAATCTAAAACGGACAAGAGCACCTCCGTCTGCAAAACCCGCGTCGTGGTGGATGTGAGCTGCGTGCCCGGCCTCCTTAGTTGCGCTGCTGATCTTGAGAATGCCCTCATCGAGGTCCGCCTGTTTAATGTGGGGGACTCGATCGGCTGTGGCGCTCTCCCAGCCGTTACCGATATCCTTCAACCCGTTGCCAGTCTCGTCGCGATCGAAGGTGTCTTCAAAAATGAGCGTCCCTTTGGACTGCAACCAGGCTAGGTCGTTTTTCACTGAGCTTTCCTCTTGTGCGTGGACAGGGCTGGTAATCAACAGTGCGGCGAACACGGGGAGTGCCCGCTTCCACTGGGACCCTGATGTGGTGGGAGCGACGTAGTGGTTCATATCTTTGGGGGCGCTTGGCTGCGTGTAATTTTATAGGATGGTTCGAGTGCTATTTCACTTTCCAAACCTTCACATCACTCACCCAAAGCGTGGACTCTGCATAAAAGCTAAGCCAGCGTTTGATCGGGTGCGCAAAGCCTTCAGAATGGTGTGAGACAACAAACTTACCATCGATGCTGAGCCGCATTTCGTCGCCTTCGATAGCCAGAGTGAGATCATGCCATTCGTTGTCTGCCTTCCATGGGATTTTCTTTTCTTTGGTCTGAAGCAGGGCCGCGAGGTCATCGGGAAGTTTCTCCTTTCGCTTCAGGAACACGTCGCGGCGAGCTCGAAGCCCGGCCTCACCGACGCCAGTCGCGTAATCTCTGAGCATGATGCTGTCCGGTTCGAGATAGGCGTAGCAGAGATGTCCGGCGTGGACGCCCTGCATCTCACGATCGACGTGCCCTACGGTGAAATTTTCCTTCTTGTTCAGACCGGGAAACCGAAAGCGTAATGTGGTGCCGCCATCGGCGAAACCGGCCTCGTGATGTATGTGGACCTGGTGGCCGGCCTCCTTGCTGTGGCTGTCGATCTTGAGGGTTCCCCCGTCGAGGTGCGCCTGTTTCACATTCGGCAGACGATCGGCTGTGGCGCTCTCCCAGCCGTTACCGATATCCTTCAACCCGTTGCCAGTCTCGTCGCGATCGAAGGTGTCTTCAAAAATGAGCGTCCCTTTGGACTGCAACCAAGCGCGGTCGTCTTTTGCGGAGCTGTTCTCTTCAGCGTGGACAGCACTCGATAGGACCAGCGCGGCAAGTAAACTGGCGGATAGGCTCCAAGGTGATTGGAACTTAAAATGAGATTTGTGGAGGTTCATTTGTTCGGGGGGTAATTTGGTGGAGTGTTGCGAGTGGTGGGTTTGCGCGTTGGATGGTTGATCGGTGTTGGTTTAGCGTTGGACTCGACCGGACGAATCCCCTTGCAGCAGGGCTTCGACTTCAGACCGCGTGGTGAAGTTCTGATCGCCTTCGATCGAGTGCGCGAGACAAGCGGCGGCCGTTGCAAATTCGACGGCACATTGGGCTCGAGCAAGCTCAGGCCTAGTGAGCGCGTAAAGTAATGCGGCAGTAAATGCGTCACCCGTGCCGATTCGGTCGACGATGTTTTGAATCGAATATTTCTGCCCGTTCGCCGGAGCCAAATATGCGATCTGAGTTTGGCGTTCGTATAGAAATCCGCCGAGAAGATTCTGGGAGGCGGAGACTCCTTCTCGCCGAGTCATTGCAACGAGGTTCAAACGCGGAAAAGCCTCGGTTAGTTGACGGGCGAGATTTTCCGGGGGGGTAGAGGGCTCTGCGCCAACCATCGCAGCCGCGTCCTCAGCGCCTCCTATAAATAGGTCTGCAAATGGGAGGAGATCTCGCATGGTTTTGGTCGCCAATTCGCGAGCACTGAGGGCGGGATCCCACTTCCAGAGCTTCTGGCGGAAATTCATATCGATTGCGATTTTTACTCCGCGTTTGGAAGCTTCCTGGAGAGCCGTTTTCGTGACAGCTGCCGCGTTTTGAGAAAGGGCCGGAGTGATGCCGGATGTGATGAACCAATCTGCGCCTTCGAGAATCGTATTCCAGTCGTAAGCCGTCGCAGGTGTGATTGAGACGGAGGAGCCATCGCGATCGTAGATGACGGTAGTGGGGCGCTGATTCGCACCTTGTTCAAGAAAGTACAACCCGAGACGACCCGAATCCGTGCGGACAATGTGGGAAGTATCCACGCCGAAAATTCGAAGGCTTGCGACGCAGGCATCCGCAATGGCGTGTTGTGGAAGAGCGGTTACAAAAGCGGCGGAGCCACCGAGATAAGCGTAGGAACTGGCGATAGTGGCTTCGGCACCTGCAAAAGAGGTGTGTAAGGTGCCAGGCATTGCTTGTTGGAAACGTTGGTATCCTGGGGTTACGAACCGCCCCATAATTTCACCAAAAGCGACTAGGCGACTCACAGGATACCTCCTCGTACCCGGTGGACAATGGAGGAGGCCTCGTGTGCGAGCGTGGTGATTGCGTGCCAGTCTTTACGTTGAATGAGTTCCTTAGGGGCGAGCCAAGAGCCGCCGATGGAGTGCACTAGAGGGTCCCGCAGAAAAGTCTCGGCAGTGTCTTGGGTCACTCCACCCAGGGGGATAAACTTAACCCCAAGGTGAGTAAATGGAGCCGCAATGTTTCGCAGATAAGGCAGGCCTCCACTCGTCTCACATGGGAAAAATTTCATTAAGCGACAGCCTTGTTCCACTGCCAACTCAATGTCAGTTGGGGTACAGACCCCAGGGGCAAATGGAAGTCCACTGTTACGTGCTTCAGCGACGACTCGTGGATTCATGCCCGGGGAAACACCAAATGCTGCACCCGCGTTTTTCACCTCGTTGACTTGGGCTGGAGACAGGACGGTGCCTGCTCCCACAAGTATCTCCGGTACGGAAGTTCGGATTGCACGAAGGGCGTCCATTGCGGCCGGGGTACGAA
The DNA here is from genome assembly GCA_037133875.1 of Verrucomicrobiota bacterium. Classification (GTDB taxonomy): domain Bacteria; phylum Verrucomicrobiota; class Verrucomicrobiia; order Chthoniobacterales; family Chthoniobacteraceae; genus Chth-196. The sequence goes on along the minus strand of JBAXNG010000001.1, from coordinate 223,870 downwards.
GCGTGAGTTCGATGGATGTGATTCCACCGCTCAAAAGGGCGCGGGCGAGAGGGACGGCATCGGCTGCGTCATCGATAATTAGGACGGCGATGATGCCACGCTTAAAGAGCGCCTCATGGAGTGCTTCGTCGGTTGGGAGGGGGTGATACATAGGGCCGGCTGGAGTGGAGACTCCGGGAATGTAGTGCGTTCGGATTAAGGAAGCGGGAGCGGAACTGCGGTGAATAAATCAGTTAAAATGCGGAGACACACCCTACATCGTTGGGTTATGTTAACCTCATGCCGAATCAGCCTGCTTCCATGCAAGATGTGGCACGAGCCGCTGGTGTTTCTTTGATGAGTGTTTCTCGTGCTTTGAGGAACGCTCCGAAGGTATCGGCTGCAACCCGGGCGCGTATCCTGAAGCTCGCCGGAGATCTCGGTTATCAGCCTGATCCGAATCTTGCGCGAATGATGCATTCCGTTCGCGGAAAGAAGCGGGTTCGGAGTCACGCGACCATCGCAGTGATTCGGGACCATGTGGCTGACGACGGTCTGCTGGGGCCGGCTTACCAATATGTGTCGCTGGAGGATATCAAGAGCCGAGCCTATGGATACGGTTACGAAGTCGAAGAATTTTGGCTGGGCCGTGATCGATTAACTCCAAAGCGGCTTCAAGGGATTTTGGACGCGCGAGGGATTGATTCGGTGATTGTGTCACCCCAGAGCTTGAGCCTGCCCTGTAGCGCCCTCGATTACTCGCGGTTTGCGGCAGTGGCTTTCGGCTTTGCGATGCGTACCCCGGCGCTGCACACATGTGCTACAAGTATGAGTTTGGGCGTACAATTGGCGGCGGCTGAGCTGAGGAAACGGGGCTATCGCCGGATCGGACTCGCGGTGACGGAGTGGATCGATAATCGCTCTCTGAACGGATACAGCGGAGGCTGGTACCAGTTTCAAGCCGGACTTTACGAGTCGGAGCGGTTGCCCATTCTGGTAATGAAACACAATGATATGCCTCTCAATTTCGGTGCGTTTCGAGACTGGTTTAAACTCAATCTACCGGACGCGGTGATTTCTTTTGAGCGGAATGTGCCTGAGTGGCTTTTTCAAATGGGACTCCGCATTCCAAAGGACGTCGGCTTTGTCGTCCATGACTGGACGAAAAGGACTGGTGACTATGCCGGGATTTTCCACCGTCGCGACCAAGTGGCAGCGGCAGCGGTGGATTTGATTCACTCCCAACTCCTTCAACACGAGAGAGGTATTCCTGAGGTGCCCCGGCACGTATTGTTTCCTGCGGGTTGGGTGGACGGTCCGAGTATTGTTTGGGGGGGCTAGAGGTTCAACAAAGCGCCGTGGATGCTATCTGTATCCTAGTTTGAGCTTAGACGGGTTTTGTGGAGGCTCGAGAATTCCCTTGGAAAGCCGGATCATGCGTCGCAGGTTGTTAGGGGTTCCAAACCACAAAAAGACGTAAGCCACGTACCATGTTGGATTGCTGTATTATACTAAACCCGAATGCCCGAGCGGCGCGTCGGATGCAGTTGGTTGACCAGTTGGGAGAAGTCGCCCGAGGCGCGACGGTTCGCCTGACAACGGCTCCGGGTGATGCTGAGGGATTGGCCAGAGCCGCTGCACGGGAGGGATTTAAAACAGTGGTTGCGGCGGGCGGCGACGGGACTGTGAACGAGGTGTTGTGTGGGATTGTAGGGACGTCTGCTCGGCTGGGGGTTTTGCCGGTTGGGACGGCGAATGTTTTTGCCCGCGAATTGGGGATTCCCTTGGACTGGGAAGAAGCTTGGGTGCGGATAGGGCAGGGAAGAGAACAGTTGGTGGATGTCGGTTGGGCCAACGGATCTCCATTTATCCAGCTTGCAGGGGTGGGTTTTGATGGCGAGGTGATTGCAGCGGTAACCCCTCATTCCAAGACGCTACTGGGGCCAGGTGCCTACGTTTTGTCCGGGCTTTTGCAGATTGGGAAGCCTAGGCCGACGCTTCGGGTGGAAGCAGAAGGTCTTCCTGTGATGGAGGGGGTTTGGGTCATGGTCGGGCTGGGGCGTTTTTATGGAGGGCCTATTGGGATGTTCCCGCGTGCAAGTAATACGGACGGTCTTTTGGATGTGCTTGTGGTGAAGGATTTAGGTCTTCTGTCGTCGTTGTGTTATATGGCGGGGATTCCCCTGGGATGGCACACCCGAATGGCGGGCATCGAATATTTTCAGACGCGTCGGCTTCGCGTGGAAGGTGACGTGGCGATGGAGCTAGATGGGGAATCTCGCGGACGCGGGCCTGTGGATTTTCGGGTCAGCCAGCAGATGTTACGCGTGCTGAGGTAGCGGTGCTTGGTTGTTGCTCTCAATTGGAGCTGGTGGGAACCGTTTTGGGGGCGGGATCCGAATCACGAAGGGCAATGACTGATCAATTGAACCGAGTTTTAGTGGCTGAAGATCATTTAGCCTCCCGGCAGCTTCTAGAGCGGTATCTGGCTCGGTGGGGATACCAAGTGATGGTTGCTTCGGATGGTTCGGAGGCTTTGCGACTTATGGAGCTTCCGGGCGCACCCTGTATTGCGCTTGTAGACTGCTTGATACCTTGCGTGAATGGGGTCGAGGTTTGCAGGCGTATTCGTTCTCAACGAGAGAGGCCCTATCAGTATTTGATGATCTTAACGGTAAATAACGCGCCTGATGAGATTCGGGGTTTAGAAGAGGGCGGCGCGGATGATTGTGTCGTTAAGCCGTTTGTATTGGATGAATTACGGGCGAGGGTGAGGCTGGCGCAGCGGGTTGTTGCTTTGGAACGAAAGGTGGCTGAGATGGCCGTTGAATCGAGGAGTTAATCCAGGGGAATCAGGGGGGCGCATTCTATCCCATTTGCTGTAAGATTCTTAAGGAGCTACTTCGACAGCGCTGCCGTCTGTCAGAGAATCGGGGGGATTGGGAACGATTCGGTCCTGAGCGGAGATGCCTTCGAGGATCTCGACTACGCTGCCAAAATCTTTCCCTAACACCACGTGTTTGAGGGAAATATGATTCTGGGAGTCTACCGTGGCGAGTTGCGCACCGTTCGCACGAAAGATCAGCGCGTTTGCTGGAACGGTTAGCGCTCGTTGCTCTTTCGCGCCGGTGATGCGGACTTGAACGTAACTGCCCGCCAGGAGCTTTCCGGAATCGTTATTGATTTCCAGTTCACAGAGAAGGGTTCTCGAACTGGCTTCAATCGCACCGGCCGTGCGAACAACTTTGGCTTCAAACTTTTCACCAAAAATCTCGGGCAAAAGAACTTCTGCAATTTGTCCGGGTTTGATGCTACGCGAGTACGACTGGGGTACCCGCACGAAGGCGCGTAGCTTCGCGGTCTCTGCGAGGCGGAACATTTCGTGAGCGGTCCCCGTTTCGACTAACTGGCCAAGATCGATTTTCCGCGCGGTGATAGTTCCGGCAAACGGGGCAGTGATCTGCGAAAACCGTGATATCTCTTCGAGGCGTTGCACTTCAGCCGAGGCGGCTTCTTTGGCGGCGATTTTGAGCTGCAGATCGGCCTGTTTTTCGTCGGTGTCCTGTTCTGCGGTAGATTTGGACGCGAGTAGCTCTTTCCAGCGTTTCGCCGTGGTTTCCGCGAGGTTTCTTGCAGCCTCGGCGAGGGCTAGTTGTGCTTTGGCACGAATGAGTTCCTTTTGCAGTTCCGGTGTGTCGAGTTCTGCCAAAAGTTGGCCGGGTACTACTGTGTCCCCTAAGTCGACGTACCATTTACGGACGTAACCGGTGACACGTGCAACGATAGCGGCTTCGGTGGCGGGTTTGAGTTCGCCAGAGAGTGTGAGGGGGGCCTGTTCGACTGCTGGAGCCGCAGTTACAACGTGGACTCTCGTGGTGGCCAATTCCTTGGACTGTGCGGCGGCATCCTTGTGATTCTGGATCTTGGGGGCCAGGCCAAACGCAAATGCCACTCCTCCAAGGAGCAGGGATGCGAGCATGATGCCATGGAAGGCGACTCCGGAGGTGCGGGGAAGATCGCTCTCGGATTTGAGGTCGGAAGGGGCGGGTGTCACGGGCGTAAAGTGTCAGGAAGGTTAATCCAGAACCGAGGTAAAAGTTGGTCTCATTTCAATGAATATAGGAGGAGCGAGTCGTGTCGAGAGATAGGCGGATTGATGGGTACGTTGACGTTGGAGGAGGCGGCTGCTTTGCTTGTGGGTGGATGTTGCGCCTTGCCCTTAAAATGCTTTTTGGCGACCGAGCCAAGTACCTGATGCTTGTGTGTGGGCTGAGTTTTTGTGCGTTGCTCATGACCCAGCAATCGTCGGTGTTTTGCGGGTTACTTCTTTGGACGACGGCCACGGTTCGAAATATCCGGGTTCCTATTTGGGTGGCGGATGCGAAGGTGGAGCAGGTAAACGAAGTTGTTCCATTGAGGGAGATTGAGGTGGAACGGGTGCGTTCCGTACAAGGAGTGGACTGGGCGGTGCCGTTGTTTTGGGGAATTTTGCAGGCGAAATTGAGCGATGGGACGTTTCAGGCGGTTCAGTTGACAGGGTTGGATAGTGCGAGTTTGGTGGGGCGGCCTACGAAGATGAGGGCGGGCAAAATTGAGGATTTGCGGCTGCCAAATGCGGTGATTGTGGATCAGGTGGCCGTGTTGAAGTTTGCCAAGAAGGGAATCAAGCTGCGTCTGGGTTCCGCGTTTGAGATTAATGACAAAGAGGCGCGAGTCGTTGGGATTTGTGAGACACACCGATCGTTTTTGGGTCAGCCGTATGTTTTTACAACCTATCGGCGGGCTCTGGAATATTCGCCTCCGCAGCGAAAGGAGCTTTCGTTTGTATTGGTTCAACCGAAAGCTGGGGTATCGGTGAACGCGGTTTTGGATCGCATTAACCAATTGCCGGGCTTGCGTGCATTCGCAGGCGATGATTTTGCCTGGAGGACGATCGTTTGGTATTTTGCGAATACAGGGATTCCCATTTCGTTTGGCATAGTCGTGCTGCTGGGAGTGGTGGTCGGAATCGCAATTGCAGGTCAGACGTTTTATCTATTTGTGCATGAAAACCTGCGCTTTATGGCTGCGCTAAAGGCGATGGGGGCCGGTATGGGCACACTGGCCGGGATGGTTTTTGTGCAGGCGTTTACCGTCGGATTTACGGGGTACGGTTTGGGGGTAGGGTTGACTGCTGCTTTTGGGAACGCCGTTTTGAAGAAGGGGGAGCCGCCTTTTTATATGCCTTGGCAGGTATTGGTGTTTACGGGTGGGGTTATTGTGTTGATCTGTTGTTTTTCTGCGTTGGTTGGGCTTCTGAAAATTGCACGGGCCGAAGCGGCGATGGTGTTTAAATGAGCGTGTTACCAGAACAGATATTTGCAGTGCGGACTGAGGGAGTCGTGAAATCCTTTGGCTCAGGTGATGGGGCGGTGCATGCCCTGAAGGGAGTCGATTTTGAGGCGAGGTACGGCGAGTTGATGATGATTGTGGGGCCTTCGGGATGTGGCAAAACAACCTTGCTAAGTGTGATTTGTGGCACGCTTCAATATGAAGCTGGCAGGGTTGACGTGTTGGGTGAAAACCTCACACAAATGCGAGCTTCCCGGCTTACGGCGTTTCGCGGCAAGAATATCGGTTTCGTGTTCCAGCAATTTAACCTCATTCCCACGTGGACCAGTCTCGAGAATGTCAGCGTTCCGTTACTGTTAAACGGAGCTAGTCAGAAGGTTGCTGAAGATACGGCTCTTCGGTTACTGGAGGAGGTCGGAATCGGTGACAAAGCTGGAGTCCTTCCAACACAACTATCGGGAGGGCAGCAGCAGCGAGTGGCCATTGCTAGGGCTCTGGTTCATCAGCCGAGGCTATTGGTGTGTGATGAGCCCACTGCGGCGCTGGATGCTTCTTCGGGACGCAAAGTGCTTGAGCTGTTGAAGCAGATTGCCTGTAAACCCGACCGATGTGTGATTGTGGTTACACACGACAGTCGAATTTTTCCATTCGCGGATCGTGTCGCGGAAATGGAGGACGGCCAACTGAAGGCGACTTATGGCCCCGGTGAATACAAGGTAGCATATGTTTAAACGCGTTTCGTTTTATCTAGCCCTGGCGGGCATTGTTTTTGCAGTCGGCCTAGTGCGGAGGCAAAAGGCGTTTGAGCCGCCTTCGACTCCTTTGGTTGAGCCTTCGTCGGCGCCGTATGCACAAACGATCGGGGCTCGGGGGTTGGTGGAAGGCGTGAATGAAAACGTCCGAATCTCGCCGACCGTTCCGGGGCTAGTGGTCACAGTGCCAGTGAAGGTTGGAGATGAAGTTCGGACTGGAGATGTTTTGATTGAGCTGGATGCCAGAGATGCTGATGCACAGGTCCGGGTGCAGGAGGCGAATCTTGTGGCGATTGATGCTGCGTTAAAAGAGGCGCAGGTGGCTTTGGCTGACCGCGAGGACCAGTGGCGACGTGTCGAGAAGCTTGGCGAGAACCGTGTGGTGAGTGAGGATGAAAAACAGCGGACCCTCTATGCGTTACGGGGTGCCCAAAGTCGTGCGGATTCGAAGAAGGCGGAACTTGAGGCTTCACGTGCACTCTTGGAGCGGGCCAAGGTCCAGCGTGAATTGTTGGTGGTACGCGCTCCGCAGGATGGAACGGTGCTGCAGGTCAACGCTCGTGTCGGCGAATACATTGCCCTCAATGCGACGGAGCGGCCTATGCTTATTGGACAGACCAAGGAGCTTCAAATTCGGGCTGATGTGGACGAAGACAACGCTCCCAGAGTCCGTCCAAACTGTGAGGCCCTGGCTTATGTAAAAGGCCAACGAGACGCTGCAATTCCACTGCGGTTTGTGCGTATCGAGCCGTATATATTGCCCAAGAAATCCCTGACTGGAGAAAGCAGCGAACGCGTCGATACGCGCGTTTTACAGGTCATCTTCCGGTTCGAACGTCCGCAGACGCCGATTTATGTGGGCCAGCAAATGGACGTGTTTCTAAAGGGGGAATGATCCTGTGTCCCTTGCGTTGGCGGACTAATTGTTCCGCCGGTATCGCTGGATGCGTTTGCCTGTGACGAAACCGACATAAATCGTCTCGCCATTGTCACCGACTGCCAGACCATGCGGGGTTTCGAATCCTTCCCAACCTGATTTCGGAAACGTCTGGAAAGATTCGAGGATTTCACCCTGTTTATTCAATCGTCGTACAGTTCCTTTCACCGCGACCAGATTCGATAGGACGTAGATGGAACCACCCGCGTAGCGAATCGATACGGCTTGTTCCACGTTTGTCCAAATCGCGAGTAGTCCACCATTGGCATCCAGCACCTGGACCCGCCGGTTTTCACGGTCTGCGACATAGATGCGGTCCTCGTCGTCGACAGAGATTCCGTGCGGGATTTTAAATTGAACAGGCCCCGATCCTTTTGTGCCCCAGCTGCTTACAGATTTCCCTTCGGCTGAAAACTTCACGATTCGGGAGTTTTCGTATCCGTCTGAGATGACAACGGAGCCGTCGCTTAAAAAGCCGGTTGCGGTGGGCTTTTTGAACCCGATGTCGGGTCCTCCAAGTTCGAGCACCTTTTGCCCTTGAGTGTCGAATTTGGTGATCGTGTTTCGCCCGACGTCTGAAATCCAGATGTGTCCTAGCGGGTCCACGTCGATTTGATGAGGCAGCACGAAGGTGTTTTCTCCCCAGACACTGGTGATTTTTGCGGTGACGGGGTCGACGACCAGGACCGTAGGTTTTTGGACGAGGTGCTTTTCAAAACCGGTGGCCGAGTTCCATGAATTTTCGCCTCGGTTGAGGACAAGGAGTGCGCCGTCTTTTGCGATGGCGATTCCCGAGATTTGGCAGGGTTTGGGGTAAAACTCCGAGGTTAATTGGGGCCAGAGAGGGTCCAGGATAAAAGGCTCGGGAGAAGCGTCGATCGCAACGGAACGGAGAGGAGACAGAAATGTCGCGGAGAGTGCTGTACGCAAAAGGGACCGGCGGGAGATAGGAGGCATAGGGGGTATGTAGCGGTCAGTGTTCGTAAACGCGTGGAAAAGATACGCATTTTTTGATGGATTTGTTAGGGTGTCCCGCAGGTTTATTTCCGGGATCGGTCCTTGCAGGGCACAAGTCGCCTCAACGTTTTCGGGAGACCACAAGTTTTTAGCGCCATATTTATGTCCAAGACCAAATCCATCGATCACCGAGGCAGCCTTTCATTGTTGGGGCGTTCTGAGGCTTCCTTGCCGACAACACCTTCGGTGGCGATATTAGAAACCTTCGAAAATCGGTATCCAAACCGGGACTATATTATTCGATTCGATGCGGAGGACTTTACCTCGCTGTGTCCGATCACGAAGCAGCCTGATTTTGCGATGCTCCGGATCGAGTACGTTGCGGACAAACAGTGCATCGAAACGAAGTCGTTGAAGTTTTATTTGGCGAGTTACCGCAATTGCGCTGCGTTTAACGAGGAAGTCGCAAACCGGATTTTGGACGATCTGGTCGAAGCTTGCTCGCCTCGCCGAATGACGGTGACGGGGGAGTTTGCTTCGCGGGGAGGAATCCAAGTGAGCGTTGAGGCCTCGCACGAGGCGAAGGCCAAGGCATCAAAATCCAAGGCGAGTCGACGTAAATGAATCAGGCGGGATCTGTAGTTGTTTTGGTGAGCGGAGGAATGGATTCCGTGACGGCATTGTATGATGCGGCGTCACGAGGCGTTGTGGCAGCTGCGCTCTCGTTCGATTATGGAGCGAAGCATCATGACCGGGAGTTGCCGTTAGCGAAGTGGCACGCGGAGAAGTTGGGGATTCGGCATTTGATTGTGCCGCTGCCATTTTTGGCGGAGCATTTTGATTCTGCTTTGTTGAAGAGTGGAGGGGAGATTCCAAAGGGGCATTACGAGGAGGAATCGATGAAGCAGACGGTGGTGCCGTTTCGAAATGGGATTTTGTTGGCGATTGCGGCAGGATTCGCCGAGAGCTGTGGTGCGTCCGGGCTAGTGATTGCCGCACACGCTGGAGATCACGCGATTTACCCGGATTGCCGGGAATCGTTTATGCAATCGATGGGGGATGCGATTCGGCTCGGGACTTATGCGGAGGTGAATTTGCTGCGTCCGTTTATCGCGATGGATAAAGGGCAGATCGTCGCGAGGGGCTCGGCGTTGGGTGTGGATTTTTCGAAGACGTGGTCGTGTTACGTTGGCGGGGATCAACACTGCGGAGAGTGCGGGACGTGTGTGGAACGGAGGGAGGCGTTTTTGTTGGCGGGAGTAGAGGATCCGACTTCGTACGCGAGTTCGGCACCATTGCCACGAAAGCCGGGGGCGTAGCGATATGCTCATTTCGGAATTATTTTATTCGGTTCAGGGCGAGGGCAGTCTTACAGGCGTGCCTTCGGTGTTTGTTCGGACTTCTGGATGTAACCTGCGCTGTAAATGGTGCGATACACCCTACGCGTCGTGGAAACCGGAAGGTCGAGTCTATACGGTAGATGAGGTTTTCGCGGCGGTAGTGGCGTTGGAATCGGCGAAACACGTTGTTTTCACGGGGGGAGAGCCAATGCTTGCGCCTGAACTTCCGGAGCTAGCCCGGCGATTGAAGGCAGAAGGGTGGCACATCACGATTGAGACGGCGGGAACGATTGCGCCGGATGGAATCGTGTGTGATTTGGCTTCGATTAGCCCGAAGTTATCCGGATCAACGCCGGGACTAGATCGGATCGATCAGGTCTGGGTGAAACGTCATGAAGAGACACGTTTTCAGCCGGCAGTGTTGAAGCAGTGGCTGCAGACGTACGATTTTCAGCTGAAATTTGTGATCTGTAGTCCAAGTGATCTGGACGAGATGGAGGCCTTGTTAAAAGCAGTTGAATCGCCAATCCCCGGACACAAGGTGCTTTTAATGCCCGAGGGGATTGATTCTCAAACGCTCCGAGATCGGAGTCTGGAACTCGTGGAAATCTGTAAGACTCGGGGGTACCGTTTTTGTGACCGATTACACGTGCACCTTTTCGGTCACACTCGAGGAACTTGAGGTTGGCAGCGCGTGGGTGCCTCGTTCGTTGGTAAACGAACGAGTGCCTGAGCGGTCTGTGAACGGGCAGAAGTTCAATAGCTCGATTTCGAGTGCGTGTTTTTTGTTGGGCTGGAGTTCCACCACGGTCACGCTGCCGTAATCGACATTGAAATGAGCCATATGCGCCAGCGGGATTTCGAGGAGCAGCGAAAGGATGGCGCGTACGATCCCGCCATGGCATACGACCGCGACGCTGCGGTTCGCGTTTTCATTCAGGATTCGTTGGACGCAGGGACGCACTCTCGCTTTTAGCGCATCGGCAGATTCGCCATTTGGAATACCGCCTTGTTCCATAATTTCTAACCAGTCGTAAGCGGCGACACCGAAACGCTCCTGGATTTCGTGCCAGCGGTATCCGGTCCAATCACCGAAGTCGACTTCACGAAGGTCGTCGAGAATTGTGGGCTCCATACTGCGTGCTTGGAGGAGTGGAGCTGCGGTTTGACGAGCCCTGTGCATGGGGCTCGTGTAAACGGCGTCGATTGCGCTGTCTCCGAACCAGTCGGCGAGTGCCCGAGCGTGTTCATGTCCGAGCGGGGAGAGGTTCATATCGATTTGGCTGCCACCGAAGATTTGGTGGTAGCGGCTTTCGACTTCTCCGTGGCGAATGAAATAAACGCGGGTAGCGTGGCGTGGGAGCTGTGCTTTCATGAGGGCTGGGATGGCTTGATTCCTGAATTAAAAGGCATCGGGTCGAACGGGACAATTTGTTTACTCGAGATGATGGCCACGTGAACCGTTCTCATAAAGTGACGACTAGGGCGCATCGGTACCTGCTTAGGGCGCTTGAATCAGGAAATCCGGAAATTGCTCCTTCGTGAATGTACACATCCCCGAGGGGACACGCCGTGAGGACGATCCTCATCTGATCAAGCTCAGTTTTACGGTCGGGTGGGCCAGGCGGCAGTTTTTGTAGGTTCGGAAAATGGTGCCCCTAGCAAAAAAAGTCTAACAATGGGTAGTGTGTGCGTATATAGATTTATGAAATGCATGCGATCTTCTCCCAGATTTTGCGGAAAGGCCTGTGGGCTACCTTGGCGGTGGCTGATTTGGGCGCTTCTGATGTTTTTGCGGAACAGCGATTTTTATTGGCTGCGGATAATCAGGTTATTGAGGTGGATAAGGCGGGGCGGGTTACTGATTCCATTAGTAAGCAGGGCCACACGGGGATCTACGAGGCGTGGCGTCTTTCAGATGGTGGTGTCGCCTATGCTCATAGGGGTGGGCTCGCGGTGTTTGATTCGCAAAAGCGATTGGTTCTTTCGCATCCGGCGCGCGTTGGGGCAAAAGGGGTGGAAGCGAACAGTTGTGTGGTGCTGGATGGTGGCGGGCGGTTTGCGCTGATGGACTCCGGGGTGAGCCAGATCCGAGTGATAGACCGCTCGGGCAAGGTGCTGAGTGAGACAGCGCTTCCAGCATTGGAAGAAGTGGGTGTGCATGGCCGTTACCGGACGATTCGGGCGGTGTCTGGGGAGTCGGCGTTTTGGGTGGCCCAATATGAGAAAAAGACACTGCTGAAAGTGGAGGAGACCAGCGGAAAAATCCTGCAGTCCATTGATCTCGTGCCGTCGCTCCGATCTGCCCCGAACGCAAGCAAAGCATTTGGGGTGACTCCGCTTCGAGATGGGGCGATGTGGGTAACAACTTCCACGGGTCTCGAATTGATGTGCTTGAGGGCGAACGGCACTGTCGAGCGTTCCTGGAGTGCGTCAGAACTGGGGTTGACCTGCCGTTATCTGCTGGGCACGCAGGAACTGGAGAACGGGCATTTGCTGATGGCGTGTGGGGATTACCACTTGAAGGCGCCAGAGGAGGGGCGTGATTTGTTGGCTGAAATAGATCGTGAAGGAAAAGTCGTGTGGCGTCTGACGCGGGATCAGTTGGTGGATCAAATCGAGGGGGTCGTGGAGGCCAGGACGGGGCTCGAGGAAATGCGGATCACCAATGTACATTCCTATGACAGCGAGCGGATCGGCGAGGCTCTGAATGTGATTCGATAAAACCCACCCCTTAGAATATGAAAACATCTCCCATTTTCCAAAGCGAGTGCGCCGGACGGCAGAGTGGTTGGAGCTCTCGTTGGTGTGTGTCGTTAGTCGAATGGTGCCTTTTGGGGTTCTGCGCAGTTCAGAGTGTGGCCCTCCAAGTCTCGGCGAAAGACGCCGCGCCTGGAGTCTTCAAGCAGCTGACTCCGTTGCTCGAAAACCACTGCACGGAGTGTCACGAGCGGGATAACGCGAAGGGTGGCCTTGATCTCACCAAATTACCGCAAGATTTGCAGGAGCGTTCTCTGCGAGAGCGATGGATTCGAATCCATGACCGGATGGAAAAGGGAGAAATGCCGCCCAAGAAAGAGGACATGCCCGAGGCAGACCGGGCGGATATGCTTCGCGTTCTTAGTGGGGCCATACTGAAGGTCGATCGCGAGGAGGTCGCGACTCGAGGACGAGGGCCTCTGCGCAGGTTGAATCGCGATGAGTATCAGAACAACCTTCGGGACCTGCTGCAAATGCCGCATCTGGACATCCGGGACGTGTTACCGGAGGATCGTGAAGGGCATCATTTTAATAAGGCGACCGAGACATTGGATATGTCGCGAGTGCAGCTGAAGGCGTACCTAGATGCGGCAGACATGGCGTTGCGTGCCGCAATGGTAACGCAGAAGGAGCCACCGAAAGTTGCACAATATCGGGCGGTCGGGACCCGATTGTTTCCCTCTCTGGATACTTTCGGGACCCGGGCGGCGATGTTTTTTGCGAGGGATGGCGAAGCTGTGAATATTGACGGCAAGACGCCAAAAGAGGAACTTGCGAAATTGGATGCAGACGAGGGGTTGGAGTTGGCGTTGTTTCGCTCGGCGAGCTGGCCGTATTACGGATATCCGAAGGGTTTTGTGGCAAAGGTGGCTGGGGAGTACCGGGTGCGTTTCTCGGCGCGGGCGGTCCGGCAATTGGCTGGTTTTAAGATTGTGCCGGCTGAGAAACCCCAGCCGATGACCTTTCGCGCAAGGAAACCATCAGGGCCTGATGTTTCGGGGGACGTGCGGGCCACGGGCGGGCTCATTGATATTCTGCCCGAGAGCGGGGTTTATGAAACAACGGTACTTTTGAGAGGCGGCGAGACGTTTGAGTACAGTCTGCTGGGACTGCCGGTTCCTCTTACGTTTAATATCAATGGAGGCGCGCCGACTTACCGTTATCCCACCTTTCCTGAAGGTGGGCAGCCCGGAGTTGCTTTTCAATGGTTGGAGGTGGAGGGGCCATTGGCTCCGGCTGTTTGGCCGCCGCTGTCGCATAAAGTTCTGTTCGACGAGGTGCAGCCGGGGAGCGTCCCAGCTGATGTGAAGATGGAGTCCAAACGTCTGTTGCGTCGGTTTGCCGCGCTTGCGGTTCGGGAGTCAATTCCTGCGGAGGAGCTGCAGATGTTCGAGGCGCTCGTGTTAGGCAGGCTTGAAAAGGGGGATGTCTTTTCGGAGGCGCTGTTGGCCGGATATAAGGCGGTGCTGTGTTCGGGACATTTCCTTTACGTGAGAGAACCGGAGCGAGCGGAGGATCATTTTGCCGTGGCCTCCAGACTCTCGCATTTTTTGACCAATACCCGTCCAGATGAGAAACTGAGTGGGTTGGCTCAGGCCGGCGCGTTGAGGCGTAAGGCCGTGCTTCGTTCCGAGGCTGAGCGGTTGATTGCTGGAGAGGGATTCGATCGGTTTATCCGCAATTTTACGGCGTATTGGTTGAACCTTCGGCATGTAAGGCGCGATGACCCGGATATTCGACTCTATCCGGAGTACCGGTTTGACGACTACTTGGTGGAGAGCATGGAAATGGAGACTCGGGCATTTGTCACCGCTATGATTCGGGAGAATCTACCGGCGAAGGTGTTGGTTGATGCAGACTTCATTTATGCCAACGATCGGCTTGCCCAGCACTACAAGTTGCCAGCGCTCTCCGGTTCGACAGTGCGCAAAGTGCCTGTTCCAAAGGAGAGCCCTTTTGGCGGTTTGCTGACGCAGGCCTCTGTTTTAAAGGTGACCACGAACGGTACGACAACCTCGCCGGTGGTGCGGGGAGCGTGGGTAATGGAGCGGCTCATTGGTCAGCCGCCACCTACTCCGCCACCGAGTGTACCGGCCGTGGAGCCTGATATCCGAGGCGCCAAGACTATCCGCGATGTTCTGGAACAGCACACCAAGAACAAGTCGTGCGCAGCGTGTCACGCGAGGTTTGATCCTGTCGGCTTGGCATTGGAGAACTTTGATATTCTCGGGAGTTGGCGAACCCAGTACCGGGGGTTGGAGGAGGGGCAGAAGGTGAGTGGTATTGATCGCGCCGGCCATGATTTCGCATACACACTTTCTGCTCCGGTGGATGCCAGCGGGAAGCTTCTGGACGGAACGGCCTTTTCGAATATTCACGACCTCAAAGCGGTACTCGCTTCGAATCCACGTCAACTGGGACGCAACATACTGGAGCAGTTCACGATTTATGCCACAGGCACACCGGTGCGTTTTTCAGATCGCCCGGAAATAGAGACGATTCTGGACGCCTGTGCGGCGGACGGATTCCGAGTGGCCGATCTCCTGTTTGGTCTGATTCAGAGTCGTATTTTCCTTGGTAACCCCGGCTGCGAGTAACCCATCCCTCTTATGAACTCACCCCATGTTTCTCGATCGATTCCGATGCTTGGACGCCGCTCCTTTTTGAGAGGTGTTGGCGTGACTTTGGCGCTCCCGCTTTTGGAATGTATGAGCCCGGTGTTCGGGCGTGCTCCCCAGGTTTCGGTACCGCGCAGAATGCTGCTTATATCGAATAATCTCGGTGTGCTTCCAAAACTGTTCTTCCCGACGGCAAAGGGTTCGGATTACGAGCTGTCGCCGTATCTGAAGGAACTTTCGGAATATCGGAAGGACTTCACCGTGGTGAGCGGACTTTCGCATCCGGGAGTTGTTGGTGGGCACAGTACGGAAAACTGTTTTCTGACTGCGGCGCGTGGGCCAACGAAAAGCGGTTTTCGCAACCAGATCTCGCTCGATCAGTTTGTGGCCGAAAAAGTGGGGCAGGTGACACGGTTTGCGTCGCTCAACCTTGGTGTGAATATCGACAAGGCAAACAGGAGTCTGTCATGGACTCGGGATGGTGTGCTGCTTCCCGCGGAGGACAGTGCGTTAGCGATCTTCCGGAAGATGTTTCTACAGGGCAACCCACAAGAGGTGGCTTCACAACTCCACCGGTTGGAGGAACGAGGCAGCATTTTGGATACGCTGCTCTTACAGGCTAAGAGTTTCAGTCGGTCTTTGGGTCAGGACGACAAAGAGAGAATGGAACAATATTTTACTTCGATACGGGAGGTTGAGGAGCGGTTGAATACGGCGCGGGAGTGGGAGCTTCAGTCCAAGCCTTGGACAACCGAGAGTGAGCCTCCTGATGTGAAGGACAAGAAACGCTTTTTTGAAAAGTTCGAGCTCCTGCTCGCGATGTCGCGATTGGCATTTGAGTCGGATTCCACCCGGATTGTAACCCTGATGGTGGACGCTTTTGCGACGCCAGTGTTTGATTTGCATCAAAACCAAAGTACCACCGACGGATACCACAACTTGAGTCACCATGGTCAGGCGGCAGAAAAGGTGAAACAGCTCGAGGATGCGGATTATCAGCAGATGGGGCTTTTGCGGAGATTGTTCTCAGAACTGGCTGCGAAGGAAGAGCAGGGGCAAAGGCTCCTGGATCACACGATGGTGTTGTATGGAAGCAATATGGGAGACGCGAATACCCACGATAATTCGAATTTACCGATCCTGCTCGCAGGGGGCGGATTTAAGCATGGGCAGCATCTGGTCTTCCCTCGGGATGCCAACGCGCCGCTGAGCAATTTGTTTGTATCGATGCTGCAGAGGTTCGGCCTTGAATCAGAAAGCTTTGGCTCGAGCACGGGTCGACTGATCGGACTGGAAACAGTATAATCGCGACCATTATCGGGCGAGAGCCCAGAAACTTTATGGCTATTAAAACGGGGTATATGTCTACAGGAGGTGATGGGGCGAAGCGGAAGAATTCTCTTTTCCAGACTTCGTCCGATTCGAAATCAGGCTCCGAATTGAAGGGCGAATCTGATGGTGGCGGAGAGGTGAATGATAATGAGGAAGGTGGCGTGAAAGAAGGCTTTGCCGTGCGTGATTCAGGGGTTCAGACGCCCGCGCTGGATCGGGCGCTGGCGCTTCTGGAGTATATCAGTGCGCAATCGGAAGGGGTGACAGCAGCGCAGATCCGGAGTGCGCTCGGATTTTCAGCGAACTTGGTTTTTCGGCTGACCAAAGCGTTGATGGTTCACGGGTATATAGAGCGTGATTTGAGCGGTGGGCGCTTTGTTCTTTCCCAGAAAATGCTGATGCTTGCGCAGCCTAAGAAGGAAGAACGCAGTCTTGGACAAATCGCGTGGCCGACGCTGTGCTGGCTGCGGGATATGACCGGTGAGGCGGCTCACATTGGGATTCGCGCGGGGTTGGAGTGTGTGGTTTTAGAGCGCGTGATAGGTCTCCATCTTTTCAAATTTTACGTGGAGGCTGGAGCTCGAGGACCGTTGCACGCGGGTGCACCGGGTAAAGCGATGCTTGCGTGGTTACCGGAAGATGAACTGCGCCGGACCCTGAAAGAGATGTCCCTGACCGCTCTCACGAAGCACACCATAACTTCGAAAGAGGAGTTTCATCGAGAGCTCCAAGCAGTGAAAAAGAAAGGATACGCTATGGATTTAGGGGAGACTTTGGAAGGACTCCACTGTTTGGGGGCGCCCATCTGGAATGCGGAGGGCCGGGTGTGCGCCTCGGTGTGGATTACTTCACCGGCTCCGCGATTGGATAAGGCCGCGGAGTTAGGGCACGCTCCTGCAGTGATCGAGGCTGCGAGTCGGATTTCGCAGGCGCTGCAGTAGAGGCGAAGAGGCGAAGAGGCGAAGAGGCGAAGAGGCGAAGAGGCGAAGAGGCGATGTGACCCCGGGGTTGACGCGTTTGGTGGCTTTGCTTTGTCCAGGATGAAGGGAGCACCCATTGAGGTTCGGTTGCAGGCCCCCCGAGCTCCTAGCATGATAACTGTGAGGCTTACTTCTCCGCCGGAGCCGGATCGTCAGAGCGAAAGGGGGAGGCTGGCAACCCCTCTTTGTTGAACAAGTTCACATCGGGCACGTTTGACCACGCATACCGCACCGCGACAGGTGTGGGGACGCTTTCCGAGGAGACCAAGACCGTGTCTCCGACAATTTCAGCTTTGGCGGACTCGAAGGTTTTTCCATCTCCGGAAATCGTAAATCCGCGTAGCGCGCCGTCTTTTGCGAACAATCCGCTGCCCACGTGATCGAATCGAACAACGGCCTTACCGTGTTCGATATTCATCCCAGTAAATCGAGGTCCTGAGTATTCGATTGCTTCGCCGTAAGCGAGAGCTCGAGCTGCCAGAGCCAGTCTCGCACCCACTGGTTCTTTACGAGTCGGGTGTATGTCCGTGGCGTCTCCGATATCCGTGGTCACTACCATAGAAGTGTTCGGTGTACTCCGCCAGGTCGCAAACTGAGCGTCGCGAATTTCCGGTGGCATCCCTTGATGCGGTGCAATTTGAACAAACAAAAATGGAAACTCACCTTGAGCCCATTGTTTGCGCCAGTTGCGGATCAACCCGGGGAAGATCGTGCGATAAGCGGACGCGCGTCCTGCATTTCCCTCACCCTGATACCAGATGACCCCGCGAATGCCGTAAGGCTGAAGCGGTGCAATCATGCCTTGGTGCAACGCACTCGGACGCTTTTGGTCGCTTCCCGGATCCTTTGGTGCAGCGGGTTTGCGGGGCATTGGGTTTCCTGCGGCTGTCGCGGCAGCGCAGGCCTCCTCCCACTTTTTCAAGAGCGCGGGCTCTTCCGCTTTATATTTCGCCAATTGCTCAGGGTATCGTTTGAGGTTCGTCTCATGTTCCGCGAGAACTTCAGGAAACTCCGAGGAGAGGATGTCCTGTCCCATCCACGCTTCTGCGGGCGTTCCGCCCCACGACGAATGAATCAGGCCGATGGGCACTTGGAGTTTTTGATGAAGGTCGCGTCCGAAATAGTACCCTACAGCAGTGAACTCGGGAACGGTCTGGGGCGAACACACATCCCAACGACCGGCAGTATCTTCTTTGGGTGAGGAAGCAGGAGTTCGGGCAACTGCAAAATGACGGATCTTTGGATAGTTCGCTGAAGCCGCTTCATTCACCCAATTCTCGAGAGGCTTTTGAGGGGGGCGCGGCCCGAGTTGGCGTTCCATGTTGGATTGTCCGCTGCAAATCCAGACTTCTCCAAACCAGACGTCCTGTAGTTCGATGCGATTATTGCCTTCGATTACGAGATTAAACGGGCCTCCGGCGGGCTGAGCAGGCAAGCGGACAGACCATCGGCCATCGGCGCCCGCCGTTGTTGCCTGAGGAGAGTTTCCGGAAAGCTGAACGCTTACTCGCTCACCGGGAGCGGCTTTCCCCCAAACAGGAACAGGCATTTCGCGTTGCAATACCGCGTGGTCGCAAAAGAGGGCATGCGGAGTGACATCGGCCTGTAGCAATGAGGCAAGGGACAGGGAACCTAGAACAAGACACGTAGAGAAGGAGTGGGGGTGCATAGGGGTAAAATGAGGACACTTAGACTATGGGCTCTGGGCAAGCTTACGCTGATGCATCGTGGCTGCGAAGAGTGATGTCGCCATGGATACGGCGATGATGACTATGGCACGAGCCGTATGGGGTGCGGATTGCTCTCGAGTGCCTGGCGAATAAGCGGATCCAATTTTCCCTTCAGATTCTCGGAAGGCACAAAGGCTGTTGGCGTATCGGTCTGCTGGGTCATGATAATGGCCGCGTATTTGCCGTCGGCGGCGATCCACGGAGCCCAGCCGAATTTGCCAGTGCTCGACCAACGATTGACAGGGTTGTTGGGGGTTGGCGCCTGCCCGTTCTCGGTTTCGAGCCAGTTTCCCAAGCCGTAATGGTATTTTTTTCCAAGAAAGGCATAGGCACTGTGGGCAATAGGGGTTGATGGGCCAAATGCATCGGCATGCTGTGCGGCGATATTCGAGGGATCCAGAAAGCGCGTCCTGCCATCCATGCCGGACCTCAATTGCATCATCAAAAAGCGCGTGTATTCACGCCCGGTGCATACCAAGCCTATTGCAGGACTGGGGTTGCTTGGGTTGCCAGCGCCGCCGTAGGTGCTCTCAGTGCTCCAGTCGAGCGGTATGCGGAAATACTTGTCGAATAGTTTGCTCCAACTCAGGCCGGTGGCGCATTCAGCCATTCGGGCTGCGATGCGCATATGGGTCACTCCCCCATAATAGAAGTAGGAACCCGGAGGCGAGGCCGTGGGTGATTGGTCGTCATAAATCCGTAGGACCGCCTCCTCCAGGGTGATCTTTTTGTCCGTCGAAGGCTCCGAATCGGAGCTGGTTCCCGCAGTGAAACTCAGCAGATGCTGCAGGCGTATCTCGCCCATATTGCCGGACCACGGCTGACCCGTGCGGTCTACGAGGAGTGATTTGGTTTGCGTGTCGAGGGACAGGTCTCCGTGCTCCACTATCCGCAGGAGCACCGTGGCCGTGATCCACTTTGAGGCCGATGCAATGGTCGCACGTCTTGAGTTGGGGAAATTGCCGTAGTTGTGTGAGAAGACTACGCCCGCAGGAGTCATCACTTCCAACGTGAGCCCGTTTGGAAACTGGGGCTGCGAGGCTTCTATGGCAGCGGTGACCGTTTGCCAAGGGTCAGGGGTCGGTGGCGTGATGGATGTCTGCGCGGCTACGAGGCGGGTGAAAAGAGAGGTTACCAGTAGCGTTCGACTCAATGATTTCGTGGAGGTCATGGTGCGATTCCGGAGTCTGGAGATGGATCTTATGGAACGGGTTTATGCTGCCAATGCTTCTCAGGTTTACATCCCGGCTTCCGCCTTCATGGGATCGTTTTCGTGGGTTTCTGTATGTCAGCGGTAATGGGCCGGGCATTTAGGTTAATGAGCGTGATCATTCCAGACGAGCTGTCCGTTCCGTGAATATCAGGGAGCATTACAGTCCAAATACTGAAAAGATGGATCGCGTTACTTCACGAATTGAGAAGCCAGGTGCCTTCTTTGATCCCCTTTTGGGTGTGTCGTCATCTGGGCAAGGGTTAACCTGCAATTCACTCATTTGCGGGATTCATAAAGGAGCGATTTCGCCCTGCCCTTTAAACCGAACTATTACCACTGTGCAGCAAGCCGGACGTTGGGGGCTTTTCCTGTGTATCCATCCGCGAAACGGTGGAGCGGCGCGCTACCGTGTTTACGCTCCCCGCAGGTAAATGCGGGGGGCATTATTGCGCGCGATCCGCGAGTCAGAACGGGCGGAAATCTGCGGGGATGGTTTGGGCTCTGCGGCTGTTTGACCGCAGCGTATGCTGGACCGGTGCCTCCTATGCACTCGAACCCATAAGTTCGGCGATCGGCTTGCCATCGTTCACTAGAGCCGTGGGACGGCCATTGAAGTCGTTGATGGTAAATTTGGAGTCAATTCCGAGGTGGTGGTAAATCGTTGCGAGGAAGTCGCCGGGCCCGCATGCACGTTCCGTCACATCCTCACCGCGTTTATCGGTAGCTCCTATAATTCCGCCGGTCTGAATTCCGCCGCCGGCCCAGATATTGGAAAATGCCCTTGGCCAATGGTCCCGCCCTGGTTGGATCACACCCGCTGCTGCGCTTGCGTCTCCAGCCCCAGTGCTTCTGCTATATTCGATTTTTGGTGTTCGTCCGAATTCGCCGGTTACGACAACCAGAACCCGTTTATTTAAGCCACGCGCGTAGATGTCTTCGATCAATGCGGAGACCGCCTGATCGTAAGCCTTCATCCGGAACCTGAGTGCATCGAAGATGTGATGGTTTACCGCGTGATCATCCCAGTTTCCAACGCGTCCACAGAGCGTGCCGCTGAGGCTGCTTGTGATAATGTCGACTCCAGATTCGACGAGGCGACGAGCCAGGAGGAGTTGCTGTCCCCAGCGATTGCGACCGTATCGATCGCGGATTTTGGGGTCTTCCTTACTCAAATCGAACGCGTCACGGGTGCGAGGATTCGTGAGCAGCGTCATAGCTTGGGTTTCAAATTGATCGAGCGCACCGAGCTCGCCTTCCACATCAAATTTGCGTTCGAGAGTATCGAGGCTTTTTCGTAACGCTACGCGGTCACTTAGTCGTGCGGCATCTCCGGCGTTGGAGAGACCGATATTAGGCACTTCGAAATTTGGACGGTTGGGGTCATCCATCACTGAGAATGGAGAATACCCGTCTCCCAAGTATGCAGGGCCGTTGTACTCGAGAGGCGGGTTCACTCCGATGTAGTTTGGAAGCGGATTGCTTCTTTTGCCCTCCTTGGAACGCATGAAGTTCGCGACGGACATCCAGTCTGGTAAACGTGGTTTCGGTTTGTCTCGTTCATCGGAGTCCCCGGAAAGCATTTGCATCGAGCCGGCCGGATGCCCTCCGGCACGCTGATTCATGGAACGCAGGATGGTGAATTTATCTGCAATCTTGGCCTGGAATGGGAGGAGCTCCGTCAGCTGCATTCCTGGGACATTAGTAGAGATTGTTTTGAACGGTCCCCGGTATTCACTGCCGATGTCGGGCTTGGGGTCGTATGTGTCTATGTGAGACTGTCCGCCCGGCAGCCACACCATGATGATCGCCGTTTTCTGCCCATCGGGTTTGGTTGCGTTCTCTGCGCGAAGTCGCATGAGCCCGGGCAACCCGAGGCTGGCAAAACCGGTTAACCCGATTTGCATAAATCCACGGCGACTCAATGGACCTGCGCATGAAAAGATCGAGGAGTGTTCAGATGGAGAGGACATAAGCGTTAGGAGAGTTGTGAGACAGGGAGACTATTTGTGACAATGCGCTGAGGTGTGCATTTCTATTTAGACTTAAAGCTGACGAGTTCTTTGCCATTGGTGCCGTCCCAAACACGGAGGACACTATCTTCTCCGCCAGCAACGATAACGGCTGAATTGGGAGAAGTGGCTGCCGCTTGCATAAAGTCTGGCAGGTTTGGAATGACACGAACCTCGGCACCTTCCTCTGTCACGATTTTCACGAGATTATCGCCGGAAGACGTGACCAGTTGGTTGGTGGCTCCGATGAATTGGATGGATGTGACCTCCTTGTTCCAGCCCTGGATTTTCTTGATGCGTTCACCTGCGATTGCATCCCAAACCAGAACGACCCCATCGCCTCCGGAACTAGCTAAAACACGCCCATCGACGCGGAAAGAGACACCCAGCACATGGTGTGTGTGTCCTTCCAGAACTGCTGTTTGTTTGCCGGTGGCGATATCGGTGACCTTTGCGAGACGATCGGCACCACCTGAGGCAAGTTTACTTCCGTCGGGAGAGAAATCGAGGCTGAGCACTGCATCGGCGTGGAGTCCTGTCCATGTTTTGGTGACTTTTCCTGTTTCGATATCCAACAGACTGATGTCTCCGGACCTCGATGGTTCTCCCCCTCCGATTGCTAGTGATTTCCCGTCCGGGCTGAACCGAACGGCGTTGATGCGATCTGCAAAAGTGATGCCGTCTTTTCCGGAGACTAATACTCGTTCTAGCACCCAACGAGAGGCCGTGTTTAGGCTTGATATGGCGCCTTCGGGGGTCGCGCGTATTAGCGAGCCGTCCGGTGTTATGGTGACAGAAGCGCCTGTGATTTTGCCGTCTCCGGCAAGACGTGTGACGGGTATGGCTGAGCCGATGGCCCAGCAGTCAAGATTACCGTCGTCAAAGGCGGCGGCGATGGTTTGAGCATCCTGGGAAAAGGATACACTTAGCGGGCGGCGGTTTGTTTTGGCTAAGGATGCCTTTAACGTGCCAAGATCAGCGGCCGCTTTGGACTGGGCATTTTTAGCAGATTCAACAGTCGCCTTAAGGGTGGTAATCTCTTCGTCATTTTTGGCTTTGGCCTGTGTGATATGTTGGATCTCAGCTTCAGCATCCTTGATGTGATCTGCTGAGGCATCTGCGGCTGCCTGCGCCATATTTTCTGCCTTCTCCGCGGCGGCTAGTTTGTCCTGCGCTTCCTTGAGTTGTTTTTCTAAAGAGGGATCAGCTTTTGGGGCGGTGCCGTCGGTTTGTGCAGGAGCTGTTGCCGTCAAGGCGGTGAGTGCAGCTTGGGCGGTTTCTTTTGTTTTCGTCGCGGCCTCGAGTGCTTTCTGTTTTTCCGGAAGTGCTTTTGTGGCTGAGGCTATCGCTTCGTGAGACTTTTTGAGGAGTTCATCCAAGGCTTTGTTTTGGGCCTCGGTCCGGTTCAGCATCTTGGTTTGAAATGCCAGTTCGACTCCCTGGGCTCCCTGTTTCCATTCTAACCCAGCAATTTGTTTGTTGGTTTCTAGGTCTGCGCGTAATTCGGCAAGTTTCTTCCCGGTTTCGATCTCCCAAACACGTACGAATCCATCACCTGAGCCCGAGGCAAATTGTTTGCCGTCGCGAGAGACGCCAAGCGATATCACGTCGGTAATCGGAAACTCGCGCACCTGACGTGATTCGGAAATGCTCCAGAGGCGGACCTTGCCATCCCGGCTGCCAATTAACAGACGATCCGGAGTAATTCCGGCGATCGCGGCGATCGCACCAGTTGCGCCCCTGAGTTCTTTTGGTGCTTCAAACTCTACTTTCCCGATCTCGGGCAGATTCCAAATCCGAACGATCTTGTCGTCTCCGCCGGTGATGAGGGCCTTGGCATCGAGATTCCAGTTTAGTGTTGTGATTCCGGCAAGGCCGTCTTGCAGGGCGAGTCGGGTGCCGTCCTGTAGATTCCAGACACTCAAAATGCCTGATTCACTGAGTGTGGCAACTTTTGTGGAGTCGTGAGAAAGGCTGATCGATTTTACAAGGCCAGTTTCAAGGCTGGCGATAGTTTTGAGTATGGCGCCGGAGGCGGTGTTCACGAGGTGGATGGAGCCAGATGTGTCGGTGCTGACCATCTGTTTTCCATCGGTGCTCAACGCGGAGAGAGTTACGCCAAGCTCGGGGCTCGGTTTTCTGGCAGAAATTTTACCAATCTCCTGACGCCAGATTTTGACTTCGCGGAAGCTGCCTGTGGCCATCCTTTCGCCATCCGGGCTGAACGCGACCGAATGAACCATCGATGTGTGGGCTGAGATGTCCCGTTGCGCTGTGTCTTTTTTGGAAAGTGAGTCGTCGCTTAAGCGGGACAGAAGTTGTCGGGTTGCGAGGTCATAGATGAAAACCTGATTGGCCCTGCCGCAGGCTGCGAGGCGACTGTCTTTGGTAAGTGCGACAGTATAGATCGGATGAATCGGTTGAGGAATGGGCTTGAGCGTGATCTGGCGGACCGGTTTCACTGATGGTTTGGCGCCTTGATCAATCCAAGTTTGAAGTATGGCGAGCTCAATGGGAGTAAAGTTCTTCGCTCCTTGTTTGTTCCCTTTCGGGGGCATGATTTCGCCATCCCCTTTATGGGCCGCTGAAAGGAAGATGGGACTTTCCGAACCCTTACCTGGAATGAGGCCGGGCCCGGAATCGCCGCCCTTTTTCATGAGCTCAGGCGTCTCCATGTTCAGATGTGCCTTGCTGGTTGTTTGGTTGTGACAGGAGATGCAGTTGGTTTTTAAGAATGGATAAACATCCCTGTAAAAATCGAGCTGTGTCAGGTCGTTCACACCCGCGTATACTGCTGTTCCGGCAAGGCCGGCCGTCGTGACAGCAACTGCTATTTTCCACGTTGCTAGTGAGCGCTGAGTTTTTTTCATGGGGCTCATTTTGAATCGGCGGGTTTGATGGAAATACGAATGGGTTCGGTAACTACGATATCCGCTATGTCTTTGGGCAGGGCTGCTTCGTTGGCGGACTTCAGACCTTTGGCGGTTTGAAGTTTGATGGCTTCTGCATCCTTCTGCGTTTGGATTGCGGTTTGTGCGGTTTTTTCGGCCTCCGCTTTGGTTTCTGGGGGAGCCGTTTGTGCGGCTTCTGCGAGCTCTTTTGCCGATGCTGTGGCTAGTCGGAGCGCTTCTTCTGCAGTTTTGTCCGCTTGTTCGGCGAGTTTCGCGCTTTCTGGATTGTGTCGATGTTTGCTCACGGCGCTTCCGAAATAGGCGAGGGTATAGTCACCAGGAGCCGTTTTCATCGCAGCTAAATCCAGCACAGCATTAACGGCTTCGGCCTTGAGAGGTACGTTCAGTTCCGATCCGGTGAGGAGTGATGAGGCGAAGGGTTTCATTTTAAAAGCGCCGGTAAATTCACCCCGCCAGATCACTTTTAGGGGAATGGTTAACTGCGAGCCGACCTTTGCTTCCCAGACTTTGTCTTCGGCCGGCGCGATGCTGACGGCCGCATCCTCTGCACCTCCTACCGAGATGAGCGCGTCGTCTACAAGTCTCGTACTTGGGGTTTCACGGGCACCGTCACGAATCGGCCAAATGACGGATGCGAGGCGGCAGGAGTGACGAATTTCGGTGTTATTAATAAGTGCGCGACCGAAAATAGATGCTGTTCCGAGGGTGCGCTTCGCCTCCGCACTTGCAGTGATTAAAAGTGTTCCAACGGATTTTCCGGCCGGAATTTTAATAGCCGATGCAGAGATACCTGGCGGAAGGTTTTCGACTCCTAACTCAATAGCACCATCAAATCCGTCTTTGCGGAGGGCTGTGACTTCAAAAGCCATTGTGTTGCCGGTTCGGAGGGCGATGGGCTTTGGAACTACAGAGCGATCCTGATTACGGAGATCCATGTGCATGGGCCAGGCGACAAGTGAAAAGTCCGGGGCCGCTTTCCGAATTATGAGTTTGTAGATATTTGCAGGGTCGCTTCGAGTGCCGCCTAAAAGGTCCCTGATTTGTAGCCGGAATATTCCATCCTCCTTAATCTCGAGTTTTCCCAAGATGTCGGAGGAACCTGCATCGTATGGTGGTCCGATATATCCATTGCCGGTATTGGTCGATGGGGGGATTGCGGCTGGAATATCGTTTAGCTCCAGAACGTCGATCAGTTCTTCTTTTGAGCCCGTTTTTTTTACTCTTTGGATCAACACGAAAGGATCGGTTGGAAGTCCCAACCTTTCCGAGACGACTTCGATCCACCATATCTCGCCCTTTTTCGCTTCAAACTGGTAGGTGTCCACGTCGGTAGCTTGGGCGAAGCTACCATTAATCTGGCATGGGAGTGTGATTGGTTGAGGTGCTGTTTTTTCGGTGGAAGCTTCGACCTCGTCTATGGCTGGAAGGGTTTGTTTGTCTTCGGGATTCCAAGAAAAGGAGCTGACTTTACGCGTGCAAGGTTGGCGTGGAATTGGCGCGTCTGCCGAAATCTCAGATACCGCGAGCCGATAGAATTGTTCAGGACCACCTTGGAAAGTGAGACTGTGTGTTTTGAGTACATACGTTCCTTCCGCTGGGACGGTGAAATCGAGAAATCCGCTGGAGCGGTTGACTGCAAGATCCTTTCCATTTTGATCCGCGACAATAAGAACAGGGGTGAGCTTTGAATCGATTCCGGTTGCCGCGCAATCGATCGCAAGTCTCGTTCCGGCGTTGGCTCTGATGGTGTAGTAATCGATGGATTTCTTGGTGAGAACTGCGTTGCAGACCGAGTTGATTGGCAATTCGAGAGCGGTTGCCAAAGTTGTATTGGGTTTGTCCCTAGTAATCTCGGGGACTTTGCCCACGGAGAAGGCGCGTGAACTGGATACTCCTAGACGAGATGCGACTCGAGCTTCGTATATTCCAACGGGTGTTTCGGGGCTGATGCTAACCGTGAATTTATTTAGTACGGGTTTTCCATCCGTGCCGAGTTTTGGTTTTGCGACGACGCCCGATTGAGAAAACAAAAGGGCGTAAGCGTCTTCGATATAGTTGCCGGAAATGGTGGCATCGAACGAGGTGCCGATTTGTCCGCCCATGGGAAGAATTGTGAGTAACCGAGGCGCCGGTAGCACAACGTCCTGAGCATGCAGAGTCGGCGATAGCACCAATGATCCTGCAGTAAGAAGCCCGCATGTGGTGAAGCGGAGGGACATGAGAGGCTAGTGGTTATAAAGGAATTCCTTTGTGTTCATGAGGGACCAGAGCAGGTCCTCGTAGCCTTGGCGTTTGGAGCGGAGTGGATCCAGCGGGGCGCCCGTTGCGTCACTCCGGGGTTTTTCCAAATGAGCCTGTGCGATCTGAGATTCTTCTGCGCGAGGTTCACGCGCGAAGGCTGTCAGATAGAGGGCTCGAATGTTTTCTGAAACGGGCTTGGAGCTTTTTGCAAGCGTCTCTGCAAGCCCTGCATTAGCGGCTAGTTTTTGTCTGACGTCCGGTCCGTTCATCAGGTGTAGGCTTTGAGCTAACGTAGATGATTGGCTTCGCTCACACTCACACGCACTGGCTCCTTCCGGACGACCGAATACTTTAAGAAAAGTTGAGGTTCGATTGTAGCTGTTGTCCGGCAAAGCGATGGCTCGAACTCCATTTGGAAGATCCGGGAAATCGGTTCGGCTTCCTGTGAATTGATCGACGGCGTCCAGAAGGACTTCAGCGCTCAGATGTTTGGGATAGTAGTGCGAATAGTTTTGGCGATCGATTGCGTTGAACTGGTTCGGCATCGCGCTGAGCTGGTAGGTCTGAGAATGTGCAATGACTCGAATGAGGGCCTTCAGGTCGTAGCCGCTTTCAATAAAGGCGTTCGCTAAGGCGTCCAATAACTCCGGATTTGTCGGAGGATTTGTGTCCCTCATGTCGTCTTCGGGTTCGACGAGAGCGCGTTTGAAGAAGTGTTTCCAGTAACGGTTCACGAGCGCTTTGGCAAAGAACGGATTTGCTTTGTTGCTCATCCAGTCCGCGAGTTGGAGTCGGGGATCTTCGGAAGCCGGAATCTCGAGTGTTGGCCCTCCGAGGCCCGCGGGTTTTATCTGCAAGCGAGTCTTCTTGTTTTCGGCCTGAGCCAATCCGCGTTTGTGGTAGATGATGTCTTCGCCGGGAGTTGCGGTTGTTTTGCGCCCGACTCTACTGAAAAATGCGGCGAGACTGTAGTAATCGGCCTGGCTCCATTTCTCGAAAGGATGATGGTGGCATTGCACACATTGCATGCGCACGCCGAGAAACAGCTGGGCAATATCCTCAAGCTGTTGTTGGGGTTCCTTGACTCGTTTGTACCAGGCGACCGGCGGGTTCTCGATTACGTTTCCTGTTGCGCCTAATATCTGGCGAACGATTTGATCATACGGTTTGTTTGCAAGAAGACTGTCTCGTACCCAGGAATGAAATGCAAAGTTGGCGGTGATGTCGGTGGCTTCGTCGCGTTTGTTCTTTAATAACGCGGACCATTTATTCGCGAAGTAATCGGCGTAGTCGGGAGTGTCGAGCAGGGAGTCAATGAGACGATCCCGTTTGTCCGGAGCTTTGCTGGTTAGAAAATTGTTCGCTTCCTCGGTGGTGGGTAATCGACCTGCGATATCGAGTGTGACTCGACGTAGGAAAGTAGGATCGTCGCAAACCGGAGAAGGCGGGACTCCAATGAGCTTAAGGTTTGAGAAGACAAATTGATCGATGAAATTGCGAGTTGGCGGGAGATTTTCGACCGGAGCTCCGAGAGGAATTGAAGCGCTGTAGACTCCGGATTTGCCTTGATACCGGACCATGATGGCAACGTTTCCGGGAATATCCAAAATTTTAACCAGTCCAGCTTCGTCGCTCTCCGCCATGCTTTTGTCGTTCGGTTCATAGAGCGCAAGTGAGGTCACATCGCGTGTGCTGCCGTCGGAGTAGAGGGCGCGAACTTTGAGCTGTTGCTCGGTTCGAACTTTCATCGAATTACGGCTTGGCGTGACTTCGATGGATTGCAGGACGGGTGCATTTTCCCGTTGATAAACTGCGCCTTGTCGAAGCCAGTTCAGGATGACTCGATAGTTTTCGGAGTTCGGGTCGAGTTTTTTTCCCCCGCCGTGGGGAACGATGTTCGCCCCTTTGAGGAGAAGTAAACTTTCTTCCGGAGCGGCAGCAAAGACACGCCGACCCCGTCCTTCTTTGACGATGTGTTCGTAATCTTCCTGAGGTTCAAAGCCGAGTACGGAAAGTTTGAACCCATTTTGGCCGTTGCCCGCTTTGGCGTGGCAGGCGCCGGTGTTGCAACTTTCTTTTGTGATGATGGGGGAGACGTCGTTGACGAAGTCGAGTGAGCGTTCGGTCTCAGCGGCATGACTCAAGACGGCTGGGATAAGGAAAAGCGAGAGCCAGGGCCAGAGGGTCACTTGGTTGTTCATGGATCAATGGGGGAGAGGCGAATTGAACGCTGGATTACTTGTTTGCGGTAAAGCCGAAGTGTTCTCTGTAATGAACGACACCAGACAGAGGTGGTTCTTAGGGGGAAAGTGGGCGAAATGGGATCGCAAGATCCCGAAATTCAGACGGTAACGAAGCGGGTCGTTGTGTTGAGTTGGATTTAGCAGTATGAGTGCCGCGCTTTTGGTTGTCGTTCGCCGGAGTATTCCGATACGGAATCAAACAAAGGGCGCCAGCTCGATCCTGCGGGTGGGTAAGCGAGATTCTTAGGAAACACACAATGAGCGTTACAAGGCGCGGCGGTGTATTTGCATGAAACGACTCATTCGCAGTGGTAATTCTGCGCCTATTAGATGTTGGAGCCAAATTTGGATGCGTTTCGCTTGGTGATTTCAAATATCGGTGCGTTCGATGTCAGATATTGCCGGGTTGTATTCACTAAAGCGGAAACCCGCGACCACGAGTTTTGAAGTGCTCGATTGTGATAGTTTTGTGCTATGTACCCTCCGATTGGTGGGTGGAATTGGTGTGGCCGGTTTGTGCTAAAAATGGTCCGTTTTGTGCAGGAATGAGGGAGCGGTTAGTGGGTAGATTTGTTCGTTTTCGTATCGAACCTCCCTAGCGAACGATGAATTGCCATTTTTCCGATTAGAGTGTGTTCGGTAGCGAGGTGTGACGGTTCCCCTGAGTTGCCTAAATCATTAATCCCCAGTTTCATTCATGAAGATTGCTTCATCTCTTAGTCTGTTTTTGTTTGTTTGCGGGTCCATTGCCTATGCGGCGGATGCATCCAAGGCGCAGTCCCGGCCAAACATCCTTTTTATAATGACGGACGATCACGCGTCGCATTCGTTGTCGGCGTACGGATCCAAGGTGAATCAGACTCCGAATTTGGACCGTCTTGGAGCGGATGGAGTCCGTTTCAAAAATGCGTTTGTGACCAACTCGATTTGTACACCGAGCCGGGCAACGCTGCTGACAGGGAAATATTCGCACCTAAACGGAACCCCTGTCTTTAACGTTTTCGATGGGCAGCAGCAGACAGTGTCGAAACTGTTACAAGCCGGCGGATACCACACGATGATGGTGGGGAAGTGGCATTTGGGATCAGATCCAACCGGATTCGATTATTGGAATATTCTTCCGGGTCAGGGGCGGTATGTGGATCCCGTGCTGTATACGGAGGCAGGAGCGCGAGTCTATTCTGGGCATGCATCGAAGGTCATCACTGATATCGGAATCGATGCGATCAAGTCGCGGCCTAAGGATAAGCCATTCTTTATGATGCTGCATCACAAGGCGCCGCATCGCGAGTGGGAACCTGATCCGGTAAATGCAGCGAAGTTTGCGAAGATGACGATTCCTGAGCCGGAAACGTTGGAGGACGATTATGCGACGAGACCGACTGCGCTTCCTGAGAACAAGCAGACGGTGAGGCGTGATTTAAACCGGAAGGATTTGAAGCTTACGCCACCGGACGGGTTGGACGAGAAGGCGAAGCGGAAGTGGTTATCAGAAACACCGACGGAGGTGGAGATCGAAGAGGATGGAGTAAAGAAGACCCTGACTGGGGAGGCGTTGTTTCACTGGAAGTATCAAAAGTATATGCGGGATTACCTAGCCTGCGTGCAGGGGATGGATGATCAGATTGGGCGTTTGCGCGAGTGGCTTCAGTCGGAGGGGTTGGCCGAAAATACGTTGGTGATTTATACAACGGACAACGGGTTTTATTTGGGCGACCACGGGATGTTCGACAAGCGGTTCATGTACGAGCCGTCGCTCAGAATCCCGCTGTTGGCATCTTGGCCAGGGGTGATCAAACCGGGATTGGTGACTGATTTGTTTGCACTGAACACGGACTACGCGCCGACCTTTTTGGAGGCTGCTGGGCTCCCTGTGCCGGCTGATATGCAGGGACGCTCACTGATTCGGGTGATGCGCGGGGAAAAGCCATCTGACTGGAGGCAGTCGATGTACTACCGGTACTATCACGATCCAGGGCATCACAATACCAGAGCGCATTACGGTGTCCGGACGCAGACGCATAAGCTTATTTATTACTGGAAGCAGGATGCGTGGGAGATGTTCGATTTGGTCAATGATCCGAACGAATTGCGGAATATCTATGCTGCCCCCGAGGCGGCGGAAATGGTTGTGAAACTCAAGAGTGAGTTGGCTCGTCTTCGTGCAGAGTTGAAGGATGAGGATCAATTTTCAAAAGAACTGCCAAAGGACGGAGTGGATGGGCCGGTCCAGAAATGGCAACCCGGACAGGGGCCGAATGGGCCGATTGCGAAGTAGGATTTTTGAAGGAAAAGGCGGCGTGCCGAGGGTTTTGGTGCGCCGCCTTTATTGTTTATTAACCCGAGACAAAGTTTACATGATGAGCGTCACCAAACGGTGGTCGAATGCTGTAACTGATCCGGAGTTCAAATTATGAAAACTTGGTTTTATGCGATAAGCGGGGCTGAGAAGGCCTCGGCTAATGAAGAAACATTGCCGTCGCTTGTTGAGCAGGGGGTAATTTTGCCGCAAACGCTTGTCTGGAGTGAGGGGCTCGTGGAATGGACTCCTGCGAGAGAGGTGTTGCCGCAGTTGTTCACTGTGTCGCGTAACTCGCCGCCGCCGTTGCCTCCTCGTCTTAGCTCTGGGTTTGGAGATGTGCCGCCGAGGGTGCGATCCCATGAGATCGACTACGAGATTTTTGGGGATGATATGCAGTTGGTTGAGGTGGAACTAGATCCAGGGGAGACTGTTATCGCTGAGGCGGGGGGTATGTGTTACCTGGAGGAGAATATCGAGTTTGAATCGAAGATGGGAGATGGCTCTCAGCCTAGCAGCGGCTTTTTTGGAGCGCTGGTGAATATAGGAAAACGTGTATTCACGGGGGAGTCCTTGTTTATGACGCATTTCACGCACAAGGGTTCTGCGGGAAAGCGGCGCGTGGCGTTTGCTGCACCTTATCCTGGGAAGATCGTGCCGCTTCAGCTTTCAGAATTGGGGGGCGAGATTATCTGTGAAAAGGGTGCGTTTTTATGCGCAGCACTTGGGACGTCGGTAAGTATTGCGTTCACTAAAAAGATTGGAGCAGGTTTTTTTGGAGGCGAAGGGTTTATCTTGCAACGTCTGCAAGGGGATGGGATGGCCTTTATCCATGCGGGCGGGACGATTGTTCGGCGGGAGTTGCGAGGCGAGACATTGCGGGTGGATACGGGCTGTCTTGTGGCAATGACAAGCGGAGTGGATTACGACATCCAGCGCGCAGGTAGTTTGAAGTCGATGCTGTTCGGCGGAGAGGGGCTGTTTCTTGCGACTCTCACCGGGCATGGAACTGTTTGGTTACAAAGTCTCCCGTTCTCGCGTATGGCGGACCGAATTTTGGCGAATGCGCCATCTGCAGGTGGGACGGCAACGGGAGAAGGGTCGATCCTGGGAGGGGTTGGACGAATGTTGGACGGAGACTAGGATCGGACCCGGAGGTCAAAAAACTTTCCAGGGGGAGAAGAATAGCAGGCTTACAATTGCCAAAACTGGGAGAAGTATAGGGAGAGCGTATGTGAAAATGTAGGCCAAGAAACCCGGCGTATGAACGTGCTGTTGGTCGGCTAGTTTTTTGACCATAAGGTTGGGGCTGTTGCCGATGTAGGTTAATGCGCCGAAGAAGACGGAGCTCACGGAAATCGCGAGAAGGAGGTTCCCGTGGGCCGCAATAAAGCGGGGCATGTCATGGTCGAGATGCATGCCGTTGAGGCCAAAGGCGGTCGCAAGGAAGGCCAGATAGGTAGGGGCATTATCAAGAAGTCCTGAGAGAGTTCCGGTCCACCAGTAAAACTGCATTTCGGAACGCAGGCCCAGGCTGCTGGCGTGGGCGTTTAGAATTTCGAGAGCAGGAAGCATCGTGGTAAAGATACCCGCAAACAAAAAACCGACCTCCTTCAGCGGTTCAAAGTCGAAGTGATTGGCATCGTGAACCGCCTTGGGCGTGAGTATCCAAGATAATACTCCCGCCAACGCCATGAGGGATTCTCTCCATCCGAAAGGCAGAAATACCGCGATTAAGATGAGAGCGATGAGCGGGAGATTGCGAAGGCCCTGTATTTTCCATGTTTCCTGATGGGTTGCGTGTTCGCGGATTTCGCTTGGAGCACGTAGGAAATTGCGTCGGTCCAATAGGTAAAAGCAGACTAGGAGGATTGAGATCGCGATTAACCAAGCCTGCCAGGCGTGTTGTAGGGTCCACCAGAAGGGAACCCCCTTCAGGAATCCGAGAAACAAGGGGGGATCACCAATTGGGGTGAGCAGTCCGCTGACGTTCGAAACAATAAAGATGAAAAAAACGATGTGGAATCCGGTGATTCGATATTTGTTCATTCGAATCCAAGGGCGGATCAGGAGCATGGATGCGCCTGTGGTACCGATCAGATTGGAAAGGATGGCTCCAACGAGAAGGTAGAGAAGGTTTGTTGAAGGAGTTGCTTCGCCTTTGACTCGGATAAAGATTCCGCCGGAAACCACGTATAAGGAGCCGACGAGCGCGATGAAGCCCAGGTATTCATACGCAACATGAATGAGCGGAGCGCTTTTGTGTAGAGCGGTTAAGTAGTAAACAGCGGTACCACTTCCCAGAGAGAGGGAGATGATTGCGTAGAATTTTTCCCAAAAATGAGGCGCCGCAATGGGGGCTATGGCGATCAGTAGGAGAAGAATAACAAACGGAAACGCCATCCAGAAGGGTGGGATGGTGTCGGAAGCTGCTAAGAATAGATGGCCCACGCTTTTGCTTACTCCAGAGGTGAGTTGAAGTACAGGGGCGGCAGGAGCAAAAGCCGTTGGATTGTGACGAACCAGGGACGGAATAGAAGAGGGGGCGCGGGAGGTGTGGCGACGCTTGATTCGTCGGATGATGTGGCGGAATCGACCTTGATGAACACGGATGGTGTGGCGACAGGCATTCCGGAATGCGAGTCATCGAGGATAGTTGTGGCTTTCTATGGGAATCTGATTGGGGGCCAATGCAACGTTGAGAAATCACATCCAGTGAGGTTCTCAGAGTGCCAGGGTATGGCTGTCGCCGCCTGAAACAGGTGTTTTCTAGAACATTAGGCTTCTGAAATATTTCTGTGTACTTTGACGGTCTATTCTCGGTACAAGTTCCGGCCAAGTTTTACGAAGAGTTCTCCGCACTTATGTCCTCCCCCCAGGAAAAAGCGTTGCAACCAATTACCAAAGAGTGTGTTGACTTTAGTGGTCATGCTTCAGGGAAAGGCCTGCATGTTTACAGCAACAACCAGACAACCCGGTTGTTGACTCTTTTATTAGCGCTTTTGTCGCCGTCTTTCACAATGGCTCAGGGTCCAGCGCCTGCTGCTGCGCCTGCTGCGAAGGAGCAGTCTGCGGAGCTTAATGCGCTTTACGTGAAATCAATGGAGTCCTTTGGAAAAGGGGAATTCAAGGCGTGTATTGATGGTCTGAAAGAGATGATCACCAAAGGGGCAGAGGGGCCGGGGCTTGAAAGTGTGCGGTTTACGATAGGATCTGCGTACTTCAATTTGAAGGAGTACAAGAACGCAAAAGAGGCATTTGATCTCTATTTGAAGGAGTTTCCTGCCGGTAGTAAGGTGATGGAGGCGAGTACGGCCATTGGGCAGTGTCTCATGAACCTTGGAGATAAGGCTGGGGCATTGAAGAGTTTTGCGGAGTTGTCTCAAAAGCCCGGAGTGAACAAGGAGCGGATGCTTCTGATTCAGGGGAATTTGCTGAAGGAGATGAAAAATACGGAGCAGGCGCTGGCACTGCTTCGTCCTGCTGTTACTGGGATTTTGGGAAGCGATGAATCGGTGCAGTTGGCGGCGTTGCTTGCTTCGTT
Source organism: Verrucomicrobiota bacterium (assembly GCA_037133875.1). GTDB lineage: Bacteria > Verrucomicrobiota > Verrucomicrobiia > Chthoniobacterales > Chthoniobacteraceae > Chth-196. Next base: position 188,693 of record JBAXNG010000001.1, on the reverse strand, counting down.
GGAGGTGTCTTCAGGGAATGCCGAAGCGGCGTTCAAGTTGTTGAATTTATTGTACCAGCGCTTTGATGTGGTGGATAACCCGCTTCAGATCAATGGATTGGCTTTTGAAATTGGGGATGCGCTCCTGAGTAAGAAAGAATTTCGATTGGCGCTGCGTTCGTATGCGCTGGTGAGACGGAAAGAAGACGTAATCGGACTTCAAAAGCAAAAGCTGCAGTTCCTGATTCAGCGTTATGATGCCAACTTGGCTGCTATTCGGCAGACTCCAGACAAATTGTCTCAGCTTCAGGCGTCGAATGTCGAACTGAAGAATCAGTTTGAGGAGGGAAAACGGGTATTGGATGAGGTGGAAAAGGCTGAGGATTACATGTTGTCTCTTCGGTTTCGTCAGGCGCGTGTTTATCAGGAGCTAAAGCGGCCTTGGGGGACGATAGTGTTGTTTGAGTCTCTCTTGAAGACTGAGACAAAGGCGACTGCCCGAGAGGATATGATTTTTAGCATTTGCGGCAGTCATGCCGAATTGCAGAATCAGAGTGAGTTAAACAAGACGTTGGATGCCTATTTGAAGGAGTTTCCTTCAGGGAAATATGTCTCCGCGGTGAACTTCATGCGAGGGACACAGTTGTTGCGAGCAGATGATCTAAAGGGGGCTGCGACGCTGTTTGGTACGGCTGTCAAAAACAATACGGCGGGTGATAAGCTCGAAGTCACGTTGTTTTTGCTCGGGAATGCGCGGTTCGGGCTTTCTGAGTGGGACGCTTCTAAAGAAGCGTACGACATGTATCTGAAGAAGTTCGCTAAAGGGGAGTATTCCGAGGAGGCCTTGTATCGGTTGGCGTTGTGTTCTTTCTTTAAGGGTGATTACGAGAATGCGATAGCGGCGCTTGAGAATTATGTGAAGGCTCATCCAGATGGGCCGTTTGTACCTGATGCCGAGTATCGAATAGCGGCTTGCTATATGGCGGCCGAGAGGTCGTTGGACGTGGTGAAGAGATGCGAGGTTTGGGCAAAAAATTATGGGTATCATGCGTTGATGCCTGAGGTGATGTCTTTGATGGGGGATGCTTACGTTGCTCTTGATAAGCGAGAGGAGGCTGCTGCTGCTTATTCGCGAGGTGTGCAGCTAAACGGAACAGATGAAGTTCTGAACTACCTTCTGTTTGAAGCAAATAAGCAGTACCAGAAGTTGGGGCAGTGGGAGAAGAGCATCGCCTTGTTTAAGAGTTTTATCGAAAGGAATCCCAAGCATCCTGCCGTTGTTCAATCGATGTATTGGTTGGCAAAGGGGTTGGCGAAGGAGGGCAAGCCAGATGACGCTAAGAAGTTTCTGTCGGAGCAGATTCATACCTACATCAAAGACCGCAATAGTGATGCTGTTGAGCAGCTGCTGACGCAGTTGGCTTCATTTTGTGCCAAAAAACCTCGTCCAGCGCCCCAGCCTGCCGCACCTGCCGCACCTGCCGCACCTGCCGCACCTGCCGCACCTGCCGCACCTGCCGCACCTGCAGGAGACGCGACGGGAACACCTGCTGCTGTGGCGGTTCCCGCGGAGGCTCCGCCACCACCTCCGCCGTTTGATCCCGAGGCGGAGTTGGATAAATATCTCAGCATGAAAAAAGCCGGTGTGACTGAACTCGGTCGTGCGCGAGTGTATTTCGGTCGTGCTGAGTTGGCGCGGATGACGCGCAAACCAAAAGAAGCTGCCGAGCTCATGGATCGCATTGCCAAAGAGATCGCTCCAAAGGATCTCGGGGCTACTCTTCTGGCGTTAAGCGGTGACCGGATGTTGGAGCGGAATGAGATTGCAAAGGCGACTGCGTTCTACAAGGAGCTGATGAACGCGTTTCCCAAGTCGGAGCAACTTGATTATGCCTACAACGGGCTTGGGCAGATTGCGATGATAGAGAAGCGCTATGCTGATGCATTGAAATGGTTTACGGATGCTGTGGATAAAATTGGAGCCACCACTACGTTGAAAGACGTTACGCTTGGGAAGGGGCGTGCGCTTCTCGAGCTTGGTAAGGCCGACGAGGCGAAGGTTATTTTTGAACAGGTTGGCGCGACCAAGGAGTGGAAAGGTGTAGTTACTGCGGAATCGATGTATTACTTGGGGGAGCTGGCGTTTAGGAAAAATGACTACACGACGGCAGCGCAGCTCTTCCAGCGAGTTACAGTCGCCTATCAACGCTACCCTGGAGTTGTGGTCCGTTGCTATTTGAAGGCTGCAGATGCTTTTGAGAAGCTGGGAGAGTCGGCAAAAGCGAGAGCCGTGCTCGAGGAGTTGGTGTCCAAGGAGAAATTTGCCAGCCTTCCAGAAGTGGAAGTCGCGCGTAAGCGGTTGGAGGCCGCCCAGTAAAAATGAAGAAGGCTTTATTCTGGTTTTGCGCTTTCGCAACGCTTGCGACACAAGGGTTCGCGGAGGACGTTTTATTGAAGGACGGTAACGTGGTTCGTGGAGTTGGGCTCCGTCGTGAAGGGGCGTTTATTTTTGGCCGTCCGGAAGGAGGGCAGGATGTTTTAATTCCGGCCAATACTGTGACACGGATTATCTTTAAAGAGTCTTCCGGCTTGCGTGATGCGCGTGATGGATTTTATGCAGGTGATTCCAAGGCTGTTTTAGACAATACCTTGGCGGAGATGACTTATCATCGGATTTGGGTGGATATGCCCGGAAGCATTTGGCCTGCGTTGATGCGTTTGCGCGTGCCAGCGGTTGTGGCAACGGGCCGTCCTGCCGAGGTGACCGAGTTGTTAAAGGACTGGACGGCTACGGGCGACCCGGAGATTGAGGCAGCTGTGGCTCTTCTGAAGCTGAAGTCTTCAGGGGCGGGTGTTGAGGAAATGACGAAGGCTTGGAACGCTGCAACGGAAGGAAATGTAGGGACATTATCAGCGGCAATCAGCTGGCTTGAACTTGGGAATGCGGCTTCAGAAGCGAAGGATTGGCCTGCCGCAATTCGTTATTATGTTTCAGTTCAGGTGTTTGCGCCGACTTGGAGGCCGTTGCATCCGGCAGCCCTTTTGGGCGCGGTAAAAGCCTGTATTGCCAATCAACAGACAGAACAGGCCGCTACCTTTTTAGATGATTTGAAAACTGATTATCCTCGTTCCAGTCAGGCGAAAGCCGCAGAGAAACTCGTAAAGAGCGACAAATAGATTCTCTTGCTCCCCCTGTTTTTATCCTCAAACCCACCCCGACATTCCACAAACTATGAAGAGAATTCTTAAACCTGCACTGGTGGCGCTCTTGGCTTTGGCCTCGATCGTTTGCATCCCTCAAGCTCAGGCGGCAGAAGAAAAGGAAAAGGCTGCTGTTCACACAAAGACCCTGTGGGAGCAGATATACGAAGGGGGATGGGTTATGATTCCGATTGGGATCTGTTCCGTTCTTACTGTTTATTTGTGCGGAGACGGTTGGATGAAGACGGGCCGGAAGAGAACTTCCCCACCGGTTTACGAGACGGAGATTAAGCGTTTGTTTCGCGAAGGAGACTACGTTGGGGCGTACAATTTTTCGAAGGAAAATCCGAGTCCTTTCACCAACGTTATGAAGGCTGGGGTTGGTATGCTCGGGGAAGGCAAGTCTGCGGTGGAAGAGGCTATGGTTGCGGCGATGCACCAAGAGAGTTCCAAGCTCAACACGTACATTAGTTATCTTTCGGTTATCGGGGTTTGTACGCCGATGATCGGGTTGCTTGGAACGGTAACTGGGATGATTAAAGCGTTCGCTAATCTGGGAACTTCCGGGATTGGCGATCCGTCTGGATTGTCTGCTGCAATCGGGGAGGTGTTGATTGCGACGGCTAGCGGGCTCTTGATCGCTATTCCCGCGTTCGGGATGTTTTATTTTTTGCGTAGTCGCTCGAATGAATCGATGCATCACATTCAGGATTTGCTACAGGATCTTTTCCGGAAGATGCCCTACGAGCACATGGCGGGATTGCACATCAGTGGTGAAGAGATTTTTGCAGCAACGCCAAACTGGGTGGAAGTAGTCCACGAGGAGCATGCTGAAGGAAATGCCGATGGGCACGCTGAAGCTCCAGCGCACTAACTCGAATCACTCGCAACAATTTCTAGAAAGGAGGGAATGATATGGCTGGTGGTGGAGGTAATATGGAGTCGGGCGAGCCCGATTTTCAAATCGCGCCAATGATCGATGTGCTCTTGGTGATGTTGATCTTCTTTATGACGATCACGTCGGCCCAAGTGCTGCGTATTGATAAAAACATCAAGTTGCCTGTGTCGTTGAACGCTGCTCGTAAGGATAGCAGTCGATCGGAGGTGATTATCAACGTGCGATGGGAAGCCGCGCAGCAGAAGGCGATCTACACGTTTGATGATAAGCCATACAATGACCCGGAGGAATTTATTCAGGAGTTACAGCTGGCAAAGGAAGCCGCTGAAAAACAAGTGTCAGCTTCACAAAACCCGAATGCTCGCGTAGTGATCCGAGCGGATCGGGAGGCCCCGGCGCTGTATGTTTCTAAGGCTATGAACGCCGCTGCACGGGCAGGTATGGCGGACATTTCATTCTCAGCCGTAAACCACGATTAATCGATGAAAAATTTCGTGCCAGAGGAAGCACCCGCGGGCGGATTCCAGATCGCGCCGATGATCGACGTTGTGTTTGTGATCATGTTGTTTTTCATGGTTATGGCTGGTGCGGTGAAGGTGGAGAATGAGTTGAATACCACCTTGCCGGGAAGCACCGAGACGTCTTCCGCCACAGAGTTTGTGGATGAGATTACCATCACTATTTCGGAGTCTGGGGAAGTGGCGTTGAATGACGAACCGTTTGATTCGCCAAATAGTCCTGTATTGAAGCAGTTGCAGGATACGTTGATGCGTCTAAAGCAAAACGCTGACAATGCGAAGACGCCATCTGTTGTGACAATTGTGAGTGAGCCTCAGGCAAAATATCACCGAACGGTAGCGGTTCTGGATGCGCTAGCAGCCGCTAAGATTGAAACAGTTACATTTACCGTTAGCGACGAATGAACCAATTTCAACAAGCGGCGCAGGCGGCCCAAGAGGCGAAGGAAAGAGCCAAGGCTGCGGAAGAGGCGGCTCTGTCAGAAGCGGAAGCTACGGCGGCAGCGGCCGCTGCATACGAAGCCGCACACCGATTGCCTGATTCGCATCCTGCGCCAATTAAGTTTTCGCTCTGGCAGCGTATTACAAACAAAGGCGGGAGCTTTTTATTCATAAGCATCGTATTTCACCTCCTGTTGTTAGCTGGGGCCGCGGTGTATGTGGTGCAAACCATTCATACGAAGGAAAAGCTGAAATTTACAGGTGCAGGGAAGTCTCTGGGTTCCCCTGGTCAAAAGTCACTGGAATATAAAGTGCAGACCGTCAAGCGGAGCCAGAGTATGAGCACCCCAATGGTTTCAACGCGCCTGACGTCGACTTCCAGCAGTGTAAAGGTTGCGATTCCCGATGCGCCGACCATGACAGGCACTTCGATGGGAATGCCCGCTATGATGGGAGGGATGGGCGGATCTGGGTTTTCCGGTGGAGGGGGAGCAGGTGGTGCAGCGGGTGGTGGAATGGGTGTGGGCGGCGCGATGGCGGCGATGCCAGCGGCAAACTTCACGGTGTTCGGGTTCAAGGGGAGTGGCGCGATTCGAGGGTTGAATGGCCATCTCTACGACATGAAACAATCGCCGGAGCGAAAGCCTACCGAGCAGGATAGTAGTAGTCCTGCTGCGACTTTTGCATTTTTGAAGGCTTTTTCAGATGGGAAATTTGACCTCAAAATGGTTAAGGGATTTTTTCAATCCCCCGTTGAATTGATGGCAACTAGGTTTTGGATTCCGAACACGAACGCCTCGGAAATGCCGAAGTCCTTCGCTGTCGAAAAAGACGTAAAGCCCACGAAGATGTTACTCCACTATCGTGCAAAGATTGCGCCACCTAAGGATGGGCGCTACCGCTTTATTGCTTATGGGGATGACTTTTTGGGTATCCGATTCAATGGGAAGGTGATTCTGCCTTTCGATCGGCCAGGCAAACGGCTTTATTGTAAAGGTGAGGAAGCTAACGCCTATTACGAGGTGACCAAGAAAGGCCACGCAGAAAGTGATATGGTTCAGCTTCGTTCGGGGCAGGAATGCGACATTGAGATCATGTTGTGTGAGGCCGCAGGGGGGCTCTGTGCGTTCTCTCTTCTCGTTGAGCGCGAGGAAGACAAGCCCAACTACAAAAAGACACCGGATGGCCTTCCCATCTTACCGATATTCGAGACTGAAATCGCTTCACCGATTCCGGAGTACAAGAGTGTGCCGGGAACTCCAACGCTGTTGCCTCCGCGTGATCCGAACCGGATCGCTTGGAAGGTGCTTAAGGAAACCGTCAACTAGACGGAATAACCTCAATATTAAACGCAAAACAGCGAGTCCGGCTTTGACCGAACTCGCTGTTTCTTTTTTCGGGAAATTGCGGCGTTATTTTTCGACGAGTTCGATGCCGTCGAACATCAAGTGGCCAGTGGTGGCTGAGCCGCGCCAGTCGATAATGCTGGCGAATCCGAAACGGTTAAAATTGGCGAGATCTTCAGCATCTGGCGGTTCGCCTCCACCGGGAGTAATCTGCTGAGCCCCGTTTTTCCAAATTTTTTCGGCATTACGTTTCAGCTTCTCGAAAGGGATAGTTACTAAGGTCCACGTTTCCGTAGCTGCAGGATGATCCGCCCAGAAGGAATCCCTCTTTCCATCCTTGCGAGGGGCTGCGCCAGCAAAACCCACGCTGTACCCGGTACCGCTGTTGCTTTTAACCCAATAACGAATAGCAACGTATTTCTTCGGATTGATGGTGCCTTCGGGGAATTTTTTGTTCAGGCCAGGCCATGATCCGGGTTTCGCGTAGTCCATGACGAGTTCGATTGCCCGCGGGTGCTCTGCATCTTTTGTATCTACAATCTTGGCCTTAGCTTCGCGTACTTCGAGTGTTTTAGGGTCGATGCGATCGAGCCTGTCGAGTACCTTGACCTTCGTTGAGTCGGCACCTTTGGCCTGAATAACTGCAACGCAACCGAGGAGCGCGATTTGTTTGGTTAACGGGGGCATATGTGCGGATTATTTCTCTACAAGTTCCAGCCCGTCAACGAAGACTCGTCCAGTTGTGTCTGTCCCGCGGCCTTCAATGAAGAATACAAACTTGATGTTGCTCAATTGAAGAAGGTCCGCGTCGGCAATCGGAATGTTCCCTGGATAGATCTTCTGTGCTCCGTCCTTCCACTGTTTCACTTCGTAATACTTGAGGTCTGCAAAAGGAATAACAACCTGTGTCCATGTATCCGTAAGTGGGATCTTTGCGGAGACATCTAAAGGCCGACCTTCGGGGCCAAACTGACCGGGAGCTCCCCCGACGTGCAGGTTCATTTTTGTTTGGTTGTCTGTCTTCGCGAAAAAACGGATTCCCGAATATTTGGCCGGATTTAGGAGACCTGCTTGGAAACTCTTTTGTACGAGTGGATACGAACCTGGTTTTTGAAAGTCCGCGATCATTTCCAAAACTTTCCGATGCTCAGGGTCCTGGGTGGGGATGACTTTCGCCTTGATGTCGACGAGTTTGACCGTCTTGGGGTCGATAGTGTCGAATTTGTCCAAGACCTTTGCTTTGCCCTTTGGGGGTTCGGCAGAGGCAAATGGAATGGATGCGACGATTGGGATGATCAAAAGTCTTTTATAGACGCTCATATAGGTTGATCTGGAGGAATTTTTGCGACTTGGACTGTGGTTGCCAGACCCGGGTAGGCTACCGATGCTTCTTAGGATTCCAGTAGCGAAAAGAAATCCCCAAAATGCGAATGGAGGCAAGCCTACAAGGCCCTGAGCTATCCGAACTGAACGCTACTCGAGTTCCTTCGCCTGCCGCAGATACAGGAAAAGATTCCGAACATCCGCTTCCTGAAGACCGCCCAGAAGGCCTGTTGGCATCATGGAATCCGGGCTGACCTTCCGTGAACGAATTTCATTTAGCGGGATCGTGACCGTGCCGGCGAGTGTTTTGAGCGTTACCGAAGTGCTATCTTCAGACGCTACAATGCCTGCACGCAGACTGCCGTCCTTGGTTTCAATAAACACCTGCTGGAAGTCCTTTCCGATCTCCGCATTTGGATCGAGAATATTGTGCAGCAGGTAATCGGTGTCTGAATAGCTTCCGGTCAATTGAGGTCCGATGTTGCCGCCAGTTCCAAACATTGTGTGACAAATGGCGCACATCCCTCGAAACAGTTCCTTTCCTCGTTTTGCGTCGGCCCGAAGAATTGCGGTGTCACCAAGGAACTTTTTGTAACGGACAAGTTCCTCCGCAAATCCGGCTCGGTTTCCGTTTACGGCTCCCCATTTTGTATCGAGCCAGCTGTTCATTGCCGTGTCCTGGAAGCCTCGGATGGTGCGAGCATTGGATGTTCCTACGTCTTTTAGCGGAATCTGACTTGCATCGATTGCCGCAATAAGAGCCCGGCTGCCTTCTCTACTTTGGCAGAGCGACTGTAGGATCGCCGCCTTCTCGGCGGCTCCGACGGTCTCATATGCAGGGATGAGTTTAGGGGCGAGTCTGTCGCCGGGATACGATGCGAGGGCGGTAATCGCACTTAATGCGATTTTGCCGCCATCTTTTTGAGTCGCGATTTTTATGATCGCATCGAACGCATCGGGATCCTTTCGTGTTGCTAAAGCCTCGATCGCCGAACGGCGTTCATTTTCTTGGGTGTCGGAAGCGCCCAGAACGATTCGCAGTTCTTTGAGGGCTTCGGCATTGCCAAAGATCACCCCCAAACGCCGAGCCTGACCTCGTGTCGCCTCATCGCCGGTAGCCCGGATGGCTGAGTAGAGAACGCTCCAGCCACCGGGTTCCGGGAATGTGGTGTGACCGTTGAGGCCACTGGTGAGACCGCGTATTACTGCAGCACGTCCGATAGCCGTCGAACCTGCAGCTTGTTGTAAAACGGAATTCAGCGTTTCAGTGCCCGCTTTGTTGCCCTCTAGCGCTAGGGCTACAAGGCGGCGTGTTGCGTATTCCTGCAGAAGTGGGATCTCTGATTTTGAGAACAGTTCAGACGCTCTAAGCGGTTTTTCTGCGATCCCTGACTCCGCGGCGTACCAGGTGAGGAGAGGGATATTTGGATCGTTTGAGTCGGGGTGACTTGCAAGTTTTGTGACGATGTTCCAGCTGGCTTCCGATGAGAGCCGCTGAGCAGCTGATGCCACGCGTCGTCGAACCAATGGAGAGATGTCGCTTTGGGCGAGCTGAAGTAGCCGTTCTAATAATGGCGTTGTAGGCGTGCCATTCTCGAGCGACAGAGTCACAGCCCAGCCTCGTACGCTTTCGTTTTCAGCGGTGAGTGCCTTGAGGAGTGTGGCTTCAGATAAGGCCTGTTGACCGTGAAGCGTCCACAAAGCCCGCAGTTGTCGTGTTGGATCAGAATTAGTGAATAGAATCGCTTCAAGCGCGCTTGTGGTATCGGAGGAGGCTCCTCGTTCCTGTAAAATCCGACGCGCGTGGCGCACGTACCAATCGTTTGGATGGAGTTGGGCTTCGACGAGCGCCGAGTTGGATTCCTTGGAAAGGTCTACTTTGAGAGGTTTAACGGCGTCGGTTACAATTTTATAAATCCGGCCGTTGGTCCGGTCGGTGTAGGCCTTTTGTTGATGGCAGGGGACTTTGTCGTACCAATCGTTTAGGAAAACCCCGCCGTCGGGTCCGTATTGAGCCGATAGGCCGCGATACCAAGCGTCCTGACTGAATACGAATTCCTTTTCGCGTATACTTTTGAACCCGCTGCCGTTGCGCTCGAGAGATTCGCAGCGCATTTTATTCATATGAATGTCGTTGAAGAAAATCCGGTCGCGCCAAATGGGTGGAAATGCGCCACCTAGGTAAATCATAGCTCCGGCGTATCCGGCCTTTTCGTAACGCCCCCAGGCGATCGTCTGGATATCGCCGTAGGTGTATGGATTATCATGAGGCCCGGCCTGACGCTGGTAACGGGCGCCTTCCATGGCGTGCCACATGTGGGGGATGACACATGCTTCGAAGAACGCCTCACCATGGTCGTTCCAGTCTATACCCCATTGATTGGATCCGCCTTCCGCCCAGCGCTCGAACTTGCCTTTGAGTGGATGAAAACGCCACACCCCCGCATTGATCGCGACGCGGTCGGACTTCGGAGTGCCAGGCTTCCCGACAAGGGACGAGGTGAATACGCCTTGAGTCCCATATAACCAGCCATCGGGGCCCCAGATGAATCCATTGAATGTTTCGTGGGTGTCCTGGTTGCCCCACCCGTCTAAGACGATCTCCGGCGAGCCGGCGGGTTTAGGTGCGTCGCCATCCGCTATCGGGATGTAGAGCAGGTTTGGGGGAGCGCCCAGCCAGACTCCTCCGAAGCCCACCGCGATACCTGAAGTGAATGTGGCTTTGTCCCAAAAGACCGTGCTGTGATCGAAGGTGCCATTGCCCTTGGTATCTTCGAATACGAGAACGCGGTCCTTGGCCTCACCTGGACATTCCGGGTAGTTGGTGTTCTCGACGACCCAAAGACGGCCCTTGTCATCGATGGTGTAAGCGATGGGCTGAACAACCTGTGGTTCTCCCGCGATTAGTTCAGAGCGGAAGCCTTCGGGCAGGGTGAGTTGAGCAGCGGTTTGGCTCGGGGTGAGCGCTGCTGCCTTCGCGACGGGGCGATTCGGGTCGTCGTGAGCCAAGACGAGCGACGGCAGAAGTGCGGTGAGGAGGATCGCATCTTTCCACGAAATACGGGGGGGATTCAGAGATTTCATAGGGGGAGCTGGGGCGTTCTGTTGCACAAGTCTACCATCGAAACATTAATATATTTCAGACGACTTTTGTTAAAAATCAGACGCGTGTGCTCTCTCGAAGACGGCCGATCGCGACGCCTTCTGTCGAGGGCTATGTAATGGCGCATCGGAGCAGCTTAGCCCGAGAACGCTGAATTATGACCGTGCGTCTAGACCGCGGTCATGCAGTAGTTTGGGTGCCCGCAGATTCTCGGGTGCTCAAAACGGAACGGGCTTTTTTCCCATCCAACTGTCACGGGTACGATCTTATGATCTACAGAGATCGGTGCGAGTAACCCCGTGCAAGGGATCACGCATTGGCGTGTTCTGGATGAAGATCGGACCGATTCCGAGTAGGGTTTCCAATCTGAATCTTTACGAAAGACGAAAGCTGATTGGGGTAAAACGGCGATTGTGAGAACCGCAACCACTCGGTCTGCACGGCTTCGTGCAGGGACGGGACGATTTCCTCCATCTTTCTGATGTCGGTATTACATTCATCGAAAAATGTATTCATCAAGGCGGATAGACTCGCGCTCATAAGGACATGTAACACCGGTTTAGTGACACTGGTTTGTCTGTGATGTTACGGTTGTGTGACAATGGTCGATCCGGTGGTGGGGGCTGATTAAGACAAGGCGGGCCGGCCACTGTGTTAGCGCAGTCACGGCTGTGCCATTCCGAGTAACGAAAACGTTCCGAGCGAAGCGAGCGCCCTGTGGCCGCGCTGCTATCGCTGAAGTGTCAAACCCGCATTTGACGAGTGACGTCGCATGGAGTGAATGCACATTCCAGAGATCCGAATAATCCGCTGCGCCAAAACAAACGAGAGGCCGATGCTGTAGCATTGGTTTGTCTTCGCTCGGCATGGTCCACGTTGTTACAGAGAACGGCGGTTGCGTTTCATCCTCACCCAAAGATGCGAGAGACGAAATCATTCGAGCCTTTTAAATTCTGGGTTCGCTGTGTGTGTGCATTTTTTCTGATGCATTCCGGACAGCTCGCTTCGGCATATTTTTTATTCCCGCCTCCCCCCATGAAGCTCTCGATCATCTTTCTCTTTCCTGTTTTAGCATCTGCTGCCGAGATAACTCTCAACTCGCCACTCGAGCACCAAGTGGTGCAGCGGCATTCGAGTAGGGAGGGCACGATTTTGGTCAGCGGTTCGCAAACTGGGCTCGATCTGGGTAAAGCCAGGTTTGAGGCCAAGATTGGTCTCAACGGCAAGTGGCAGCCTTTGACCACGCAGACCGAGAAGGCGTATTTTTCGGCACAAGTGACGGCTCCTGCGGGCGGATGGCATCGTGTGGAAGTTCGGGTGACCCAAGATGGTAAAGAGGTTGCTACGGCGGTGGTGGAGGAGGTGGGGGTCGGCGAGGTGTTCGTGGTTGCTGGGCAGTCTAACTCGGCGAATCATGGCGAGGAGAAGCAAACCACGCAGACGAGGCGTGTAGCAGCCTTTGACGGAGCAAAGTGGCAGATAGCCGATGATCCGCAGCCGGGTGCCAGTGGGCGCATGGGTAGTTTCATGCCTGCGTTGGGGGATGCGTTGGTGAAACGATTTGATGTGCCGGTCGGATTTATCGCCTGCGGTATAGGATCGACGAGTGTTCGGGAGTGGTTGCCAAAGGGCATTCCGTTTCCGAATCCACCGACAATTGAGAGCCGTGTTGTGAGGCTGGCGGATGGTCAATGGGCGAGCAACGGTGCGGCGTTCGATGCGTTTGTTGCCCGTATGCGTGCGTTTGGACCGAATGGCTTCCGCGCCGTGCTTTGGCATCAGGGTGAGAGTGACGCGAATCAGAAGGACAGCACGCGTACGCTCCCGGGGAAGCTTTACAGCGAGTATCTGGAGAGAATCATCCGTGATTCGCGACGCGACACCGGATTCGATGCCCCGTGGTTTGTTGCGCAAGCAAGCTATCATGTTCCGGGCGACGAGGGCAGCGATGACATCCGCTCTGCGCAGGCGTCTCTCTGTAGAGATGGGCTTGCACAGTCGGGACCAGACAGTGATGCGCTCAAGGGCCCGCTGCGTGAACGAAACGGACTCGGTGTTCACTTCAGTGGCCCCGGGTTGCGCGAGCATGGGCAGAAGTGGATGGATAAAATTGCACCGTGGCTCGATCAGCAGCTTTCTGGAATGCGTTATGATTCGAGTGCGCTGCCAAAAGGACACGATTACTTCGAGCTACGTGATGGTTTGGCAAATGCGCATCGAAAATTTCAGATTGAGGGGACTGGGCGCATTGCCTTTCTTGGCGGGTCGATCACAGCGGGCGGAGGCTGGCGAGATCATGTGATGAAGTATTTCCAGGAGAAGTTCCCGGACACGAAGTTTGAGTTTATCGCGGCGGGCATTGGGTCGATGGGATCGGTGCCGCATGCGTTTCGACTGGAACGTGATGTCTTGTCGAAAGGCCCCGTGGATCTTTTATTCGTTGAGGCGGCGGTGAATGACACTTCGAACATTCCTGACCGTCCCGATCAGATGCTGCGAGGCATGGAGGGCGTGGTGCATCATGCCCGAGAGGTGAATCCGCTTACGGATATTATTCACATGCATTTTGTGATGCCGCCGCACATGGATGACTATCATAAGGGCAAGGTGCCATCGTCCATTGCACAGCACGAGAAGGTGGCAGTTGCGTATGGGAATCCGTCGCTCAATCTTGCGAGTGAAGTCACCGACCGCATCGATGCGAGCGAGTTTACTTGGGATAAGGATTTCAAAGGTCTGCATCCGTCCGCATTCGGGCATCAGCTCTACGCGAACAGCATAGCCCGTATGCTTGATGCCGCTTTTTCAAAGCCGGTGGTCGATACGGCCAAGCCGCATTTGCTTCCTGCGATGATCCAATCGGAAAGCTACGGCAAGGGGCGCCTTGGCAGCATTGGGGAGGCAAAGATCCTCCAATGTTTTACACTGGAGACAGAGTGGAAGCCCGTTGATAAAAAGGGCACACGTTCTGGCTTCGTGAACGTGCCTGCGCTCGTTGGTACGGAGCCCGGCGCGGCCTTCGAGTTCAGCTTCACTGGCACCGGGTGCGGTCTCTTCATCGCTTCCGGACCGGATGCTGGTCGCATTGAGTTCAGTATAGACGGGGCCGACTTTCGCGAAATTGAGACCTTCACGCAATGGAGCGCCGGTTTGCATCTGCCATGGGCCTTGATTCTGGACGACCAACTGAAACACGGCCCGCACACCGCCCGAGTCCGTATTGCTTCAGGGCACGATGCGAAAGGCACGGGAACGGCGCTGCGTGTGTTTCATTTGCTGCTAAACTAACAGACTTCTGCTTAAGCTCCCCCGCGTTTCCTTATTTAAGCGGCGCTGCAACAGTGGATGATTCTAGAGCGCGATTTCATTCCGTTGCCGGTGAAGCCCATTGAAAAACCGGATGTTGGTGAGAAGAAACACTGACGAGATATTGGTGTCAGGTAGATTAGGCGTGAGTGGTTAGCGCCGCCAGGAGGTGCCTCGGATGTTGAGCCGCGGCGGTAACGTGAGGCCTGGGGGCGGGGTGATGTACGCTCGTGTATCGAGCACGTTCTCGAACGTCACGCTGGTTGTTCCTTGGTATAAAGACGCGGTGAATCCTCCAGTCCCCCCTCAGAAATCTGTACGGATTGCGTCCCTCGATGCCATTCGTGGTTTTGATATGTTTTGGATCCTTGGCCTACACGAGGCCATGAACGCGATTCTCCATAAATGGTTTCCAGATAGTGCCTGGGCCAAGATGCTGATTGGTCAGTTTGAGCACACGTCCTGGAGTGGCTTTACCTTTTACGACTTGATCTTCCCGCTGTTTATTTTTTTGGCGGGAATTTCTCAGGCGATAGCGCTTCCTCGTCGTGTGGAACGTGAAGGAGTTCCTTCGGCGGTCCAGCATCTCTTGCTACGCGCTCTAATACTTTTCCTGCTTGGGGTGTTTTATAACGGCGGCCTGACTAATGGATGGGATCAGATCCGGTGGATGGGAGTGTTGCAGCGTATCGGGATTGCCTCAGCCGCTGCGGGGCTGCTGAGTCTGGGACTGTCGACGCGTGGACTTATCCTGACAACGATCGGGTTGTTGGGAGGATACGCGGCCCTGTTTTCTTTCGTGCCGGTCCCAGGGACGGGTGTGACTGGGTTTGAGATGGGAAATAACATCGTGAACTACGTGGACTCGGTTTGTTTACCGGGGCGACTGCACGCGAAGACATGGGATCCCGAAGGGCTCCTGAGTACCATTCCAGCGGTGGGTACTGCTCTGTTGGGGCTTCTTGCCGGGCGCTGGCTTTTGGGGGGAGGTTCTCCCAAACGGGTGGTGCTTGGCTTGGTTGGGTGCGGTGTTCTTTTGGTGCTGGCGGGCTGGGCCTGGCACCCCTTTTTCCCCGTGATTAAGAAGCTGTGGACGTCCTCTTATGTGCTTGTGGCAGCTGGGTGGAGTTCCGTGTTTGTAGGGGCCTTTTACTGGGTGATTGATGTGAAGGGCTGGACGGCGTGGACAACCCCATTTCTCTGGATCGGGGCAAATCCGATTGCTCTCTATTTGCTCGCGGGCCTTCAGCTTTTCCAGCGTGCAGGCGAGCGATTGATTGGGAAAGCGAACCTTCCCATGGGATGGTTGGCCCCCATCGCAACTGTTACTGTGATGCTGCTTTTTGCCCGGTGGTTGTATCGGGAAAAAATCTTTATCCGGATCTAACTGGCGTTTCGTGCACGTTCTGCCGGCAAATGCTGAAAAGTCCGTCCATTGGAGTGCAATCGAGGACAGCTTGTGAGAAATGCTCAGGACTTTCCTGGGGCAGAACCGGAGTGAACCCCGAGTCCTGTTAATATAATGATATAAGGTAATCGATAGCGGGTTTTAATGCCGCTTTCCATTCTGTTCCGAGCTTGGGGGTAAACTGGTCGTCGTATATTGCGACAGTATCGATCAGTGATGATATCCAAAATGGATAGAGATTGGGTTTTACGTTGAATCTATTTCGCGAGTGGATCATGCCTATGTGTGTTAGCTTCTCCCGAGCTAGTGTTGCATTGGGATTTCTCGCGAACATAAATAGAATGGCTAGCCCATGCTTTAAGAGTTCCTTCTGTTTTTTGAGATCTGTTTTGCGAAACATTTTCTCGATCTCCGGAGATGAATGTAAAAATGCCGCATAAAAGGTATCCAGAAATGCAGTTTTTGCGATGCATCGCCCGTAACTCTTGCGAACTCGCGCTACGACATCGTCATCCGTAGAGACTGGAGCTTTTTTGTTCTTTGTTATCTTTTCTATTAAACGATCCAATGTGACGGGTTTCTCAATAATGCCATCCATTCCAGCTTCCATACATGCGTCACGATCCTCGCTCATTACAGAGGCTGTAATGCCATAGATAGGCATTGGACCCCGTGCTTCTATCAGCTCGGCTTTCCGAATTTTTCGTGTGGCTTCCAATCCATCCTCCAATGGCATGTGTACGTCCATTAAAATTACATCGAAGGAACGCCAGTCCGCCTCCTGCACTTCTAATCCATTCTGAGCGACAACTGCAGAATGTCCTAGAAACTCCAGCATGCCCACCGCGACTCGGGCATTAATCTGGTTGTCTTCGGCAACCAATACCTTCAGTGCTCGCGAGGGTTCTTGCACTGCAACCTGAATATCCGATTGTTTTGATGAGACGGTTGGTGAGACCGCAGGAAGTGTCACGGTAAAGGTGCAGCCCTTCCCTGTTTCGCTTCGGACGGAAATACGGCCTTGCATGGCCTCTAACATGGCTTGGCTTATCGCTAACCCCAATCCGGCACCGCCAAATCCCGGGGTGCTTGCCGGTTTTTCTCGGTAAGAATCGTCGAGTAGATGCGATATTTCATCCGCTTTGATTGCTGGTCCAGAGTCCGTAATATCCATGGATACATTCGATCCAGAACTGGATAATGAAACGGTTACTGTGCCTTTGTTCGGAGTGCGTGTAATTGCGTTATCCAATAAATGCTTGATAATCTTTCTCAAACGACCGGGGTCCGCTGCCACATAGAACGGTGTCGTTGTCGGAATAATCTGCAGGTGGATTTCACGAGCTTGCCATGAAAGGGCTAAACTTCTTGATGCTGCGGTTAGCAGCGTTTCCGGGCAGGTTGGAGAGATCAAAAATTCCATCTCTCCCGTTTGAAGCCTCGCCCAGTCCGACAGATCATCGAATATCGCAAGCAGGGTGGAGCCACTCTCCCGCATATCGCGTATCATTCCTGCCTGAGTGTGGTCCAACTTCGATTTTTGGATTAACTCGCATAAGCCGAGAATATCGTTCAGCGGTGTTCGCAGCTCGTAGCTCATATTTGCCACGAACCGTGATTGAGCCAGTTTCGCAGCTTTAGTCTTAGCCAGTTCCGTCGCGGTAATCTCTATATTCTGACGCTCTGGCTTCAGATCCTTAAGAAAAACCCCAAGGACATTTTCCTCCATTGCACCAACGCGACCGTCTACCGAAATATATTCACCTTTTGCGCCAAGGATTTGACCATTCCAAAACAAGGGTTCTGTAAGGGTTGTGTCATTAAGTGCCTTTTTCAGAATTTCGCGAAATGCATCTCGATATTGGGGATGAATAAGCTGGTCTATCTCTATGGCTTGCCCAGCCGATGGCACACTAGTCCCGACTAGGTGCTCCCAGTTTGAATTTACCCAGAGCAACGATCCTTCCCGATCCAGTGAACAGAAAGCCTCTCCGGAAAGCTTCAGTAATCGGATCGAGGTTTCCGTGCCGAATGGGAGAGGTTGTTTATCCATATAAAGAGGCGAATGCGCTGAGATCAGCCTTCAGCAGTTATCAGACCAATGCTTGTAGTGGCGGATTAAGACTGCCTTTGAGGCCCTGGTGCTTTTTTTGCGCCATGGCGCTCCGGAAGTCGAAGACACTTCCCGAGTTTTAGCCCTCATGGCCTACTAGTCGGTGTTTTTTGCGCGCACCCACTGCTCCAGGACGCTTTGGAGTTCGTGTTTACGCAGCGGTTTGGTTAAAAAGGCGTCCATTCCGACCGCTGTGCAGCGGTCCCGATCCTCCTGCATGACACTGGCTGTCAGAGCAATGATGGGAGTACGAGCGGTCCCCCCGCGCAGTTTTTCCAGACGTCGAATCTCGAGGGTCGCATCATAGCCGTCCATCTCTGGCATATGACAATCCATCAGGATTGCAGAGTACGCGTGGTCTTCAAAACAGCGGACGCTTTCGAGACCCGTGGCTGCAAAATCAGCCTGGCACCCCAGCTTTTTGAGCAATGCCGCGACAAACATCTGATTGGTGGCGTTGTCCTCGGCGACGAGGATGCGCATGTCGAGATGCGTGGTGTTGGCCGGTGATGGGGTGGGTCTGATTGTTTGGGTAGGAGAAGCTGCGGGAACGCTTTCCGTGAGAGGGAAAGTGAACCAGAAGGTGGATCCTTTTCCTACCTGGCTCTCGAGCCCGATCTCACCGCCCATGAGCTCCACAAGTCGTTTGGTTATCACCAAGCCGAGCCCTGTTCCTCCAAATCGGCGCGTAGTGGAGGAGTCTGCCTGGCTGAAGTTTTGAAAGAGACGGTTTTGTTGTTCCGGGTTCAATCCGATTCCTGTGTCGGTAACCTCGATCCGAGCCATGCGTTGCCGGGCCACTGTCACCTCGGTTACCCGGACTTGTACACTTCCCGAGTTCGTGAATTTCAACGCATTGCCGGTTAGGTTCAGTAAAATCTGGCGCATACGCTGCTCATCCGAATGGATGTGTTTGGGTAGGGAATCCGGATAAGCAAAATCAAGTAAGAGCCCTTTTTCGTTCGCTCGGCTTGAGAGCAAATTGCAAATGTCCCGAATGGTATGGTGCAAATCGAAGGGCTGAAAATCGAGCGTCAGCTTACCGGCCTCGATCTTGGAGAGGTCCAGAATGTCGTTAATAATGATGAGCAAACTTTCTCCGGATCCTTTGATTGTGGAGATATACTGACGTTGTAGATCAGTCAGGGGTGTTTCGAGCAAGAGATCCGTGAAGCCCAGGACCCCGTTCATGGGGGTACGGATTTCATGGCTCATCGTGGCCAAAAACTCGCTCTTTGCTCGGCTGGCAGCTTCTGCGCCGGATTTGGCATCCAGAGCTGCTTGGTTACTGATTTCCAGAGCTCGTAGTGTTTTTTGGAGATTTTCCTCACGGGTGACTTGATCCGTAATGTCGAGATTTACACCGATCATACTGACGGTGTGTCCTCTCGAATCTTTGATAAGGCCGCCACTGGCAGAGATATGCCGAACGGAGTTGTCTGGCAAAAGCAGACGATACTTGGCGCGGAAGGGGGTTCCACTGACCATGCTTTGGCTTAACTCGGTTTCTGCATATTCCCGATCCTCCGGATGCAGACGGTCGCGCCAGTCGGCGTATTCTCCCTTAAACTCCGAGACTGGTAGCGCATAGATTTCGTGCATCTGGTCATCCCACTTGAGGCTTTGGGAAGCCGTGTCGTAGATCCATAAACCGATGCCGGCGGTGTTGTTTGCCAGGCGCATCCATTCCGATTGCTGTTGGTTGAGTGTCTCGCGCTGTTTTAGTTCGGTGATATCGGTTGCGAGTCCGAGAAAGCCGGCGATGGATTTATCGGCATTGCGAATGGCGGTTACACACAAGCGGACAGGGAATCGGGATCCGTCTTTGCGAATATAGGTCCATTCACGTTCGTCAGGAATATCCAGGAGCGCAGGCTTACTCACGAACGCGCCAAAACCAGGTTCCACTAGGATTCCTAATTCCTTGGTTAATTCCGCCGCCCGTTCAACGACTTCGGTTGGGTCGTGGAAAATGCTAGGGGATTGTTTATCAACCAATTCAGATGCTTCATAACCGAGCATACGTTCGGCTGCCGGATTAAAGGCGGTGATGATCCCAGTGGGGGTGCCGGCAATGATCGCAACCGACGCCGAGTTGACAATGGCTTCTAGTAAGGCGGTGCGTTCATGCGCTTTGCGTTGGCCTGTGATGTCGCGCACGATCTTTGTGTAGCCGGAAAGTGTGCCGTCTTTGGAAAATGTGGGGGTGACGAGGCAATGTGCCCAAATGAGTGTGCCGTCTTTGCGTGTTCTCCAGCCGTTTTCCTCGTGATGGCCGGTTTCCCGAGCGTCTTTGAGCACGTTTTCGCATTGGCCAGCCCTACGGTCCTCGTCACGGAAAAAACGGGAGAAATGTTGCCCTATGATTTCCTCTGACGTGTAGCCTTTGATTCGGTGGGCACCCGGATTCCAAGACGCTACAACGCCTTCGGGATCGAGCAGGTAGACCGCGTAATCGGTGATGCCTTCCACTAGCAGGCGGAAGCGGGCCTCCTGACGTTCGAGTAACGCTTCGTCCCGTTTCCGGTTTGTGATATCTGTTATAAAACCGTGCCATAGAGTCGAGCCATCCTCGAGCCGCTCTGGAGCCGCATTACCATGTAACCAAAGTGTCTGGCCGTTGGGATGCTGGTAGCGGTATTCACAAGCCCACAGACTGAGCGACGCGGCAGACTCGGCAATGGATGCCAGTACACGAGCCGAATCGTCAGGGTGAAGCCGTTCAATGACGGGGAGCGCATCCACAGCGGCCTGCTCGGGAGTTATACCATAAATCGATTGGATTCCTGCAGAACAGTAGGGGAAGTGCGAGGTGCCATCCGGGGCGACTCTGTATTGGTAGACCATGCCGGGCACCTGAGCGGCAATTTTAGTGAGGATCTTTTCCTCTCCGTCAGGCTGTTTCGGGACAGTTGGCGCATGTTTGATAGAGCGGTGAGTCAATCTCGACTCCAAAAGCGACTCCGTTTGTTGAGCCAAAAGTTTCAGTTGTCTTAGGACTAGCGGAGAGAGAGTCCGGGGCTGGTGATCAATGACGCAAAGGGTTCCCAGTGGGAGCTTCTTCGGTCCGACTTTGAGGGGAACTCCTGCGTAGAAGACAATCCGAGGTATTCCTTCAATCAATGGGTTTCCCTGAAAACGCGGGTCTTTCTGAGAGTCTTCGACAATGAGAACTTCATCCGGGCTGGTAATGGCGTGAGCGCAAAATGCGAGTTCGCGAGGGATTTCCGTGGCGTCTAATCCATGGCGGGCCTTGAACCATTGACGATCACGGTCAATCAAACTGATCAGCGCGACGGGTGTATTGGTGATGGCGGCAGCCAATTCCACCAAGCCATCAAAGGAGGCTTCCGGGGCGGTATCGAGAATGCCGCATTTGTGGAGAAGTATGAGCCGCTCCTTCTCTGTGGTGGTTCTGCTTGGAGGGATCATTTGGGCGAGCGCGCAACGAAAGGTGAGTCGCTGTGTTGGGCCACAGTGTAGCATTAAAGCTATGTTTGTCAGGAATTTGACGCTGAATCAAATGGGCGCGTGAGTGGCGCAAGTCGGGCGCATGTATGGCGCGGGTGATTGGTGGGCTGGTTTGCGCCCCGCTGCCATCAAAATCGGTGCTGAGTTCCGAGCTCTCCAAAACCTAAGGCGTGTCGACGTATTGAACAGCCTAGGCTTAGCGTGGATAGCCAAAGACGACAGATGGGGCCGGTTGAGTGGTCATAACGACTAGCGGCTTGTGTTCGGTATAGAATTGCCTGTTCGGTATCGTAAAGAAAACCGGTTGCTCTGTGGGTTGAATCGAAAGACACGGTAGGTGTTATAAAGTGATGCGTTATGAATGAGGCTACTCAGTTGATTTCAGTGCTAAAGCGACAGTTGAAGCTTCAGGGGCGCACTTACAAAGATGTGGCTGTTGCACTTCAACTGTCTGAGCCCAGTGTGAAGCGTCTGTTTGCGTCGAAGCGATTAACGCTTGAGCGGTTGTCACGGCTCAGCGCGTTTGTTGGGTTTACGCTGGCTGAACTTACGCAGGAGGCACAGAGCAGTGCCCCAAAAGTCGCAATGCTGACTGTAGAGCAGGAGGCACAGCTTGTATCGGATTCCACATTGTTACTCGTTGCGGTTTGTGCGCTTAACCATTGGTCGTTGGCTGATATAGTGACGGTTTATCAGCTGAGTGAAGTGGATTGTCTGAGGTATCTTCTGCAACTGGATAGGCTTAAAATTATAGAGCTTCTTCCGGGGAACCGGATTCGACTGGCTGTGACCCGAGATTTTGACTGGCTTCCGGACGGGCCGATCCGGCGTTATTTTAGCGAGCAGTGTCAGAGTGATTTTATAAATAGCTCGTTTCGGGATTCGACAGAACACCTGTCGTTTGTTCACGGGATGTTGAGCGTTTCCGCTATGAGTGAGTTGCACCAAGAATTGCGCCGATTGAGAAAGAGATTTTCGGAGCTTCATCAGGAGAGTGTTGCGCTGCCAGTGGGGATGAAGTTTGGAACCGGATTGTTGTTGGCTGCCAGAGAGTGGGAGCCTCGGGTATTCAGCCAAATGCGTCGTGAGCTGGCCCATTGAACAGAAGGTAGAACGAAGGTTTTTTGCAGGTTGGCGAAGGGCTATTTTAACAAAAACCGAATCAAGTTTGAGGAAGTGAATATCGATACCTCCAAGACTGGATACCAGGCCTTCAAGAGATTGAATGGAAACGGAGTGCCCTTGATTCTTGTGGGACAGAAAAAAGTGTCTGGGTTCAATCAGGACGCTATCGAGAAGTTGCTGCGTCAGTGAGGGTGGCCTCTAGATGGGGGAGGGTTTTACGAGTGAGGGTTTTGTCGTTTTACGGTTTTTCCCATGACCCACTGACTGGTCACTTGAGTGGCGATGGCGCGTTCTGGCACACCTTGTTGACCGTGGTGGATCATTGATACCAGCAAGTCGACAGCAGCCTCGCCTACGAGATCGTTGCGCTGATCCATGCCGGCCCAATAGGCGCGCTGTTGGCGCCATTCGTATTGGATTAATCCGATGTCGTCCGGTACGCGGATTTTGCATGTTTCGAGCCAGCGTTCCACTTCGTGGTAGAGGGTAAAAAGAACGTCCGGTTGGGTTTCGGTGAGCCACTTTTGGAAACAGGTCAAATCGAGGCGAGCCTCGCTGATTTGTGTGAATGGCGGAATGGGATCTTCGCCGCTCCGCCATTTTTGTTGGCCGATCAAATAGCCGGCGCTGAAACGCCCATCGATCAAGGAGTCGATCACCGGATCCAGAACGAGCGCTGGTCTTCTGTAGCCGAGTGACCACGCGTGTTCGTAAGCTTTGAGTGCTAGGCTGTATTGGTCTGCGCCGGCAAACGAAAGCTCGGGAGAACGAGGCCGTACACCCGTGACGACGGCTGGTAATTCGTCCCACAGAGAGCGCATTCGTTCCGGAAGTTGATTGGTTTTGAGCAGGCCGACAACGAGCGCACCACGAATGCCTCGGGCTTTTAAAATGGATGCGAGGCGTTTCCCGCTAATCTGTGGATCGTGTAGCCAGAATTCATCGAGGCTGTATCCGAGTTCCGAGGCTCGTTTGGTGGCGCCAGCAACGTAGACTGGCACGGTGGGATGTGTGCGGAATGCATCGCGATCTTCGTTCGCATTTAACAGGGCGAGCGTTGCTTCGAAACGAGCCGAGCCGCTCCGTCGGAGTTCCGCCATGAGGCAGCCGACTGCGGCGTTGCGTTGGTAGCCAATTTCGGCTGCGGCTTGTTCGATGAGCGAGCGGGTTGCAGGAGGAATACGGGAGCTGCCACGGAGGGCGAGGCTTACGGTGTTTTTGGACACACCCGCTTTCAGTGCAACCTGGGCCATGGACGGACGGTGCATGGTAATATTACTGTCATACGAATCTTGGGTGTGCAAGCCGTTCTGATTCGTTTAAGGGTAACAGCCGTCAACGAAACCTTGTTGGCAAGTTCCTCCAACCCACTACTTATCATGAGTTATTTCCCAGAGATTCCCGTCATTCGTTTCGAAGGACCAGCCTCCGACAACCCGCTTGCCTTCCGTCATTATAACGCGACTGAAAAAGTCGGGAACAAGACCATGGCCGAGCACCTTCGTTTCGCGGCGGCATATTGGCACGTGATGCGTAACGGTCTCTCCGACCCATTCGGGGCACCCACCGCTTTGATGCCTTGGGACGACGGATCCGAGTCGCTTGCGAACGCGCTAAACCGCGTTCCTGTTTTCTTTGAGTTCCTAGAGAAGTCGACGATTCCTTACTACTGCTTCCACGATCGCGATATTGCTCCGGAAGGTGCGACGCTTTCAGAGACCCACAAGAATCTGGAGAAGGTTGTGGATGCCTTGGAAGTTCAGCAAAAGAACACGGGCCGGAAGTTGCTTTGGGGTACCGCCTGTCTTTTCGCTCATCCTCGTTATGCACAAGGTGCAGGGACCTCGCCTTTGGCGGACGTGTTCGCTTATGGTGCTTCCCAAGTAAAACATGCTCTCGAAGCCACGCACCGTTTGGGGGGCGAAGGTTACGTTTTCTGGGGCGGACGCGAAGGCTATGCCACGCTTTTGAACACGAACATGAAGCGTGAGCTGGATCACCTCGCGACCCTGCTCCATCTCGCTGTGGATCACGCGAAAGCGATTGGGTTTACGGGGCAGTTCTATATCGAGCCAAAACCACGGGAGCCTTCCACGCACCAGTACGATTCGGATTCCGCAGCGTGTCTGAATTTCCTCCGTGAATACGGCTTGCTGGATCACTTCAAGCTGAACCTTGAAACCAATCACGCAACACTCGCCGGTCATACGATGGAGCATGAAATGGAAGTGGCGATTGCTGCGAATGCACTCGGATCCATCGATGCAAACCGTGGAGATACATTGTTGGGCTGGGATACGGATCAGTTCCCAAGCGACCTGTACCTCACAACGAACATCATGCTTCGTGTGTTGAAAATGGGCGGCCTGACTACAGGCGGACTCAACTTCGATGCTAAACGTCGTCGTGAGTCGCACGAAACGTCGGATCTATTCCACGCACACATCGGCGGGATGGACGCTTTCGCGTACGGCCTCAAAGCAGCGCACCGCATCATCGAAAGCGGCAAACTCAACAAGTTCGTGGCTGATCGTTACTCCAGCTACGATTCTGGAATCGGAGCGAAGATTGAGTCCCGGACTACGACGCTGGCTGAGCTTGATGCGTATGCCCAGGGAATCAAACCTCCGGTCCTGCCAAGTGGTCGTCAGGAGATGCTGGAGAATCTGTTTAATGCGCAGATCTTTGGGTAAGCCCTGCGGATTGTAAATTCGGGAAAAGAGCGACCGAGGGCACACCCTTCGGTCGCTTTTGTTTTTAATCGGGAGCGCGGTTCGCTCTGCGGTCTGTGATGCGCGAAAATGCTGCTGAACGATGGCGCCTCCAAAGGCGTGGTGAAACTAGGGTTTCGAAGTGTCAGGCATGCCGGCTGTGACGTTTACGGATAAAACAAGGCGTTCGGGTTCGATACGGAGGTCTTTGAGGCGATCAAACAAGACGCGTTCTTTACGCAACGGGGGCAGCAAGTGCAGGAAAGGGCGCTCGAATTGTTCCATCCAAAACGGGCCCAATGAAAGTCGCCCGAGGTTTCCGGAAATGGGCGTGAGGCGAGTTTTACCGTTTTTGAGGGTCACGGCGTAAGTCGCGTTGAGGTAAACATCCCATCCCTGCCACTTTTGGAGAGTGAGGACCTCACATTTGCTGGGCTCAAAACGGACGGCGACGCGCTGAAGGGTCCAGTCACCTGCAGAAGCCCTGGGCGGAAGAAGGGCTTGGGCGATATGGGCATTCACCTCGGCCGAGGTGAGTTCCAGATTGGAGGCTTGGGGGGAGGAAATTGCGGATATGACTAGCGGCAGAAGTGCGCGTTGGTCTTTGGGGGGGGCGGTCGGGACGAAACGATCCGGCACTCGGAGCGCTTGAATGGCGATGGCCAAAGGAAGCCCTAAAAGAACGGCGCTTCCGAAGGCCCAAACCACCCAGCGACGCTTCCCCCTCGCAGCGGGGAGCGTCAGCTTTGGCGGTGGTTGACGAGAAGGGGACCTGGCCGGCTTGTTCGCGTTCGGGGCGACTTTCTTAGCCGGTTTAGGATCCTTGCTGGTCGGTTTACTTGGCTTTTTTGGCTTTTCCAGAACCGGAAGGCGGTTTGGGGGTGGGGGCAGCCTCTGCTGCAGGAGCTGGGGCTGGAGCTGCCGTCGAGGCAGTGGAATCCGATTTTGCGGCGGACTTGTAACTGTCCGATCGGTAGTCGGTAGTGTAGAATCCGGAGCCTTTGAAGATGAGTCCGGCGCCTGTCCCGATTTGGCGGCTAACTTTGCCTTTGCCCCATGTTTTCATGCAGCAGTTTTCCTTTGGGCAGATTTTAAGTGGATCATCTTTCATGGACTGAAAGACTTCGAAACTCTTTTTGCACTTCTCGCACTTGTAATCGTAGTTCGGCATAGGGAAGGAAAACGGAGCCGGTTGAATAGCATACTCTGAAGATGGTGCAAATTTCAGAGTCGATTTGAGTGGGGAACGGGGCGTTTTTGTGAATGCAGCTCCATTTCCCCCCATTTTGTGCGGCTATCCTAAGGCTGCTTTTCTCTGGAGGATTATCTTATCGCTGACACATTACGGATTCCCCGGACGAGTTCTAGGGGATGCCCTGAATGGGTTTTGTTTTCTTTCATAAGTGTATGACAAACCAACTTTGGAAATTTTTGACCTCCCTGAAGGTCACCGTGGTCTTGTTAGTGTTGTGTACGGTGCTCGTGTTCTTGGGAACCATTGCGCAAGTACACGAGGGGCTTTGGCAGGCACAGGAGCGTTGGTTTAAGAGCTTTTTGGTGATCCGCCGTGCAGATGATGTCTGGTGGGTTCCGCCTGTATTCTTTGGGGGATACACGCTCGGTTTTGGGTTGTTGTTCAACCTGATCGCCGCGCATCTGAAACGGTTCCAGTTTGGGTGGAAAAAGGTCGGCATCCATCTGACTCACCTCGGGATTATATTATTACTCGGGGGGCAGCTTCTTACGGATTTATTATCCCGGGAAAGTTTTATGAGTTTTGCGGAAGGGGAGACCCGTTCCTTTTCGGAAGCTCATCGTGATATTGAGTTGGTGGTCAACACGACGCCTGCGAATGACCCCGGCAAAGATCGCGTGATTTCGTTCACACAGGCTTCTTTGGCTCAGAAAAAAAATCTGCAACATCCCGAACTCCCGTTTGAGATCCGGATTTCCGAGTACGGAGAGAATGGGGACGTTTTGTCGCACGAAAGTGTTCGTGAAGCTGGGACTCGGCTCACGACTGCGCTGGCTACGCTGGAGTCCAATTATAGTACGGCGGAGGGCTTGCTGGCCCAGATGCAGAAGGCGTTGGATTCTGAAGGGCGTCTGGCAATTTGGCGTGAGGCGTTGAATGCCGCCGGAGAACACGACAAGGATATTGAGGCTGCGGCGAAACGGGTTGTGGGGGATCCGAAACGTGAGGGTGCTTTCCGTGAGGATCTGAAGCGGCGTTTTCGCGCTCAGATGCTGCAGGCTTTCCAGCAGATGCCCCGGATGCAAAGAGCCAACGAACAAGGCCTCGGCATGAGTTACGTTGCAAAAGAAACGGTGGCTGGCCGGTCTCTCAATCTGGATTCGCTCCCAGTGTCGGCGAGTAAAGGAGCTGGGCAAAGGATGCTGTTACTGCCGCAGGCGCCCGTACGTGGGATGGATCAACAAAACTCACCATACGCCCGTGTGGAGTTGTTTGAGAAAGGGGCAAGTATCGGGACGTGGCTGCTTTCCACATGGCTCAATCCGCAAGAGGTAACGGTGGACGGACGCACCTTTCGTATTGCGATGCGTAACGAGCGTTATTTTCAGCCGTTCTCGCTCACGTTGGTGAAAACAACTCACGAGATCTATCCGGGCACGGAGATTCCGAAGAACTTCCAGAGTCGGGTGCGATTGGAAAATCCCGAGACCCAAGAGAAACGTGAGATTGATATTTCGATGAACAACCCACTTCGGTATGGCGGATTGACTTATTATCAGAGTCAAATGGGGCGTACGGAAATGACCGGAGGCAAAGGCACGAGTGTATTACAGGTGGTGCGCAATCCCGGCTGGATCACTCCGTATCTGGGCTGTGCTATTGTCTCGCTGGGAATGCTTTGGCAGTTCCTTTACCATCTTGTCGGGTTTCTGGCTAAACCCCGAGTATCCAAAGTCCCTGAAACGTTGGTAACCCATTCTTAATCCCAATGAAAAAGCGGATTCCTTTCCTTGTTGCTCTTGTTTTTGGCCTCTGGGTGTTGTCGGGGTTACGTGTACCGGCAGATAAAACGGATGCCTTGCCTGTGAATGGGTTTGGGCGGTTGCCAGTGGTTTCCAATGGCCGGACCCAGCCGCTCGATTCTTTGGCTCGTAACGTGTTGCTGCAGTTGCGCGAAAAACAGACGTGTAATACGGAGCCTTGGAAGGCGTGGTACGAATCGCCAAAAATTATTTCTGCGTCCACTTGGTTGCTGGAGATGTTTTTTACTCCGGCTGTAGCGGATACGCGCCCCGTTTTCCGAATCGATAACCCGGATTTGAAGGGGTTGCTGGCTTTGCCTCTCGAAGCGGATCCTGAAAAGCGTACCGACGGAAAGACATTTTCGTGGGAACAGGTGCGCGTGAAGTTGGAGGATCTTCAAAACGAAGCGCGCCGAGCTCAAGCTGTCGACGAGTCGGCCCGCACACCGTTTGACCGTGGTGTGCTTACTCTGTGGCGTGGCGTGGGTCTATACATGCGTTTGCAGAACGCGGTTCAACCTCAGAACGCCGTAAACTGGGAGAAAGAATTGCAGGCACTCGTTGCTCTGGCACCAGCAGGGCGTGAGGCCGCGAAGGCGCAACAGGCGGGACAGCCTCACGATGCGGCGGTTTTAGATCAACTGATTCAACAGCTCCAGAGAGCGGAGGCCATGAAACAGATGGATCCTCCTTTGATAGTGGCGCCTTATCATCCGGATCGTGAGGTGAATCTGTGGGCTCGGACGGGGGATGCGCTTTTTGATATTGCGCGTGGGGAAGGGGTTCCTGCTTCGGTTCGCTATTACGCAGCGATGGGGACGGCTTATCGGAATAACGATGCCGCTGCTTTTTCGAGTGCGCTGGCGGGTTACCGGGAGGAATTAGGGCCTCTCTTTACCAAGGAACTCAAGAAGGGGGCGCGTGAGCAGCAGTTTAATCATTTGGAGCCATTTTATAAATCGATGGTTCTCTATGTTTTGGCGGGAATTTGTGTGTTGGTTTATATGCTCGTGCCCAGTCAGTTTTCCGGGCTTCGGGACACGGCGCATTGGTTGATGTTGGTGGCGTTTGTGGTCCATACAGCGGGGCTGATTTATCGGATGGTTCTCGAGGGGCGCCCGCCGGTTACGAATCTCTACTCGTCTGCGGTTTTTATCGGATGGGGAGCCTGTGTTCTGGGGTTGCTTCTGGAGCGGTTTTGGAAAAATGGGATCGGTTTATCCGTTGCGTCGGTGACGGGTTTTGTGACGTTGATTATTGCGCATCATCTTTCTCTCACGGGAGATACGATGGAGATGATGCGTGCCGTGCTGGATACGAACTTCTGGCTGGCGACCCATGTGGTGGTTGTGACGTTGGGGTATTCGTCCACGTTTGTGGCCGGATTTTTGGCGATCCTTTATGTGGTGCGTGGAGTTTTTACGAGGTCGCTGACTTCTGAAATCGCGAAGTCATTGACCAAAATGGTCTATGGGATTGTGTGTTTTGCGACGCTGTTCAGTTTTGTTGGAACGGTGCTTGGTGGAATTTGGGCGGACCAATCCTGGGGGCGTTTCTGGGGATGGGATGCTAAAGAAAACGGAGCGCTGATGATTGTGCTTTGGAATGCGGTGTTTTTACATGCCCGGTGGGGTGGTTTGGTGAAAGAACGGGGGTTAATGGCACTTGCCCTAGTGGGGAATATTGTCACGGCCTGGTCTTGGTTTGGGGTGAATATGCTTGGGATAGGGCTGCATTCGTATGGATTTATGTCAGCGGCGTTTAGTTGGTTGATGTTGTTTATTGTGAGCCAGTTGATTCTGATAGGGTTCGTCCTCCTTCCCAGAGGAAGCTGGCGGAGCCAGTTGACCTAATCGCGCCCTCCCTTTACCTCTTCTTGCAGACAATCCAGCTCAGAGTACCGTTCTTCTTCGCACGCCATGGACGAATCCCTCTCCGCATACAATCTCGCTACGCTTCCCTTTGAGATCTCTCGGGATCCGATCCCTTCGGATCCTGCGGCGAATCCTTTCCGTTTGGTGGTGGATCCGGTCATGCGGATGCGACTGCGGAAATCGCTGTTTGATTTGATCGATAGCCACGATGCCGAGCTGGCTCGGTATGTGTCCGAAGGGGCGCTGGCACTGGATAGTTACAAAGAGTACGTTGAGCTGTTTGCGCGCAGTCTTAGGGAGACGATGGGCTCGAAGGAAGGGGTGGCGTATTTGCTGGAGGCGTGTGGCTTTATGATTGATCCGGAGGAGGTGAATATCTATCCGGAAACCCGTTGGCGTGTGACTCGGGACGATGCTGTGGATGTCGAAATGCCGGAGTGATTCGAGAGAAGGGCATCCCAAAACGGCAATTCTTATGGACGATTTTTTGCAACTTACTCGCAACGTCGAGGCAACTCAGATTCCGAGTGGTCATGTGACGACTCTGGATGAGGGGACTCCTGTAACAATTACCCAATCGTTGGGCGGAACCTATACGGTTCATGTAGCCACTGGGGGCGGATTGTTCCGGATCGCTGGAAAAGATGCGGATGCACTCGGACGCGAAAAGCAGGAAGTCAAAGTGGTAACCGAAGGGCCATTTGAAGAGGAGCAGGTTTGGGCACAACTGCGCGAGGTATACGATCCTGAGATCCCGGTGAATATCGTCGATTTGGGGCTGATTTATGGAATGGAAGTGAGTGATTTGGCGGACGGGAAAAAGGTGGTTGTTCAGATGACTTTAACGGCGCCGGGATGTGGAATGGGGCCTGCGCTTGCAGCCGAGGCACGTCAGCGAATCAGTACGCTTCCAGGCGTTTCGGATGCAGACGTTCTGTTGGTGTGGGATCCACCGTGGGGACCGGAGCGGATTTCACCTGAAGGGCGTTCAAAATTAGGGATCGATTAGGTGGTTGGCGGGCGTTTGTTGGTTCAAGCATGCACTTGCACGACTCTGGGGGCTGTATGTGTAGGTTTGGGAATACGGGTGCGTAGAGCCCTCTCTATCGACGTGAGAAATGTAAGAGCTCTTTATTCAAAATTGCGCCGGACTGCGGCTTCTTCGTATCCGAAGCGCAATGTGAAGGACGCCGTGAATCGCACGAAGTTTGTGGTGCGTGCGTTGCTTTTCAGAAGGGAGACAGAGGTGTGGTTTGAGTTGCTCAAAGACCCTCGGATTGCGCTGCTCGCGGAAAGAGATCCTTTTGTTTTTAGCAAACTTCAGAGGCCTTACCTGCACCGGAAGTTGCCGGTGGCAGAAAAGGTGAAAATTCTTTGTGCACATTATCAATTTGCATCCACTCAGCTGCCCGATGCCGTCTTCATGGGATTGGCTTCTCTGAGGCGCTATTCTCTGGTAAAGATACCGTTAGAAGACACTGTGCTGGAGGTGCTTTTGAGCGCGGGTACGTTTACCAAAGAAGGGGAATGCGCGGTTGTTTTTCGAAATCAAACCACTGGCGAGTCAATTTTCACCCTCAGCTTTACGGTTATCCGTTGGGATGAAGAGGTGCGGGAGCTCTATGTTGGAGGGCTTCAAGGGCACCGTTTTGGGGACGAAAAAGCCAAAACTGTGAGTATTACCCGGGGCATGTTCGGAATGCGCCCCAAAGCGCTTGTGCTCTTTGTGCTCCAGCAGATCGCGATTTGTTGGGGGGCCAACTCGCTCCGGTGCGTCAGTGATGACATGCACATTTATCGTTCCTGGCAAAAGCGGCGGGCACTAAAGGCGGAGTATGACTCGTTTTGGGAAGAGTCGGGTGGGGTTCGTGCTGGAGACGGGCTTTTTGACCTGCCTGTCACGCCACTCGTGCGTGATATTGCGAGTCTCAAGCCCAATAAACGGTCCATGTACCGTCAACGTTACGCGATGCTCGACACTATTGCGGCGCACATCTCAGCGGCGCTTTCCGGTGCTGGAACACAAGTGAACCACACCGGAAACGAGAGCGAGCTGAAGTGAGAAGGCGCGTGCTCCTTCCGAGCAAGGCTACTTTGCCGAAGTCGGCTTGAGGCGGATCTTGCGGTACTCCATCTGACCGCGGTCTCCTTCGAGTCCGATGGGGCCGGTTTCAGGGACCTTCATATTATCCGTTAAAAGCTCACCGTTGCATTCGGCCCGGGCAACACCGTTCTGGACGGTGACAACGAGTTCGTTCCAGTCCTGTGGCTTGTATTGTTTGAGGTCTTTGTACGGTCCGGCGAGCAGGTAGTCCCGACATTGAAGCTGAGGCTGACGAATGAAAACGCCGCTGTCGGCATTGGGTGTCGCGCGGAATTCCAGTTTCAGAATGAAGTCCTCCGGAAACTCCCGGGTGGTCGAGATCTGTTGGATCCGACGTCCTTCCGCTGGAGTTGTGACAACGAGACGCCCGTTGATGACTTTGTAGCGACCGTCGTTGCTTTCGGTTTTCCCGTCAAAAGTAATGGGTTCTGCGATATCGACGAATACGGGCGCATCCGGTTTAGGGTTGGCGGGTTGTTTACGAGGAGGCGTTGGTCGAAAGCCCCAGCCTGTGAGGTCTGTTCCGTTAAAAAGGCTGACGTATCCTGGCTCCGGCTCGAAAGGTTCTGGCGTAGTGTCTAAGTGGCCGAGGGTTGCGAAAATGGGGCGAAGTGCGGCACCCCAGCGTTCGTAGCCTGCTGGATTGAGGTGCAACATATCAGGAAACCATTCGCCTATCGCGTCACCTTCGGGATTCGCAAATAGAGTCCATGTATCAACAACGGTGATTTGGGGATCCCCTTTGACTGTGGCTTCGTAGAGTGCGTTTACGGCACGAATGGTGTCTGCCGGGCGTTTCTTTTGGGCGGAGCTTGGGAACATCCGGCAGAGGACGATCGGGACTTTGGGCAGACGGGTTTTGATGGATTTAATGATCGCGGCGAAGTTCCGTCCAATGGCATCGGGGGCGATGCCTTCTTCGATATCGTTGGTTCCCAGGAGCAAGACGATGGTCGAGGGGTTTAGTGACAGTACGTCTTCTTCTAGGCGAATGAGCATCCCCCGCGTGGTGTCGGCGCTAATTCCTCGGTTGGCTAATTTCATGCCGGGGAAAGCTTTCCGGAAATCGTTTCCCCAACCTTGGGTGATTGAGTCACCAAGGAAAACTACCGCGCCCTGATCCTTCTCCACATCTTTTGCCCAACTGCTGCGGCGATCGTGCCAGAGTTTTACATACCCATCCATACGCCTGAGGGCTCCTTCTCCTGGGAGGTTTGTTTCATCGACGGGCAGGGTCCATTTGTCGGCCCCGGATTGGGCCTGAACCGTGGTGGGAGTCGTAAACACGAGGAGAGGCGCGGCGAGCGGAGCCAGTAAAAGGGATGCGAGGAGTCGGGAGGATTGCATGGGAGGACGAGTTTGTTGGGGTGGCTAGATGGGATACGGAGGGATTTGGAAGTTGCGGGAACTTCCTGCCGAATGACAACCCGTGAGGGACTGTGATTTTAGCAGAATCGCAGAACAAAGTGTCATCCTGCGTAAAGCCACGCAAATCCTCGGAGAGCAAACCTGAGTGGTTGAGCACGAGTGAGTATTTTAGCCCTGTTAACGAAATGTTAACGCCATAGCACTAGCCGTTAACTATGCGCGGCCACAAAAAGTGAGAAAATGGGGACGTCGCAACAATCTTCTCAAGTCATGTCTGACATCCTCTATCTGGGCAGCACCCTGGTCTTTTTTCTGTTCAGCGCCATTTACGTGCGCTTCTGCGAAAAGCTCTAATTACTATTTCCATGGAAAACATCCTCTTAGGCGTCATCGCACTGGGTCTCTTCGTTTACCTGTTCGCGGCCATGATCCGGCCGGAAAAATTCTAACGCCAATCGTATGAACTTAGCTGACTGGTTCCAACTCGCCCTTTTCGTCGGGTTGCTTGCACTCCTCACAAAACCGCTAGGGATCTACCTCACACAGGTACTCGATGCGGATGGCAAAACCTGGCTCGATCCAATCATCCGGCCCTTTGAAAACCTGACTTACGCTCTGATGGGTGTGAAGCGGGACAATGAGCACGACTGGAAGCAATACACGCTCGCCATGTTGTTGTTCAGCCTGATCGGTGTCGTCTTCACCTATCTCGTGCTGCGTTATCAACATATCCTGCCTCTAAATCCACAAAACTTACCCGGCCTCAGTGGACACCTGGCGTTCAATACAGCCGTAAGTTTTACGACAAACACCAACTGGCAGAGTTACGGCGGTGAAAGCACCATGTCGTACTTTTCACAGATGGTGGGGCTCACGATCCACAACTTCACTTCTGCCGCAACGGGCATCGCCATTGCCGCAGCTCTGGTCCGTGGCATAGCGAGGGCCTCGGCCAGCACACTTGGTAACTTCTGGGTCGATGTCGTTCGCACCACGTATTACCTGCTTCTCCCGCTCAGCTTTGTCTTCGCCATTTTCCTGGTCTCACAAGGTGTCGTGGAGAATTTCAAACCTTACGACACGGTTAAACTCACCGAGTCTTATCAGGCTCAGGTGCCGAAATTGGATGCTGCTGGAAATCCAGTGGCTGACAAAGACGGCAAACCAATCCTCGAATCCAAAACCGTCGACGAGCAGACCATTGTTCAGGGACCGATCGCCTCTCAGGTCGCCATCAAAATGTTGGGCACCAATGGCGGTGGTTACGCCAACGCGAATGCCGCGCATCCATTTGAAAATCCGACTCCTTTGTCGAACTTCATTCAAATGCTGTCGATTTTCGCAATTGGTAGCGCATTGACCTACTACCTCGGACGCGCCACTCGAAATCAGGCTCATGGCTGGGCCGTTTGGAGCGCCATGATGATCCTCTTTGTCGGGGGTGTCCTGGTCTGTTGGTGGGCAGAAGCAACGGGGAACCCAACCCACCAATTACTCGGCCTCGTCGCAGGCGACGGCAATATGGAGGGAAAAGAAGTCCGGTTTGGGATCTTCGATTCTTCACTATTCGCGACCATCACAACCGCCGCGTCCTGTGGAGCAGTGAATTGTACGCACGACTCCTTCACCGCGTTGGGAGGACTCGTTCCTCTGTTTATGATGCAGCTGGGGGAAGTCGTAGTCGGCGGTGTCGGTGCCGGACTTTACGGCATGTTGGTTTTTGTTGTGTTAGCCGTTTTTATTGCCGGCCTCATGGTTGGGCGAACCCCCGAGTATCTTGGGAAAAAGATCCAAGCCTATGATGTTAAGATGGCGATGCTGTCGCTCTTGATCCTCTGTCTTTCGATCCTCGGATTTAGCGGCTGGGCCATCGTTTCGGAATGGGGCCTCGCAGGTTTGAATAACAATGGCCCACACGGGTTCACTGAAATATTGTATGCCTTCACATCGGCTACCGGAAACAACGGCAGTGCCTTTGCCGGCCTAACGGCGAACCCCACGAACGGGGATCCCCATTACAATATCACGCTGGGTATCGCCATGCTCATCGGTCGGTTCCTGATGATCATTCCCATAATGGCGCTGGCTGGTTCATTGGTTCGCAAGAAGATCGCGCCACCAAGCGTCGGCACCTTTCCCGTGGAAGGCGCGACATTTACCATTCTGCTGATCGGTACAGTGGTTCTCATCGGTGCGCTGAACTTCTTACCTGCGCTCGCGCTAGGCCCGATTGTGGAGCACTTCCTCACGATCAAAGGCAATTTGTTCTAACGCATTCGAAAGGAATTTATTATGTCCACCAAAGCTCCATCACTCTTTGATTGGAAGATTGTTTCTCCGGCCATTCGTGAATCGTTCAAGAAACTCGATCCACGTCTCATGGTCAAAAATCCGGTTATGTTCGTGACCGAAGTTGGTGCCCTACTCACCACGATCGGCATATTTACGGCTACCGAAGACCGTAGCTTTGTACTTCAATTGTCGATCTGGCTCTGGTTCACCGTTCTCTTCGCAAACTTCGCGGAAGCTGTCGCCGAAGGACGCGGAAAAGCGCAGGCGGACAGCCTCCGAAACGCACGCAAAGAAACCATAGCACGCCGTCTTCGCGACCAAATTGAAGAGTTCATTCCAGCTCCCATGCTCGAAAAAGGAGACTTGGTAGTGTGCGAAACCGGAGACGTCATTCCTGCAGACGGTGAAGTCATCGAAGGGATAGCCAGTGTCGATGAAGCTGCGATTACTGGTGAATCAGCTCCGGTCATTCGGGAAAGCGGCGGCGACCGGAGCGCGGTCACCGGCGGCACCAGAGTCATCAGTGACAGGATCGTTGTTCGAATTACCTCCGAAAAGGGCAACACTTTCATTGATCGGATGATCGCGATGGTGGAAGGCGCCTCTCGTCAAAAAACCCCGAATGAGATCGCGTTAACCATCCTTTTATCGGCGCTCACCCTGATCTTCCTGTTGGTAGTTGTTACCTTGAGGCCATTTGGGATCTACGCTGCGACCAATTTCTCCACCCCTGTGCTCATTGCCCTTCTGGTGTGCCTGATCCCCACAACCATTGGAGGACTTTTAAGTGCCATCGGGATTAGCGGAATTGACCGGTTAATCCGGCGAAATGTTATGGCCACAAGCGGCCGCGCAGTTGAGGCAGCGGGAGACATCGACGTTTTGCTCCTGGATAAAACCGGAACTATCACCATTGGAAATCGGATGGCTTCCGATTTTCGTCCCGCTCCGGGTGTCACGGAACAGGATCTCGCAGATGCCGCGCAATTGGCTTCGCTTGCCGATGAAACTCCGGAAGGCCGCAGCATCGTCGTATTGGCAAAGGACAAATTTAATATCCGAGGCCGAGAACTGGCGCAGCCGCACGCGACATTCATTCCGTTTACGGCACAAACCCGAATGAGCGGAGTCGACATTGACGGACGTTGTGTTCGCAAAGGCGCGGCGGACTCAGTTCGTCGATATGTCGAAACCAAAGGCGGCATTTATCCGACAGAAGTGGAACGAATCGTTGAAACGGCATCACGAGCGGGACGCACACCTCTTGTTGTCGTAGATGGCAGCAAAGTGATGGGTGTCGTGGAACTCAAGGATGTCGTCAAAGGCGGAATTAAAGAGCGGTTCGCTCAACTCCGGAAGATGGGAATTCGCACGGTAATGATAACCGGAGACAACCCGATGACTGCGGCTGCGATCGCTGCTGAAGCAGGCGTCGACGACTTCATGGCACAGGCCACACCCGAAGATAAACTGAAGCGGATTCGGGCCGAACAAGCGGCAGGCCACCTTGTAGCGATGACCGGTGATGGAACAAATGACGCACCTGCACTCGCGCAGGCGGACGTCGGGGTTGCGATGAACACCGGCACTCAGGCCGCCCGAGAGGCCGGCAACATGGTCGATCTGGACAGCAATCCAACCAAGCTCATTGAGATTGTGGAGATCGGTAAACAACTGCTGATGACTCGCGGTTCGCTGACCACATTTAGTATCGCCAACGATGTCGCGAAGTACTTCGCGATTATTCCTGCGATGCTCATTGTGACGTTTCCCGTAATTAGCCCGCTAAACATCATGGGACTAGCGTCTCCAAAGAGTGCCATTTTGAGCGCGATCATTTTTAACGCGCTCATCATCATTGCGCTGATTCCTCTGGCGTTGAGGGGCGTGCAATACCAGGCGATGGGCGCCCTTGCCGTCTTGCAACGCAACCTCCTCCTCTATGGTCTGGGCGGTCTTGTCGTTCCGTTTGTTGGGATTAAAGCCATCGATATCCTCGTCTCATTCTTTCACCTGGTCTAATCATGAAAGCACTCTTTTCTGAACTTCGTGGCGCAATCGTTTCCACTGCCACCTTCGCAGTCGTGACTTGCGGGATCTATCCAGTGGTTGTCTGGGGAGTCGCTCAGGCGACTTTTAAAGACAAAGCCAATGGAAGCCTGATCGTAGACTCCTCCGGCACCGTTCGCGGTTCCGCCCTCATTGGACAAAGCTTTTCCGGCGACAAGTACTTCGTCTCAAGACCGTCGTCCGCAGGCACCGGTTACGATGCCAGTAGCTCGAGTGGTTCGAACCTCGGACCAACCTCAAAAAAACTGCTCAACGGCACCGTTAAATCGACTGCGCTCGCTTCATCTCAAACAGCCGGCACATTTACTCCGGGTCCTGATGTCGTGGATTTTGACGGACTCAAACTTCGAACGATCAGCTACTGCGAACAGAACCGATTGCCCTACCAACTGATTCAGGATGGAAAACCCATCGATCCGAATCGGTTTAAGGACTCAAAGGGTGACTATGATAAGGTCAAACTTATCAACGCTTTCAACGATGATGAAAAGCCGGACTCCAAGCCTCTCACAGTCCTCGCAAGTGTCCCCATCCCCGCAGATGCAGTGACTGCCTCAGGGAGTGGACTGGATCCGCACATTAGTTTTGCGAATGCTAGTTTGCAGGCACCGCGCGTTGCGAAGACTCGCAATATCCCTCTCGAAAAAGTGCAGCGCCTTGTCTCAGAGAATATCGACCGAGCCGATCTAGGCTTCCTCGGAAATTCGGGTGTCAATGTGCTGAAACTAAATCTGGCCCTGGATGAACTAAAATAGTCCCTCCAGTCCACTGGTGACGTGCGGGTGCGTACCGCACGTCGTCCTATCTCTTCGATAAATTCAATGGAGTTCCTATGAAAACTACGAGGCAGCCTTTGGTCTCTTTACGATTGACGGTTTGGGTGCTGTTTTTGATCGAAGCTGCTTGCCTGAACGCATGCCGCCGCTCTAGTGATCTCGCCATTCCGGATGAAAAGGTAGTGGCCATGGACGCTCTTATTTCAAGGTTTTCCGGGCCCCGTTATTTCCATCGGCCTTCCGAATCCTCTGCCGCCTCGGGTGACGATGAATTCTATATTTCAGTGGCCAGCGCACTGGATCAGGAGAGGAGAATCGTTCGTGAACGGAAGCTGAGTCCCCAAGCCGCAGAACGTCTGCATCGTTTGATTGAAGCGCTCACCGAACCACCATCGTCGCGGTTATATGGTGATCGGATTCATTATGTGCGACTCAATCTTGCTTTGGATGAACTAAAGTAAGTTTCACGTTATATTTTCCCATGGAAGAAGAACACCGTCCCGATCCGGATGCGATCCTGGCAGAGCTGCAACGCGAGGAGGTGCAGAGGAAATCCGGAAAGCTATTCATCTTCCTCGGGATGTGTCCGGGTGTGGGGAAAACCTACGCCATGTTGCGAGGCGGCCGGCACAAGCAGGACGAAGGATTGCGGGTGTTAGTCGGCATCGTCGAAACCCACGGTCGTCTTGAAACCTCGGCTTTGATTGACGGGATGACGGTGCTCCCTCGGCAAAAGGTCGAGCACCGCGGGTTCACACTTGAGGAATTTGATCTCGACGCGGTTTTGCGCGTTCGTCCGGATCTGGTTCTCGTAGACGAGCTGGCGCATACCAATGCTCCAGGCTCGCGACACGCCAAACGGTATCAGGATGTCCTCGAGCTGCTGGATGCCGGGATCGATGTCTATACGACTGTGAATGTGCAGCACATTGAGAGTCAGGTAGACATTGTGCAGCAGATTACGGGCGTAGCTGTCCATGAGACGGTCCCTGATTCGATTTTGGATCGCGCCCATGAGATTCAGCTCATCGACTTGGGGGTGGAGGATCTTCTGGAGCGCATGGCCGAAGGCAAAGTGTACATGGGAGAACGAGCAGTGGCCGCCGCTGCCGGATTCTTCAAGGAAGACAATCTTACTGCCTTGCGAGAAATGGCGCTTCGTTTTACGGCGGAGCAAGTCGACCGGGACCTGGAGGACATCCGCAGAGCCAAACGAGTAAACAGTGCATGGAAAACAAATGCGCGTCTGATGCTCGCCGTGAGTCCGAGTCCTTACGGCGAAAGTTTGGTCCGCTGGACGCGCCGGGCAGCCACACGCCTCAATTGTCCATGGCTGGTAGTTTGGGTGGAGGGTTCAAGTTCACTGGATCCAGCCTCTCAGGAACGTTTGAGCCACTCACTCGGTTTGGCTCGTAAACTCGGGGGCGAAGTGGTCTCGGTTACCGGATACAATATTTCCGAGGCGCTCCTGCAAGTCGCGCAGGATCGGAATGTCACCCAAATCATTGTGGGTAAGCCCGAGCGTCCCTGCTTTTGGCGACGCTCACTTGCAGATCAGCTTATTGGCGGAAGCGGTAACATCGACGTTTGTGTGGTTCGCCCCACTGCAAACAACGAACGCTCACGTTCCCGTGAAACGGAGCCGGCCGCTAAGACCACGATCTTCAACAGCGGATACGGCTCGGCGCTCTTATTCACGTTTTCAATCACACTAGTCTGTTGGTTTTTGTTATCGCTCACCGGCTACAGTTTCGTCGCGCTCGTTTATCTGATGGGCGTTGTTCTGGCGGCTCTCAAGTTAAGCCGTGGTCCAGTTCTTTTAATGGCGGCAGCAAGCGCGATTGCATGGGACTTCTTTTTCATACCGCCCGAGTTCACGTTTCATATCGAAAAGATCGAAGACATGTTCATGTTTGGGATGTTCTTCGTCGTTGCGATCAGTATGGGAAGCCTGACTTCGCGATTGCGGCAACGTGAACTCGCCGAACGCCAGCGTCAGCGTCATACCGCAGCACTTCTACGTGTAACCCAGAGCGCCGCTCTTGCAGCAGAGCCAGCCAAGGGTTTTGCAGACGCGTTGCGTACGATGGACGAACTTCTGCAATCCAGTACCGCCCTAATCGTCCGTGAAAATGATCGTTCACTCCCGAAAGCGCCCCACCCTGCAAGCACCTTTCAACCGAGTGAGAAAGAGTGGGGTGTTGTCAGTTGGTGTTATGTGAACAAACAATCAGCCGGTCGTTTTACGGACACGCTTCCTCAATCCGAATCCACCTGGTTTCCACTGCAAACAGCCACTTCGATGATGGGGGTGCTTGGCGTTTATCTTCCTCATAAATCCACTATAGATTTTAATACCCGCCAAACCATTGAGGGCTTCGCTCTCCAGCTAGCTCTCGTTTTGGAAAAGGAGCACTTTATCATGGCTGTCAGACACGCCGAAGTGATCTCGCAGTCCGAGAAACTGCAACGCACTTTGCTGGATAGTGTTTCCCATGAGCTAAAGACGCCGCTGGCAGTCATTCAGGCTTCGCTCGAAGGTCTGGGCAAAAGCAACGACCCATATGTGGATGAAATCCGGACTGCACACAGACGACTACAACGGGTCGTAGACAGCCTGTTACAGATGTCACGACTCGAATCTGAGCTCCTTCAGGCACAGTTAGACTGGTGTGATTTAAGGGATGTCATTTCTTCGGCTCGTGAAGCTGCAGGGCCTCCACTCGATGATCATCCTATTAAACTCAATCTTCCGTCCGAGGTGCCGCTGATCCGTTTCGATCACGTCCTTCTCACCCAGGCGCTAGCCAATATCCTGCACAATGCGGCCGTTTATACCCCGAAAGGATCCCTTATCGAAATTGGGGTCGCATTTGCCACACCCAAACTACGCATATCTGTCCGAGACCACGGGCCGGGACTTCCTCCGGGCGAAGAACAGAAAGTCTTCGGCAAATTCTATCGTAGCGCTGGTTCTCCAGCGGGTGGAACCGGCCTCGGCTTAGCTATCGCGCGGGGCTTTTTGCGCGCCCTAAAGGGTGAAGTATACGCTTCGAACCATCCTGACGGTGGAGCGGAATTTGTAGTTGAGCTCAACACAGAGACCATACCGTGATCGACCGGAATCAAACGCCCAACGGATTCCTATGACAGCTCTGATTATTGATGACGAGGTTCAGATTCGGCGACT
This sequence comes from Verrucomicrobiota bacterium, assembly GCA_037133875.1. Lineage (GTDB taxonomy): Bacteria > Verrucomicrobiota > Verrucomicrobiia > Chthoniobacterales > Chthoniobacteraceae > Chth-196. The sequence continues at coordinate 147,079 of JBAXNG010000001.1, read as the reverse complement.
TCTTCGCATGGCTTTGGAAGCCAAGGGCGCGAAGGTTCATGAAGCAGAAACCGGTCAAATGGGTCTGCAAGAAGCGGCCTTTATCCGCCCGGATGTCATTCTGTTGGATCTGGGGTTGCCGGACATGGATGGCTTAACCGTTCTCCAACGATTGCGTGAATGGAGCGATGTGCCGGTCCTGATTCTTTCTGTCCGCGAGCAGGAGAATGTGAAAGTTGCGGCGTTTGAATCCGGAGCCGACGACTACGTTACGAAGCCATTTGGAACAGCGGAGTTGTTGGCTCGATTACACGCCATTCAAAGAAGACAAAAAGGCAGCGATGCGCCGGAATGTATCGTGGGACCGTTGCGTATAGAGTTTGTTCACCACGAAGTGACTCTGAATGGAGAGATCCTCAAACTGACGCCTACAGAGTATGCGCTACTGAAACTCCTGGCCTGCAATGTTGGAAAGATCGTCATGCAGAAACAGATATTGAAAGAGGTGTGGGCTGGGCAGGCCGGTGATCCTTCTCACTCACTTCGGGTTCACGTAAATCATCTTCGCAATAAACTGGCCGACAGTGGAATTGAGATCCGGAACGAACCGGGGATCGGCTATCGTCTCGCTTATTCTTAAATGCTTAGGTTGAGACGATAAATCCGTGAGCTGGAGCTCTGGATTACGCTGTATGGTTTGTCTGGGAAAACAGTGTCTCAGTGAGGAGACTGTGCCTCATGAGAAAAACCTTTCCTTTGACGGCTGCCGGACACGAACCTCCAAGAGTCGTCGCTGCGATTAAAAATGAAGTTCGCAAATATCTCCGCCGTGAACGTCGGAAGGCACTCCCGGACGGTGCGACGCACTGGGCGTTTCGTTGTCAGGTAGGACTGGGCGATGCCGAGTTGGAGCCCAAGCGAGTGGGGGAGATTATCGAATCGATCGATTTGGCGGCTGAACGAAACTGCGCTGCGATCACGATTGAGATCCTGGCGGCACCAGGCGTTCGTGCGAAGAAAGCCAACGGAAGCGAGCACGTTTCGGAAGACGAGGTGTAGATAAAATCGGGGGCTTGGCTTGTGCCCCAAATGAATTCAGCGCGTAAGGCAAATCTGCCATACGCGCTGAATGCGGTGTTTGTTTATGCGCTAAACAGCGCGTGCAGACGGTTCGCTATTTGGTCATCGGGTGCTGTTTCAGCAGCTCCTCGGTGTTGAAGAAATTTAACCTGCCTGGATTTGCATCCCGGATCTTTTTAACCTGCGCCGCCTGAATAGGCTCAGCCTGATTACCGAAGCTGTTGCGCACGAATGTCAGCACAGATGCCAATTCGTCATCTTTGAGCATTCCTCCAAACGGAGTCATAGGAACCTGCCCGTCGTATTTTTTGCCCCCTACTTCCATCGGCCCCATGAGTCCATAGAGCGCAATTTTGATGAGGCGATCGGTATCGTCAGTGACCCACGGACTCTTCACAAGTGAAGGGAATGCGGGATCGAGTCCGGCACCATTTGGCTGATGACAGGTGACGCAATGCCCTTCGCGGAAGTAGATCTCCTGACCCGCAAGATACTGCTTCTTGGCGTCAGCGCTGAGATGAGTAGGTGCCTTCAACGTGGCGTGTTCCGCGACAACTTTTTCGGCTACGCCGGCGAGGCGATCCGCTGCTGTCTTCGCCGCATTTTTACTCCATTCGTCGAGCGGGAGAGCTGACGCACTTGCCACGATCTTCTTAGCCGCGGCGGTATCGGGAATCCATGATGCCGCGACAATGGCTTCGAGTCGTACACGCCCTTCGGAATCGGTTGCTGCTTTTTCTAAAAGCGAAACATAGTCCGGGATCCGGTCAGTGTTATAACGAACGACACGAACAGCGGCGGCGCGGGCGTGGAAATCAGGGGACTGCAGCAATTCGTGAAGAAGCTGGTTGTCCGGCTGATTGAGACCCCAAGTGGCCCAGAGCGCTTCGAGTCGATGATGCTCATAACGGGCATCGTTCTTATCGAGGTTTGCGACCCAGGATTTAACAGCGGGCAGAACTTCACTTGCTGGCAACTCACGCAATGCACGGCGTGTGCGATAGCGGCTGCGGTACTCGGGGAGTTTCAAGTTTTCGAGTAGTTCCGGAATGCTCGCGCCGGCGATCTTGGCTGGTTTTACCAAAGGACGGCCCGGGTAAGTAATCCGATAAATGCGGCCGTGAATGTGATCCCGCAATGGATCGCGAGCATTGTGCTGCATGTGCCCGATGAGCACGTTGTGCCAATCGATTACGTAGAGTGAGCCGTCCGGGGCGAACTCGAGATCAGCAGGCCGGAAGTTTCCATCGCTGCTCTTGAGTAGTTCCTGACGAAAACTGGTCTCGTAGCCAGTGCCGGCATCTTTGATCGCGTGCTGTTTGATACCGAGGAAGCCGATGTTGTTACAAAGGATCAGATCCCCTTGTACTTCGTCTGGGAAATGGCGTGAGGAAACAACTTCCAATCCCGACGTCGGACGCACCGCCTGACCTTTTGGAATCAGATCGGGGGTGGATGGGGTTTTGCTTCCGTAGGTCGGTTTTACCGAGACTGGAAGCATCCAGTTCATGCTTGGGCCCGAGGTGTGCAGGAAGAAATCCTGTCCCCAGTCATCGAATGCGATACCCCAGGGATTGGGGATGGAGAGTTGAGCTGTGCGCTCGAGCTGCATTCGCTGCGGGCTGTACCGGAAGAAGCCTCCGTCGACTCCGCGGATTGGTCCGTACGAGGTCTCCACATTACTATGAAGGAACACACCTTCTCCCATCAGGAACGCACCGGATGGGTCAGCCGTATAGGCGCTGATTGCGTGATGGGTGTCGTGGGAATCAAAGCCACCCAGGATGATTTCACGGGTATCAGCGTGATCATCTCCATTGGTATCGCGTAAAAGAATGAGGTTGGGTTCTTCCGAAACGTACACTCCTTCGGGGGCGAATTCGAACCCGATTGGCAAGTGGAGATGGTCCGCGAACACGGTCTCCTTGTCGGCCTTCCCGTCTCCATCGGTGTCCTCATAAATAAGGATCTTGTCGTTGGGCATCGCATCGCCCGGACGATAGTGCGGATAACTTGGCATCACGGCGACCCAGAGGCGTCCTTTGTTATCAAAGGACATCTGCATGGGGTTCGCGAGATTTGGAAACTCTTTCTCCGACGCGAAAAGTTCAACTTTGTAACCTTCCGGAACTGTCAGACTCTTGAGTGCGTCTGCGCCGTAGAGGTATTCCGTGGTGCCGTTTTTGACACTCGGTTGGTAGTTCGTTGGAACAGGTGGGAGTGTATGTGTTTTGGAGTCGTCGACGCTCAGATCTTTCTTTTTACCGCTGGCGACGTCGTGAATGAGTGTGTCCCGGAGAGCCATCATTTCGCGGGTTTTCTTGATCTCATCCGGATAGTTTTGTGGCCCAAACGGATTGTATCGCCGGCCGTGTGTGTGGACGCCGTTGACGATGTTGTAGTCGTTGTTCCAGAACCAATCTCTCTCCTTCACTGCGGCATGGATCAGAGAGGGGTCTGCCTTGGACTGAGGTTTGGCAGCTCCAAAAATACCGTCTGCGAGAATTGGAGCGAGTTTTTGATAGCCCGCGTCGGAGGGAATAAAGCCGCCCGTTGTTAGGGTGCCGTTTTCATCCTTCGCAAAGAGTTCTTTGGTGGGGGTGAAGAGGTCGACAAACGTGAGTTTGTATTTTTTCGCAACGGCTTCGATTGCGGAGGAGTAAATCGCGAGGTTTGCGTTTTCGGTTTTACCGTTCGGCAGGTCTCGTTTTTTGCTCAGGTCTTGGAATGCGATGGGCGACACCAAAACGAGACGTGGTGCTTCCTTTCCGTTATAGGCTTTGCTTAGGGTGTGCTGAACAAAGGCCTCCAACTCCGCTTGGAAGTTTGCTGCTTTATCGGGTCCGTCGAAGGACTCGTTGTAGCCGAAGAACGCAACAATGGTGTCTGCTTTTAAGTACGTGAGCCATTGGTCTGGTGTTGGATAAAATCCTTCACCTTTATGAATCGAATTTTCCGGACGGAACTTTTCGGCGCCGGGAAAAGCCCATTGTGAGTTGCGGGATGCGTGTGGACGAAAGCCGGGGGTGTCACCTTGATGCCCCATGTTTCGGATGAAAAGCTCGCTGTCCGGATAACGGAGGTGAAGTTCGGTTTCGAGACGGTGGTAATAAACGTCGCGTTCGGCGAGTCCGTTTCCGATAAAAACAATACGTTCTCCTTTAGCGGGGGCTGTGACGCCTTGTGCTCGAACTGCTGTGGCTGCTGCGGGTTCTTCGGTCGGTGCGTGAGGACCTGCCACGATTGGTTTTTTGGCGTCTGCCGCGTAGGAAGACACACCCAAAAGGGTAGTGCTGGCGAGTGTTAGGAGGTGGAACTTCATGATTAAAATCTCTCAAACGTAGATAACCGATGGGGGGCGTGAATACTGGGAAAAACGTGTCTTGTGATGATTTTGCCCCGGCTTGTTGTGATCCTTGCGCGATTGCTCCGGTTCAATGGCCTAAGTGCTGGATTTTGTCGCGCCGAATAGCTCGTTGCGCCGCGAATACGCCACGTAGCCGCCCGTTAATAGAGCGGTAATCCCGCAGAACCAGAACACGACTCCAGAGGTGAATCCCAGGGATTCGTTGAGGACGAACTGGACTCCCGATGCGCCCAAGATCCCTACAAAACTTAAAACGCTAGCGGCACCCTGGACGGCTCCCTTCGAATCGGCGCTAGGGCGGTGTTGGAGGACTGCAGCTATCGGCACGATAAAAAGTCCTGCTCCCAGTCCCAGGCAGACGAGTGCGGTGCTGAAGAGGTTGACTGAAGTGGCCGTTAATCCCATGGGCATGGTTGCGCCAGCCATGATTGTGGCGCCGATGGGAACAAGCTTGTACTCGATCTTCCCGTGTGATGCGTATCCGGCGATGACGCTTCCGACGCCGATGCCTATCGCTAGGGCGGCATTGAGAAGGCCGTTTTGAGTTTCGCTTAAGTGCAGGACCTCTTTTGCATGAAGGATCAGGTTCATCTGCACGAGTGCGGCGAGGAAAAAGAAGCCTGTGTTGCCCCAATTGGCTCGCCACAGGTCGCGGTCCTGCGACATCTTCCGCAGCTCGCTGACAAGATCGTTGATTGGATTAATCCGGGCCGGTGCTTGGGGATTTGCTGCTGGTGTTTCTCCAATTCCAGCGCTGCAGAACCAACCAATGACTGCGATCCCAGAAAGGATGAGACCCGCGATCCACGCCGAATCCGTGAAGGTTCCGGCGAAAAAACTGCCAGTCACCGTGCCTGCAATAATGCCGAGGAACGTGAGCAACTCCAGGATGCCGTTACCCCAGGAAAGTAGGTCATTCGGCAGCAATTCAGGAAGGATTCCGTATTTGGACGGCCCGAAGATCGCACTGTGACATCCCATCAGGAATATGGCGCCTAATTGCAGAGGGAGGCTGTGTAAGTATAGACTGAGGGCCGCGAAGAGCATGATGGCGACTTCGGAAACTTTCACAGTCCGCATGACCTGCTGTTTGCTGAAGCGATCGGCTAGCCAGCCGCCGAGCATTGAAAAGAGGATAAACGGTGCTGCGAAAAGTGCTCCGGCAAGGGCCACGTGAGCGTGGCGTTGCGCTTCGGTCAAGGGGTGGGCGAGCACGAGGAGAATCACAAGATTCTTGAGAGCGTTATCGCTAAAAGCGTTTTGAAACTGGGTCGCCATCAGACTCCAGAACCTGGGTTTCCACGAGGTAGCGGCGGGTGTGTTCATTAAATGAGGTATGCGGGGGTGAATTAGAGGAGAAATGCTGTGCCAGCAATAGGACGTCACTATAGGGCAGGGTGTCTGTGGGCTATTAATTGATAAAAACGGTAGGGGGTATCGTTTAATTCAATGATGGTTTGAGGCGTGTGAGTGCGTGCCTCTCATAGACTGGTGTAGTGGAGAAGCTGGAGTGGTAACCGCTGAGCGAATGAACCATGCCAAGCGGGGGTGTATTTCGATGGTGCAGTGTTACTGGTCTGCAGGTTTAGAGTGTCCTTCGCATGAATGTTCATCACCTAGAGCTTTTCTATTACGTAGCCCGGTACGGTGGAATCAGTGAGGCTGCTCGGAAGATGCCGTACGGGATCCAGCAGCCGGCGGTAAGCGGGCAGATTTTGCAACTGGAAGATTCTTTGGGGGTGACGCTTTTTCAGCGCAGGCCGTTTGCGCTTACTGCAGCAGGCAGGGAGTTGTACGAGTTTGCGGGGCCGTTCTTTTCCAGACTGTCGGAAGTGGCGGAGAAGGTGGGGGGCGGTTCATCTTCGCTGGTGCGGATGTCCGCATCTTCGCTTGTTCTTAAGGAGTATCTTCCGCAGTTGCTTCGGAACGTTAAGGCGAAGTTTCCGAATCTAAAGCTCTCGCTGCAAAGTGGATTTCAGGCAGATGTTGTGGGGGCGCTGGAAAAACAGGAGGTGGATGTGGTGGTGACTTCACTGGAGGGGAAACGCCCTGTTGGTATTACGTGTCAGGAGCTGTTGCGGTTGCCCTTGAGTTTATTGGTGGAGAAAGGAAATTCCGTGAAGAGTGCGGCGGAGTTATTCGCTAGAGACCGAATCGATCACGCGCTGATTAGTTTGCCGGCTAGCGAGGCGATTACCCGATTGTTTCAGGAGGGGCTTTTGAAGCGAAAGATAAGCTGGCCGGTGAGCATTGAGGTGAGCTCGCTGGATCTGATTGAGACTTATGTTGCGGCTGGATTTGGAGTAGGGCTGACCTTGGATATTCCCGGGCAAAAGTGGGGGAAAGGTGTGAAGGCACTTCCGCTGGATGACTTTCCTCCTCTGGTGCTAGCGATCTTGTGGAAAGGGAAGTTAGGTGAACCGCAGCAATGTGTGGTCGACGAGTGTGTGGCAAAAGCGCGTGAGATCGGGGCCTGAGCTTCTTCTTGATCAGATTTGCCACCGCTGACACGGACCGTCCCGGTGTTGACAATCGAGCTGGTGAGGGGCCGCCTCGACGGAACGATGCCTTCAAATTTTGGGTTTCGGGATGAAAATAGGGGTGTTCGATAGGGTGTATCCTAGGCCGTGGTTAGGGGGTGGCAGGTTTTGTCGGCCTTAGGATAGGGCGCGGCCCCTCCCCTGAGGATGTTACTGAAAGAAATGACATCGAATTCTGCATAGCCAAATTACAGGAGCCCTTCAGTCTGTTGTAGCGCCTTGCGACATTCTGCGAGGTGAAAAACGATTTGAATTTTATGAATGCTAAAAGCTTCTTCGCTCTTCTCTCCCTCGTTCCGTCCCTTTGCTTTGCCGGACTCGATTCCGCAAAAATCGAATTAGCCACTGGGCTTAAAGGAACTTTAAATGAAGCGGAGGGTGTATTCAAGGTGACCTCTCCGCGGAGTGATCTCAAAGTGCAAGTAGATGGCTGGCTGATGCCCCCCTTTATGGGGCTGACATCCTGGGCCGCTTTTCTGCCAGGGACAAAAGCGGAAGCTATGGTGATGGGAGACTTGGTGCTTTTTCAGGACGAAGTGAATCCTGTGATGAGCGCAGCGCTTGAAGCCGGACTGAACGTCACGGCTTTACATAATCACTTCTTCTATGACGAGCCGAAGGTCTTTTTTATGCACATTGGCGGTGAGGGTTCCGTGGAAACGCTCGGCACGGGAGTGAAGTTGGCCCTGGCGAAAGTGAAGGAGATCCGTTCGTCGAATGCCACTCCATCAAAGATGTTTGGGGAAGGGTTCTCTCCTGGTGCCAACAGTATTACGGCGGCGCCTCTCGAGGAGGTCTTTGGTGGAAAAGCCGCCACGAAGGATGGGATGGCAAAGTTTGTCTTTGGACGTGTCAGTAAAATGCCGTGTGGGTGTGAGGTTGGAAAAGAAATGGGGGTAAATACTTGGGCAGCGTTTGCTGGAACAGATGACAATGCCGTGGTGGACGGAGATTTTTGCGTGCTTGAAACAGAGCTCCAAACGGTGCTGAAGACGCTTCGTAAGGAGGATGTTAATGTAGTCGCGATTCATCATCACATGGCAATGGAGGAGCCCCGTTACCTTTTTGTGCACTACTGGGGCCGGGGTAAAGCTGTGGAGTTGGCGAAGTCCCTGAAGGCAACACTCACGACACAAAGTAAGTAGGCTTATGAATCCGCACTTCGTTTTGATTCTGGGTATGAGCCTGCTTCCTATTTCGCTATGGGCCGCCTCCGACAACTTTGACGATACCAAACTTGGCCCCTTGCCTGCGCATTGGAATAGTGCGTGGACTGGGACACAAACTGGAGGTGGGGTGGCCAAATGGAGTATCGAAACGGACGAGAGTGCGCCGAGTAAATCGCATGTCCTCAAGCAGAGTGGTGATGCGCAATACCCGGTTGCTTTCAGGAATGACGTTCAACTGAAGGACGGTTTCGTGGAGGTGAAGTTTAAGGCAGTTTCAGGGAAGGAGGATCAGGCGGGGGGAGTCCTCTGGCGGGCCCAAGATGTGCAGAATTACTATGTCGCTCGGGCAAATGCGTTGGAGGACAATGTAACGATTTACCACACGATTGGCGGGCGGCGGGTATCCTTCAAAACCGTGGAGCTGAAAGTCACGTCTGGGGTATGGCACACGCTGCGGGTGGATTTTAACGGCAACCGGTTTGCGGTGACGTTTGATTCACAGAAGGTCTTGGAGGCGAGCGACGATAGTTTTGCGGGGGCAGGCAAAGTCGGTGTGTGGACAAAAGCGGATAGTGTGACGCTTTTTGATGATTTTATTTACGAAGGAAGGTGAGCGCGCTCCCCGCCGACCCATCGGTGTCACGTTTTGCCTGTTTTGCAGGCTTTTTCTTTGTAAGTCCCTTGAAATCAGAGATGGAGGCGGGGGCGGGAATCGAACCCGCGAATGGGGCTTTTGCAGAGCCCGGCCTTACCACTTGGCTACCCCGCCGCGATCAAAGGGATGGACACCCTAGTTTGTGTTTTTGGAAAGTCAATCGTACGAATTCGGATCGAGGTGTTCATTTCCTTCGGCAATCGTCGTGTGATGTCATCGCGTAATCGCGGGTACAACTGCAATCGGGTAGCGTTCGACACGCTGCGCCGTATTCATAAACTTGAGGTATGAATGCTTTGCAGATCACTTTTCTAGGCACAGGGACTTCACAGGGAGTGCCGAGATTAACCTGTGACTGTTCCGTTTGTATCTCTGAGGATCCACGTGATAAGCGCACGCGCTGTTCCGTTTATATTCAAACTCCGGAGCTTGCGTGGGTGATTGATACAGGAGCTGATTTTCGATCGCAGTGTCTTCGGGAAGGGGTGAAGCGGGTGGATGCGGCTGTTTACACGCACGCTCACACCGACCACATCATGGGTTTTGATGATTTGCGTCCGTTTTCAAAAAAGAATGAGACGTTCCCTGTGTATGGTTCTGCGGCAACATTGGCGCAACTGGGGGATGCGTTCTCTTTTGCGTTTCGTCCGGCTATGAGAATGCCGGGGTATTTGCATCCGGTTTCGAACGTCGTAGACGGGCCTTTTTGGTTGGGGGAGACGGAGTTGGTGCCACTGCCTCTGCCACATGGCAGGACGACGTCATTTGGATATTTATTAAAACGAAATGGGCGTTCCTTGTTCGCCTACCTGACTGATTGTAAATCGGTTCCGGAGGAGGTGTCTCAAAAGATCACGGGAGTGGAGCATCTTGTATTGGATGCGTTGAGAGAACGGGAGCATCCAACGCATATGAGTGTTGCTGAGGCTTTGGCTGTTGTGGAGAGGGTTTCGCCTGACCGGACTTGGCTGACTCATTTGTGTCATGATGTCGGGCATGCGGAGTTGGAGGCGAAGTTACCCGCTGGGGTCCGTGTGGCGTATGACGGATTAAAATTAACCTTCTAGACGGGTGGCAGGATGACGGGCTTTGACTTTTCGGTAATCGGTCGCATAGCTTGTGTTTCCTAAACAGTCTCCCCCAGACGGTGCCCTCTCTTTAGATAGTCTGAGAGTTGGTTTGTAGCCGGATGTGTGGTGGCGTGAAGAGCAGCAACCCCCGAACAGCCCAGTGAGTGCCAATCAAGAGTTTGTCCTTGAGATTCTGCAGGATAGTGGTCTGGCGACTAGATCGCAGATCGAGTCCGCGCGTGCAGCAGCCCCAGCCGGCATGGTTGTGGAGCATCTTATTCACGAAGGGATCCTTACGGATGAAGATGCGATGCGGGCGTTGGCTTCGCATGCGGCGATGGAGTTCGTGGAGTTGTACGATGTTGATATCCCACCGGAGATTATTGAGCAGGTTCCAAGGGATGTGGCTGAACGATTTAAGGTAGTTCCGGTTGGAGAGAGCGAAACTGGCATAGTTGTGGCCGTTTCGGACCCTCTAAATTTTGATACCTTTGATAGCTTAGGGCACTTACTGGCTCGCCCGGCGGAGTTTGTCTGTTCTACGGATGCCGCCATTTCTGCGCTTTTGCTGAAGTATTACGGGATTGGTGGTGAAGGAGAGGGGGCTGAGCACGATCCGTTTGCTGATTTAGAGCCCAAGGATGGAGAAGACGGAGATGCGCCGATTATTCGGATGGTTACCTCCTTGTTGCTGGAATCTTACAAGATGCGGGCGAGTGATATTCACTTGGAGCCGATGGAGAAGACCTTCCGGGTGCGCTTACGGGTTGATGGAGTTTTGCAGGAGATGCAGAACCCGCCGAAGAGGTTGCAGTCGGCGATTATTTCCCGTCTGAAGATCATGACGGGAACCATGTCGATTGCGGAAAAGCGTTTGCCGCAGGATGGTCGTATTCAGGTTCAGGTGGGGCAGCGACAGGTGGATTTACGTGTTTCAACGGTGCCGACCACGCAGGGTGAGAGCATAGTCATGCGTATCCTTGATAAGTCCGCGTTGCAGCTTGGATTGCCGCAGTTGGGGTTCCTCTCGGACGATCAGGCGATTTTTGAGCGGATGATTATGTTGCCGGATGGCATTTTGTTGGTCACCGGACCGACGGGATCCGGAAAAACAACGACGCTGTATGCCTGTCTGAATTATATTAACAGGCCAGACCGTAAACTGATTACAGTGGAGGATCCAGTGGAGTATCAGATGGCTGGGATTAATCAGGTTCAGGTTAATAACGAAATTGGGATGACTTTCCCTGCGGCGTTGAGATCGATGCTGCGTCAGGCTCCTAACATCATCATGGTTGGGGAAATTCGTGACTCCGACACCGCAAATATTGCGATTAATGCGGCGCTAACCGGACACTTGGTATTCTCGACGCTGCACACGAATGATGCGCCCGGGGCCGTGGCTCGTTTGGTTGACATCGGCGTTCAGCCGTTCCTTATTTCATCGGCATTACGGGTGGCTTTGGCGCAACGACTGATTCGTAAAGTATGTCCGAAGTGCAAAACTCCCGCCGAACTGCTTCCATCGGATATGCGAGCCTTGGGGGTGGATGCGGGACAGCTCGCGACGGCTTCCATCTCGAAGGGGGCGGGATGTGATAATTGTCGTAATTCGGGTTATAAAGGCCGCGCAGGTATCTTCGAGATTTTCCAGATAGATGATGAGGCGAGGCACATGATTAATGATCATGCGACCACACTTCAGTTGCGCAAACGGGCAAGGGAGTCGGGGATGCGTACGATGCGCGAAGATGGAATTCGAAAGGTTCTGGCGGGAATGACAACGGCCGAAGAGGTGATTTCGGTCACCATGGGGGATCGAGAGTAACAATTTAACGAAAGAACGGCGATGAATCACTTTCAGGTGCTTGAGTTGCTGGCTGAGCAACAGCTGATTGACGAGGATGTTATTGAGGACGTTGCCTTTGAGGTGACCCAGTCAGGGCGTTCCATTGCTAAGGTTTTGGAAAATCAAGGTCTCATGAGTGAGTCCGATTTTTACGGAACCCTTGCGAGTATGTTGGGGACGGAGGTTGTGGATCTAGAGGGGTTTGATCCGGATCCAACATTGCTGGATATTTTGCCGGTTTCTCTGGCCCAGGTTCACCGGGCGTTCCCTGTAGGGTGGGACGGTACCTGTTTACAGATTGTTCTGGAAGACCCTCTGAATCATCAGGCTGTGGAAGATATCCAATTTGCCCTAGGGGTACAGGTCCACATGATGATTGGTGCGCTGGATCATGTGACGGATTTGCTCCGGAAGCATTACAGTCGTGGTGCAGGTGAGCTGAAAGATGTTTTGGCGGAAATGGGTACGGAATTGGACGAGGCGCAGGCCGCGTCGGATGCTGCTGCGAATGCGGCGCCGATTATTCGATACGTCGATCTGGTTCTGGCGCAGGCTGTTCGTGACCGTGCTTCGGATATTCATTTCGAGCCATTTGAGCACGATTTCAAGATCCGCTACCGCGTGGATGGGGCGTTGTATGAGATGGCGCCTCCACCGCGTCACTTGGCTGGGCCGGTCTTGTCGCGTGTGAAGGTGATGGCGAATCTGAACATTGCTGAGCGGCGTTTGCCTCAAGATGGACGTATTCAGCGTGAAGTTGGGGGGCGTCAGGTCGATCTGCGTGTATCGACGCTTCCGACGCAATTCGGAGAGAGCGTGGTGCTTCGTGTTTTGGATCGGTCTGCGGTGAATTTGAGTTTGGAGGCGCTTGGGATGCCTCCCAATATTTACGAATATTTGCTGCAGACGGTGGAGCTTCCGAACGGCATTTTTATCGTAACTGGCCCGACGGGTTCTGGAAAAACGACTACTCTTTACGCCTGTCTGGATAAGATGAACACCATTGATTCTAAGGTGTTAACGGCCGAGGATCCTGTGGAGTATGATATTGAGGGGATTTTGCAGGTGCCGGTGAATGAGGGTATTGGGTTGACCTTTGCGAAGGTTCTAAAGGCGTTTTTGCGTCAAGATCCTGATCGAATCATGGTTGGGGAAACACGTGACCAGGAAACGGCACAGATTGCGATTCAGGCATCCCTTACGGGGCACTTGGTTCTGACTACTCTCCACACGAACGATGCGCCGGGTGCGGTGACACGTTTGATGGATATGGGGGTCGAACCCTTCATGATATCTGCCTCGCTGGAAGGTGTATTGGGGCAGCGTCTCATTCGAAAGGTTTGCCAGCAATGTTTGACTGGATATGAGCCGACTGAGGCTGTTTTGGCGCAGCTTGGCCTAAGCCCGCATGAAATAGGTGATAAGAGTTTCTATTACGGTTCGGGTTGTCCCAATTGCAATAGTACCGGCTATCGGGGGCGCAAAGGTATTTACGAGTTGTTTAATATAACCGAGCCGATTCGTGAGCTGATTAATGCACGTGCGCCCGGACTTGTTCTGAAGCAAAAAGCAATTGAGCTTGGAATGTCTACACTTCGTGAAGATGGGTTAAGGTGTATTTATTCAGGTGAAACGAGTATCGAAGAGGTGTTGAAGTACACATAGTTAATAGTCGCTTGCATCGTAAAATTATCCCCTAGGAAGCCATGGCAAAGTTTGAATACGTAGCTCTAGATGCCCGCGGTCAGGAAACGCGGGGAGTGTTGGATGGAAAAAACTCCAACGAAGTCGTAGCGGCTCTCCGTAAGGAGGGGATGTTTCCCACAAGCGTCAATGAGGTTGGGAAGGCTGTGGCTCCGGCCGCTGCGAAAACTCCCACTGCCACAGCAACACCTGCTGCCGCCGCCAAAGCTGCGGCGCCTGCCGCTAAGGGCAAGAAGCTTACGTTTAGCTTTTTTGAAAAGAAGACGGTGGATGGAAAGCTTTTGATGATTTTTACGCGCCAGCTAGCCACGCTGATCGACGCAGGGTTGCCATTGCTGCGTGGACTGGATGTGCTTGCGAAGCAGGAGAAAGACCCTGTATTGAAACGCGTCATTGGTGACCTTTCCGAAGCGGTTCAGAGTGGGAGTACGTTTTCAGAAGCGTTGGGCCAGCATCCCGCCTTGTTTAATCGCTTGTACGTAAACATGGTGAAAGCAGGGGAGCTTGGGGGGGTATTGGAAGTGGTTCTAAATCGGTTGGCGGAGTTCCAGGAAAAGGCTCAGAAACTCAAGAACAAGGTTGTTTCGGCGATGACCTATCCGGTGATTGTTCTGAGTATTGCTATTCTTATTTTGATTTTCCTCTTGGTGTTTATCGTGCCGAAGTTTGAGCAGATATTTAAGGATCTATTAGGAAATAAGCCGCTCCCTTGGCTGACCTTGATGGTAATGAACGCCAGTCGCTCTGCTGTTGCGAACTGGTATTTACTCCTTGGAGGTGCTGGTGCATTGGTGTTCGGTTGGAAAACACTTACGGGTTCGGAAAAGGGAAAAGCTTGGCTCGATAGAGCGTCGCTTAAAGCGCCTTTATTCGGAGATTTGATGCAGAAGAGTTCGATCTCTCGTTTTTCGCGAACCTTGGGAACTCTCATTACAAGCGGTGTTCCGATATTGCAGGCATTGATTATCACTCGTGAAACCGCTGGGAACTCTGTGATATACGAGGCCGTTACCAAGGTGCACGATGCGGTAAAGGAGGGGGAGACTATTGTAACACCGTTAGAAGCGAGTGGTGTATTCCCTTCGATGGTTATTTCGATGGTGGACGTCGGGGAAGAAACCGGACAGTTGCCTGATATGTTGTTGAAGGTAGCTGATGTGTTTGATGATGAAGTTGATAATACGGTTGATGCTTTAACTTCCTTGCTTGAGCCTCTGATGATTGTGTTCCTGGCGGTAATTGTCGGAACCATTGTTATCGCCCTTTTTATGCCGATGGTTGAACTGCTCAAGAATATGAGCAACCCGAATGCGGGTTAATCGGTCCATTTACTCGAGTTGAACAATTTGTGGCTATGTTGAAGCGATCTGCTTACGCGCGTGGGTTTACTTTGGTCGAACTGCTTACTGCGGTTTCAATCATCATGCTGTTGATGACTTTATCGCTGGGGGTACAGCGGTATGCATCCGAAAAGACTTCACGTTCTAAAGCAGAAGTAGAAGTGCGGGCGTTAGTGGTGGCTTGCGAGAACTATAAAACGGATCAAGCCGCTTACCCTTGCTCGGGAGCCTCAGATGAATTGAGTAGTACCAGCATCACCAGAATCGAAGATGCGTTCACCTTCATTCCGGCTAACTTGGACCTTTATAAGCAAATCTCAGGAGATTCTGACCTGAACGGTATTCCTGATGGCGCTCAGGGAAAATTGCCGGATGGAAAAACACAGGCGGATCCGGTTTATATCGAATTTAAACCTTCCCAGTTGAGGAAAATGGAGAAGAGCGGCGAGGTTCAGTATATCCGTGACCCATGGGATACTGCGGGCGTACCCACGCCCTACGGATATTCCACGAAGCGATCCAAAAATCCTGATGACGCGAGTGCAGGCTATAATAGTACCTACGATATTTGGTCGATTGCCAAAAAGCCCGAAACGAAAGCGGCTTGGATTACGAATTGGTAAAGCGGGGGCAATCTGGCATGGAAGGCTCTTGGCTCTGCTGTACCCCGGTTTAGCACGAAGCGTTAGCACTTTCGTCGCCCTGCCTAGTCGGTTTTAAATCGGCCTTTGATTCATCTGTGCCAGTACCCAGCGGTATTCGGACACAATGCTTTGGATGATATCGCCTGGGTGAACCTCAGCCGGAAGAACGTCGAATGTGTAGGTTTCGATCTCTAAATGACTCGAAATACCAGTTCGAACGAGCCCCCAAAAAGCTTGGTCCAACGCATTACTCGTTGATTCAAGGGGGGCTTTGGGTGCCACAAAGAGCGGCACATGAAAGTGAACCCGCAGCTCCTCAATGTCCGAGTGTTTGAGTATTTCTGTTAGCGCAAGGGGAAGGTCGCTCCACGCGATACGTTCTCCGGTTCGTGTGCGAGCTTTGACTTGGTGTAAATAAGTCGGTTCCGCGAATGCCTGTAAGGCCTCATAGGTAGGGGCTCCCCCAGGGGCTCTTAGGGCAGCACTAAGTTGGATTTTCGAGATCAAAATCCCCGCTTGTTGATAGGCTAAAAGTGAAGTCGCGAGATCCTCGTATTGAAGTGCGACGTGACAGGTGTCGAAACAAACTCCGATGTGTCGGCGGAGTAGTCGTTCTGCTTCCGAATCGGACACGGAGAGCTGACGCCGAATTTCCGGGATCGCCCCTGCGGGTAGCGTTTGAGCAAAGAAGCTCAGAGTCTGTTGGGTTGTTTCGAGGAAACAGTCGGGTTCAGGCTCCAATCCTAGGTGAATGTATTTCCCAGTCTGTCGTTCGAGTTTCGCCATTTCCGCCGCTGCCGAACCGAGCACTGTCGCCATTGCTATTCTATCGGCGTCCGTTTGAATCCACGGAGCAAACGAGCCAGGTACGGTGCTAATGCTTCCATCTTGGCCTTCGGGAAGCCATTGCGCCAGAGTATGGGCGAGTTGTGTTGTGTATTCCAGGCGCTCCGGAGAGCGCCAGTCTGGGGCGTATACGTTTTCTTTAACAGGTCCCTTGTGAAACTTTCCGAAGGGGAAGCCGTTGATTGAAAATGGATAAAGCTGCTGTTGCGAAAACAGCTCCTGTCCTTGCTGGATGAGTGCGGGGTCTTTCAGTTCTCTTGCAGCGTGTGCGCTAATTCGGAGACCAAGCCCGAACGGACCATCGGCTCCCAGCGCTTCCTTGACAGCAACGGCTTTGTCCCGAAGGGCTGCGTAATGGTCCTGCCAGGTTTCTCCCGGGTGGATGTTTTGACAGTATGCGAGGTGAATCGAGGGGGACGCTGCAACTTGCATGGATAAAGGTCGGTTAAGAGGCGGTTTAGTCTAAGCCTTTTACTGCTTCTACAACTGCATCCAGTAAATGGGGGTCACAGAGGGCCGAAATCGCGTCGATGAGATCATCATCTTCCTGATTGTGACGCATGGTTGCGGTCATTTGAAGTAAGGCGCTCGTGCGTAGATTTGATGGGCAGGCGAGGAGTCCTTTGAACCAAGTCCGAATTTCCCCATCGCGGTGAATCGCAATACAGAGGAGTTCAAGTGCCGCCTGATGGCGGGGGGGCATAGAAGCGGAGTCCATGCTATTTTTTACATAACCGTTCCACGAAGCACCAGAACGGCTGTGGTGAAGTAAATGATTAGCCCTGTGACATCGACCAAAGTCGCAACGAATGGGGCAGAGGAAGTTGCGGGGTCTAGCCCGAGCCGACGCAATACCAGAGGAAGCATAGACCCGGAAAGTGTGCCCCACATGACCACGCCGACAATTGCAAGCGCTACAGCAAGCGCAATAAGTTGGTAATGTGGGCCATAGGTGTCTGAGAATTGTGACCAGACGATGATTCGGGTGTATCCGATGGCTCCCAGAATGCTTCCGAGAGCGAAGCCGGCTGCGATCTCTTTCCCCATGATTTTCCACCAATCGCGTAGGGTGATTTCCCCGAGGGCCAAAGCGCGAATGATGAGAGTAGAGGCTTGGGATCCTGAATTGCCGCCGCTTGAAATAATCAGGGGGATAAAGAGCGATAGCACAACGGCTTTTTCCAATTCATGCTCAAAGAAGCCCATGGCTGTAGCGGTGAACATCTCTCCCACGAATAACACCACCAACCAGATTGCGCGTTTGCGAATCATCTGGAGCAAAGGCGTTTGCATGTATGGAGTATCCAGTGCCTCCATCCCCCCGATCTTCTGAATCTCTTCCGTGGCGACCTCTTCCTGGACGTCCAGCATGTCGTCGACCGTCACGATACCGAGCAGCTTGTCGCTGGAGTCGACCACTGGAAGCGTGTTGCGGTCGTATTTTTTAAAGAGGTTTAGCGCACTTTCCTGCGTGTCTGTGGCTCGTAGCGCCGTGAAACGGTTATCGTGAATGTCCCCCACCTTGGTTTCGAGTGGGCGGACCAAAAATTCACGAATGTAGATGTCGTCCAATAGGCGTCCGGATGCGTCGGTGACGTAAATGACGTTGAGGGTTTCCGAGTCCTGGCCGTTTGCTCGAATATACTCGAGGACTTCGCCGATGCTCCAGGTGGGGCGTACTGTGAGAAGCTCGGTTGTCATCAATCTGCCGACGCTTCCTTCAGGGTAGCCGAGCAGCGTCCGTGCGATTTGTTGCTCAGTGGGCGAGAGTAACGTGAGGAGCTGGGTAACCACCGCCGCTGGGAGTTCTTCAAGCATGGCGGTCCGATCATCGCTATGCATGTCGTTCAGGATGCGGGCAGCTTCTTCGTTTCCGAGATGACGAATGATGTGTTCCTGTTCGTCAGGGCCGAGATATTCGAGAACGTCGGTAGCTTGATCCTGGGGCAGAAGACGGAAAACGATAGCCTGATCTTCCTCAGGGAGTTCTGTGATGACTTCACCTACATCTGCCGCTGGCATATCGGTGAAAAACTCGCGGATCGCACTAAAGTGGCGAGTTGCGATGAGTTCGCGGATTTCTGGGCCGATGAGATTCCCTAACATGTGCGCAAGGAAAGAGAACAGGAGCGCATGTGTCCATCTACTACCGTGGATCTTTTGTGAAATTTTCGAGTGCTATCAAGCGGCGCCCGGAGATGAAACCGATCGTATTTGGGCTTTAAAAAGGTTCGAGTCCACCGTTGGCAAGTAGCCTCCTGTGTCTCCATAGTATGGGGGTGAGTTATACGGTTTTTGCCCGAAAATACCGCCCCCAAACATTTGATGATGTTGTGGGCCAGGAACACATTACCCGGACCCTGAAGAACGCGATTCTTCAGAATCGTCTGGCGCATGCTTATTTATTTGTTGGTCCAAGGGGAACGGGGAAAACTTCAACGGCGCGCATTTTGGCGAAGGCGTTGAATTGTCAAAGTTCTGAGGGACCTACGCTTTCGCCCTGCGGGACTTGTGATTCTTGTAAGGAAATCGCGGCGGGTAATTCGCTGGATGTTCTGGAGTTCGATGCGGCTTCGAATACGCAGGTCGACAAGGTTCGAGAAATTATCATCGATAATGTGAAGTTCGCTCCGTCCCGGGGGCGCTACAAAGTGTATCTCGTGGATGAGGTTCATATGCTTTCCACGGGCTCATTTAATGCCCTGCTCAAAACGCTCGAAGAGCCGCCTTCGCATGTGAAGTTTCTCTTTGCCACGACGGATGTCCAAAAGCTCCCAGCCACTATTCTTTCGCGGTGCCAACGGTTTGATCTCAAGCGAATTGGCGCCCCGGTCATTGCCAGGCATCTGATGGGGATCGCGGCTCAGGAAGCCGTCGATTTAACACCTGAAGCTGCGTTGGCGGTTGCGGTGGGGGCCGATGGCGGGATGCGTGATGCGGAGTCGATGCTTGACCAGTTGGTGGCATTTTGTGGCGGACGCATTGGGGAGGAGGAAGTGCTTTCAGTGTTTGGATTTACATCGCGTCAGAAAGTATCTGAGCTCTGTTGTGCCGTGCTTTCTCAGGATGCACCGGCTGCGATGCGGCTGGTGCATGAACAAGCGGAAGCGGGACGTGATTTAAGCCAGTTATTGAGTGATTTGGTGAATCATGTGCGTAACTTGCTGATTGCGCAGGCGGATCCAGCGGGACTGATTCTCGAAATAGGTGAGGAACAGGTGCAGCTATTACAGCAACAGTTTGATGGGATTGAGCGGGAGCGTTTGCTTGAGTTGATTGATCTGTTTGCGGCTGCGGAACAGAAGATGAAGTGGGCTGCAAACAAGCAGATGTACGTGGAAGTGGCTCTGTTACGTGCGATACAGGCAGTGGGACAAGTCACTTTGACGGAAGTAATTGATGCACTTGGTGCGATTCGGGAGGGGCGTGAACCCGCTGTTGCCGCACCCAAACGTGTTATGGCGCCGAAAGCACCTGCGCCTGCCCCAGCGGTTATCTCGCCTACTGTGGAAGTAAAATCTGCACCTCCTGCAGAGACGCCTCCCACCGCGATAATGCCGCCTGTTCCGAGTCCCGCGCCCGAGCCGGAGAAACTCGCCGTGGAGACGCCCTCGAATCCTGTATCTGAAAAGGCAGAGGCTGATGTTGTTGTTGAGGAGCCGGGTGGGGAACTTCCGAAAGAAGAGCCGAAAGTTCAGGTGTCTGAGGAGTCGGTGCCTCAGGAAGAGCCAGTTGCGGTTGAAGAGCCACGTAAGGCTTTGCTGGTGGCAGGAGATGAGTTGTGGCCGAAGTTGGTAGAACGCGTCCGGAAGGAGCGGCCATTGATCTCGATGTGGGTAGAGTCTGGTGTGTTGCTGGAGGTTACGGACAAAACTGCGGTAATGGCCTTCCCTACAGAGCAAGGGCTAGCTTCCGAGTACGTGCTTCAGGCTAATAACCGCAGCTTTTTGGAAGGGTTGTTGAAGGAGTTAAGTGGCGTCGCGCTAAAGCTGGAGAGTGTGATACGGGACGGGATTCGGTTGCGTCCGGTGGCCCAGCCGCCGCCACCTGTACCAGAGGCACCGAAAGATCCTATGGCGGAGTTTAAGAACGATCCGCTGATACGGAAGGCGCTGGAAATTTTCAAAGCACGAATCGAAACTCAATAGATACTATGAATATCAAAAAGATGATGCAGCAGGCTCAGAAGATGCAGGAGCAAATGTTGCATGCACAGGAAGACCTCGCAAAGAAGACGGTAACGGCGACTGCGGGTGGTGGGAAAATCACAGTTGTAGCGAATGGCGCTGGGGATGTGATTTCCATCAAGATTGCGCCTGAAGTGGTAGATCCGCAGGATGTGGAGTTGTTGGAGGAGTTGGTGCTTACCGGTGTGCGAAAAGCGGTCGAAGAAGGCAAGGCGTTGGCTCAATCAGAAATGAGCAAGCTTACAGGCGGCTTAAACCTGCCGTTCTAGTTCGCGATTTCGTTTTAGAAAAATGCTCCGGTACAAACCCGGAGCATTTTTTTTGGTGTCCGCTTTAGAGGAGGGTAACCACTGGGTAAGGCTCCAATTGGAGGGAGGCGTTGGCAGGTTGAGAAGGAGGTCTGTTCTGAAGCGGGACAGATGAGAGGTGTATTTTTCAGACAGTTATGAACGAGGATTCTGAATTGGATTTAAGGTACGTTCGATGTGTTGGCTGGTTTCTGGTTTTCACATTTGTTGGAAATCCAGGCGGGTATTTGGCGGCTGAATCTGGCGAAGATTCGAGCGTGCGTCCGGCTGAAGTTAGCCAGAAGGGGAAACGCCCTGGTTCTTTGGTTGAACTGAAAGCCTCTGCGGAAGCGGGAGAAATGGGGGACCAATGGATGCTTGGCTCGATTTATGAAGATGGGCTGATTGTTCCAAAGGATAATAAGAGCGCATTGGAGTGGTATCTGCGAGCAGCTCAGAATGGCCACCGGGATGCCCAATTGAGAGTGGCTCTCTTTTATGAAAGAGGGATGGTTGGGGAGCGGGATGATAGACTTGCTGGGGAGTGGTATCGGAGGGCTGCAGAGCAGGGGAGCGCTGAGGCGCAAAACGCGTTGGGAAGTCTTTTCGCGGGAGGGCGAGGTGTTCCCAAGGACGATGTTCAAGCGACGATGTGGTTTCAGCGAGGCGCAGATTTGGGGAATGAAGAAGCGCGAAATAATTTGGGGTGGATGGTTCTGGAGGGGCGCGGGCTTCCGCAAAACGAGGCGTACGCGGTGGAGTGTTTTGAACGATCGGCCCGTGCGGGTTTTGTAGGCGCTTTTTACAGTATGGGGATTTTGTGTGAGCTGGGGCGCGGTGTGGCTATGTCGCCAGAGAAGGCGGTGGAATGGTATCGGCGCGCTGCGGAGCAGGGGCATTTGTTTGCACAAAACAATCTGGCCTCCATGTATGAGCGAGGGGTGGGGGTGCCGAAAAACTTTGAGCTGGCAGCGGATTGGTATATGGCCGCGGCGGAGGGAGGGTTGGCTACGGCGCAGTATCGGCTCGGGCTTTTTTTTGATGAAGGGGTTGGCCGTGCGGCAGACGTGGAAGAGGCGGTGCGGTGGTACCAACGAGCGGCGGAGCAAGGGTTGGCTGCTGCGCAGAATATGGTTGGGGTGATGTTGGCGAATGGTCGGGGAGTTCCCAAAAATGATGCGGCTGCTGTGGAATGGTATCGAAAGGCGGCGGAGCAGGGAGATGCGCTTGCCCAACATAATTTGGGCTACAGGTATTTCTATGGGAACGGAGTGGAGAAGGATCCGGGACAGGGAATGGAGTGGGCATTGAAGTCCGCTAATCAAGGATACTCCATGGCTGAGTACCAACTGGGGACTTCGTTTGCGATGGGCTTGGCAGGTCAGGTGGACCACCACAAAGCAATGTATTGGTATGAACGGGCTGCCTCGAAAGGATACTTGCCGGCGGCTCACGCGCTTGGAGTTTTGTATTATGAGAGCGCTAGTATTCGTGATCTACAAAAAGCGCTGGAATGGAGCTTGAATGCGGCTGAGCGGGGATATGCCGATGCTCAATGTCGTGTTGGCAAAATGAGCATTTCAGGTGACGGTTGTGAGAAGGACTTAAAGAAAGGGTTCGAGTGGTGTCGAAAGGCGGCAGAGCAAGGCCATGTCGAAGCGCAGGTGCAAATGGGATGGTGCTATTATCAGGGGGTCGGTGTTGCCGTTGACCATGTCAAAGCGGTGGAATGGTATCAAAAGGCTGCGAGAGCCGGGGAACCCTATGCCCAACACATGATGGGTGTCCTTTATGAGAGAGGCCAGGGAGTGAACGCGGATTTTACCGCAGCTCTTAGCATGTACCGAAAAGCGGCAGAGAAAGGAGTTCCGGACGCCCAAAACACGATGGGGGTTATTTGTCAAAACGGGCGTGGCGTTCAGAAGGATTTGGGGGCGGCGATGGAATGGTTCCAAAAAGCGGCAAGCCAGGGGAATCTGTATGCGCTGACGAATATCGGTTGGTTGTATCAAAATGGTCTTGGGGTAGAGCGGGATCACGCTTTGGCGATGGAATGGTATCTGAAGGCAGCAGCCAGGAATCACGTACAAGCCCAAATAAACATCGGATGGGTGTATCTCCGTGGAATAGGGGTTGGGAAAGACGAGAAGCAGGCCGTGGAGTGGTACCGCAAGGCGGCGGACCAGAATAGCTCGGCTGCACAAAATATGTTGGGGCTAATCTACCAGAATGGCTGGGGGGTAGAGCGGGACCACGCTTTAGCGATGGAGTGGTATCGAAAGGCCGCAGATCTGGGGAACTCAGACGGTGAGACAAATGTCGGCTGGCTCTATCAGAACGGATTGGGGGTCGAGCAGGATTTTGTTGCGGCGCTAACTTGGTATCGCAAAGCGGCTGCGCGAAATAATCATGAAGCCCAAAATAACATTGGGTGGATGTATGCAAATGGGCTTGGAGTTGCACGAGATGAGAGTGCTGCCGTGGAGTGGTATCGAAAGGCTGCAGAACAAGGAAATGCTGAAGCCCAAGTACGCTTGGGTGTCATGTTTCAACAAGGACGCGGAGTTTCGAGATCCGCGCAGGAGGCTATCAAGTGGTACCGGGCTGCAGCCGAACGAGGGAACCCGGAGGCCCAAAATAACTTGGGGTGGATGTATGCGGGCGGTATTGGAATTCCTCTAGACGAGAGAGTTGCGGTTGAGTGGTACCGAGCCGCTGCGGAACGCGGATATGCCCTGGCCCAAGTTAACCTTGGCTTGATGTATGAACGTGGACGAGGAATCGGCCAGGATTACGTGAGAGCATTGGAATGGTATCGCAAGGCAGCTGAGTTGGGGCAGCCGGATGCGATGAATAACGTTGGCTGGATGTATGCCAATGGTTGCGGAGTCGAAAAGGACGAGGCGGTGGCAATGCAGTGGTATGAGAAGGCTGCGGATTTGGGGAGCTCGCTTGCGGAGATAAATCTTGGGCTGATGTACGAACGAGGGCGCGGAGTGACACAGGACTATCAGTCCGCCCTCAAGTGGTACCGCAAAGCAGCGGCGCGGAACAATCCGGAGGGGCAAAGTCACGTTGGCCGGATGTATCTCTCTGGCCTTGGGGTAGTGAAGGATGAGGTGGTTGCCCTGGAGTGGTATCGTAAAGCGGCAGATCAGGGTTACGCGCCTGCTCAAATGAAACTTGGCAGTATGTACGAGAACGGGGTTGGGGTTGGGCAGAGTGCGGAAGAGGCGGCAAGGTGGTATCAAAAAGCCACGGAGCGTGAAGGAAAAGGTCGGTAGTGCACGATATGGGAGGGAGTGGCGCTTTTCTTTTCCCTGAAAGGGTTTCTGTAGGTAAAAGGGACATCGCTCCTTCTGCACATGTCTAATATCAATACACCTGCAGCGCAAAGGTTGCGTATTCTCGTTGTCGAAGACGAGGTTATCGTGGCTCGCGATATTCAGCTGCAATTATCGGATCTGGGCTACATTCCCGTGGGTCACTGCACCGACGGGGAAGATGCTGTTGCGCGTGCGGCTGAGCTTCGCCCCGATCTAATTTTGATGGATATCCAGTTGGCGGGGCCAATGAATGGAATTGAGGCGGCACGTCGTATACGAGAGAAGTCCGCGTTGCCCGTGGTGTTTCTGACTGCATTTGCGTCCGAGGATACGATAGGTCAGGCCAAACAAGCGGAACCATTTGGGTATCTTTTAAAGCCATTTTCCGAGCGGGAGTTGAGCACGGTTATTGAAATCGCAGTCCATAAACACCGTGCGGAAATATTACTGCAGGAACGAACATCGGCGCTTCTTGAAATTAACACCGAGCTTGCGAATCAAAAATTCGCTTTAGATCAGCACGCGATCGTTGCGGTTATGGACCTCAAGGGAACCATCACCTACGCAAACGATAAATTGTGCTCCATAAGCGGTTATTCGCGCGCGGAACTATTGGGCAAACCTCATCGGATCGTGGATTCGGGGATTTATCCGGAGTCGTTCTTCTGGAACGTGCGCCAAGTGTTGTTGAGTGGAAAAGTGTGGCGAGGGGAACTGTGTAATCGAGGCAAAAGTGGCGGGTTCTACTGGGTCGATTCCACGATAGTCCCGCTATTAAAGCCCTCTGGAGAGCCGCACTCATACGTGACGATTCAGACGGATATCACGGAACGCAAGCAGGCTGAAGAGGCACGGCGTCTGAGTGAAGAACGTTTCCAGGCGATTTTTGAATATGCTGAGGTGGGTATGTTTGAGACAACGCCGGAAGGGCGGGTCACTCGAGCAAACCGGTGTTTGTCAAAGTTGTTGCGTCAGCCAGTGGAGACTTTTGCGGGGAGGTCTTGGCAGGAGTTCCTGCATCCGGAGGCTCGCGAGGGTTCGATGTCGGGCCCTCCGTTGGATCCGCAGAAAATGCAGTTTATGTGTGCGGACGGGCATGTGTTCTGGGGGGAGTTGACTTGCAGTATTGAGGTGAATGATGTCGGTACAGCGATCGGAAATATCTGCATTCTTTCGGATATCACGGCGCAGGTTAAAGCTCGGGAATCGCTGGTGCGATTTAACTCAGAGCTCGAAGAGAAAGTTAGCCTGAGGACCAACGAGCTCGGAGCGAAAAATCGCGAGATTCAGGCTTTGTTGCACGCTATCCCGGACATGGTGATGCGGCTTCGCTCTGATGGTAAGGTGCTTCACTTACAACACGCGAAAGAGGGTAACGGACTTGGCGCGATTGTGGATGCTGATGAAGAGGTTCGAACTGGGGTTACCGATGTTCTACACGCTGCGAGTTTGGAGCTGGGCCGCAAGGCACTGGCCGAAAATGTGGCGGGTACAAAAGAGATCGAACTGGAAGTGGATGGTAATTTGTTGGCGTTGGAACTTCGGGCAACGCCGCTTGGTGGGGATGAGTTTGTGGCATTTGTTCGAGATATCACCGAACGTAAGAGCCACGAGATCGAGGTCGCCGCGATGTTGGAAAAAGAGCGCCAGATCTCCGAGATGAAGACGCGGTTCATTGCAGTGACTTCACACGAGTTCCGAACTCCGATGACGGCACTTATGGGGGCGGTGGAGATTCTTTCGAATCATTTGGATCGTCTCTCTCCGGAAAAGAGGGGAGAGCTTTTTGGACGCATCAACTCTTCCTTGGATCGAATGACGGAAATGCTAGATGCCGTTCTGACGCTGAATCGAATGGATGTGAACGAGGTAGAAGTTCGTGCTGAACCCGTCGATCCGAAGAAGATTGTGGATAATGCGGCAGAGGAAATTTTGGTGGGGGATAGAAGTGCCCACGTGATTGAGGTCCGTTCTTCTGGTGAGTTTGAATCGATTGTGACAGATCCCCAGTTGTTGCATCACATCGTTTCGAATCTTTTAAGTAACGCGGTGCGTTATTCTCCCGTGGGAAGTGTGGTCTCAGTGCAGATTGGTTTTGGAAACAATAACGTGAGTATTTCCGTGAAAGATCGTGGGATTGGAATTCCTGCAGCGGATCTCACGCGGATTTTTGACCCGTTTGAAAGAGGTTCGAATACTGGCACCATTAAGGGTACAGGCCTCGGGCTCAATATTGTCAAACGCATGACGGAGACGCTTGGTGGCAAGATCAGTGTGTCTTCGGCTGAAGGTGAGGGGACACAGTTCACCGTGATCTTTCCGAGGAGTCTGCTTGTTTCCACCGCTGAATGAGCGGTAGCTAAGTTCTCTATCGCACCCTTTCCACTATGAATATTCTGGTTATCGAAGATGAGTTGTCTATTCGGCAAACGCTACAGGATCTGCTGGAGTTGAATGGTCATTCGGTTGTGGTCGCTCCCGATGGTGTTTCTGGCATCCGGCTGGCTGCTGATTGTCCCGATCTCATTCTTTGTGACATAGGGTTGCCGGATACCGACGGATATCATGTGATTGACGCGGTTCGTCGGGTTCCTGCCTGTGCCGATATCCCTTTCATTTTTTTAACGGCGCGGGCAAGTCGTGATGATCAGCGACTTGGTATGTCTCTGGGAGCTGATGATTACATTACGAAACCGTTTACAGAAAGTGAGATCGTGGATGCGATCGCTGCCCGAGTTCGCCGCCGCCTTCCGATTCGCGAAAGGGTCGAGAAGCTGCTGACGGAGCGGTTATCCTCAGCCGGAGCGAAGTGGTCCCACGAATTGCTGTCTCCCCTAAATGGTGTGTTAGGGGGATTGGAGTTGATCGAGGCCGAAGTGGAGACAATTCAAGCGCAGGAGCTGAAGGTGCTCTTGGGATTGATCCGGGCGAGTGCGGAGAGACAGCAGGATCTTTCGCGAAAGCTACTTTTTCATTATGAGTTAGAGCGAAAGAAAGGCGTTGATGGTCCTAAAAAGGCGTTCCGTTGTGAGGCGCGTACAGCGATTGTTAACGCTGCGACGAGTGTCGCGAGACGCGAGGACAGGACTCAGGATTTGTCTGTGCAATGCGAGACTGGAGAGCTGGCGATCTTAGACGGTTACTTGGTTGCGGCGATTTCGGAGGTGGTGGAAAATGCATTTCGTTTTTCGAAGCCGGGACAAATTGTCGAAGTGAAGGGGGCAGGTCAGTCGTGTGGATATCGGATTGAAGTGCTGGATCAAGGGGTGGGAATGACGCCCAAGGAGTGTGCTGCGATTGGTGCATTTACGGTTTTTGAGAGCGGTCGTTCCGGCCGGCAAGGAATAGGACTTGGGCTTTCATTAGCACGGAGTGTGGTGGAACAAGCGGGCGGATGGTTTAGCCTGCATCCCGGGCCTGGCAATAGAGGTCTTCAAGTAATCGTGGAGCTTCCATTTGCCTGACCTGAAGTGGTGGGGGAAATGGAAGTAGAATCGGGATGATGAATGAGGTCTGATCTGTGAAAATATGAGGCTGCATTCATCGTTTCGATTGAGAAGGTGGCTGCCCTGGCTGGTTGTCGGACCTGTGGTGCTGATGTTGCTGGTGACTGCAGTTTGGCAGGACTGGCAGGCGATGAATGATGCCGAGAAGGCTGTTGTGAAGCAGCTCAAGCAGCGAGTCACTGATGAACGGTTCCAAATAGAGTACCTGTTGCGTCGTGATGACCATGCTTACCTTGCCGAGCAGATTGTTCAATTCGGTGCGGTACCGGAGATGCTCAAAGTGGTTCTGGTGGATGAACACGGTGTCGTACGGTATGCCAATCAGGATTTGTGGCTGGGAAAACGGCTTTCGGAAGCGTTTCCTGAATACGATGATGTACACTTCCAAGCAGCGCAGGCTGAAGGGAGGCTGCGATTGCAGTTCGATGCGGCACGCGAGTATTTGACGGCGTGTCAGCCGGTGTTTTTTCCCAAGCCGACGAGTCAGGCGGAGTTTTCGAAGCCCGGCGCTCTGGTGCTGAAATACGATTTCGGGCCTGCTAAAAATCAGGGCCGTAGACGAGTGATTACTTCCACGTTGGTGGAAATTGGTTTTGCGTTGGCGCTAGTTTTCGTTCTGGTCGTTATTTTGCGGCGGTCGTTTTCGTGGCCAATGCTTCACTTGGAAGCTTTGTTAAATCGCATCAGTCAGGGTGACTTTTTCACGGAGATTGAAGTCACGGGCCAGGGGGAATTGGCAAAACTCGGGCGGGTAGTTGCGCATATGCAGTCTAACCTGGCGGCTTCGAATGAGGCGCGGGATGCACACGTTGCTGCGCTGCGGGATAGCGAGGCACGATTTCGCGTTTTGTTTGAGCAGGCTGCCATTGGCGTAGCCTTGATCGATTCGATTAGTGGCCGATTCGTTCGGGTGAACAAGTGTTACTGTGACTTGGTCGCGTTTTCGGAAGCGGAGTTATTGGAGGCGAATTTCCAGGCGATAAGCCACCCGGACGAGCTAAAAACGGATCTCGAAAACATGAGGCGGCTTGTCGGAGGCGAGCTGCGTGAATTCGTGATGGAGAAGCGGCTTTATCGCAAAGATGACAGTGTGATTTGGGTGCTTTTGACGGTTTCGGCGACGTGGGCACCGGGAGACGCTCCGAATTTTCATATTGCCGTGGTTCAGGATATCACAAAACGGAGAGAGACGGAGCTTGCGCTTCGAGAAAGTGAGAAGCGATATGCGACTGTACTGTCTGTGTTGTTTGAGGGCGTGCTTTTTCAGGGGCGGAATGACGAAATCCTGACCTGGAATCCAGCTGCAGAAAGGATTCTGGGGTTGTCCGGGGAGCAATTGCAGGGACGGACTTCGCGGGATCCTAGGTGGCGCAGTGTGAATGCGGATGGTGGGCCATTAACTGGCGAGGACCATCCGTCGATGGTGGTTTTACGAACTGGTGTGCCGCAATTGGGGGTGGAGTTGGGGGTCCATAAACCGGATGGAACTTTGACGTGGTTGTCCGTGAATGCTGTTCCTGTCTTTGACGGTGAGAACAAATTGCCAGCTAGCGTGGTTGTTTCCTTTGCGGATGTGTCCGAGCGGAAACGGGCTCAAGACGCAGTGCGAAGGAGTGAGCGGTTTCTCAAAACGATCATCGAGACGGAACCCGAGTGCGTGAAGATTGTGAACGCTAAAGGCGAGCTGCTGGAAATGAATGCTGCCGGGCTTGCGATGCTCGAAGCGGATAGTGTTGAGCAGGTCGAGAAAGTGGGGTTGGGTGGGTTTATTCTTCCGGAATACCGAGGCAGGTTCGCCTCGCTACATTCTCAAGTAATGGCGGGTGCCTCCGGGCTTTTGGAGTTCGAGGTGTTAGGGCTGAAAGGCACCAGACGTTGGCTCGAAACTCATGCTGCGCCGCTACGAGACGATTCGGGTCGGGTTGGGTTACTGCTAGGAATTACACGCGACATTACAGTTCGGAAAAAAGCGGAAGATGCTTTGCGTGTTTCGCTGGAGGAAAAGGAGGCGTTACTTCGTGAGGTTCATCATCGGGTGAAGAATAACCTCCAGGTGATAGTCAGCCTTTTGCGAATGGAGGGCGGGCGTAACGTGGATTCTGGGACGAAGTGTGTACTAAAGGAGATGCAGGCTCGTGTTCAATCAATGGCGTTGTTACATGAGCTGCTTTATAGCGCCGGCTCTTTTGCCGCGGTGGATTTAGGGGAGTATATCCGGCACGTTGTGACTCACGTATTCCGAGCGGTTGTGACAAGGACGGGCTTGATCGAGCTCCGCTTGGAATTGGCCTCTGTTTCGGTGAAAATGGATCAGGCCTTGCCGTGTGGGTTGCTCGTCAATGAGCTGTTGTCGAATTGCTTCAAGCACGCGTTTCCGAACGAACGAAGTGGAGAGATCTGCGTGGCCGTGTCCTATGACCCTGCCAAATCGCTAGTATGTTTAAGCGTTCGGGACGACGGGATAGGATTGCCAATGGACTTCAATCCCGTCACTGGAAAAACCCTCGGCTTACAGTTGGTATCTGATCTAACGCGCCAATTAAATGGCGAGCTTGTTGTTTCAACGGAACGGGGCGCCGAGTTCGCCGTGACGTTTGCGCGCTGATTTGAAGAAGGGCGCGAGGCAGCTCGAGCATTGCCTCTCGGAGAGAGTCATCAAGGCCAACTCGGCTTCTCGGGACAGTGGAGACTTCCGAGAAGCGAGCTGGGGCTCGGTTTTTTGTCGGCGTATTACCGGGCTGGCGCTTCGTAACCAGCGACGGGGTTTCCTGCGGCATCGAGTTTTCCGCAGACCCACAAAAGCCCGCGTCCCAGGAGATCGAGGTATTCCGGGGTTTCCACGACCTTGGTGTTGTGCCCAAGGGTGGTTGAGAAAGTACGCAGATCGCCGATCTTATTTACCCAGATCACGGGGTAATCGGTGTTGGCTGCCGTGCTGTGTGAAGTCGCAAGGGGCGTAGTGGTGTCCCAAACCTTTTCCACACGGTAAAGCTCCTCGTTGTCGGGAGTGGTCCAGGATGCAGGGAACCCCTTCATGACAGGATGATTTGCCTCGAGCGTTTTTACTTCTTGTACGGCGGCTTTTTCGTGTGAGGTGCTCCGTACCCCAATGAGTTCACGCCAAAGATCGGCGTGTTCGTTTTCGCGGTACGAATGCATCGAGCAATGGATAAACATCGCCGGGATACCTGCCTTGTGAGCCTGACTGACTCGTTTGAGTAGTTCGGGGTCTTTGACTGCGCCGTAACATTCGTCGTGGACCACCACATCGTATCCCGCCGCCCAATTTTCCTTTTGGTAAGCCGACGACAGATGGTTTCGCTCAGCTGCCTTGTCTTTGCCGTCCACGATTTCTTGATCGTGAATAATGGTCCATTCGACAGGCAGGCGTTTCGAAAGCCCTTCAGAAATGACGCGTTTTTGATTTTCGTAATCGTGGCAACAGCCACCGGCAATCAGTAGTGCACGGATGGGTTTGGCTGGAGTGGCAAACGTGAGCGTGGCCGAGGCAAAGAGTGCGAGGACTGTAGTGATAGGGGAACGCATGGGATGTGGCGGGTATGATTTTAGGGCTGCTTACGAGGGATATTCTGGGAGAGAGCTGGATCTGAAACAAGTTTGCAAGAGCTGTAAGTTTCCTTACGTCGGTTTGTTTGCTGTAAACTGGGTTTGCGACTTTATTAAATAGTCTGCCTCCCAAAAAAAGAGGCGGTGTGCCGCGAGACACACCGCCTTTTGTGCTTTCGAGGTTCGAGCTATTTCGCAGGAGCGAAGGCTTTGTCCTGTGGATTACCGCCGCTGAACAGATAGGCGATAAGGTCCAGAACCTCGTCTGGCCCGAGCATGTTGATTAACCCAGGAGGCATTGGCGAAATGCCGTACTCCTTCCGGCTTGCGACCTCGGCAACGGACACCTGAGTTGTGGCGTCTGGTGCGAAGGGGTTGGTCATCACGAGGTACTTTCCGTTCTCTTCGGCCAGAACACGTCCGATGACTACAGAGCCGTCCTTTTTCTCGATTTCCTGGAAGGAGTACAGGTCACTGATGACTTTGGATGGCTCGATAATGCTCTCAGCCAAGTCGCGGATGCTGTACCTATTTCCGGCACCGGTGAGATCTGGACCGATGTTGCCGCCTTCATTGGCAAAGTGATGACAGGTCGCGCACTGAGTCGTTGCAAACATGGCTTTGCCATGTTCGAAATTTCGGCCGGTCAATCCGCCTTTTGCGAGTTCCACGATGTCGTCTACAGAGTAGGATTTTCCGGGTCCGCGCGGCATCACGAGGTTTGCAGCTTGGACGGCTGGCTTCTTAGAGAGTTCATCCAGAGCTGCGCGTTCTGTCGCGTCCGTGACGTTTTCCAATGCGTCTGCGCGGATGTTCTGGATGAACTTCGCGAAGCTGTTGCCACCCTGCCATGGAGCGGTCTTTGGAAACCAGCTGAAGAACTCTTTATGAAGTTCAGGTGTCCACCCGGCTTTGGCATTCCTGAGTGTGTAAGCAAACGCGATTTGCTGCTTGTTAGGACGGCTGCCCGATGAAGCTTTAACCGCTTTTGCGTAGCCATCATTTCGTGCAAGCAATTCAGCTGAAGCGATCTCTTCGTAGTCATCGCCTAGAGTCTGCATCATGGCGACAGCTTTGGAAACAACCGTGGGCGAATCGAGGAATACGAGCAACTGGAGTAATTCTCGATTTTCGAATGCGTCTTTTTGAGGGAAGAGCGGATCGAGTTGCTTGGCAAGTTTAGCGCATGCTTCGGGGCTCGGTTTGCCCATGCGGGTGAAGGCCAGCTGCCACGCCCGAAGGAGTGGTAAGCGAAGGTGTGTGTCGATCTTTCGATAGTCCAAACGAGTGAGCGCATCGATTAATCGAGGTTGAAGCGCTTTGTCGCCAACACGCGCTAGGGCGATCAGAGCTTCGATCGAGGCTTGCGGGTTGGTTTCTGCCAAGGCTTTCTCTGCCCAAGCGGCAGCGGGTTGTTTTTCCACTGCGACTCGCGCGGCAAAACGCAGGAAACGATCGGAACTCGCAAGATGAGGCCATGCTTTCGAGACGGCTTCCGGACCCGTTCCATCTACGTGTAACGCCTCTATTTCACGGCGTAACTTGGCCTCTGCCGGAAGCGAGTCTGCTGCGGCTGGTGAAGTCGATTCCGTGCCAGTGTAGGTGACGCGATAAAGGGCGGATTGGTTTCGCCGTCCGCCGATTGCAAAATACATAGCACCGTCCTGGGGGCGAATAATTACGTCGGTGAGCGAGAGTGGTTTGCCGGTGACGAACTCTTCCTTTTCAGCCTTGTATCCGGCTCCGCTCGGGGTGAGGTGGATCGCGTACATGGTGCCGTAGGTCCAGTCGTTTCCAAAAATGGCTTTCTGGTATTTGGCTGGGAACTTGGCTCCAATACCTGAAGTTACACCGGTCGGGCTGCCTGGTCCGATGTCAATGGTGGCTGGCAAACTATCAGCGTAATAGGCCGGCCATTTTCCTGCGCCACTACGCCAACCAAAGTCACCGCCGCTTGGCGCCTGATTAAAACGTGTTGGACGGTACCAGGGGGTGCCGATGTCCCATTCCATGTCGGCGTCGTATGAAAAAATGTCGCCGTTAATGTTAAACGCGAAATCGAATTCGTTGCGGAATCCGGTGCATATCATCTCAAGGTTTTTCCCATCGGGATCAATTTTGGCGATGTATCCTCCCGGAGCCAGAATGCCTTTGGCGTGACCGTTAGCGTCCCAGAGACGCGGAAGAAGATGGTCCTCAGACCACGCTTGGGCGCCACGGACGTGATCGATTTGGGCCGGGGGTTTGGTATGATTGCCTGCGCAAAAATACAGGGACTTGCCGTCGGGCGAAATCTGGAAGCTGTGTGGTCCGTGCTCGCCTGATCCGTCGAGAGGCACGATGAGTTCCGCCTTATCGAATTGATCGGTTCCTTTGGTGTCGGTCAGGCGGAATATGCCTTTTTGTGGGCCTTCCCCGACCATGACGTAGAGACTATTGAACGCATAGATGAGGCCGTGAATCCCTTTGACTTCGGTTTGCAAGGGTTCGACTTTCGTTGCGGCTTCAGCATCCGGTGCGTCCAGGGGAGCCGGTGTGATTCGGTAAATGCCGCCGTATTGGTCGGCCCCAAGAATCCGGCCTTTGTGGTCGACTGTGAGTGCGACCCAGGAGCCTTGTTCCAGTTTCGGAACGCGGTAAAGCAGTTCTACTTTGAAGTCTTTGGGCACATGGATGTCGGCAGGTGCTGTTACGACAGCAGGAAAGAGGCTGAGGACATCGTTGTTGGAGTCATATTTTCCAGAGTCCGCGGCGGCGATCGGCGCTGCTGCGTCTTTTGCGGCTGATGCTACGAGCCAGCCATCACCGGATTCGAAGATCTGTTTGGAGCCGTCTGCCAGTTCGATGGTGAGTTGAGCAACGGCGCGAGGGCGGTTGCTTTTGGCCTCTGAAGCATGAACGATGAGCACGTTCTTCCCAGGCTTGAGATCGGCTCCCACTTCGTAGCGGGCTGGGAGTGCTCCTAGAATTTTGCCATTAAGGGTCACAGAACCCGACTTCGTTGCGGCGACTTTGAGTGTGGCGGATTTGACTGGTCCGTTGATTTCGAATTCGCGGGTGAATGTAACGCTGTTGGCCTCTAATTGTTTGGGTGCAGAGACCCAGTGGAGCTCGGCTTTGAGCGAAAGCGGAGCAACGAGGCAGACAATGGACGTGGAGAGAACGGCTCGTAATCTGGGGAGTTTCATAGAGTGAGAGGAAGGCTTGGTGTGACTATCGTTGAAACGAAAGGTTTCTTAGGCGCGAAACGCCACGTGTCGACATGATGGACTGGAAGCACCCGGTTCATCATTGAAACTCTGCGGGTCGGATGCCTCCAAAGGGCCTGCGCGTGTTACGGAAGGAGGAGGATCGTGAGGCGTTTGGGGCCGTGCGCTCCCAGTACCAAAATACGCTCAATGTCTCCAGTCCGACTGGGGCCCGTGATAAACGAGATCATGCTCGGATAATTGTCGCGATATTTAGCGGCCAGCGAGGCGTAAGCTTCGGAAAGGTCGGTGACGATCTGGCTGCGCCGCGCAATGACAACGTGATGGGGAGGGAGCACACTTAAGACGCGACCTCCGGAACTCGGCCCGGTGACGCAGACGGAACCCGTCTGTGCTACGAGTAGCTCGCACTCGGTGAGTCCAGCATCGGATGCTTCCAATGCATTCTTGTCGTAACCATCATCCACGAAAATTCGCCCGAGATCTGCGGGCAGCCGAGATGCCAGAGCGCTTGTGAGTTCGCCGTGATGGAGCCCCAGGGTTTTCCAGGAAGCTTCCGTGGCGATCTTGATCAGCTGAGCTGCGGCTTCGTCCATGTCTGCACAGACGATGAGTTCGCTTTTCAGCGTTTCGGAAAGACGCGAGAACAGCTCGAAGCGAGCATCTAAACTTGGGCCTACGGGCGGTAGCCACTCGCGGAAGTGGGCTGTCGTGGGTTCGCCTCCGGCAGAGCGTTCGGCAGGATGTTTCAGCGGCGCCGGAACACGGAGCGCTTCACGGATTCGGCCTAAGACGGCATCGCGGTCACCTTGAGTTGGGGTCATTTGGCACCTCCATTTTTCGAAGCCTTGGCGGCTTGATGTGCGTTGAATTGTTGGCGGAACGATTTGGTGGCGGCTTCGGGGAAGTCTCGGGTGTTAGTCCACGCAATCATCGGATCGAGTGCCGAGCGCTCGATTAAAGGATGAAGCATCGATCCGAGCGGCGCAAAACGTGTTGCAAGGCGGTAGAGCGCAGGTCGGCGCATGAGGAACGTGAATGCCTTCCATAACAGGCCTTCGCCAGGAGCCGGTTTTTCGGCGGCGGCGTTGCGGCGGTTGTGAAGCAGGTGATGGTGAATATCAATGCCAACGGGACAAGTCTCGGTACACGCGCCACATAGTGAGGATGCGCCGGAGAGATGTTTCCAGTCCTGCAATCCCCGGAAGTGTGGCGTGATAACCGACCCGATTGGTCCTTGATAGGTGGTGCCGTAGGTGTGGCCGCCAATATTTTTGAAAATGGGGCAAACGTTTAGACACGCGCCGCAGCGGATGCAGTGTAGGGCATCACGTTGTTCCGGATCTGCTAATAGACGGGTCCGGTGGTTGTCCAAAAGAACGACATGAAACTCCTCGGGGCCGTCATTTTCACCGGGTTGCCGGGGGCCGCCGTACATCGAGTTGTAACCGGTGAGGTGCTGGCCGGTGCCTGCGGTCGCCAGCATTGGCAGGAGCAATGCGAGATCCCCGAGACGCGGGACGACCTTTTCAATACCGATCAGCGCGACGTGAATCTTCGGAACGCCCACCGTGAGACGCGCGTTACCTTCGTTCTCGGTGATCGAAATCATCCCAGTGTCGGCGACAATAAAATTGCCGCCCGAGATGCCCATGTCGGCTTCGACGTAGGTCCGGCGAAGCACACGGCGAGCGATCATCGTGAGTTCTTCGGGACTGTTTGTTTTGGCGGTGCCGAGTTCTTTGTGGAAAAGATCGCTGATTTCGTCCCGACGCAAATGCATACACGGGAAAACGAAATGGTAAGGGGCTTCGCCTTTGAGTTGTTGAATAAATTCCCCAAGGTCACTTTCCACCACACCAAAACCTTCGGCGATGAGTGCGTCGTTGAGGTGGATTTCCTCTCCTGTCATCGCCTTGGATTTTACGATGGCGCGGACGTTGCGCGCTTTGGCTAAGTTTACAATGTATTCACGAGCCTGCTGGCTGTTGCTTGCCCAAAAAACCTTCCCGCCACGGGCCGTGAACTTCCGCTCGAACTCCTCCAGATACTTGTCGAGATGGTTTACCGCTTCGTGTTTAATTGTGGATGCGGCTGAACGAGCTGCTTTCCAATCCGTATAAGTCGCTCCGGTGCGGGTCCGGGCCGCTTTGTAGTTGTGAAGCGCATTCCGTACTGCGGCGCGCCGGGGACCGTCGTCCGTGGTCCGGTCCGCATCATTTTGGAAGATGTCCTTGGGTGGGGAGGTGAAAGAGTTCATTGCTGTACGAGGACTTCTGCAAGGTGGAGGCACTTGACTGTGCCGACATTGCGGTTCAGGTAGCCACCGATTTGCATGAGGCAACTGGAGTCATTACTGATGACGTAATCGGCTTTGGTTTCGCAGATGGAGTTGCACTTAACCTCGGCCATTGCTGTCGAGATCTGCGGGAACTTGACGGCGAAGGTGCCTCCAAATCCGCAGCAGGTTTCGGCTTCACCCATTTCGACAAGCTCCAGACCTTTGACGTGTTTGAGTAGTTCCCTCGGGGCCTGCTTGGTGCCCAGTTCGCGCAAACCGTGACAACCGTCGTGGAAGGTGGCGCGTCCTTCGAATCGCGCACCGAGATCGGTGACCCCAAGTTTGTTTACGAGAAATTCTGAAAACTCCCAGGTTTTGGCGGACAACGCCTTGGCTTCGGCTTCTTGTTCACGGCCGTGGAAAAGCTCGGGGTAAAAGACCTTGAGCATGGAACCACAGGAGCCCGAACCGGAGACAATCACTTCCGCGTCCTTGAATGCCCGGAGTTGATTTTGTGCGACGGAGCGCGCTTCGTCCCAATAACCGGAGTTGAAAGGGGGTTGGCCGCAGCAGGTTTGCCCCTCGGGAACGTCAACGGTATGTCCCAGGCGTTCGAGGATACGCACCATGGACATGCCGACGTTCGGATAGAGCGAGTCGATGAAGCAGGGGATAAAGAGAGAGACGCGCATGGGAAAGGAAGCGATTCTTATAATATGAAGTACCGTTTGTGGCGAGGCAATCCCGCAGGGGAAATTGGAAGTTGAATTTACAGGCATTAGCCGGAAACCAAACCCGAACTTTGGAGATTTTTGAGCAAGGCTATCTAGAGCTTCAGAACAATGGGAGCTAGGGATACCTTTGATTCGTTTCGTTTTGTTCCCTGGTGGGGCTATTCTTCTCCCCGATGAGCGCGGTTAAATATCTTCTTCCATCAATTATAATCGGCGGACTTGGGGTGGCTTCAGTGTCTTGTGAACGTCCAAAGCCTGCGGTGGAGTTTGCGGCAGTTTCTCAACCGGTTGTTCCTCCAACGACGCCAACTCCGGAGTCGAAGCCTGAACCGCCACCGGTGCTTCGAAAAAAGGCGACGGATGATGTTTTTGCCGTGGGGGTTATTGAGGCGAATACACAGAGTATTTCGCTAGGGGCGCCTCTCGCAGGTGTGGTTCAAGAAGTGCGGGTTGTTACCGGGCAACGGGTCGACAAGGGGGCGCTGCTCTTAAAGCTGGATACGCGGCATCTCACGGCTGCTTTGTCACGGGCTCAGGCGGAGGTGGCTGCGAGAGAAGCGGAGGTCGAGACGGCCAAGGCGCGGGTCACGGTTGCGGAGACCCAATCCCGTGCGGCTGAGGATTTACTTCGAATGCTAAAAAACACTGGGATCGGGACGGTGTCTGCCGAGGAGATAAGCCGTCGCTCTCATGCTGCGGAGACGGCTGCCGGCGTGTTGGATGCGGCACGGGCCACACTTTTGACAGCGGACGCAGGGGTGAAGGGAGCGAAGGCAGCTATGGGGCAGGTAGAAATCGATATTAGCCGAAGCTCCATTATTGCACCGATCAAAGGCACAATTTTGCAGGTAAACATCAGGGCAGGTGAATCGATTAATGCGGGACCGGCAACTGTGCCTTGGCTTCAGATGGGGAACACCGAGCCTCTTCACCTTCGGGTGGACGTGCCGGAGCAGGATGTTTGGCGAGTGGCTCCGGACGCAGTTGCCGAGGCTTCGTTGCGTGGAAATCCAGATCTCAAGGTCGCGTTGAAGTTTGTGCGTATTGAACCGACGATGACCCCGAAGCGCTCCAACGCGGGTGATGCGCCAGACCGTCTAGATACACGGGTCCTGCAGGTGGTGTATTCCGTTGAGGCGGGTAAGGTGCCTTTGTTTGTCGGGCAACCGCTGGATGTCGTGATTCATCCTAAAGCAGAAGCTCCTGCCTCGATCTCTGCACCCGCCAAAACGCCTTGATATCTGCCTGCCAAGCGTGTTCGGGGTCATCCCATGATTGCACTGAACGCGTGACCCTCATTTTGGTCGATGCGCTCGGGGCGTCCCTTGTTCGAAAAGATGAGCTTTGTGTGATCGACGCCGAGTAGCTGTAGGATCGTTGCGTGTAAATCGTGTACATGCAGACGATCTTCCACTGCGTATAATCCGAGCTCATCGGTCGCTCCAATCGTGCGTCCGCCTTTTACTCCGCCACCCGCCATCCACATTGTGAATCCAGTGGGGTTATGATCACGGCCACCGCCTTGTTCACTCATCGGAGTCCGACCGAACTCCCCACCCCAGATCACGAGGGTTTCGTCCAAAAGTCCGCGCGCTTTTAAATCCGCCAAAAGTCCGGCGATCGGTTTGTCGACGGATCGGGTGAGTTTGCTGTGGTTCTTTTCGATTTCGGAGTGGCTGTCCCACTTGC
Organism: Verrucomicrobiota bacterium; assembly: GCA_037133875.1. Classification (GTDB taxonomy): domain Bacteria; phylum Verrucomicrobiota; class Verrucomicrobiia; order Chthoniobacterales; family Chthoniobacteraceae; genus Chth-196. The sequence goes on along the minus strand of JBAXNG010000001.1, from coordinate 108,050 downwards.
TGCCCGCTCCGCTGTAGAGTTGTACAAAACGCACACCACTTTCTACCAGACGCCGGGCCAGAAGACAGTTGCGCCCAAAGACCGCAGTATCTTCGTGGTCGAGGCCGTACATTTCGCGGGTGGCCTGAGTTTCCTTGCTGAGATCCACGGCTTTCGGCGCCTCGGATTGCATTTTGTACGCAAGTTCGTAACCACGGATCCGGGCCTCGAGTTCGGTGTTATCGGTCCGGGTGGCGTTGTACTCATTATTGAGCTCTCCCAGAAGATCCAGCTTCTGGCGTTGCCGGTCGCGACTGACCCCTTTTGGGTTATCGAGATATTTGATTGGGACTCCGTTGGGTTGGAACTCGACGCCTTGGTAAATGGCCGGCATGAAGCCTGTGCCCCAGTTACGGGCGCCGTTTACGACGGTTCCTTCGCTGTCTTTGATAACCACAAAAGCCGGTAGATTCTGGTTGATCGTACCGAGCCCGTAAGACACCCATGCTCCAAGCGATGGACGTCCGCCAAAGATGGCGCCGGTGTTCATCTGGCAGACTCCTCCGGCGTGGTTGATCCCGTTGGAAGCACAGGAGTGAATGACGGCTAAATCGTCGGCGTGTTCCGCTACGTTTGGAAACCAATCGGAAACCCAGAGGCCACTTTGACCGTATTGTTTCCAGTTTCGTTTGCACTCGAGCAGTGGCGATTTGGCTTCACCCATGGCGGTGATCGGCGCCTTGAAACTTGGCGGTAACGATTGGCCCGCCAGTTTGTTCAACAAAGGTTTCCGGTCAAACGTGTCGAGGTGACTTGGTCCGCCTTCCATAAACAGGAAGATCACGTTTTTCGCCCGGCCCTTGCCGTTTGCGATCTTTTCGAGAGCAGGATGATCGCTTTCGCTAACTGCACTTCCGGTCGCGGCGAGCCCCGTGTTTTGGCCAAGGGCAGCCATCGCCACGGCACCAAAGCCGCACCCGGCCCGTTGCAGAAACTCGCGCCGGCTCGATGGAAGGTCGATATTGTTGCAGCTCATAGGGGTTAGTGGAGGTAGAAAAATTCGTTAGTGTTTAAGAGAACCTGACAAAGATCGTTCATGGCGCGCCTAAAGGGATCGCCTGCTTCTACGGTCTCGATGTTTGCTCCGTCCCAGACAAAGTGGGTGTCTTTACTTGAGGGCATCCATGTCACAAGTCCCGGCGTCCATTTATCCTGCGATTCCTTCCATTTGGATTCTTCGATTAGGCCTTGGGAAATCCGCACACCGTCAATTTTCCCATCCCAATGATGAGGTGCTGCACGCTTGGCTAGACCGCCGATCACAAGTCCGGATGCGCCTTCTCCCAGCTTTGATTGAATGGCATGAGGCACCACTGCGGTTGCGATCGGAGAGTTGGGTGTTGAGAGATCCTGAATTCGGAAACTCACCTGATGTGTCTGGCAGGAAATCGTTGCGGCTACGTGATAGCGGTGCCCAAGTTCGATCCGGACTTTCGACGGGACCACTTCGTAACCGATGTTCGCGTTTTCGTCCTCGCCGACAAGTTGCACAATCAGCGTTTGTGCGATGTAGCGTGATTTGACGCCGGTTACTCCGAGGCTCCAGCCAAAGCCTTCAACGCTGTCTTTTCCGAGATTCCAACGTGAGGCAATGGTGCGAACCGCCGCATTGATGTCGATACTGTCCAATGTGAAAATGGCCTCGATGGTGAACTCGTCTCCTTCTTTCTGCTGCGGCTGGACGAGTACGCGTTCCTGGGCGGAGTTTTCTTTGAACTCGTTGGGCTTCACTTTCGGGGGAGGGACAATGCTTTTGGTGCGCTTTGTCTGGCCTGCGTGTTTTGTGAGAAAGGCTTCGGCTGTTTGTTTTTCACTCTGAGAGGGCAGGCGTCCCAGTGAATAGATCCATGCATCATCGATGGTGGACACGCGGTCGGCCAGTTTCCGGGCGCGGGCAAGAGGCCAGTCTCCGTTCAAGAGCAGAAGCGCCTGTGTTGGAGTGGTTGTGCTCTGACGGTCAGCGCTACTCGCGAAGCCGGCTGGAGCGTCGAGACTCTGGAGAATCTCCGTTTGTTTGTTACGTTTTTTCTTGGTGTAAATCGAGCGCCGAGTGCTGGTGCCTTCGTCGCTTGGACCGCCGGATTTGGCGTCCAATTCGCCACTTGCGGCGAGTAATGCGTCGCGAACCTGTTCGGCATCGAGACGGCGCGGGCTGAACCGCCAGAGGAACCGATTGGCGGGATCGATCTTGGATACCGCTTCAGATGGCTGTTGTCGGGCGGTCTGCCGATACGTGGCCGACAACATCATTTCGCGGTGCATCTTTTTAAAGCTCCAGCCGTCGGTCACAAACTTTTCAGCCAACCAATCGAGCAGTTCGGGATGTGTGGGCGGTTCCCCGAGTTTGCCAAAGTCACTAGCCGTAGCGACGAGTCCCTTTCCAAAGTGGTATTGCCACAGGCGATTCACGATGACACGGGTCGAGAGGGGATTGTCAGGGCGAGTGATCCAGTTCGCGAGCGCGGTGCGACGTCCTGTGGAGTTGGTTAATGGTGTGATTAGGGGTTCTTTGGGTTCAATGATGGTGAGGAAGCCAGGTGCGATTTCCTGTTTGCCTTTGCGTGTTTTTAACGTGGTGCTTGGAGCGCTGGTGCCCGTGTCGGTTGCTACGAACGCCTCCAGTAGCTGCTTGGGTTTTAGCGAATCAAAGGCTTTCAGCTCGCTTTCCAATGCCTTGTAGGTGGCTTTGTCAGCTTCACTCTTCAGCGCTTTCATCGGATCGATCGTCTTTTGGGCCCGGGTAATCTGGCGTTCGCATAAACTACCGAGCTGAACCTCCAGGGCATCCCGTTCGGAAGCGGGTTTGGCGATGATAGCCTGTAAGTCGTCCGTGAACATTTTGCGCGCCCGCTCGGCGGCATTTTCCTGCGGATTGTGGATAAGGGCAGCGATCTTTCCGCGAACGTCTGCTGTTGCCGTTTCCCAGGCGGTTTGTTGTTCCGCGAATCGCGCTTTTTCTTCGGGAGTGGCCAGAGTGAGATCGTCGCGCCAGTGTACCGAGGCGAAAAATGATTTTAGCCGGAAGTAATCCTTTTGAAGGATTGGATCAAATTTGTGGTTATGGCACCGAGCGCATCCGAGGCTGAGTCCCAAAAACACTTCACCCGTGGTGTCGGTGATGTCTGTCAGGATGACGTCCCATTGTCCGCGAACATCGCGTTGGTTCCATTCGTAGATGGGATTTCGCAGATACGAGGTGGCGATTAAGACGTCGGGGTTGGAGGGATCGATTTCGTCGCCTGCGAGTTGTTCGCGCACGAATTGGTCATAGGGTTTGTCGGCGTTTAGACTGCGGATGACCCAATCGCGATAGGGCCAGGCCGCGGGCCGGTAGGCGTCCTCGTTGTATCCGTCGCTTTCGGCGTAGCGTACGAGGTCGAGCCAATGCTGAGCCCAGCGTTCGCCGTAGCGTGGACTGGCTAGGAGGCCGTCGATGAGTCTTTCGTAGGCATCGGGGCGAGTGTCGTTCAGGAAATCAGAGGCTTCTGTGGCCGAGGGCGGGACGCCGTGAAGATCAAAATAGACGCGCCGCAGAAGTTCCGTCCGGTCGGCTTCCGGGGCCGGTACGAGGGCGAGTTCATTGTGTTTCTGTGCAATAAAGCGGTCGATGTTGCCGCGGACCCATGTCGAGTTTGTGGAGGGCGGGGTGACTTTTGCGAGGGGTTGAAAACACCAATACTTCCGTTGCTCCTCTGTGAATCCGCCTTCCATTACTACCGCCGGCTTCTCCCCGGACTCAGGCCACGGCGCACCCATCTGAATCCATTTTTCCAACACAGCGATCTCGTTCGCCGGGAGTTTTTCCTTGGGCGGCATCTGAAACTCATCGTTTTTGTAACGGACCGCTTCGATCATTGGCGATTTGTCGGGATTTCCTTCCACGAGCGCGGGACCGGTATCTCCTCCGGTTTTCAGGAAGGCGATGCTATCCATACGCAGACCGCCTTTCTGCTTTTTGTCTCCGTGGCATTCGTAACAGCGGTTCGCCAGAATCGGACGTACTTCGGATTCGAAGAATTTAGTAGTCTCCCGAGTGGTATCGTCTGCTGCAAAAACTGAAGTAGCTGCGAGGCTAGCGAAAAGAAAGGTGCGCGCTTTCATAGGGAGCGTGTGGGGAACTGGGGTTAACGGATGCGGAGAGTGGGTGGAATTGCGCCTGGGTACTCTTTGGAAGCGAATGCGTGGACTAAGCCGGAGGGATCGGTTTCGCCCGTTTCCCGGATAATGAGGAAACTTGCCAGTCCATTGGTACGGGTTCGAAGAAAGGCCGCGAGTTCGTCCCCGCGCACGGTGATGGCGCTCGATCCACCACGTGGAATCCAGAACTCGGCGAGCTTGCGAGACGTTTTGGGATCGGGACCGGCTTCGGTGTTCGCGGGTAGTGTGCTCCAGCGGAGTGTAGCTTCGTCCCATTGATCCAGGGATTCATCGGTGATGCCGTATACAGCGAATCGCGAGTCTGGAACCAGAGACGGGAATCCGAAGCCGCTGGGTTTAGGATCCAGAAGAAGCTGCGTTTCGGTGACGCTTGCTGGGTTAATGTTTGAGAGGTCGAATGTGAGAATCGCGCGGCGTTCGTTCTTTTTGGAGGCCTCGAGGTCCGAGTGTTTCACCAGGAGCAAAGGGTTTGATCCCATGAGGCCGCCTTCATCTCCGCGTCGTACGTAAGCGTCTTTTCCGCGACCGAAAGAGGTGGGGATGGCGGTCCAACCGTCGTTTTCGAGGACTTGCTGGCCTCGCGCTGGTTCCTGTTCCGGGGATGTGTAGCCGGAGTCCACGTGGAGTCCCTGGCCTTTATTGAGCCGCTGGTTTTTGACTTTTGCGCTGCCGGCGACTTCGACTTGGCCTTCAAAAACTCGCACGTGTGAGTGACCGGTGCTTCCCGCAGTGACGCCGAATTTAGTGCCCCAATCGATGACTTTCATATCAGGGGTATCGACCGTGAAACCGTGTGCGGGTTCAGGGATATCGGCGGTGAGGGAACCTTCGAGCAGGCGACAATGCATACTGTTCAGGATTTGTAGCGTAGTCGGGGCTTCGATGCTGACGGTTGCGCCGTTTTTGAAGCGAAGGGTGGCGATGCCTTCCACCAAGGCGAGGGTGCCAGTGCCGAGTTTGGAGTGGAGTGCGGTGGGGAGTTCGGAGCCCGCCCATTTGCAGTTATCAGCCTGAACGAGGACGGCGACGTTGTTTTGAAGAAGAGCTTGTTTTCCAAACCCAAGAAAAAGCGCACCGAGGGTAAGGCAAGCGGCTGCTGCGCCAGTTAAAATGAGGGGCCAGCGTCGGATGATTTTGACCTCGGTAGAAGGTGTGGCCTGGAAGATTTCGGGTAGACGGTCGCTGTCTGCACGGAGGGTGGAGTGGAGCCAGAGGCGTTCCACGTAGGCTTCACGTAATTCCGGGGAACGTACAACATCCGCCTGGAAGCGCTCGGTTTCCTCTGGTGTCAGCAGTCTCTCGAGGGCGCGCTGAATGCGATCCTTGTCGTTTTGGGAGATGCTCATAACGAGGATGCGTGGGCGTTTTGCCGGCGTACACAATCCTGGAGGCTCTCGCGAAGACGGCTTAATAAGCGGTAAATTGCATCGACGGAGCGGTGGCTTTTTTGTGCGATTTCCTCAACGCCGCAGTCTTCGTAATAGCGCCAAAGGATCACTTTCCGATTGGCTTCGGAGAGTTTGAGTAGGCAGTTTTTGAGTGACTCGGACTGTGTGTCGAGATGGTCGTGCTGTCGGTCGATTTCGAAGGTAACGGCCTCGATGAAAGCTTCGTCTAGAGAGGTGGCGGGATGCTTTTTCTGAGCGCGTCTGTAGTTGAGGATTTGGTTGAGTGCGATCCGTTGCGCCCAGGCGCGAGCGTTGGAGCCCGGTTCAAACGTGGCGAAATGTTTCCACATGGTAATGCGGACTTCTTGGAGGATGTCTTGAGCATCCGATGCCGAAGGGACGAGGCTATAGACGTAAGTCGCGAGGCTTCTCTCGATGAGGGAGAGCATTCGCAGGTAGGCTTCGGTGAGCTCGGGTGAGTCTGGGGGAAGAGATGCCATGGATGATAGGAGAAGGTCATGGGACGAGGTTTTCGGACATTTATTTTCAAAAAAATGAGGGAGGCGCTGGGGGAGATGGGCCAACCGTGAAAAACCTATACCTTGGTATAGGTAGACCTTTGGCTAGGTAGATTGGATCGGAAAAGTGCGGTAATCTTTTAGCCGTCGATAACACATGGGAGACCAACAGGAGTGATTGGTTTTCACGGGTGGTTTCGGGAGACCTCAGCGTCATTGGACAACTCCGGGGGGAGGATAAGGTGGCGCTGAGGTTCATTTTTTCCCTGAATCGAGGATTAGGAGTGGGCGCAAAAAATACCCGCGGTGTTTTCACACGGCGGGTACGAAAAGGGCGGCGCTAAACAGCCTGGAACTGTTTAGTTTAAATACGCGGATTCGTTGCAAAACATCAAAGCCTGGACCAGTGATTCCCACGGGGAGAGGGTTGTCCGACGAACTAGTTCTCCTTCGTTTACCACGGCTTTGCGTGTGTCGTTGTCGGTTTGGCTGCGGCGGACCAGCTCCTCGGCTTTCTTTTGGCCTTCCGTGAGTGATTTGGCGGTGGCGCTTGCGACTTTGGCTTGTTCTTTGGCTTCGGTCTGGAGGAAGCGTAATGCCATCTCGAACTCGGTTTTAGTGGGGGTGCGTTGCAGTACGATCTGGAAAATGTTCAGAATTCCGCTTCGCGCATCCTTGTTCGTGACGACGGCTTCTACCACTTCCGGGCGTTGGACCACCTTTTGAGCGATGCTTAGAGTAAACGGGCTATTCATGAGAAATAGAGCCTGCTGCGGAACGATAGAGGAAGTTCGTTTCGAGTTGGGCTCGTTTGGGTTGGCCATGTCGAAGTGCATGAATAGATCCGGCATGTTGGAGCGGTCGATATATCCGTAGACGGAGCGCCGAAACGAGTAGGGTTCACTTGCCAGATTCACAGATGGCCCAAGCAGGGTGGTATCCATGGCCCCGGCCATACAGAGAAGCGCGTCGCGGAACGCTTCGAAGTCGAGTCGTCGTATATTGGCTCTCCAGAGCAGGCTGTTTCCGGCGTCGATTTTCTTTTGGCTCTCCAGAAAATGGCTTTGGGAGCTTTGTTGGTAGACGTTGGAGAGCATGATTGCTTTGTGAAGGGCTTTTACAGACCAAGCCGGTTTGCTGGCGCCGAGGTCTTCCATGAACCATGAACTTAGGAAATCGAGTAGTTCGGGGTGGGTCGGGGTGCCTGCTTGGTTCCCAAGATCGTCCGGTGTACGCACCAGGCCGTCGCCGAAGTGGTGCATCCAGACGCGGTTTACCATAACGCGTGCCGTAAGCGGGTTGTTTTTGTTGGCAATAGACTGGGCAAGTTCGAGACGGCCGCTGCCATTGGAGAATGGCTGGGGCGGTTCTGTTGGCGAAAGCACCTGAATGAAGCGTCGTGGAACGATTGTGACTTTGTCGCCGGTTTTGGGCGCGTTACCACGGGGGAAAATCGGCAAATCGACTGGGGATGGCAGGTCTTCGATCGCCATGGCGCGGACAGGTCCGCCCCGGAAAGTGAGTTTGAGTTCGTTGATTTTGTTGAAGATAGCGCCTGGGTTAATGCGGCCTCCAGGTCCTCTGTCCCAATCTCGCATCTGTCGTTCCAGGGCATTCATGTCACGCAGAAGTTCGCCCGGGACAAATTCGAACGGAAATACGGCGAGGCTCATGCGTGCTTTGTCCTCGGGGCTTAGTTTATCCTTGGAGCTGTTTGCGATAGTTTTGAAGATGCCGCCTTTTTCCAGATCCAGAACAGGGTCAACATTGAGATTGGCTCTGGGAGCGGAACTAGAGGCGATGGTTCGGCAAAATTTGGAAAACGACGCTGCAACCATGGTGATATCCCCTGGCCATTCACTTCCGGAAGAGAGGTGATCGATGACCAACGGATTATAGGCGGACTTCTTGTTGGTTTTACCGATGATTTGTTGCACCGGTTTTTCTGAATTTTTGATGAGTTGAACAAAAGGACCTAGAACGGGGTCATTCGGGTTAGTATGCCGTGAAACTTGGTCAATTAGCCCTCCGTCGAGTTTGTGTTTCTGGGCGAATTCTTCAGCTCGAGCGCGTGATTCTCTGTCTTTGGCCGTACGTTGCATGTAAGCCGCCTCAAAATATTCGGCTGCTGAATTGTGAAATTCATTCACGTTGGCTCGAAGCATTTGGAAGGTGGCGGCATGCGCCTGCTTTTCCAGTCCATCCATACGTTGGGTAAACGTTTGGTAGGATTTGGAGTTCGGATCTCCTCCGATCAGGGGTTCATCCTTTGGCTCGATACAGCTGGCGAAGATCCCTTTGAGTGCATAGTAGTCCGCCTGAGTGATCGGATCGAACTTGTGGTCGTGACACCTGGCGCATGCGATCGTGAGGCCCAAAAAGCCGCGACCGACGGCATCGATGCGATCGTTCAGAGTGTCGTCTTCGTTTCGGAAACGTTCGCCTACGGTTAAAAAGCCGAGGGCGGCTAGGTTTTCCTTAGAGTTGTTGGGGATTTTATCAGCTGCCAGTTGATTGAGAACGAACTGGTCGTACGGCATATCCTTGTTGATCGCGGTGATAACCCAATCCCGGTAAGACCACGCATAGGCGTATCGGAACTCGTTGTTTCGGTTGTTACGAGGTCCCCCTGCCGTATCCGAGTATCGGGCGGTATCTAACCAGTGACGGGCCCAACGCTCCCCGTAGGCTGGTGAAGCGAGAAGTTCATCTATGACTTTTTCGAAGGCGTTGGGCTGCGGGTCATTAGTAAAATTGCGTATCTGCGAAGGGGTTGGGGGCATCCCGATGAGATCAAAATAGGCGCGACGTAGGAGGGCTTCGCGTTTCCGGCGACGATCGGCGTCGCTACCGGTGTCTGGAGGGTCTGATGGGAGGAGTCCTTTTTGGTCCAGTTTGGCTAAAATAAACCGGTCGATGGAGCTTTTGCTCCAGGTTGGATTTTTAACGGAGGGCGGAGTTGGTCTGGCGACGGGTTGAAATGCCCAGTGTTCCTTTGGGGAACGATTGGTGGTGGCGGAGCCTTCACGGGGGTCGGGAGCGCCGCGAGTGATCCATTCTTTCAACGAGGTGATTTGTTCGTCCGAGAGCTTCTTTTTGGGAGGCATTTGGAGGTCCGCGGACCATTCCACTGCCTGAATCAGTGTGCTCTTTTCGGCTGTGTCGGCTTTGATGACGGCTCCGGATTCCCCACCTTTTAGGAGGCTTTCCCTGGAGTCCATGTTAAGACCGCCTTTCACCTTTCCCTTTTCTGCCGAATGACATTCCAGGCAATGGGCTGCGAAGAGGGGGCGTATTTTAGTTTCGAAAAAGGCGAGGTTTTCGGGGCTTATTTCTTCTATGGCAGCGCCTTGAATCGGAGATCGGATGGCTGATAAGCCGATAATGAGAATTGCAGAGAATCGGGAAGGGAAGTTCATGTGGGGGGCAGTGAAATTCCCATAGACCGCCTCAATAAAAAATCCCCCGAGAGGGGGGGATTTGGAGCGAACTGGAGTGATGGGCCCTGAGGGAGGTCAGGGAGTGTACTCGAGTTTTTGAAAAATCTTGTCGATCAAGCTTCAAGCTGAAGTGCGGCTTTTGCACGGGGGCCGTGCTGGAAGGTCCGCTTTAGCGTGCGTTTTCCGCTGGTTCGTCCCCAAAATCGAATCCTTCGAATCCTTCCATTTGGCGGACTGGGGTGTCGATTTCTTGCGGTTTGCGGGATTCCATCCAGAAGGGAACCTTGCTGGGGGCGGACATTCGTTGATGGAGCTCGGCTTCTTCGACTTCAGAGAGGAAGGCAAACCATGCAATATCCCATGCATTATCATGCATTTGTTTTTTCCCATCTTTGAGAGAGGCGATGGATTTGGGATCAATTGCGCGACACACCTTAATATAGGAATTGAGGGCCAGCGTGACGAGTTCCTCTCGTGAGATGTGCATATCGGCCGCAACACCGGAGAGCACTATATCGACCGAATCAGGGAGGCGTAGTTGTTCATCGCTCATAATGTGGATGGGTTCAGGATGTACGATCGTCGGACGGGCAACTTTCACCGGGGGGCGCAACCCTTAAGAGCATAGCGCGGGCCACTTCTTCACATGAGGCCTACTTCGGATGACAATCTTTGGGCGCTACTGTACCGAGAGAATGCCGAGTTCGTAGCCGCGTGTGACAGCTTCGGCGCGCCCGGCGACATCGAGTTTTGCAAAAACAGCTTTTAAATGGCTTTTAACCGTTTCGGCGCTGACGCCCAAAGCGCGTCCAAGGTCTTCGTTGCTGAGGCCGCGTCCTAGATGTCTGAGGACTTCCAATTCGCGTGCACTAAGGGAAGGGGTTTCTGAGCTTTCGGCGTTTTTGTCTGTTTGAAAACGAGTTTCGCCTGCGTTCACTGCGAAGATGGCTTCGAGAAGCGTTGCTCTGGGGGACGATTTACTGAGGTATCCGGATGCTCCGTGTTGCCGGGCGAGTTTGACTTCCGCAGGGGTAGCGCTGGCGGAGAGCATAATGATACGAATATCCGGCCAGTGCTTCTGCACCCCTTGAAGTACGGTAAATCCGTCTGAGTGAGGCATCCGGACGTCCAGAAGCATAATGTGCGGAGCGAAGGTGGGGCAGAGCTTCTTCACGTCGGCTACAGAGGCGGCTGTTTCAATCGCTTCGATATTTGGGTCAATCGATAGCATGGCTTGAAGACCTTCGCGGACTACGGCGTGGTCATCTACGATCAGGAGGCGAATTTTTGGGAGAGGCATGAACTTGGGGGCTGGAGGGTTAGATTGAGCGTAACCGGCGGGTGGCTTTAGATCTGGATCTTGGAAGGCGAATTCGAACGCAAGTGCCTTTGTTGTGGGTGCTTTGAATGTCTACAGCGCCTCCCAGCCAGCGCATTCTGTGGCGCATGGATTCGAGGCCGAAATGACCATGCGCTTTGCCGGGTACGGTCTCTGTGTTGAACCCCGAGCCGTTGTCTTCGATTCGAATTTCCAGAGTCTCGTCTTTGTAGATCAATCTAGCTTCTACCTGAGTGGCATTGCCGTGTTTAAAAGAGTTGCTTACAGCTTCTTGTATTAGAAGCAGTAGGCTTCCCATGACGTGCCTGGAAAGGGGGAAGGTTTCTCCGAGGGTTTGCACGGAAGCAGCGTTTCGGGGCCATTGCGCCATGCTTTGGAACGTGTGGGTGATTAGTGCCCCGAAGTCGCTGGTGTTTTCTTCAATTGAAGAGGAGCCGGAGAGGAAGTTCCTGAGACTGGTTTGTGCGCTAATAAGGGCGGTGCGGGTGGCTGTAAATTGTTCCTGTGCAGTAGCGGAGATCTCGCCGAGATGCGCCATGGCAGCTTCTAGCCGGAAGGCCGCCCCTACGATAAGTTGTTGGATGCCGTCGTGTAGATCTGATGCAAGTCGCTGGCGTTCTTGCTGTGCGGCTTTGAATTCGAGCTCGGAGTCCCGATGTTTGCGGATACCTTCTTCGAGGCGTTTGCATCGCTGTAACACCATGTGGCGGAGGACGAGGGTCCATACGAGAGAGGCGAGCAGCAGGATTCCTATACTGGCGAGCGCATATGCGATGCGAGCGGAGGTCCACCAAGAGGCGAGTTCGAGGAGGCTGACATCGGTGGGGGAACGGAGCAAAAGATCGAGTTTTGCCGGGCTGGGGAAGTCTTCCTGAGGCTCGGGAAAGTTGTATTCGACGGTGGCAACGCCGGTAACCGACACGAGAGAGCCGATACGGATGTCCTCGAGAGCGCGGGTTTCACTATTGTTGGTTGGATGCCGAAGGACTGCGGTCGTCAGGGATTTGCCGGTCTCCAAAATGAGCTGAAGCCTGTCTGGATTGGCACTGTGTTGAGTGCGAAGGAGTCGTCCGGAGGTGCGAACGAGAAGGCCATCGTGTTGGCGAAGGTTTTCGGACGGGGAGAGTTTCTCGTTTGCTTGGTTTGAGTTAAAGGTGGCTGGGGAAGCGTTGTCAGTTGCAATAGGCGCCGGGGGTGGCTCGGAGGCGACCTTCCGAATGTGTGCGCGCCGCAGTTCCCCGACTACGCCGATGCTTTCGATGAACCCTGAAGCCTCGACAACGTCACCAAGTTTCAGGGATTGAAAGGAGTCGGTTACCACTCGGACAGAGCGATTTCGATCTTGGAGGTAAAGAAGTGCGCCTGGTTCCCAGTAGGTGACGCTGCCTTTTACCAAAACTCTGTGAATATCGTGTGCTTTAGGGGCGAATCCCGAAAAATCAGAGATGTCCCTTTTCGGAACTGCGAAAGGATCGATGGGGGCGCGTGTAGTAATTTCGACGTCCGACTCTTTGGAAACCAGGATCATTGGTCGAATGAAGCGGCCTTGAGCGTTCACAATAGGAACGGCGACACCGGTTAAGCGAATGCGGGCGTTTTCCAGAAGGGGCGCTTGAAGATTTTCGGTATTGGGGATCTGGGCTAAAAAATAGGCGCCAATTACCGTGTCGACTCGAATGCGTAGCCCGCTGTCGTTAGGAGTTACCGAATGAACGACGCCACTGATTTGCAGGCGTTGTAGCATGTGATCGCCCTGAATGGCGCGCTGAGTATCCTCGGGAATCGGGGCGGGAAGCCCCCTGTTGCCTAGAATGCGAATGTTTGCAGGGAGTATCGTCGTAGTAAGTGCTGAGGTATCGACCGTGCCTGCAATTTCGACTTCGGAGCCCGCTTCAATATAGGACAATGTATCCGTTACATCTCGGAGAACATAGCGTTTGCGAGCAACATCCACATCAACTCTGATTCCTCCGGTGGAGTCTTGCACCAGGAAGAAGTCGTCGCCTGTCAGTGGATTTGATCGATAGGTTACAGTCCCTCTTATGGTTACGGTGTGATTTTTTGGGGCGCTCTTCGCGAGGGAGGCGATAGTGGGCCCCATCGCCTCGGCGACGGAACCCTCGATACCCACATCTAAGCGAGCGGGGGATGTGGATTCCGCCGCTAGAGACATACAGGAGAGCAGAATGACCGGAGCGATGATTTTACCGATGGGGCGAATAAAAAGGCGCGGTAGCAAAGTGGGTTCTTTTTACCCGGAGGAACGCACAATGCAATTTGGCACTGGGCCAACCGGCACTAAGGCACGGAATTTTTTTGAATAGCGTGGCGAAAATTTTAGAATCACAGTCTTGTTGAGGTTTGTTGCTGTTATACAGATGGTTAGGGGCTGTGAGTGAGTGTTGGGGTGCCTTTTTTTTGGCCCTCTCCTTCAAAAAAAATAAAACTCATGCTTGCGCAATAGGCTCAAGAAGCCGTATACACCCCGCCCCTTCGCGCTCTCGGGAATTCCCGCTCTCGCGGCTTCGGCTTCATCGCCGTGGACGTTCGAGTGAGGTGTATTCGAGAAGCGAAGCTGACGGGAAAGTTTGTGGGGCATCCTAAATAGAGGGTGACTCGTTTAAACAATCTGTCCGGCCAACACTCCCGGCCGAACCAACGGAGAAACAATAGCCACAGAGCTTTCATGCCAACGATCAACCAGCTCGTCCGAAAAGGGCGCAACAAGATTCAGGTCAAGTCGAAGAGTCCTGCTCTCGCTAAGTGCCCATTCCGGCGCGGCGTTTGTGTGCAGGTTATGACACGTACACCTAAGAAGCCGAACTCCGCTTTGCGTAAAGTTGCAAAGGTTCGTCTCACGAATGGGTACGAGGTCATTGCCTACATTCCAGGAGAGGGCCATAACCTCCAGGAGCACTCGATCGTGCTTGTTCGCGGTGGTCGTGTTAAAGATTTGCCAGGGGTACGTTACCACATCGTACGTGGAACCCTCGATGCACTCGGGGTCGACGGTCGTCGTCGTTCTCGTTCAAAATACGGCGCTAAGCGTCCGAAACCCGGCCAGGCTGCAGCTGCAGCAGGTAAGGGTGGTAAGAAGAAGTAGTCAACTTTCTGCTAGATAATTGCCATGTCTCGTCGCCGTCGCGTCATTCACAAAGAAGAGAAAATGGACAGTCGTTACGGTAGTCCCGTAGTGGCTCGTATGATCGCTACTGTTATGCAGAGCGGTCAGAAGTCCCTTGCGGAGCGTATCGTTTATACAGCGATCGAAAAAACACGCCAAACCTCGGAGTCGGTTGATCCGCTTGAGGTTCTTAACAAGGCAGTGGATAATGTGCGTCCTCGCTTAGAGGTGAAGAGCCGCCGTGTTGGTGGTGCCACATATCAGGTCCCTATGGAAGTGGCTCCAGCTCGTGCTCTCGCTTTGGCGATGCGCTGGATCGTTGGTTACGCTAAATCCCGCAAAGCTACAGGGCTGGCGGATGCGCTGGCAAACGAGCTCAAAGACGCCGCAAATGGTCAGGGTAACGCGATCAAAAAGCGTGACGACACACATAAGATGGCGCAGGCAAACCGTGCGTTTGCTCACTTCCGCTTCTAGTTTGAATTAAACGGCTTAAGACCAAACTTCCGTGTCTACTAATCCAAATTCTCCAGACAGAGCGTATCCCCTCGAGCGGACTCGCAACATCGGCATCGCCGCCCACATTGATGCGGGTAAGACGACGCTGACTGAGCGTATTCTGTTCTACACAGGGATGATTCATAAGATGGGTGAGGTGCATGAAGGCACCACCGTTACGGACTGGATGGAGCAAGAGCGTGAGCGTGGAATCACAATCACCTCTGCGGCCACTACCTGTTTCTGGGAACAAACTACCCAAGCTGGTGTCTACAAGGCGTATCAAGGTATTAAGATGCGCGTTAACATCATCGACACTCCTGGCCACGTGGATTTCACGGCTGAGGTGGAGCGCTCGCTGCGTGTTTTGGACGGCGCTATCGCTGTGTTTGATGCCGTTGCTGGTGTGCAGCCTCAATCTGAGACTGTTTGGCGCCAAGCTACCAAGTACAACGTGCCTCGCATCGCGTTCATCAATAAGATGGACCGTGTTGGATCTAACTTTGACGCAGCTATCGATTCGATGCGGAAAAAGTTAGGGGCGAATGCTTGGCCTGTTTTAATCCCGATTGGCGCAGAGGACACGCTTCGTGGTCAGCTGGACGTGGTAAACCGCAAGGCGATCTTTTACGCAGATGATGCTGCTCGTGGTTCGGTGTATCACGTTGAGGATGTTCCAGCTGAATTTGTTGACTTGGTGGAATCAGCACGTGCTGATCTGGTTGAGCAAATCGCTAACCTTGATGAAGAAGTTGGTCTTCTGTTCCTTGAGGAACAGCCGATTTCACCTGAGCTTTTGAAGGCTGGTATCCGCCGCCAAACGATCGCTAACAAATTCTGTCCGGTTGTTGGGGGCTCTGCCTTCAAGAATAAAGGTGTTCAGTATCTGGTTGATGCGGTTATCGATTACTTGCCTGGGCCGCTGGATATTCCGGACACCAATGCAATCGACCCTGATACTCTAGCGCCGTTACAGATTAAGACGGACGACGCGGGGAAATTTTGCTCACTCGCCTTCAAGCTCTGGAGCGATCCATTTGTAGGAAAATTGGTATTCTTCCGAGTTTACTCTGGAAAACTATCCAAGGGTGACACTGTTTACAATCCTCGCACTAACAAGCGTGAGCGAATCAGTCGCATTATTCAGATCCAAGCTGACAAGCGCGAAGATATCGAGACCTGCTACTCGGGTGATATCGCGGCGATCGTCGGGATTAAAAATATTACCACTGGCGACACGCTCTGTGATGAGAATCACGCGGTTCTTCTGGAACCCCCGTCATTCCCTGATCCTGTTATCTCGATGTCCATCGAGCCAAAAACCAAACAGGACCAAGAGAAAATGGGTAATGCTTTGGCTCGCCTTGCGGAAGAAGATCCTACGTTCCGTGTGTTCACGAACGAAGATACGGGGCAGACAATCATTGCGGGGATGGGTGAGTTGCACCTCGAGATTATTCGGGATCGATTGCTTCGCGAATTCAAAGTAGATGCAAATTCCGGTAAGCCTCAGATTGCTTATCGTGAGACGATTACGACTCCTGCAAAGGGAGAAGGAAAGTTGATCAAGCAGTCCGGTGGACGTGGTCAATACGGTCACGTGGTTGTGAACATCCAGCCGAACGAAAAAGGCAAGGGACTCACGATCGACAACAAAGTAGTTGGTGGTGCAATTCCCAAAGATTACATTCCCGCCTGTAAGAAGGGGATTGAGGAAGCCGTTCTTAATGGGGTTGTCGGTGGATACCCAGTGATTGACATCAATGTCGATATCATCGATGGCAGCTACCATGATGTAGACTCGAATGAGATGGCATTCAAATTAGCCGCTATATTTGCAGTGAAGGATGGCATGAAGAAAGCGAAGCCTATCCTTCTCGAGCCAATCATGCGCGTAGAGAATTCGACCCCGGAAGAATATCAGGGCGATATCATGGGAGACTTAAATCGCCGACGCGGTCGTATTAGTTCGATCGAAAGCAAAGTAGGTCTCTCGATTGTCACAGCGGAAGTGCCACTGGCAGAAATGTTCGGCTACTCCACGGCCATTCGCTCACTATCGCGTGGTCGCTCCAGCTACTCTATGGAGCCTTCGCACTTCGAACAAGTTCCAGAGCAGGTTAAGGCTGCTGTACTGGAGCAGAAGGGTAACGCCTAAACCATTTAAGAATTATGACCGGACAACGTATCCGCATCCGCCTGAAGGCATTTGATTTTCGCATGCTAGATCAATCTGCAAGCGAAATCGTGGAAACCGCAAAGCGCACTGGCGCAAAGGTTTCGGGGCCAATACCTCTTCCAACTCGAATCGAGCGATTCACTGTGAACCGTTCGCCGCACGTGGACAAGAAATCCATGGATCAGTTCGAAATTCGGACCCACAAACGTCTCTTGGATATTGTGGAGCCTACAGCGAAGACAGTGGACGAGCTTAAAAAGCTTAACCTCCCTGCCGGCGTGGACATCACAATCAAGATCTGATCTTGATACAATTCTAACCTATTTTCGAGAAGATGAAAATCGGACTGCTTGGGAAAAAATTAGGCATGACCCGCGTCTATGACGCAAAAGGGCGCATTACGGCCGTCACCGTGATCGAGGCTGGTGGAAACACCGTCGTGCAAAGTAAGACTGTTGAGAAAGACGGATATGCAGCAATTCAGGTCGGCTATGACGACCAAAAGCCGCAGCGTCTGACGAAACCAGCTCTTGGACACTTTAAAAAGGCCGGAGTTGGCGCAAAGAAAGTCTTAAAAGAGTTTCGTTCAGCTGGCGACGGTTCTGAGTTTGCTGGGGTCGACCTCTCGGTTGCGCAGTTCGCCGTTGGAGACACGGTGGACGTAATCGGTCGCAGCAAGGGAAAAGGGTTTCAAGGGATTGTCCGTAAGCACGGTGCTGCGGGACAGCCCGAAACCCACGGTTCGATGATGCACCGTAGGACAGGTGCTATTGGGATGCGTTCCACCCCAGGTCGCATCTGGAAAAATCAATCAATGCCTGGCCACATGGGAGATGAGCGCAAGACCGTTCAAAACCTTCGTGTTGTGCAGGTTCGTCAAGAGGAGAACGTGATTTTGGTGGCTGGTGCGGTTCCTGGACCCACAGGAAGCTACGTGGTCGTTCGTCCTGCCAAAAAAGCAAAGGCAACTGAATAACTCGATTAAGCCATGTCCGTGTCCGTATTAACAATTGAAGCCGCAAAGGCTGCTGGAGTGCCAGTAGTAGAGAACGGTCGGTACACCCAAGCTCTCCACGACGTGGTTGTAGCTTATCGGGCCGCCCGCCGCAGTGGGACCGCTTGTACAAAAAGCAAGGCTGATGTCAATCTGTCTGGATCGAAGCCCTGGCGCCAGAAAGGCACCGGTAGAGCCCGAGCTGGTTACAAGTCATCGCCCGTCTGGGTTGGTGGGGGAGTAGTATTCGGCCCTAAACCGCGGGATTACCGGAAGCAGACTTCTAAGACCGTACGGCGTATAGCGCTAAATAAGGCACTTTCGCTGAGAATTAAGGCGGGTGACATAGTTGCAGTACCTGCATTTGAGGTCACTGCAGCAAAAACGAAGGATTTCGTTAAGCTGGTCTCATCCATCGTCGAAAGCGGATCTGTATTGGTGGTATCGGATAGCTTCACTGAGAATACCTACCTAGCTGGCCGGAACGTCGAAGATGTTCAGTTGGTCCGATCGGCTGACGTGAATGCGGAAGAATTACTTCGCTATAAGAAGATCATCGTAACGCAGAATGGGATCACTGAGATCGCCAAACGCATCAATAGTTAATCGTCATGCATCTTTCGACTCAGATTATCCGTACAATTCGGCTTACTGAAAAAGCGACACTCCTTGGAGAATCGAGAAACCAGTACGTCTTCGAGGTTGCTCCACACGCCAATAAAATCGAGATCCGAAAAGCGATTGAGGAGCTCTTTGGTAAGAAAGTGATCGCGGTAAACACTAGCAATCATGCAGGTAAGGAGCGACGCAAGCGCACCGCTGCAGCTGGTCGTGCGGCGAGCTGGAAAAAAGCCGTTGTAACCCTAGCTCCCGGTGAGCGTATCGAACTCGCTTAAACTTTAAGCCAACAAAGTTATGGCACTAAAAACATTTCGCCCACTGACACCCACAAATCGATTCAAGGCACTGCCCTCGTTCGAGGAAGTGACAAAATCGAAACCGGAAAAGAGCTTGCTTGCACCACTGAAGAAAACCGGTGGGCGCAACAACTACGGTAGGATTACATGTCGACATATTGGCGGTGGAAACAAGCAACGGTATCGGTTGGTGGATTTCAAGCGTAGCAAACGGGGAATCTCCGCGAGCGTCGTTGCCATCGAGTACGATCCAATCCGGACGGCTCGGATTGCGCTGCTTCAATACGTGGACGGCACAAAGTCGTATATTTTAGCTCCTGTGGGATTAGAAGTCGGAATGACAGTCTCTGCAGGGCCTAATGCTGAGCCGAAAGTCGGCAATTCGCTTCCTTTGAGTCACTTGCCGCTTGGGTCAGCTGTTCATAATGTGGAGCTTGTTCCCGGGAAAGGCGGCCAATTGGCCCGCAGCGCCGGTCAACAAGTAATATTGTCGAACCGCGAGGGAGGATACGCTCTGCTGAAGTTGCCTTCAGGGGAAATTCGGAGAGTGCATGAAGCGTGTTACGCTACGTTCGGTCAAGTTGGCAACGTAAACCACATGAACGTTTCAAGTGGAAAAGCCGGTCGTAGCCGCTGGCAGGGTGTGCGTCCTACGGTGAGAGGGATGGTTATGAACCCTGTAGATCATCCGAATGGTGGTGGACAAGGTAAATCAAAGGGTGGTGGAGGTCGCCAGCACCTACAGAGTCCGTGGGGGCAGCTCGCGAAAGGTCAGAAGACCAGACGCAAGCACAACACAAGCGATCGCTTCATTGTGGAGCGCCGCAAGCGTAACAGCTAATTTTTGACCGTGTTATGGGAAGATCGCTAAAAAAAGGTCCTTTCGTTGAGCAGCATTTGCTCGAGAAAATTGATAAACAGAACGATGCGTCTGTTAAGAAGCCGATAAAAACTTGGTCACGCCGTTCTACGATTACTCCGGAGTTCGTCGGGCACACGTTTTTAGTTCATAATGGCAAAATTTTCAACTCAGTGTTCGTCACTGAAAATATGGTTGGGCACAAGTTAGGAGAGTTTTCTCCTACGCGTGTGTTTAAGAAACACGGATCCCATACTGCTAAGGTAACGAAGTAGAGATAGACTTTATGATGCCACATTGGGCCAGAGCAGTAGCTGTGCTGCTAGCCCTTCTGGCTTCCGGTGCCAATAGACTTGTCTCATGTGCCGCAGAGCTCCCGATCGTTCTTGATAGTTCGGCAGAGCAAAGAGCGGCGCTAGCCAAGTTGGGTGACCAAGTCGAAACACTGAGCGAGGAAGTTGCACGTCTGAGAGCCCTGACAAAGTTGGGCAAAAGCGACGCAACCGTTCTAGAGCTCCTGTCTCAAATAAGAGAACTCAAGGCGCAGATCATTAGTCTCCAGGTATATTCCAAGCCCGACCAGAGAGCGTCGCGTGGTGATGAAGCCTATCCAAAAGGCGTCGTGGCTTCTGTGCTCGTTCCTGAAAGAGTGGTGTTAATCTCGCGGGGAAGGGAGTCCGGAATATTAGAGGGGGCTGTGCTTAAGCTCGGGGGCTACGGTGTCCTTGCTAGGGTGGTAGAAAGTAGGCCGAATGTTTCGGCTGCCGCAGTTGAAAATTCATATAAAGGTAAGCTTGCAGACTTGGTAGGATGTACGGCAGAGTTGTCGGCCCGATAGCTGCAAAAGTTAGTTTCACGTAAAAATTACAAGACTGATCATATGGAGATAAAATCCATCTATAAAGGGGCTCGCCTCTCCGCCTTCAAGTGCCGCGAGGTTACTCGTGAGATTCAGGGACTAACTGTGTCTGGTGCTTTAGATCTACTAACTCATACTCCGAGGAAAGCGGCACGAGTTGTGGAGAAGACGCTCAAAAGTGCTATTGCTAACGCCGAACACAATGCGAATTTGCGCCCAGACCGCCTCTTGGTCAAAGAGGCTGTGGTAGGGGAGGGGCCGACTATGAAGCGATTCCAGCCCAAAGCCCGTGGGAGTGCCGGTCCGATTCGTAAGAGGACCAGTCACATCCGGATTATTTTGGCTGAAATGCCCGAAAGTTCCAAAGTCTAGTATTTAATTTAGTTTTTTATGGGCCAAAAAGTAAACCCTATCGGATATCGCCTCGCCGTCAGTCGTGATTGGCGTTCTCGCTGGTACGCGTCCCCGCAGGATCTCCCCGGATTTCTGCACGGAGATCTAGTTATTAGAAAATATGTCAAAGATAAGCTTCGGCAAGCAGCGGTGGCGCGGATTGGCATCGAGAGGGCTTGGAACAGTATCCGTGTAACGATTTTTACCGCACGGCCCGGGGTGGTTATTGGTCGTAAGGGCTCGGAGATTGAGCGTATGACCGATGATATTGGTCGCATGAGTGGTGGGAAGCAGGTCAAAATCGATATTCAAGAGATTAAGACGCCGGAGCTTGATGCTCAACTTGTGGCCGAGAACGTCGCGCTGCAGTTGGAGCGTCGAATTTCTTTCCGTCGTGCAATGAAGAAAACAATCCAGACCTCAATGGATTTTGGTGCCCTTGGCATAAAGATCCGTTGTGCTGGTCGTTTGGGTGGGGCTGAAATTTCGAGGGCAGAGTGGTATCGGGAGGGTAAGATACCTTTGCATACGCTGCGCACGCCCATTGACTATGGATTTTTCGAGGCTCGGACTGTTTATGGGCAGATCGGAGTGAAGGTTTGGTTGTGTAAGCCCATTGAAGTCGACTCTCAGGCGCAAGTCGCCCGCGAAGTCCGCGCGTAGTCAGAAGCAGTTAATTTATCGAGGATAATCGTTATGCCGTTGATGCCTAAACGTGTGAAGTACCGGAAGACGCAGCGTGGAAGTCGCGCTGGTAAAGCTTCACGGACCACCAACATTGATTTTGGTTCCTTTGCGTTGCAGACACTGGAGCGCGCGTGGATTACTAATACTCAAATCGAGGCTGCTCGTGTTGCCTTGACGCGAAATATGAAACGCAAGGGCAAGTTGTGGATTCGGATGTTTCCTGACAAATCCGTTACCGCTCGCCCACCCGAAACTCGCATGGGTAAAGGTAAGGGTGCTCCCGAGTATTGGGTAGCAACCATTCGCCCTGGAAATATTCTTTTCGAACTAGATGGTATTCCTGAGTCCGTTGCACGGGAATCTCTTCGTCTCGCTGCAGACAAGCTGCCGGTGCGGACCAAATTCCTAACGCGTCATACGGCGACTGTTGCTTAAAAGAAGGGTCAAGATGAAATTGAAAGAAATTAAGGAGCTTGGGCTCGCGGATCTATCTCAGCGTGAGGTGGCGTTGCGAAAAGAGTTGTTCAGTCTGCGGATTCAAAAACAGGTAAACACCCTTGAAAATCCCCTTCGTCTACGGTCCGTGCGTCGTGAATTGGCGCGCGTTTTGACGGTGGCGGGAGCAAAGTCGCTGAGCAAATAATAGGCTAAGAATATGTCGAATTTACAAGCCGTCGAACAATTGGAAGGCGCCCGGGGGCATCGCAAGGAGCGTGTCGGGCAGGTCGTTTCTGTTAAGAATGCTAAGACTATCGTAGTAGAGAGCACCACGCGTGTACCTCATGCTCGGTTCGGTAAGATTATCAAACAGGTGAAGCGCTTTCACGCGCACGACGAGACTGGTGAGGCAAAGTTGGGAGACACCGTACGTATTATGGAGGCTCGTCCTTTGTCAAAGCTTAAACGTTGGCGGTTGGTGAATGTCATAGCGCATTAAACCGGAGAAGTTTGTAATATGTTGCAAGTTAGATCTCGTCTAGATGTAGCCGATAACACAGGTGCCAAAATGGCAAAGATGATCGGCGTGATAGGTAAACGTTCTTTGATTGCTAACGTGGGTGATGTAATAACAGCACACATCCGCGAGGCTAGTCCTGGGGGCTCTGTAAAAAAAGGTGACGTGGTTCGTGCGGTAGTGGTTAGGACACGCCACGCAATCCGTCGCGAGGATGGCGGTTATCTCCGGTTTGATCGTAACGCCATTGTTATAATCGATAAGGACATGAACCCAAAAGGAACGCGCATATTTGGACCCGTGGCGCGTGAGTTGCGTGAGAAGAATTTCATGAAAATTGTGTCGTTAGCGCCGGAGGTTCTGTAATGAGCGTAAGAATTAAAAAAGGCGATAATGTCAAAGTTATCGCAGGAAAAAGCCGCGGAGCTTTCGGAAAGGTTCTTTCTGTGTCACCTGCAGGTTCGCGAGTGGTAGTTGAAGGTGTGCGGTTGATTAAGCGGCATACAAAGCGTAGTCAGTCAAATCCAGATGGTGGGATAATTGAGCGGGAAGCTGCAATTCACATAAGCAATGTGGCGCTCGTAACCGCTGGCGAAAACAAATAAGGGAGTGTCATGTCTCAAGGATTACACATTTACTATAAGAGCCACGTGATTCCGGCGCTTCGCGCTAAACACGGGTATTCCAATTTGCATCAGGTTCCCAAAGTTGAAAAGGTGGTGGTCAACACTTGCATCGGAAGCCAGGCGGATGGAAAGCAGGCGCTTGAAGATGCAAAGGCTGAGCTAACTACGATCACAGGCCAAAAACCTGCTGAAACGCGTTCTAAAAAGAGCATAGCCAATTTCAAGCTACGCCAACACCAAGCGATCGGCGCCCGGGTGACTCTCCGCGGCGCACGTATGTACGAGTTTTTGGAGCGTCTAATTCGTATGGCGCTTCCGAGGATTCGCGACTTCCGTGGGATTTCGCCAAAAGCATTCGATGGTAATGGAAACTACACATTGGGCGTCTCTGACCAATCGATTTTCCCCGAAATCGAGCTTGACAAAATCAAGCGGAATGTTGGGTTTGATGTTACTATCGTAACAAGCGCTACCACCGATGCGGAAGCTAAGTCGCTTCTAATGGAGTTGGGAATGCCGTTTAGTGATAAAGTCAAAACTGCTAAGGTAGCAGAAAACAATTAATTGAAAGGGTATCGTCATTATGAGTAATGTGTCTGACCCTATCGCCGACTTCCTAACTCGTGTGCGTAATGCGGCACGTGTGGGAAAAGCGGAGATAGTGGCCCCATCGTCAAAAATCCTCGCTGAGATTGCGCGTATTCTTAAAGAGGAAGGTTTTATAAACGACTATTCCGTGCATACGGAGAGTGGCCGTAATTCGCTTAAGTTGCAGCTCCGATTTGTTGGAACTCGCTCTGTTATCACTGACTTGAAGCGCGTGAGCCGGCCCGGTTTAAGGAAATACGTTGGCGCACTTGAAGTGCCGCGGGTTTTGAGTGGAATGGGTATTTCAATACTCTCTACCTCCTCTGGGGTAATGAGTTCTCGTGAAGCAAAGCGTCGAAATGTTGGTGGCGAGCTTCTAGCCTTTGTTTGGTAGCACTAGGGGGTATAATTTATGTCTCGTATTGGAAAAAAACCAATTGAACTGCCTTCAAGTGTCAAATTGACAGTAGGTGCTGCTGGTGAGATTTCTGTGGCAGGGCCCAAGGGCACGCTCGCATGGAGTCTTCCGAAGAAAGTAAAAGCGACTTTGAGTGGGAGCACGCTAACATTTGATCGCGAAGATGAAAGCCGGGAGGTTCGGGCAAAGCACGGTCTAAGTCGCGCTCTGGTTGCAAACATGATCAAGGGAGTTTCAGACGGTTTTGTGAAAGACCTCGAAATCCAAGGAGTGGGATTCAAGGCGGCCGTCAAGGGGCAGGTCCTTGACTTGTCGCTTGGGTTCTCGCACCCAATTCTCTTTCCTATTCCGGATGGTATCAAGGTGACTGTTGCCGATAACACGAAAGTCAAAGTTGAGGGAATCGATCGTCAACTAGTTGGCCAGGTGGCGGCGGACATTCGAGCATATTACCCACCTGAGCCTTACAAAGGCAAAGGGGTACGCTATGCTGGAGAGAAGGTAAACCGTAAGGAAGGTAAGACTGTTCAGTAATTATGGGTTCTTCAAAAAATCTTTCACCGCTCAAGCTTCGTCACATTCGTCTTCGGAAGAGAGTGGCGGGAACTACCGAGCGTCCTCGTTTGAGTGTTCATTTTTCTGGGGCTCATATTTACGCGCAGGTTATCGACGACGTAAATGGTGTCACGGTGGCTGGTGTCTGCACGACTGAAAAGTCGTTCAAGGCAACGGGCAAAGTTGGAGCAAATGTAGAAACGGCAGCGCGTGTAGGCAAAGAAGTTGCAGCTCGTGCTATCGCGAAAAACGTTGGCAAAGTTGTATTTGACCGTGGCGGCTTCCACTATCACGGAAAAGTTAAAGCGCTGGCTGACGCCGCGCGGGAAGCCGGTTTGAGTTTCTAAGGATACCGTTATATGGCAGCACCTCAAGGTAATCGTGGACGCCGCAATCAGCAGGACCGTCCAAAGGAGCAGAGCGAATTTGTTGAGAAAGTTGTTTTCATCAATCGATGCGCAAAAGTAGTCAAAGGCGGACGTCGCTTTTCGTTTAGTGCGCTAATCGTTACCGGCGATAAGGCCGGACGGGTTGGTTGTGGCTTTGGAAAAGCGAACGAAGTTTCCGAGGCTATACGCAAGGCTAGCGAAGCGTCGAAGAAGGCGCTCGTTAAAATCGCTACTCACCTCAACACCATACCGCACGAGGCGTATGGTGAGTTTGGTGGCGGAAAAGTTCTCCTGAAGCCCGCGAGTCCGGGTACTGGGGTTATTGCAGGGGGAGGAGTTCGGGCTGTGATCGAGGCAGTGGGTATTCGTGACATCCTTGGCAAGTCGATGGGCTCGGGTAACCATGCCAATGTCGTTAAAGCGACTATTACGGCTCTTCAACAGCTTCGCTCACGTGAGGATCGCCTAAAGGATCGAGGATTCAGTGTTAAGCCACCGGTTGTAGTCGCAGCTCCTGCTAGCGTCTAAACTTCTGTAGAAACTAATTCTGTATGAATCTCAGTACATTATCTCCCAGACCGGGAGCAAAACACCGGGTAAAACGACTGGGCTGTGGTGAAAGCAGTGGCCACGGTAAAACATCCGGCAAAGGACATAAAGGGCAAAAGGCTCGTTCCGGGGGATCAATTCGGTTAGGCTTCGAGGGCGGTCAGATGCCACTTGCTCGAAAAATACCGAAGCGTGGTTTTAATAACACCCAGTTTCGTCTCGAATCCCTCTCCGTTAATATAGGAGCCGTTGCTAATCAGTTCGAAGCAGGTCAGATCGTAGATAGGTCTGCTCTCGTTGCGAAAGGATTAGTGCCTGATCGTAAGGGGCTAGTCAAAATCCTTGGCGGCGGGGAGACGGCTAAGGCGCTGGTGATCAGGGGTGTGGCTGTTAGCGCTACTGCAAAGGCCAAAATCGAAGCTGCGGGTGGCTCCGTTGCTTAGTGGGCGCTTTTAATTGAAGTTTCAAGTGGAGGGGTGGCTGAGAAGTCACCCCTCTTTTTGCCTACCCAACATGATCTCTGCTTTCACCAACACCTTTCGGATCCCGGAATTACGTTCTCGCATACTTTATACCTTCGCTCTTCTTGTGGTGGTTCGTGTGGGTG
This sequence comes from Verrucomicrobiota bacterium, assembly GCA_037133875.1. Lineage (GTDB taxonomy): Bacteria > Verrucomicrobiota > Verrucomicrobiia > Chthoniobacterales > Chthoniobacteraceae > Chth-196. The sequence goes on along the minus strand of JBAXNG010000001.1, from coordinate 81,971 downwards.
CGTTTATCACTTGTCCTGGGGTAAATGCATCTGTGTTGCAGCACTGGTTTGATCAGCAGCTGAATACACAGGCAGGGGGCGGGATAGCGGCGCTTTTCAATATTTTCAGTGGCGGTTCGCTCGAGAATTGCGCGGTGTTTTCACTGGGTGTTATGCCCTACATCAGCGCGTCTATCATGTTGCAGCTTCTGACCGCCGTTGTTCCAACGCTCGGCAAGTTAGCAAGAGAGGAGGGCGGGCGACAAAAGATCATGCAGTTTACACGCTATGCTACTATTGCCTTGTGTGTATTTCAGGGATCGCTTCTTGCGTTGTCATTCGAGAATCCGAGCCAGAGTCCGTTTCTGAAAGGGATTGATGCGACAATTGCCCAGCTTGGGATACCGTTGGTAAGTCACCCTGGTCTCGCGTTCAAGGTGATAGTTGTGATGACATTGACATCTGGGACGATGATGTTGATGTGGCTAGGGGATCAAATCACCGATAGAGGAATTGGCAATGGGATGTCTCTTATAATCAGTATAGGAATCTTGTCTCGCTTGCCGGCAGGACTGCTTCAGGCTTGGAAGACCTTTGTACCGAGTGCTAGCTCTGCCGGTCAGGTAAAGCCGATAGTGCTCGTAGTCTTGATAGTCTTCCTATTCGCGGTGATTGCTGCTGTTATCAGTCTTACCCAAGGGCAGCGACGTATAAGTGTCCAGTATGCGAAGAGGGTTGTTGGAAAAAAGGTTTACGGTGGACAGACCCAATATATGCCTTTGAAGGTTAATTATGCAGGCGTTATGCCTATCATCTTTGCTCAGGCGCTACTGATATTTCCTTCAACCATCGCTTCGATGCTTTTCAAGGATTATGCGCCTGTTCGTCGTGTTGCGGAGGCATTATCGCAAGGAACTTGGCACTATGTGTTTTACGGTGCGTTGATATTCTTCTTTAGTTACTTTTGGGTGGCAACCCAATTCCAACCCCAGCAAATTGCGGATGATTTGAAAAAGTATGGTGGATATGTTCCTGGTGTCCGCCCTGGCCAAGAAACCGCTAAGTTTCTTGACAATGTGATGACTAGGTTAACGTTTGCAGGGGCTGTATTCTTATTGTTTGTGGCGATTATGCCTCAAATGCTTTCTAGGCAGTTGCAGGTCCCCGATGTCACTGCTCAGTTCTTTGGAGGCACTAGCCTATTAATCGTTGTTGGCGTAGTGCTCGATACAATGCGACAAATCGAAACTCATTTGATTCAGCGTAACTATGATGGGTTCCTAAAAAAGGGACGCGTGCAGGGGCGTTCGGAAAGGACGCCCGAGGGAAGGGGCGAGGCGATTCACCAGCGTAAAATTGTAGGTATCTACATGGTATTGGCACTGGTTCTTCTTGCGGCTGTTATTATCTACGCAACTAAGCGATAACATTTGTTGTTTAGAAGGGGCCTTTCTGTGATTCCGATTAAAAGTGAAGCTGAAATAGAGTGCATGCGGCTAGCCGGTCGCGCCGCATCATCTGTTTTGGGGAAACTAGTCGGGTTGGTTCGTCCTGGGACTACGACCAAAGAGATTGACGATGCGGCCGCAGAGTTCATGTCTGAGGCGGGGTGCAAAAGCGCCTTTTTGGGATATAGAGGGTTCCCTTCAAATACCTGTATTTCTGTAAATGAAGAAGTTGTGCATGGAATCGGCAGTGGTCGAAGACTTCAAGTAGGGGATATCGTTAAGTTGGACGTTGGCGTGGATAAAGGGGGCTGGATCGGCGATACGGCGACAACAGTATCGGTTGGTGGGGTTGACGCAGGTACGGCTAAACTCTTAAATGTGACGGAAAACGCGCTCCTCGCTGCGATACAACATGCGTATAGTGGCAAGCGGCTCGGTGATATTTGTTCAGCAGTTCAGCGAGTCGTTGAATCAAACGGGTTTTCCGTAGTGCGCGAGTTTGTTGGGCACGGCGTCGGTCGTCATTTGCACGAGGAGCCTCAAATCCCAAATTTTGGCAAAGCTGGTACAGGTCCTAAACTGAAGCCTGGAATGACCTTGGCTATTGAGCCGATGGTAAATGTTGGGCGGGCAGACGTGAAGATCCTCGCCGATAATTGGACTGTTGTAACCAAGGATGGAAGTCTGTCTGCTCATTTTGAGCACACCGTTTTGATCACTCGTGGGGAACCTGAAATCTTAACATGGCGAGAAGCGCTTTGATTCCGGTGACTGCGAAGGTTCTGACGTGTCTTGAGGGGGGCCTGTTTAAGGTGGCGCTTCCGAATGGACATGTCTTGCTCGGGCACGTGTCTCCAAAAAAGGAGGACGTAGTCAATAGAATCTTGCCAGGGGCCACTGTTTCGCTAGAGTTAACCCCCCGCGATTTAAGTAAGGGACGAATCCTGCAGGTGTTGGAATGAGACAGTTTTTCGGAGCTGAGGTTCCGTAACTACAGTTTGCTCCTGCGCGAAGGAAACTTTTTAAGTATTTGGAATTATGAAAGTAAGAGCATCAGTAAAACGCCTGTGCGAAGCCTGCCGCATTGTGAAGCGTCAGAATGTTGTCCGCGTCATTTGCAAAAATGCGCGTCACAAGCAACGGCAGGGTTAATCTAATTAACAAAAAAGTAATATGCCACGACTCCTTGGAGTAGACATCCCCGGCGACAAACGCATCGAATCCTCCTTGCCGTATATCTACGGCATCGGGCCTACGACGGCTAAGCGCATTCTCGAGCAAGCAAACATCAATCCGGACATCCGTGCGAAGGATTTGAGTGGAGAGCAGCTCAATCAAATCATTCAAGCTATTGCAGCCAGTGGGCTAGCTATAGAAGGCGATCTTCGTCGTGAGATTCAGGGTAACCTGAAGCGTCTCCAGGCGATTAACTGCTACCGCGGTATCCGTCATCGTCGCGGTTTGCCTGTACGTGGTCAGCGTACATCTACCAATGCCCGTACACGTAAGGGACCGCGTAAGACGGTTGGTGTACAGCGTGCAAAAGCATAAGGAAATATTTAGGTTATGTCTGAAGCGAACGAAAACATCGTCCCAGCCCCAGTGGAAGCTGCAGCTCCTGCTCCAGTAGCAGCTCCTGTTGCGGAGACAAAGGCACCAAAGGCTACAAGAGCCTCCAAAGCCGCAAAGAAAGATGCCTCTCCCGGGGATTCTGAGAAGAAAGCCGAAAACCTCTCCTTGGATCCCAATTCGGTTGTAGAACCGATCAAGGTCATAAAGGCCAAAGGATCTAAAAACGTCCACTCGGGAGTTGCCCATATCTTGGCAACGTTTAATAACACGATTGTAAGCATCACTGACCAAAATGGCTCTGTCATTGGTTGGTCTAGCGCTGGCAAGGTTGGTTTCAAGGGCTCCCGCAAGAGCACAGCGTACGCTGCCCAGATGGTTGCTCAGGATGCCTGTCGTCAGGCGATGGGACACGGGCTCCGTGAGGTCGAGGTTCGTGTTAAAGGGCCAGGTTCAGGGCGCGAGTCTGCAGTTCGTGCTATTCAAGCTGTAGGCTTGGAAATCAGCATCATCCGCGATGTCACTCCTGTGCCCCACAACGGGTGCCGCCCTCCGAAACAGCGTCGTGTTTGATGCGTTGCTGATCGATTTAGAAACAAAAATAACACCAAAGCATCATGGCAAGGTACACGGGTCCTAAGGACAAAATTAGCCGCCGTTTCGGAGTTCCGATTTTCGGTTCTAACAAAACTCTCGAGCAGAAAAACTACCCACCGGGCATACATGGCCCAAAGGGCTCGAGGAGAAAACAAAGTGAGTATGCTCTCGCGTTAGCAGAGAAGCAGAAGCTTCGTTTTCAATATGGCATCTTGGAACGTCAGTTCCGTCGCTATTTCGGTATTGCGCAACGTAAGCGTGGCGTGACTGGGGAAATCCTTCTCCAATTGCTTGAAACTCGTCTGGATAACGTTGTTTTCCGTCTGGGGTTCGCAAATTCACGTTCCGCTTCCCGTCAGATGGTGGGTCACGGACACGTCCAAGTGAACGGGCGTAAATGCGACATTTCATCTTATAATGTGAAACCTGGCGATAAGGTTACCGTGAAGGCGTCTCCTCGCTCCCGAGGATTGGCTTCCCGTGGCTTGGAATTGACCCAGATCGCTCCAATCCCAAGTTGGTTGGAATTGGATAAAGAGTCCTTTACTGGCAATGTAGCGCGGATTCCTAGCAGAGAAGAAATCGCGCCTATCGTGAACGAGCAGCTCATTGTTGAGTTGTATTCTCGATAGAATCAAATTATTCGGTCCTTTTCGGGCGCAGATGGATATTCCGTCTGCGCCCGATTTGTTTTTAGTAGGGTTTTTGAAGGAAACTTCAGTTTAAGCCTGACATCTGGCGCGACTAAGGTGAATCAGAGAGGGTGTTAGAACTGCAGGATATCTCCCTACGAATTGGTCCGGACGCCTCGATAGCTTTGCTGGATGAGGTGAATCTAATGTTTGGCCACGGTGGACAGTTAGTGGCCGTTTTGGGCCCTTCTGGTTGTGGCAAAAGCACACTCATGAAAGTGATTGCTGGCTTAACGGAACCCACTTCTGGGCGTACCCTTTGGAAGGGGCGCCATCTCGGGGAGGAAGGCGATTTCGAGGCCCATGAAGTAGGTTATGTTCCTCAGTTCAGTATTGCTCACGAGAAGCTCTTAGTCTGGGAGTGTATCGAGGATGCCGTGCGTTTACGTTGTGGAGGACTGAGTACGGATGCGGTTGAGCAGCGGGTGGATGCTGTGCTTGCTGAGGTCGGGATGGAGGTTATAGCTGAGAAGCGAGTGGAAGTTTTATCAGGTGGCCAACGCAGGCGTCTGGCTTTGGGTATGGAGTTGGTCAGTTCTCCTGAGTTGCTATTGTGTGATGAAGTGACCAGCGGGTTGGACCCTCGTGCTGAGGATGAGATCACGCAACTGATGAAAGAGGTTTCCCGTAAGGGGCGGATTGTTCTGAATATCACCCACAGTTTAAAGCATTTGGATATTCACGATTCGGTCGTCGTTCTTTGTCAGGGGAGACTCGTTTATCACGGTCCTCCCAGCCATTTGGTTCATTATTTCGGGATAGATCATCAGGAAAATCTTTATCCGAGGTTGGGCGAGCGTGAGCCTGCGGAGTGGGCTTTATCCTGGCTAAAACATAGGGATCCTTACTATTTGACGATGTCGGAGGCTGCGAAAAATGCGCCGGAGGTAAGTCGGTCAGAAGGGGATGATGTTGCGGAGGTTTCTTTTTTGACCCAAGCCAGTGTCTTGCTGCGAAGGCGGTGGCGGTTGTTTGGTAGGGATTCAGGACAGGTGAAGTTGCAATTAGCTTTAATGCTTGGTTTTCCGTGTCTGGTGGTAGTTTTTGCCTTAAACGGATTGCCGGCTTTGCGTGCGGCTGCAGAGCTGCCTGAGGACCCCCTTAAGCAATTGCTCAGTGATTTTTCGACAAAACTTGAGTACCTAAGGGTGGGCGGGATGGTTTCAGGGCTGATTATGTTTCAGGTGGTACTCCTGACTCTCATGGGTTCCAACAATGCGGCCCGAGAAATTGCAGGGGAACGGTTGATTCTTGAGAAAGAGAAGTTTTCGGGCCTTTCTCCAGGTGCGTACGTATTTTCGAAAGTTGCGTTCCTTGCGGTGTTGGTCGGGGTTCAGTCGGTGTGGATGTCGTTATTCGTGAATGCGATTATCAAAATGCCAGGTAACCTCCTCTGGCAAACCTGCTTGTTGCTCCTCGTGAATGCCTCCATGACGGCAATTTCCCTTGGAATTTCAGGCGTCATGCGTACAGCCGAACAAAGCTCGCTCGTCTCTGTGTATTTAGTCGGATTCCAACTACCGCTTTCCGGCGCTGTACTAGCCTTGCCCGATTGGTTGGGAAACATTACCCGACCTCTAATCGCATCTTACTGGGGGTGGGCTGGATTTCTACAGACCCTTCAGGAGACTCGCTTCTACAACGCGGTGGTACAGATGACGCAAACTCCCTTGATGCCTCTCACAGTGGTCGTTTGGGTCCTACTCTGCCATGTCGGAATTGGGATAGCGATGGCATACGTGGGCTGCAAAAATTCCCGATGGGAATAAGGGTCATGGAAACTGGGGAGTTAGAAGGCCAAGAGATAGCGGTTGGAAGCGGCAGTAACTTGGCGATTGCCCTAAACGTGCTGCCGCCATCTCGTCGGCGCGATATGCGGGTATTTTACGCTTTCTGTCGGGTCGTGGATGATTTGGCTGATGAACCCGGATTGCCTCTTTCGGCTAGGAGAGACGGACTGAAGATGTGGCGCCAAGCTTTACTGTCAGGACGGGATTTGGACGCCGAAGTGCCTTTGGTAAAAGCAGTGCGGCGGGTTTTGGCGAAATACGAGGTGTCTCCCGAGTTGGCTTGCGAGATCGTGACAGGCTGCGAAATGGATTTGGATGGTATCCGTTATCGTACGTGGCCGGAATTGCGGCAGTATTGTTACAGGGTGGCGAGTGCTGTGGGATTGGTGAGTGCCCGAATCTTCGGCGGAATTGCTTGCGAGAGCTATGCCGAAGATCTCGGTTTGGCTCTCCAGTTGACGAACATTTTGAGAGATTCCGCTGAAGATTTTAGTGTCTCTGGTAGAGTGTATCTGCCTTTGGATGAACTGGAGGAATACGGCGTGAAGCTTGGGAGTTGGGCGACATCGAAGCCGGATCGGTGGGATGATTTGATGCGCCTCCAATCCCAGCGCGCTTGGGGCTTTTTTCGATCGGCGACGGATTCGCTTCCCGCATCGCAACAGAGAGTAATGGTTGCCGCGGAGATAATGAAGGCAGTGTATAGTCGTCTTTTGATCAAGATGGAACGTGACGGATTTCGGGTGTGGGAGCGACATTACCGCTTGGGGCGAATGCACAAACTGTGGCTGATGGCGTCCGTCTTTGTTCGCGCTTGCTGGGCATCTGAACACACCGGGTCTGATCTCGATGCGCTTTCTATTCGCCCCTAGGGAAGTGAAGAATTCGAACCCAGATAGCTACTTGGAACGTGTGAGGGAAATCGCCTGAGGCCTTAGTTGCAGATTGGCTATCAACCTCACAGCGTTTTCCCCGTCTGATCCGAGCGCAGTCCTATGCCAAATACGACTGTCGGAAGAACGCCGGAGTTTGGCCAGTCCGCAAACGGAACTGCTGCGTAAAGGCGCTCACGTCTGTAAACCCGCACTTGGCTGAAATCTCGGCCATACTTAATCGGGTCTCTTCTAGTAGTTTGGTGGCACTCAAGACGCGCGTGCGTAATAGAAACTCCTGCGGGGTTGTTCCGAACGCAGACTGAAAATGTCTCTGCAATTGCCTCAGTGACTGTCCGCATTTATTTGCGACGTCGCTCATTCGCAGCGATAGCGGGTAATCGCGCCGAATGAGCTCTACGGCTTTGGCTACGGTCTGGAAAATTGGGAGCTGCATCTCATGTTCCGATGCGCGTCGTAAGAGGCCCATAACACCGTGAACCCCACCTTCCGTATCGAGTACCGGTAACTTGGTAACGACAAACCAATCGGGCATGCCCTGCCTATCAAACCACAGTTCCAAGCGCTCAATGTGTTCCATGGTGCCTGATAGAATACGCTCGTCATCAGCTACATAATGCGCAGCCATTATAGCGGGATTGAGGTCATAGTCAGTACGGCCAAGCATCTCGGATTCGCAGGTCATTCCGTAAAGCTCAAGGATGCCCCGACTCGCGAACATTGTCCGCCCCTCGCGGTCTTTTGTGAAAAAGAAAACCCCTGGAATATAGTCGAAGAGGCGGTGGAATCCGGAGTCAGATCGAATGCTCGAAACCCACTCCATACGTTGATTCTCTAATTCGCGGAGTTGAGCTTTTGTGCGTTTTTGCCTTTGCCGAACGGGATGTAGGGGTGACGCATTTCGCATAATCAATGACGTAACAGACTGCCTCGTTTCGAGGTAAGTTAAAGCATGACTTCGACTCCCCCTAAAACAGCGTTAGAGGATTGTTACGTTGGCATTGAGATCGGAGGAACCAAACTCCAACTTGTTGTTGGATCCTCCTCTGGAATCATTTTTAAGCGTTACCGATTTGCTGTGGAGCCAGATTGCGGCGCGGAAGGCATTCGTGCTCATATCGCCGCTACGCTTCCCGAGATTCTAGCCGAGTGGCGACCCCGTGCAATTGGGGTGGGATACGGTGGTCCGGTAGATTGGAAAACAGGTAAGATTATTAAGTCCTATCATGTTCAGGGATGGCATGAGTTTCCTTTGGGGCGATGGTTACAATCGGTCTCAGGAATCCCTGCGTTCGTTGAAAATGATGCAAATGCAGCGGCATTAGGAGAATCGCGCTGTGGAGCGGGTCGCGGGTGCGACCCAGTATTCTACGTAACCATTGGGAGTGGTGTGGGAGGGGGATTGGTGAGCGATGGGCGCATTTTTCATGGCTTTACCGGCGGCGAGGCTGAGATCGGGCATTTGAGACTGAGTGAAGACGGGCGAACTCCGGAAAGTTGTTGTTCTGGGTGGAGTCTGGACCGCGAAATACGAGCCGCTGTGGCAGCTAATCCAGAAAGCGAGCTCGCCAGGCTTGTTGCGAACTCGGCTGGCAACGAGGCGCGTCATCTAGGCGTCGCATTGGCGAAGTGTGATCCCGTTGCACTGGCAGTGTTGAAGGCAGAAGCCAAGCATCTTGCTCATGCCCTCTCGCACGTGGCGCACCTTTGTCATCCAGAGGTTATCGTGCTTGGAGGTGGTGTCTCATTGCTTGGGGAGGCGCTTAGACGCAGTGTCTCAGCGGAGCTGAGAGGTATGATTATGGATGCATTTTTACCCGGACCACGGGTCGTGCTCGCAGGCCTACGCGAGGACACTGTGCCAGTCGGCGCATTAATTTTAGCAGCACAACGGCTTGAACAACTCACCAATTCAAAAACTGAAAACAATATGCAAACCTGGCTACAAAACTACGTGAATGCCCAGCACAAGGCGCTCGATTCCGTTCCATTAGAAGCTGTGGAACGACTCACTCAGACGGTGCGCTCGGCATGGTTAAGAGATGCGCAAATCTTTGCCATTGGAAATGGAGGTAGTGCCGCAAACGCATCCCATTTCGCGACGGATCTGGGAAAAGGCTCATCTGACAAATTGCCTCAACGTTTCAGGATTTTGTCGCTTGCTGACAATGTTGCGTGGTTGACCGCCCTTGGCAACGACTACAGCTACGATGATTCGTTTAAACGACAGCTCGAAAACTTTGCCAGACCGGGAGACGTACTGATTGCGGCCAGTGTAAGCGGAAACTCCCCAAATCTCGTTCGTGCATTCGAGTGGGCAAATGAATTGGGAATGGAGACGGCCGTTATTGTGGGGGCAAAACGCGGAAAACTGGCAGAGGTCGCACGACAAACCATCGTTATTGAGGATACTCACTACGGGCGCGTGGAAGACGTCCAAATGCATATATTGCATATGCTGTGTTACGCGTTTATGGAATTGCCAGAGTTGGCTAAGGCGTCATAGGCGCCCAACATATGGCTCGTTGGTGATTTGTTTCCCCTCTCATGAATGTGCGATTTTTGGCTCTTTGCTATTTTGTTGTAGTCCCATTTTCCCGTGGAGCAGGGGAGTTTAATCTCTCGAGCTATCGAGCCGTTGGCTCACCGGATTCGGCATTACAGCGCTGTTTTCAGGATGTCATGAAAGCCGGAGGTGGAGTCGTCACGATTCCTGCGGGTGACTATGAATTGAAGGGCGAGGAGCCAATAGCGCTGGCTTCGAATACCACTGTTTTGGCTTATGGGGCGCGGTTTCACTTGCCAAAACACTTGGGGGACAAAGCGCGGGTTGTCGCTTTTGAGGGTACTAACGTAGAGAATTTTTCGTGGTTTGGAGGCCATTTCGAAGGCTTCTGTTTTGACCATCGAAGAGCCCCCAACTCATGGGAACCAAACGTCAGTACCCGTATCCTGGTCTTAAAAACCGACCCTTCTGGAATAACGAAGCATCTCACCTTTCGTGACATTTCATCCGAGCGGATTGCCGGTTCAGTCATTAACGTGGAAGGTGCATCAAAAGCGAAATCGGAGTCCGAGGTTGTGACCTACGCTTCCGATGTCGCGATTGAAAACTGTTCATTTAACGACTCGGGAAAGTTCATGTGGGATTATGGTTTGCTATGGCAGATCTTGGTCTGGCCGGAGGAGTACGATCGGGCCGATGTGGAGATGGCATCTCGTTATTTTCGGAACGATTTGATTCATTCCATCACTGCGATGCAGAGTGGAGAGGACCGGATCTTTTTCGATAATAGCGCACGCTTACTTCGGGTCGCTGTGCAACCTGCTTCGGCCACAGATGCGGCTCGTCAGGGTGTGTGTTTTTTTGGAGATCAGCTGCCGGAGAATATAGTTCGAGGGAAACGCTACTACGTAGTGGAGGCCGCAGCAGACTACATCAAAGTGGGTGAAACTGTGGGCGGGGAAGCGATACGGTTTACTGGTAAGGGCGGGCCTCAAGCGAAGCTGATTCGCGACCTGCACCAGGCTTACTTTGGGTTGTATGCGCCGACTGGAGCCGGGCCCGGAAAGGGGTGTGTGGATATTGTTGCAGCGAAGAAGGTGCGAGTGAGTGGCTCCAAATTGAGTGCTCTTGGGGATACGATGCACATTCAGAAATGCGAGGATGTGGTATTTTCTAACAACCACATTACGGGCTCGCGGATGGGGGCCTTCTTCCTCGCGGAATACTGCAAGAACGCAACAATCACTGGGAATATTGTGGATGGCACGAACGGCTCGCGGGTAATGAGCGTGGAGAAATCAGCGGAGAATGTAACGATCGTTGGTAATACTTTTCGAAATGGAGGCCGTGGCACGTGGCTAAATCAGCCCAAGAATCTCATCGTTCAGGGCAACGTGTTTATCGATAACACAACCAAATGCGTTCCAGATCGCTGGAGCGGCAGGAAAACATTTCGAACGGGTACGTGGGAAAGTTATCCGGAAATGTATGTGACTCTTCACGAAAAGGCAGGGAGCTACGGACCGTTGATCTTGAAGGATAATCTTTTTGTGCTCGGTCCGGGATGTAACTCTGAGGCGCTGACATTGGCTCCCAATGGGCACCATATCCAAGTAACGGGTAATATTTTTCAGGGGAATCATGGGGAGATTGTGGTGGATCCCAGCTGTTCGGAGGTTTTGTTAAAGGACAACGTCGGACTGAGTGTTGGTTATCGCGAGTCTGCGGCGCAGAACGGTAACTGGTAGTCAACGACAGCGAAGTCTCGCCCCCCAAAAGAGGGGGGTATTCTAAATGGGCAGGAACGGTAGCATGCCTCGAGTTGCGCACACACGCCGCAACATCTCCTCCTCCCTTTATGAAGACTCGTTTGCCTTTCCTCCAAGGCTCTTTCGCGCTCTTGTGCGTTGTAGCAGCGTCTTTGCCGCAGTCCCATGCCGCGATTCAGGGTAAGCCTGCCGGCGGTCCTGTAAGCTACTATAAAGACATCCGACCCATCTTTCAGGCGAACTGTCAGAGCTGTCATCAACCTGCCAAACCCAAAGGAGGGTATGTGATGACGGACTTCCAAAAGCTGTTGGCTGGAGGCGAAAAAGACGGCGTGGCGGTTGTTCCGGGGATGCCGGATAAAGGTTCGTTGATTGAACAAATCACGCCCACAAATGGGTCGGCTGAAATGCCCAAAAACAAACCTCCCTTATCGGAATCAGAGCTGAGTCTTGTGCGGCGATGGGTTCAAGAGGGCGCCAAGGATGATACTCCCGCGGACGCAAAAAAGCATTTTGATGCAGCGCATCCCCCAATCTATTCGAGGCTCCCCGTTGTAGCGTCGGTGGATTTTTCTCCGGACGGTAGTCTTCTAGCGGTTGCCGGGTTTCATGAGGTCCTGCTTCACTCTGGCGACGGTTCTAAGTTGGTCGCGCGTCTTGTTGGGGTTTCTGAACGGATTCAATCGATCCGATTTTCACCGGACGGAAAATGGTTGGCTGCAGCTGGTGGGGATCCTTCTCGCCTAGGCGAACTTCAAATCTGGGAGATTGCGACGCAAAAGCTCAAGCTGTCGCTCCCAGTCACGTGGGATACCATTTACGGGGTGAGTTGGTCGCCTGACAGCCGACTTGTTGCGTTTGGTTGTGCTGACAACACGGTACGCTCGGTGGAAGTGGCGACGGGTAAGCAAGTGCTGCAAATGGGCTCCCATAACGATTTGGTGCTCGATACGGCATTTTCCCAAAAGGGAGATCATATCGTATCGGTTGGGCGGGATATGACAGCGAAGCTGAGTGAGCTCGCAGAGCAACGCTTCGTTGATAATATTACTTCAATCACGCCCGGCGCATTACGTGGCGGAATGCATGCTGTGGATCGTCATCCATCAGACGACATTATTGTGGTTGGCGGCGCGGATGGTGCGCCCCAGCTTTTTAAAATCTTCCGCACAACCGCACGTAAGATCGGTGATAATGCCAATCTGCTTCGACGTTATCCGGAGATGACAGGTCGAGTGTTTTCGACACGGTTTTCTGCTGACGGTAAAAAGTTTGCCGCTGGGAGTGCTCTAAATGGGCGCGGTGAAGTCAGTGTGTTCTCCACGGAGGGAGAGATAAATGTTCCCGAGGAAGTGTCTAAGATTCGAGCTTTGCCGGAAGGCAAGAGAACGCCAAAGCAGGCTGAAGCGCTTAAGGCATTCGAGCAAAGTGTACCTACTTATGTTGCGCGGACCACTGTTGAAGGGTCTGCCATCTATGCAGTGGCGTTTCATCCGGATAGCAGAACCGTAGCGGCTGCCGGTAGCGATGGAAGGATTCGGCTTATTGATTCGGTTACGGGGACTGTATCGCGGACATTTGATTCGGTGCCTCTCCAGGAGTTGTCAGCGCGGCAGGGGAGCGTGGTGTCGGTGCCCGTCGTTCCCAAAGTCGAGGGGGATATTTCGGAAAAGTCTCCGAGAGCGACGGACGTTGTTGCGCTTGAATCGCAACCCTTGAGCGTCGCGTTCACGCGCAAAAATGACTATGTGCAGTTGGTGCTTACGGCACGATACAGTGACGGGACTACGTCGGATGTCACTCGAGCCGCTCAACTGGAAGTGTCAGGTCCTGTGGTGGAGGTGACGAGCCGTGGACAGCTGCATCCTAAAGCTGACGGTTCGGCGGAGGTAAGGGTGAAGTTTGGAGGTAAGACCTTGAGCATTCCTGTGCAGGTCAGTGGAGCGAAAGGGCAATATGAGGCGGACTTTGTCCGGGATGTAAATCCCGTGATGACTAAACTCGGTTGCAATCAGGGTAGTTGCCACGGAGCAAAGGAGGGCAAAGGAGGGTTTAAGTTATCGTTGAGGGGATACGATCCCGAGTACGACATTCGGTCTCTTACGGACGATATGGCCTCTCGGCGGGTTGCGATTGCTTCTCCCGACGACAGTTTGATGCTCTTGAAAGCTGTCGCAGAAGTTCCGCATGAAGGTGGGCGTCGAACAAATACTGACGAGAAATCTTACCAAATCCTCAGGCAATGGGTTGCGGAAGGTGCCCAATTTAACGCTGGGTCTTCCAAGGCGACGAAGATTGAGATACTGCCTGAGAACCCAGTCGTGCAGCAGATTGGTGGGTTACAGCAATTTCGTGTTCTCGCACATTACGCCGATGGAACTGTGCGGGATGTTTCGCAGGAGGCTTTCGTGGAGAGTGGCAATACGGATGTGGCTAGCGTCAGTGGAGCAGGTTTGGTGACGACGCTTCGAAGGGGCGAAGCACCAATGCTTGCGCGGTACGAAGGCAATTATGTCGCTACCACAGTAACGGTGATGGGAGATCGAAGTGGGTTCCGATGGACGGATCCAGTGACATGGAGCCGTGTGGATGAGCTTGTCGCTGCGAAGTGGAAACGGATGCAAACCGAGCCTTCGGATTTGGCTTCGGATAGCGAATTTCTGCGGCGAGTGTATTTGGATCTGACAGGGTTGCCGCCTTCTGTAGAGAAGCTGCGGCAGTTTTTGACCGATACACGAGACACTCGAACGAAACGCGAAGCGGTGATAGACGAGCTGGTGGGGAGCGTCGACTTTGTTGAAAACTGGACCAACAAATGGAGCGATCTTCTGCAGGTAAATTCAAAGTTCCTGGGTAAGGAAGGCGCAGAAACATTCCGTGCGTGGATTCGCAGTAACATCGATAAAAATGTTCCGTATGACCAGTTCGTGCGGGAGATCGTTACGGCAACTGGATCGAACAATAAGAATCCGGCGGCAAGTTATTGGAAGATTCTACGTCAACCCGCGGAATCGATGGAGAATACGACCCACTTGTTTTTGGCGACTCGATTCAATTGTAACAAATGCCACGATCATCCGTTTGAGCGCTGGACTCAAGACCAGTATTATCAAACCGCAGCGTATTTCGCACAATTCAGTCTGACGTCGGATCCAGCGAGTGGAGATAAGAAGATCGGCGGTACTGCAGTGGAAGGAGCTAAACCGCTTTGGGAAGTCGTGAGTGAGAATCCATCGGGGGAAATAAAACATGATCGAACTGGGAAGATTACCGCTCCCGTATTTCCGTTTTCTGCGAAATTTGAAGTAACCGAGAAGGCGACTAGGCGGGAGCAATTGGCTGCTTGGATGACTTCGCCGGATAATCGGTATTTCGCGAGTAGCTACGTAAACCGGATCTGGGGCTATCTTTTGGGGCGTGGAATTATCGAGCCGCTGGATGACATTCGCGCAGGAAATCCACCGACGAATCCGGAGCTGTTGGATCATCTCACGCAGGAGTTCATCCGGAGCAAATTTGACACTCGGGTGGTGTTTAAGACGATTTGTAAATCTAGGACGTATCAGCTTTCGCTTAAAACAAATCGCTGGAACGAGGATGATACGGTCAACTATTCACACGCGGTCGCGAGAAGATTGTCGGCGGAGACGCTATTTGATTCCGTGTTCAAAGTAACGGGATCGAAGTCCGTGTTACCTGGGGTGGCAGCGGGGGCCCGTGCGGCCCAGATGGTGGATTCTTCAAGTGAAGGTGCGGGTGGCTTTCTTGCGACTCTCGGCAAACCTGCTCGCGAGAGCACCTGTGAGTGTGAGCGGAGTAGCAATCTGGGGCTCGGGTCTGTGATGGCACTCCTGAGCGGGCCAGTGGTATCTGGTGCGATTCAGGATCCCAAAAATGATTTAGCGCAGTTGGTGGCAGCCCAGCCTGATGATACCAAGTTGATTAATGAACTCTTTGAGAGGGTCTTATCCCGGGAGGCTACGAGTAAAGAGGTTGAGTCAACCCAGCGGCTCTTGGGAGCTCTAGATCACGATCATGAGAGCGTGGATAAAGCGTGGATAGATAAAGAAAAAGAGCAGGCCCCGATTATAGCCGAAGCGGAGAAGGCACGTGAACGCGCGATAGCGACTGCGAGTGAGAAGTTGGAAAAGTATGAGTCCGTCACAAAATATTTGCGTGAGGAATTGGAAAAAGCCCGGGTAGAACGCGAGAAGCGGGCGGTGCTTTCATTGAAAGCGTTGGAGTCAACACATGCGGGCAGAGTCGAGGGATGGATTCAGGAAGCATCGCCGGCAGCATCACCTGTGCGATGGTCTCTCCTTCAACCAAAGACCGCGACTGCAACAGGCGATGTGAAGCTGACAGTAGAAAAGGATGGTACTGTGGTTTCAGGGGGAGGAACGCAGAACTCTGAATATTCAGTAACCGTTGAAGCTGATGCCACGGACGTGACTGGTTTTCTTCTTGAAGTGTTACCTGACCCAGCCGCGCCGAAGTTTGGACCAGGGCGTTCAAAGGACGGCAATTTCATTCTGAACGAGTTCACGGTACGCATGGGGTCGCTCGGGAAAGGAGCGGACCCGGCAAAGCTGAATTTTACGGAGGCCCGTGCATCTGGTGAACAGGATAAATTTCCTGCATCTGCAGCGATCGATGGAAAAGAAGACGAAGTCCAGAACGGATGGTCGATTGGAGGATTAACCACGAGAAGGCATACGATTGCGTTGAAGCTTGAGAGCGTGATTAAGAATGAGGGAAAAGCGCGGTTGATCTTCCGCTTGGTTCAACGCGGAAATAACGGGCTCCTCATCGCGCGCTTCCGAATTTATGCGACTACGGCGGCAGATCCTTTGCATGAGGGAGTTCCTCGGGTGGTCGCGGAATCCTCGGAGAAGGCGAGTGCTGAGCGTTCTGCTGACGAGAAGCTGGCGTTAAGCGAGTATGTGCGGTTGATCGACGTCGAGTATTGGCGGCAACGCAAGGAAGTGTTGGACGCGAAGACGCCTCTAGTGATGGATCCTGCTTACAAGGAGCTCAAGGACACTTTGGCAGAAGTGTCCAAGCCCATACGCTTAGACCCCGTTTTGGTTCAGATGCGCGCTGATGTAAAGGCGAGCAAACAGCAGTTGTGCAACAAACGATTAACAATGGTTCAGGATCTTGCGTGGGCGCTCATTAATAACCCGGCCTTCCTGTTCAATCGCTAAAACGCATCTTCATTTATCTAAAACCCAATCTCCATCCTCCCTGATTATGATTCATCTCCCTGGTGGCACTTGTAGCGATCTCTGCTCGTCTGAATTAAAAATGTCGCGGCGCGATTTGTTGCGTCTTGGCGGAACGGGCATTTTGGGAATGTCGTTAGGCTCCATGCTGAAACTTCAGGCGCAGGCCGCTGATGCTGGAAGAATCGGAGGGCCGGGTTGGGGGAAGGCAAAAAGCGTCGTGATGATTTACCTGCAGGGTGGACCAAGTCATCTCGATTTGTGGGATCCCAAGCTGAATGTACCGGATAACATTCGTTCTGCGTTTAATACGATTCCGACAAAAATTCCGGGAATCCATTATACCGAGATTTTGCCGAAATTGGCCAAAGTGAACGACAAGTTTACGCAGATCCGATCGATGGCATACACCCCAAACGGTCTGTTCAACCATACCGCAGCGATCTATCAGATCATGACTGGCTATACCACGGACAAGGTGAGTCCGTCGGGGCAGCTTGAGCCACCGGATGCGAAGGATTACCCAAACTTTGGATCGAATATCGTTCGGTTGCGGCCTTCTCAGGAGCCGATGCTGCCATTTGTGATGCTGCCGCGTCCGTTGCAGGAAAGTAATGTGGTGGGGAAAGGCGGGACGGCTGGATTTCTTGGGAAGGCGTTTGATCCTTATACGCTCTACCCTCCGGGTGATGATCTGGACATGGGGAAAATGGAAAGGATCACGGTCGAGGATCTCAAGCTCCCACCCGAAGTATTCTCGCTGCGACTCCAGCGGCGTGCCGACTTGCGTTCGATCATCGAGGCCTCGATGCCAGAGGTTGAGAAGGCAGTCGAAAAGTATAATCTCGACGACTATTATCAGCGGGCGCTCAACCTCATTATTTCTGGAAAGGCGAGGAATGCCTTTGATCTCGGACAGGAGACATCGGAGATGCGGGACAGATACGGGCGAAATACCTTTGGGCAAAGTTGCCTGCTAGCGCGGCGACTCGTGGAGGCGGGAACCAGGGTTGTGGAGGTGATTTGGCCAAAGGTTGCGAACTCCGATAATCATTCCTGGGACCATCACGTGGGGCTGACGGATCGAATGAAGACGAAGTCTGGTCCGATGCTGGATCAGGGGCTTTCAGCATTTATTGCGGATATGGATTCACGTGGTCTGCTGGAGGAGACACTTGTGGTGGCGATCGGTGAATTTGGTCGATCGCCGATCAAAGGAGTGAGTACATCCGGAAACGGCAATAGTGCGGATGGACGCGATCATTGGCCTTATTGTTATTCGGCGATTGTTGCCGGTGCGGGGACTAAGCGAGGCTATGTACATGGGCAAAGCGACAAAACCGGAAGTAGTCCGGCTGAAGATCCAGTGCATCCGACAGAGCTCTTGGCGACTATGTACCATGCGTGCGGAATAGATCCGGAAACCATTGTTTATAATCACCTCAACCAGCCCCGGGAATTGGTGAAAGCGAAACCGGTTTCGAAACTGTTTAGCTAGATAGGGTGAAGGGATGTCGGACGGCTGGCTTGAAGAAAACGGCCAGCTGGTTCTGACTTTCTCGATCAGATGGAAAGGGGAAGGAGTTTGGGGGGGGAGAGCTCTGATGGGTGAGACAAGGGGGCGCAGAGATGACGTGAAAAGTACCGCAACCAAATCCTGAGTTTGGAGTTTCATACTGAAGTATGATCCAGACCCGCCCAGTTCAAATTGCGCTTCTTATTTCGAGTTGGCTGTTTTCGGTTGCCTCTGCCGGAGCCGAGGGCTCCCGGCCTAATGTTCTTTTTATTGCAGTGGACGATTTACGTCCGGAGATGGGGTGTTATGGAAATTCGATTGTAAAGACACCTAACTTGGATCGTCTCGCCGCGCGTGGTTTGGTGTTTAATCATGCCTACTGTCAGCAGGCTGTATGTAGTCCGTCGCGTAGTTCTATTATGACGGGAAGACGTCCTGATGCGACGAAGGTATACGATCTCGAGACGCACTTTCGCGTTGCGTTACCGGATGCGGTGACGTTGCCCCAACATTTTAAGGCGAATGGTTACTACTGTGCGGCGCTCAGTAAGATTTATCATCACGGGTTTGAGGATGGGCGCTCCTGGAGTGTGCCGCATTGGTATCCCAGCGGAGAAACCGTCGATACGGAGCAAGACGATTCCAGTAAGCGGATAGTGAAAAAGGTGCCTGGCGGAGTTCAGGAAAGTGCGAGAGTAGCGACGCCAAAGGATAATGATAAGCCGAATGAGGGCAAACACGGGAAGGCACCGAAAGGAGATGCCTTTGAGGTGAGTTTGAAGGCAGACAATGAGCTTCCGGATGGGCGTACAGCGGACGAGGCCGTAGAGCGTTTGCATGAGCTAAAAGGAAAGGCGCAGCCGTTCTTTTTGGCCGTTGGACTTTTGAAGCCGCATTTACCGTTCGTGGCTCCGAAGAAGTATTGGGATTTATATGATCCCGAGAAAATCCCGGTTCCGGTGATAGATCATCTTCCTGAGGGAGCCCCTGATTTTGTTGGTCACACCAATGGTGAGTTGCATGCGTATGCAAATGTTCCCAAAGGAAACCCGATTCCAGACGATTTTGCGAAGACCCTGCGACATGGATACTACGCATGTATTAGTTATACCGATGCGCAGATCGGGCGGTTGTTGGATGCGCTCGATAAGGAAGGGCTTTCGGACAATACGGTGATTGTTTTATGGGGGGATCATGGATGGCAACTTGGGGATCATGGCCTCTGGCACAAACATACAAATTTCGAAATTGCGACGCGTGCGCCGTTGTTGATCTCGATCCCGCTGCAGAAGACCGCGGGTCAAAAATGTGAGGCGCCGGTTGAGTTCGTAGATGTGTACCCAACTTTGGCTGACGTTTGTAATTTGCCTTCCCCGCAAGGTGTCGAGGGAAAGAGTCTCAAGGAGTATTTCGAAAATCCAGCCGCACAAATGCAGAAAGTCGCGATCAGCCAATACCCCAGAACGTCGGGCAAGAAGCGCCTGATGGGATACAGCATTCGAGATGAACGTTGGCGCCTGACGCTTTGGCGTGATGTTAAAACCAATGCTATTGAGGCAACGGAACTTTATGACGAAAGAAATGATGCCGCGGAGACTGTGAATGTGGCGAACCAATCTGAGAACAAGGCGATCATTGAATCGCTGGCCAAGTATTTGCCTCCTCCAGTAAAGTAGCCGACGATTCAGACGTTCCTTGGAAGCTTCCTTCATAACGACGGTGCTTGCCTGAGCGCTCTGGTACACACCTCCT
The DNA here is from genome assembly GCA_037133875.1 of Verrucomicrobiota bacterium. Taxonomy (GTDB): domain Bacteria; phylum Verrucomicrobiota; class Verrucomicrobiia; order Chthoniobacterales; family Chthoniobacteraceae; genus Chth-196. Next base: position 62,235 of record JBAXNG010000001.1, on the reverse strand, counting down.
CATGAAACTCACCTTTCTGTCTGTTTTGGCTCATCGAGCCGTTGTCCTAACTGGGTTGTTGGGATTTTGCTTCTCGGTAAAGTGTTATGGCGAAGCTCCACCAAATATCGTTGTGATATTGACCGACGATCAAGGTTGGGGAGATCTCAGCGTGAACGGAAATGTGGATATTTCGACTCCGCGCATCGATAGCTTGGCACGCTCCGGAGCTACGGTAGATCGGTTTTTTGTGTGTTCGGTTTGTGCGCCAACGCGAGCCGAATTCCTGACTGGGCGGTATCATGGGCGCACTGGAGTCAGTGGCGTGAGCGAAGGAAAAGAGCGGCTGAATTTGGATGAGACCACGCTTGCGCAGGTCTTTAAAAAAGCCGGATATGCAACAGGTGCTTTTGGAAAGTGGCATAACGGAACGCAGCATCCTTACCACCCCAACTCGCGCGGGTTTGATGAGTTTTACGGTTTTTGTTCTGGGCACTGGGGCCACTATTTCGACGCCGAGATGGATCATAACGGTGAGATCGTGCGGGGAAATGGATACATGGCCGATGATCTCACTGAACACGCGATGCGGTTTATGGAGAATAACCGAAAGCAGCCGTTTTTGTGTTATATCCCCTACAATATTCCGCATTCACCGATGCAGGTTCCGGATCGTTTTTACGCAAAGTTTGAGGGCGCCACGATCCACCAGCAAAGCTCTAAACCGCAGGACGACGATCCTGTAAATGCTCGAGCTGCTTTGGCAATGTGCGAGAACGTGGATTGGAACGTAGGGCGTGTTCTCGATAAACTCGATCAGCTTGGGATCGCAGAAAATACCATCGTGGTTTATTTTAGCGATAATGGTCCGAGTCATTTTCGTTGGAACGGCGGAATGAAGGGGAAAAAGGGGAGTGTTGATGAAGGGGGCGTGCGGGTGCCGTTTTTCATTCGCTGGCCCAATCATGTGACGCCAGGGCTTCGGGTTCCGCAGATCGCAGGAGCGATCGATTTGCTGCCGACGTTGGCTGATTTTTCAAACATAGTACTCAAGACGGAGAAGCCTCTTGATGGTCGGAGTCTAAAGCCGCTGTTAACGGCAAAGGATGCAGCTCAACAGAGTTGGTCCGAGCGTGATATCATTTCTATGCAAGGTGGCGGGAAAAAGAACCAGATTAGCGTTCGATCGCAAGGGTACAGGCTCGATCTGACTGGGGCTCTTTTTGACATGGTCGCGGATCCCGGACAGGCAAGGAATGTAGCGGTTGAAAATTCCAAGGAGGTGCAGCGGTTGAAGTCGGTTGCGGCGCAGTTTTTGTCGGAATTACCTGCCTCAATGGATTCAGAAGCGGCGCGCCCGTATCCCGTCGGCTATGCTCCCACTACGCAATTGCCGGCTCGTGACGGGGTTCCGCATGGGACGGTGAAGCGTAGCGCGAAAGCGCCGAATTGCTCCTATTTCACGCATTGGACAAGCCCTGAGGACAGGATCACGTGGGAGGTTGAAGTGGGGCATTCGGGAATCTACGAGGCGGTTGTTTATTACACCTGTAAGCCTGAAAATGTTGGCGCTGAGATTGAGCTCAGTTTTGCGGATTCTGAACGAAACGCAGCGTCGCAAAAGCTGCTAAAACGCGTTGATGAGGCGTATGATCCCGCACCTTATGGGCCCGAGAAGGATCGGTCTCCTCGTGAGTCGGAGTCCGATGTTAAAGATTTTAAACCGCTGGTGATTGGGAGTTTTTCTTTGCCGGCTGAGAAGGGCACGTTGGTGTTGCGTGCCCCAAAGATCGGGGGCCGTGAGGCGATTGATGTACGGTATCTTGTTTTAAAGAAGAAGTAGTACGACCGTACCTTTGCCGGAATCAGACGAGCGGATTCCGGCTTGTAGGCAAGGGGAGAAATGCCGATTTTAGCGGTGCTTTCGGAGACGCTTTCGAATTGGTGTCTTATTGCGTTCACCCTTGTGAGGCTCCGAGGAACGCGCCTGCTGTCCGAATGTTTGTGGGTTTGCAGGCGCATCTGGGGTTAGTGTCCCGGAGGCCGGGCGCCTGTTGCCGGGCGTTTTGTGAGATCGTCACCTAAGTCAGCACGAATATTTTCAGCGAGAGCTTCCAACTGTTTGACGATCTCTGGATGAGTTGATGCGACGTCCTGTGTTTCGCTTGGGTCATTGGCGAGATTGTACAGAGAGTGGCTTACGGAAAGTGGGCGGTACTTCCCTGGAAGGCCGTCTTTTCCGGGTTCCTGCCCATCCATGGTGCGTGAGGTGTGGGCGAAGAGAAGTTTCCAGTCGCCGGAACGGACGGCCTGAAGGTCGTTTTGGTTGTAGTAGAAATAGTAGGCTTCGTGAGGATTTTTTGCGCCTGATTCGCCAGCTAGAAACGGCCAGATATCAAGCCCGTCAATTTTGTGTTTAGGAAGTTCAGCACCGATAAGCCGGGCGATAGTGGGAAGAACATCGATCGTCATGAGTGGCTCGTTACAGACCGAATTGGAGGGGATTTTCCCAGTCCAGCGCATGATACAAGGCTCTCGATGTCCGCCTTCGAAGTTAGTGCCTTTGCCTTCGCGGAACTTCCCAGCCGAACCGGCATGATTTCCGTAAGATAACCAGGGGCCGTTATCGGAGCTGAAAATGACTAGTGTGTTTTCGTCCAAGTGATTTCGTTTTAGAGCGGAGAGGACTTCCCCTACTGCCCAATCGATCTCCATAATGACGTCGCCGTAAAGACCGGAACCGGATTTGCCTTTGAATTTGTCGCTGACGTGTAGAGGAACGTGAGGAGTGTTCGGCGCTAGATAAAAAAAGAACGGTTTGTCTTTGTTTCGATCGATAAACTGCACTGCGTGTTCGGCATATTGCGTAGTGAGTTGTTCTTGGTCTGCGTGATTCAGATCTGCTTTCAAGACCTTTTCTCCGTCGAAGAGCGGCAGTGGAGGATAGCTCCCGGGTTTCGCCTCAGGGTGTAAAGGCCACATGTCGCTGGAGTATGGGAGGCCAAAGTATTCATCAAAGCCGTGACGGATTGGTGAGAACTGAGGTTTGTCTCCCAAATGCCATTTCCCGGCCATACCTGTCGCGTAACCTTTTTGTTTAAATAATTGGGCAAGGGTTGTTTCGTTTTCGCTAATACCCTTTGGTGAGTTTGGCCCGAGTGCGCCGGGAAGCCCAATTCGGTTGGGATAACATCCGGTAAGCAAAGCGGCACGAGAGGCGGAGCACACCGGTTGAGCGACGTGGAAATCCGTAAAACGACGGCCTTCCTGCGCCATGCGGTCGAGGTTTGGAGTGGGAAACGCCGTGGCTCCAAAAGTTCCTACATCGCCGTATCCTTGATCATCCGTGAAGATTATTACCACGTTTGGCGGCCGGTCCGGTTTCCTATCAGCCGCGGCAAATACGGAGCCTGCGAGAAATACAAAGGCAGTGGTGGCTATGGTGTTGTACATTGGAAAGGCTGGAGAGAGACGCATGATGAGGGAAATGGGAGGTGGTTGTGGGTTGATTTTGGGCGGGGTGCTGGAGGATCGAGAGAGATCAACGCAATGTGTGGGTGCGCGCTGCTTATTTTATTTCTCTCGAGGAAAACTGGTTTGCGGCTTTTCCAATGCCATTTCTTTGATCCACGTGTTTCGGAAGCGGATGTCGTGGCCTTCGCATTGAAGTTTTAGTCCACCTGGGACATCCGTAATTCCTTTTCCTCCGTCGTTCCCGCCGTCGAGTCCCGAATTTGCCCCACCCCAAACTTGGTTGATTTCCTGATTGGCGTGAATTTTCACTCCGTTGAAGTACATAGTGACGAGGGCTTTTTCGACGCGTTTACCGTCTTTGAAACGAGCGGCCCGGAACAGAATGTCGTAGGAGTTCCATTGTCTTAGCCCTTTGTACAAAAAGTAAGGTGAGGCAGTTTCATTGATGACGGCTCCCATGCCATGAGATGTGGCATCGCCATCCTGGATTTGAATTTCGTAACGGTTTTGCAAATAGACGCCACTGTTACCCGCTTCATTCATGACGAGAAACTCAATGTGTAGGCGGAAATCGCGGTATTCCTTTTTGGTGATAATATCGGCAGTTCCATATTGGCCGATACCCACGGCTGGATCATCACTTTGGAGGGCAGTGCCTTCGCTGACCGGGTCCGCAACGAGTTTCCATTTGATGGGCAGCGAAGATCCGAAACGTGGCCCTTCCCAGTAAGTCCACTTGTTGTCCAACGTGTCTCGGGTGCCGTCGATGATAACTTCAGCGCCAGGTAGCGGCTTGGCTCCGACACCTACGTCGGCGAAGCTTCGTGTTGTTGGTGCGAAAGCGAAGGCAACGGAGGCACTCGCAATCAGAAGAGGATTCCAGGAGGAACGGTGTGAATTCATTTGTGGAACTGGTCGGAATGGGGGGATTTGGGAGTATAGCAACGATGTGGATTTCTGTTTTTTCGTTGGATAAACGATAGAGGGGGAGTTGTGGAAGAACCGTAGCACTCGAGTTCCATCAGGGAATCGGTGGCTATAATGAAAAGGAAGATAGGCTCCCCGGCTGCAATGAGGCTTTCTGACAAAGAAAGAGACGAGAAGGTTTATTCAAGTTCGTAGGAGGGAAAGAGGATCATGGGTGAAACGAGGGTCAATTGCCCCTGATCTGCATTAACTGGGTTTTGAGTTCAGCGACCTTCTCGGGGTGTTCTTCGTAAAGGTTATGCTTTTGGGCCTGATCCTGTTTCATGTTGTAAAGCTCACCTTTGGAGGTGTTTTTTGTGTATCCGAATTGGGAGTCGTACCAATCGGGGACCTTCGAGATTGCTCCAGTGGGGGCATCGATCAGTAACCAGTCGCCTGATCTTACCGCGTATCCTTTGCTGTCGGTGTTGTGTACTAAAGACGATCTCTGATTCGATCCACCTTGCCAAAGGTCCAGAACGTTGAGGCTATCTTCTGCTGAGTTTGCGGGTGTCTCGTAACCTACAATTTTCGCGAGAGTGGCGTGTATGTCGATTTGGCTGACAAGTTGGTCGCTGACTCTTCCCGCCGGAATAACTCCAGGCCAACGTACAAGCATGGGGACGTGATGTCCTCCTTCCCAGAGGTCACGTTTTACGCCGCGTAAAGGCCCGGAACTAAAGTGATCAAAGTTGCGAATGCGGTCATACGCGTAATGTTCCGCGCCATTATCCGATGTGAAAATGACGATCGTATTTTCCTCGAGTCCCTTGTCCTTTAATGTCTTCAGAACACGCCCTACGGTGTCATCGGTTTGTACGACGAAATCGCCAAAAGCTCCGGCCTTCGATTTACCACGAAATTCCTGACTGGGAACAATCGGTGCATGGGGAGAGGTGAATGGCATGTAGAGAAAGAACGGCTGTTCCTTTTCACGTTTCTGGAGCCATTCGATCGCTTTTTGGGTGAGCGTTGGCATGACAGCATAAAAATCCCAATCCTTTACGGATGGTCCCGGACGAGCCTCCCAGTGACCTTCGAGGGGTTCAGGAGGGGGGCTAACGGGGACGGTTGGCGGGGTTATGACTCGATCATTTTCAAACCAGGCGTACGGAGGAAAATTGGGAACATCGTCGCCGAAGTAGTAGTTGAATCCATGTGAAAGCGGCCCCCCCGGAATTGGTTTGTTCCAATCGAACGCATCGGCGGGATAGCCGGTTTTTGGATCAGACTTTGCCCCGTCTTTCTGAATAGCTTTCCAATCCCATCCCAGATGCCATTTTCCTATACAGGCTGTGTCGTAGCCTTTGCTTTTGAGCATGGAGGCGATTGTGACCCGGTCCGCATCTAGGACTGGTTGCTCGAATGAATTAACGATGCCGTGAAATTTTCTCCAGTGATAGCGTCCGTGAAGCAGTGCGTAGCGGCTGGGCGTACAAATTCCGGAGGAGCTGTGTGCGTCTGTAAAACGGACTCCTTCGGTTGCGAGGCGGTCGAGGTTTGGGGTGGGGATTTTGGAGCTGGGGTTGTTCGCTCCAAGGTCTCCAAAGCCCATGTCATCAGCGAGTAAAATGAGGACGTTGGGGGGGCGTTGGGCTGCGGCGGCGCTGAGGCAGAAGGCTCCGAGCAAACCGAGGGTTGTGGGGAGGAGATTCATGAGGTGACGTCTAGGTGCATAGAGTTAACCCTCAAAGGTGCATTTTGTTGCGCTAAGTCTTGAAATAGTTTGGCTCGGTAATGGGCCTAGGCGCCAACGGGATTTGGGGGGATTGAGAGTTACTGTTTTGAATCGCCGGTAGGTCCCGAATGATTCAGATCCCTTGTGTAGCGGTCTTTGATATGAACCGGCGAATCTCGGTTGATGCCGTTCCGGCTCTGAGTTGAAGATGAGTGGCACAAAAAAATGACGCAGCCTTTGAGGGGCTGCGTCAAATGAAGTAGGGGCCTGAATTGCGCCGCTCTGGGATTGAAAACGGTTATTTCAGGAAAGAGCAGACGTATTCGCAGATCCCGTTTGCGACAGTGATCGTGAAACCGCTATTGCCAGGGACATCGAAAAATGTTCCGGCGGCAAACTCCTGTTTGTCGGTCGTTCCGTCGAGAATGACGGTGCATGTTCCGGCAATAATTTCCATGCGCTCGGGTGCTCCCGTTCCAAAGTGGTATTCGCCTGCATAGATGAGGCCGACGGTTTTTTTGGAGCCATCTGCAAAGTGGACAGAATGGGAGACGACGCGTCCATCGAAGTAGATGTTGGCTTTGGCGTCGACGGTGACATTCGAAAATGAAGGAGTGCTCATGAGGTGAAGATGTGAGGTTTAATGAAGGTGATTGCGGCGAAAAGTGAACCGTAGAGAAGCGTGTATGCGACAAAGCCGTCAGGACCGAGGGCATCCTGACGGCTTTGTGTAGAGAGACTATTTTTGGATTTCCAACAGTTCGATATCGAATACGAGCATGCCACCAGGACGTCCTCCGCCCGGATTTTCACCATAGGCTAGCCCAGCTGGGATCCAGAAACGGCGCTTCTCGCCTTTGACCATGAGTTGAACTCCCTCGGTCCAGCCTTTGATGACTTGGTTTAATCCGAAGCTGGTGGGCTCTCCACGGGTGACGGAGCTGTCAAACATTTTGCCGTCCGTTGTCCAGCCTGAGTAGTGGACGGTCACTGTATCCGTTGCTTTCGCGTGATCAGAACCGGTTCCTTTGCTTAGAACCTTGGATGCGAGCCCAGATGCCGTTTTTTCAGCATCTGCAGGAGCGGCAGCTACGTCTGATGGAACGGCTGGTGGCGGGACTCCTTCTTTGAACGAAATTAATTCGATATCGACGACGAGTCCGCTGGCCGGAGCCCCCGGAGGAAGGGTGGGGCCAAATGCAACTTTGGAGGGAATCCACGCAAGCTTCTTTTCTCCAGTCACCATGGTTTGGATGGCATCTGAGAGTCCGCCAATGCGGAATTTATCCAAAGGAACGTCCGCCGGGCCGCCTTGTTGTTCGGTGCTTTGAAGGAGTTCTCCTTCTGTGCTCCAAATGGCGAGATTCACTTTCACTGTATCCTCGGGCTTTGGTGATTTTGTTCCAGTGCCTTTGGTGGTCGTTTTAACGGAGGCGCCGGTTGGTGTTTTTTCAGCGTCTGCGGGAGCGGTGAGTTCTGGTGGTTTGGGGGCCTTCTTGATGGAGATTAGTTCGATGTCGAATACGAGCGTTCCGCCGGGACGTCCACCGCCTGGATTTTCACCGTAGGCAAGGTCGGCGGGAATCCAGAAACGGCGTTTTTCGCCTTCGACCATGAGTTGGACACCTTCCGTCCAGCCTTTGATGACGCCGTTAAGAGGGAAGCTTGTCGGTTGGCCGCGCTTGACCGAGCTGTCAAATAGATTCCCGTCTGTGGTCCATCCGGAGTAATGAACCGTTACGGTGTCTGCGGCGGATGGATGTTCTGTGCCTGTGCCTTTGGAGAGGAGTTTAGAGGCGAGGCCTGAAGCGGTTTTGTTCGCATCACTTGGAGCGGCTTTAACGTCGGTAGGTGTTTCTGGCATATTAGCTTGTGCAAAAATTATGTGAGGGGAGCTCAGGAGCATCGCTCCCATACAAACGAAGAGTGGTAACCGCTTTTTCATGGATAAACGTCTGGAGCGGGAATCCTCCGACGCTGGTTACCAACTGTCAACATTCCCAGCAGTCGTTTGGGGGGGAGTGTGACTCTGGCGTCTCGCACCTAGGGAGCATCCGGGGGGGCCGGGTTCCAACCTTCGATGGATTCAATTTGTGATCATTGGAAGTGCAGATAGAGTGGGCGTTCACGCAGCAAAACTTTCAGGATGAGATCTATGAGTGTTCAGTTGAATGAATTGTTAAAAGGTACTTTGGCAGTGGCGTCCGAAGCTGCTTCGTTCATCCGGAGGGAACGAGACGGGTTTCATTGGGGGAAGGTCGAAGTCAAAGGGCTTAATGATTTGGTGAGTTACGTGGACAAGGAGTCGGAGAAGATGATCGTCGGAGAGCTCGCGAAGCTTCTTCCTGAGGCCGGTTTTATTGTGGAGGAAAACTCGGCTAGTGGAAAAAAAGAGTACAATTGGATCGTGGATCCGCTGGATGGGACCACGAATTTTGTTCATGGAATTCCATGTTATGCGGTGAGTATTGCATTGGAGTATCGAGGCGAGATTGTCCTGGGAGTGGTTCATGAGGTGAGCCGCAACGAGTGTTTTTATGCTGCGCAGGAAAAGGGCGCGTTTTTGAATGGAACTGCAATCTCTGTATCAACTGCCAAGACCTTAGGGGATAGTTTGATTGCGACTGGTTTTCCGATTCAGAATTTTGAGCGTCAGGAAAATTACATGGGCGCATTACTGGAGCTCATGAAGAGGACGCATGGGTTGCGTAGAATTGGGGCCGCCTCTGTAGACCTGTGTTATGTGGCCTGTGGCAGAATGGACGCATACTACGAATATAACCTGAATGCGTGGGACGTTGCGGCCGGTGCGTTGATTGTGCAGGAGGCTGGAGGTGTGCTGACTGATTTTAAAGGGGGCGACGATTGGTTGTTTGGTCGCGAATGTGTGGCAACAAACCGTTATTTAGAGCAGGAGTTCGCATCCGTAATAAAAAGGCACTTTATCGAACGTCAGTAGGACGCGAGTTCTTATTGGTATTGTCTTATAAGTGCTGGGTATTTTTCATGGGTTCTTGTAAAAGAACGAAAGTGCCAGTCCTGTTAATTAAGGGGGTAATGGTTTGTTATGAATTTAACTAATAAAGACCGACTCTTTGAGGCGATCGAAAAGACAGACAGGTTATTACCTGCGGCGCGGACCCTAGGTCGCGCGTTGCACCTGTTGCAGGACGCTAAATCGACACTGCTGGACATAGCACAGTTGATTAACTGTGATTCTGCACTGGCTGTAGATGTCCTTCGGTGTGCCAACAGTGCTTACTACAGCCGGGCGTCTCGTGTGAGTAGCATCGGAGAGGCGATGCACGTCATCGGCTTTGATGAAACAAAACGGTTTGTGTGTCTCGCGGTTGCTCAAAAGGCAACCAATCGCGAGTTGAAGGCGTACGGGATTTCGGCTGAGGATTATTGGGTGGAGAGTCTGTTTAACGGATATTTTTTGGAAGACTTGATTAGACGGATAGGTGATGCGGACCCGGCTGAAGCGTATATCGTTGGATTGTTGAGGTTTGTTGGTCGGTTGGTGATTGATAGTGTCATTGTTGGCAGCCCGGATTTATCGGAGTGGGATGGAAACACTGTTCTGTCAGAGTGGGAGCAGAGCCAGGTTGGCCTGACTCACTCGAATGTCGGCGGGAAAATGCTGCGGAAGTGGAGCTTTCCCCCCCGCCTTTGTAATGCAATAGAAAGCCAAAATTCTACGGACGAGATACAGCACGCGAGTTCGCGGCTTGCAGATTGCATGCGTTTTGTGTCGGAAATACTGCCGGAAGGGAGGAGTTTTACCCTTATCGATCCCAAAGCTGGAGGGGTCATTCCTTGTGAGGAAGACCATCCGTTTCTGATAACGCACAAGCTGAAGATCGACACGGTTGCTGCAGTTTATCAGACAGCCAAAAATTCGTGCGCTTCGATTCGTGAAATGATGCGTGGGGCGACCGGTGCTCTTCGGGGAGGGACGGGTGATGTGCGTGACAAAGGGCCGCGCGAAACGAGGGACTGGGACTTTTAATGAATCCCAGCGAAAGGTCTTGGGCCTATTCATCAAAGTTTAAAAAGGTCTCTTTCTGTTTCTGAAACGCTGGGCTGAATCATTCTGAACCGATGTACCACCTGTGAAGGAACCGAAAATCGCCAAGACCGGACCGTATGCCACAACCGTTGAAGCGGGTAAAACCTACTATTGGTGTTCTTGCGGGTTAAGTCGGAATCAACCGCTATGTGATGGTGTGCACAAGGGGTCAGAGTTTTCACCGATCCCGTATAAGGCCGAGAAAGACGGCACCGTGTATTTCTGCGGTTGCAAACATTCGAAGTCAGGGACGCTGTGTGATGGAAGTCATTCGAAATTGTAAGTGAGAGCTGCCGCCCGAGGGGATGGTCTAATGGTGCAGGGATCGTCTGATGCGATTCGTTTTTGGGCGCCGATAATGGGGGAATTTTCATTCAGGGTATCATGAAAGCGAAGTCATCGGTTCTACGAACCACACTGTTTATTGGTGTTCTTGTACTGGGGCGTTTGTCGTTCGCAGAGGCTCCTAGTGTGGCTGGCGACAGACCAATCGGCAGCGCTCCCGGCGGTCCCCAGACGACAGTTCTTGAGAACGTCACGCGTCGCTTTGATAAACCCTTTTTGTGGCGTGTTTCCGGGGATTCAGGGAAGTCGAGTTACGTGTTCGGCAGTATTCACCTGCCAAGCGATCATTTCGCCCCGCTCCCCGAAGTTGTTCTCAAAGCGTTTGAAGAAGCAGATGTGGTGTTGGGGGAAATTCCCTATGATGAGGAGAGTATGAGGCAAGCTGCGGCTGCAGCGCAGTCGGCTCAGATTCCTCTATCAAAGCGGTTGCCTGCCGATCTTTACGCGCGCTTTACGAGGAAACTCGCACGTCTCGCCCCAGATGTTGATCCCGCGCTTCTGGAAAATATGGAGGCCTGGTGTGTCGCGTTACAGCTTGTGGTATTGGAGGCACCGTCATCTCTAGTGCCCATGGACTTCATGTTCTACCGTCAGGCCGTGAATGATGGCAAAGAGGCGGGCGGGCTCGAAAGTGTGGAGGAAGAACTGAAGGCAATGCAGATGTCGGATGAAGATCAGGTGAACTTTTTTCGCGCGACTTTGGACGATATGGATGCCGCTGAAAGAAATGGTGAGACTACAGCCAGGCAGATGGTCAACGCGTACTTGAGCGGTGATTTGGATGTTTTAGGAAAGCTATTTAACCGAGCTCAAGAGGGATTTACGCCAACCCTTCGCGAGCATTTTGGTGAGACGATTCTGAATGCTCGAAATCAAAAAATGGCGGAACGTATGCTGGAACGGATGGGTCAACATCCAGCGAAGTGTCACCTTTTTGTTGTAGGTGCGATGCACTTCGCCGGAGAAGGTAACATCCTTGAACGCCTCAAAAATAAGGGATTCAAGGTTGAACGCATTCTGAAGTAGTTCGAATGCGTCCCAAACAGATCGCGACAGTCTTTTGGTTTTGCAGACGCGCTATTTGCCGAGTTGAAACAAGTAGCGGAACAAATCGAGTTGCTGCTGTTCGTTCATCCAAGCTGTCAGGCCATCCGGCATCAGTGTGCCCGTGTCGCTAATGGATGCGATCGAGGCTCTGGGTATGGGGTGTCCAGGGTTTCCAGAGAGGTCCTTTAGGATTACTGATTCTGCTGTTTCGGATGCCTTGTATCCTTGGTGCTGTTGGCCGTTTTTAAGGATAATCTGAGTTAGCATATAGCCTTCCTTTACCTGCCGCTTGGGCCAGAGAACCGATTCCACAATGTATTCCGGTGTGAGTGCCTTGCCTATGGCGCTTAAGTCCGGCCCGAGAATCCCACCTGCGGAACCCACTTTATGACAAGCCACACAGGTCGCTTGCGCGGCTTGGAAAACGCTTTCTCCCGACTTGGCATCTCCCTTGGCGAGTGCGTTTGTAACAAGCTGTTTGATCAGAGCTTCGTTATAAACCAATCCGCTGGGGGCGACTCCCAGAACAGCGTTGAGAGCATCCCTTAAAGGCGCGTCATCCCGGCCGCTTTCGGACATCCATTGCAACGCCAATTTTGCGGAATCGAGCGGCAGTTTAGACGCTTTGATCGCTTCAGCCACAATGGTTGCACCGTCTTTCTGAATCAACAGCGGCAGTAGAAGCGGCGCGACATCTCTTGAGGCAGTCGTGGACGACAGGAGTTCAATCGCGCGTGTTGCCACAGTCGAGGGATCGAGTGGTGCCAACGCCTGAAGCGCTGAAATGCGAATGGCTTCGTCCTTCGAGTTTAAAAAAGGAAGCAATTCGGGGAGACCTGCTTTGCCCCTGACTTTTGCGGACGCCGCGATCGCAGCAGACAGTTCCGAAACCTCAGTGGTTGGATCGCTCAGTTTCTTAACGATGTTCGCAACCGTTCCATAATCTTTGCCTGAAGCTGCGACAATATGGAGGCCTGCAATCCGCGATTTTATATGAGGGCTTTGGATAAGACTCTCCACCAACTGTTTGTATTCTGGTTTGGGTTTTTCACTGAGCTGTTTCACCAGCGCTTTCAAAATCACCTGTGATTCAGGAGCCCGTTCCATTGCGAATTCCGCATCTTCAACGTTACCGTTTGTGATGAGTGTGGTGAGAAGGCTATCCTTCATCTGCGGTGCAAGTTTTTGGGATGATAACACCTCCCGTGCTCGAGCATTCATGTTGGGATCTCCAATCGCTGTCATGAGACGGACGAGAGCGTGTATGCGGTCCCCAAAATCCAAGCGGCCTTCCGCGAGAGCGGGCTGCCAAAACGGCGATAGTGCATGAATGGTTTGGGTCAAAGAATAGTCGAGCGCTCTGTCGGTAGCTTTGTCCATTACCAAGGTCGCAGTCTTTACTGCTTCCAGCGCCAACTTTGCGGGCATCCATGCGCAGGCCACTACACCCTCCATGCGTACTCTGGGGTGTTCGTCCTGGACTGCTTTCTTTAACAATGAAATCGGGTCTTCCAGTTGATTCGCCCAGACGCCGATGAGATGAGCTCCCCATGCTCGAGCTCTGGAATCATCGGAGGTTAACATCCGCTCGAGCAGCGTGGAATTACTCCGTTCGTGTGCTGCGAGCACACCGCTGAGTTCATAAAGGAGCCGCATTTCGTCTTTGTCACCAGACTTCGGAAGCGCTCTTTCGACGGCGACCAGCACAGCCTCTGCGTCCATCCGGTACAGTGCGAATTTTGCGTTGTCTCGTTCCCAGCGTTCGTTTGATTTGAGGCTCTCAACGAGTTGTTCTGCAGTTTTGTTTGCCAGCGAAGGTTTCGAGACCAGAGGGCGATTGGTTGCTGTGAGGCGCCAGATCCGCCCGTGAGAGAGATCGCGCCGTGGGTCTCGGTAACTGGCTTGATAATGTCCAATCACAGGGTTGAGCCAGTCGCACACATAAATGGCACCATCGGGGCCGACACGCGTCTCGACTGGCCGAAACTCGTTGCCGCCTGATATTAGATCGCCCTTTTCTTCACTGGTGAAGGTAGATCCATCGTCTTTTATCCGGTAGAGCTGAATCTGACTCGTGTAATAGGTGTTCTTTAAAAGTATTCCCTTCAGATCGTCAGGAAGATGGCTGCTCTCCAGAAACTCAGGCTCCATACTTTTACCTTTGGAGATCGCCATGCTGGTAGGGAGCTTTAACGCATGTAGAGTTGGAATCAGGCTAGGGCTCGTGTGCCAGAGTGCGTAATCTGCGCCGCTGCCGTGAAACGTCTGCCCGAAATCGTCCCATGCCGTGCCCCAGCAATTTAATCCGGCTGCGCTTTCATTGAGGAAAGAGTTTAACTGACGCGTGCGAGGATTGTAGCGCCAGACACCGCTTCGGTTGAGTTCTGAAAGACCATAAGGAGTCTCCACGTATGACCAGATGTGGTAGCCTTGAGTGAACCACAAACAGCCGTCAGGGCCCCAGCGTAGCGAGTTTGCATCCTGGTGTGTATCGCCGGTTCCGAATCCGCTTAGAATTACCTCACTGCCGTCAGCCTTATCGTCGTTGTTGCGGTCGGGCAGATGTACTAGTTGGGTGCTTTGGCAGACGTACAGTCCTCCTCCATCGGCTTTGGGGGCGAACTCGAAACCCATGGGCATCGTTAGGTGATCTGCGAAGCGGGTCGCTTTGTCGGCTCGCCCGTCTCCATCGGTGTCTTCAAGGATCAGGATGTAATCATTTCCATGTTCACCTGGCAAAAGCTGCGGATAGGCGGGAGTACAGGCGACCCACAACCGGCCACGTTGATCCCATCGAATTTGGATCGGGCGCACGACGCCGAGTTTTTCATCAGCGAACAAATTGACCTCAAATCCATCGCGGACTTTAAAGCGGTCCATCTGTTCCTGGACCGAGATTGCAGCCGGGTTTGGGCGCTGAGTGCTCACGGGAAGGGCCGCAGGTGCGCGAGTGCCAGTGGCCAAAGCGTGAATAGTGGCGTCAGCGTGGTTGAGTAGCGGTTGGTATTTTTTGAGTTCTTCCGTGAATGGAGGATGGTCTGCTGTGCCCTGCGAAAAATGAACAGTGGAGCGATCACCGTATGCAAAAGCCCAGTTCATACAGCGCCACGTGTCGAACCAAAGGCGGTTCTTTTCTACAATAGCAGCGCGTGTTGTTTCTTGAACAGACGTCGAGGCACCAAGGGCCCGGGCAATGACCTCGCTTACGAGCGCGGAGCCTTGTTCAGTGAAATGCATTCCATCGCGGGTTATAGGCCCTGCGTGTTGATTTAGCAGAGGCTCTATCAGGTCGACGAAAATGAGCCCGCGTGATTCAGCCAGCTTTCGGGCGGCTTCATTGAGTTCACGCACTCGGGTGTTGCGGGGGGTGTTGTCGGGAATCCGAGAGTCTGCGGGTTTTTCAAATGGGGGCGGACCTATAACGACCAAACGAGGTGTGCGCTTGGAAAACTGATCCAAAAGAGCGCCGTATTTGGAGGAAAATTCGGCCACCGATTTGCTGTCGTCAAAGGCCTCGATTTGTCCAAACCAACTGAAGATCACGGTTGCACCCGCGGCTTCCAGGTTCTCGTTCCATTCTCCCCACTGCATCATCCTGTTTTGTCTGAAAACCGTGTCGCCTTCCCAACTCATGTGACGGAAACGAGGCTTGGCGTCTTTCCATTGAGTCGCCAAGCGTGATTCCAGATAACCTGAGCCTTGCTCCAAGACCATGTTTTCGGAGCCGGTGAATACGACAATGTCATCCGAATTCAGCGTGAATTTACGGTCTGAAAATGCTGGGATCTGGCTGCCGCTGGGAATGGTGCTGGTGATGCGGGAGGCGGGTCCGGATACGGACGTGCTTTTTTTGGAGGCGTCCGGCGTGGTTGGGAGTTCCTCAATGACGATGTCTTTGTAGCGGACGATGGAGGTTGCGTTGCCGTGGATTTGAAGGCCGAAGTATCCGGTTTGAGGGATGGTGGGGTCGGGTTCGGTGTAGTCCGCGGTCAAGACGCCGTTAACCCAGATTTGGATATGTGGACCCTCGGCGCGGATGCGTTGTTCATTCCATTCACCAAGGGGTTTGTGCGCCTTTTCGTAAACTTCGGCTGGAACTTTCACCAAAATCCCACGGCGGCTTTCGTCGTAGAGAGCGCCGTCGTATCCAGCCCCGAGATCTGCCTGGTAGCCGCGCATTTCATGGCTGTTTGGGATTCGCTGGCTTCGAAACTGCATCCCGCCGTTTACGAAGCCTTGGGTGCCCACGAGTTTCCATTTAAAAGTCAGATCAAAGTTTCCGTATTCTTTTGCGGAGGTGAGGAAATCGTTTTTGTCCTGCTTACGTTCCAAGCTGCCGGCAATTATGACCCCGTCTTCAATGCGCCAGGTCAGTTTTGTGTCGCCTTCCCACCCGGTGAGAGTCTGCCCATCAAACAACGAAACAGGAGCGGCGGAAGCGCACGGGGCGAGCGCGAGCAGGGGGAGTAAACACAGGGTCCTGAGGGATGATTGAAGATACGCTGAGTTTTTCATAGAGGTCATGGAGGGAGTGAGCTGAGCGAACTCTAGAGGGTTTAAGGGGCGGAGGTAGTCACGAGAATTCGTGACCACCGGTATTGTGTTGTGGCAATAGACGTCGCGACAGGAAAGTGGATGTGGTGTCAGTTCGGACGGAGCGCTGGTGATTGCGAGAGGTAGTGTCCTAAAGCTGGGCTTCGATTTGTTCCGCCTGGGTATTGAGGAATGACAGAAACGCTTGTGCGGTTGGGGTGAGACGTTTTCCTAGAAGTGTTACTGTATACCAATGGGAGTGAATCGGAAATCCCTGAACTTTGAGCACTACGAGCGATTCATTCTCGGGCAGCTCAGCTAATGCGTAGCGGGATAGAATGGATAATCCCAGACCGCCTGCAACGGCCTGTTTGATTGCCTCATTGCTCCCCAGTTCTAAACGAACCACTGGGTGGAATTGTTGTTTCTGGAAGAAGTTGTCGCAAGCCATACGTGTTCCGGAACCTTTCTCCCGGAGAATAAAACGTTCGTTTTGGAGTTTGCTCAACCGGATCGATTTCGCCTTCGAAAGCGGGTGTGTCAGAGGAGCGACTATGACGAGAGGGTTGGAGAGAAATCTCCGTTGTTCTGTCTCCACGTCTTTGGGAGGGGTCGACATTACGTAGAGGTCATCGAGGTTTTCGCGGAGGCGTCGAACCACCCCGTCTCGATTTTGAATTTCTAACGCGATTTCGATGTCTGGATATTTTTGGCAAAATGTACCAAGCAGCCGGGGAACAAAATACTTCGCCGTACTGACCATCGCCACCCGCAACCGGCCTTTTGAAAGACCTTTCATTGAGCTGATCCAATCCTGGTAATCGGACCACTCTGAAATCATGGTTTGTGCTGTTTTTGCTAGAGCCTCTCCGGCTGCGGTTAAGTGGATTTGTTTGCCGATCATCTCGTAGAGAGGCATTCCAACCGTTTCACTCAGATCACGGAGCTGCATGGACACGGTAGGTTGAGTCACGTGAAAGGCTCTGGCGACTGAGCTGACACTTCTGTGTTGGGCTAACGCGACGAAGAGGGATAACTGGCGAAAGGTGACATGCATAGACCACAGGTTATGTAAGACGTCGTAGAAATCGATTATGGATTATGGGGTTTTGCCGGTAGTCTCTTCCCGAAACAAAGTGACCTAATGCAAAACTTATTAGACCCTGCCATCCTGTTTTTTGTGCTCGGAGTGCTAGCGGGACTCCTCAAATCAAATCTGGAGATCCCACAGCAAATCTCCCGATTCTTGTCTTTGTATCTGCTGATGGCTTTGGGGCTGAAAGGTGGTTTTGCGCTGAACCATTCTGGGTTTACTCCGCAAGTGGTCTCGAGTCTTGCTTGTGCGGTGGGAATGGCGGTGTTGATCCCGTTGATGGGATATGCCCTGCTCAAGCGATTCACTACTGGTTTTAATGCGGCGGCGATCGCTGCGACGTATGGATCGGTGAGCGCTGTTACGTTTATCACGTCCGTTCAATATGCCGAAACGCATGGGATCGTGTATGGCGGACACATGGCGGCGGCGATGGCTCTAATGGAATCGCCTGCGATTATCATGGCTGTGTTGTTTGCGAATTCTCTACGGAATTCGACTCCGGTGATGGAGGTGATTCCGTCTGGGAGTGCGGCAGTGTTGAGCGGACCGATAGAGAATAACTCAGGCAAGGGATCCTCGCTCGGAAAGATTCTTCACGAATCTCTTACCGACGGCGCGCAGCTCCTCTTAATTGGGGCGATGCTGGTGGGATACATTTCCGGGGACGCGGGTAAGCTGGCAATGAAGCCGTTTTCAGGAGATCTGTTCAAAGGCATGCTCGCATTCTTCCTGCTGGATATGGGGCTTCTTGCGGCGAGAAACTTCCCCAGAAAAAGTGGGGAATCGCCATGGTTGCTGGCTTACGCGATTCTAGGCCCGGTCACTCACGCTGCAATTGCGCTGTGTGTCGCAATGATGTTCAGACTGACGCCGGGAGATGGCGGATTACTGATGGTGCTGTGTGCTAGTGCCTCGTATATCGCGGTGCCTGCGGTGCTGCGGTACGCAATTCCAGAGGCGAATCCATCGTTGTATTTTGGGATGTCTCTGGGGGTGACTTTTCCGATGAACATTCTTTTTGGAATCCCGATTTATATGGAGATCGCTCGTCGGATGCTTTCCTGAGGTCCAATGGTTTGTAGGCCTGGGGTCGAGTGCGGGGAACACTTTCAGGTCCTTTCTTCCGGAAGGTTTGTGCTAGAAACTCTGGGTCTACAACGCGGCTCTGGTGCTGCGGTTGAGGTTTCGCGAGGTCTATTGGCGAAGGGAGTTTCTCCAAACGGTGGGAGTGGTTTTGAAATGGCTTCGGAAAGCGGAAATGAAATGGCTCTGGCTTTGGAAACCACAGGATTGAGCGATGTGCAGAAGCTTGTGATTGCTGATCCGCAGAAGTTCGCTGGCTTTATGGAGTTTGACCTTAGTAATGAGCGTTGTCGTGCTGATGCCGAATTCCATTTTACAGGCCTGTAACAGGGAGCTGGAACTTACCCCTAGTTTTTCTGCGAGTTTGGAGGCGTTTGGGAATAGATGCAGTCCTGATTCCAGAATACGTTTGGCGCGTTCCCCGAGAGTTTCATCTGCGCGAGTTGCTGCCGGACGGTTCGGAGAGCTTTCAGAACAAAGTTCAACGATCCGGTAAAACCGCTGCATAAAGTGAGCAGGGTGGACGCGGTCTGGGGAATGGAAGGCGAGTCCAATTTCCCGGAAGAGTCGGTAGACCTCCTCCTTCGCGCTCGGCTGGATCACGGGACAAAGCGCTGAGGTTCCAAAAAGTTTGATGAGTGACTCCGCTGCGGGCCCCACCAGTTCCATCCAGATGCTTTGTAATGGTTTTCCGCCGTCTTCGGTGACCGTGTGCCAGGTATGAGGTGGAAGACAGATAACCTGTCCCGGTAAGACGAAATACTCACCCGCATCGGTTTGTTCGAGGGTGGCACCTTCGATGTCATAGCCCAGCAAGATTCCTTCGTGAATAAACCGTTGGTTGGCGATTTTGCCCTGCCCCACGTACACCTCATGGCGAAGGGGGAGTATCCCGGTTCCAGCTTCGAGGAATTCTTCCTGGCAATACATACAGGGAAATAGCCGACATATTTTTGCGGATTTTAGCAATCCAACGTTCTGTTGGTTCCCTCGGGAAACTGCCATGGTCCGCCTGTTCGTTTCCCCCCGAATGTTCACCTGTTCTCCCAATAGAACCTGCCTCCGCGGCAGCTCGAACAAAACCTCATCCCTCCTATGTGTCTCTCCCATCCAATCCTCGAAAATAAAGTCGAGCCTCGTTTGTCCCTCAATATCGGGCCAAGCCGTGACCTCGCGTTTTCAAAAAGGACCCTGCTCAAAACGGCGGTTACCTCTCTGCTGAGCCTCGTCTGTGCCTCCACTTTATTTGCGCAAGCGCAGCCGACATCACCCACGGTTCGCGATCATCTCTGGATATTCGCCTGCCCGCCTGGAGGCGATGCCGAATACCTGGAGAATGCGGGCTACCGCGGCGGATCACGGATGACGCCCGTGGAGGGCGCTCATTGGCTGGGTGTGCCAAACCTGCTATTCGTCACCCAGGACCACACCCGACCCAAGGCGCTCTGGACCGAGAGCAAATGGAAGGCCAAGACGACCATGGAGCAGTGGGCGATCTCCTTCGAGTCGCTCAAGAAAGTGAGCTGGTCCGCAGTGGGCTCCAGCGGCGGCGGCGGACTCAAGACTGTGCCCGACATCGTCTCGGTAGCCAAATCTTACCCGAACTTCACCGGGATCTACCTGGACGATTTCGTTAAGGACCGGAAGAAACGCCCCGACGGGACCTTCTCCGGTAGACCGGCGATGTCCGAAGATGAGCTGAAGGCGATGCGTGTTCAGCTCGGCAAAGTCGGCCGACCTATGGATGTCTGGACCACCGTCTACGCCTACGATCTGGATCCGAAGCATCCGGAATACACCCATTGCGAACCGCCCCTGGCGGACTCGCTGAAGCATTTCGACGTCATCGTGCTCTGGACCTGGAAGAGTGACGACCTCCGCGACCTAGAGAAGAATCTGGCGCGTATCGAAGCCGTAAAGCCCAAGGAGACCAAAATCGCCCTCGGCATTTACCTTTGGGACTACACCGGTATCGATGAGGCCAAAATAGCCGATCCGACGTACCGCTTTGGTAAACCTGTTCCCAACGATCTGATGGATTACCAATGTAACCTTGGCCTCAAATGGCTCAAGGAAGGCCGTGTTTGTGACCTGGTGATATTGGGGAATTCTCATCTCGATATCGGGTCTCCGAGCGCCCCGTGGATGCGGGATTGGGTGAAGGCACACGGCGAAGAGAAACTAAACCGGTAAAGGAGATTCTTATGAACAAACAGACGCTGACTATTGCCTCAATGCTCGTGACAGCTCCGTTGGCAGCCGTTCATGCGGAGGAGGGCGCTATTGTGCCATCCGTGTTGCCGTCAGGGGCGAAGTGGAAACTCGTGTTTCATGATGAGTTCGAAGGGAACACGATTGATTGGACACGCTGGAAAGCCAGTGATCACAAGGATTGGGTGCATCCTGAATTTAAGACGCGTCAAGCTCCGGAGAACTGCGCTCTAGACGGCGAGGGACACCTGGTCATACGTATCTCACGCGATCCAGACGGCACGATCGCTTATAACCACGGTCTGCAGACGCGCGATTTCCAGAAAGCTTTTGGATACATCGAGGCGCGTGTCCAGTTCTCGACACAACCCGGTTGGTGGGGACATGTCTGTCTGATCCGGAACAATACGCTGACCAATTACGGCGATGATCCCTTTGAGAACCCACAGGAATTCGACATCTTCGAGGATTACTACAAGCCGAAGATGCACCCGCACTGGCCTGCTGACAGGCACAATGTGATCAGTCAGGCTTTTCACGCCACTGTTCCTCTGGGATTCCAAGACCAAGGGGATGGCAGCGGGGTGAGTGCGTATGACGCGAGAAAGAAGGATTCCCTGTCGGTGCACAAACTGGGGCGCGTACTTCGGCATGAATACTTTAAACCCACGGAGTATGGCGGATGGCACACCGTCGGGCTTCGCTGGGGACCGCTGGAGCAGGTCTTCTACCTCGATGGCAAGGAGACGCTGCGCCTCAACTACAAGGACACGCCGATCACGACAGTTCCGCAGAAGCTCCTGACCGGCGGAGTTTTCATGACTCCCAACCCGCTAAAAAAGGACGCGCCGAACGACGCCAAATACCCGCCGTTTTACGGATGGCTGGAGGATGCCCAACTGCCAGATCAACTGGTGGTCGATTATCTCCGGTGGTACGAAGAGGATCTCGCTGGAGCTCATATTCCCGTTGTGACGGTTGATATGATTCATGATGCGACTTATCCCACAGATACCTTTCCTGCGGGTGCTCCGTTAAAGTTTAGGGTTCGAGCTGAGAATATAGATGGTAAGGTCCAATCCATTCAGCTTTTTTCGAAGGGTTATCTTCGAGGTGAAATGAAACTCGGCACAGCGCGAAGTAATCAGGAGCTTTCTGTGAGTACACTTCTGAGTGGGAGTGATGCACAGGCGAATACGGTGATAGACGCCGACGGTAGGATAGATCAGACCTTCACGGTCGACTCATTGTTTGAGGGCACCAATACAGTGCTCGCCACTGCCGTAGACAATGACGGACATGTTGGAATATCCGCACCGTTGCGGATCAAAATAAAACCTGCCCCTCCTAAACAAGGTGACAAACAAGCCGCCAAGTAAACCACGCTAAAAAGCCCCCCGGGAGACAGGTTCAACAACACCTTGTCCTATGCAGCCCTTGGTCCGACACCGAGTTTTCTCGCGAGAGCTTCAAGTAGGATAGCGACGAAAACAACCGCCCAGAACATCATGAAGCACACCCTCATTCTCCTACTCGCCCTGTTGGTTGCTCCGCTGGCAACACTCCATGCGGCGGAACTTTCGGTGCCACTGGATGCACCATCGTGGATATCGTACGCGGCTTCCGTACCCGAGGCGCGGAGGCCTACGGCGTCTGAAGTGCGGAAGGAAGAAGGTATTCGGTTCTCGCTCGCGGGTGAGGTGGCTCAATCGAAGTTGATGCGGTGGGAGCGGCCTTGGACGGAGGGGGAGTTGGGGACGGAGCAGTTCATCGTCCTCGAATATCGCGCGTGGTGGCTGGCACAGCAGCGCCCTTACACGGATGTGATTGCGCTGTATTCCAGTGACGCGGAGGGCAAGAATAGCCTGACGTCGCTGGTTACGACGCCGGACCTGATCTGCGACGGTCAATGGCATAGAGTGCTTCTGAAGCGCCCGTATCCGTTGAAGCCTACGGCATTGCGTGTGGTGCTGGAATCGCCCAACTCGGAGGCGTGGCTGGAGGTTCGTCGATTGGAGTGGATATCTTCCCTCGAAAAGACGGGTGCAGCGTTGCCAGAGGACAAGGAGCCCGCGGCACAGCCCAATTTTGAGGCGCTGCCGCTCCAGTTCAATGATCGCTTTGACTCCCTGATGAAGCGCTTGTTGACGGAGCGCCCGAATGACCCAGCGGTGCATGATGGCGGGACTTGGTTCGCTAAAGAAGATGTTTCAGTTGCGGGGATTCCGTTTCGCGTCGGCGCCAAACCGGAGGCAAACAACCTCATCTTGCCGCCTCCGGAGCCAAAGGAGAATCAGGAGATTATTGAGCACTTCGGGATCAAAGCTCCGCGCAGAGCGGTGGCTAAGGTCAGCCGCGACAGTTTGATCACAGTGCCGGTGGATCGAGAAGTGAGCGAAGTGCTTTTTCTTTTGGCGGCGGAGTCCCACAGCCGGGAGCTGGATTACTTTATCGGACACAGCCCAACAACGATGGAGACCGTGGAAGAGTTCGCGGTGGAACTGGTTTATGAGAGCGGCATGCGCGACTGGGCGTTTCCGTATTCGGTTCTGGATGGGCATCACCTGATTCGCCGTGCTCTGGGTGTGTACGCGGTGGCCGCCACGGGTGCGAAACTCAAAGAGGTGGTGCTGCATAATCGCAAATTCAGCGCGCAAGTTCTTCTGGCGGCGATAACGGTGAACACAGGCAAGGATCGACGTTTTCCCGCTCTGGCACACGAACCGCAACGGCAGTTAACGAAGGCGAAGATGCTCGACGGTTCCATTAGCCCATTCGCGCAGCGTGAGGGAGACCTTCTCAAACTGGGCAATGCGCACTACGAGCTGTCTTTGGATGCGGGACGCCTTCTCACGCCGGTGGCGATGATTCATCGCCGATTGAACAAAGGCGCGGCACGGGTCAATGCATCGCCGCTGCTCGAGATGAAAGTCGCGGGCAAAGCGATTCCCGCGCAGCAATGGAAGCTCGATTCGGTGGAGGAGCTGCCGCTCGGATTTGTGGTCAGTTACACTAGCTCGGATGAATCGCTGCCGCTGCGCTGTGCAGTGACGGTGCAGGTGGATGAATCGCCAGAGACGTCCTTCCAACTCGCCGTTCAGCACGTCGGCGGTGCATCGGTGAATGCAGACGTTCACTTCCCCGTGCTCCATGGTCTACAGCTTGGCGCGGCAGATGACTTACAGTGCTTCTTTCCGCAGTATCGCAATGCGCTCGGGGGCGATCGCGCAACCTACTATGCCTATGCCGGCCTCTCCTTCCCGATGCAGTTCTTCGATGTGTTCGATGAGCGCAGCGGAGGCGGCGTGTGGTTGCGCACGGAAGATCAAGCGGGCACCGACCGCAATTATTTTCTCTCTAAGCAGGCCGACGGCGCGCATCTGTACGTCGAGTATCCGGGCCATATCACCCAGTTCGCTTTGAGTGCGCGCACGGAGTTTCCGGTTACACGACTGGGTTTCCACGCAGGCGATTGGCGGGCATCCGTGCAGCGTTACAGTGATTGGCTCAGCACGTGGTATCAGCCGCTCAAGTCGCAGGACAAAACATGGCTGCGCGAGAGCTTCTGGCTGTTGGCGGAGATCACGGATGATGTGCCTGCCGCTTACTACAAATTGCCGGCTTGGTATGATCAGGAAAAGAAAAGGATTCTGTTCCGTGACATCCTTTCGGAGTGGGAACGAAAGGCGGGGTATAAGCCAGACATCCTTCACCTTTGGGGTTGGGCCTATGACCCCAAGACCATCATCCGTTGGGGCGAATACGGCGGACGCGACTACGACGGTGTAGGCGGACAGCCAGCGTTCAAGGACGCCATTGCCGACGTACAGAACAACCTCGGCATCCCGATCTCGCTCTATATCAACGCCACCCTGTGCTGCAAAGATACGCCCGCAGGTCAGCGCCTGCCGGGCTCGGCGATGCAACTTGCCAACGGCAGCCCGTCCATCCCGTATCGTGATACCTATCGCATGTGCTTGGGTTCAGCGTTTTGGACGGACCATCTCGTAGACACCTATCAGCGAGTCGTGCGCGAGACTGGGGCCAAGATCCTGTACGTTGATGAACTGGCCATGCGTCAGAATCTGCTCAGCAAGGGGGGCGGTAGGTGCTTTAACCCCGACCACGGGCATCCGGTGCCGAGCCATGTAAACGAGTTGGACCACCGCTTCCTGCACAAGTTGCGTTCTGCCGTGCCGGGCGAGGTGGCGCTCTACGGAGAGTATCCCTGCACGTATGCTGCCTCGCAGATGCTCGACGGCGTCATCCACTACTATTTTCATCGGGGCGCAGGTCCTCTTTTCAGTCCCGTTTTCGATGCCGAGTCTTCGAAAGGCACGGATGAGGTCGCGATGAACCTGTATCGTTTTCTGTTTCCCAAAATGTGGCACCTCGACCTGCCCATGAGCATCGCCTATTCCTCCTGGCATCCGCTGAAGTTCACGTTCTTCAACGGCGAGGCCATTTACGACTCCTTCTGGAACATCGATGAATCCCGCGGTCACGCCTTCATTACACGCGCTTACGAACTAAAGAAGCGCTTCAAAGACTGCTTCACCAGCGATGTGCCCGAGATGCTCGTGCCCACCGAGCGCAGCTCCGTTTATGCCAATCGTTTCCCGGGTAAGGATCGTACCGTTTGGACAATTTACAATGCGCGACCGAATACGACGCGAGGCGAAGTGCTGGCGGTGCCGCATCGCGAAGGATGCGATCTACCACGATGAGTGGAACGACAGGGAACTTCAACCTGAAATCCGTGACGGCAAAGCTATTTTCAGTCTCGAGCTCGGCCCACAATCCATCGGCTGTGTGAGCCAGAACTTTCGCGCCGAATGAGAATTATTACGGACTTCCATCACCCGAATCATGTCGTGCTGTTGCAGTTTGGTGCGAGATAACAGCACACGCGCGAATTTGAAAATCGGACGAAAGGCAAATTGCTGTTCCTGGTCTCTCAACCGATTTACGTGCCTTTTTTGGGAGTCTCTTACTTGACAGTTTGAATCCCTCTGACCGCTTTCTATGCAATCCCCCAATCTAATCTCCCAACTCAACATCGAACGTCGTTTGTCTCTCAATTTTGGTCCACGCCGAATCCAGCCTGCCTCAAAAATGAGCCTGCTCAGAACGGTGGTGACCTCTTTGGTGAGTCTTGCGTGTGCCTCGACGTTATTCCCCCAAGCGCGTGCCGAACCACCAGCGACAGGGACCGCCACGCCCGCCACCTTGGGGCTAAAGCTAGCAGTAAACGGGAAGCCTGCCTTTCGAATCGTTGTTGGACCGGGTGCGTCGGACTCGGAATTGCTGGCCGTGGCCGAGCTGAGCAAATACCTGAGCCAAATCACCGCAATCGGCGCGGATCGAGTGCTGAAGCCCTATTATGGCAACAGCCCTGTGGCGGAGGGGAACCAAGGAGCGAATAGTCGGTGTATTTTTATTGGGTGGACAGAGTTTGCCAAAAGCAACGGGCTCGATGGTTCCACGATGAGCCCTGAGGAGTGGGCGCTCAAAAGTGTTGGAACGAATCTCATCCTCACGGGAGGACGCCCGCGGGGCACTCTTTATGCCGTTTATGACTTTCTCGAAAAGGAGTGCGGTGTGCACTGGTTTGATCGCGACACCGAGAATGTCCCGCATGATCCGAACAAGGTGATGCCGGTCGTGGATCGTCGTGGCAAACCACAAATGTGGTTCCGGTTTCTCGGTGCTAATGACAACACCAAATTGCTGTCGGCAGCCGATCTCGCGGCGCATCGGCGTTTTGAGATACGTAATCGTTGCCCAGGGAGACAGATTTCTTTCATGCCGCAGTTGCTCGACGGGGAGGATCCGTGGAACTACAACCCCGATCTCGGAACGCCGATTTGGAATCAGGCCCAGTTCCGAGGAGGGGGAGAGGCGTTTCAACGCCATTGTCACAGTTACTTCACTTACGTTCCTCCCACCGAGTTTTACGCAAAGCATCCCGAGTATTATGGGTTCACCGCAGAGAATGCGCCCAAGGATCTGCCCAAAGAGGATGGCGGCAAACTTTGTCTGACCAATCCGGACGTGCGCCGGATTGTTAAGGAACGTCTCGAAAAGACAATCCATGACGACCGTGGCCTTCAACGTAGTTTTGGAATTCAGGCCCCACGGTTTTACGACCTGAGTATGATGGACAGTTCGGTGGCCGGTACTTCGGAGTGCCCATGCGCCACCTGCCGCGCTTTTGTGAAAGCGCATGGGCGGGAGAGCGATCTGTTGATCGATTTTGTGAATGAGGTCGCAGCCTCAGTCGGGGAGCGCTACCCGGACGTGACGATTGCAACGTTGGCCTATTATTACAACATGTTGCCGCCGCTTAAGGTTAAGCCGCTTGGCAATGTGATGGTGGAGTTTTGCAACTGGGGCGGCGCACCCGATGGAGGACCTTACCTGGACCAACCACTGACGCATCCGGACAACAAGTGGCGTTTCGATGTGGCGCGGGGCTGGCGCGATATGGGGGCTCGGCTTGGAGTATGGGATTATCTGCATTATGCCAACAGCGCTGCTCCTGTCCCGATGGCTGTTGTTCCAGTCAGTATTGGCAACCAACAGTTCTTCAAAGAGCTCGGTGTGGAATGGTTTTTTGAAGCGAGCGAGTACACGCCAAAAGCGCCTTGGAAACGCGAATCATTCGCTTCGTTGCGGCCTTGGATGGCCTGCCAACAAATGGCCGATCCCAGCCAATCGATCCCAGGGCTTCTGGACGTATTCTTTAGCGGCTACTTTGGCGAGGCCGGTGGCAAAATGCGCGCCTTCTATGACCTGCTCCTGCAGTGTCAGGAGAAGCCACGAGGTAAGAAGCAGCTGAACAATCGCGCTGCCACTCTGAGTTATCTGACTCCCGAGTTCTATGAGACGGCGCAACGTCTGTTTGATGAGGCCGACATGCTAGGTGCGTCTAATGCTGCTCAGCAATTGCGGGTGCGGCAAGAGCGGCTGCGTCTCGATATGTCGTTGCTGGAACTGTGGGGTGATCTGGAACGCCAATTGCCAGACGGAGTGAAGCTCCCGTATGAGCGGCTGGCGGTAATCTCACGTTTTGAGGCCAACGGTAAAGCAGTGCTTGAAGGGCGATCCTGGAGCGATAGAGCGGGTTTCGAAAGTGAGCTCCGTCGGGAAGTGGAGTGGTTTCGTAATCCGCGATTGCCTAAAAATTTGGCAGCGATGGACTCTCGCGAAGTGTGCGATGTTACAACGCGCTATTTTGTGCCATGGCATCTGTGTTATCCCAAAGCGAATGAGGTCATGGAGGACTCCGGCGCTGCGCTCGAAATAGCAATGAAGTTCAACGGCGAGGCGGGATGGGCGACCCACCCGATTGAATTCAAGGTGGCGGGGCTTAGTTATAAGCTCAATTCGGCCGATACTTCCCGCGACGGTCAGTATCATCTCTACCCACTGGGTCGCACCCGATTGCTTGGGAGCGATCAGAACTTCAAACTCCTTGTGAATGGCAAGGTGACGGGCGGGCTGGATCTTGGCTGTCGGATTAATCACCGTGACAGCGCTTCCGAGTGGGATGTTTCGGTGAGCGCGAAGTTTGTCGGTCCTTCTTTCTCGAAGGACTCAGGCGACACGGATGCGATCCTGGTTGATCGAATCATTCTAGTGAGGAGCACGCCTGGATTCGTTCGCCCAGAGGATGAGAAGGCAGCGCTGATGGCCGATGTGTCAACGACTCTCATCAATGCCCAAGCAGCCGAAAAGTTTTACGAGTTTCCGCTCATCTGGAAGTTCCGTAAGGATCCAAGCAACGAAGGGGAATCGGCCAGGTGGTTCGAGGCGGAGCTCAACGATGCGTGGAGCGATATCCGGGTCGATCAGACGTGGAATACACAGGTACGGGCGAAGGACTATCACGGAACCGCCTGGTATAGCCTTACATTTACGGCTCCGGATTTGCCGAAAAAGGCCGGTGTTTCGCTGCTGTCGGTTGATCTTAGTAAGCTTTACCTGATGTTTGGTGCAGTGGACGGCCAGTGTTGGATTTGGCTCGATGGCAAGCCGATCGGGGCTCAGCTCAAACCAGCGGGAACGATGTGGGACAAGCCGTTTGCTTTTGATCTTGGAAGCGAATGCATCAAGCCGGGACAGTCACAACGTCTAGTGGTGAAGGTTCGCAAAGACACCGCTGCCGCCGGAATTTATCGACCGGTGGAGCTTCGAGTGCAGCCGTGATTCGCACTAGGGCAACCGCAGGTTCGGCAACGGCACTTCGGCAGGATGAATCCGGAGTGCCTATCGCCTGAGAATCGGCTCCCGTCGAGGTTAGGCCGGAGCGCTATCCGGTGCCGGTGCTTTCAGCGGAAGCGTGAACTCCACACACAACCCATGAGGGGTTCTGTTCCGGATACTCATCGTTCCTGAACATGCTTCGATGGCTCGTTTGACTATGGCCAGACCGAGGCCGGTTCCACCCGTTTCACGTGTCCTGGCGGTTTCCGGTCGGAAGAATGGCTCGCAAAGTCTGTGAATCACTTCCTCCGGCACCCCGGGGCCTTCGTCGGCAATACTGAGTTGGACGCAATCTTTGCGGAGCTGCGTGTCGACGGTGACGGGGAGATTGCCGCCGGAATAACGGACCGCATTTCGGAGGACGTTTGAGATCGCGCGCTTGAGAAGATGTGCGTCGGCGTAGACCGAGATCTGTGCAGGAACATTACAGTGCAGCAGAGTAGGCGGGATATTTTCCTGATGGACAGCATCGCTGACGATATCGGCGAGCGTAATGAGAGTGGGATGCAGCTCGGCGTGTAGACCGGCTTTGGTGAAGCACAGGAGCTCTTCAATGAGACGGGACATGAGGGCGACTTCTTCGCGAACGTCCTGGACGGATTCATTGAGGCCGGGGCCAGCTTGTTGTTCCAAAACGCCGAGAGACCATTCCATACGCGCAACGGGGGAACAAAGCTCGTGTGCGATGTCTCCCAAAAATCGCTTTTGGCCGGTGACGAAATCTTCCAGTTGAGCTGCGAGATGATTTAACGAATCGGCAAGTGTTCCGAGTTCGTCACCGCCCTGGCGAGGGACTCGAGTCTCGAAATGACCGGCTGCCATTTGTTCCGCGGCGTCTCGCATGGTCCGGAGAGAGACCGTTATTTTACGCACTAACGGGATCCAAAAAAGAGCGGACCCTAAAAGGACGAGGACGGCGATCCACCAAGGGGTGAATTGTAATAGCAGACCCCCTGCTTGTGGGGTGGGGGAGGCTAGCAAAAGAGTGCTCGGTCCCCGGCGTCCGCGTTCGTCGAAGAAACGGTGGAGATGGACACCGATCCAGTAGAGGCCATCTTCATGAATCACAAAGTGTCCGCTGCCCGGAGGCGGGGGCGGCGGTTTGAGGCCGGGAATGAGTTGGCGAGGAGGCGGGGGTTGGGATGCGTTTGGCGGGGGCTGTTGTCCTTGGGGAAACGGTTGCCCCGGGGGGATGGGTTGTCCCGGGGGAACGGAGATGCCTGGAACCTGCGAACGTGGCTCGTTTTCGCGTAAGCGGAGGACTACCGAGGGAGGAGGTTGGGGAACTTCGCCCGCCATCCAAGCTCCGTCCTGTCGGAATAGGGCGCATTGGATTTGGTAGGTTTGAGCGAAAAAATCCATAACCTCGGGCCAGTCTGCGATTGTTCGGCTGGAGAGGGCGTCGGTGACTTCTCCTGCGAGGGCGGAGAGGCGGTGTCCTGCCTTTCCTTCCATGAGTGCTCCGAGAACTGGTTTGAATTCAGTCGTGAGGACTAGGGCTGCTACGGAAACGAGCAGTACGATATTGAGGAAAAACCAGCCGACAATTTGTAGCCACAGCGGGAGGGCGGTGAGCCGAGCGGGGCGGATTTTTTTGCCCGAGGGCTGCTGAGCGGTGACGAGCTCAGTTTGCATCGGGATCAATCAGGGAGTATCCAGCGGCACGAACGGTTCGGATAAAACGAGGCGTTTTAGGATCGTCGCCGAGTTTTTTTCGGAGGGCTGAAATGTGTACGTCTATGGAACGGTCAAAGACTTCGTAATTGCGCTCGCGGATTTCTTCGAGGAGTTGTTCTCGGGTCTTGACGCGCCCGGCGGCTTTTACAAGGGAGAGCAGAAGATCAAATTCAACGGGCGTCAGGCTGAGCGGCTGGTCCTCGAGGGCAGCGGTTCTGGAACCGGGTTGGACGTGCAGAGGGCCAACATGAATGGGAGCTTCGGCGGAGTCGTTTGGGGAAGGTGTGCGATGAGCGCGCCGGGTCACGGCCCGGAGGCGGGCGAGCAGTTCGCGACTGGAGAAGGTTTTTGGGAGGTAATCGTCAGCCCCGAGTTCGAGGCCGACAATACGATCGGCTTCTTCACCCCGGGCAGTGAGCATGAGAACGGGCACATCACTTGTGTGGCGGATGCGTTTGAGGACTTCGAAGCCGTCCATGCCGGGGAGCATTAAATCGAGGAGAATGGCGTGCCATTGGCCTTCTAAGGCGAGGGTGAGACCGTCGGTTCCTGTGTGGGCCAGGGTTACGGCGTAGCCGAGGGGATCGAGATATCCGGCGATGAGGCGGCAGAGTTTGCGATCATCGTCGATGATGAGGATATGTTGGCGTTCATCTTCCATGGCAGGAGAGGGATAACGGAAATGGGACGGCAAATTTGGAGCATTCGGTGTGCCGCTTTAGAGGAAAGAGAGTTTGCCGAAACTGTCCTTTGTTGTAGGGGTTAGCGTCGATTTAAAACAATCTTTTCCTTATGATCCCGCTTAACGATCCGCAGACCTGGATTTCTCTGGTGACACTCACGGTGCTCGAAGTGGTGTTAGGGATCGATAACGTGATCTTTATATCGATTTTAACCGGAAAACTGCCGGTTCACGAGCAGGGGAAAGCTAGGAGTATAGGGTTGACGTTAGCCCTGTTTGCGAGGGTCGGACTGTTGTGTTCGATCTTCTGGCTCATGCAGTTGACGAAACCTTTGGTGACGATTTTGGAGCATTCGCTTACGGGGAAGGACTTGGTTCTTCTTGGGGGCGGCTTGTTTTTACTCTGGAAAAGTGTGCACGAAATTCACGGGAGCCTGGAGGGGGAGGAGCATGGGCCGGAGTCCAAAGGTCGGGCGACGATGAAGGCGGTGATAGGGCAAATTTTGGTGGTGGATATTGTGTTTTCGCTGGATTCGGTGATTACGGCGGTGGGGTTGGCGCAGCAAGTCGGGGTGATGATTGCGGCAGTGGTGCTGGCGATGCTGGTGATGTTGTGGGCGGCAAAGCCCATCGGAGATTTTGTGAACAACCACCCTACGGTGAAGGTTTTGGCGTTATCGTTTCTTTTAATGGTTGGTTTGATGCTGGTTGCGGAAGCGCTTGGGCATCACATCCCGAAGGGGTACATCTACTTTGCGATGGCGTTCTCCTTCGCGGTCGAGATGTTGAATTTGAAAATGCGGGGCAACAAGAAGGTTACCCCGGTGAAATTACATCATCCGGAGCCTTAGGATTTGCGGATGAGTTCCTTTTTATCTTCGGCATCTTCTTCGATGCGCCGGATTTCGCGGGCGAGTTGTTGCTCGAGTTGTGCTGCCTCGGCGTAATCGCCAGAGAGTTGGGCTTTGGCGATCTGATCTTTTAGAAAGAGCTCTTTTTCAGCGATCTTCGCTTTGCAGATGGAGGAGATTTCAGCGATTTGAGCCTTCTGATCAGCGGTGAGTTTGGCGGAGGGGGAAGTCTTTTCCAGACGTTCCATGGCGAGTTCGTATGCACTTTTCATAGGGGAAGTTCGTGAAAAAATTGGATTAGCGATGCACTGTATCCCACATGATTCGACTACTCAGCACCGATTTTGATGGAACGCTGGTCGACCATGATGCGACGCCGCCAGTGGATCCTGCGTTGTTTTCGATGCTCGAAGAGCTGCGGGCTCGCGGGGTGCACTGGGCGATCAATACGGGACGCGATCTGCCATTTGTGGACGAGGGACTGCGCGAGTATGGGTTTCCGATTGAGCCTGACTTTGTGTTAACCGCCGAACGGGAGGTCTTTCACCGTGGGCCGGGGGGGCAATGGCAGGATTTTGGCGATTGGAACAGCCGGTGTTATTCGGCGCATGACGCTCTGTTTCTTGAGTCCTCACGGTTATTGCTGGATATCGAGCGGTTTACGAAGGAGGAGGTCGAGGCCGAGGTGATCCGTGACGGGGAACGGATCGTGGGCCTGGCGGCAAAGTCGGAGGAGGATACGGACCGGCTGTGTGCGTTTTTAGATCGGGAACGGGTCAGTGTCCCGGGTTTTGCGTATATGCGAAACACGATTTACGTGCGGTTTTGCCATGAGGCCTACAGCAAGGGGACGGCGTTGGCGGAGTTGGCCAGGCTCACGGAGATCCCTCGGGAGGAGATTTTTGCTGCGGGTGATCATTACAACGATCTGCCGATGTTAGACGGGCTACACGCTGGTTGGGTGATGTGTCCGGCGAATGCGATGCCGGTGGTGCAGGAGACGGTCCGGAAGGCAGGCGGTTATGTGTCCAAAGGGCGGTGTAGTACGGGGGTTGTAGAGGCGTTGGAGCATTTCGGAGCGTTGATTCGCGGATGAATTCCCTGATGCGACGGGGGGAATATCGCGTGGTGCGAGGGGTGTTTAAGCCTCGAGGCGTGGTTTGGGAGGAGTTGGCGATGGGCTCGACCAATCGGTTGTGGCGCGGCAGGAGCGTCGGGGGGGACTGGTTATTTAAATGGTATCGGTATCCGCAGGTCGGAGTGCATCCCGAGGTGGAGATTGCCCAGTATCTGGAGGGACACCCCGAGGCTGCAGTTGCGGGTTTTGGAGGGAAGGTGGAGTGGCGGAATGAAGAGGGCGAATGGGTGACGGTTGGGTTGATCCAGAGGTGGATGGAAGGGACGGTTGCTTGGGAGTCGGTCCTGGAGGATTTGCGAGGAGGAACGGCGAATCGAGAACAGGCGCAAGAGTGGGGGCGGATGGTTGGGGTGCTGCATCAAGTTTTGGGGGCGGGGGCGATTGGGAGCGGCTTTAGCCGGGAGATTTGGAGTGACGGCGATAAGGGGGGGTGGGTGAGGCGAGTAGAGGGAATAGGGGAACAACTACTGGCGATGCTTGGCGGGCAGCCGCCGGAGGGGGTTGAGCTTGAGGCTTGGGGGCGGGCACGGGGGCTTTGGGTGGAACGGGAGGGGGACTGGCGGGAGAGAGTCAGGGGGCTGGGGCGGATTTCTGTTTCCGGTTGGAAAAGTCGTGTGCATGGAGATTTGCATTTGGGGCAAATCTTGATGCTGAAAAGAGGGGGCTCGATTGTGGTGGATTTTGAAGGGGAGCCGATTCGGTCGCTAAGTGAACGTCGGGCTAAGGATTTGCCGTTGCGGGATGTGGCTGGGATGTTGCGGTCTTTTGCGTATGCCGGGGCGGTGAGTGGGACTGGGGAGACGGGGGTTCGGGAGTTGCAGGAAGCGTTTTTGGAGGGGTGGATGGAGAAGATGGAGTTGCCGGATGGGGATTGGCGCTCGTTGCTGGACGGTTTGTTGTGGGAAAAGGCCGTGTACGAAGCGGTTTACGAGTTGGGGCATCGGCCGGGATGGTTGGCGGTGCCGCTCCGGGAGCTTTGTCGCGAGTTTTGAGTATAGATTGGATCGAAAACCGTTGCGGCGGAGGAGGGCAGGCGTTTTCTTAGGGGGGTGAGTTTTTATCGTTCCTGTCTTCGTCCGCTGCTGTTTTCGAGTGATCCTGAGAGTGCTCATCATTTAGCGATGAGCTGTTTGGAGGTGTTTGGCCCGATGCTTCAGTTTGTTGCGCCAACCTTGGATCCAGCACTTTCGAGAACGGTGTTCGGTTTGAAATTCCCGAGTCCGTTGGGATTGGCTGCTGGATTTGATAAGAATGCGGTCGCGCTTCCCGGTTGGGAATGGATGGGGTTTGGTTTTGCCGAAATCGGAACAGTGACGGCGAAAGCCCAGCCCGGGAATCCCCTTCCCCGTTTATTCCGGGTGCCGGAGCTCGAAGCGGTGATTAACCGGTTTGGGTTTAACAATCACGGGGCCGAAGTGGTCGCGGAGCGGTTGGCGACGTTGAAGGCGAGTGGGCATTGGCCGAAGATTCCGGTGGGGGTTAATTTGGGAAAATCGAAGGTGACGCCTCTGGAAGAAGCGAATGACGATTATGTGGAGTCGTTTCGGCGTTTGCGGGCGTATGGTGACTATTTTGTTTTGAATGTGTCGTCTCCGAATACTCCGGGGTTAAGGCAGTTGCAGGATAAAGGGGCGTTGGAGTCGTTGTTGGCGGCGGTTCAGGCGGAAAATACGACAAAGCTGCCATTGTTGCTCAAGATTGCGCCAGATTTGGAATGGGCCGCGATTGAGGAGATTATTGCGTTGGTGGAGTCGAATGGGCTGGCGGGTTTGATTGCCACAAATACGACGATTGACCATTCGAGTGTGCCCGAGGCGAAGCGTCAGCAGGGCGGGTTGAGCGGGCAGCCTTTGAAGGCGAGGGCCTTGGAAGTGTTGAAGTTTGTGACAGCCCGGACCCGATTACCGGTGATTGGGGTGGGAGGTATTGCGAGTGCGGACGATGCAATGGAGCGTTTGGATGCGGGGGCGGCGCTGATTCAAGTGTACACAGGGCTCATTTATGAAGGGCCGGGGTTGGTGGGGAAAATTCACAAGGCGCTATTGAAGCGTGGGTAGATAGATGAGATAGGGATGGTGAATGAGAGGGAGAGTCCTGTAAAATCCGCTACCCAGTGATTAGCGATTTGCCGTGAGTGAACGCCTGACCTTTCTTGAGAAACCTAAAAGATGACCACGACCACTTTCTTGGTTTCTACTCTTTCGACCACCGAGGTGTTGGCGTTGAGTACGTCTGTGGTTGCAAGTCTTTCGAGTGAAGGGATTAGGCAGCTGCTAGTTGCGCAGGTTGGGGTTTTGACCACGAGGCAGGTGGCTGTTCTTTCGGAGGATCAGCTGGGGATGCTCAGTTCTTCGCAGATAAAAACGTTATCGTCTGTGCAGATTGGAGCCCTCGGGACCAGTGCGGTACATGGATTGGGTTCTATGCAGTTGAGCTCGTTGACGAGCGCCCAAAGTGAGGGATTCAGGACGGTTCAAATTGGCAATTTGTTTCCCGATCAAGTTGGGATGATTGCGACGGCGGCCTTGCGGGGGTTTTCAACCAGGCAAATTGCGGCGATTTCTTCAGTCCAGATCCCGGCAATCTCGTCCGCGCAAATTTCGGCTCTTACGACGACTAACCTGGCGGTGCTGCGTTCTAGCCAGATCGAGGCGCTGACAGCCGCTCAAATTCGCATTTTTGGCACTCAGCAGATTGCGGTATTTTCTTCCACCCAGATTGCTGCGATATCGATAACGGGTATTGGGGCAGTGACTTCTATTCAGGTCGCTGCGTTGTCTTCGCTTCAGGTGCTTGGCTTGACCAGTCGTCAGATTGGATTGTTATCGGCGAGTCAGGTGACGGCTTTTGGGACTGCTGGTATAGCGGCTTTTAAGACTTCGCAAATCAGTTTGCTGGGCAGATTGGGGTTGATGGGGCTGTCGAGTTCGCAGATCTCCAGTTTATCTTCAAGAGCCCTGTTGGGGTTCACGAGCGGTCAGCTTGGATTCTTTAATACGGATCAAGTAAGGGCTTTGGGAACTTTTGGTCTGGCCTCGATGCGAAGCGCGCAATTGAGCGCCTTGAGCCCGTCTGGGTTAGGGGGATTATCTTCGGAACAAATTGGGAGTTTGACGTCTGTTGGGCTTGGGGCCCTGAACACGCAGCAGATCGGTGTTTTGACGAGTTCGCAGATTGGGGCGTTGAGTACGGCGCAAATCGGGCTTTTGAGAACTTCGCAACTTTCGGCTTTGAGTGTGAAAGGGATTACCGGGTTTTCTTCTACGCAGTTGAATGTTTTGAGGACTAGTCAGATCCGTGCATTCACGGCAACACAGGTTGCTGCAATTACGAGCGTGCAGATAGCGGCGCTGATATCGACTGAGCTTGCGGGATTGAGTAGTGATCAGATTCGCGCACTTGTTCCGGCGCAGGTGAAAGCCATTGGAAGTAGTGAGTTGCAAGTGTTGAGTACGGTGCAGATAGCCTCGTTGAGTACACGTGGGATTGGGGGGCTTACTTCGGTGCAGATATCGAGTTTCACGACCCGAAGTCTGTTGGGGATAACACCCGCGCAAATTGCGGTTTTCTCGTCTGCTCAAGTGAGGGGATTTGAAACGTGGCAGGTGGAGTTTTTGCGGTCGGCTCAGATTCAGGCACTGAGTTCGTCTGGGGTATCCGGGTTTTCTTCCTCGCAGTTGGCAGTGTTGACGACCCAACAAGTGAGGGCTTTTGGGTTTCAGCAAATACAGGCGCTTTCGAGTCGCCAGATTGCGGCCCTGACGACGGGTAGTTTGCGTGCCCTGACGAGTGATCAGGTTGGATTTTTGAACACGGGCCAACTGGGGGCGTTAAGCACTTCCCAACTGGATGTGTTTACGACAGCGCAGGTTGCAGCTTTAGCTGTGTCTGGGATTGTGGGGCTTACGACAGCGCAGGTTGCAGCTTTGTCGACGAAGGCCATAGCGAGTTTAACGTCGGCCCAGATTGGCGTGCTGACTTCGTCACAAACTTCAGTTTTGGGGACTTCGCAGGTTGCTGTATTCAGGACGGTACAGGTGGCAGCACTGCAATCGCCGGGATTGGGGGCACTGAGTTCCGCTCAGCTGGCGGCTTTGAGTTCGAGCCAGATTCGAGGGTTGAATGTGGGACAAATCGTGGCGTTGAGTTCGGTGCAGATTCAAGGGTTGGGGGTGGGAGCATTTTCGACTGCTCAAATGGGGGCATTCATTGCGACGCAGCTTGGAGGGCTTTTGACGGCACAGGTTGGACTGTTGAGCAGTGGACAAATTGCGGCGTTGAGTGTTGCAGCGGTCGCCGGCCTTTCTGCTGCGGGTGTGGCGAGTTTGACAACGAGGCAAATCCTGGGCTTTGGAACGGCTCAATTGGCGATGTTCAAATCTGCACAAGTCCTTGCTCTGAGTGTGGGGCAACTCGCGGTATTACGGACTTCCCAAATTGGAGCCTTTAGTGTGGCGGGGACGGCGGCGTTTTCGTCGAACCAGTTGGCGGTATTTGCGACAAACCAAATCCGGGCTTTGAGTACGCGACAGATTTTGGCGCTGACCAGTTTTCAGATTCCGGCGTTAACGACATCTGCGATTGCGAGTCTGACCACGACGCAACTGGAGGTTTTCCAAAAAGATCAGGTGAAGGCGTTGAATACGTTGGAAGTAACGACGCTCAATACGTTGCAGTTTGCCTCCCTGAGTAGCCTTGGGATTCAGGGATTACGGACCGACGTGATCCAGGAGCTTTCGACGAGAATGCTGGTGGCTCTGCGTTCCTCTCAGGTGATGGCGTTGTCTTCGGCTGAGCTTAGGGCTTTGAGTAGTTTTCAGGTTAATTCGTTGACCACTGGCGAACTGAGCTGGCTGAGCCGGGTACAGGTGAACAGTTTGACGAGTCTGCAGATCGCGGGTTTCAGCGAGGCGAAATATAACGTCCTGTTTATCGGCAAACAGTAGGGCCCGAACGGAGCGGAGGCGCGTGATGAGGGGCTATTGTGATGACTCGACCCAGACGCAGTTCCTTTGAAAATCAATGGTGATGCGTTGGTTGCGGAAAGCGCCCCAGCCTAACATCGCTTCCGTGCAGCCTTCGCTTGTGTCGTATTCGACAGGTGTAATCCGGAGGTCTCCCACGCGAGCTTCCTTTAGCTGACCGGTTTCTTCCATCACAACGCCTCCAACACCCATGGCGGGGCGCTTTTTGGTTGGGGAAGAGGCGAGTGTCTGGGGGGCGAGCTTGGCGAGTTCGCAGGCTGGCAGACGGAGGTCCGATCCGTAGCCGGTGTCAAAAAAGGCTGTGATGGGATGACCCTCGATGGAGACGGTAACCCAGAGACGGCCGTTTTGTTTACGAAAAGGGAATGAGCGGGCTCGGGATGGTGGGGTAAAAGGCTTTTGATAGCCCAGTTCCACGATCTTGTTTGTTCCGTCCAGGGTGAGAAACGAGAACATTTCCAAAAAGGGCAACCCGAGAAGGTTGAGCGGAAGGCGGTGGACGGGGATTCCGGCGAAGTTGAAGTGATAGGTTTGTAATAAAATTCCGGCGATACCCTGACCTAACAGATCTTCTTCTCCAGCACTGAGGGAGGTGAATCTTCCGAGGAGCAGCTCGGTGTTTCCGCCGACGCCGCTTCCTTTGATACGAATGTCTTTGATGACTTGCAGGTGGGCGCTTGTGGCGGATTTTGTGTCTAAAAGGACGGGAAAGTTTGCTCCGGTATCGAGGATCCAGGGGAGTTTTTTGTGGTTAATCGACAGTGGGATGGCTGGGATTCGGTGGGAGTTCTGCATGGGCAGCCGGAGTACGGTGCCGGGATGGAGCTTAAACGGATACTCGAGATGGAGTTTGCCGTTAGGGAACTCGGAAGCCAAACGAGTAGACGTATGGCGGTGGAGTTGTTGGATAGAAGACGACGAGGCCTGGCGCACCTGAGGGACGCAGCCGGTGG
Organism: Verrucomicrobiota bacterium; assembly: GCA_037133875.1. Taxonomy (GTDB): domain Bacteria; phylum Verrucomicrobiota; class Verrucomicrobiia; order Chthoniobacterales; family Chthoniobacteraceae; genus Chth-196. Next base: position 23,197 of record JBAXNG010000001.1, on the reverse strand, counting down.
CCGCGAGCAGGCAAAGGAGGGGGTGAAACCAGGAGCGTGCGTGCATATTTACGAGAGCTTCGTTTTTCGGAGACGTCGTAATAGTAGGAAGGCTTGAAAACTCAGGCCAGCGCCGGCGACGGTTAATGCAACGGCCGCCTGCCAATTCCATTTGAGCGGCGAGGGTCGGACTGGGAGTGGTATGGGGTTGGAGCTGTCGCCTGCCAGAAGCATTCGCCAATTGGGGGCGACGGAGTCTGAGTTGGGGGCGACATTCCAGAAAGCGACGGTGTGTGGGTTGGACGTTGGGACTTCGAAACGAAGTGGGCTTTCGCTGGGGCGCCAGGTCCAGGAGGCGGTGTAGAGTTCCGGGAGCTTTTCTTCGGGCTGATGTTGAAGTGGGACGGGTGCGGCGAAGGGGAACCCGTTGTGAACCGTGATGGTTGGTTTGCCGAGTTCGCGGATGGACCAGGAGCGGCCTCCGGGGAGGATGACACGTAGGGATTCGCCGAGTGCGCTGGCGGGATCCTGAGTGTTTTTGAGGTGGGGGTTGGCTTCGAGGTCGGCCGTGATTTGCAGGGTGACCTCGTGTCCTTGCTGTAGGACGAGTCTGGCGAGGAGGATGTCACCAGAGTGTGCAAAAGCAATCGGGGGAGCCAAAAGGACTCCCCCGATTACGGTAAGGATAGAAAGCTTAGGCCGTCGGGTCATTTCTTGTTCCAGCGTAACACACGCCCGAACTTGTTCCACTCGGTCTCCATAATGTTTCCGTTTGCATCGAATGTGATGCCGTGGGGGGAGGTTACAACGTCGTCTTTCCAGTCGGCGGGTGCGACGCCCGGGGTATTGGTTTGGCCGGGGGTGTCGTTTGTGCCGAGAGCGGCGACCATTTTGCCTTCTTTGTCCCAGACGGAAACGCGACCGGCGATTTCGGCGATACAGACGTAATCTCCGTGGAAAGAGGCAGAGCTTGGATTGCGGAGGTCGGTTGCGATGACGCCCAGGAGATCGCCTTCGAGAGAGGCGTGCATGATGCGTTTATTGCCGCGGTCACAGAGGAATACGCGGTTGGGCTGGAATCGGGTGTCGATGTGGATTTTATGGCAGTTTGCGAGTTTGAAGGGTTCGACTGGGCCGCCGAACTGCTTCTTGAAGTTGCCTTTGCTGTCAAAAACGAAAATCCAGGAAGTGCCGTAGCCGTCTACTACATAGATGTCTCCATTGGAGGCGACGTCAGCGCTCGTGAGCCTTAGGCCGGAGTGGGTTTGGGCTGCGCCAATCGAGATGGTGGGTTTGCCATCCTTTTGGGCCAACTCGGATTTTTCGAAGGTTTGAGATTTGCCTGCGACGAGGAGAGTGATGCTCGTATCGGTTTGTTCAGGGTTGATCCCTTCTACTTTTTTACCGGAAGCGAGCAGGAGGGTCGCTTTTTGAGCGATCTCAGACTTGGTGACTTTGATGGATTCGCCGTTTTCCTGAGTGAAGGAAATGGTGTCGCCCTCAGTGACTGGGCTGTGGCCGGAGAGAGTTTTGCCGGTTTTGAGTGTGACTGAAATGCGGTCGGCGATGGCCGCAGGGAAGGAAGACTTGGGGATTTCGAGTACAACTTCACCGGTGAGAGTTGCCTTGATAACCTTCTGTTGACCGAGAACTGCAGCGTAAATGAATTCTCCATCGGGTTGTTTACGGATGCTGAAACCGTGGAGAGTGTCGGGAAGGTTTAGATTGAGAAGGAACTTTCCTTCAGGAGAGTAGACTTGGATGCCCCCAGCCTGGCCTTCGACGCTGACATAAATTTTGCCGGCGGAATCCACCTGAATTTCGCCGTGTCCGTTTCCGATAGTCGCGAGACTGGGAGGGGGAGTGATGAAGTTTGGGGAAAACTCATACACTGGGTTGGCTTGGGCCAACATGGGGGAGAGGAAAGCGGCGGCAATAAGGGAGCAAATTCGAGGGGACATAGGCGTATAGGAATCGATGTGATGGTTATTTAAGTAAGCATTGTAAGGACGCAATCTTAGATTCATCCGTAGTGCAGTGGGGTGGTTGCACAAAAAAAGCCCGCAGGTGAGTGCGGGCTTTTTGATGGAAGGTTTTGCGAGCGCGGTTATTCGCCAGCTTCTTCTTCGGAGTCGTCGTCTTCATCCTCGTCGATCCCGGGATCTTCCGGAAGATGGAGAGACTTCGCAAACTTACGTTTGCGTTTGCTTACGGGGAGCGGAGCCAACGTCATGGTGACGGATTTACCCATGAGTTTGGGCGGTTGCTCCACGTTCGCCATTTGGGAGAGATCTTCAGCAATGCGTTTCATCAGAGCGATCCCGAGTTCTTTGTGGGCGTTTTCACGACCACGGAACTGCAGCTGGACACGAACTTTGTTGCTCTTGTCCAAGAATTCCTCACCGTGACGAAGCTTTGTCTCGTAATCGTTTTCGCTGATGTTAACGCGAAACTTGATTTCCTTGAGTTTGCTTGTGGCGTTTTTCTTGTCTTTTTCGTGTTTGGAAATTTCGTACTTAAATTTCCCGAAATCGACAATTCGGCACACAGGGGGATTGGCGGTTGCTGCGACCTCTACGAGGTCCAGCCCTGCCTGTTGGGCCGCTCTGAGAGCGTCCTGGATTTTCATGATCCCTAGCTGCTCGCCGGAGGAGGCTACAATCACGCGCACCTCGCGGGCGCGGATTCTCTGATTCACTCGATACTGCTGTATGATAGATTGGAACAGGTTAGGGACCGGCTCCGGGGAGCTCACGGACGGGCCCTGGTTATTCTGGGTCGCAGTTCAAGGCTCTGTCCGAGCACACGAAATTCCGTGTACACGAGCAGAAACCCTGGCTCGGTTGCACTCTCGGCTGCGATCCCGAAAGGCAAAGAGTGTCCTTACGAACAATCTCACACAATGCCCCGTACGCCTGAAGTGGCTCCGGAGCAAGTTGAAAATGCAAAAGCAACACACTCGAGTGGGGCAGAAAAGCGTCAAATTACACTGAGAAAGCCTCATTTTCCTGTGATATGGGGCTCCGAATTCGAGAAGGCTGCAAAATTACTCGGGCTGTCAGACGAGGTGTTCTTGAAATCTGGCGCGCCTGGAATAATCGTTGGCGTTCCGATGCAACTGACACTCCTGAAGTCGAAAATTCACCGAGCCGCAGTGACTGGTGCCAGTCTCCATTACGAGGGCAGCCTCACTATCGCTTCTGATCTCGCGGAACGTGTGGGCCTTCTTCCCTATGAAAAAATCCTCGTAGGCAATATGGGCAATGGCGCTCGTTTCGAGACCTACGTCATCTACGGAGAACCCGGAAGCGGCGCCATCCAACTCAACGGTGCTACGGCGCATCTCGGAAAAATCGGAGATCGCCTGACCATCATGAATTTTGCCCAGTTCACGACGGAAGAAGCGGTCGGCCACCGTCCCAAAGTCATTTTGTTAAACGAAAAGAACGAGGTCTTGAGTACCGAAAAGGTCATTCCCGAGTATCGGGACGTGTCTCGCTAGACCCTTGACCCGGGGGAACGTCGAAAAATGGGAGATCCGGGGAGCCACCAGAAACGGATCGCTTCGGGCGCTACAAGGCCTCCTTTCCGTCGGTTGTACGATCTGAAATCACTGATTGAGGTCGGTGATTATCCGAATTGCCGCACACTCGCTCAAAAACTCGAGATCAGTCCCAAAACCATCCAGCGGGATATCACCTTTATGCGGGATCAGATGGGGGTCCCGGTGGTGTATCATCCCCAGCGGTTTGGATTCTATTTCGATGGTCCCGTGACGTTGAGCGACCCTCTGGACGTAAGTGAGGGGGAGTTGGCCGCTATTCTAATCGCTCAAAAAGCGCTGCAGCAGTATCGGGGGACTGTTTTTGAGCAACCGCTCCGGTCTGCCTGCCAAAAAATCGAACAGGCTTTACGGGGGCGAGTTTCGGTAAACTTGGAGGATTTAGACGAGGCTTTTTCCTTCCGAGATACCGGGACGACGGATATTCAACCGGATGTCTTCGACAAAGTGGGCCAGGCTGTGCGGGAGAGTCGGGAGCTCCGGTTTCGCTACCAGAAGCTCGGCGCCTCAGGGTACGAACGTCGTTGGGTTCGCCCGTATCACCTGGGATGTGTTAACAACCAGTGGTATTTGTTCAGTTATGACGTGAGGCGTAAGCAGATGCGGACTTTCGCCCTAGTTCGCCTCCGGGAGCCCCTGGTGCAGCCGGAACAGTTTGAACGGCCGGAGGAGTTTTCGGTGGCCTCTTACCTCTCCCATAGCCTGAACGTATTTCGCGGTGCAGGAGAACCGGAGGAGGTCCGTGTGGAATTTGATGCGTGGGCGGCTGGGCTGGTCCGGAATCGGCAGTGGCATCAAAGTCAGAAGATTCGCGAGTTAAAGGGCGGAGCCGTGGAGGTGGAATTGCAGCTTTCGGGGTTTGAGGAAGTGGAACGCTGGGTTTTGGGATTTGGGGCGCACGCGAGGGTGACGCATCCCCCGGCTTTTGTGGAACGGATGCAAAAAACGACGGCTGAACTGGCTGGGCGTTATACGACAAACGGCTCAAAGTGAGCCCACCTTAGTACGTACACGTATTAAGGTTTGTGTCCGGGCCCCTTTTCGCGTACCACTCCAAGTCTAGTGTTCGAATCCGCTCGATGTCCCTCGAGTCAGGTCCCCCAAATTCCGACCCTCCGTTCCTCCATGAATTCTCAAGCCTGCCCGATTCTGACTGGCCCTGCTTGTTGCTCGCTCAATTTAACCAAGGAGACCGTCTCGTGAGTGACCTGATTCGCCAGCAGCAGTGGTCTCTACTGAGTCCTCTTTTGCAGGAGGTCGCTGAGACCAACCTCTTTCAAAAACGCCGTTTTGAGCGAATCGGTAAAGTGCCGGCTTCTCTTGAGGAGTTCCTGGCCCTGATGCCGTTCACCCTGAAACAGGACCTCGTGTTGGATCAAGCGGAGGCGCTTCCTTACGGAAACAACCTGAGCGCGCCTCTGGCCCAGTACGTTCATTTTTGCCAGACCAGCGGTACCACGGCGCGACCGTTGGCGGTTGTGGATACGACGGAAAGCTGGGATTGGCTTTTGGGGAACTGGCGGCGCGGATTTGAGTTGGCGCAGGTTGCCCCCGGGCAGACTGCCTATTTTGCGTTTTCGTTCGGACCGTTTTTGGGTTTCTGGACCGCTTTTGAAGCCGGAATCCGCATGGGCCTCCGCTGTATTCCCGGCGGTGGCTTAACCACTGTGGCGCGTTTACACGCTCTGCTGCATTACCGGGCTGAAGTCCTGTGCTGTACGCCCACGTATGCGCTGCACCTTGCGGAGGTGGCTCGAAAGGAAGGCGTGGATCTGAGCCAAGCGGCTGTTCGCCGAATTTTAGTCGCTGGCGAACCTGGAGGAAGCCTGCCAGCCGTCCGGAACCAGTTGGCCAAAGCTTGGCCTCAGGCCGAAGTGATCGATCATTATGGTATGACCGAGGTGGGGCCCGTTGCGTTTGCTGTTTCGGGCCAACCGAACGTCCTACGGGTACTCGAAGACCGGTATTTGGCGGAGGTGCTTCACCCGGAAACGAATTTACCGGTCGCGCCTGGTCAGGTTGGGGAGCTTGTTCTGACGCCGCTGGGCCGTAGTGCCTGGCCCTTGTTTCGGTATCGGACGGGGGATTTGGTTTGTCCTCGGCGAACTGAAGACGGCCTCGAATTGGTCGGTGGGATTCTAGGCAGGGCGGATGATATGGTGATTGTGCGCGGGGTGAATTTGTATCCCGGAGCCGTGGAGCAGGTGGTGCGGTCGATTGATGGAATTTTGGAGTATCGGGTGAATGTGGCGCGTCAGGGGGCGATGGTGGAGGTGACTTTGGAGGTTGAGACGGATGGTCGCCCCCAGTTGTGTGAGGAATTGGAAAAAGGTTTTGAGAAGGCCTTTTCCCTTCGAATTCCGGTGATGGAGGTGAGCCGGGGGACGCTTCCCCAATTCGAACTCAAGGCTCGTCGTTGGGTGTTTGTTTAGTGGCTCGTTGAGCCTCCGGAAGACTAACGGAGTTGGGAATCGGGTGCCGTGCCTAGCTTCGAAACCGCACGAAATGGCTGACGCAAAATCAAAGCCGTCCGTTGAAGTGGATCGGGGATAGGCTCTCATCGAATCGCTTTCAGAACGAGCACTGCGGAAGCCGGTTTCTCGTGGAGCGTGAGGTTGTATCCACGCATGAGTTCCTCGCCAGTGCGAACTTCTTTGCCGCTGTCGAGGTTCTCGATCTCGTAGCGATGTTGCGGATCGAGCCCGCTCAGCTTGACGGTCAACGTTTCGATTGTGGCATCTGGACGGCGGAAGACCTGCACGACGGATTCATCCAGGTCGGCGCGATGGAATTGCCAGGCGATCCAGGAAGACTTGTCTAAGCTATAGGGCGTGAGTGGGAAGTAGTCGCCTAGCATGAGCGGGGCGATGCGGCGTATTTCGGTAAAGCCGCGAACGGTTCCCTCGCGCTTTTGCGCGTTCTTGCTCCAGCCTTCGCCCAACACGATGCCGAAACTAGTGAGATAGTGGCTGCGCACGCTATAGCTGTCAGTCTTGAACCCCAGACTCGCGCCCTGATACGGCAACCACGAGGAGAGTCCGTAGGTCTGCGATTGATTGGCTTCGATTAGGAGAGGATGTTCTTTGTTAGCATTGAAATCGCTGCGCAACAGCGGCACAGCACGTCGCATCGTTTCGATGTCATTACGACGGCCACCTGAGGCACAGGAATCAATGCGCAGATGCGGATTGCGTCGGCGCAGTTCATCCCAGAGCTCGAGGTGACCCTGCACGTAGAGGTTTTCGGTGATACCCTGGCGGTCTGGGGCATCGTGCTTCCGCCAGGCAGTGCCATAATTCCCGCCGTTCATGTCCTCGCGATACCAATCCAGGCCCTCGGATTTCACCATGCCGTCAATGTGCTCGATGAGCCACTTCAGTGCGGCAGCATCGCCAAGGTTCAGCACCGAGCCGATATCAATACTGGGCAGGGGCATGAGCCACTCGGGATGATTTTTGCCCAGCCACGAATTGGGATCTCCTACGCGCTCCGGTTCGAACCAAAGCATGAACTGCATACCGTTTTTGCGCGCTTTGTCGCTGAACGGTCTGAACCCCCCCGGATACTTCGATTTGTCGATTTCCCAGGTTCCGGTTTTGTGCCAGGCTTTCCCAGGCTGTCTCGGCGGACCATCCGTGATCGGCCACCAAGTGTTATCGGCGCCGGCATCGCGCCAGCAAATGTCCGGCTTGATGCCCTCATCGATAAACTCCTGTATCTTTGACCAGTCCTTCATCGCGCCGCCCAACGTCACTCGCGTCGTCGTCGGCTGCGGCTGGCCTTCTGTGCGCGGTAGCACATATGCAAGATACCAGGAGCGCCAGAGATTTTGTGCCCGCATCACGTCCTCGCCCTGCCAGAATAGGAGTGTAATGGACGGCGTGCGAATCTCCTCGCCCGGCTTCAAAAACAGATGCGTGAGCTGCTGCCCGGCTTTCACTCGCAAACCGCGCTCGTGATCGCGCGAAAAACTTGCCTCCCACTGACCAGGCCAGCCGACGGCGAGGATCACGCCACTGCCGGGCTTTTGCAGATTCCAATACGGCCAGCCATCCGGCCCGTCGCATGACTTGCCCGATACCTTATCGCCATTGACCGGCGGCGAACAACGTTTCACTGCGTCTGGCTCAAGCTTGAGTGCATAGGGTTGATAGCTCTCCGCCACAGCCGAGTCGCCCCGCACGCTATGCAAAATATACTCACCCGTAGCCTCACGCTCGAAATTCGCATCGAGTGCCTGGATGTTTTCCAGTATGGCCGTGTCCGTCTTGCCTGTGTTCTTCAGCCATACCGTCCATTCAACAACCGGGAAACTCGTATACTCGGTCGCCCGAAGCCTCACTTGGAGTCCAGTCTCCGGATCCAACCAAGTGCGAGTGTGCTCGCGACGCTGGGTATCGATTTCGCGCACCTCATCAGAGCGCTTCCAATCATGCAGGAGTTGATTCGAAGATTTCCCACCGAAGCTGAAGCTGAAGGGCAGAGCGGCCTGTGATGAAAAATGGCTATCAACCCATTGCAACGCGGTAGCGTTCTCTTCCGATGACGGGAGGGCCGCATTGAGCGTAGTTACCATCGATTCGCAAAGTAGAAGAGCAGAGAGAAATGCGTGGAGGTATTTCATTGTCAGTGCCACCAAAAAAAGGGCCGAAGGGAGGGAGTCTCCTTCGGCCCTGATTCTTTAGAATGAGAGGGTGGCTATTTCAATTCCTTGATCTGGATGTTTTTGAAACTGACTTTCATCGGGTTGCCAGCGTGGATTTGGAGACCGAGGTGGCCGCTGAGAGCCCTTTTGGCTTCGTCTTCGTCGGTGAGTTCGCACACCACTTCGCCATTCACCTTATGAGTCAGATGGTTGCCGTGGGCGATGATTACGACGTCCTTCCATTCGCCTTGTTCTAGAACCTTGGTGAGCTTTTCCACTTCGTTCACCTGACCGACGACGTTCTTTTTCCCGTCTTTGTCGAAGACCACTTTTTCGCCGCCTAACGCCATTTGGCCGCGCCCCTCTTTTTCGCTGTAGATTTTTCCGAGGCAGTTTTTGGGATCTTTTTGATCGAATACCGGGGTGCGAATATCGCACTGGTAACCAGCCATGGTCCAGTTACCGAGATCTTTGCTGCGGTATTGAATCCCGGAGTTACCGCCTTCGAGTTTAACGGATGCATGAAGCTCGAAATCTTTGAGTTCGCCTCCGCTCCAGACGAGGAAAGTGTTTCCTTTGGTGGGTTTTTCGAGGGTGGTTTGTCCGACAAGGACACCCTCTTGAACGGACCAAAGGTCTGGGTTGCCAGACCAACCGGTAAGGTCTTTGCCGTTAAAAAGCGATTTGAACCCATCGGTCTCGGCGGCGTTCAGAGCGAGGGGAAAGAGGGCGGTGGCGAGTGCGGTTAGCAGCACTTTATTAAAACGAGGGGGAATCATTGTGATGGATGGGTTGATGTGCGGGGCAGCATAAAACCGAGTGGAACTGTCATCCAAGGAATGATTCCTGCCTTGGCTAACGGCCCCGGCTTCTCATTGGACGCACCATTACGGATGGCCTGGAGTAGAGGCATCTTGTACTTTCGCGCCGCCATTCTTTGGATTCAAGAGGGCTGTCCCAGTATGAATTGGGGTGAGGACAAATGCGAACTCCTCCCTTACCAACTCACAATTCGCTAGGGCCGCCACGTAACGTAGCACTTCGTCGAATGGGGTATTCGTGAGGTCCAGATTGATCTTAAGGTCCTCGATTGCGGGTGCATCCTTGACCACGATGTTCACCCCCCCGGCCGCGGCATCCAGCATCCTGCTCTGGGCGACGAGAAAGTTCACGACCTCACGCAGTGTGGTGTCGCGGAAATTCACCCTCGGCAGAATCCACTTCGCATTTTGATTATTTAACGACTGTTCGACGAGTGTGCTCATCAGCTCGACCTGCTCCTGCGTGTTCCTGAGGACCAGATTCTTGCCATCGTAAGCCACTGTCGCTCCTTTACCGAATTGGATGCCGTTTGCTTCAAGAGCGTCTTTCGTATTAGCCTTTCCGGAACCGGGCCCGCCCGGGAGCGTGTCGAAGAAACTCGGGGGCACTTTCCACAGCCTCGTGACGAGACCGTCACCCGGTTTCTTCGAAGCGATCTCTGCCGCCGCTGTTGAAATGACCACTTGCGGCGTCTCGACCGTCACGTTTCCGCTCACGGTGACCGTGCCCGTCTTCTTATCGAGGCTCATCTTGTCAGCCAATACTTCCAGCGGCTTCGGTTCAGTAACAGAGGTCGTGTCTCCACCGGGCTTTGAGATACGCGCGGTGACAAACACAAGGAGCTGTGTCTTGATGCGGTCCTTGCGCTCCTGCACATCGCCAGTGCCCAAGTTTGTGTCTTTTATTTTCTGGTAAGCCTCGCTCTCGATGCCGCCAAGCAGGACGGTGTGCTCGTCTCCGATTGTCAACGCGGCGTCGAATTTGCGGCTGCTGAACACGGGCTGTTTGCGCTGGTTGTCCGGTCTATTGGGATCTGGTTCCCCGATGGCGATGAACCCTACGAAGCGGGTGATCTCCGGTACCATGTGTATTTCTATAGTGCGGTCGGTACCCACTTCTGCCGTCACCTCGAAAGTTACGCCGACCAACTTCGAGTCGAAGCGTTTGGGAATCCATATTCCGGTTCCTTCGTCCTTGTCCCAGGCTGTCGGGTAGCGCATCTCGTGGGCCACTTCCACCTTCCCAGTTTGTTTAGAAGCCATTGTGATTCGCGGGGACGCAAGCATATCGACACCCTTGAGTTTCGTCATCGCTTCCCATGCTGCGTCAGCGGCCTTGGCCGGAACAACGGCGCCTACACCCGGGACCTTCAGTCCGGCAACCGACTTCAATAATTGAGGAAGATCTTCAGCCTTTCCGGAGAATTCGATGAACTTCGCTTCTATATCCATCTGCGGCTTCTGAGCATCGACGGTAGGCTCTGCAGCCTTCTTCTCATCTGCCCCTTGTAACTGCGCGGCAGTACAAAGCACAAGCGCCGCGGCGGCAAAGGTGATTCCCATAAACGCTCCACGTAAACTGTGTGCGTTGCGGTTGCACGTTTTATCCATGATTGCCAGTACGCGTGTCTCCAGCGTGGAAGGCTGCGCCATTGCGAGAGCGTGGCGTGCGCTGAATTGGTCGCCTTGCAGCCGGCGCACCACCTCCACGAGATGACCCGCGTATTCATCGGCGCGTGCTCCGGAATTGAGCACAAGGTCATCGCACGCCTGTTCCTGTTCAAGCCGCATCCGCCGCGAAGCGAGCCACACGAGTGGGTTCACCCAGTAGAGAGCGCAGAGGACATCGGCGAGCAGCCTCGTGGTGCAATCGCGCCTGCGGATGTGGCCGATCTCATGCCGCAGCGCTGAGGAAATGAACGCATCGCTCCAGTCCCGTGCTTCGACGGGAAGAAGCACGACGGGCCTCAAGAAACCAGCAGCCATCGGCACCGGGCACCTATCGGATTCACGCACATCGGCGTGTCCACCAAGCGAATCTAGTAGCGCTCGCACCTTCGCGCAAAGTCGCTGGTCCTCGATGGGAAAACTGTCGCGCACAATGGCCCGCAGTCTCAGCGCGATCAGTGTTCGCCTTGTGAGCAGTAGCGTCGCCCCAATGAGCCATACGACGATGGCAATCGCTTTCCATGGGATCACTATCGGCACCCGCGGCGTTGAATGCGCCGTCCGTGCGGCATTTTCGGAAGGGGGCGCGAAAGTGTGGGCACTGCTGTCTCGCCCCACGGCGACGAGCGGCAGTCGGACATTGACCGCCGCAACAGCTGGCTTATCCAGCGAATACGACCAGCGTGCGGACATGAGCTTCGTGAACGGTAACAGCAGCAACGCGACAAAAATGGCAACGGAGACGGCATGGCGGTTTGCCGCCGAAGCCTTCTGCATCATTGTGAGCAGGGCGGTACCGAGGAGGATGAGTGCACCGCTTTTCAGGAGTAGATCGAGCAGCGGAGCAAATGAGGCTTCTGTATTCATGGGGGGCTTGGACTATTGGGATTTCGCTTTTCTGATTATGGCCTCGATGCGCTTTAGATCTTCGGGAGGTAGCTTGCCGTCCGCTGTATCCACGAGCGCGGCAACAGCATCCACGAACGACCCCTCGAAGAATGTCTTCACCACACGTTTTAGCGCGGATTTGCTCTCCTCGGCGCGTGTGCGGATGGGCAGATACACGAAGCGAGGCCCCTCCTCCCGATGCTTCAGGTGCCCCTTTTCCTCCATAATGCGCAGGAGCGTGCGTACAGTGGAATCGCTAGGCTCGCCGGGCAGTGCGGCGGCGACCTCGGCGGCAGTGGCTTCGCCAGCGGCGAAGATGATGTCCATGATTTGGCGCTCACGGCGGCTCAGCTGGTGTGTGTCAGAAGGCATGTTAAAAAATTAACACCAGGCAGGAACCCCCAGCAAGATGGAATGTTAAAAAATTAACATGTCTTTCAGCGCGGCATGTAAACTTACGTCCGTCGGTCCCTCGCACGCTTGCGGTTAACGTAAGCTGAAGAAAACCGATACGCATCTAATGGTCTGTATTTCCGAAGCTCGCTGAAGGACATGGCTGCTCTCCGCTCTCTGCTCATTTCTCGAGCGCACGTCGGGTATCCATGTCGAATCCTTCTGAGGTTGCCAGGTCGATGTTCCCGAATCGGTTCTCGAGCCGTATCAGCGGATCGAGGTGCGCAGCGCGATTCGTTGCGGCTGCTTTCTATCATTTGCACACCGCAGAAACATCCGGCTCTCGGACGATGAGTTTTGGAGGAAGGCTGGAGTGGTTTATGGTTTTAAGAGCCCACGCTCAAACGCCCGAGCGACGGCCTCTGCGCGGTCGGTGGCCTCGAGTTTTTTTAACAACGCCGCAACATGCGCCTTTGCTGTGTGCATCGAGATTTGAAGCAGATCGCCGATTTCCTGATTCGATAATCCCTTGCGCACAAAGTTCAACACCTCCAGCTCGCGTGTTGTTAAGAGATTAGTGGAATCGCGTTCGGCGATCCGTTTCTCGATTTTGGCGCTGAGGACACGTTTGCCCTGACTGGCGGAATGGATCGTAGAAATCAGCTCCTCGGGACACGCCGATTTCAGGACATAGCCAAGCGCGCCCGCTTCGAGGGCCAGGAAGATATCTTCTTCCGTCTCAGAAGAAGTGAGCATGAGAACCTTTGATTCGGGGTATCTGTTGCGAATCAGCCGGAGACATTCGATCCCGCTGACAAGCGGCATATGAATATCAAGCAGGGTGACGTCGGGCTGGCTTTGCTCAAAGACCCCCAGAGCCGATTTTGCATCATCGACACTTCCGACGACCAGAAGTCCGGGAGTCGCGTTGAGTACACTCTGGAGACCCGCTCGGATAACGGCGTGGTCGTCGACGAGCAGAAGGCGGATGGGGTGCTTCACTTGAGGGCTACTCATGCGAGATCGGTGTCGAACGAGTGTATGGGGACTTCCAGACGAATGCAGGTTCCTTTTCCTGGCTGGCTTTCCAGCTGAAATGTTCCCTCCAGACGTTTGATGCGTTCTTTCATTCCGTGGACTCCAAAGTGCCCCGATTTGGTTCCGGGTTGCGCCCCGCTTATGAACCCTGCGCCATTATCTCGTATCGACACGGTCAATCTTGTGCCCTGATTGAGAGCGTTGAGCGTCACCTCGATTTCCGTTGGATCAGCGTGTTTAATCGCGTTGTGAATGGCTTCTTGAACGACCAGTAAAAGATTCCCTGTGACGAAGTCTGCGACGGGGGGTAACGGGTCGCTTGTCTCAACCGATACGTTGACCGGATGCCCTTCCGTTACCTGTCGGGCCACCGTACGAATCGCCTCGGTGATACTTTCCTCTTTTACCGGCAGAGCGTTTAACGCCCAAACCGCGTTTCTGAGATCCTCCTGACTGCGTTGCGCGATTTTCCACGCCATGTTTAACGGCTCCACCAGCGAAGGCGTGTCGAGTTGCTCGGCTTTTAAACCACAGGCCCGAATTTGAAGTCCGAGCCCCGTCACAGTCTGGAGAACGGTATCGTGCAGGTTGGCGGCTAGCCTCGATCTCTCCTGGAGCGCAGCCTCAAATTCGATCGCGGCGTCGCGTCGGCCGCGAATTTCTTGGGCTAACTGGCGGGTTCGCTTTTTCACAATCCGCCCCAATACGATGGCTAGTCCGATCGCCAACCCCGCAAGTGCGAGTACGCCGATTGCAGCTGTACGAGTCCGTTCAGGAGTCCACCAGGAAGACGCTTTGAGGACGGTGATATCGTTCTGGTCGCGCAGAAGTAAATCGAGGCGTGTGGGCGTCGTTGTTTGAGGCGAGTAATGGTACTGCAACTCAGCAATACCCGTGAGCCTCAGGAGACTTCCAACGCGGAGATCTTTGGCCGAACCTCGTAATGCGACGGTGGTCATGGCGTCGCCACAATCTATTTCGAGCAGATCTGGGCCGTTGTGATTCACCTGAACGTCGAGCAGGATCCCTGTGATTTCAACCAGTAACCCCTCGTAACCGGCGGACTGTTTGACGGGCTTTCCAAGAGTAAGTTGTGCGATGTCATTGCGGATCTGACTCATCGTGAGTTGAATGGGGGCGGGTAAGGTGCCTTGCCCGAGCCTTCGCACAACGGCCCCGGTGAGGTCGGCTACTGCGCGGCTCTTATCAACGAAACCGGCGGCCCCGATCCTGTCACCAACGGCGACGTTGGGCGATTGGTGGGCGCTGAGGCCGACGCGAATCGCGCACGCGCCTTCCTGAATGATCAAAAACGAGTCCGTTATGTAGGTTACCGTTCCTTCTACACTGCGTCTGTGCAACGGTCTGCCTCCCGGGACGAAGCTGTCGAGTTGGTCGATTGGGAGTTTGGGGGCTGAAAACGCTTCGACTGGGGCGGCGTGAGTAACCACAACGTCTTCCGTGTGTCCGGGCATGATCCGGGGCACAAAAAATTCCTTACGCCAATTGGTTAACGCTACCACGGCGCCGGTAATCTGGACTTGTGAGTCCAGAAGTTTAGCGGGCGAAAATGTCTCCGTTTTGGGAAGCCACGTCAGAAAATGGCCGAGCCCCGTTTCGACTTTGATGACCCAATCTCGTTTGTTGTTTGCTTCGGTGATGTCCTGGACAACTCCGGAGACGCGGACGCGTTTTGCACGGATTCCGCCTGAGAAGAGGTTGTGGAGGTCTGCGTCCTGAGGGGGCTGCAATTCCTTTTCCCCGAGAACCTGAATTCTTCGGGGCAGGATACGGGGGGCATAACCTTCGGTGGACAAAACCCCGTCGATTTCGATTTCGCGTCCTTTCCGGATTTCCTCGAGAACTGTTCCGGAACCTTCCCAAAGCTTTTTAGTTTTGGCGCCGTCGATGGAGACCCAGATCGCGGCATCCCCATCTTCGAGATAGAAGTAGCGGGGTTGTTTCAGGTTTTCGGGGGAGGTGAGAAGCCCCTCGTCTACGACTGAAACTACGCCGCGAACCCGAACGGGGGTGAGATCGGGGAGATCGCGCCGGGTGAGGGCCTGCAGTTCGGCGAGAGGAGTTTGTTTGGGGTCCTGAGCAATGCCCTTGTATTCACACGATGCGGCTAACGCGCAGAGGAGGAGCGTAAAACACCAGCGACGTGTTCCGGAGAGGGGCGGGGACATACGCGAATTAAGGGAGGAGGCATTCGTTGTAGATGCCGTTCGCGTAGAGGACGAGCCGCGAAATGAGGGGTACGTGTGCTGGGGTACGTTTCCGGATACCCGCTGGCTATAAAATAGCACCGCATAATCTATTTCGGGAAAACGGGAGCTTGGTGCGAATGGTTTGCGGTTTCATTCGGCATCGAGTGGGAATCGAAGCTGGTCCCAATATTGCACTGGTTTGAGACGCAGGGGTAAATGGTCTTTAGGCAAGCAGAAGATGATTTAATGAGCCTTTACTGGATCCAAATACATCCTCGTCAATTCCGAGGCTCTGTAGAATGGAAACAAATAGATTACACAATGGGACCTCATTTC
Source organism: Verrucomicrobiota bacterium (assembly GCA_037133875.1). GTDB lineage: Bacteria > Verrucomicrobiota > Verrucomicrobiia > Chthoniobacterales > Chthoniobacteraceae > Chth-196. The sequence continues at coordinate 7,657 of JBAXNG010000001.1, read as the reverse complement.
CTGAACCTAACGCGTGGTATGCGCCATGTTTCATGCCTCCTCCGGCAACGATTATTGGAAGATTGGTGTTATCATGCCGATTGGCATCGCCCATATTAGTTCCATAGACAATCGCAGTTTGATCCAAGAGACGGTGTCCGTTTTCCTGAGTATCCATTAATCGCCGTAGAAGGTTCGCCAGAATCTGCATTTGTTTTTTATCCGCCTCTTCCAATTGCCTCAATTTTGCGGGTTCCTGACTATGGTGGCTAAGTCCGTGATATCCCTCGGTTGTAATAACACCTTCGCCGATATTAAAAGCCGGTGTAGAAAATGTATCAACCATCAGCGTTACGATACGAGTAGAGTCCGACTCAAATGCAAGGCATGCCATTTGCAGCATAAGCTCAAGCTTCTCAAAGATCCTTTTTTTGTCCTGAATATCTTCGGGAGCAGAAAATTTCGTACCGGGTTTCTCTCTCAGTTCCCATGTTCGAGAGGTGGACAGTCTTTCTTCCACCTCTCGTACGGATGTTAAATACTGATCGAGTCGGGATCGGTCTTCCTGGCCGAGTTCTCGTTCTAGCTTTTTGGTGTGATCCAATAATACATCCAAGATACTAGACCGCTCATCCAGGGCTTTAATCCTTTTTTTCATCGCATCAGCATCACCCTGAAGAAACATACGTCTGAATACTGCGAGTGCACTATCCTCTGCAGGTAACAATGCTCCGTCACGAGTCCAGGACATACTGCGATTGGCTTTGTCGATATTGACCCCTAGATTCAGTGTTGGAAATCTGGTGAGTTGCCCCAGTTTTTCTATGGCATATTGATCTAATGATATTGAGTTCCGGAACCCACTTTTTGCGGGGCCTCGTGCTGCAGTTAAAAAGCAATTATCTGCACTATGACCACCTTTAACGTCCGGATGTGACATTCCACTGAATACGCTCAATTCATTCTTAATATCTTCGAATGGAGTCAGTGTCGGTGATAGTGCGTAATCTTTACCGCCCTTTTCAGGGAAAAAGGTTTTGGGTACAAAACCCAGGTTGTTTGAGATTGCGAGTAAGCGCCGAGGTAAGTTGCCTTGAGGCGCGCGTGCAAAGAGAGGCCTGAATGACTCCAAAAAAGGCAATGCAAGCATAACGCCCGCGCCTTGAAGAAATCGGCGACGAGAAACCAGATTAGCGATGTAGGGGGCTTTCATAATTGGTTTGCGTGTAATGGTTGGGTTGTAACTCGCCTGTAAAAATACGGCTTTTAATAAATGCCAGCATTAAATCGCCGCAAAGGTATCCGTTAGTTTTACAGCTATCCAAGATAGTTTCCAATTCGCTCCGTTCAGAGTACCTGATGGGAGCGCCGGTGGCATAAATCACAAATTGATTTACGAGATTCGACGCAAGCTGACGTGGATTATTCAGCAAGATGGTTTTTAAATCATGAATGTTATGGAAGGATTCGCCTGTCGCCAGCGTTCCCGCAGCATCAATAGCTGTTCCTAACGCATATTCGAAATTATGCCCTGCGCGATCAATGCCCTTAACCCGGTCACTGCCGCCCAATTCGCGGTAACGGGTCCGCCAACCGCCCAAGACATCGAAGTTTTCCAGCGCCAACCCCACCGGATCGAACTTCGCATGACAATTAGCACACGATTCTTCTTTGGTATGTAATGCCAAAAGCTCTCGAATGGATTTCGCTCCTCGGGTGTCCGGTTCTACAGCAGGCACACTGACGGGAGGAGGAGGTGGTGGCACTCCCAGCAAACGTTCCATCACCCACGCGCCACGTATTATCGGAGAACTGCGGGTGCCATCTGTACTTACCTTTAAAATAGCCCCTTGAGTAAGCAATCCACCCCACGGACTATTTTCCGGAAGCGCGACTTTTTGTAGTGTGGCGCCAGTGAGAGCAGGTAGTTCGTAATGTTTGGCCAATCGATCATTGGCGTAGACGAAATTCGAGTCGACCAGAGTGGTTACAGGCAGGTTCTCCCGCAGCATCGCCGCAAAAAACGTACGCGTTTCCCGCTCCATACTTTCTACCAAATACTCGTCAAAGCGATACTCCGGGTATAAGCGGATATCCGGATCGTCTCGCCGGATGAATCGTAGATTCAGCCAATAGTCTGTAAACAAGCGGACAAATGAGTCAAAAGCCGTCGAGCCCATTAATCGATTCGCTTCCTGTTGTAGAATTAAAGGATCCCTGAGACGTCCATTTCTTGCGAAGTCCACCAATGGGGCATCCGGCCGCGAATTGGTAAGAAAATGAGAAAGACGAGATGCGATAGCATACTGGTCATGAATGCCTCCGGGTTCTCGGAGGTAGACGAACCGCGAGGAAGCTAGAAAGGCTTTATAGCCACTCAACATGGCTTCCTGGAAAGATTCACCTTTTGAAAGTTGTATCTCGATTAAGGCCTCGAAACGTTGCAACTCCTCATCCTCGACAGGCTCCCGAGCCGCTCGTTGAACAAAGCGTTTTAATAACCGCCAAGCCTCTTTCTTAGGCTCCTCTGGGTTGGGGACTAGCCCCAGATCATCAAACAAAACCCGCTGAGACGGAGCCGGCCAGCTTTCCTCAGACAAGGGGCCTTCCACTTCCATCCATTGAAACGCAATCCCTGGCTGTCCGCCCTCGGGAAACGGAGGGTAACGGAACACTTGTCCGGCGTTATTGGGATTCATGGCGATTGGCATCGGCAAACCAAGCAAACTGTACTCCAAAAATTCCCCCTGCTTGAAATGGAGGATAGTCTCGTAATTCTGTTGTGTTGGCTGGATATCCAGGATGCCGCCATCCGCATGAACCTCGTTAATAATATCCACGCCGGTAGGTTTCCTTACACGGAAGGTCATAGGCACGGGTGCCTTTGCGGGAACAAACGTATATCCCGGTTGTTGAAGAACAGCCCGGGCAGAAATGCGCACCTTGTAATTTCCATCCTGTGGTGCCTTAAAACCTTTCGGAACCCCATAATAAGGCCAGCTAGCAGACCGAAAGAGAGCCATCTCGATCGTTTCATCAGTCGCTGCATCCGCGACTGCGTTTTTATTCTCCTTTAATAACGGCCCCCACTCGATAGCGCGATTCTCTCTCGCAAAGAACATCGCCTGTCGCTGTCCAAACGTCTCTGTGAATGGAAATAGATCCGTGCCGACAATTCTTTTACTCTTTCGCTCAAGCGCAGGATCCTTACTGCCCAATGCCAAACGAAGGGCAAAGTCGGCGCTATCGAGATATGCATCCAACTGCACTCGCGACATATCCAGCATATCCGCTGTCTTATTAAACCGGTGTCCCTCTCTATCCTCCGGTAACATGGCGAGTATATCGAGATGCGGGAGATGTAGAATGTCTCGCAAGTTCTGCTGGTATTCATCCCGGCACAACCGACGGATGGGTGCCCTCCCGTTTTGAGCAACATCAGTGCGATCGGTTGGGAGAATCAAACCGTCTAACATTTTTAAAAGAGCCAAACGCTCCGATTGGCCTAGATCCTGGGAGCGTGGAGGCATCTCGCCATTTTTGACCCGATCATACACTCGAATCCATTTCTCCCGATTTTTCCGATCGCCCAAATTTAGCGCTACTTTATTGAAGTCTAATCCCCCCTTGTGAGTGTCCTCATCATGACAATCCATGCAATGCGACTCTATCTGTGAAGCCACTTGGGACTTCACATCTTGCCCCCAAGCAACCGATGACATAGCCAGGGATAATCCTCCCCATTTGAACACACCCTGCCACAGAACTACGCGGAACATTTTCGCTGGGGAGGCCAAAAGTTTCATCTGCTGAACTTACCTTTTAACAACCTCAACGGCCATAAGCCCGCCAGCCATAGGCATACGAAAAACGGTCATTCTTTCCCTCAAAAGGATGATACGAAAACTCCTCGTCCGGGGTTAGCATCTTTAAAAGAGGCCTTCCGATGTCTCACTCGCCGCCCCATGAAAGATCCACTCCTTAGCCAGTCGCAGATAGAGCTGCTGGAGGAAACTGACGTTCGGCCCGCGGATACAGTCACACTAGGCGTCCAAGCACAACGGTTCGAGGATCGCGCATGGTTGAAAGACGCCGCGGTTGTCCCGGTTCTGGGTACTCTGGGCATCGCTCACGCGGGGGTTCTGACCGCATCGGCTCCCTATCGAATTGTTCGAACGAAACTCAGCGGCGCGTACTTTATGGCCACCATCAAAGGGATGGGACGCGTTTTCTTGAATGGAAAATGGACGGACTGTGCGCCGGGGCAGGCGGTACTTTTGATGCCGGGAATTCTCAATGCCTTTTACACAGCAAGCTCAGAACCGTGGTCCCATTGTTGGGTGCGAATGGCCAAAGGCTCAGGGTTGCTCACGGGTGCCTCGGCTCGGATGCAGGTGGTCACCGACTGGAATGCCGAACCTCTCGGGCATGCCGTTCAAGGGCTTCGTTCTGCGGCCATGGCGGGTGGCTCTTCGCCCTCTACTTTAAAATCGTGGGCCGACCTTATTCTAACCTGTGTCGGGGAATTTCGAAACAGCCGTGCTCCGGATCCTCGGGTTGTACGCCTGTGGGATTTGGTCGAAGCAAGTTTATCGCAGCCATGGACCCTCTCCGATATGGCGAGAATCGCTACACTCAGTCCTGAGCAACTGAGACGTTTGTCCCGTTCCGCAACTGGTCGCTCTCCTCATGATCATTTGATCCACCTTCGAATGAAACGCGCTTCTGAACTGCTCCTGAGCACCCGCTGGACCGTGGCACGAATCGCAGAGGCTGTAGGATATCAGAACGCTTTTGTTTTCTCGAATGCGTTTAAGAAAGTGATCGGCTGGCCTCCGTCCGAGTACGCCAAACGCCTCTAGGTGGCAGAACCAGCCAGAGAGACTGACATCGGGCAAATCTGGACTCCCCACCGGCGAACTCCGGAGCGCCAAAGGCGCGGCCTGATTTTAGCCTGGGGCACAGCGAGCTTTGCGAGCGACGCCCCAGGAAAGGGGACAAAAAAGCGAAGCCCCGAAGGGGAGAATTAGGCCGGCCCTTCAGGCCTGGGATTGTTTTTACCCACCCGAAACCCAGCCCGGCACTCGCAAAGCCTCGTTCTGGACTGGGCTACGATAGACCGCGCCGTTGGCGCTCCGAACACCTGTCGACCTGGAGTGTCATTGTGCGTGGTACTGCCTACTAGGTGGCAGAACAGGAAAGTCCGTCGGGGTTACCCAAGGCCCCAGCATGGGTGTATGCCTTTGTCTTGTAAGAGGCTTTTCCGGCTGTGGCGGGGGCTGGCTCCGGTGCTGTGGACCTTCTTCCGATTGCGATCCTGCACCTAGGACCGCTCACGATTCTGACTGTTTAGCCAAAGCACCCGCGTACTCCCATGGGCAGGATCCACCGGTAAAAAATTACAGCGACTGGAAAGCATCCAGTCGCTGTATTCGGATCTGTTGTGGCCGGTCACTTAGCGAACCGGGCGAGAGTCTTTCGTACTAATCGCCAGATGGAGCGGTGTTCCCGAGGACAGAAATAATGGCGCCCTCGCCGCCGCCACCCGTCACGAAGATCGAAGGGAGTGAGGTATAACCAGAACCGGGACTAATGAGCCGCACGCCAGTAACCTGTCCATCCTGATTGATGCTGGCCACCGCCGTGGCCCCGCTGCCGCCCCCACCAAAAAGCATCACAGATGGAGCACTGGTGTACCCTTGTCCGCCTGATATCACATCGATCCCGGGCAGCTCGGCCAGGTTGATCTCTTTGGGCGCTCCATCAAACGACGCCTGGATCACCGCCCCTTCTCCCCCCCCGTTGACGAGTATCACGTTAGGAATCTGAACATATCCCGACCCGGGATTCACTAATTTCACCGATATGACCTGCCCTTCGGCATTAATCTCCGCAATGGCCGTCGCGCCGCTTCCGCTTCCGCCTCCGCCAGTGAGTACGACCGTGGGTGCTGAAGAATAGCCACTTCCACCGGCCATAACATTCAAGGAACCCAAAGCCTTGGGGGTAACGGCCTCAGGCGTTGCTGGCACCGGCGTGGGTGAATTGGGGGTGCCCTTGGCTACCCGATCGGAAGCCGCAGGCTTCTCTAACACCTTGAGCCTGGCAGGTTGGCTGCTGGTTGTTTTGCTCAAATTCGATACCTTGCAAACGTAGATTCCCGAGCTCGCATCGATGAACTGTTTGAGCGCCAATGTCGGCGAAGAGGCGCCCGGAAGCACGAGGCCGTCCTTGAACCATTGGTAGGTAAGAGCGGTCCCCGTGGCCTCAACACTAAGGGCGACATCGCTGCCTTGTTTGAAAACTCCTCCAACAGGTTGTCTCACGATTACCGGAGCAGCCTCCGTTACTTTCAGTAACACGGAGCGACTCCGGACAGTCGAAGTGGAATTTGAGACCTTGCACGTGTAGTGTCCCGAGTCAGTCAGGCCTAGGGCGCTGAGCGCCAATGTCGGTGAAGTGGCGCCCGGAAGCACGAGGCCGTCCTTGAACCATTGGTAGGTAAGAGCGGACCCCGTGGCCTCAATGTTAAGGGCGACATCGCTGCCTTGCTGGAAAACTCCCCCAACAGGTTGCCGCACGACTACCGGAGCAGGCTCCGTCACTTTCAATAACACGGAGCGACTCCGGACAGTCGAAGTGGAATTCGATACCCTGCACGCGTAGTGTCCCGAGTTAATGAGCCTCAGGTAGGTGAGCGCCAACGTCGATGAAGTGGCTCCGGGAAGCACTAGGCCGTCCTTGAACCATTGGTAGGTAAGAGTGTTTCCCGTGGCCTCAATGTTCAGGGAGACATCGGTGCCTTGCTGGGAAATTCCTCCAACAGGTTGGCGTACGATTACCGGGGCAGCCTCCGTTTTTCGAGTGGCTACGAGGTTAGGGGCTTCGGCGGCTTTAGAAGAGGGCGCCACGGCAAGGGGCGAAAGGGGGATAGCAACCGATAGAATACCGGCGGCAAAACTGTTCGAATTCAATTTCATACTAATGCAGGAGTTTCCTTTTTGGGTACTTCGGGCGGAGAGGCTGCATTGCCGCTACGCGTCAGTACGACGACTCCCGACCTTAGGCTTAAGAAAAATCTCCGCCCATGAGACCACCGGTCAAATGCATGCGAAAATCGGTCATGCCTTACCGGAAAGCATGAAACAAAACACCCCCACTCGCCGATTCTCCTTAGTAAAAGGTGGATCGGTAAACACGGACGCGTTGGTGGTTGCCGGTGTTAGAGTTTCTAATCAGGTGAGTGTCACGCTTGCCGCCAATGAGAGGTACACAAATTTCGATCGGCTTGCTGTTCCATTCGGCAACGAGTGTGGCTCGAAGCGCGCGAATCGAAACGTTCGACTGCAGTCGCGCAAAACAGATCATGTCGGAGGGTCTCGTGATCTTTGAGAGGCTTGTAGGCCAGGGCACTCTCGAAGCTGTGCTGGTTGAGTCGGTCTTCCTAGGAGTGCGTCACCAAATAGGAGGGCGTTTCCAAAGCAGTATGCCAGCTAGGCCTTCGGCAAAATTTGAGCCAATGAAATATTTGGGATAGCCGTTCGGCTAATAGCGAGAATCGCTCGTATATCCGAGGATCGGCCCGTGTTCGTTCCCGTGAGATTGCGTTCCCTCGCACGGCGTGCACCAAGCACCAAGCACCAAGCACCAAGCACCAAGCACCAAGCACCAAGCACCA